>WRHU01000001.1 GCA_009783085.1 Coriobacteriia bacterium
TGGCACCGTTAACAAGGCCGTTGCGGTTAAGGTAAACCAAAAACTTGTTAAACCTACTATTACGGGTGGCAAGTCAAAAGTTACTTTAAAGAAGAACTATAAAAAGACCACCATTGCCTTTAAGGTCAACGGTTTTCCTGCTCCAAAACTTACGATAAAAGCACCTAAGAGCATTGCCAAAAAGATTTCGATTTCCAAAACAGGCAAGCTCACTATCAAAAAGGGTATTAAGCCGGGAACCTATAAGATAACCATTACCGCAAAGAACTCGCAAGGTAAGGCAACAAAGACCATAACCATCAAGGTTAAGAAATAGAGCTCTGCTCGTGTGCAAGACCCCCTGCCTCGGCGAAGCCGAAGCAGGGGGTCTTTTGTCTATTGGTTACACAGCAACGTTCGCCACTGCGTACTTCAAGCGAAACTCGCAAAGACGGGGCTCGGTAGTTTATAATGAAAACATTCGTTTTTGATTATCGAGGAGATGTACATGAAAAGCTCGGAGTTGCGAGAAAAATACCTTGCATTCTTTGAATCCAAGGGCAGCAAGCGCATGCCCTCATCGTCACTTATACCTGACGACCCCTCGCTGCTGCTTACCAGTGCGGGCATGGTGCAGTTTAAGCCCTATTTCTTGCAGCAAAAACAGCTCGAGGCTCCTTTTAATGGCACTACCACCGTGCAAAAATGCGTTCGCACCACCGACATCGACATTATCGGCACTACCGGGCGGCATTTGAGCTTTTTTGAGATGCTGGGCAACTTTAGTTTTGGGAGCTATTTCAAAGAGGAAATGTGCGCCTGGGCCTACGAGTTTTCTGTCGACGTGCTGGGTTTTGACCCCGAGCGGCTCTATTTTACCGTCTATCTTGACGATGATGAAACGGTTGAGATTTGGAAAAAACTTGGTGTGCCCGATGACCATATTCGTCGCCTCGACGAGAAAGATAATTTTTGGCGTGCAGGACCAACGGGGCCGTGTGGGCCGTGTTCTGAGCTCTATTATGACCAAGGTGTTGAGTTTGGTTGTGATAATCCTGATTGTGGGCCGGGCTGTGAGTGCGCGCGCTTTTTAGAGTATTGGAATTGCGTGTTTACTCAGTTTGATGCCCAAGAAGACGGAACGCTTGCGCCCTTGCCTAAGAAAAATATTGACACCGGCATGGGCCTTGAGCGCACCGCTGCGATTTTGCAGGGCGTGCAGTCCAACTATGAAACTGACATTTTGCGCGGGCTTATAGCGGTGGGCGAGCGCCTGAGTGGCCTTACCTATCAAGGGGAGTTTGACGCAAAGGGTACGACTGCCAAAAGCGACCTTTCGCTCCGCATTGTTGCCGACCACGCACGTGCCGTTACCTTTATGATTGCCGATGGTATTTTGCCCTCCAACGAGGGTCGTGGTTTTGTGCTGCGGCGACTGCTTAGGCGTGCCATGCGTCACGGACAGCTCTTGGGTATTGAGCCGCCGTTTTTGGGTGAGTTCATTACCGCTGTTATTGACGAGATGGGCAGCGTGTATCCTGAGCTTGCGGAAAACAGCGGGCTTATTTTGCGTATTGTAACTACCGAGGAGGAGCGTTTTGCTCAGACCCTGCGTCAAGGGCAGCTCTACCTTGACCAGCATCTTGCTGCGCTCACGGCGGCGGCTGGCAATAAAACCGATAATAAAGCTGACAACGAAAGTCCTGTGTTGGACGGAGCATCTGCTTTTGAGCTGCACGACCGCTTTGGTTTTCCGCTTGATTTGACCATTGAAATAGCTGCCGAGCAAGGCATTGGCGTTGATCGCAAGGGGTTTGAGAAGCACATGAGCTCGCAGCGCGAGCGTGCCCGTGCGCATGCCAAAGATGATGCGTGGGGCACCTTTGTTGCCGTGTACAACGAGATTTTGCACGAGCAGGGTGCTACTCAGTTTGTGGGTTATGAGCATCTTGAGCACACTGCGCAGGTGCACGCCCTCATTGTTGACGGTGAGCAAGTGTCCATGATAAGCGACGGGCAAAAAGCTCAAGTTATTTTGGACGCTACACCTTTTTATGGTGAGATGGGCGGACAGCTGGGCGATGCGGGGGAGCTGCTAGTAATTGAAAACGGCAAGAACTCAGATGCACAGGAAACCGCACAAGAAGCTGCAAAAAAAAGCTCACAAGAAACACCCAACATTTTTATCGTTGAGGACACCAAGGTTTTTGAAAAGGCCATCTTTGCGCACGTGGGGCACATAACGGGAAAGCTCAGCGTGGGCGATACGGTGCACGCGCGCATCGACATCAATCGTCGTGAGCGCATCGAGCGCAATCACACCGCAACCCATCTGTTGCACTATGCGCTCCAGCAGGTCCTGGGCGAGCACGTCAAGCAAGCAGGCTCGCTGGTAGCGCCTGACCACCTCCGCTTTGATTTTACTCATTTTGAGGCGGTAAGCCGCACGCAGCTTACGCAGGTTGAGGAGCTGGTTAATAACCTTATTATGAAAAACAGTGCGGTTACTTCTTATGAAACCTCGCTGGACGATGCTCGTGCAAAGGGCGTTACTGCGCTTTTTGGTGAGAAGTACGCCGAGCAGGTGCGTGTTTTGGAGGCAGGTGCGGAGTCTTGCGAACTGTGCGGAGGCACGCACGTAAGCCACACCGCCCAGATTGGTTTTCTCAAGATTTTGGGTGAATCGAGTGTGGGTGCCAATATGCGTCGTATTGAGGCGGTTACGAGTTTTGATGCGCTTGCGCACGTAAGCAATGAGGAGGAGCAGCTACGTGCTGCTGCAGCCTTGGTTAAGGCAGCCCCCGCAGAGCTTACCGCCAAGCTTGAAGCACTGCTTGCTCACAATAAAGAATTGGAACAGGAGCTTTCTTTGTTTAGAAAAGCTGCTCGTGCCGAGGACAGCAGTTCGCTTGCTGCAACGGCAGTTACGGTGGGCGCTGCTGATGCAGATGCTGCTGGTGCAGGTGGCACTGGAGCAGACGCTGAGGGCCAAGCAGGCGGATACCAGCTGGTGTGCGCTCGCATTGACGGTCTTGAAGTTGATGATTTGCGCTCAACGTGGGATAGCTTGCGTGAGGCTTTGGGAGATGCTGCCGCAGCCGTCTTAGCAACAAAACGCCTAGAGGGCTCGCCTCTTATTTTGGCCGCCGCCACCGCCCGGGCGGTAGAAGGTGGCTTTGATGCAGGAGCCGTTATTAAGCACGCTGCGCCCTTGATAAAGGGCGGTGGCGGCGGCAAACCAACTATGGCGCAAGCGGGTGGCAAAGATGCAGCCGGGCTTGACGCAGCACTTGACGCTGCGCGCGCCTTGCTTGGTGTTGCCCCTGGCGACGTTGCTACCCCAACTGCCTCGGCTGCGGTTGACGCTTCGACTGCGGTTGACGCCTCAAACGCCAAAGAGGCGAACAAATAATAATGCGTATCCTCGCACTTGACATAGGCGAAAAACGTTGCGGCATTGCGGTTTCAGACGCTGCCCAAAAAATTGCTTTTCCAATAAGCACTTTATCAACCCAAGAAGTAATGGACAACCACCCAAGCTTCAAGCGTATTCTTGAGGATTACGAACCAGAGCTTTTATTGTGTGGCTTGCCTGTTTCGCTCGATGGCACAGAGCATAGCCAGGCAAAGCGCATTCGCACGCAGGCACAGCACATTTCTGAGCAAACAGAAATCCCGCTTGCTTTTACCGACGAGCGCCTGAGCAGTGCGCAGGCTCGCCGTGCGCTCAAAGAGGCAGGACAAAACGAGCGGCTCATGCGTGGCAAAATCGACATGGTGGCAGCGAGTTTATTTCTCCAAAGCTACCTTGATTGTGCTACACTAACGGCTCGCAAGGAGGTATAGATGACCGAGAATAGACGTGAGCAAAAAACGGGGCAAGAAGCCGACGCACCTTATGTTCCTAAGAGGGCACGTCCTTCGTCTGCACCTTCAGAGTATCAGCGCGGCGCAACGCCAAGCCCTGAGCGCCCGTACCGCTCCGAACGTTTTGAGCGTTCGCAGCGTCTTTCGCGCTCTGAGGACACCGCTGGTTCTTCCGCTAACCCGCCCGCCAATCCTCCCAGCAATCGCTCTGGCAAACGCTCAGCCAATCTCCCAAACAACCGCTCGAGCAACCGCTCGAACAATCGCTCAGCTGAGCCCTTTGCCGCCAGAGAGTTTTCTGGTGGCACTCCCACCGTGCATGCGGTTAAAGCTCTCGATGACATGAGCGGCGATGGCAACCATACCAAGCACAGAATTGTTGCATTTATCGCCGTGCTTTTAGTTGCTGCCGTTCTTGTTGGCGGCGGACTGTATCTCTACGATATGTTTAACAAACCGCAGTCAACTGTTGAGCCCGGGCTACCGGTTACGGTGACTATAAACGCGGGCGCTTCCACCAAAGACATTGCAAAAACTCTTAAAAGCAAGGGCGTTATCGCCGACGAAAAAGAGTTTAGAAACGCGGTGGTTCAGCGCAATGCGGAGTCCTCGTTGAAGCCGGGAACCTATGAGCTTACCACGGGTATGGACCTCGACCTCCTCATTACTCTGCTCGAAAATGGGCCAGAAATTAACACCAATCCGCTTACCTTGCCCGAGGGCATTACCGTCGAACAAACCGCTGCGCTTGTTGAGCAAGCCTGCGGAGTTCCTGCTGCTGAGTTTCTTGCGCTCGTTTATTCGGCTGACAAATACGTCAACGATTATCCCTTCCTCAAAGAAATGGCTCCGGAGATTTACAACAACTCGCTTGAGGGATTTTTGTATCCCAAGACTTATCACATAGCTGAGGGTGCAAGCGCAGACGATATTGTCCGCACCCTGTTGAGCCAGTTTTCAACGGAGGCGGGGCAGCTCGACTTAACCTATGCGACGGAACACAATCTGAGCTTTTATGATGTTGTTATCATTGCCTCGCTTATCGAAAAGGAAACGGCTGCTACCGAGGAGCGACCGATTGTTTCGTCAGTTATTTACAATCGTTTGCATGAGGGCATGCGCTTGCAAATTGACGCAACGGTGGTGTATGCGCTTGGACCCACGTATGATGGGCACCCGCTGTTGTTCACTGACCTAGAGGTCAATAGTCCGTACAACACCTATCAGGTTGACCAGTTGCCATCAGGCCCCATCTGTTCTCCGCAGCTGGCGTCTTTGGCTGCTGCTGCCCAGCCCGATAAAACCAAATATCTTTATTACGTGCTTACGTCCAAAGAGGGCTTCCATACCTTCTGCAAAACCTTAGATGAGTTTGAGGAAGCAAAAGCCGTGTATCGTGAGGTCTTTGGCATTTCTGAGTAGGCTGTTGTGGGTCTGTTGTAGCTCTGCTGTAGGCTTGTCGTAGTCCTGCTTTAGTTCGAGTAGCCCTGTTGTAGTCCTGCTATTGCGAGGAGAACCGTGTCCTTTTTTAAGCCCGACGAGTTTTTGAGTTCGGTTGAAGTGATAAACCCTGCTGAGCTAGTGGAGCAGGGGATAACTACCGTGCTTCTTGATATTGACAATACGCTTGTTCCGCGCGGAACCGCAGCGCCTCCTGCCGCTGTTGTTACTTGGGTTACTGCGCTTAAGGAGCAGGGTTTGCAGATTTGTCTTATTTCTAACAACTGGCATAAGGTAGTGTTTGACCACGCTAAAACCTTTGGGCTCCCGCTGGTGTATAAGGCGATGAAACCTGCCCCCTTTGCGTTTTTGCGTGCCTTGAGAAAAGCACAGGGTTCATCTGATATGCCTCGTCCACACAGCTCGCGCTGGTCCCTCTGGTCGCGTGCTGCGCGTCGAAACACCGTGGTTATCGGCGACCAACTGCTTACCGACATATTTGGCGCTCGCTTGCTCGGTATGCGGGCGATTATGGTTTTACCGCAGGCCAAAAAGGATTTGAAGCACACGCTTATTTTGCGTCGCATTGAAAAGTTGTTTCTCGGCGACATGAAACCTGAGAGATAACTATGGAAAACTTGGACATTCCTAACGGATGGAAGCAGCACACGCGCGTTGGCTTGGTGGGTTATCCTATCGACCATTCGCTTTCTCCTGTGATACATACTGCTGCGTATGAGGCGTTGGGGCTTGACTGGGAGTATGGTTTGTATCCGTGCGAGAATGCTGCAGTTTTTGAAGCCTTTGTTGCAGAAGCTGTCAAACGCACCGGCAAAGAGAATGGTTTTCTCGGCTTAAACGTGACCATGCCTTATAAGTCCGAGGCCTTTGCTTGTTCCAACGAGGTGTTTGCAGGTGTGGCGGGTCAAGCGGCGCATACCGCTCGTGCTGCCAATGTTTTGAGCTTTGAGGCTGGCTCTGAATTGGAAGCGGCTCAGCCACTGATACGCAGCGCCAATACCGATGGCGCAGGGATTTGCAGATTTTTGGAGCGTGAGGCGTCCCTCGATTTGCAGGGGATTTCGGCGATAGTGTGCGGAACCGGCCCTACCTCAGCGGCAGCAGCCTTTGAGTTAGAGCAAGCCGGTGCAGCTTCGGTGGTAGTGCTTAGTAGAAACGCCAAAGGGGACGGTACGATTTTGTCACATTTCCCCGTAGCAAGTTATGAAGACCGCGATGTTCTTGAGCAGCTGTGTGCTGAGTCTTCGCTTATTATTGACGCCACTCCGGTAGGAATGAAGGCGGGGGATGGTTCGGTTATCCCTCCTGAGCTTATTTTGCCGCACCACACGGTTTTAGATGTTGTATATGGCCATGGCGAAACAGAGATTTTGAAAGCCGCGCGCGCCAAAGGCGCGCGCGGCTTCGACGGCCTTGGAATGCTCATCGAACAAGCAGCGCTCACCATTGAGCTGTGGGCAACCACCTTAAACCTCAAGGTAACAGCTCCCCGCGAGATCATGCTTCAAGCTGCACAAGCAGAACTCCGCCGCCGCTCTCACTAGCCACTACATTCCTGTAGGGCGAAAAATATGGTATTTCTTACTTGGCGATTAAGTGCGGGCTACTTCGCAAAGTACGCAAGTTCCTGTACAATCAAATGAGCACCACCTTGGAGCAAATCCAGCGATTATGCGGTACTACGCCGTAATGCGTCGTACTACGCTGTAGTATGCGGTAGCAAAGTGAGGAAAACACATGGATTACATAACTGCTGGTGAATCTCACGGCCCGAGCCTTATTGCTGTGGTATCTGGCGTGCCTGCTGGCGTAACCATAAGCACCACCACCATTAACGCCGACCTTGCGCGTCGCCAAAGTGGTTACGGACGCGGTGGTCGTATGGCTATAGAAACAGACACCGTTACGATAAAAAGTGGCGTGCGCTTTGGCAAAACGCTGGGTTCACCATTGGCCCTTGAAATAGAGAACAAAGACTGGGAAAACTGGAAAGAGCGCATGGCTGCTGAGGGTGCGCCGCCAGCAGACCTCACGCTTGAGCATTCACCACGCCCCGGACACGCCGATTTGGTGGGTGCGCTCAAAACAGACACCACCGATTGTCGCAATATTCTTGAGCGTGCCAGCGCGCGCGAAACAGCAGCACGGGTTGCTGCAGGAGCGGTGGCTAAGGCCGTTTTAGCCCAGCTTGGCGTAGAAATTAGCTCCTATGTTACGCGCATTGGCAGCGTGGAACTTCCGCAAAAAGAAATAGAGCGCAAGTCTGCTGTGTTTTCAAAAGAGCGTATTGAATCCTCGCCCGTGCGCTGTCCGCACGAGGAAACCTCATTAGCTATGGTTGCCGCCATTGAAAATGCGTGCGAAGCAGGCACAAGTTTGGGAGGCTGGTTTACGGTAGCCGCAACAGGTCTGGTTCCGGGCATAGGTGGCTATGCCGAGCCTTCAAAACGCCTTACCAGCAGCATTGGTGCTGCCATTCTGAGTATTCCTGCGATAAAAGGTGTGGAGTTTGGCTTGGGGTTTGCATCGGGCACGCTGCAAGGCAACGAAGTCCACGACGCAATTATTTGTTCTGACGATGCAACGGGCAAAATCCAGCCCGTGCGCGCCACCAACTTTGCAGGAGGGCTTGAGGGTGGCATGACTACAGGCGAAACGCTGATAGCCCACGCCGTTATGAAGCCTATTCCTACGATGACCTCACCGCTTGGCACTGTTAACCTTATCACGCATAAGCCCGTTGCCGCCTCAAAGGAGCGAAGCGACGTTTGTGCCGTTCCCGCTGCCGCAGTAGTGGCGGAAGCAGAGCTTGCTTTGGTGTTGGCAGATGCCTATCTCGATAAGTTTGGGCACGACACCATGAGCGACATTATCGCCGCCTTTGAACACTATGTTGCGAGGGTCACAAAATGAGCAACTCAGGCAGCCCTGCTAATTCGGCTGTTCAATCCAGCCCTTCAAAAACAGCTGTTGCTCAAAGCCCTACGAACGCCCCCAGTCCTGCCAGCCACCTCATTTTTATTGGCTTCATGGGCTCAGGGAAATCAACCATAGCCAGAAAACTCGCGCGTCGTCTTGAAATGCCGTGCCTTGATGCAGACAAGATTATCGCTGGCGAAGCAAATATGCCCATTTCGCAGATTTTCAAAACGGAAGGGGAGCAGGGCTTTCGCAAACGTGAGCATGAGTTTCTTAAAAGCATGAAAGACCATGAACGTTGTATTCTTTCTTGCGGAGGAGGCGTGGTTTTACTTGCGGAAAATCGCTCGCTGCTCAAAGAGCTGGGTACGGTTATCTATCTTGAAGTGGGTGCCGCCGAGGCGGTTGGTCGCATTTCTCGTCCAGAAACTCGTCCGCTCCTCCAAGGCACAACACCGCCTGCCGAGCTTCTTGAACAACGCCGTGCACTCTACGAAGAATCCGCCACACTTACCTTCAACACGAGCGGCTTATCTATTGGGCAGGTTACCAACCAACTACACCGGCTTCTCAAAAAGAAAGGCATTTTGTGAGTACCCACTGCTTAGAAATAGCGTTTAATCAGGCGGTGTCCGCTGGCGCCACTGGCACTGCTACTACTACTGGTACTGCTGCCGCCACCGGCACTGCTACCGCCACCGGCAGCACCTCCACCCCTGCCCGTGGATACCGCATCTATGTGGGCACGGGTTTGCTTGCAGGGCTCGGGTCACAGCTTGCAAAGCCCACCAAGGGCTCTCATGCCTGCATAATCTCGGACAGCAATGTTGCCCCTTTGTATCTCAAAACGGTGCGCTCCAGTATGGAACAGGCAGGTTTTACCGTTTGCGAAGCGGTGATTCCAGCAGGCGAGCAGAGTAAAAGTTTTGAACAGGCCCAGACACTTTGGGAAGAACTTGCCGCACAAGGCATGGGTCGAGATGGCGTGGTGGTAGCCCTTGGTGGTGGCGTGGTTGGCGACCTTGCCGCCTTTGTTGCCTCCACGTATATGCGCGGTGTTTCTTGCGTGCAGATTCCCACCTCGCTGCTTGCTATGGTAGACTCGTCGATTGGTGGCAAAACCGCCGTTAATATACCAGCGGGCAAAAACCTTGTGGGCACCTTTGCTCAGCCTGTCCTCGTGGCGATTGACCTCGATACGCTTAACACCTTACCAAGTGAGGAGTGGGACAACGGCTACGCTGAGATTGCAAAATCTGCGCTGGTTGAAGGTGGCTCATTTTTTGAATGGCTTGCCAAAAACGTCGCCGCCCTGCGCGCTCAGGATACAAAAACAGTGCAAGAGGCGATTATTCGCTCGCTGACGTTTAAGGGCAGGGTGGTTGCCGCAGACGAGAAAGAAACCGGCGAGCGCCTGTGCTTGAATTACGGACACACTTTTGCCCATGCCCTTGAAGCGGTTGCAGGTTATGGCACAATCTCGCACGGTAGGGCAGTGGCAGAAGGCATGCGCTTTGCGGCTGCTTTGGCTCCTGAGGCACTGGAGGCTTGCCAAGATCCTAAAGCCCCCCAGCCCTCCTCACAAACAGAAGCGCTCAAAACTTTTCAAGCAACCCAGAACACCTTGCTTGATGCCCTCGGTCTGAGCGAACTCAAAGAGAGTTATCCTGTCGATGAACTGTTTGGCCGCATGCTCAACGATAAGAAAAATCGCGCGGGCGAACTCAACTTTGTGTTCGTAACCTCGCCGGGCAACTGGCAAGCAGTCGCCGTTGATCCAGACCTCGTAAAAATACATCTTATCCTGTGGGCGCAGAGCAGGCTTGAGCTCTGAGCGTTTTGAGAACCTTATCCGCTGTGCCCCAGAAAGGAACAAACCATGAAACTACTCGTTCTTAACGGCCCTAACCTCAACCTTTTAGGCTGGCGTGAACCAGAGGTGTATGGCTGCGCGAGCCTTAACGCTCTCGAAAAATCTATACGGCAGTTTGTTGATGAAACGTACAATGAGCCTCGTGGCGACAAAAACGCCATCGAATTAAAGTTTTATCAGAGCAACCACGAAGGACATCTTATCAACGCACTCCACAATGCTTACCGAAGCTGCCACGGAGTTGTGTACAATCCTGCAGCGCACACGCATTACTCCTATGCCCTGCGCGATGCCATTGCTGCCATTTCTATTCCTGTGATTGAGGTTCATTTGAGCGACATAGATGCGCGCGAGGAGTTTCGTAAAAAATCGGTTATGTCCGAGGTATGTCTTGCGCAATTCAAGGGAGAAGGTGCCACGAGCTATCACAAGGCAGTTGCCTATCTTATTGAACACCTTGAGGGGGCGCAGTTATGACGCAGACTCTTAAACAATTGCGCGAAACGCTCCAGGAGCACAATTTTGACGCTTGCGTGGTTACGCACACCTCAGATCTGCGTTGGCTTACGGGCTGGGAGCTGGTTTTTGACAGTGAGCGAGCGCATACGGCTCTTATTACGAGCCTCGGTGCTGCTCTTCATACCGACGGACGCTATTCTGGTATCATGCGCGAGCGCGACCCAAAAGAGGAGTGGCTCATCGATGACACCCTTCTCGCGCACAGTGAGTTTGTGGCGCGCGAACTTGAAAACTACGCAAAAGCGTGGGCAAAACCTCCAAAGCCCCTCCGGGTTGCCATAGAAAATGACCTTCCGCTCAATCGCTTTAGGGCACTTGAAAAAGCACTCGGAGAAAAAGGCTTCACCGAGCTGGAACTCGTAGAAACCGAGGAGTTTATTACCAAGTTGCGTGCGGTAAAAACTCCTGCCGAACTTAAACTTCTCAAAAAAGCTCAAGAAATAAGCGATGCAGCTTTTTATAAGCTGTTCGAATGGTTGCGCCCCGGCCTTACCGAGATTGAAATTGCCGCTGAACTGGAGCATATTATGCGCGCGCAGGGTGCAGAGGGCATTGCGTTTCCCACCATTGTTGCCTCTGGGCCAAACACTGCCAACCCGCATGCGGTGCCAACGAACCGTGCTGTGCAAAAGGGCGACTTTTTACTCCTCGATTACGGCGTGCGGTACCGCGACTATTGTTCTGATACTACCCGCACGCTTTTCATGGACGTACCTAACAGCAAACAAGACGCCCTATACCATGTTGTTCTCGCTGCTTTTGAAGCTGCTCGAGACATCATTAAACCGGGAATTACTGGTGAACAGGTACACGAATGTGCGGCAAACGTTCTTAAAAAACACGGGTACGCAAAACAATTCCTGCACTCTTTAGGGCACGGCGTTGGTATAAAAGTACATGAGCTGCCCCGCCTTGCTCCTAAAGCAGATGCAAAGTTGGTTGTGGGCAACGTAGTTACCGTTGAGCCAGGGGTCTATCTGCCCGGTTTTGGCGGTATTCGTATTGAAGACTGCGGCGTTGTTACTGAGTCTGGCTTTGAGTCTTTTACCGTCCTGCCAATCGATCCTTTAGTTATTGCGCCAGCCTAGCCTAGCAGAGCGGTAAAACCTGCCCTACACTTTTTCCACACACGTACGCAACCTGCACTTCGACACCAAACCATTACACAAGCGCTTGTGTATATGTGCTATTCTGTAAAGAACGCTGATGCAGAAGCACTCTGGTGGCGCTTACCTTAAAAGGCGCGCAAAACCAGATGGCGCAAATGCAGTCACTATGAAAGGAAAAACTATGTGTGCTATGGATTTTGACAAAGATGCCCTTTTGGCTATCGAAGAACACCGTGCAACCATTGACGAGATTGACGAGCAAGTTGTTGCTTTGCTCAATGCCCGCGCCATGTTGTCACTTGCTATTCGAAGCCTCAAACCGCAGGCTCAGCTGGGCTTGTACGACCCGCGCCGCGAGGAAGAGATATTTGAGCGCATTACGAGCTTCAACGACGGCCCACTCTTCAACGACGACCTGCGTACTATTTATTCCGTAATCCTCAAGGTGAGCAAGGAGATGCACGCATGAGTTACGTTCCTTATCACCAAAAAGACACCATAACTATGCTCGCTGGCCCGTGTTCCATTGAAGATGCCGAGCAGATGGAGCAAGTTGCCGCTTGCCTCGAAAAAAACAAGCTTAGCTGGATTCGCGGCGGTGCATTTAAGCCCCGCACGAGCCCGTATTCTTTTCAAGGTTTGGGCGAGGAGGGCTTAAGCCTCATGGCGCAGGTGGGCAAGCGTCACAATCTCAAAACGCTAACCGAAGTAGTTGATACGCAGCACATCGACATGACCATAAATTACGTTGATGGCCTACAAATTGGCACGCGCAATATGGCAAACTTTGAGTTGCTTAAGGCTGTTGGCTTGGCGACCTCAGAAAATCATAAGCCCGTTTTGTTCAAGCGTGGTATGGCGGCGACTATCGACGAGTGGCTTGCTGCTGCTGAGTATCTAACCATGGGCGGCAATCCTAATATCATGCTGTGCGAGCGTGGCTTGCGTACCTTTGAAAACGCAACACGTTTTACGCTTGATATTGCTGCAGTGCCCGTTATCCACAAGCGTTCTTTGCTCCCTATATGCGTTGATGTTTCACACCCTGCCGGTCAAGTTGACCTTGTTCCTGCCTTGGCTAAGGCTGCAGTGGCAGCGGGTTGCGACTCGCTTATGATAGAGGTTCACCCTAACCCCGCACAGGCTAAATCAGACGGACCTCAGCAGCTGACTATTGCTCAGTTTGACGAGTTGCTCGAAGAGCTTCGCGCTCTTGCTGCGGTGCTTGGCAAGTCGATAGTTTAATTGCTCAGGAGCTACGCGCAGCTATGTCTTTTAATCTGGCGAACCTTAATGCCGAGCAGCGGCTGGCGGCAGAAACAACCCAAGGCCCTCTACTGTTGCTGGCAGGTGCGGGCACGGGTAAAACACGGGTGCTTACCTATCGCATTGCTCATCTCATAAACGATCTGCACGTGTCGCCCTACCAGATACTGGCTATTACCTTTACCAATAAGGCTGCCAACGAGATGCGCGAGCGTCTTGCTGGCTTGCTCGGAGGGCAGCTACGCGGTATGTGGGTGGCGACCTTCCATGCGATGTGCGTGCGTATTTTGCGTGCCGATGCCGAGAAAATTGGCTTTACGCGAGATTTTAGTATTGTTGACGAGAGCGATGCCAAGCGTTTATTCAAAGAGCTGTACGCCACGCTTAACATTGACGATAAAACCTTTCCCATCAATGGTATTCGCGCCCGCATTTCTAACGCAAAAAATGAGCTTATTGCTCCTGATGAACTTAAAGAACAAGCCAACAACGGCTACGACCGTCTTGCCGCTCAAGTATATGCTGTGTATCAGGAGCGTCTTTTGCGCGCAAACGCCATGGATTTTGATGACCTACTGTTTAATGCTCATCGGCTGCTTGCGCAAAACCCTGCGGTGCTTGATGCCTATCAAGAGCGTTTTCGCTATTTGCTCATTGACGAGTATCAAGACACCAATCATGCCCAGTATTCCATTAGTCAGCTATTAGCTGCGAAGTATCGCAATATTATGGTGGTGGGCGATGACGACCAGTCCATTTACTCGTGGCGTGGGGCTGACATTCGCAACATTCTCGAGTTTGAGCATGACTACCCTGAGGCTTCGGTGCAAAAGCTGGAGCGCAACTATCGCTCAACCTCTACCATTCTTGAGGCGGCAAATGCCGTTATTGCCAACAACGAGAAGCGCAAAAAAAAGGAGCTTTTTACCGAGGACGTGCGGGGAGAAAAGATAGCTCTTTATCAGGCTTCTGATGAACGAGATGAGGGTCGCTGGATAGCGTCTGAGATTGAAAAATTACACTGTGCTAATCGCCCTTACGCAGATTTTGCGGTGTTTTATCGTACCAACGCTCAGTCGCGTACTTTGGAGGATATGCTGCTTCGCGCTGGTGTGCCGTATCGCATAGTGGGCGGCACCCGCTTTTTTGACCGCGCGGAGATACGCGACGTGATGGCGTATCTTAAATGCGTGATTAACCCCGCCGATGACATTTCTGCCAAGCGCATTATCAACACGCCACGCCGGGGTATTGGTAAAACAACGGTGGCAAAAATTGAGGACATTGTTGCGCGGGAGGGCTGCACCTTTCTTGAAGCCGTTGCGCTTGCACTGGTGGAAGACGGCATCGGGGCAAGCGCCAAGAACGCTTTGGCGGAGTTTATGCAGCTACTCAAAGACGCAGGGCAATACTCTGGCGAACTGAGAAACATAGTTGAAATGATTGTGGAGCGCAGTGGACTTGAGGCTGCCTTAGAGGCTGAGCGAACTGACGAAGCAAAAGGTAGGCTCGAAAATATCCGAGAGTTTTTTGGTGTTGCCCAAGAGTTTGATGAGGGCCATCAAGACGAGTTTGACGATGAGTTTGAGGAGTTTGGCGCTGAGCTCGATGGGTTTGGTGCTGAACTTGAGAAGTTTGACTCTGAGCCGCTCGCAGACGAAAACGAAAAACGTGACAAAATCGTACCGTCCCCTTTGGCGCAGCTCGGGCGCTTTATGGAGTGGTTGGCACTCCGCTCAGATTTGGATAGTCTTATTGAGGGCGAGTCTTTTGTTACGCTTATGACGGTTCACTCTGCAAAAGGACTTGAGTTCCCCGTTGTGTTCATTGCTGGGTTAGAGGAGAGCATTTTTCCTCATATTGCTTCGGTGCTTGAAAGCGAAGGAGATGCCGAGGAGGAGCGCCGGTTGGCGTACGTTGCCATAACCCGCGCGCGCGAACTTTTGCATATAACGCACGCTCAGGTACGCTCGCTCTTTGGTTCAACGCAGGCAAATCCTCGTTCGCGTTTTGTTGCTGAAATCCCTACCGAGCTTTTGAGCTTGAGTGGTGTTGGGTCGCAGGGTTATTTGGGCACCGGCTGGGAAAAACGGGGAGATAGGCGCGGCATTTTTGGTTCGGGCAGCTCTGGCTCGCTGGCGACGGCAAAAACGGCAAGTCGTTTTGAAAATCAGCCCGTCAGCTACCACAGCATCAACGCCGCCGAAATACCCGATTTCAAAATTGGTGATGAGGTTGACCACAAGGTCTTTGGACGAGGTGTGGTTGAGGCTCTTGAGGGCGATGCCATTTCGATACGCTTCAATAAGCTTAATGCCACCAAAAAGCTCTTGTTAGGGTATGCCCCTATCGTAAAGCTGAACAGGTAAGGTACACTATAGAGCAGTAATCTTAAGTATTTGTGAGGACACTATGACTAACGAAACCCATACTCCGCAGGAACAACCTGCTTTGAATCAGCCGCTCAGCCCGCAGCCGCCTGCACAACCGCCTTATGACGTGCAGCAACCCTATGGCGCACAGCTGCCCCAGCAACCTTATGGCGCGCAGCAGTTTCAGCAACCGCCTGTTCCTCCACAAAACTTTGTACCTTTTCCCTCGCATACCTCACTCAGGCGTGACATTATGTCTACCTGCCTTACTGTTTTGGCGTTTATTCTCACCATACAACTAGGTGCGGGTGTTCTTGGCGCAATTCTCATGCTGGCAGCTGAGGGGCCAAGCAACTTTCTCAATGAAACTGATGTAACCAGTTTGATTGGTAAGCACATTGACCTTATCATGATCGCTCAGCTTATTGCCATGACGTGTGGCTTGGCGTGGTTTTTCCTTATTCGTGGCAAGAAATTTTTGACCACGGATATTACCAAACGCAACGCAAGCCCACGAGCCTCTGGCATTTTTGAGCTTATTGCGCTCATGTTTGGCATTCAGTTTTCAACGGTTCTTTTGGCTATGCTTGCAGAAACTATCCTGAGGCCCGCAGGGCTTTCGGCAACGGACTCAATGGATAGCTCGGTTATGATGATGCTCTCCTCACCGCTGGGCATACTCTACGTGGTGCTTATTGGTCCTATTATTGAAGAGCTTGCCTTTCGCGGGGCTGTTATGCGTAAGCTTGAGCCCTATGGTGCTAACTTTGCGATTGTTACTTCGTCGATTCTTTTTGGGTTGTACCATCTCATACTGTTTCAGGCGGTGTTCGCCTTTTTTGCCGGTCTGATATTTGCCTACGCCGCTGGTCGTTATTCGCTTAAGTGGGCCTTGCTGCTTCACATACTTAACAATCTCCTTGCCACGCTCACGGTTTTGCTTCCGCGCGCGCTGACAATGCTTCCTCAAGACGCTGCTGAGGAAATTGTTGGAATGGGATTTATTGCCCTCTATTTTGTGGGATTTGTAGTAGCCATAGTGTTGCTTGTGGTCAAGCGAGATAGCTTTAAGGCACAAAAAGTCGCCGGAGCCCCTGTGCTGCCGCGGGTCTTTAAGACTGCCTACTCCCATCCAGCCTTTATCGTCTATGTTTCTTTGACGGTTCTCTTTGGGCTTGTTTCGGTCGCTGTTGGCCTGTGATTGTTTCTCTTGATAACGTCAGCAAGTCTTTTGGCTCACGCGTTTTGTTTAGCAACGCGCAGCTGCTTATTAACGAGCGCGACCGCATAGCCCTCGTTGGCGCAAATGGTACGGGAAAAACCACGCTCCTTAACGTCATCGCCCGCCGCATAAGCCCCGATACTGGTGCGGTTGTTATGGCAAACAAAACACGCATTGGCTATCTTGAGCAAGAAACCATTGAGCAGGCAGACGAAACCAAGGTGCTTGATGTGGTGCTTTCTGCTGCGGCAGAGGTGCTTAAAATGGGGGAGCGTCTTACCGAGCTCGAGCACAAAATAACCGAAAGTGCCACGGCGCACGATACAGCCAAAGCGCACGATACAGCTACGGCGCACGATACAGCCAAAGCGCACGATACAGCACTTCACGAAAAATACCTTGAGGAATATGGACGGCTTTCTGACACCTTTGAACTGCAGGGTGGTTACACGCTTGAACCCTTGGCCAGAAGCGTTTTGTTTGGTCTTGGTTTTAAGGAAGCCGACCTTACACGCCCCGCTCAGGAGTTTAGTGGGGGTTGGCAGATGCGGATTGCTTTGGCGCGCTTATTGCTCTCGAAGCCAGATTTGCTGCTCCTCGATGAACCCACCAACCATCTTGATTTGGAAAGCGTGCGCTGGCTCGAAGGCTTTTTGCGCTCGTATGAAGGAGCGGTTGTGGTGGTAAGCCATGACCGGGCTTTTATGGATGGTATGGTTGATGTGATAGTTGAAATCGACGAAGGCGCACTCTTGCGCTACAAAGGCAGCTATACGCAGTATGAAAAACAACGTGCCGAGCGAATTGAACGTCAGCGTGAGGCATACGAGGCACAGCAGGCAGAAATTGCACGCACTGAGGCGTTTATTGAGCGGTTTCGTTACAAGGCAACCAAGGCAAAGCAGGTTCAAGACCGTGTGCGCAAACTTGAAAAGTTGGAACGTCTCACGCTGCCGCAAGCTACGCAAAAAGTTACGTTTCGCTTTAGACAGCCCCCGCGCACGGGAGATATGGTAATAAAACTTGAGGGCGTGCAGAAATCATTTGGTTCAAATGTAGTGTATGGCGCAGACGGCTCGGGCATAGATTTGAGCTTGTATCGTGGTGAGAAAATTGCGCTGGTAGGCCCTAACGGTGCAGGAAAGTCAACGCTCCTCAAAATGCTTGCAGGCGCACTTGAGCCCGATGCAGGCAAGCGTACGCTGGGGGTTCATGTAGAAGTTGACTACTACGCGCAGCACCAACTTGAGGGGCTCAATCGAAACAACACCGTTTTTACCGAGCTTGATGAGGTTGCGCCCGGCTGGACTATTGCTGAGGTGCGCGGTTTGCTCGGTGCCTTTTTGTTTACGGGTGATGAGGTAGAAAAAAAGGTGAGCGTGCTGAGCGGTGGCGAAAAAAGCCGTCTTGCGCTGGCAAAAATGTTGGTTCAGCCTACGCCCTTGCTCTGCCTTGACGAGCCCACCAATCACCTTGACATTGCAAGTTCAAACATTCTTGAGGCAGCACTCGATGCCTTTGAGGGCACTCTGGTGCTCATCACGCACGATCGGCATCTTATCCGTGCTATTGCCAACCGTATTATTGAAGTCAAAGATGGACGCATTGTGAGCTACGATGGCGACTATGACTACTATCTCTATAAAACTGAGGGAGAAGGTGCGCCAAGTGCAACGGCTGAACGTGCTGCCCCAAAAGGTGCAGCGCTGGAAAAAGGAACTACAGGAGGCGGCGAGTCTTCTGCGCGCTCCTCGGCTAAGACTACCGCTACTACTGCAACAGAAGCTACCTCAGGCCCCAAAACCAAAGAACAAAAGCGGCTTGAGGCTGAGGCACGCAATAAAGCCTATGGCCTTTTGAAGCACGAGCGCTCACGCTTGCCTGAGCTCGAGGCCGAGCTTGATGAGGTGCAGGCTCGTCATGATGAACTGATGAAGCTCATGGCAGACGAGAGTTTGTATCAGGACAAAGAAGCGTTTAATGCGGCCCTTATGGAATATAACGAGCTGCGTCGTCGCATTCCCGTCTTGGAAAAGGAATGGCTTGAGCTTACGCACACCATAGAGAGCGTGCTTGAAGGTGCTGGTGCATAGGGTGGGTGCTTGCTGGTGTTGGTGCACAGGTTGATGCTTCTGGCGTTAGTGCAGAGGGTGAGCTTTGAGTCGAGGCAAGAGCCGTGTGCTGAGCAACCGGTAGGGGCAGGTGCATAAGAGGGCTTTATACGGTATCATTCTTTAGGTTGATTTTGATTATTATTTTGCGCCTGGGCTGCTTTTTTGGGCTGCGTGTGCGCACCGAGCAAATTGTTTGAAACGAGGACCTGTGGACGGAATGCTTTTTGGAATACTACCTGTGTATGCAGTTATAGCTTTTTTGTGCTTTATTCCTGCCATTGTTATTCACGAGGTATCGCACGGTTTTGTTGCGCATCTCCTCGGCGACCCAACGGCAAAAAAGCAGGGGCGTCTTTCGCTCAATCCTCTCTCTCACATCGACCCATTTGGAACGGTTGTCCTACCGCTGATACTTGCTTTTGTGGGTGGCCCCGTTTTTGGCTACGCAAAGCCGGTTCCCTATAATCCTTCTCATTTTAAGAACGTGCGGGTAGGGGAGCTTCTTACCGGGCTCGCAGGGCCTGCCTCCAACATTATTATGGCGGCTCTTACGGTTGTGATAGCGTATCTGGTGGCGACCTTTGCTCCGCAAGCACCTTTTTGGCTCTTTACGGTGTTTTATTATTTCATTTTCATAAATCTGGTGCTGGCGTTCTTTAATCTCATACCGCTGCCGCCTTTGGACGGCGCAAGCATTATTGCCCTGTTCTTGCCTGACAAAGCACTGCGTCAGTATTATCAAATACAGCAGTACGCCTTGCCGATACTGCTCATACTTATGTTTATGGGGCCGTATATATTTGGCTTTAATCCCATTTCTGTCTACCTTGGGGCAACGGCGGGAAACCTTGCCGACTGGGCATTTAGTTTGGTGCCACTTCCCGGGCCGTTACTCTGATGCCCCTAATTGTTATACTTGAATTGCAAAGATACTAGAGGAGATACTACGTTTATGCAAAAGGTACTTTTAACCGGCGACAGGCCGTCTGGCCAGCTGCATTTGGGCCACTATGTTGGTTCGTTGCGCAATCGCATAACCCTGCAAAACTCAGGCGAGTATGACTGTTTTGTTATGATTGCCGACATTCAGGCACTTACCGATAATTTCAAAAACCCAGCGGCGGTGCGCGAGAACGTTTTTGAGGTAGCGTGCGATTATCTTGCCGTAGGGCTCGACCCGCAAAAAACTACGCTTTGCATTCAGTCGCTTATTCCTGCGCTTGCTGAGTTGACGATGTATTACATGAACCTTGTTACGGTCGCACGCCTCCAGCGCAACCCCACGGTTAAGACCGAGATACAGAGCAAAGATTTTGGCTCCGGCGTGCCAACGGGTTTTTTGGTGTATCCGATAAGCCAGGCTGCCGACATCACGTTTTGCAAGGCTCATGTGGTGCCGGTTGGCGAGGATCAACTGCCAATGATAGAACAGACACGAGAAATTGTTAGAAGTTTTAACAGTATTTACGGAGAAGTGCTTGTTGAGCCTGAGGCCCTTATCCCTACCGACGAAAACTCACGTCGCTTGCCCGGCATTACCGGAAACGACACCAAGATGAGTAAATCGTTGAACAACGGCATTTATCTGGCTGACGATGCCGATACCTTGCGTGCCAAGGTGCGTCAGATGTATACCGATCCTGGTCATCTTAAGGTAAGTGACCCGGGAAAAATTGAAGGAAACACCGTCTTTACCTATCTTGATGTGTTTGGAACCGATACCGCCCAGATTGCCGAGCTTAAAGAACAGTATCAGCGCGGCGGGCTCGGTGATGTTAAGGTCAAAGATTACCTGTTTGAAGTGTTAGACGAGCTGCTTGCTCCTATCCGAGCCCGCCGCGCTGAATACGCTGCCGATCCTGCACAGGTCTATCAGATTTTGAAGCAGGGAACTGAGCGTGCCAACGAGGTTGCGAGCGCCACGCTCAGCGAGGTGCGTGCCGCCATGAAAATAGATTACTTTAGCTGACGTGTTCAGGTATTTAGGTGATTTTGCTGATGATAGGTGATAGATGTCGTATCGGGTAAAAATAGAATCCTTTGAAGGTCCCTTTCAGCTGCTGCTTGCTTTGGTAAGCGAGCAGAAGGTTGACATTGGCGCAGTTTCAGTCACCGAGGTTGCCGACCAATACCTTGCCTACCTTGATACCATGCACGATCTTGACATGGACGTTGCAAGTGACTTTTTGGTGGTTGCTTCCACCTTGTTAGCGATAAAAGCCTCCTCTCTGCTGCCAAGCGATAATCCGGTGGACTATGACGAGGAGTTTGAGGATTTTTCGCCGAGCGAAGCGCGCGACATACTTATTGCCCGTTTGATTGCCTATAAGCAGTTCAAAAATGTTGCTGCGTCCTTTGGTTCTCGCCTTGAGTCCGAAAGTCGCATGCACGCACGACAAGCTGGTCTTGAGGCTTCATTTGTAGGGCTTTTGCCCGATTATCTTGAGGGCGTTACGCTTCGAGGCCTTGCGGTGATATGCGCTGATTTGGCGGCGCGCCGTAAGACCTTCTTGCTTGACGCAGCGCATATCACCGCAAGACCTATCCCTGTAGAGGAGCGTCTTGAGGTAATGGCTCGACGTCTTGCTGCACATCGAAAAATGACCTTTGCTCAGCTAATTGAAAACTCGACTGACCCTATGCAGATTGTGGTGAGTTTTCTCGCTGTTTTGGAAATGTATCACCAGGGCATGATTGACTTGGAACAAACCGAGCATCAGGGTGTTATCGACATTGTGTATCGGGATAAAGACGATTGGGCACCAGCCCCTGATGTTGAGGAACCCGATGACGTGGTGGTTGAATACTTAGAAACCTTGGTCGATGATGAGGATAGCGAACAAGACGATATGGCTCACAACGTGGCCGAGCAGGACGACGAAGCTGAGGACGACGACGAAGCCGACGAAGCTGAGGACGATGACGCCGACGAAGCCGACGAAGCTGAGGACGACGACGCAGAGCAAGACGATGATGCAGAACTAGACGATATAGCTCACAATGAGGAGCATTTGTCAGACCTTGATGCCTCTGATGCGTTTGACGCTCTCAATACGCTGTATGAAGCCGATGAGATTTCCGCGCCCGATGAACCTGTTGAGCTTGATGCAGCTTTTGCGCCTGACGAATCTTTTGAGTTCGACGAATCTCATGAGTTTGATGAGCCCTATGAAGCCGAGGAGCCCGAGCTGCGTGGTAGAAAGGCTAAGCGAGCCAGAAAGAAACGAGGGAGAATACTATGAGTGAAGGCAAGCGCGACACCAAAAACAAGGACAAGGATAAAGACGTGGAAAAAGACATCGAAAAAGATGTAGATAAAGATACGGTACAACGCCATGAGCCGCGCCACGTACGTGATGAGAGCGGCGAGCCTGCTGCCCTGCACGGTGCGATTGAAGCGCTCTTGTTTGTTTCAGATGAGCCCGTAAGTGCCGCTGTACTTTCAAAGGTCCTCGAGAAAACTCCCTCACAGGTTGACGAAGCGCTCACCACGCTTGCACAGCGTTTTGAGGACGAGGACAGAGGTATCCAGCTGCGAGAAATTGCCGGGGGCTGGCGTTTTTATTCTCACCCGGCCTTCCATGAACTTATTGAGCAGTACGTTCTTTCTTGGGATACCCGCTCGCTTTCGCAGGCTGCCCTTGAAGCACTTGCGGTAGTTGCTTATCACCAACCTGCTACCCGTGCTGCCGTCAACAGCGTTCGTGGTGTTAACTCAGAAGGTGTTATTTCCTCGCTTATTGACAAAGGACTGGTGCGCGAAATGGGGCGTGATTCTGGCCCCGGCAACGCCATTTTGTATGGCACAACGCACACCTTCCTCGAAAAGTTTGGCCTTAAAACTCTCAAAGAATTGCCACCGCTTGAGGATTTTGCCCCCGACGAGGAGAGCAAGGCATTTATCCGTGAGCGTCTTTCTGCCCATGCGCCCGCTCTTGAGGAGTTTGACGAGGACGACAACGAACGTGACGTATCGCTGGAACAAGCCGAGCTTGACGAGCAAGCCGAGCTAGAGGAGCAGGACGAGCAGAACGAGCAGGACGAGGACGACAACGAACGTGACATATCGCTGGAACAAGTTGAGCTTGCGGAACCAGACGAGCTAGACGAACAGGACGAAACCGATGACGTATCCGATGCGCCTTCAGAAGTTTCTCGCTCGTAGCGGAGCTGCCTCACGCCGCAAATCTGAGGACTTGATGACCGCCGGGCGTGTAAGCGTCAATGATGTCATTGTCACCGAACTAGGAACAAAAGTAAATCCTGCCGTTGACACCGTAAAGGTCGACGGTTTGCCCATCACCCTCAATACGGGACATACCTATCTCATGCTCAATAAGCCTGTCGGTTACCTTACCACGATGGATGATCCGCACGGGCGCTCAACGGTCAAGGAGCTTGTTTGCAGCGAGGAGCATCCGGGGTTGTTTCCGGTGGGGCGGCTGGACTATGACACAACGGGGTTATTGCTCTTTACCACCAACGGCGAACTTGCCCATCGCTTGTTGCACCCCCGCCACCACGTAACTAAACAGTATCTTGCACGGGTGGACGGTGTTCTTACTGAGGAGGACGCAGTACAGCTGAGAGAGGGCATTTTGCTCAACGACGGTTTGACCCTGCCCGCAGAAGTAACCATTCTTACCCCCAATCAAGATCCAGAGCTCAATAAGCATCATCTCAAACACTACAAAAAGCTCAATACCAATGAGCGCTACGAATTAGCAAAAGGCACGTTGCCAGTGGTTACCACCGAGCTCAGTATTGCTTTGCGAGAGGGGCGTAAACGACAGATTAAACGCATGTGTGCGGAGGTTGGTCACCCTGTTTTAGAGCTGCACCGTTCGTCTTTTGGACCGCTTGAATTGGGAGAACTTGAAGTAGGCAGCTGGCGCTATCTCAGCTGCGAGGAACAAGAACTCCTAGAACAAGCTGTTGGCTACGAGAATGAGATGGCAAACGCAAGCGAGCAAACACCAAGCTAAGATTTTTCTGGCTCACCTAGAGTTTCTTGAGCCTTTTGCGCCCGCCTCAGGTAGAGAAAAATACTCAACGAAATAAGCGAGAATATCAGAGAAACAGCAACGATGCATCTAAAGGCAAGCAGATAGGTGTCGCCTGCCGTAAAGCTCGGCGCAAAAAGACCCGTAAACAAACCAAAAAGCCCAGCCGAAGCACCCGTTCCCAAACAAAAGGCAAGGTTTCTGTTGGTTCCCACAAAACCGCTTGCATAACTTGAGAACTTTCTGCCAGCAGCCGTCATAATCTCACTGTTGTTGGGCGTATTGAGCAAGCCCATTCCCAGACCAATAAGTGCGAGATACCCAATAACAAAAATGACGTTTTGCTCGGCAGGAATAAAAAATGCCAAACAGAACGCAGCGATAATCAAAGACAGGGCAATCGGCATAACACGCATGGCTCCTAGATGGTCAGACAAAAAGCCTGCCACTGGCCCCATCAAACCCATGGCTATGGCAGAAACCATCAGCACAAGACCTGCGTTGGCAACGGGCATATTCCAAAGATTTTGCAAAAAGAACGGCAGCTGAAAGGCAATCATGATGTTTGCAGCATAGGTAAAAAAGGCGATTAAATTTCCGAGAGAAAAGCGCTGATTGCGCAGTAAGCTTATTTCGAGCAAGGGTTGTTTTTGCCTGCGCTCGACGTACAAAAAGAGTGGCACCAGCAAGATGAGTGCTCCGAGGAACCAATGACTCCCTGTAAAGCTTCCGCTTATACCTAAGATAAGCGTTGAGATAATGCCGGCAAGTAAAAGTGCCCCAAACTTGTCGAGTGGGGGAGCGTCAACTTGTTTGGGCACGGGGGAGCGCAAAAAGAGCGCGGCGAGCAAAGCGGTAATGCACATAAAGGGAACGTTGATAAAAAAGAGGAGGTGCCACGGCGCAACAGAAAGTACCAGACCGCCGAGCGATGGCCCTAAAAGATTGCCAATGCCAACCATGAGAACGGTAACACCGAGCGCCCTGCCTCGTTGCTTTTGCGGAAAGAGTGTTACCACCAGTCCCATACTCGTAGCCATCATCAGCGCACCACCAAGAGCCTGCACGGCACGGGCACCTAAAAGAAACTCAAACCCGGGAGAAAACCCACAGAGGAGCGAGCCGGTCGCAAAAACCCATGCTCCGGTGATATAAATACGATGGCTTCCTATGCGGTCGCCAATGCGACCGGCGAGCAGCATAAAAGAACCCAAGACAATGAGATAAATAGTGGTTACCCACTGTACTTGCCCCATAGAAATACCAAACTCAGATGCAAGTATTGGATTGGCTATGTGGATACTGCTGGCATTAAGCGTTGACATTAGGGTACCAATAGAGGTTATCGAGAGTGCGAGCCATTTATTGGTGTGTTTAGCGGGAGGTTTCTCGCTCTGATTAGTGAGCGAATGAGCGAGTGGTTGCGCATCTTGCTTATTGAGTGGTGCAGTGCTTTGTTGAGAGGACGGTTTTGAGCTAGCTGGGTTCATGAGTTCTCGTTTCTGCAAGTTTAATAATCTCTGTGTTAAGTGCTCGTGCGTCATTCTCATCGTGGCTTGCCATGATAAGGATACGCCCACCAAGCTCTTGGTTGATAAAATCGTATGCTTGTTGGCAGCTTTTTGCGTCGAGTCCTGCAAAAGGCTCATCGAGCAACACAACATCGGAGCTTACGGCTAAAGCTCGGCAAAGCTCAAGTCGCCTTCGCATACCACCAGAAAGCTGCGAGGCGGGAAGATCAAGTGAGGCCTCGGGCAAAAGGCGTGCCAACAAAGTACGGATTTCTTTGTTGCTTCGCTCAAGCCCTGCGACCAACTGAACATTTTCAACTGCCGAGCGCTGTTCAAAAAGTCGTGCTTCTTGAAACACCATGGTAGTTTTTCCGGCGTTTTCTATCTGCCCGCTGCTGGGGGCAAGAAGTTTTGCAAGCATCAGAAGCAGCGTTGTTTTGCCTCCGCCTGACGCCGATTTAATCATGGTGCGACTGCTTGGCTTGAAGTCAAAATAAAAATTATCAACAACCGTTTTGCTCTCAAAGGATTTGCTTACCCCATGCGCCAAAAGCCTTTGCTTGAGCCTCTGGTCAGAGTCCTGTCCAGAAACTCCCTGCGCTTTGGCTAAGGCCTTAGGTTTGGGTAAAGCGGCTTTCCAGAGCCAGTTTCCACTTGCACTCAGCAGACGCAAAAAGCCCTTCTCACATAATAGGGCGGCAATAACTATCACGATAGTCCAGGCAAATAACTCAGCGGAGCTGAGAAGTATTTTTGACTGATAGATGCGCTCACCAATACTTCCCAGCGGCAGACCAATAAGCTCGGCAGCAATGCCCGACTTCCAGCTCATGCCAACACCAACACGTGAGCCAGCTACCAAAAACGGCAGCATGGTTTGCCAGTGGAAGGCAAGAAGTTTTCTGCCAAAGGGAACGTTAAAAATACGGAGCATCTGCTCAAGTTTTGGATCGTGTGAGCGCAGACCCTCCACCATGGAAGAATACATAAGGGGAAAGGCAACGAGAAAAACCGCTATCGCACCTACATAAGGCGAACCAAACCATAAGAGCAGTAAAACGATAAAACAAACAATGGGCACACTCTTGATAATCGTTACTGCGGGCACTAAAAAGGTTTCAAAGAGTTTGAAACGCCAGCTCAGCATTGCGAGTATAAAACCAACCAAAAGTGCAGCAAAAAATCCAGCGAGTATGCGCACGAGGGTATAAAGAATGGTACTCCAAAAGGCAAGTTTGCCAATGTTTGTAGCCAGTGTTTGCAAAACAGCGAGGGGCGAGCAGAGCAAAATCTCATTATTAACGCCGAGGCTTATCAGGTGCCAAATCAGCAGCCAGATAAGCCCAACGATTGTGTAGGTAAGCGGTTTTGGTATGTTATTGAGCGTTCGCATTGCCGTTTGTGTAAAGCCTCATTCCCACCTCGTTTGAGTGTTGTGCTGCTGCGGTTAGTCTTTCAGATAATAAAAATCATCCGTTGGCAGCGCACCGCCTATGGAATCAGGGTTTTGGGCATACAAAACCTGCAAGTAACCCTCCAGTGCCTCTTTCATTTCTGTTCCTGTCAAACAAACAAGATTGCAGCGTGGTATTGCTTTTTCGGCGATGGCAGCGTTGTCAATTATCTGCATGGTTTCAACCAAGCGTCCACTGCGTGCCGGATTATTATTAACAGCTTCAACCGATGCACGTTGGTGGGCGATAAACTCAGCAACCACCTCAGGGTGTGCTTCGGCAAACTCAGTACGAACCACCGTAACACCGGTAACCAAAAGGCTTTCGCCCGGAACAAACTCATTCCATGCCTCAGTTAAAGAAATGCGTGCGGCAAGGTTTGGATTTTTAGTAGTAACCGCCGTAACGTAGGGCTCGGGCAAAACAGCAAGAGCGGTGGGGTCAGAGCTGATAACAGCGGCAAGCTCGGTAGCCTCTGAGCGATACTCAAGATTGACATTCTTAGCACCACTGGCCTCAAGCAAGGCGTTCATAACGTATTCCGGTGTAGTGCCTTTGCCAACCATCAAAACGGTGCGATTGCTCAAATCCTTAAGGCTCGTAAGAGAGTCATCGGCAGAAACTACATACAAAACTCCGAGGTTGTTAATGTTGAGAACCTGAACGCCACCTTTCGTTTTTTGGTGAAGCACAGCGGCAACATTGGCGGGAAGCACCGCAATGTCTATCTCGCCGGTGGTTAAGGCAGGCAAAATCTCATCGGCTGTTCCGTAGATGTTAAAGGCATAGCTATTTTTAGGCCCCTCAGGAAAGACTGGTTTTTCAGGGTTCTCAGGGTTTTCAGAGGCCTCGGCAGTATCCTCGTCTGGGAGATAAATCTGGCCAGCCTCCTCAAAAAAGTAAGCCAGTCCGATTGACGTCGGGCCTTTCAAAGAAGCAACTCGTACAACAATAGACTCCTCGCCCTCATTGTGGGGAAGCGTGTTGTTGCAACTGGTCAAAACGGCAGCACCGGCAAGGGTGGCAGTAACGCAAATAGTCACAAGGGCAGAGAGTATAAACGACCTTGCGTGTTTTGGTAGCTGGATACGATTTTTAAGCTTTTGTAACGTGATGTGCGACTTACTCCTCATTGGGCATTCTCCATTCTTGATGATTGGTGTGCAAAAGATGATGTGATTTCTCGGAAAGTGGTTTTTCAAAGAACTCATCGTATACTTTGATTATTGCTGGATTCTCATGGGAGAAGCGGTAGGTATTATTGCTGTCTAGGTCGTAGAGGACCTTGCTGCGCTTGGCACGAATGCTCAAATCACTGCTGATAGGCTGTCCGCCGCCGCCAACACAACCGCCCGGGCATGCCATAATCTCAACAAAATCATAGGCGACTTCTCCGGCTTCGATGGCATCAAGCAGTTTTTCTGCATTACTGAGTCCAGAGGCAATGGCGATGCGCACTGAAGCTCCGTCAAGGTCAAAGGTAGCCTCTTTCCAGCTTTCTGGGCCACGTACCTCAGCAAAGGCATCGGGGTCGGGGTTAGAGCCCGTTACGTAGTAGTAGCCACTGCGCAACGCAGCCTCCATAACACCACCGGTTGCGCCAAATATCTCGCCCGCACCTGAGCCAATGCCAAGCGGCTCGTCAAAGTCCTCCTCGGCAAGGTTTTCAAAGTCAATAAAGTCCGAGCAAATAAGACGGTCAATTTCGCGCACCGTCAAGGCGATGTCAACATCTTGCCCGCTCCCAGCATCGTTCATGGTAGGCAAGGCGCACTCATGTTTTTTGGCAAGGCAGGGCATAACCGACATAGAAACAATGCGGCTGGGATCAACTCCTAAAATCTCAGCGTAATAGCTTTTTGCCGTTGCGCCAAACATTTGCTGAGGCGATTTTGCCGTTGAGAGTCGGTCGACCATTTCGGGGCGGTGTGCCTTAATCCAACGCACCCACGCAGGGCAACAGGAGGTAAACATGGGCCAATTGTAGTCATCGGCGTGAGTAAAGCGCTCAACAAACTCGCTTGCCTCCTCGGTGATGGTCAAATCTGCCGAGAAGTCGGTATCAAAAATGTAGTCGATACCAATGGCGCGCAGCGCTGCAACCAAACGCTGGACGGTTGCTTTTTCGCGCGGAAGCCCCAAGGTTTCGCCCCATGAAGTACGCACAGAAGGAGCAATCTGGATAAGCGTAATTTTTTCGGGGTCGGCAATGGCATCTAAAACCTTGCTGAGGTCGTCACGTTCTTTGAGGGCGGCGGTAGGGCAGTGTGTTATGCATTGCCCGCAAACGGTGCATGAAGACTGCTCAATGGGCTGAGCATTTACTACGCCAACACCCGTGTGCGTGGCGCGGTTTTTTGCCGTCCAGATGTTAGAAGCCTGATTTTTGTCGCAAACTTGCAGGCATCGCCAGCAGGCAATGCACTTGCTTGCGTCACGAATAAGCGGGAAGTCTCGGTTCCAAACGGGTTTCTTTTCGGTCTTTTTGAAGCGAACCTCTGAGATGTTAAGGTTGTTTGCCAGTTCTCTGAGCTCGCAATTTCCTCCACGTAAGCAGCTGGTGCATTGAACATTGTGCTGGGAGAGCATAAGCTCAACATTAAGCTTGCGAGCCTTGCGCACCTTGGCAGTGTTGGTTTTGATAGCCATGCCCTCATACACCTTGTTGTTGCAGGCGGCAACCAGTTGTTCTGAACCCTCAACCTCAACGGAACAAACTCGGCAGGCACCGGCATCATTGAGACCCCAATAAAAGCACAGGGTAGGTATCTTGACACCAGCCATTGCTGCAGCCGCAAGAATGGTCATATCCTCAAAGGCTTCTATCTGTTTGCCGTTGATGCTTACATTGACACGCTTTTTGCCTGCGGTAGGCGTATTGGCTTGCCCGGCTTGCTGTTGTTCTGCTTGCTGTTCTGCCTGTTGCTCTGCTTGCTGCTGCGTTTCTTTTGCTACCATGACGTGTGCCTCCCTCCACGCAAAGCGCCTAATCCAAAGTGGTCACAGCGCAAGCAGCGTGCGGCTTCCTGCGCTAGCTCATCGGGATAAAGCCCTTCCTCAACAAGTTCAAAATTGCCCGGCAGCTCCTCACCAAGCATCTCACGCATATTGGAACGTGCGCAGTGAACCCTGCCCTTAAAGAAGGGGGTGGGGATCTCAGGCTCAAAGCTAATGATATTTTCAAAGCCAAGGTAGGTGTCGATGGCGCGAGCTGCAACCTTGCCATCTGCAACCGCACGAATAACCGTTGTGGGGCCAGCAGCACAGTCGCCGCCAGCAAAAACACCCGGCTTGTCGGGCAAGCTTGTGTCGCTGGTTGTTACGAGGCGTGCGCGATTGGTTGTAACGCCAGCTTTTTCAAAGGCAGCGGAGTCAATTTGTTGTCCAATGGCAACAAGGACAATGTCGCAGGCAAGAGTAATCTCATCTGTTTTGGCAGCCTGCGGAAGCGCGCGTCCGTTTTCAATGGTAGAAATCATTTGGGGTTGTAGGTTGATGCCACAAACAGCATCACCCTTTGTTTGAATACTTGCCGGAGCGTGGAGTTCAAGCAGCTCGCAGCCCTCAGCAATGGCAGCTTCTATTTCGGCAGCTTGAGCAGTCATATCTTGTTTGCGTCTGCGGTAGGCAACCGTGACCTTGCCTGCACCAAGGCGGAGCGCCGTGCGAGCAACGTCCATAGCTACATTGCCACCACCAACCACCACGACGTTTTTGCCTGCGAAATCAGGTGCATCTGCATCGCCAATGCTGCGCAAAAGCCCAACAGCGGAGATAACACCCTGTGCCGTTTCTCCCTCAATGCCAAGCATTGCCGCAGCGTGTGCGCCAATGCTCAGATAAACGGCATCATAATCTGAGCGCAGCTCGTCAAGACTGAGATCTTTTCCAACCGCAACTCCCGTTTTGACGTTTATGCCATGGGCGAGTAGGTAGTCAATCTCAGCGTCAAGAGCAGTGCGGGGGAGGCGATAGGCAGGAATGCCGTAGCGCAACATACCGCCGAGCTGCTCACGTTGTTCATAGACAACAACCTTATGTCCCATGCAGGTGAGGTAAAACGCTGCCGTAAGCCCAGCGGGGCCTCCGCCAACAACAGCAATTTTTTTATTGGTGCTTTCCTCGTTTTGCGCAAAAAGCTGTAAGGGCTCGGTATTGGTCATGCCATTTTGGGCACGGTCGGCGGCAAAACGCTTAATGCCGCGAATGTTAATAGGGTCGTCAACCATGCCTCTGCGACACTGCAACTCGCAGGGGTGCTCGCAAATAAGCGCGCAGGCAACGGCAAAGGGATTATCTTTTCTCACCAACATAAGAGCGTCATCAAAACGCCCAGCAGAGGTAAGGGCAAGATAGCCGGGAACATCAACACCGGCGGGGCACCCCGACACGCAGGGCACCGGCGCAAAACGCTCTGCCATGCAATCGTTGTGTTCGATGTGATAGCAAAAGTCCTCGGCAAACGCCTTGGCAGCAGTATGGGCAACCGCAGCCCCCTCATAACCAATGGCGCAGTCTGCGGAGAGATAGATGCTTTCCGCAAGTTCTGTAATAAGTTTGAGGCGGTTGTCGCACGCTGCAGCTGCACCGGTAGCTCCGGTGGCAATGGTTCCCTCCAAAACCTCGTCAATAAGGGTTCCCAATTTTGCAAGACCAATGCGGCAAGGGACACATTTGCCGCAGCTTTGCGCAGCAGCCATCTTAACAAAGGCAGCAGTAAGCTCGATAGGGCAGGTGGTTTTTGCGCCTACTTGCTCACGTTCGCTCAGTTTTTGATAGATGTCCTCAATGCTTTTTTGTGCCGCACTTTTTTCGTACACGCTTAAGGGCATTTTTTCCTCCTTTTGCCAAAGCCGCTGAGGCTGGCGAAATGACCCATTGTAATTGCTGATTTGCTGATAGATCTCTATCAACGGTAACTTATCATTATACCTATTATGCGGGTGTTTCTGGTCTATACTCAGGGAAAAATACCATCCTCTTGTCCCGTTCGACGGGAGAGTGCTCGGGATAATTGTCCCGCTCGACGGGAGAGTGCTCGGGATATTTATCCCGTTTGACGGGAGAGTGCTGAGCCTAATTTTGACAAGTGTTGCAGGGGAGGCACCTTGCAAGCTCAGCAAAACGTTGATAAGAGAACACATGATAGAATGATATTTGACGTTGTATTCTCGGTTTGGAGGCACTGTGATGAACCTGCAAAAAATCTCTCTGAAAACAAAAACATCTTTTCTGCTTGCCTTAATCCTCGTTGTTAGCTTAGTGCCCCTGCCGCTCGTTTCTGCCCCTGCTAGCGCTGCAACATCTGCAACCGCTGCTGCACTGGCAACCGCTGCAACACCGGCAAGCGCTGCAATACCGGCAACCGCCGCTACGCCAGAACAAGAGGTATCCCTGCTCTTTACTCACGATATGCATTCGCATTTTGACCCTGAAAACACCAACGAGAATGGCAGTGCTGTAGAGCGGGGAGGTTTTGCACGCCTTCAAACGGCGATTAACGAGGTCAAGCGCGACTTTCCTGATTCCTTCTTGTTCGATGCCGGCGATTTTTCTATGGGAACGCCGTATCAAACGGTCTTTTCTAGCGCGGCTGCCGAGCTACGCATGATGGGTCAGCTTGGTTACGATGCTACTACGCTCGGCAATCATGAATACGATTATCGTACGCAAGGCCTAACGGATATGCTGGGTGCGGCGCTTGCTAGCGGTGATACGCTGCCAGCGTTGACTGCCGCCAATATTGACTGGGAAACCACCCTTGCAGATGCAGATTTGCGAGAAAACGCCCAGGCTCTCAAAACTGCCTTGGATACCTACGGCAATGCGGACTACGTGGTGATTGAACGAGGCGGCATCAAGCTTGCGGTCTTTGGTCTTATTGGCGAGAGCGCTGGTAGCTATGCCCCGCTGGCTGGGTTGTATTTCAAAGACATCATCGAAACGGCTCAAACCGTGGTTGCTCAAATAAAGGCAGAAGCAAATCCCGACATCATAGTGTGCCTCTCGCACAGTGGAACGTATGAAGATCCTAAAAAATCTGAGGACGAACACTTGGCAAAAGCGGTCCCAGACATCGACGTTATTATCAGCGGACATACGCACGTAACGCTTGAACAGCCGATAACTATTGGCAACACGTTTATAGTTTCTGGCGGAGCGTACACGCAAAACCTCGGTCACCTAACGCTTAAGCGCGACGGAGAGAGGTACAAGCTGGCGAACTATCAGCTGATACCTATACGTGAGAACCTGCCAAAAGATGCGGAAACAGAAAAGGCCCTCGGTGCGTATCGAACGTTGGTGAACGAACAATATCTTGCGCTTTTTGGCTATGAGTTTGACCAGGTTCTGGCGTATTCTCCGTATGATTTTACTCCGATTGAGGAGTTTGGACTTGTTCAAGGTGAGGATACGCTAGGAAACCTCATCGCCGATTCTTATCGTGATGCCGTCAAGCAGGCGGAAGGTGCTGCGTACCGCGAAGTAGACGTGACAGTTGTTCCCAATGGCGTTATCAGAGGCTCATTTTCAAAAGGGCCCATTACCGTTGCCGATGCCTATAATGCGAGCAGTTTAGGAATAGGCCCAGACGGCGTGCCGGGCTATCCGCTGGTGAGCATTTACCTTACGGGCGAGGAACTAAAAACCATGGCAGAGGTAGACATTTCTGTTTCTACCATGATGATTGAGGCGCGCCTGTACGTGTCGGGGCTTTCGTATACCTATAATCCTTCTCGCCTGATTCTCAACCGAGTTACCGATGTGCAGCTTATGGACCTCGACGGTACGCTCACGGAGCTGGATAACAACAAACTGTATCGTGTTATTGGTGGCCTGTATTCCTGTCAAATGCTTGGCGAGGTTGAGTCGCGTTCATTTGGACTTTTGAAGGTGAACCCCAAGGATAGGGAAGGCAACGCGATTGTTGACTTTGAGCAACATATTGTTCGTGCCAACGGGCAAGAGCTAAAGGAATGGGTCGCACTTGCAAACTACCTTGCTTCTTTTGAGGCTGTTTATGGTACGCCGCAGATTCCTGATTATTACAACCAGCTGCACCAGCGGAAAATCGAGAATAACAGCATGTCGCCCATTGAGCTTCTTAAAAACCCGAATAAGATTTTCTTTATAGTGCTTGCCGTGGTTTTGGTGCTTCTTGCGCTCGTTGTTCTTGTTGTTTTGTTGGTGGCACGCAGAGTGCGCCGGGCGAGACGGCGCAGGCGAGAAAACTAGCGGGGCCTTGAGGCCTATAGGGGCTTATAGGACAAAAAGGAACCGCCATGAGGGGGTTCCTTTGTTTTTAAGGGTTTTTATCTACCAAGATTGGGGTTCTTTGGAACTTTATTTGGTTTTTGCGCCTGACTACTTTTCTCTGCACTGTTAAGCCTATCGCCAAGTGAGCGAGATTGTTGTTTGATAGAAACTTGCGTCTTTTGTGGAGATTTTTGTGCCTCAATCATATTTACAAACTTATCTACTCTTGCGGCAAAGGCAGAAACAAGAAGTTCTTTTCGTTCGCTTGATATGCGCGAGGATTGAGATAGAGTTTCATCAAAAATCCGCTCTACTCCCTTTAGTTTTTCAAGATCAAAAGAATCAAAAGACGACACCAGCTCAAGTTGTTTTGAAGGTAACTCATGAAAAGGCTTTGTCTTAAAATCTGGCGTTAAAGAAATATCTTTCTCTAGCGAGTTGTACCAAAGACTTGATCCGCTATCAAATATCGGAGCTACTCCAACAAACTTAAGCGTATTCACATCTCGAATAACCCCAAAATTACCATAGTGCCTGTCTTCATTCATAATTAGGCTGTCAAAAGCAAGCATGGTATCAAGATGTTCTTTCATTCCGCTAATACCAAGAACACTACATTGATTTAATAGATGATCGTAATTTGAAATATGATTTGGCTTTTTAGCAGAAAGCATTATTTGGTTGGCAGTTACAAGCTCCGTATCAGGAGTTATAAAGTTTTCACAAACACTATAAGGCTTATCGTCAATAACTAAAAAGCTGTAATTGACGTATGAAACATTGTTGCAACGGGATAATATTTCTGAAGCAAAAACTTCATTAACAGGTTCTTGAACAAAAGGATCACTACCGCCTTTTATAAGGCAACGTTTCTCATCGATTATCTGCCATCGTTTTTTTAGCCACCCGTCTGAAGTATTATCTGGTGACATAAAGTTGATGTTTTCTTTATTGGCTACAGGTTTTCCAAAAAAAATATCACCAATATCATCAGAAAATGAATTATCAAAAAAGTTTACGTCTTTCCACTCAAGCTCTCCATTGGGGTTTATCCAATACTGATCCGAAAGAGATAAGGCCATGCTTTTTACTAATAAACAATCAATATCAGATATATCGATTGCCTCTAAAGCATTGCGTAAGTCTTGACGACTTGCTGGAATTGCTCTGTTTTTGAACCATTTATTTAAGTCTTTACGCAAGCGATCCTTGTGTATTCCAACACCTATCGGAAGATACTCTGGATTTTCCATGTTATTTATACGAGAAATAACATTAGTGTCCGAGTCTATCACGCACGCTAGAATTGGTGTGTTTTTGTTCATTAGTGTGTAGTTCATGCTGCTGCCTTTGTGTAATTAGTAAAGATTTACTTAGGCTATTATATCTCATTTACCAGCAAAGGTGTCGCCTGTTAGCTCGGGGCACGTGAGCTTTGGGCGACACCGATTCGTTCTGCTTTTCTTATGTTTTAAGACTTAAAGATTTATGGTGATATTTAAAAGGCTGTTTTATGGGGAAAAACCAGCCAAAACACACAGATTTACCAACACGTTTTGTCCTATAAGCCAATATCTTGAAAAGCAAATAAGTTGTCGCACTTTGATAGTTAGTTTTCGAAAGTCTGGCACAAGTCTGGCACATCTTTATTCTTGAGTTAGATAATTAGAAACAGGTCAAAGAAAAAAATGACCTCTGACCATAAGATTGTCACCATCCCCTCCGGCAAGAATCAAAAAAAGACCCCTTGCGGGGTCTTTGAAAAGTTGGTAGCCCGTACGGGATTCGAACCCGTGACCTCCGCCTTGAGAGGGCGGTGTCCTAAACCGCTAGACGAACGGGCCATAAAGGCTGCGCTTAGGCAAACATCAAGCTAATGGCTGGGATGGAAGGAGTTGAACCCTCACTTACGGAACCAGAATCCGCTGTCCTACCATTAGACGACATCCCAGTGCGCGTGTACATCACGTATCGCACGCCCTTGAAAGCGCGATTGTATATCTTAGAGGGTATAACGCGTATAGTCAACTGAGATTTTGATTTTTACTTGAAACTTGCGTGCCTATTTTACTTTTTTTTGTTTGTCAATGTTATTCTTGTAGTGAAAACAGTTAATCGAAGCAACAAAAAAAATAATGTTGGACAGAGTGTAGTGAGGAAAATATGAAGCGAACGCACAGAGTAACGGTCACGGTAATGTTGGTGCTTTTAGCCTCTGTACTTTTTGTAACGCCCGCGTATGCTAACTCGTCATGGCACTGGCTAACCCCACTTCGCCCTCATTGGCTGCTTCCGTGCGTGATAGTTAGCACTCTGGCTATCGAATACTTCTCACTGATCACTCTTTGCAACATAAAACTTGCAGTCGACCGGCTCAAAGCCTTAGCAGTTGTAGGTCTTGCTAACCTTATGTCATTTCTTGCCCCATTTTTATTCTTTGTGTTCTCTTGGTTGCGCGACGTGCAGGCTGGCATAACCTCCTCGTTTGGACAGTTTGCCGATAAGATGCCTTGCTCATTTGTTGGGCTTGGCTATCTTGTCTTAACCCTAGTTGTTGAAGTTCCCCTCGTGTACTTTTTCCTGAAAAACCGTGTGTCAAACAAAAAGAAGTTGCTCCTTGTTGTGGTGCTGGCAAACATAGCCACAACGTTACTGGTAGCAGTAGTTCAGCATCTTTTTCTCCCTGGCACGTGGTGAAAACTTCGCACCCCCAAAAAAACAGCCTTGCATCCACAAGCAAGCCATGTAACTACGATGTCGATTATTCTTAAAAAAGTTCAGCACAAAAAATCCTTAAATCTCATGGCACACAAAGAAAAAGTAGTGTATAGTAAGCACAACCTTTAAGAGCGGTACTGAGAGACCGACAAGGGATACAGACGAATACCATTGCTGTGCGGAGCGTGCAAGCGTATATGCAGATGCATGAGCGAACGTGCGGCAAACTGTGTGAACCTACACTCGCGTGTTTGTTGGTCGCCCTTGTCGAAACATCGACGAGGGTACTTTTTTGCCAAAGACACGGGAGCGAGGTAAGGTACTATGCAAGGTACACAACAAAGGCGCGGTCCGTATAAGCCACGAGTGCTTATGGAAACTCCTGTTATCGACCGAGCTTTATCCCGCATAACTCACCAGATTCTAGAAACTAACAAAGGCCCAGAAAACATTGCGCTTATTGGCATTGTTACCCGCGGCGACATTCTCGCCCACGATATTGCGCTTCGCGTTTGGGAGATAACGGGCGTTAACGTGCCCGTAGGTACCCTCGATATTAGCTTTTACCGCGACGATGTGGCATTTCGCATCGCACCGGAGATTCACACCACCAATATTCCTTTTTCCATGGACGGCAAAGCGGTGATACTCGTGGACGATATTTTGTTTACGGGACGCACGGTGCGAGCCGCCCTTGATGCCATCATGGACTATGGCCGTCCGGCTGCCATTCAGCTTGCAGTTTTGGTCGATAGAGGGCACCGAGAACTGCCTATACGCGCCGACTACGTGGGCAAGAACATACCCTCGTCGCGCGAGGAGCAAGTACGTCTGTTTCTTGAGGAGGTAGATGGACGAACCACCGTTGAAGTGTGGAAGCGTCTTGAAGGGGAACGTGCCAGTGCAGCACCGCTTGGCGACGTTCCGCGCAGCCCGATGCCCGCAGAGGCATCGTCAGCTGGAGGACTTTTTGGCGACGTTCACTTTGGTGGCGAGCATTTTATGGGCAAACACGCTGCTGGGTACACTGCTGGTAGCCCCACTACGGGCACGCCTCCGGTGGGCAATCCTGCAGCTGGTGAGTCATCGGTTGTAGAAATCCCTCCCGTCCAAGCTCCGCCGAGAACTACCGTGCTTGAGGACGTAGTGTTTGACGAGGCTCCAGAAAGCGAGATACCTCTGGGAGAAACCCCTTTAGGCGAAGCACCTCTTGAGGCAATACCTCTCGGCTCGGCGATTGTGGGGGCGTCACCAGTGCAGGTAGTGGTACAGCGTGGCTCTGCGAAAAGCGCACCAGTTGTTACTCCCTTTCCCGGGTTTTCAACAAGCGCGCGGGCTACCAAAACGCCAACCAACCAAAAAACCGCTGTAAAAAATACCGACAAGAAATCTATAAACATATTTGCCGACGACCCTCCCGATGCCTCGTCTGAAGGCTCCCAAGAAACGCTTGAGCTCGATCTTGACGTACCCTCAGACGAACCCTCCTACGGAGGTGAGAGCCAGTGAGCAGTCTTTCCACCCAGCACGTTTTGGCTCTTCACGACTTAAACGTCAGCGACATTAACCTCATTTTGGATACCGCTCGTTCTTTTAAGGAAATCAACGAGCGCCCCATCAAAAAGCTTCCTACTTTGCGAGGACGCACCATTGTCAATTTCTTTTTGGAGCCTTCGACGCGCACCCGAGTTTCTTTTGAAATCGCGGCAAAGCGGCTTTCTGCAGACGGCATAAACTTCAGTAGTTCGGGCAGCGCAACGAGCAAAGGTGAGTCGCTCATAGACACAGCAAAAACGCTCGACGCAATGAACTGCGACTTAGTAATTATTCGCCACAAATACGCGGGCTCGCCCTATATTCTTACGCAAAATATGCGCGCACCTGTTATCAACGGTGGCGACGGCAAGCATCAGCACCCAACGCAAGCCCTCCTCGATCTCTACACCATGCGCGAGCATTTTGGCTCGATTGAAGGGCTTAAGGTGGGTATTGTGGGCGACATTGCGCACTCGCGGGTCTGTGGCTCGCTCATTGAGGGGCTTAGCATGCTCGGCGCCCAAGTTACGCTCATCGCTCCGCCAACGCTTCTGCCCGTTGCGCCTGAGGTACTGGGTTATCCTGGTGGCACACCAGTAACCTGCACGAGCGATTTGGAGTCAGTGCTGCCTGAGCTTGATGTGGCATATATGCTGCGCATTCAGCTTGAGCGCATCGAAAAGGCACCATTTCCGAGCTTGCGTGAGTACGCACGGCTCTTTGGCATTAACACCAAACGTATGGCGATGATGAAACCCGATGCCATTATCATGCACCCTGGACCAGTAAATAGGGGAGTTGAGCTTTCGAGCGAGGCGGTTGATACGGCAAAAAATCTCTTGCTCTATCAGGTTAATGCGGGAGTTGCTGTGCGCATGGCTTTGATGTATCTCTTATTGGGAGGCGATGCAGATGGCACGGTTTCCTAATAAGCTGCCGCGCGAACTGCAACGCAAGACGGGTTTGTTGTTAGAAGTAGCACGGGGAGGAGATACAAATGGCGCTGTTGCTTAAGGGTGGACGACTGATAGACCCTGCCTGCAAACTTGATCGAGTGACAGATATTGTTATTCGAGATGGCAAAATAGTAGAGCTCGGTGCAAAAGGCAAAAAACTCTCCATCCCCAAAGGTACTGAGATAGACTGCACGGGCTGCATTATTACTCCCGGCTTGGTTGATATGCATGTGCATCTGCGCGACCCGGGCTACGAATATAAAGAGGATTTGGCCTCAGGCGGTGCAGCTGCGGCAAAGGGCGGTTTTACAGCAGTGCTTGGTATGCCTAACACCAAGCCAATAATCGACACTGGTTCTCGCGTACGGGCCGTCAATGAAAAAGCGCGCGAAGCAACACGCACCAAAATCCTCGTTTCTGGCTCACTTACCTCAGGCTTAAAAGGGGAGGCCCTCAGCGAGATGGGCGATATGCATGCTGCGGGCGCGGTTGCTTTTACCGACGATGGGCGCGGCGTGCAAGACAATAGCCTCATGCTTCGTGCGATGGAGTATGTCAAGCAGTTTGGGGCTCCCGTGCTTACTCACTGTCAAGATGAGGAGCTGGTGGCAGACGGCGTTGTCAATGAGGGTGCGGTTTCTACACGCCTTGGTTTAGCGGGCTGGCCTGCACTTGGCGAGGAGCTCGAAATTGCTCGCGACATTGCGCTGTGCGAGCTTACTGGCTGCCCGTTGCACATTCAGCACATCTCTACCAAACGTGGTGTTGAGTTGGTCGCAAGCGCAAAAGAAAAAGGACTTCCCGTTACCTGCGAGGTTACCCCTCACCATCTCTTTTTGAGTGAGGAAAATCTTGACGAAACCTACAATACTAACTTCAAAATGAATCCACCTCTGCGCACCGAAGCCGATCGTAATTTTCTTGTTGATGCGCTTGTAAAGGGAACTATTGACTGCGTTGCCACCGATCATGCCCCGCACGCTCGGCATGAAAAATCTCTTGAGTTTGAGCTTGCTCCCTTTGGTACTACTGGTCTTGAAACTGCTTTGAGCCTCATGGTCACTCACCTTGTTGACAAGGATTTACTTGACTGGGACGTTTTGGTTGAGCGCATGGCACATGCACCGCGCCGCATACTGGCACTTGAGGCCGCAAAGCTCAAAGTTGGCGCAACGGCGGATCTAACGGTCATTGACCCTGAGATTATCTGGACGGTTACACCCGATTGTTTTGAGTCTAAATCTAATAACTCTGCCTTTATTGGTGCTGAGCTTAAGGGCAGGGCGCGCCATGTTTTTGTTGATGGCTACGCAACGCTTGAGAACGGAAAGGTTGTTGCCTGAGGGCACGAAAAATGATGGCAAGAGAGGCCTAAAGCAAAAAGACGATAGAGAGAAAACGGAAAGGTTGTTGATAGATGAAAACGGAAAACACAACGGCGCAACATAAGGCACCTGCGCTGCTCATGCTTGAGGACGGAACCTGTTTTGAAGGTGTTTCTTGCGGAGCAACGGGTGAGGTCTTTGGAGAGGTCTGTTTTAACACCGCGGTTGTGGGGTATCTTGAGATTATCAGTGACCCAAGTTACACCGGGCAAATCCTGGTTATGACCTATCCGCAAATTGGAAACTACGGTGTTGCCCGAGCCGACCTTCAGTCTGAGAAGCTTGGCCTGCGGGGGCTGGTGGCACACGATATAAACGAAACACCCTCTAACTTTCGCTCAGAAATGAGTCTGCCAGAGTTTCTTGCAACAGAGGGCGTGGTTGCTATTTCACAGGTTGACACCCGTGCACTTACACAACATATTCGCGATAACGGTTCCTTGCGTGCGGTTATCTCAACTAGCGATTTAGACAGGGCTTCACTTTTGAAAAAGGTGCAGGCTTCTACCCCGCTTTCTGAGCAAAACGTAACGCAAGAAGTAAGCTGCAAAAGGGCGTTTGAATATCTTGATAAAAACGAAGCATACGATTTTATTTTGAAGCCCGCAGCGCCTGCGCAGCACAAAGTTGTTGTCTATGACTGTGGTGTTACAGCGAGTCTTTTGCGCAACGTGCAGCGTGCTGGCTGCGCGGTTACGGTGGCTCCGTGGAATACTCCTGCGCAAGATATTCTCACGGTTAAGCCAGACGGTGTTATTTTCTCAAATGGCCCCGGCAACCCAGAGCAAGCTCAAGAAACCATTGCGGCAGCTGCGGAGCTGCTGGGAAAGATCCCCGTTTTGGGCGTTGGCTTTGGCATGCAAATTATGGCACTGGCAGCTGGAGCGGAGATAGAAAGGCTGAAGTTTGGCCATCACGGCTGCAATATCCCCGTTAAGAATCTCACTACGGGTTCTACCGAGATAACTACGCAACACCACAACTTTGGTGTGGTGTTTGCAAGTCTTGGCACTGCTCTTGCACAAGAGGGAGCGGACGCAAAGGCCGCTTTAGACAACGCTTCAGGCAACGCTTTGGACAACGACGCCCCCGTAGTCAAAAACGAACGCTTTGGGCCCATTGCCCTCACGCACACTAATCTCAACGACCAAACGCCCGAGGGCATCAGTTTCCTTGACATACCAGCGTTTGGTGTTCAGCATCACCCCGACGAAGCATCGGGCTCAGATGAGAGCCATTACGTTTTCACCGACTTTATCAAGCTTATGGACGCCAAGAACTAAGAGAACGAGAGAAAGAACCAGCAAAACCAATACAACTATACAGAGCAACAACAGAGTAAATATTGAACAGGGAGGACAACCGTGCCGCGTAGAACAGACATAAACCGCGTACTTATCATAGGCTCAGGCCCCATTGTTATTGGGCAGGCGTGCGAGTTTGATTATTCAGGCGCGCAGGCGTGTAAGGTGCTTAAGGAGGACGGTTTTGAGGTTATCTTAGTCAACTCTAATCCTGCCACCATTATGACCGATCCTGCTATGGCAACCCGCACCTATGTTGAGCCTATAACCGTCGATTCGCTGGAACGTATTATTGCCCGCGAACGCCCCGATGCTTTGCTCCCAACACTGGGTGGGCAAACGGGGCTTAATTGCGCCGTTGATTTGGCAAAGGCGGGAGTTTTAGAAAAATACAATGTTGAAGTCATTGGCTGCGATGTTGAGGCTATCGAGCGGGGAGAGGATCGCAAGCTCTTTGCTGAGGCCATGGCTGAGATTGGGCTTGAGTGCGCAAAAAGCGGCTATGCTTATGGCATAGAGGATGCCGAGAAGCTCGCCGATGAAATGGGTTTTCCGTTAGTGTTGCGTCCTTCATTTACGCTCGGTGGTGCTGGTGGCGGCATTGCTCACAACATTAAAGAGTTGCGCGAAATTGTTGCGCAAGGACTTGACCTTTCTCCAGCAGGAGAGGTTTTGGTTGAGGAAAGCGTTCTTGGTTGGAAAGAAATTGAAATCGAGGCAATGCGCGATAAAAAAGGCAATGGCATTATTATCTGCTCGATTGAAAACTTTGATGCAATGGGCGTACATACGGGGGATTCCATTACGGTTGCTCCTGCTATGACGCTCAGTAAAATTGAGTATCAGCGGGTATGTACTGCTGCGCTCGACATTCTCAAAAAGGTTGGCGTGCAAAGCGGCGGCAGTAACGTGCAGTTTGCCATCAACCCCAAAGACGGACGTTTGATTGTTATTGAGATGAATCCGCGTGTATCGCGCTCGTCGGCTCTGGCCAGTAAAGCAACGGGATTTCCCATTGCCAAGTTTGCCGCCAAGCTTGCCGTGGGTTACACACTTGATGAGATGCCCAACGACATGACGCGGGTTACTCCTGCTTGCTTTGAGCCCACCATTGACTACGTGGTGGTCAAGATTCCACGCTTTGCCTTTGAGAAGTTTAAGGGCACCGACACTACGCTTACTACGCGCATGAAGGCGGTTGGCGAGGTTATGTCCATTGGGCGTACTTTTGAAGAGGCCTTGGGCAAAGCAGCGCGCTCGCTAGAAAATAATCGTGCGGGCATAGGCTTTGACGGCAAGGGCAACTTTGACGAGGAGCGCTTTGATGAACTTGTGGGCCTGCCCACCGAGGATAGACTTTTTTACATGGCTGAGGCTTTGCGCCGTGGCTGGAGCGTTGAAAAGGTTTCTGAGGCAAGCCAAATTGACCCGTGGTTTGTCAACCGCCTCAAAGCAATGGTTGATGAAACAGCGGCACTTGAGGGCAAGAACCTTGAGGCTTTAAGCTACGATGAACTGTGGCGTGCCAAGACTTTTGGTGCAAGCGACATTCAAATTGCTCACCTTACCCAGACCACTGAAGCGCAGGTGCGCACACGCCGTAAAGAGCTGGGGGTGGTACCTGCTTTTAAGCTGGTAGATACCTGTGCTGCAGAGTTTGCCAGCGATACAAGTTATTACTACAAAACCTATGAAAAAACGGGCGACACCTTGCCCTCAGAAAAGCCAAAAGCTATGATTTTGGGCGCTGGTCCCAATCGCATTGGGCAGGGCATAGAGTTTGATTACTGCTGCGTACACGCCTCGTACGCTTTGGCTGATATGGGTTATGAAACCATCATGGTCAACTGCAACCCCGAAACTGTTTCGACCGACTATGACACCTCAGACCGCTTGTATTTTGAGCCCTTGACCTATGAGGACGTCATGGACATTGTAGATGCTGAGCAACCTGCTGGCGTGGTAGTAACGCTCGGTGGCCAAACTCCGCTCAAGCTTGCCAAGCCGCTTGAGGCGGCGGGTGTTCCTATAATGGGTACCAAGCCTGAGGCCATTGACCTTGCCGAGGACAGAGAGCGTTTTTCTCGTTTGCTTGACGAGCTGGGCATTGCCTATCCTGCTGCTGGTACAGCAGATTCCTTTGAGGAGGCCCTTGAGGTAGCAGACCGCTTGGGTTATCCCTTGCTGGTGCGCCCAAGTTATGTGTTGGGTGGGCGTGGCATGGTAATTGCCTATAACGCTGAGTATCTTGAGCGTTACATGAACGAGGCGACCCGTATTTCTCCCGACCATCCGGTCTATCTTGACAGCTTTTTAGAGGGTGCGGTTGAGCTTGATGTTGATGCCTTGTGTGACGGTAAAGAAGTGTATATTGGCGGACTGCTTGAGCATATTGAGGAGGCCGGTATTCACAGTGGAGATTCCTCGTGCTGTTTGCCGCCGTTCTCGCTTTCGCAAAGTATTATCGACCGCGTGCGCGAGCATACTGCCACGCTTGCTTTGGCAGTTGGCGTGCGGGGGCTTATTAACGTGCAGTTTGCGGTTAAGGACTCCGAAATTTATGTTATTGAGGTTAATCCCCGAGCCTCTCGTACCGTGCCCTTTACGTCCAAGGCATCGGGTGTGCCTCTGGCAAAATGTGCCGCACGCATTATGGCGGGCGAAAGCATAGCGAGCCTCAACTTACCAAGCGATGCTCGCGAGCTGGGGCACTACAGCGTAAAAGAAGCGGTTATGCCCTTTGGGCGTTTTCCGGGTGCGGATATTTTGCTTGGCCCAGAAATGAAGTCTACGGGTGAGGTCATGGGCATTGGCGAGAGTTTTCCCATCGCCTATGCCAAAGCTGCTTTGTCAATTGACTATTCGCTGCCTTTGGGTGGGACGGTATTTATCTCGGTATGCGACCGCGACAAGCGCTCTATTGCTCCCATAGCGCACAGCCTGCACAACATTGGCTTTAAGATTGTGTCAACGGCGGGTACGGCTAGTACCTTGCGGGCGTCGGGTATTCCGGTTGAAGTGGTGCGCCGCGTGCAAGACGAGCAACCAAACATTGGCGACATGCTTGCCAATGGGGAAATAGACTTGGTGATAAATACGCCCTTTGGGCAAGAAACGCGCGGAGATGCCTATCGTATGAGAACCGCAGCGGTGCGCTACGGGATTTGCTATGCAACTACTATCGCAGGCGCTGGTGCGCTGGTGCGCGCCATAGAAGTTGCCAAGCGTGATGCCGAGAGCAAGGATATTCTCGTGCCGCTGGCACTACAGGATTTGGAGCAGTGGAATGTGTGAGGCTGTTGGCGCAAGGGAAAGCTTGAGTTGCCAAGCGGCTTCTGGTGTTTTGGAGCCTTGCGAGGTGCTTGATATAGGCTCTTGTGACAAAAACGGTGGTATCCGCAGGCTGGTTTTACGTGCGCCCCATGCGGCAATACACGCCCTGCCAGGGCAGTTTGTGCATTTACGTATCCCTCACTTTGATGACCATCTTTTGAGACGGCCTTTTGGCTTGTATCGCTGCAATAGTGCTGCGGGCACCATAGAGCTGGTGTATCAGGTGCTTGGCGCAGGAACCCAGCAGATGACAAGCCTCAAAGTAGGGCAGAAGCTCGATATTATTGGCCCGGTGGGGCGTGGCTGGAGTTGTGCTCCTGAGGCGAAAAACGTTTTACTGATTGCAGGTGGCATGGGGGCTGTTCCTCTGTATCCGCTTGCCGAGCAGCTTAAGGCACAGGGCAAACAGGTGCAGGTAGTTTTAGGCGCCCAGAATGCTGACCTGCTCGTTTTCCAAAAAGACTTTGAAACCTTGCTCGGTGCAGAAAACATACCTATTTGTACCGATGACGGAAGTGCTGGGTTTCACGGTTTTACTACCGAGCGTGCTGCTGAGCTTTTGAAGAAAAGCAGTTTTGATGCCATTGCCACCTGTGGCCCACACCTCATGCAGCGTGGGGTTGCGTTGCTTGCGCGCAAAGCAGGCATACCCTGTGAAGTTTCGCTTGAGGAACGTATGGCGTGCGGCATTGGCGCTTGCCTGTCGTGTGTGGTTGAAACTACGGCAGGCAAAAAACGTGCTTGCGTGGACGGGCCGGTATTTAAGGCAGATGAGGTGATATGGAATGACTAAGGCTCTCGACAAAAACTCTGGTGCCTCTGCTGTGAATCTTGCTGTCAACGTAGGCGGCTTGTCCATGAAAAACCCCGTTACGGTTGCCTCGGGTACCTTTGCCTCGGGGCGCGAGTATGCCGAACTTTGGCAGGCAAGTGTTGGGGCTTCAAGCGAGCCTTCAAAAAACGTAAACCCTGCCACAGAGCTTGAGGCGCTCGGCGCACTGACCACCAAGGGTGTTTCCTTTGAGCCGTGGACAGGCAACGCCACCCCGCGCATTGCCGAAACACCAAGCGGCATGCTTAATGCAATAGGCTTGCAAAACAAGGGAGTTGAGGCCTTTTGTCAAGACGACTTAACATGGCTTGCCAAAAATGCTCCCGAGCTTCCGCTTGTGGTAAATGTGTGTGGACATACGGTTGACGAGTTTGCTCCCGTTATAGAGCGTCTTGAGCAAGAAACTGTGGTTGATGCCTATGAGATAAATATTTCCTGTCCTAATCTTGATTGTGGCGGCATGGCATTGGGCGTTGACCCAGAAGTTGCCGCAGCGGTAACACGCACGTGTAGAGCTGCTACCAAGCGACCACTTATCGTAAAGTTGACCCCTAACGTAACTGACATTACCGAGATTGCCAAAAGTGTTGAGGCTGCCGGTGCCGGCGCACTCTCGCTCATCAACACGGTTGCGGGTATGGCCATCGACGCCAAATTGCGCAAGCCTTTGCTTGCTCGTGGCTCGGGTGGTCTTTCTGGTCCTGCTATAAAGCCGGTTGCCCTGCTTGCCGTGCATCGTTGCTATCAAGCGGTTTCTGTACCGCTTATAGGCATGGGAGGCATACGTAATGCCACCGATGCCATTGAGTTTATGCTTGCGGGTGCTACTGCTGTTGCGGTGGGCACGGCTAACTTTGCCGACCCTCTTGTTGCCCTGCGCCTTGCAGACGAGATGCAACTTTGGTGCGAGAGCCAAGGCGTAGAGGATATCAACGAGCTGATTGGAGGGCTTTTAGCATGAGCAGCAGAGAGAAAATGCCAACTGACTACAAGGCACTTGAGCCCGCCGAGCGCATTATTGTGGCGCTTGATTGCGGCAGGGAGCAAGCACACGCACTTGCCGCCCAGCTCGAAGGAGAGGTTGGCTGGCTTAAGGTGGGTATGACCTTGTTCTACCGAGAAGGTCCTCAAATTGTGCAGCTTTTTAAGGAGCGAGGTTTTAAGGTTTTTGTCGACCTCAAGCTTCATGATATTCCGCATCAAATACAGGGTGCGGCGCAAAGCGTGGTGGAATGTGGTGCAGATATGTTTAGCATTCACGCAAGCGGTGGTGCTGCCATGATGGAGGCGGCGTGTGCTGGTGGAGAGGCTGGTTACGCAGCATTACCGCCTGAGCAAAAAGGCGACAAGCCGCTCTCCGTAGGCATTACGGTACTTACCTCTACGGACGCAAATACCCTTGCTTCTATTGGTGTTGAGCAAAGCACGCAAGACCAAGTAAAACGCCTTGCCTTGCTGGCGCAAAACGCTGGGCTTTCGGGCGTGGTTGCTTCTCCGCAGGAGGCAGCTATGCTCAGAGAAGTGTTGGGGCCAGAAGCACTTATTGTTACCCCAGGGGTTCGACCCGCTGGTGCCGAGCTGGGCGATCAACACAGAGTTGCAACTCCAGCAGCTGCCTTGGCGGCGGGTGCTAGTCATTTGGTTATTGGGCGTCCCATAACTGAGGCAGAAAACCCCAGCGAGGCACTTCATAAAATTATTTCTGAGATAAAGGAAGGCACATTATGAGAATGGACGATGCAGCGGTTTTGACAGCACTTGAGCAAACCCAAGCAGTGCGCAAGGGACACTTCCAGCTCACCAGCGGGCGGCACTCAGATACCTATATCCAATGCGCGCGCGTGCTCGAACACCCCCGACTTACCAATCAACTGGCGGCAGAAACGGTTGCTCGCTTGCTTGAGGAAACTCAGAACACCAACATCGACCTCGTTATTTCTCCTGCCATCGGCGGCATACTTTTTGGTTTTGCGGTTGCCACGGCACTCGACAAACCTTTCTTGTTCACGGAGCGCAAAGAGGGCGTTATGCAGCTGCGCCGTTCTTTTGAAATACCGCCCACCGCTCAGGTGCTGGTTGCTGAGGACGTGGTTACTACGGGCGGCTCGGTCAAAGAGGTTTGCGACCTTGTTGAAGCGGCAGAGGCTACCGTGGTGGCAGTCGTTTCGCTCATAGACCGCGGGGGAGTGCCGGTATTCCAAGCACCCTTTTATCCGCTTTTGCGTTTTGAAACCCCCTCATGGGCTCCCGAGGACTGCAAATTATGTAAGCAAGGTATGCAAATGGACGCTCCGGGAAGCCGTAAAAGTAGCTAGGAAAATAGTGTCAGTCTCATACTTGACCCCCCCCCCCTCGCCTTTGTTACAATGTGGGCTGTGAGAAGTTGTCACAGTGCTTTCTGACGAGTTAGCACAAAGATCTCACTATGCAAGCTTGCCAGCCCAGTTATCAGAAAGAGGAGGGTTTATATCATAAATTACATCATATTCTTTTGTTATTTCTAACCGGTGGAAAGGATTATATATGGAGAAGAAAAACGTTTTTGATAGCTCTATGTTCAGAAAAGCTGTTCTTGCGCTGCTCTTATCGTTTGTTCTGGCACTTTCATTTTCGGCTATGGCAGAGGCTGGGACGATGTTTACCTACAACGGAAAAGGCATTGCAAATAAACCCTCCATCAAGACTTATAATCTGACTTCAGGAAAAACGTGCTATGTCCAACATTCGCAAAAAATCTCACCTGGAGGTTTTCCAAATCAGATTATGAAAGTTTCCATTCAAAGGAAGAAAATTGTAACATGGACCACAGTTGGGTCTAGAACTTTTAAGAATAATGTTTCTTTTCAAACATTTAGTGCATATTGTTCTTCAGGGAAATACCGTCTTTATTTTAGCGCGGCTGTAAATCATAGGTTTGACATAAGCGGCCGGTTCTATTCGTAAGAGCAGTAAGAGGTTAAAAACTTTTGTATGTTTTAACAAGAAAGAGACCTGTGTCGTGGACGGCTGTTCAAAAGTCCACGACTTGGCTGGCTAACAGTTAGGCGATGCATGAACAAAGCAACAAGAATTATATTGTCCTTTTTGGCGTCAGCTTTACTCTTTTGTAGCCTTTTTATTGTAATGAACGGAAGCATGCTTGCAAGCGCACACGCCTTAGCTTTCTCGTTAGGGCTTGGTGGTAGCCAAGTTCCCTATTTTATTTGGGCCTTCACACTTTTTGTGAGCATAGTTTTGTTTTTCAATTTTTATCAGCTTTTAGGCAATAGGCTTTCTGTTTTGCTCCTACGTGCTGATGCGATTGGCTATTTGGTATTGTTGTTTGTAGTAGTTATGTTAAAAACCATTGGAATACAAGAATTAAACTTGAACATGTTTGATCTTTATACGCAGATTATCGAATACCCAGAATCGGTCCTGTTCAATATTCTACTATTTGTTCCGCTTGGCGCACTTGCTTTTCGGTACATAAAATCAACGCTAATGGCGCTTGTCCTTGGGCTGACGCTTATTCTTGCTATAGAGACAATGCAATATCTGCTCCATCTAGGAATAACTGACATAGTCGATGTTGTGGTATGCATGGCTGGGTTTGCAATAGGCTATTTTGTTGTTAGTCTATTATGGGATAGGGGCTTTCGTTTTGTTTCTGTGGGTGAGAAACATAGAGCCATAGCAAATGTTCAACAAGAGGCTATCATGCGAGATGTGTCGGTAGACTGCAAGGAAGAAGCAAGAAAAGAGAGCAATTTTAGTAATAAAAACCTTGCTTTATTCTTGTTGACGATTGGCCTCTCGGTTTTGTTTGTAATAGGTTTTTTTCTTTATGAACCAGAAAAATATACACCTTGGGAACCTGAGCTTGAGATGACCTCTGATATAACTTTGAGATCTCTGCCAACACTTTCCCGTACACCTTCAGAAGTAAAAGAACTTGTTAATGCAATGAATCTATTCATGGTTGAAGGCGAAGCAAGTTCAAGAAATTGGGTTGACGTTGATGAGGCTGGAGTGCTTCGTTCTACTGGCGTCATAAACAATTACAGCTCCTGGCTAAGAGACGACAGCGTAGTGTGTCATGGGCTAACACTCAACATAAACGAGACGGTCAGGGGCATAACGGTAACTCATGGCATTCCGATTATTGTTACGCCAGAGACTGAACTAATCGTGAACGGTGAAAAAGTAGACAACGAGATGCTCGGATATATGCTTGACGAACTATATTTTTACCAAACTGACGCAGCGTATACGCTACAAGATGAATGGTTTCGCGCAGAAAAGCTCACTTTTTCCTCGCGCAACCTTGATGAAAGCGACTATTGGGCGAGCTTTGATTATGTGAACTTTAGCTTGGACTCTAAAGATCTAGTTAGTGCTCCAGATGGGTTTTGGTTCAAGATAAGTGAAAATAAGGCAAGCCAATTAATGTGCCGTGTCGACATTGTATCTGAGTTTACGGAAGCAGACAACTATATTACTGTGTGGGTTCCTGACAGACTGGGGGGTGCCTCAATTTGTCACGTGTTCAACATAAATGTGGAGGGTAGGGATTTTCAGACTACAAATAACGAAGATTTTTTGCGAGTAAAAATTGCCTTAGATGTTGGACAGCTTGTTCTAAAAACATAATGCTTTCCAAGCACCCTTTTATCCGCTTTTGCGTTTTGAAACCCCCTCATGGGCTCCCGAGGACTGCAAATTATGTAAGCAAGGTATGCAAATGGACGCTCCGGGAAGCCGCTTATCTGTCAAATAATCAACGTATCGAAGTTTTTATGGGTTTGCGCTTGTCAACTAAGAGCAGAAACACTACAATCATGGTACTGTAACCTATCGTAAGGAGCGATTATGCCATTGCCCCAATTGTCAGACGAAGCACGTAAAGAAGCACTCAAGAAGGCTGCCGAGGCACGTACGGCTCGCGCCGCACTGCGCGAGAAAGTCAAGACCGGCCAGCTCTCTATTGCTCAGGTGCTGGACAACGCTGACGATCCTGTAGTTGCAAAGATTAAGGTTTCGACGCTGCTCGAATCTCTTCCTGGTTTTGGAAAAGCAAAAGTCCAAAAACTCATGGAGGATCTTGGCATTTCTGAAACCCGTCGTGTTAAAGGTCTGGGCGACAAGCAGAAGGCTGCTCTCCTCGAGTATCTCGACTAAGCACGTTAAGACGTATGAATAAGGGTACCCTTTTTATTATCTCCGGTCCGTCCGGTGCAGGTAAAGGTACCCTTGTTTCATCTTTGCTTGAATGTGTTGAGGACATAGAACTCAGCGTTTCAGCAACTACGCGCGCCCCGCGACCCGGAGAGGTAGACGGGGCTGCATATCATTTTTTTTCCGATGAACAATTTGATAGTGCGCTTGACAAGCAAGACTTTGCTGAGTGGGCGTGTGTCTATGGCAATCGCTACGGAACGCTTGCCAGCGAAATCGACCGTGCTTTAGCGGCTGGCAAAGACCTTATCCTAGAAATAGACGTGCAAGGCGAGGCGCAGGTTAAAGAGCGCTACCCCGATGCCGTATCCATTTTTGTGCAACCGCCCTCTCTTGAGGAGCTAGAGCAACGCCTCCGCGAGCGCAAAACCGAAACAGAGGCAAGCATAAAACGGCGGCTTGAAACGGCGCAGGTGGAATTAAACTGCAAAAACCGCTATAATGTCGTAATCACTAATGACAATCTTGACGCAGCCATAGAAAAGCTGGCTGATGTTGTGCTGGGTTGTCGTGCTAAAAAAGTGATTGAGGAAACAAGAGAGTAACCATAGAGGGAGTTTTTGGCTGCTGAAAGAGAGAGCCGCAAAAGCAACCAACAGGTGAAGTACGTAGAACGATTAAGGAGTGTTTGAATGTCTTTGATGCAACCATCTATTGACGAGCTGCTTGAAAAAGCTGACAACGATAAGTATCTGTTGTGTGCCGTTGCCTCTGAGCGCGCGCGCGACATTAACGATATGATGCGTGGTCAACGCGACCGTGCCATCGCCCTTCAATCCGCCACCCAGATTGCCCAGCTTGCAGGTCGCAAGCCGCTTTCTTTGGCTATGGAAGAGATTGAGCGTGACGAAATAGGCTACGACCACGAGGCGTTTACTGCCGCAAAAATCTGATTTTCTTGATGCCCCATGACGCGCTTTGTTTGTCTTGTCCACTACCATGAACTTGGGCTCAAAGGGCGCAACCGTTCTGTTTTTGAACGAAAACTCCGTGCCAACATAGCGCATGCTCTGCGCGAGATTGCTCCCTTAAGTAAGGTGAGCAAACTTGCTGGGCGCGAGCGCGTAACAGCAGATTCTTTTGAACAAGCACAAGAGATAGCTCAGCGGGTTTCGCTGATTCCCGGCGTGGTACGTGTTTCTTGCGCGCTGCAGTGCGAACGCGAACTTGAGATTATGTGCGAAACAGCACTTGCAGCTCTCGAGCTTGCTGAGCCCTATGAAACGTTTAAGGTAGACGCTCGGCGTGCAAATACTAATTTTCCCATCTCAAGTATGGAATTGAATCAACTCGTTGGTGCGTGGCTCTGTGAGAAGCTGCCGCAAAAACGTGTGCAGATGCGTGATATGGACGCCAAGGTGCATGTTGAAGTCATTGAAAACAATGTGTACGTGTATGTGCATTCTATCCGAGGCGTTGGCGGGCTTCCTGTTGGTTCGTCGGGCAGGGTCGTATGCTTGCTTTCTGCTGGTCTTGACTCTCCTGTTGCCGCATGGCGTATGATGAGGCGTGGCGCACGGGTAACGGGATTGCATTTTTCAGGTGCGCCAGAAGTTCCTGACACTTCCTCGTATCTTGTGGGCGAACTGGCACAGGTTTTGTCGCCGGCAGGTGGTTTAGATCGGCTTATTTGCGTTCCTTTTGGGAGCTATCAGCGAGAAATTTCACTTAACGTGCCCGACAAGCTGCGCGTGATATTTTACCGTCGTCTTATGGTTGCTGTTGCCAATGTGGTGGCTAAGCGCGAGAAGGCTGGTGCGCTGGTAACGGGCGAGTCGCTCGGGCAGGTTGCCTCACAAACGCTTGCCAATATACGTGCCGTTGATGAGGTTGCCACCTTGCCCATTTTGCGGCCGCTTATCGGTACCGACAAACAAGAAATTATTGACGAGGCTTTGCGTTTGGGAACCTACGAGCTCTCAACGCAAGACCACGATGACTGCTGCACGCTCTTTATGCCGCGCAACCCAGAAACCCATGCCAAACTTGATGAGGTTGCTGCTGCGTGGGAAACACTTCCCATCCAGCAGTGGGTTTCAGAAATTACAAGCGAACTGGTGGTTCGTGCTGTTGGGCAGGACGTGGAATAAATGAAAAACGTGCTCTCTATTCTTGCATTGGTATGGACAACTTTTAATAGGGGAGATAGCTATGCTGTCCGCTGAGGTTCGTACTATTACAACGCCCGACGAGCTTCTTGCCATCGACGCTTGTCCAAGTGGCAACTATGTCCTTGGCAGCGACATAGATGTGAGCAAGCTTTGCGAGGAAGCCTCTGGTTGGCAGGTGCTTTGTGGTAGCGCTCGTCAAGCGTTTGCGGGCACGCTTGATGGAAAGGGCTTTTCGATAACAGGTCTTACTACTACGGCCAAACAACAGTACGTTGCCCTGTTTGGTTTTGTGGGAAAAACAGGTACGGTAAAAAACCTGCGGCTCTCAGGGGTGAGCATTCAGCCGAGCGAATGCGACGCGGTTGGCGGCATAGCTATGAGCAACAGCGGTACGATTGAAAAATGTATTGTAAGCGGAACTATTGAGGCGTGTGGTTCGTATTGGCAAAGATATTCCGCGACAACCGATGTGTACGTGGGAGGGATTTGCGCTAAGAATATCGGAAATATTGTGCGGTGTTCTTTTGACGGAAACGTAAATGTTGAGTTGTCCGATACGGCAAACGCCAGTGTGGGAGGTATTGTTGCCACGTCAAACGGCAGCATAGAGCGTTGTTATGCTGCGGGAAGCTTGCGTGTTGTTGGAGCCGAGGTGTACGGCGGCGGCATTGCTGGATATCTCTACGGTGGATATGTGGAGGACTGTGCGTCGCATGCGGGTATTTCTACGCGCTCGCACTCAGGAAGCAGCGACGCTGGAGGTATCTGCGGACGACTCGAGTGTGTTGACATAGACTCCTCGGGACGTATTGCGCGCTGCTTGGTAACTGGCTCTGTGGTAGCCAGCGGCTCACCCGCTGCTTCGGGTATTTGCGGGTACGCCAAAGGCAGGGGCAGCATTTCTGAGTGTGTCATTTTGAGTCCGAGCATTGTTGGAGTTCCTCCGGGGCTCTATGTGGCATACGTGGTTGGCGTTGACGAGGGCTATCGAGGAGATGACGCACTTTTTGTGTATGACGGAAACAATTATGCCCTTGCGGTGGAGGCAGGCGCACTTTTGCGGGAGGATGCCCTTATTATTACGTCTGAAGTGGCTGAGAAACCGAGCTTTTATATCTCGCTTGGTTGGGACTTGGCGAGTGTTTGGGAGTTTGAGGGAATGGAAGGCTGCATTAAGCTGCGAGTTTGATGTGAGCTTGATTTTGACCTAAGCGAACTCACCTAAGATTAATCGCCAAGTAAGAACCGGCTAATAAAAAAGTAAGAAAAAATATAGCGGGGGTACAGAAACGGTACAGAGCCGGTACAGAATTGCGTGCTACGATGGCGCAGCTTTGTACCTATTCCTATCAAGAAAGGCTGTGCCATGAACCCGTTTGAATTGCCAACTCTGCAAGAATCTCTGCGAGAAAACCCTCAACCTCAACAGGACGCTTCCGAAGCAGAAGGTCGAGTCCCCCTCAAAGACCTCTGGGAATTGCTCAAGCGTAATGCGGTAGTGGTGTTAGTTGTTTGCGGCCTGCTGGGGCTTTTTGGGTTTAATGTGCTGCAGGAACACAACAGCTTCGCTATTTTGTCAGGCTCTGAAACGCTCGATGCCACTTCTCAGATTTCGGAGGGAAAAACGCCTGCCGCAGAGGACACAAATGCACAGACTGAAGGTGAGTCTGCGGCAGGCGAGGGGAGTGAAGCAGCAAGTAGTGGTGGCAGCACAGAGCCGTGCGTGGTCTATGTTACGGGTGCGGTTGCCTCGCCGGGACTTTTTACGCTTACCGCTTCAGCCCGCATTGGAGATGCTATCGAAGCAGCAGGGGGCTTTACAAAAGGAGCTGCCACCACAACTGTTAATCTTGCTGAGTTCGTAACGGACGGCATGCATATTCACATCTATACCACCAAGGAACTGGCAGATAACAAGGTAACGGTAGTGCCGCCGCCGCCCAGCAGCACTACCTCAGGTGGTTCTGGTGCAAACGCGGGCTCAGGCGCTGCGTCTGCTGGCTCAAACACAGGCGGGGCGGCGGCGGCACAGGGCAAGGTCAATATAAATACCGCCGATGCAACAACGCTTCAAACGCTCAACGGGATTGGTCCGGCGCTTTCGCAAAGAATTATCGACTATCGCACCGCGCACGGTGCCTTCTCAAAAAAGGAGGATATTAAAAATGTTTCTGGCATTGGCGATAAAAAATATGAAGCCATTGCCGAATACATAACGGTATAGCACTTCGTTTATCAGATGAAAAATCATCGCCATACGAATAAAACGCCCTTGCCAACTCGCGCCCTCAAAGCTCTCTTTGCTCAGCTCGACCACGGGGTTGTTGAGTTGCACGATGACGCTTGGCAAAGGGACAACAAGCAGCAGTCTGGCGTTGACCATAATCAGGCAAACGCACACCGTAGAGCCAACTCAGGCAAGCCGCTGATTGCTGCAACACACCCTTTGCGTCCTTTGCTCCCGCTTCTTTTGCTGCCAGTGGCGTGTGCCTTTGTGGGTATTTTTCTCGCTGAGCAAACTATAGCAAGCACGATTTTTTGCTCTGAGAGCTGTCCTCCAAACTCTCTTACTTTTTTCTTAGATGCAGCGCTTACCAAAAAGCCTCTGCTCGTAGTGCTGTTCCTGCTCTTACTTGCCTTGCTCCTTGGGCTGCATGCCATGCTCAAGGTAGAAACAACCGCAAAGCGCGTGGCCTGCCTAAGTCTTGCAGCCTTGCTGGTAGGCAGTGCGTTGGGGCTTCACTTTTGGGGAGGCGTGCAGGAGCAGGCTGACAGTTTGTCGCAAGCCGAGCAAAATGCTGCGTTTCTCACTATAACGAGCGATGCACGTACCGGTGCCTATGGCGCAACGTCTACAGCAAAGGTTGTGAGTGCAGATGGACGCTTTGGTACCGTGCAGGTTTTATGGAAGCGCAATCAGGAAGCGCTACCCCAAGGAATGCAACTCAGCGCCAACATCAGTTTTTCAGCACTCAAAGAACGCAACCGTTCATTATTTGAACAAGGTATCTGCGGAACGGTAACCATCTCAGAAGTATCGGAGCCCTCACTACGACCAGATATCATCGGTGGTATTGACGGCTTTCGAGCGCACAACGTACAGCTCTTTGAAGAGATTGGTGGCGAGGGTGCGGCCTTGATGGCAGGTGTGTTGCTCGGATACCGAGAGATGCTCAGAGCATCAAATACCGAGCAATCTTTTAGGGCAACGGGACTTTCTCATCTTATTGCTGTTTCTGGCAGTCATTTGGTGGTGGTGGCAGGCTTGCTTGGTTGGGTGCTTTCAAAACTTCCCGGACGACGCAGTTTAGAAATAGCACTGCTCATTATCGTTTTGGCTCTCTACGTTGTTCTCACAGGGCTTCAGCCCTCAGCAATTCGAGCGGCGGTTATGGGTGGAGTATCTGTCTGTGCCTTTTTTGCAAAACGTCGTGCTCATACGCCCTCTGCACTTGCGGCGGCTGCCTTGGCCATGCTGCTTGCCTATCCTCCGAATGCATTTTCGATAGGATTTTGGCTTTCGGTTTTTGCGGTATGCGGCATTTCCCTGTTTTGCTCGCTTGCGCAGTCTTGGCTTACGTCACCAGTCCAAGCTCTTATTGCTCGTAGCACTTTTTTGCCTGCACGTACTCGCTTTGAAGCGCGCAAACACATACGAGAGCCCCTACAGGCTCTCGCCCTTACCACCACGGCACAGGCAGCAACCTTACCCATAGCAGTACCTACCTTTTCAATTTTCCCTCTTATCTCGCCGCTTGCCAACCTGTTAGTTACTCCCTTGGTTACCTTGCTGGTGGGAGGCGGCATGATAGCCTTGTGTGTAGGAATAGTTTCTGAAACACTGGCTCGCATGATGCTGGAAGCCTTATGTCTTGTGGCGCAGTTTGCGTCATGGTTGGCGGGTGCGTTAGCACGTGTGCCGTTTGCTGCAATTCCCCTTAGCTTGGAGCTCGTGTTAGCTCTTGTGGTAGCTTTTGCAATCGCTGCATTACTCTATTGGAGATGGCCGCGCCCTCAGCCTAAAAAGGCCGTAACCCTCTTTTTGGCGGCAACCCTTTTTATTACGGTAAGCCTGACGGTTCTTCCGCAGCTTAATCCTCCTCAGCTTATTATGCTTGATGTTGGGCAAGGAGATGCGCTTTTGATACGAGAGGGGAATCACAGCATACTTATAGACACGGGCCCCAATGCTTCACGTCTTACGAGCGCTCTGGCGCGTTTTCATGTTACCAAGCTTGATGCGGTGGTAATTACGCATCTCCACGACGACCACTATGGTGGCTTACGTGCCCTCAAAGGGGTGGTGCAGGTCGATGCCGTTCTTTTTGCTGCTGACGTGCCTACTGCACAGGGAGAACATGAGGCCTTGGGAGCTGCGCACACTTTGGTAGGAAATAATCAGGTGCGCGCGCTCAAGCTAAATGACACCATCTCTCTCAGCAGACATTTGAGGCTTGAAGTTGTTTCTCCTGCGTATCCTGTGGCAGAAAGCGGCAATGCAGAAAGCCTTTGCTTTTTGCTTTTTTATGACGTTGAGGGTGACGGCATAGCCGAACACACAACCTTACTTACGGGAGATGCAGAAAGCGCACAGGTTGCTCAGATGTTAAGCGAGCAGCTCATAAGCACCTGCGATGTTCTCAAGGTGGGACATCATGGAAGCAGAGTTTCTTTCAGCCCCGAGCAGGCCGAAGCCCTCGGCGTGCAGCTGGCGCTTATCAGTGTAGGGGAGAATAATCGCTACGGACACCCGAGCAAAGAGGTGATAGAGGCGCTTGACGGCGCTCAGGCCTCCGTCTTGCGAACCGACTACCACGGCGATGTAACGGTAACTTTTAGCGCACTTGCTCTCGATGTCCAGTGTGCTACTATGAACCTATGAGTGAAACAAAAGATACCAAAAAAGAACCAAAGCTGCTGAACGCATATTTGTTTGCGGGCTCTGATGACCTTAAGCGTGAGTCTTTGCTTAAGCGTCTGATGAAGCGTCTTTCAAAAGATTGCGACCTTACGCTTAATGCACAGTTTTTTGATGCTGCGCAAGTAAAAGAGCCCAACGACGTCATAGATGCCTGCAACACCATGCCCTTTCTCTCGCCCTTACGTTTGGTTGCGGTAAAAACGGCCGATAAAGCATCAAAGCCGCTTATGGACGCACTGGTCGCTTATCTGGCTGCTCCCTGCGAAACAACCGTGCTGGTGCTTGAGGCAGAAAAACTTGCCAAAAACTCTCGACTCATAACAGCGATAAAAAAGCTCGATGCCCACGCTTATATTGATTGCTCAGAGAAAAAGCGCAACGAGCTTCCTGCCCTTGTGCAGACCATGGCACGTGCACGAGGCACCGAACTTTCTTTAGATGTTGCCCGCCATCTTATCGAGCTCGTGGGAACATCAACGCTTGCACTTGATAAGGAACTTGAGAAGCTGGCAGCGTTTGTGGTCGCCCTTGGCCGCACCAACATTACGAGCAATGATCTTGCTGCAGTGGTGTCACGAAGCCTTGAGAGAAGTCCGTGGGATCTTGTTGATGCGTTTGCTAACCGGCAGGCGGGAGCGGCACTTGCGGCACTGAGTGAACTCAAAAATGAAACCCCTGTTGATTTGCTGCGGCTGTGTGTCATGCGTCTGCGCGAGCTGCTTACGGTCAAAGCACTTCAAGAGCGGGGGCTGAGCGGCGAAAGGGCTCTTGCGGAGGCAATGGGTCGTCCCGATTGGCAGGTGCGTCGTCTAACTCAGGCTGCCCGCAACTATTCAAGTGCTGAGCTGCGCGGGTTGCTGGTGCGGGCAGCCGATATGGACAAGAAAATGAAATCGGGCTTTGATGCCCATTTGCTTTTGTCACAGTTTTTGCTTGAGGCTTAAGTGCTTGAGAAAATTGAGACCGCAGTGTTTTGATGGCATTCTTAAAAGAGCTCGCCCAAAGGTGGGGTTTTAGGCAAAGCCGTTCTAAAAAAGAGCCTGAATAAAAAATTGTCCGGCAAACATTGCGACTACAACACCAATGCAAAGCGCCGGCGCAAAAGCGAAATGTTCTTTGCTCTCCTTTTTGCCACTGGTCAGAAAATAAATTCCTTGTACGCCGCCAATAAGTATGCCAATGCAGGCAGCAATAAGTATGCCTTCCCAGCCGAGAATAAGCCCGCAGGCAGCCATGAGTTTTACATCACCCATGCCAAAAGAGCCCGGTACAACAAGGGATAAAAGAAGAAAGGGGCCACCTCCGAGCAACAAGCCAATAAGACGAGAAAACGGTTCGATGGGAGGCCCAACAAAATAGGAAAGCACTCCGCAGCCCAAAAGACAAAGGCTCAAGATATTGGGTATGTGCTGGGTTTTTTGGTCGATAAAGGCAATCGCAACGAGCAGCACAACTATGAGGGCATAAAAGATAGCACACAAAAGATTGCTGGGTGTAAAGCCGGGAGCAAAACCAAAAGCACTGCTCAAAAACCCGCTGGGTGGCAAAAAGGCGAGGTAGGAGAGAGCACCGCCAGCAGCAGCAAGCACCTGCGCAAAACGGTTGGTGCTAAATAGTTCAACAACAGCCTGCACAGCTTGAGCGCCGGGGGTCATGTCATCAAATGGTTCGATTTCTGAGGTTTCATTTTCTGAGGGTTCGTTCTCGAGGGTTTTGTCTTCCACGGGTGTGTCCTTTGTTGGGTTGCCTGCGTGCTTCTCCGTAAGTTTTGGATATAATGACGATTATACTAGCATAACTATATCACTAAAGGTAGGACACCGCCACGCATAATCATGCCCGTTTCTTGGTATATTGGTACAGAGCAATATTGCAAAAGTGTTTTGCGCCGCATAAACCATTCACTACGAGGTGTTGTGCAAGCGAGATAACACCACATACGGAGGAAAAATGAACAAGAGAGATTTAGATTTTCTAAAAGCACTTACCGAGGCACCCTCGCCCTCTGGCTACGAGGCACCTGCAGCGGATATACTGCGCGCGCGCCTCAAAGGAGTTGCCGACACCATAGAAACCAACGTTTTGGGCAGTGTTCACGCAACGCTTACCGGTACGGCAGCAGAAACTGCCAAAGGCAAGGCACCGAGCGTGATGATTGCTGGACACCTTGATGAAGTTGGCATGATGGTCAAATACATCACCGACGATGGCTTTATCAGCTATGACCCCATTGGGGGAGTTGACGCTGCGGTTTTGCCTGGCATGCGGGTTAACGTGTACGCAACGGGTGAGGGTGCAACGACGCAAACAGCTGCATCAAAGGGTACGGCTGCTGAAAAGAAAGATGCCAGTCGCTCTCATGAGATTATACGTGGCGTGGTGGGTCGTAAGCCCATTCACCTTATTGAGCCTGACGAGCGCAAAAGCGTTACACAAAATGACCGCCTTTTTATTGACGTGGGTCTTGACGGCAAGGAAGCCAAAAAGCGCATTAGAATTGGCGATGCTATAACCTACGGTGTAGGATTTGAGGAGTTTGGCGATGGTTTTGCCGTGGCACGTGCCTTTGACGACAAGCTTGGCGTGTGGATTGCCGCCCGTGTGTTAGAGGACGTCAAAAAGGCTGGCAGGGCACGCGGCGATGTTATTGCAGCGGGTACGGTGCAAGAAGAAATTGGCTTGCGCGGCGGAATTACCTCAGCATACGGCGTCAACCCCGTTATTGGCATTAGTGCCGAAGTTGGTCACGCCACCGACTACCCCGACATTGACAAGCGCAAATACGGTGAGTCCATCTGCGGTAAAGGCCCGCTTATTGCGCGTGGCCCCAACATAAATCCGGTTCTTTTTGAGCGCTTGATTGACGCCGCCAAAAAGGCAAAGGTTGAGTATCAAATAGGGCCTGAGGCGCGTGCAACGGGCACGGATGCAAATGCCATTCAGCTCTCGCGCGGAGGCAAAGTGGCAGGGCTTATCTCCATACCGCTGCGCTATATGCACACGCCAACAGAGGTCTTAAAACTCAAAGACTTGGATGCCGCGGTAAAAATTCTTACCCGTTTTGTTCTTGATCTGGACGAGAAGGTGGACTTTACCCCGCGCTAATGCTCTGGTTGGCATAGTGCGTAAGGCAAATATCATGGCAAAGGACACCTCACAAAACAAGCAGCTTGCTGTCAATCGAAAAGCACGCCACGAGTATTCTCTTGAGGAGATTTTTGAGGCGGGGCTCGTATTGACGGGTACGGAAGTGCGCTCTTTGCGTGAAGGGGGAGGGCAGCTTACTGACACCTTCGCCCTTGTGCGCAAGGGCGAGGCGTGGTTGCATGGTTTGCATATTCGTCCCTACAGCCACGGGAACCGTTTTAATCAAGAGCCAGACCGGGTGCGCAAACTGCTGTTACACAAAAAGCAAATCCGCTACCTTGACCAAAAAGCATCGCAGGCTGGTTTTACTATTGTGCCTTTGTCTTTGTATTTTTCTCCTGAGGGAAAAGTTAAAGTAGAAATCGCGCTTGCCAAAGGTAAAAAAACCTATGACAAGCGCGATAGTATTGCTAAGCGCGACAGCGACCGTGAGGTGGCACGCGCCCTTAAGCAGCGTTCGCAGGAATAATACTTAATCCTTGCCGCAGCGCTAGTTCACCAAGCGCTCAAAATCTCCTACAATTTCTCCCACTTGCGCAGTGGGGTCAATAAAGAGTGTGCCACTACAATCAACCTTGTCAATCTTGCACTTGTGTCCGATGCGAATGTTTTGGCCGTTAACCACCTGAGCTCTTATGCGGTGAAGCTCAATGTTGGTTGCCTCGATAAGGTCAATTACTCCGAATTTGTTTCGCCAGATAAAAAAGAGTCGCGAGCGTACTTCGGAGCGAATGGTTACCTCATCGCCAACTATCTCGCGGGCAAATACTGCACCACGTGCTTTGACGGTGTCTGCTGATATTTCGTCTGCAACGCGCAAAACTCCCTCACAGATAATGCTGGTTGTTTCGAGCTTGCCCTTGATGTCGGTAACACCTTCGACATTCATGGTTTTTGAGCGCACATCTCCTTTGATGCTTGCGGTGCCCTCGCAATAAAAATCGTCGGCATCTATTGGACCGTCACAGTTGAAAATGCCTTCAACATCAAGCTTGTCCGCCTTGATAGGACCCTTGTTGTTGCAGATACCCTCAATATACATTTCCTTAAACTCGCCGCCAAAGATATTGGTTATACCTTCAACAAAATAGCTGCCCTCGTGCATCTCAAGGCTGCCGAGCCCGCCGTCACCTTTGGTGCGTGCTTTCATGCGTTTGCGCGCCTCTTTGCGCTCAGCCTTTGCTGCTTTTTTTATCTGCTTGAATTCCCTTTTGTCATTCATGATAATTCCTCTCTACTGTTGAGCTGAGCCTGCGCTCGATGCTTGTTCTTGACGTTGTTTTAACGTGCGTTTAATGGCTGCCGAGGCTTCCTCGAGAGGAAGATTGGCAACGGCAATAATTTCTTTGCTGAATGCTGGCGGTTCGCCCTGTTTGTAGAGGATAAGGTGCCAGCTTGCAATAACCTTGCTGCTCTTTGTACTTTCGCTTTCGGACACCATCAAAACATCACAGTTCATGGTGTCGCCTGTCCACTGAGGCGCCAGCGCACGTGACTGAAGCGCAAGGCTTACAGCTGCAGGCGCAAAAAGTGTGCCTCTTTCAACCAGCGTACCCAGTGCAGCAACAAAGACCGCCTCGCTAAAACTGAGGTACTCGTTCGAGAGGTCTTCGCTGTTTTCGTTTGGCTTTGCGTTTGAGTCTGCGGCTGCCTTGCCCGCCTTGTCTGAGCTTCCTGTTTTAGCTGGACGCATCTGCGAGAGCTTTACGATGACCTCGTCCAAATAATTTGCATCAGTTTTGATTATGCTTGCGAGTTCCTTGATGGCGAGAGCCGTACCCATCTGGGGGGAGAGTATGCCAGCTATCATCTCAAGGGAGTGGGTATCCTTAAGCTCCTTAATAGCACCGATGCGCTCGAGTACTTGCGTGCGTGGAAAAAAGGTTTCTTGCCCCGTGTAGGATGACTGTTTGATGAACCAGTCCTCGGGGAGTAGGCGCTCGCGCTTCCAGCGGTAGAGCTGTCCGTAGGATATGCCTGTTTGTTCGAGCAGTTCCTTTTTGGATATGAGTTGGTTGTCCATCGGTTCTCCTTTCTCTTTCTTGTTGGTTCGTTTTGCTTGCGGATATTTGTTTTTGGCGAGCTTGCTTTCTATTGCTGTGGGTTCGACCATACGTTGTCCGACCCACACGTTACCAACAGCTCGACCCGCAATCTTTCGGAAAAGATACGAAACAAAACAATGTTACGTCCTTTGTTGAAAGTATCGTAACATAACATTGTTTTGTTAGTCAAGCGAGAATTGAAAAGTTTTTCAGATTAGTTTTTATTGGACAATTTGGTGTGCTAGGCTTAAGAATGGGCTTGTGAGGAAGTCTGCAGCTAAGCAAAAGCGGCGCGAAGCTTTGCTTCGCGCCGCTCGTTTACGTATTAATTGAGCGCCGTATTACACAACACCTTGGGCGAGCATGGCGTTTGCGAGTTTCTTAAAGCCAGCGATATTTGCGCCAACTACATAGTTGCCCTCAAAGCCATATTCACGCGCTGCGTCGTCGGCAGCGTGATAGATGTTTTTCATAATGCCTTGCAGCTTCTCGTCAACTTCTTCAAAGGTCCATGACAAACGCTCAGAGTTTTGACTCATCTCAAGACCAGAAGTTGCTACGCCGCCTGCGTTAGAAGCTTTGCCCGGGCAGAAGGTAATGCCGTTTTCAATAAGAAAATCGGTTGCGTCAAGCGTGGTTGGCATATTGGCGCCCTCGGCAACAATTTTGCAGCCGTTAGCCACGAGCTGTTTTGCATCGTCAATAAGCAACTCATTTTGTGTTGCACAGGGGAGTGCAATGTCGCAAGGAATACTCCACACACCGCGTCCTTCGCTATACGTAGCACCGTCAACACGTTTGACATATTCAGAAATGCGCGCGCGCTCAACTTCCTTAAGCTGCTTAATGACCTCAAGATTGATGCCGTTGGGGTCATGGATCCAGCCTGCAGAATCCGACATGGTAACCACTTTGCCGCCGAGCTGCTGAACTTTCTCCGCCGCATAGGTAGCAACGTTGCCCGAGCCCGAGATGGTAACCGTTTTATCCGCAAAACTATCATCGTGACACTCAAGGTATTCCTGCACAAAGTAAACAAGGCCATATCCCGTTGCCTCGGTGCGAGCAAGCGAGCCGCCAAAGGCAAGACCCTTGCCCGTCAAAACACCCTCCCATACATCGCGCAGACGCTTGTACTGGCCAAACATGAAGCCAATCTCGCGCGCGCCTGTTCCAATGTCGCCGGCGGGAACGTCGGTATCAGCACCGATGTGCTTAGAAAGCTCCGTCATAAAGCTCTGGCAAAAACGCATGACCTCATTGTCAGATTTGCCCTTAGGGTCAAAATCGCAGCCGCCCTTGCCGCCGCCCATAGGAAGCGTAGTAAGACTATTTTTGAAAATCTGCTCGAATCCGAGAAACTTGATAATGCTCAAATTGACGGAGGGGTGAAAACGGATGCCGCCCTTGTAGGGGCCAAGGCAGCTGTTGAACTGCACACGAAAGCCGCGGTTCACTTGCACTTTACCCTCATCATCAATCCAGGGAACTCTAAATATGAAAACACGCTCTGGCTCAACCAAGCGCTCGAGTAGACTTGCTTCTTCATACTGCGGATTTGCCTCAATTACCGGCTTAAGTGAGGTGAGCACCTCGGTAACGGCTTGAATAAACTCAGGCTCGCTGACGTTTTTGGTCTTAACTTCTTCGATAATTCTGTCTACATAGCTCATGGAGCCCTCCTTGATAGTCCTGCTTGTTTTGTTAGTCACGTTGTTTCAGGTTGTTTGCAAACTGCAAATACGTGGAGTGAACATTATATGAGTTGTTGTGCTGTTGGACAAGTTTTGCGGGGTAGAAGATGCGAGAAATCTCGGTAAAGCTGAACAAAACTCGGCAAAAGGTAGATTTTTTCTGAACAAGGCTTGCTCAAATTGCTGCTTATCGGTACTATGTATTCTTGCCTTTTGAGCGCTGTGTTTGAAAGTATTTGTGTGGCGGTGCAGATAAGAGGCAAAGCTGTCGGGACGTGGCGCAGTTTGGTAGCGCACTTGACTGGGGGTCAAGGGGTCGCAGGTTCAAATCCTGTCGTCCCGACCAGTACACCCCGGCGGGCTGTTAGCCCGTCAGGGTGTACTATTTATCAGACACAAAACTACTATGCAAGCGAGGCAGGGTTGCGGGTGTGTATCGGCTCGGTTGGACGTGGGCTCTTTCAGAAGATGCCAAAAAGCCTGCGGATAAAAGATTGAGGAAGCAGAGAAGAACAAAAGAAGGTGAGCGTAATGAATAATACAATTTTATTAGTCGAGGACGATGCAATCATCGCGTCCGGGCTTGTTTATGCGCTTGAACAAGAAGGTTACGCTGTTGTTCATAATAAAAACGTGATTGAAGCTAAAAGCACAATCTTAAATAACAATTTTGACCTTGCGATACTTGATATGCAGCTGCCTGACGGCACAGGCTTTGATGTAAGGGAAAAACTCGAGAGTAAAGACACCTCAATCATATTTTTAACGGTGGTTGATGATGAAGGTAATATCGTCCGAGCTTTTGAGGGTGGCGCGGACGATTACATTACAAAGCCGTTTCGCTTGCGGGAACTGATGGCAAGAATCAAGCGTATCTTGGATAAGCGTGACGGTGGCGCAGGGCGTTCAGCATTAGTAACGCTTGGTGGCGTAACAATCGACACAGCGGCGGGAAAAGCATACATTGGCGAAATAAACCTTGACCTAACTGCTCTTGAGTACCGCTTGCTTTTGACATTTGCACAAAACAAAGGGCAAATACTTTCGCGTTCACAGATATTGGAAAACATTTGGGACAGCGCAGGAAACTTCGTTGAAGATAACACACTCACCGTTTACATCAAGCGTTTACGCGAAAAACTTGGCAATGCTGTGAGTATTGAAACGGTAAGGGGGATTGGCTATCGTGTGGATTAGCAAACGTGACATAAAGGAATTATCCGATAATATCCGCAAAATAATAGATGGGCAACCCCTTGATATTCGTGATAACCATGAGGGCGAATGGGGTATATTGAAAAATGATATACATACTCTTGCGAGCTTGAAAAACGAACAAGCGGATACGCTCCGGCAAGAGCGCGATTCAATGAGAGATACCCTTACGAATATTTCACATCAGCTAAAAACGCCCCTTACGTCAATGACGGTTATGGCCGACCTGCTCGAAAACGCCCCGCCAGATAAACAAGCCGAATTTCTTTCAAATATAAAAATCGGACTTAACCGTATGGAATGGCTTGTTTCCGCGCTCATGAAAATGGCAAGGCTTGATGTCGGCACAATCAATTTTCGCAGAGAAAGCATACCGTCAAACACTTTAATTAACCTTGCCCTTGAACCGCTGCAAATACTGCTTGACGTAAAAGATCAATTCGCTCACGTATCAGACGAAACGGAGCTGTTCTGCGATAAGCGCTGGACTGCCGAAGCATTGACGAACATTATAAAAAACGCTTCGGAGTATTCGCCAACAGGCAGTAAAATTTATATAGAATCCGGCATGAACCCCATTTGCAGATGGATTTCCGTCACCGACAGCGGCGAGGGAATAACAACCGCTAAAATCGCAAATCTTTTCAAACGGTTTGAAGGTTCGCGGAGCGACAAAGGTTATGGTATCGGTTTACCGCTTGCTCTTGCCATTATGCGCGGTCAAAACGGCGACATAGAAATAGACGGCGGCGGTAACGGCGCAGGCGCAACATTCACTTTGAAATTTTATAAGTGACTGAATTGTCACTTTCAAAATCTAAAAAGTCACCGTAAAGTCATTTTGACTTGTTATGATGGATTCATCACAGAAACAGGGAGGAAAAAACAAATGCCAATTTTACAAGTCAAAAACTTAGTTAAAACTTACGGAAAAGGCGATACCACCGTCACAGCTTTGGGCGGTGTGAGTTTTACCGTAGAGAAAGGTGAGTTTGTCGCTATCATCGGCGCGTCCGGCTCCGGCAAATCAACACTCATGCACTTAATCGGCGGCGTTGACCGCCCAACATCGGGGAGCATTACGGTTGACGGCAACGAAATATACAAGCAGAACGAAAGCGAACTTGCAATCTTTCGCCGCCGCAATATCGGGCTTATATATCAGTTTTACAATTTGATTCCTACGCTAACAGCCGAGGAAAATATCATGTTACCGCGCCTACTCGACAACCGCAAGCCGGACGAGGATAAACTGCGTACAATCCTTGAAACCATCGGACTTTCTGACAGGGCGAAGCATTTGCCGAACGAGCTTTCGGGAGGGCAGCAGCAGCGCGTATCTATCGGCAGGGCGTTAATCAATGACCCCGCGCTTATTCTTGCGGACGAACCAACGGGAAACCTTGACAGTAAATCCAGCCGCGAGATTATCGACCTTTTGAAGCTGTCTAATAAACGCTATAACCAAACGCTTATCATCATTACGCACGATGAAAAAATCGCGCTGCAAGCTGGCCGCATTATTACAATTGACGACGGTCAAATAATGAGGGACGAGGTGATGAGGTGAACATAATCTACAAACTCACCATGCAATCCCTTTTGAAAAACCGCACCCGGACGATTGTAACCATTATCGGCGTAATTCTATCTGTTGCTATGATTACGGCGGTTACTGCGTTTATCGCTTCTTTACAAAATAACCTTATCAATGGATATATTGAGCGAAACGGCGATTGGCAAATGAAATTTATGGATGTTGATTCCGTTTTTGTGCAAAAAGTAAGCTCAGATGACGAGGTAAGAGTTGCTTCTGTTATGCAGAATATCGGCTATGCAGAGCTTGACTCCGGGCTAAATCCGATCAAACCATATCTCTATATCATGGGAATGGACGATACGGCTTTTAATTCAATGGCAGTCCATTTAACGGAGGGAAGATTGCCAAAGAATAACAATGAAATACTAATCCCGGAACACCTCTTAACAAATGGTGGCATAGCCTATAAAATTGGGGACTCGCTTACTTTGCCTGTCGGTGAACGTCTGATCGAGGGACAAAAAGCGGGGCAAAATACCCCGTTTCAAGACGGCGACGGAGTAGAGTACGCAAGCGAAATTTTTTCGGCTCTTGATACGAAAACCTATACAGTCGTGGGATTTTGCACCCGTCCGGGACTTGAACCGTTTTCTGCACCGGGCTATACGGCAATCACAAAGACAGACACAGAGCTTGCGAGCGGACTTGATGTATACGTGTCGCTTAAATCACCCTCAAAAATTTATAGTTTTGCAGAAAAAGTAGCCGGTGAATACAACCATGAATTTAACCGGGAACTTCTGCGTTATTATGGCGTTTCCACAAACGACAATTTTAATGCGATTTTATATTCTCTCGGTGGGATTTTGATTGCGCTCATTATGATAGGTTCCATTCTGTTGATTTACAATTCCTTTGCTATATCGGTCAGCGAGCGCGCCCGACTATTCGGGATTCTTTCCTCTGTGGGAGCAACAAAAGAACAACTTCGGAAATCCGTGTTGTTTGAGGGGGCTTTTATTGGGTTAATTGGCATCCCCTTGGGGCTTCTTGCGGGAATTGGCGGTATCGGTATCACACTCAAACTGCTCGGTAGTGCTCTAAACTCTGTGTTTACGAGTGATTCTGGCTTTTCGTTGGTCGTATCCCTACCCGCTATGATTATTGCGGCAGCTGTGGGCGCTTTAACGATTTTTATTTCCGCAACTATTCCGGCAAAAAAGGCGGTCAAGAAATCAACCATAGAAGCCATCCGTCAAACAGACGATATTAAGCTAAAAGCAAAAGCGGTTAAAAGCTCTAAAATTGTGGGTGTTCTTTTTGGCTTTGAGGGCACCCTTGCCCTAAAAAATTTCAAGCGGAATAAAAAGCGTTACCGCAGCACGGTTATTTCCCTTTTTATGAGCGTGGTACTCTTTATCTCCGCAAGCGCATTTGGGATGTATCTCACAGAGGCAACAGAAATGACGATGACGGATGTAGGTTACGACATTGCATTTGATTCCCAATCGTCCTCTTGGCACTTGGAGGACGAACAGCTTTTGCCGCTGTATGACACCATGAAAGCAGCAAGCGGCGTTTACAGAGGCGCATATTTGAATTATGTGACCTGCTCCGCTCCCGCACATAAAAGTGATTTTACCGAACGCTATCTTGAATATTTGTCTAATGTAAGTAATGTGCGTGATGAAGCGACTTGTTATCTTACCATTAATTTTCTGGACGACGTCACGTATCAACACTATCTTGATTCATTGGGGCTTTCTTCGGACGAGTACGGCATATCCCAAGAAAAACTTGTAGCGGTAGCCAAATATACGGGCTATGACCCAGGGCTTCAGCGTACCGTCAACATAGATGTTTTTAAGGAAAAGTCAATAATGCTTGACGTAACAGCGGGTTCAACTTTTGAGCAATGGGAAGGCGCTTCCTCTCACAAAATTGCGCTAACGATTGTCGAAGCTATGCCGGAAGGCTTCTTGTCAACGCAATTTAATGGAGTTGACGCTATTGCGCCATACAGCGATATAGCCAAATTCCAAGCTCCGAAAGAAGCATTTAGCGGCATAGGTATGGCTTTTTCTTCCCATGACCCTATGAAGTCCGCCGCTGAAATGGAGGTTATGATCAAAGATGCGGGGATTGTTTCGGGCTATAATTTGTTCAATGCGGCGGAAGCGTTAGCGCAAACCCATAACGTCATTTTAGTCCTAAACATTTTTACCTATGGCTTCGTCATTTTAATTTCTTTGATTACGATTGCCAATGTGTTTAACACAGTTTCCACAAGTGTCAATCTGCGCAGACGTGAGTTTGCTATGCTACGCTCTGTTGGGATGAATAATCGCGGCTTTAATAAAATGATGAATTTTGAATGCGTTTTTTACGGACTGAAATCGTTATTATACGGCTTGCCAATAGCTGTCGCTATAACCTACTTGATTTACAGAGCCGTATTAAACGGTGTGGATGTTTCTTTCACACTCCCGTGGAGTAGCATAGCAATCAGCATATTCAGCGTATTTTTTGTTGTGTTCGTTACCATGCTTTACGCCGTAGGTAAAGTGAAAAAAACAAACGTGATTGACGCACTGCGCGATGAGGTAACATGATGAAAAATCAAGAAAACAGTACACCCCGATGAGCCGCAAGCCCGTCAGAGTGTACTGTTTTATCAGGTCACAGGATTTGGAGCCTGTAAGCCCCACTCGTTATGTAGTTTTCCAGCGTTTCAAGGTAGCGAGGTGTGTTTGTAAAATAGCCCGTGCTTCGTCCTTGGTGTAATTTGTGCCTTGCCCTGCGTTCCAATGGTCAAGGTATTCGAGGTTGCCCTCAGCCATTTCTTCCATGCTCCGATTATGAGTAAAACTACCGTCTTGATAACAGTGCGCGCAATACTCAGTGCTGATGCCTCCGTCTGTTTCTGTGCCAAGCTCCTCAATATTTTGTAGGGGCATGGCACAGCTCTGGCAAATATTATTTTGAGGCTCCCCAAGAAGCTGGTTGATGGAAACCTCAAACTCTTTGGACAAAAGCTTGAGCGTATCAACATTGGGTGTTGTCTCACCCGTTTCCCAGCGCGACACCGCTTGTCTTGTAACCAGCAGTTTTTCTGCCATCTCGTCTTGCGTCAGCCCCTTGCTTTTGCGAAGCTCTGCGAGGATTTCTTTTGTTTCCATGTACACCACCTTATGCTAGATACAACTACTGCAGCAAGTGTAGCAATAATAACAAGCTCCCGCTAGCAACTGCTTGTTGCTTTTGCCGTGGCAGGAGTTTAAGAAAAGGTAATTTTTCTTGAAATATCTTAAATAATGGTATAATATATATCTATAGGGTATATAACAGATACTATTGGGGACTGTGATGATATTTGAGTACGACATAAATAAAAGCATGAGCAACAAACAAAAGCACGGCATTGATTTTGAAAGAGCCAAGCTGCTTTGGGATGATGCAAATTTTGTTGAGTTGGACGTTGCCTATGAGGGAGAATCTCGCTCAGTAGTAATCGGAGCCATTTGTGGCAAGTGTTGGACAGCAGTCATCACCTATAGGGGTAAAACTATTCGCATAATATCCGTTCGGCGCTCAAGAGAGAGGGAAGTTGATATTTATGGTAAAGACAATAAAATCTGAAGAGTTTGACCGTCTTTTTGATGAAGGCAAAGACGACATTGTAGAGCATCTTGACTTGTCCTCCGCACGTCGTCCCAACCGAAAAACGAGAAAAGTAAACGTTGACCTTCCTGAGTGGATGATTGTTTCACTCGATGCAGAAGCCGACCGTCTTGCAATCAACCGTCAGGCGGTAATAAAAACATGGCTTGCCGAGCGAATCGACGGAGATTTACCTCGGATAAAGGTATAACCGAAACAACCAAAAACCCTCAATTCCTTAAAGCTCCACAGAAACACCACACCCCAGCAGCTTGTAGCCACCGGGGTGTGATGTGCGCCAGACACACAGTTAGAACCAGCAAAGTTTGTCCTATAAGCCTAAGCCAACATAAGCCAAACTGCCTTGCTAGTCCTTGCGGAGATAGCTAATAAACTGTGGCACAAGATGCGGAATGAGCTGCGGTAAATAGCTCGGCAAAAGTGCCTCCATGGTTTTTGGTAAAAGGTTTGGCATGAGCTCGTCCATATCAGGCGGCATCTCGCCAACATAATTTTTAACCTCGTCTACCAAACGAGGCATAACCTTGCCTAAAATCCCCGGAGCCATCTTGGGAAACATCACGGGCATCATTTTGCTCATGAGGGCAGGGCCGCCGGGCATATTCGCCATGCCACGCATCATCGGACCCATCTTAAGCGGCATAGCATCGAGCATGTCAGGGAATACGCCCTGCATCAGTTTTGCCATTTCTTCTGGTGCCATGAGGCGAATAAAGACATCAAACAAGCCCCACATATAACTGGTGTGAGCCTGCGAGGTTGGAATGTCGTATCCTGCAGCCACCGCAACAACACGTGCCAAATCATCGATGGTAACCGGCAAGGCGTTTTTATCGGCAGAATCCCGAAGCTGAACCTGACAACACGGACACATGGCAACCACGGTATTTGCCTCAATGTCACACGCTTCGTCCAGCCTCATTTTTCCAAGCTTGGGCGCAGTGTTTATCTCGCCAACCAAGGTCAACACGCTGCCGCAGCAAAGCCCTTCCTCACGATTATGCTCCATTTCTACAAGGTCAATCCCCGGTATGGCAGCAAGCATTTGGCGGGGCTCATCGTAGATGCCTTGCGCACGACCAGCGTGGCATGAGTCATGGAAGGTAACCCGCTTACCCTCAAAGGGATTTCTTGTAAGCTTCATGCGGCCATTGGCGAGCGCTGGGCCAACAATTTCTGAATAGTGCTTGACCTCAAACTCATAGGGCTCATTGCGCTTCTGAGCTTCTTGAGCGTAGAGTTCTTTCCACACCAAGGCGCAGGCGGGGCAAGACGTTACAATGCTGCGGGCCCCCGTCTTTTTAACCGTTTCCACGTTTGCCGCATAAATCTCAGAAAAGAGATCCCACTTTCCTGCCATTTTCATGGGAATACCGCAGCAGCTTTCTTTCGTGCCGAGGTAGGCAACCTTAAGTCCGCTGTCCAAAAGCAGGCGTATGGTTGCTTCGGCAATATCTGTTTCAACATAGCTTGCGGTACAGCCGGCAAAATAGAGCACATCGGCTTCTGCGCTCTCGGTAAGACGCTCGGCAACATCGGCAGGCAGCCAGTCCGCACGATGCTTACGCTTGCCTGCCCATATATCGCCCTCGCCACGCAGCGAGGCAGCCATCATTTCAAAGGGAGGAAAGGTTCCAAAACCCTTCTCGTTAATCAAAGCACCACGAAGCGCCATGCCGCTGTGCTCGACGGGCAGTTGTAGCTGACAACGAAAGTCGCATCGCTCACACGTAGTACACATCAAAAAGGTTTCGACGGCTTTTTGATTCCAAGATTCACGTCCGGCAAGCACCTCTCGTAAAAAGGCATATTTCCCTCGGGGCGAATGAGTTTCCCACCCACGACCGAGGTACTGTTCGCAGGTTGGCACGCAATAACCGCAGCGGGCGCAGGCATAAGACATATAGGCAACGTCGGCAGGTATTCCTTTGCGGGTGCCAGATTTCTTTATGCGCTCACGCTCAATCTCTGCACTGTCGCCGGTTGCAGGCAATTTGATTTTAGCCGCATTTGCAAAAGGACGAATGAGTGGTTCGAGCGCCGTAGCAGCTCCCATAATAAAATCAAGCGCACCGCCACCTTTGTGGGCATAGACCTTTCCCGGATTCAAAAGTGCATGAGGGTCAATGTGTTCCTTGTGTTCTTTGAGCCGAGCTATGCGCTGCTTGCCAAGAACCGCGGGGGCTTCTCGGCGAAAATACAAGCCCGTTGAATAGGCGGTGCCACCATGCTCTTTGGCAATTTTGATTACCGAAAGCGCCAAGGCAAACGCCATATTAAAGGTAAACTTACGCTCGTCGTGAGGGATAAAACCAAGTAGCGTTACGTTTCCGCTTGAGCTGAGCATTCCTTCAAGAATAAAGTTTTGCTTAATGCGCTTGTCTATTTTTGCAAGTACGGGCGCAAGCTCTGAGAGGGGAACGATGACTTCTGTGGGAATAATGGAGGGGCCAACACGCTTGAGCCGCATGGGAGCGGTGTGCTCTGCCCATTCAGCCTCGGCGAGTTCTGAGGATAAAATTGTGCCGCCTGCATCCTGCGTTATCTTGGTAAGTCGCTCGTCGATGTACGTGGTGCGTGCGGTAGGAAAGGCAATCAAAACGAGATACTGTTGTGAGGGCAGGTCTTTAGTTGCTGCGTGCTCTGCGGCTATAGCCTCTTGTTGGTAGTCATGCGCATGCCGAGGCGGCAAGTACGACTTAAGATCTACGGCAGCAGGATTAAGAAAGGTTAGCGACCAGAGGGGCAAAGCGATGTCAAAAATATTTTCGAGAGCGGCTGAGAGCGTGTGTTCATTTTGGAATGCAAGGAGGCGTACCGTTTGAGCCTCACGTTTGCGAACCTTAAACGTTACCTCGGTGATGATGCCCGTTGTTCCTTCGGCATCGGCAATTTTTTCTGCAAGTTCCTCGCCCGTATATTCTTGCGCTGGGTCGTTGGGGAGGACTACACGTGCAGCGACAACATTTTCTTTGAAGCTTCCATATTCATACGAGCCAAATCCGCTGCCGCCTTGCGCAAGCCAGCCGCCTACGGTAGAAGAGGGGTAGCTCGACGGGTGCAGGGCAATTTCTAGGTCGTGGGGAGCAAGTTGTCGGTCAAGCTCCTCCCAAATCATGCCAGCGCCGCAGCGAACAAGAAGCTTGTCTTTATCCACGGCAAGCAGCTGGTTGAAGTTGTTCATGTCGATGATTAAAGCGCCAGAGCGGGGGAGAACGCCACCATAACCACTGGTTGCGCCAGCTCGGGGAACGATTGCCAGACGCTCGTCGAGCGCTACCTTGAGCAGCTCCTGCAGCTGTTCCTCATTTTGCGGGCGAGCCACACCTCCAGCAACCCCTGCCTTGATAAAGGGCTTGACGAGCGGCGGCATAACTCCGATGTCGAGCGAATAGGCTTTGCGCTCCCGCTGGTCATCGCGGTAGAGGTGAGGGCCAACCGTTGCTTTGATTTTCTCACCGACGGTGCTGTTGATAGCTGCCATAGTACGTCCTTTCTTGTAGCATTTTGTCGAGCTGCGTATAAAACTTCAGAACCTCCATTGTTCTGTTTCCTTTAGTGTTTGTGGTGCTCGCAGAGCGGGTGCGCTAGCAAACGGGTGGTGTTTGCCAAGCGTGCGGTGCGCGTAAAGCGGGTTCTGCTTGTAAAGCGTGCGCTGCTTTCTAATTATCCCCATCAACATCAACGGTCATTCTCAAGATGACAATAATTTTTTTCAAGTACCTCTAGGACGCTTGCGATGCGTTCATCGGCAATTGCATAGCTGACGTTGAGTCCCGTTTTTTCTGAGCGCAAAATGCCGGCGCTCCGCATCTTAGTTAGATTTTGTGAAAGGGCAGACTGCGAGATGTTAGGAACACGCTCGGCAATTTCTGTGACAGTTAATGGATTGTGTATGAGGCCACACAAAATGAGCAGACGGTTTGGATTGGCGAGGATTTTGAGCAACTCTGCCACTTCGGTTGCGTGGACTTTTAGGTCGGCGTGGCGTGCTTGTTGTGTCGAAGCATACTGCATGGAAGTAGCCATAGCACTCTCCTTTTGTTGCCTTGCGACTTGTGCCGAGAGTTCAGCACTCGCCCTTGTCTTACGTAATATAAGTATATTATAAAATACTAATCTCAGAGAGCAGAATTATTGAAAAACTGAAAAGAGGGGATTGGATAATTGCTATACTGTGACTGTGTAAAAAAAGAAGGAGCAACCATGAAAAAAATTCTTATTGCATACGCCTCAAAGTCGGGAACGGCCAAAGAAGCTGCGGAGAAAATCGCCGCCGCCTTGCCAAACACAGTCCTGAGTGACCTCACTACAGAAACTCCCAAGCTTGAAAACTACGATGCCGTTGTCATAGGCGGGGGAGTACGTGTGGGCTCGGTTCACAAAGAAACTAAGCGATTTATTGACGCTCATAAAGAGCAGCTCAAAACCTTGCCCGCCGCCTACTTTATTACCAACTGTTTTCCCGAAAGCGTCGATGAAATCATCGGCAAGATGTTGCCCAGCCAACTCAAGGACGCAGCTCTATTTGCTGGCACCTTGGGTGGTCGCATGGACATGGACAAGCTACGGGGCCTCGATAAAGCAATCGCAAAAATGGTGAGCAAGGCAGTTGACGAGCAAAAGCCCGTTTTTAGCGAGTTGGACGAGCAGGCTCTCCAAACCCTCATCGCGAAGTTTTCGTAGTACCTCCAACCGTTTTTGTAGGCTCGACCCGCAATCTTTTAGGGGCGCTATGCTACGCAACTGCGCAGCACGCATCAAGTAACATCAACCAAACTCTACCGAGGCAAGCACTTTTTCGTAGGTGCTATAAATGTCATTGGTATACGCATCTTGGGTAATTGAGTAGGTAAACTGATACAAATACCCATCGTAGATGGTGTATGCCATGATGCCCGTAATGGGCACTCCAGCCGTGTAGTTTGCCACAAAAACAACGTAATAGTTGCTGCCAAGCTTTTTGCCCTGAGGCTCTGCGACCCAAGAAAACTTCTCAAAAGGAGCCTTAGAAAAGTCCCGCTCGCTTGCCGTCTTAATATCTCCTGCTGCTCCAGAAAGCTCGCTTTGTTTCATGTCGATAGCGCCTTGTTTTAGTATGTTCATGTTCGGCTTGAAGTTATCGCTGTAGTTAGCAGTGTCGTAAAAGAACACAACGTCCGAGTTGCGCACTTGCTCCATCACGTCCTCAACAAAACCTGCGTCCCCAATAGTTCCTACGAGCTTTTCTTTCTCGCTCTCCGTGGGATCAACATACACCCAGGCATCAGGCGTTTCGAGCTTTAGGGGCAACTTCTCAGATGTGGTGACATAAAAACCAGTTCCCGAGGTGCTGCTGTTTGAAGAATCCTCTGGAGCCTCTGTAGCGCTAGGGATGTCAGAGGTTTCGGGAGTTGCCTGCTCAGTGGTATCAGATTTGTCGACGGTGGAATCCTCACTTGCCGCCGACGAACTCGAGCAAGCTACCAGCAACAGGAGTGTGGTTGCAAGTGTAATAGTAAGAATAAGAGCCCGTACCTTTTTCATAATGATCTCCCCTCAAGCGTAGTGATGCAAAAATTGCGAAAACCAATGTCATACGGCAATCGAGCTGCACTCTGCCTCCTCGTGTTCAAGCGCCTCGCTACCTTATGCCTCTTTGGGCATTATACCTCATGTGCTTCTGAGCTTCTGCTCCAAAACACGCTTGCTTTCACCTTTTTTGATAACAAGCAATGGAGTAGAATTATGGTGTAAGCTTGGCTTCATCATGTGTAACATTACATGGAAGGATGACGATGGATTTCCACTGTGTGGCTAAAGATGTTCTTGCATTTAGAAACAAGCGCGATTGGGAACAATTTCACAACCCAAAGGATCTTGCTATATCGATATGCCTTGAGGCTGCAGAGCTTCTAGAGATTTTTCAATGGTCTGGTGTGGATGTTGAAGTTGAAGCAAAGCAAAATAAAATTAAGGAAGAACTTGCCGATCTTTTGATTTATTGCATCTATTTGGCAGATTGCGTTCAGGTGGACATACCTTCTATCGTCAGCGAAAAGATTAAGATTAATGAAAATAAGTATCCTGCTGAAAAAGCGTGCGGCAATGCGAGGAAGTACACAGACTTATGAAAGTAATCCAAACAAATACGGCGGCTGAAAAACCAAAGGGCGCACCGTTTGTTATTGACCGCTGTGCGTTTCGTTACGGAGAGCGTATAGACATGGCGGTTCTTACGCTTGATGAAAGCAAGGTATATAACTGGCCCATGGTATACATACTTGCCAACAGTGAGTTTGCTTACGTTGGACAAACAACTAGTGTTGCAACTCGGATAGGACAACACGGTGCCAGCGAAGAGAAAAAGGACTTTGACAGTGTCAATATTATCTACAATAAGGAATTCAACGTATCTGCAGTAACTGACTATGAGCATAAGCTCATTGGCTTGATGCACGCTGACGGTAGATACAAGCTTACCAATAAAAATGACGGCATGGCCGACACTAACTACTTCTCAAAACCTCAGTATTCCGATATGTTTGAAGACCTTTGGGAAAACCTCAGACAGTTGGAACTTACAGATCATGCCATTCACGAGATAGAAGAATCGGAAGTATTCAAGTATTCTCCCTATAAGAGTCTTACTGTTGACCAGAAAGTTGCTCTAGATAAGATTCTTTGTACAATAGACAATGGTCTTGATAAAGCAAAGCCTATAGTCATCGAGGGCATGCCAGGTACGGGCAAAACGATTCTCGTTATTTTTCTTTTGAAAATGCTTCGCGATAATCCAAAATATGCAGATATGAATATTCGTATTGTTGAGCCAGTAACTTCATTAAGGAACACCTTGCGAAAAACACTGGCAAATGTTAGTGGGATGGGAAACGACGACATCATTGGTCCTTCTGATCTAATAAAGCCAAAGCTTGGCTACAAAGTTGGTGAGAAAAAGTGTTTCGATATTGTTCTTGTTGATGAGGCACACCGTCTTAAGCAGAGGGTTAATCTTGGCACTCAGTTTGGCAACTACGACCTTGTGAACAAAACGCTCAGTCTTCCTAAAGAGGCAACCCAGATGGATTGGATTATCGACCAAGCGAAGCTTCCAATTTTCTTTTACGATCCGCTACAAACGGTTGGTCCATCGTGCTTGGGAAGCAGTGTAGTTCGCAGTACGCTTGGTTCAGCTGTGGAAAATCCGATAAAACTCGACAGTCAAATGCGCGTAAAGGGAGGGAAGAAATACCTCAATTATATATCCAGCATTCTTGCGAATGAACACCCACCGCCGCTGAGCTTTCCTGATTATGAGTTTGTATTGCATGGTAGCTTTGGCAGTTTTATTACCAGTTTTGAAAAGAGCCTCTCTCAGTACAACCTGACTCGAATGGTTGCTGGATATGCGTGGAAATGGGCTACAAAAGGCAAATCAGATTCAAGTCTTTTTGATATAGAGATTGATGGAATTGGCAGGCGGTGGAACTGCACTTATGACAACTGGGTTGGAAAGGGTTTTGACAACCAAAGCATTGCCCATGAGGTTGGATGCATACACTCTATTCAAGGCTATGATTTAAGCTATGCATATGTACTAATTGGGGAGGACATTGAACTTGATTCACAGACAGGCCTACTAAGAGCAAACAAAGACAACTATTTTGACAGGAATGGGTTTGCCACTGCTTCTCCTGAGGAGCTGACACAGTACATTAAAAATATTTACTATGTTCTCTTAACACGCGGAATTTATGGAACGCATGTCTATGTGAAAAACCCAGAACTCCGTGAGTACATATCAAAGTATTTTTCTTAGCACCAGTGGAGTGATGCCAGGTGAGGATAAAGAATAGCAGGTGGCTCGTAAATGAGAAAACAACCAGCAACAGTGTGTTTTGTAGGCGAAGAAGCTGACTATGAAAGCCATGCTGCCCTCCCGCAAAAGCCTCACCCCTTTGCATTGTTGCGCCTGCGTCATTCGAGTATACTTTTAGCACATAGAAGGTGGGAAGGATTAGCACTATGGCTACACCTACGATTGACACGGTTATTGATAATCTCAAGAAAAACGACTACACCACCAATATTCGTGCGGCTAACGCCCAGTTGCCACAGCTCTGCAACAATTTTTTAGCAAGCCTAGACGAGAAGCAGCGCAAAGCAGTTGACAAGGTGTTTTCGCCTAACGGCAAAAAGAAACTCTACGTTCAGCTTGTTGATATGCCTACGCCTCCTGTTGTGGTAACGCTTGCTCAGCCTGCTGTCTTTGAGGTTGTGCCAGAAGTCGACGTAGCAAAAGCTGGCATAGCGGGCTTAAAGCTCACCGCTGACGACCTAAAAACGCTTCTTGCCAATAAATCTGGCGACATCGCCTCAGCGCTCAGCGGCCTCAAGGGGCAGACTATGACAGTCCTTGGCATTCTTGCAATTTTTGCTCCTCTTTTGATGCTCGGCCAAGCAGAACTTGCAGACATTGCCAAGAAGGCAGGGGAGCATTTTGCTCCTCTTGGAAAACTCTTTTACTAGGAAAACCTATTAGGCTATAGAGGCGGTTGCTAAATTATGAATGAAAAAATCTATGAGTTCGAGGCGGTTATTCGTCCCTCTGAGATAGGCAAAGGGGGAGCGTACATTGCGTTTCCCTACAACATAAAAGAGGAATTTGGCAAAGGCAGACTCAAGGTTCATGCTACCTTTGACGGCGAGCCCTACGACGGCAGCATAGTTAATATGGGCATCAAAAATGATGATGGGTCCGTGTGCTATATCCTTGGCATTCTCAAAGACATTCGTCAAAAGATTGGCAAGCAGACGGGCGATATTGTACAAGTGACCGTTCAGGAACGGCCGTAAGGTAAGTGCGTTCGCCTGTAAATAATGGATCTCTGTGGGCGGGCACCTTGGCTGCTGCAACGATTGCTGCAACGATGACTGCAAAAGTCCTCCATAAACTGTTTTTCAAAACTTTACTTAGATTTGATATTGTGCCAATAATCTCTTAATACTCCTTTACTACCATGTATTCGTTCAGGCTGGAAGGATTCCAGCGAATTGAGTACAAAAAGGAGAAGCAGTGAAAAAGAACACGTTTAAGGTTATTGCACTTTCATTGGTTTTTGTTTTGGCAGGTTTTGCTATGGTAGGTTGCGGTGGCGACACTCCAGCAGAGAATGGCAACGAGCAAGCAGGGGAGCAAGCTGGCGCAGACTCAGCTGCCCTCACTGGTGCTATCAACGTAGTGAGCCGCGAGGACGGCTCTGGCACACGTGGTGCGTTCGTTGAGCTTTTTGAGGTACAGTTTGAGGATAAAGACGGCAAGAAGGTTGATGCAACCACCTCTGCTGCAGTTATCACCAACTCAACGTCGGTTATGATGACCACGGTTGCAGGCGATGTTAACTCTATCGGCTACATTTCGCTTGGTTCGCTTAACTCAGACGTAACCGCCCTTGACATTGACGGCTGCGCTGCAACTGCAGAGAACGTCAAGAGTGGTGCGTATGCAATTTCTCGTCCCTTCATTATTGCTACCAAGAGTGACGTAAGCGACGCTGCGCAGGACTTCATGAACTTTATTATGAGCGCAGAAGGTCAGGCTGTTATCGCTGATAACAAGTACATCGCTATTGACGAGGCTGCTGCTGCTTATGCAAGCAATGGCGCAAGCGGCAAGGTTGTAGTTGCTGGCTCATCTTCAGTTACGCCCGTTATGGAAAAACTGAAAGAAGCCTATGAGGCTGCTAACAGTGGTGTAAGCATTGAGATTAACCAAAGCGATTCCTCAACCGGCATGAGCAATGCTATTGACGGTGTTTGCGACATTGGAATGTCTTCACGTGAGCTCAAGGATTCCGAGCTTGAGGGTGGCCTTACGCCAACGAGCATCGCTATCGACGGCATTGCGGTTATTGTCAACAACAACCGTGGCCTGAGCGCTCTTACCAAAGAGCAAGTTACTAAAATCTTCCTTGGTGACACTACCGATTGGTCTGCTCTCTAAGTCGTATCGAGAGCACACGCTTACCAAGATGCGTTTGTAGAGATACCTTTACGGAGAGCTAGCACTTATGGCCCAAGAGAAAACTACAGTGCATGCACGTGCGTTACTCGAGAGAGTGGCGCACGTGCTCTTTGCCATTGCCGCGTGCGTATGCATACTGGCGGTGGCTCTCATCTGTGTTTTTCTTTTCATAAATGGCATTCCAGCCATTGCGGAGATTGGGCTTTTTGACTTCCTCTTTACCACCGAGTGGCGCCCCTCAGCTGAGCAATTTGGCATATTGACTATGATTGTGGGGAGCCTGTACGTAACTGCGGGCGCTCTCATTTTAGGTGTTCCTCTCGGGTTACTGTGTGCACTCTTTCTCTCTCGCTTTGCTTCACGCCGTCTTGCTAAGGTCATTCTTCCGGGAGTTGAGCTCTTGGCAGGAATACCCTCGGTTGTCTATGGCTTCTTTGGTTTGGTAGTGCTCGTTCCGCTCATCCGAGATCTCTTTGGTGTGCAGGGTATGAGCATTCTTACTGCTGCCATCATATTGGGCATTATGATTTTGCCCACCATCATAACGGTGTCAAAAGCGGCACTTGATGCTGTTCCAGAGCACTATTATGAAGGCGCCTTGGCTCTTGGTGCGGCACACGAACGTTGTGTGTTTCGCATCGTATTGCCCGCTGCAACCTCAGGGGTTATGGCGGCGGTTATTTTGGGAGTAGGGCGTGCCATTGGCGAAACCATGGCAGTGGTTATGATTATCGGCAATCAAGTACGTCTACCATCAAGTGTATTCGACGGCGTACGTACGCTTACTGGAAACATTGTTTTGGAGATGGGCTATGCTGCCGACTTACACCGCGGGGCACTTATAGCGACTGCCGTTGTTCTCTTTGTGTTTATTTTGCTTATCAACTTGCTCTTTAGTCTTTTGAAGCGGAGGGCAAAGCTATGAGAAGCAAAAACCCGCTCTCAAACCCGCAAGTTCGTTCTAAACTCAGCGGATTATTTCTCCGCTTGCTGGTTTATCTAGGAGCCCTCATTACGGTAGGGGTCCTCTTGTTCATTGTTGGGTATATTCTCATCATGGGTATCCCTCATATTACTCCAGAGCTTTTTGAGCTCAAATATAACTCAAATAACGTTTCGCTCATGCCCGCACTCATTAACACGCTTTTTATGACGGCACTCAGTCTTGCGATTGCAGTTCCGCTCGGCCTTTGCTCAGCCATTTACCTTGTTGAGTACACGGGTCGTGGCAATAAGCTGGTGGGCTTCATACGTATTACGGCGGAAACTCTTACGGGGATTCCCTCTATTGTGTATGGTCTGTTTGGCTTGCTCTTTTTTGTAACGGCGTTGGGCTGGCGCATGAGCCTTATTGCCGGAGCCTTTACGCTCGCTATTATGATTTTGCCTATTATCATGCGCACCACCGAAGAAGCCCTCAAAGCCGTGCCCGATACGTATCGAGAGGGTTCGTTTGGTCTTGGAACGGGACGGTTGCGTACCGTGTTTCGCATCTTGCTCCCTTCTGCCATGCCGGGCATTCTTGCAGGAATCATTTTGGGCATCGGGCGTATTGTGGGCGAGAGTGCTGCGCTCATATATACTGCCGGCAGCGTACCTGAAATTGCCTCAGGACTTTTTGATTCATCACGTACCCTCAGCGTGCATATGTACGTCTTAGCAAGCGAGGGTTTTCATACCGACAAAACCTACGCAACAGCAGTAGTTCTGCTGATTATCGTATTACTTATAAACACGCTTTCTGCTCTGGTAGCCCGTAAGTTCGCCAAAGGAAAAGAATCATGATTGCAAAAACAGACACCCGAGATCGCACAAAAAAAACGACTCCTGCAGCCAGCAAAACGTCTGCAGCCAGCAAGACGACGGCTGCCCAAAAAACGCTTGCTCCCAAAAAGATGCCTACAGCCAGCAAGACGGCTCGACCCGACAAGGCGGTTGCAGCTAACAAGGTGCTTGCTTCCAAAAAGGCCCTTGCAGCCAACACCGTTGTGCTTCCTGCCGGAGAGCCTCTTGAGCTCACCGATGAGGGCTCGACTATATCCATTCGAAATCTCGATTTGTTTTACGACAGCTTTCAAGCACTCTACAGTGTTTCTATGGAGATTCGCCCCAATGAGATAACCGCCTTTATCGGCCCGTCGGGTTGTGGCAAGTCGACGCTCATAAAAACGCTCAACCGCATGAATGATCTTGTTGAGGGTTGTCGCATAACGGGCACGGTTTTGCTCGATGGTGAGGATATTTTCTCACGTTCCATGGACGTAAACCTGCTGCGCAAGCGGGTAGGCATGGTGTTCCAAAAACCCAATCCATTCCCCATGAGTGTGTATGACAACATTGCCTTTGGTCCGCGAACGCACGGCATCAAAAGAAAATCAGAACTTGATGATATAGTTGAAAAATCTTTACGAGACGCTGCAATTTTTGACGAGCTCAAAGACCGTCTTAAAAGAAACGCCTTAGGGCTTTCGGGCGGACAACAGCAGCGTTTGTGCATAGCACGTGCGCTGGCGGTTGAGCCTGAGGTACTACTCATGGACGAGCCCACCTCTGCGCTTGATCCTATCTCAACGGCAAAAATTGAGGACTTGGCTCTGGAGCTTAAGGAGCGCTACACCATTGTTATCGTTACGCACAATATGCAACAGGCAGCACGTATCTCAGACAAAACAGCCTTTTTCCTTTTGGGCGAGATGGTAGAGTTTGATAAAACCGACAAGCTTTTCTCGATGCCGCAAGACAAGCGCACCGAGGACTATATTACGGGACGTTTTGGATAGTAGATGATTGGGCCAGCTGCAGCAGCAACGCCTGAACCAGTGCGAAACATAAACAGGAAAGGTAAAGCAAATGACTCCACGACTTCATTTTGACGAACAACTTAAAGTGCTTAATAAAGAAATGCTCAAAATGGGCTCGCTTATTGAGCGGTCACTTAAGGGCGCAACTTTTGCGCTTACCAATAATGACAAGCGCAAGGCACGGCGTATCATAGATTCAGACGAGCAGATTAATCGCAAGGAACGTGACATTGAAAGCCTCTGCATTAAGCTTTTGCTGCAGCAGCAACCCGTTGCGCGCGACTTAAGAACTATTTCTGCTGCGCTCAAAATGATTAGCGACATGGAGCGCATTGGCGACCAGGCGTCAGACATTTGTGAGATTGTTCTTGCCTCAAAGGTTCCGCTTTTGAGTTCTGAGGTGGGGCATTTGCCCGAGCTTGCAGAAGCAACCACCACCATGGTCATTGATGCCATCAACTCTTTTGTCAATCGCGATGTTGATTTTGCTCACCGAGTTATGGAACAAGATTCTCACGTAGATGAGCTTTTTATGGCAGTGCGCAAAGAACTCATCAAACTGATTCGCCATGATGAAACTTTGAGTGAGGTAGCTATAGACCGTCTTATGATTGCAAAATACTTTGAGCGCATAGGCGACCACGCCGAAAACATCGCCGAATGGGTAGAATACTCAATAACAGGTTATTATAAGGGTGAGATTCTGGGCTAGGGCTGTGCGGTCGGGGCAAATAAACGCAACGCACAATACGGCGACAGAGGCGCACGGCAAGCGGGCGCACAGCAAATGAGCACGACAAACGAACGGGCAACAACCGAACGAGCGGCAAATGAGGGAAAGGCGGGCAGGTAGTTTGATTTACTACGTGGAAGATGACGAGAATATCCGTAATCTCGCTGTGTATGCACTCGAACAAAACGGACTTGAAGCCCAAGGGTTTCCCTCATCACGAGGATTCTTTGAGGCCTGCAGAACTCAAATGCCCGATGCTGTTTTGCTTGACATTATGCTGCCCGAACAAGATGGCCTCGCCATACTCAACACCTTGCGTTCTCAAGAAAAAACACGCGACTTGCCTATTATGATGATAACCGCCCGCAGCACCGAATACGACGTAGTAACGGGACTCGATAGCGGAGCTGATGATTACCTTAGCAAACCTTTTGGCATGATGGAGCTGGTGTCGCGCGCCAACGCTTTGTTGCGCCGCGGTGCGAGCAATAAGCAAGAAAACGCTCAGCAAAAAGATGAACTAAAGATTGGTTCAGTAGTGCTTTCGCCGGGCAAGCATCGTGTTACCGTTGCAGATCAGGCTATTAGCCTCACTTATAAGGAGTTTGAGTTACTCAGCTTTTTGATGGCAAACCCCGATTTGGTATTTACCCGGGAGCATCTGCTTGAGAGCATTTGGGGTTGGACCTTTGAGGGCAACACACGCACCGTTGACGTTCACATTCAAACGCTGCGGCAAAAACTTGGTAAGGCTGCCAAGATAATCGAAACCGTGCGCGGCGTTGGTTATCGTGCGTGCAAAGATTCTGATGCAAGTAAGGAGCGGTAGGCTTATGCCCTTAGATAAAGTGGCGCCTACAGACAGGGAAGTGCCCTCACTTACAAGTCGAATCTTTCGCATTATTTTTCTGGTTGCGTTTGTAACCGAACTTATTTGTGTGCTTGTGATGAGTCTGATACTTGTTCAAGCATTGGAGCGAGAAAAACAAACGGAGCTTAGTACGGAGGCTACTGCGTTTGTGCAGACACTCAAAGCCACAGACGACGCTAAGCGAGCAGCACTCATGCCCAGCTTTGCAACCAAAAATCTTAGGGTTACGTGGATTGACGAGCAAGGAGCAGTACTTTATGACAGCGGTATAGATGGTGTGGTTGCCACAGAAAACCACAGCAATCGCCCCGAGGTCATAGCAGCGCACAAGAGTGGAGCAGGCACTGCTAAACGGCTCTCATCAACATTAGGAGAAGTAACGTACTACCACGCAACACAGCTTGATGATGGCACCGTGCTGCGACTTGCCGCCACTCAAAACAATGCACTTTCTGCTCTCAGAGGGCTGCTTGTTCCCGCGCTGTTGGTTCTTGTTGCCACTGCGCTGATAGCTGCGCTTATAGCCCGCCGCCTCGCCCGTCGCATTGCAGCTCCGCTGCTTACACTCAATCTTGACGAGCCGCTTACCAACAAAGTCTACGATGAGGCAACGCCCTTGCTTGAGCGTATGGACGAGCAAAAACGGCGCATTGCAACGCAAGCAAAAGAGGGACTTGCCACACGTCGTGAGTTTACCGCCAATGTTTCTCACGAACTTAAAACGCCCTTGACGGTTATTTCTGGCTATGCTGAACTCATGCAAAGCGGACAGGCTCGCGCCGAAGACACGCAGCATTTTGCCGGACTCATTTTTAGTGAGGCCGAGCACATGCAGGAACTCGTTGAGGACATACTCATAATCTCTCAGCTTGATGAGGAGGAAGCAACCTTTACCGATGAGCGGCGTGGTAGCGAGGAGCAGGGTGTCTCAGAGCTGCGAGGCGATGAGCGCATTGAGCTTGTTGATTTGGACAAACTTGCTTCTGATTGCATTTATCGTCTCACGCCGTTTGCCGACCAACACAACGTAAGCGTGAGTCTTAAAAGTGAGCCAGAGCTGCTCGTGCGGGGCTCAAAGCGCATTCTCAGCAGCATGGTATATAACCTATGTGAGAATGCCATTCGCTACAACAAAGCAGGTGGCTCGGTAGCGGTTGAGGTGGCACAGCAAAAAGAAAACGTGGTTTTGAGCGTTACCGACACCGGCATTGGCATCGCTCCTGAATACCAAGAGCGTGTTTTTGAGCGGTTCTTTAGGGTCGACAAAACACGTTCGCGCGAAACTGGTGGCACAGGGTTGGGACTTTCCATTGTTAAGCATGCTGCGGCGTATCATGGCGCGGAGCTTTCGCTCACCAGTTCTCCAGAAACCGGCACAACGGTTTCGGTAATTTTTGCTGCCAACGCACAATAGCGCACAAGAGACCAGAATAGTCCAGAGATTGCACCAACAACCCCATAATCAACGCAAATCTGCTCAACGTCCTGCTCAGATTTTGTTAGTATAATGTCTGCACGTATATGAGTATTTTTGCGCAAGCCAAGTTTGCGCAAGCCAAGCAACTGGTTTTTACGGAGCTTTGCTGTGCGGTGCAAGAGACAAATAAACCTACGAAACGGAGAACAGATGCAAATTGGTATTCCTCAGGAATCCAAACAACAAGAAACACGTGTTGCTGCCACGCCTAAATCGGTAGCCCAGCTCATAAAGTTAGGGTACGAGGTGTTGGTTGAAGGTGGTGCGGGCGCGCACGCAGCCTTTCCTGATGCAGACTACGTTCAGGCTGGCGCAAAAATAGGAAACCGTGCTGAGGTGTGGGCCTCAGACATTGTTGTCAAGATAAACGAGCCCACCTCTGCAGAAATAGCTGCGATGAAAAAGGGCTCCTATCTCATAAGCCTTATTGGTGCGCCGAGAAACCCCGAGCTTTTAGAAAAACTTGCCGCTGCGGGCATTACCGTACTTGCCATGGACAGCGTACCGCGCATTTCTCGCGCACAGTCGCTCGACGTTATATCTTCCATGGCAAATATCGGCGGCTACAAAGCGGTTATTGAGGCAGCAAATGTCTTTGGTTCATTTTTTACCGGACAAGTAACTGCTGCCGGAAAAGTGCCACCTGCCAAGGTATTTGTGTCTGGTGCGGGAGTTGCTGGCCTTGCAGCAGTGGGAACGGCAAGTTCCCTGGGCGCCATCGTGCGGGCAACCGACATTCGTGCAGAAGTTGCCGAGCAAGTAGAATCTCTCGGTGCTGAGTTTGTAGGTGTTGAGGCAGAAAGCCAGAAATCATCTGACGGCTACGCAAAAGAGGCGAGTGAGGACTATGCCGCCGCCGCCGCTCGCATGTATGCCGAGCAGGCAAAAGACGTTGACATTATCATCACCACGGCGCTCATACCGGGCCGCCCCGCTCCTCGTCTTATCACCAAAGAGATGGTTGCTACCATGAAGCCCGGCTCGGTTATTGTTGACATGGCTGCAGAAGCGGGTGGAAACGTTGAGGGTTCTGTGCCCGACAAAATAGTTACCACAGAAAACGACGTAAAAATCATTGGCTATACCGACCTTCCGGGGCGCTTGCCTACGCAGGCATCGCAGCTCTTTAGCCAAAATATCGTGAACTTGATAAAACTTATTACGCCTGAAAAAAATGGTGAACTTACCTTAGATTTGGACGATGTGGTTCAGCGCGGCATGCTGGTTGCCGATAAAGGCGAGGTTACCTGGCCGCCACCTGAGGTAAAAGTTTCGGCTGCTCCCTCTGCTGGGCCCTCCGCTATTCCCAGCGCCACGACTGCATCAGCAGCTCAAAGAGAGGCGCTTGTGCCTGCCTCCAAAGAAACTAAAAAACCTCTGGACAAACGCTTTACCTATGCGCTCCTTGCGGTATGTGCCTTGGCCCTGCTTGCCTTGTTCACAATAACGCCGATTCAGCTGGTTAGTGGTTTTTTGGTATTTGCACTCTCGGTGGTGATTGGGTTTTACGTCATTGGAAACGTTGCCCATTCGCTTCACACGCCGCTTATGAGCGTTACTAATGCTATCTCGGGCATTATTATTGTTGGCTGCCTTGCCGGAATGACCTTCATCGACGAAGCTGTTCCGGCGTTTGGTGGTGCCAATCTGCCCATTCTTATCCTTTCTGTTTTGGGCATACTGCTCGCCTCCATCAACGTCTTTGGCGGTTTTGCGGTCACGCAACGAATGCTCAAAATGTTTAAGAAAGGGGGAGAGTAATGAGTAGCGGAACTCTTGCTGTACTGAGTGCTCTTCCCACATCCTTGGTGAGTGGCTCATATATTATTGCGGGCATTTTATTCATTCTTGCTCTTGCGGGGCTTTCAAAACACGAAACAAGTCAGCGGGGCAACCTGCTCGGCATTCTCGGCATGGCACTCGCCCTTATTTTTGTGATTTTGGGTACGGTGCTTGGCGTGACAGCAACTCTGGGCTCTGAGAGTGAGGCCGGTGCCGCAACAGCCTTTATAAACTCTCCTGCTCCCTCATGGGCTTTTATTGTCATTCTCGTTGCTATGCTGATTGGTGCTGCCATTGGTTTGCTGCGTGCCTTTAGGGTTGAGATGACGGGAATGCCCCAGCTTATAGCCCTGTTTCACTCCTTTGTTGGTTTGGCAGCGGTGTTTGTGGGCTGGGTGTCGTATTTGCACGCAAGTGCCGCAGAGCATTTTGATCCCGTACATTCTGGTGAGCTTATCATCGGTGTCTTTATCGGAGCGGTTACTTTTACGGGCTCCATTGTGGCATTTTTGAAACTCTCTGCACGGATAAAATCGGCTCCGCTTATGCTGCCAGCACGCAACTTCTTGAACCTTGCGGCTCTGGTGATTTTTGCGGTGCTAACGGTACTCTTCATTCTGCTCCCCCAAGGGTCAGTGGGACTCCTCCTGCTCAGCGCAGCAACCATACTTGCCCTGCTCTTGGGTATCCATCTGGTGGCAAGCATTGGCGGGGGAGATATGCCCGTTGTGGTATCCATGCTCAACTCATATTCGGGCTGGGCTGCAGCAGCAGTGGGCTTTACGCTCGGCAATAACTTGCTTATTATCACGGGTGCTTTGGTGGGCTCAAGTGGTGCCTACCTTTCTTACATCATGTGTAAGGCGATGAACCGTTCGTTCATTTCGGTTATTGCGGGTGGCTTTGGCAGTGACGGGGCGGTTGTAGGCGAGGCAAAAGATTATGGCTCACACCGAGAAATTAGCGCTGCAGAAACCGCCGAAGCTCTCAAAAATGCCTCAAGTGTTGTCATAACTCCCGGCTACGGCATGGCGGTCGCTCAAGCTCAAGCCACCGTTGCCGACCTTACGTCCAAGCTCAGGGCGCGTGGTGTAAAGGTGCGCTTTGGCATTCACCCTGTTGCAGGCAGACTTCCAGGACACATGAACGTGCTGCTCGCAGAGGCAAAAGTTCCCTATGATATCGTGCTTGAAATGGACGAGATTAACGAGGACTTCTCCGATACCGATGTCGTGTTAGTAATTGGCGCTAACGACACGGTTAATCCTGCTGCCCTTGATGAGCCTTCCTCACCTATCGCTGGCATGCCCGTGCTTGAGGTGTGGAACGCTGAGCACGTAGTTGTGTTCAAGCGCTCGATGGCAACCGGATATGCTGGCGTACAAAATCCGCTCTTCTTTAAGGAGAACACGTCCATGCTCTTTGGGGATTGCAAGGAGCGGGTGGGGGATATTATCAAAGTGCTGTAGCTGACAGAACTAATACTTTCTGCTCTCAAGTGAGACGCGCAAAGAACTACTTATGCAGGGGCTGCGTTTGCGGCTCCTGCTTTTTTGTCCAAGGTGTGCGCTAAGAGATTTGTCAACAATTCAGTGACAAAACTTGATATAGAGGGACTTAGGTTTTATTATAGGAGCCGTGCTGATTGTTTCTGTGGATAACACAGGAAAGACACGCTCACACAATGTGCCTGCAAAAAAAAAGAGGCAGGACAGCAGAGGAATCACTGCGAGAGCGTAAAGTTTGGCGAACAAACCGAACACCTGCCAGCACAAACAACGGTATCGACTAAGAAAAAATAACAAAAAAGCACGAAAGAAAGGAACAGAACAATGGCAAAGATATTGGGAATTGATTTAGGAACTACTAATTCAGCGATGGCGGTTATGGAGGGCGGCGAGCCCACCATTGTTGTTAACGCTGAGGGCGATCGCACTACCCCAAGTGTGGTTGGCTTTCGCAAAGATGGCGAGCGCGTGGTGGGTAAGGCTGCCAAAAATCAGGCGGTTACCAACCCAGAAAACACGGTTTCGTCCATCAAGCGTTTTGTGGGACGTAGTTTTGGCGAAACCAAAGCTGAGCGCACCACTATTTCATACGCGGTAAAAAGCGGAAAAGATGGACGTGTACAGGTTGACATTGACGGCAAAGACTTTACCCCTGAAGAAATCAGCGCAATGGTTTTGCAAAAGCTTAAGGGTGATGCAGAAAAATACACGGGCGAAACTATCTCGCAGGCGGTTATCACCGTGCCCGCATACTTCAATGATGCTCAGCGTCAGGCAACCAAGGATGCCGGACGTATTGCTGGACTTGAGGTTTTGCGCATTGTAAACGAGCCCACAGCCGCGGCGCTTGCCTACGGTCTTGATAAAGGCGGAAGCGACGAGAAGGTGCTCATTTTTGACCTTGGCGGCGGAACCTTTGACGTTTCAATCCTTGAGCTTTCAGAAGGAGTTTTTGAGGTTCTTTCTACCAACGGCGACAATCACCTTGGTGGAGATGACTGGGATCAGCGCGTTATCAACTGGCTGGCTGACAAGTTCCAAGCTGACACCAGCATTGACCTGCGTGCAGACAAAATGGCTCTCCAGCGTCTTAAAGAGGCTGCCGAAAAAGCCAAGATGGAACTCAGCTCAACGCAGCAGACCAACATTAACCTTCCGTTTATTACCGCCGATGCAGATGGTCCTAAGCACCTTGACTATTCGCTTACTCGTGCAGAGTTTGAGAAAAGCACCGATGATTTGCTCCAGCGTTGCAAAAAACCAGTCGAGTCTGCCATGAAGGATGCAGGCATTTCTATGGGTGATCTTTCAGAGGTTATTCTCGTTGGTGGTTCTACGCGTATGCCAGCTGTCCAAGAGCTGGTTAAGAAGCTTACGGGCAAAGACCCCAACATGTCAGTTAACCCTGACGAGGTAGTAGCGCTCGGCGCAGCCATTCAAGGCGGCGTGCTTGCAGGTGACGTTTCAGGCATTTTGCTTTTGGACGTTACGCCGCTTTCGCTAGGCGTAGAAACCATGGGTGGCGTTATGACGCGCATGATTGAGCGCAACACTACCATTCCTACCAAAAAAACAGAGATTTACTCAACCGCTGCCGATGGGCAAACAACTGTTGAGATTCACGTCTTGCAAGGCGAGCGCGAGATGGCTGCCGGCAACAAAACGCTTGGTAAGTTCCAGCTCGGCGGCATTGCGCCAGCACCACGCGGTATTCCGCAAGTAGAGGTTACTTTTGACATCGACGCAAACGGCATCGTCAACGTAAGCGCTAAGGATAAAAGCACGGGCAAAGAACAACAAATTACCATCTCTGGCTCAACGGCTCTCTCTGATGATGAAGTCGATCGTATGGTAAAAGATGCCGAGGAGCATGCCTCTGAGGACGCTGCTCGCAAGGCAGAAGTTGAGGTGCGCAACACTGCAGACAGCCTCATTTACGCAACCGAGAAAAGCATGACCGATTTGGGCGAGAAAGTGCCTGAGGACGTCAAGGAAACCGTTACCGCTGCCATAGATGAGCTTAAGACTGCTCTTGAGGGTAGCGACATGGACGAGATTAGCGCTAAAACTGAGGCACTTCAGACGGCAAGCTACAAGATTGGTGAGATTGTGTACCAAGATATGCAGGCTGCCGAAGGCGACGGCGGCGAGGGCGTTGAGGCTTCAGAGGGCGAAGCAGGTTCAGGCGATGGCGATACCATTGAGGCCGACTACGAGGTCATTGAGGACGAGGAAAGCAAATAAGGTGACGAGCGTAGTAAGGTGACTAATATGACACGAAAACAAAAAACTGATAGCGAGGAGATCAACGAGTTTCTCGCTGAACAGGTAGATGAAGCAGGTGCCGAGTTCTTAGGGGATAGAGATGCCCTTGAGAGCTCTGGTGCAGACGAGGCTGATGGCGTGGACGAGCAGCCTAGCGAGGGTGAGCAACCCAACGAGTCCGAAACCGCAGAACTCGAAAACGAACCCGAAAACGCACTCGAAAGTGCTGAGCCTCTCGATGAGCCCCTCGACGAACTTGCAATGGCGCAGACAACGGCACGCGACCTGCAAGACCGTTACGTGCGCCTGCAAGCCGAGTGGGATAACTTCCGCAAGCGCACTACCTTGGAGCGTCAAGCTGAGCGTGGACGGGCAGCGGGACATTTGGTCGAGCGGCTTTTGCCCATTGTTGATGACCTTGAGCGCGCCATTGAACACAGCGACACCGCAAGCGAGGACGCTCTAAAAGAAGGCATCCAGGCGGTTTATGCCAAGCTTGAGGAACTTCTTAAAAAGGAAGGCGTAGCGGTACTCAATCCCGTGGGCGAGGCCTTTGATGCAAACGTCCACAGTGCGGTTGGTACCGTGGAAGATGCTTCGCTTGACGAGGATACGGTGTGCGAGGTCTACCAAAAAGGATACGAAATGGCAGGCAAGCTTTTGCGTCCTGCCACAGTTGTAGTTTCAAAAAAATAGATTTTGCCAACGGCGATAAGCCCAAAAACAAGGAGGTGTGAGGCAGAATGGCAGCAACAGATAAAAACTATTACGACATACTTGGCGTGGGAAGTTCTGCTTCCCTCGACGAAATAAAAAAATCGTTCAAAAAGCTCGCGCGCAAACACCACCCTGATGCTGGTGGCGATGAGGCTCAGTTTAAGGAAATAAGCGAGGCCTACGACACGCTCTCAGACGCAAAAAAACGTGAGGAATACGATGTCTTTCTCAAGTACGGTGGTTTTGCTGGCGGAGCTGCAGGTGGTGCCTGGGGCGGACGTGGGCAACAGGGCAACTGGCAAACGGTCACTGATTTTGGCGACATGGGTGCCTGGGGCAGCATTTTTGAAAGCATGCGCTCAGGCGAGGGTGCTTTTGGCACTCAGTGGGATTTCCCCGAGATGAAAGCCCGTGGGCGCGATGTCAAGGTAACGCTTGAGGTTAGTTTTGATGAGGCTTTTGCGGGTGCCGAGAAACGCGTAACGCTCAACACGGGCGAAGGAAAGACCAAGCGTACGCAACAGCTCGCCATCAAGGTGCCCAAGGGTGCCGTTGATGATAGCAAGCTTCGCTACAAGGGCAAAGGGGGCGCGGGCAAAAAGGGTGGAGCCAATGGCGATCTTATCGTAACGCTCAAGCTCAAGCCTCATGAGCTCTATACCCGTCAAGGAGCAGATGTCCTCTTTGATTTGCCGGTTTCTTTTGCAGAAGCTGCTCTTGGTGCGTCCATTGTTGTTCCTGCTCCTGACGGCAGCAAGGTTAAACTGCGTGTTCCTAAGGGAACCCAAGAGGATGCCGTGTTAGTTATCAAGGGTAAGGGCGCGCCACGCGCGCGCAGTAAAAATGAAAGCTCTGGCGACTTAAAGGCGCGCATACATATTGTTGTTCCCAAAAATCTGAACGAGGAACAAACAGCAGCTCTTGAGGCTTACGCAAGCGCAGATGATCCTAATGAACTTCGTCCGAGTTTTCCAACCGTTGAAAGTACCAAAGGAGCGTGATGTTGATGACAGGCGATCGCGAACGTCCTTTATATATGATAAGTGTTGCTGCCGAGTTAGCTGGCATGCACCCGCAAACGCTACGTGTGTATGAAACTAAGGGTTTGGTAAACCCGCAACGCTCTGCCGGCAACACACGTCTGTATTCACAGGCGGATATTGATCAACTTGAGCTTATAGCCCAGCTGACGGCAGAGGGCATCAATCTCGCCGGTGTTTTGCGTATTCTTGACCTCCAAAAACGTCTTGATGAACGTGAGAAAGAGCTCTTGGGCGCTCAACGAAGAACGCGCAAGATGCAAGAACGTCTACACGAGCATGAAATGCGCGAGCAAATAACCGCACTGGTGCACGTGCAAAGAAATGCGATCCAGCTTTTTGAAGGTTAACTTCAAAATTAGTTTGGCTGGGCAAGTTAGCTTGGCTGAGCAAACGCGCTGTGTTTTACTAAGTTTTACAAAGGAGTGAGCCATGCGACCAGATAAATGGGCGGTAAGCACCCAAGAAATTTTCCAAGAAGCTATGGGCGTTGCCGCAGACGCACAAAGCGGTACCATTGAGCCAGAGCATATGCTCAAGGCTCTGCTTGATGCGCGCGAGACCAACATTGCAAGCATTATTGAGCGCGCTGGTGGTGCGCCAGAGGCTCTAGCAAACACCATAAACGAGGCAATCGAGGCGGCACCCAAAGTATCAAACGTACCCATGGCTGTTCCGTCGCAGCGCCTGCTTTCTGTTATTAACGAAGCTGAGAAGATGTCTTCAAAAATGCAGGACAGCTTTGTTACCACCGAGCACGTACTTATTGCCTTGGCGGGCGACAAGGGTGCTGCAGGCAAGGCACTTACTGTTGCCGGCATTACTCCTGAGCGCCTTGAGCAAGCGTACAGCGATTTGCGTGGTACGGCGCGGGTAACCGATCAAGATTCAAAACCTCAGTTTGAGGTTCTTGAGCAATACGGACGCAACCTTACCGAGGCAGCACGTGCTGGCAAGCTTGACCCAGTAATTGGGCGCTCTGAGGAAGTGCGGCGTACCATTCAGGTCTTGAGCCGTCGTACCAAAAACAATCCGGTCCTTATTGGTGAGCCAGGCACGGGCAAGACTGCCATTGTTGAAGGTTTGGCGCAGCGCATTGTTGCAGGCGATGTACCGAGTTCTCTTAAAGACCGCGACATTGTTGCGCTTGATATAGCAGCCATGATTGCTGGTGCAAAATATCGCGGTGAGTTTGAGGATAGACTCAAAGCAGTCTTGCGCGAAGTCCAAGAGGCTGCCGGACGCATTATTTTGTTCATTGATGAGTTGCACACGATTGTGGGTGCAGGTACGGGTGGCGACGGCTCACTTGATGCAGGCAATATGCTCAAGCCAGCTCTTGCGCGTGGCGAACTTCATGCCATTGGTGCTACCACGCTCGATGAGTATCGCAAATATGTTGAAAAAGATGCTGCGCTTGAGCGGCGTTTTCAGCCAGTCATGGTAAGTGAGCCCAACGTTGAGGACACCATTTCTATCCTGCGAGGGCTCAAAGAAAAGTACGAAATACATCACGGCGTGCGCATCACCGATGCCGCCCTGGTTGCAGCGGCTGAGCTATCAAACCGCTATATCTCAGACCGCTTCTTGCCCGATAAGGCCATAGATTTAATGGACGAGGCGGCCAGCCGTCTGCGCATTGAGATTGACTCCATGCCCGAAGAAATTGACTTACTTGAACGCCAGCTGGTGCAAATGCAAATTGAGGAACAGGCTCTGCTTAAAGAATCTGATGCTGCAAGTAAGCAGCGTCTTGAAGCCTTGCAAAAAGATATTTCTCAAATGCAAGAAACGCTTGACGGAAAAAAGGCAGTTTGGTCAAATGAGAAAGACGTCATTGTGCGCGTCCAGCAACTAAAAGCCGACCTTGACCAAGCGCAGATTGAGTGCGAACGCGCCACGCGCGAAGGTGAGCTTCAGCTTGCCAGTGAGTTACGGTACGGACGTATACCTGAGCTTGAGGCTGAACTTGCCACGGTAACCGAACAGCTCGAAAGCCGAGAAGAGCAAGAAAGCCTGCTCAAAGAGGAAGTTACCGAAGAAGAAATTGCCGTAGTGGTAAGCACGTGGACGGGCATTCCCGTAAGCAAAATGATGCAAGGTGAGCTCGAAAAGCTGATACACCTTGAGGACGATTTGCATAAACGGGTGGTGGGGCAAGACGAGGCAGTTGCTGCGGTGGCAGGTGCCATTCGTCGCTCGCGCGCAGGGCTTTCTGATCCCAACAAACCTATTGGTACCTTTTTGTTCCTTGGGCCAACGGGTGTGGGAAAAACGGAGCTAGCAAAAACACTCGCAGCTTTGCTTTTTGACGATGAGCGCGCAATGGTGCGTATCGATATGAGCGAATACATGGAAAAGTTTTCGGTTCAGCGGCTTATTGGTGCTCCTCCCGGATACGTTGGTTACGACGAGGGCGGACAACTCACCGAGGCAGTTCGCCGCCGCCCCTACAGCGTGGTGCTTCTCGATGAGGTTGAAAAGGCTCACCCTGACGTATTTAATATCCTCTTGCAGGTGTTTGACGACGGCCGTTTGACCGACGGGCAAGGGCGGGCGGTAAGCTTCAAGAATGCCATTATTATTATGACGAGTAACGTAGGCTCGCAGTTTATTCGCGAGTTCAACCTGCACGGCGCAGACGGCTTAAGCGTGATGAATCCTGCGCTTTCGGGCGACAAAGGCGATATTGCCGCAAGCATGAGTGCCGGTGGCGGCATGAAGGGCATGGTCGGCGAGATGGTCGATGAGGTAAGCGACTACCTTGAGGATAAGGGTGTTGACCTTGGCCCTATTGCTGGCGGTAAGGGTGCTAACAAAGGTTCTGGCAAGGGGAGCAAGAACAAGGCGGCGCAAGATGCTCCTTTATTTGACGAGGACAACAAGCAGCTTGAACGCGGTATTGACGAGGCGCTCCGCGCAACCTTTAGACCCGAGTTTCTCAATCGCATAGACGACATTATCATTTTTCACGCACTGGGCATGGAAAACATCGACGCTATTGTTGAGCTGCAACTTGCTGATTTCAAAAAACGTCTTGACGATAAGCGCATCAGTATTGAGGTAAGTCCTGCGGTGGTTGAGCAACTTGCCATCGACGGCTTTGACCCCATTTATGGAGCGCGACCCCTAAAGCGTCTTATCCAGCGCAATGTTGTTGATTTGCTCGCTAATAAAATTGTCGCCGGAGAGATTGCCGAAGGTGCTAAACTTACGGTAGACCTTGACGCGCAGGGGGAGTACTGTGTCGTATCGAACTAACAGGAGAGAGCCAGATGCACCGTCTGCTGCGAGACGTGCGAGCCACGTAAGCCGCAGAGAGCCTGTTGCTGCGCGCAGACCTCAAAGCACAAGAGATGCTCGCACGTATTCTCGCACCAAAACTGCCAGCAGTGGGCGCAAAAGAATTGCTCTTGCCTTGGGTGCAGTTTGCCTTTTGGGTTGTGCGGGCCTTGCGATAGGTTTGTCATCTTTGGGCTTCTTTGAAAAGAACGCTACTCCTCCTTCTCCCGCATCATCGAGTGCTCCTACTTTTGACACGGAAATATCTGACTCTTTAACCCCTGAAGCACAGGCAGGCTCGGGGAATGCGGCCAGCAGCGGGCAGCCTGGCGTAAATGACCCACAAATTGTTATGAACCTTAATGGCAGCCAACATACCTTAGTAAAGCAAGGCCAACCGTATATCGAGTCTGGTTGTCATGCCGTCGACCGCAAAGAGGGCAACCTTGCAAAAACACTTGAGATTGCGGGTACGGTTGATACGAGTACGCCAGGAACCTACGAGATTACTTATCACGCGTCCAATAAAAAGGGCGGCCAGCACACTAAAGTAAGAACGGTTGAGGTACTTGCAAGTAGTGATTTTGTGCCGAACACCAAGGGTGTTCCCGTGCTTATGTATCACTATGTGTACACCGATACCGACCAGCCAAGTAAGCTCACCAGCAACTACATCAAAGACACCATGCTGGAGTCACAACTTGCCTATCTTGCTGAGCAGGACTATTACTACCCCAGCTATAAGGAGCTTTATGCCTATGTGAAAGGCGAGATTGACTTGCCTGAACGCAGCATTATTCTCACCTTTGATGATGCGCGGCCCAACTTTTTGAAATACGGCATACCCTTGTTGGAAAAGTATCAGATTCCGGCAACTTCGTTTCTTATCGCTGACGAGGATAAGGCAAAGCGCAACGTAAAGAAATACGCGAGTGAGTACATCAGCTTCCAATCGCATTCGTACGGCATGCACAAGCCAGGCGGCACTATTGGACATGGTGGGCTTATTAGTGCGATGTCGCAAGATGATATTGTTGCGGATTTGAAAAAGGCGCAACCCATTGTTCAAAACGAGGAAGCGTTTGCCTATCCCTTTGGAGACTATACCGACACCGCAGTTGCAGCGGTGCGCCAAACCAACATTCTCTGCAGCTTTACCACCGAGCATGGCAGGGTAGAGAAGGGAGATGATCTTGCACTGTTGCCGCGCGTGCGCATCAACGGAGATATGGGCCTTGACGGGTTTATCTATTCAGTTTCTTAAAACGTCTGCCGATAAAACGTGCCCGTAACCTGATTTTCAACAACTCACAAAAATAAAAACGCTATAATCAAACCGTCATAAAAACTTGCTTTAAGAACGGTGTGGTGGGCTTGACGCGCAACCTTGCAAAAGCCATTTCTCGACTCATAAGCGTCGTTGTCGCGCTTTGCTTGACTGTTACCCTCATGCCGCTTGCGTATGCCGATGAGGGCGCAAGCATAGACCCCCTCGCACAGGAAATCAATGAAGCTGCCTCAAGTGACGTTGAAGACGCTACTTTTTCTGAGGCTGTGCCCTCTGAGGACGAAACACCTGACTATGAGGTGGGCGCAGACGATGAATATGTTGAGGAAAACGCTGAATCCGACACTGACCTCTTTGACGACGAAGCAGATGAGGATCTTGAGTTTTTAGACGAGGAGGAGAATGAGGAGGCTGAAGCTAATGAAGCCGATACAGAACTCTCTGACAATAACGGGCCTGAAGCTCTGAGTGTTTCTGGAGCAGGCGGTACACGTATTAAAGATGGGGTGTACACTATCTCAACAAGTCTGAATAAGAAGTTCACTCTTGGCATAGGCAACAGTTCTGCAAAGACAGGCGCAAAAATTCAACTTAAGGCTAAGAAAAACACGCTTTCTCAAAAGTTCTATTTCGCTCATATTAGTAAGAACGAATATACCATCCATGTGCTTCGTTCAGGAAAATACCTCGATGTTTCTCATTCAAAAGTGGTTCAAAGACCTAAAAGCGATACAAGCTCGCAGGTGTGGGTTGCTGGTCGTACCAAAAAGGGCGCTTTTGTGCTTCGCAATAAGGCATCGGGCAAAGTGATGAGTGTCAAAGGGGCTACGGCAAAAAGCAAAGCGAACATTTTGCTCAAAAAGCGAGCTAAAAATACAACAAAGAACAAAGCAAATCGCAAAGCGCAGACCTTTGTATTAAAGCCAGCTTCAGCCCTGAGCCCAGGTTCTTATTGCCTTAAGAGTTTAGCAATGGGAAAAAGGTTGCAAGCAAAGAAATCGCTCGGAAAGAAGGGGAGCCTTGTTTTGGTGGGATCCCCAAAAAATGACAATGTCCAAAAATGGGTCTTTGAATCTGCAGGCAAGGGATACTTTAGGTTGAGAAATGCCCATACTAATAAGGTGTTGGGAGTTAAGAATAATTCGTCAGCATCGGGCGCGGTTGTTTGTCTGCAAAAAAGGAGCAAGGCTGCCACGCAAAAATGGAAAGCCCATTATGATGGACGCGGAGGATTTAGGCTTGTTAACGCCCACAAAACCGTTCTGAACATTGCGGGTGCAGGCAACGTCTGTGCCGAAACACCCCAGAGTTCCTTAAGTCAAAAGTTCACAATCTCGCCAACAAAACTCACCACGGTGCGCCTTGATGTGCCGCTGGTAAATCAGTTCCCTACTGCGCCTACGGGTTGCGAGATAGCTAGTCTTACTATGTTGCTTAAATATGCTGGTTATAAAACTACCTTTGCAAGAAGCCTCAATGAGATGTGGTATAGCTCCAATCCACACAACGGTTTTGTGGGCAACCCCCGCGGCTGGTCTGGTTGGACTATTTATCCTAAGCCAGCGGGCAAATGGATAAAAAAGCGCATTGGTTCCTATAAGGTGCTTACTGGCGCAAGCCATGAAAAACTTCGTTCTACCCTGCGCGAAGGAAAGCCTATTGTGGTGTGGATGCTTCATCCGCGAATAGGCATGCACTGTTTGATACTTACCGGTTTTGATAAAAAGGGTTTCTATATAAATGATCCGTATGGAACAAAAGACTGGTTTTGTTCCTATAAAAACTTTGATAGGTATTGGGCTGGTTATTCCCGCATGGCCCTTACCTACTAAGTGCCTGTTCTGCGTCCGAAGCAGGGCTTGAGCGGCAGAGCTAGTCCACCACTTCTTGATAGATAGCTTGATACGAACTGAGTCGACGTGCGTCAAGTGAGCCGGCCAATACGGCTTCCTTGACCGAGCAGTCAGGCTCATTGGTGTGTGTGCAGTTGCGATAATGGCAATTTTCCGCCAGAGCCTCAACGTCTAAGAAGGTTTGAGAGAGTCCCTCGTGTGCTTCATATAAACCAAGCGAGCGTAAGCCTGGCGTGTCGATAAGCGCTCCACCGTGCGGCAACGTGATCAAGCGACGTGCAACCGTAGTATGCCTACCACCTCTATCTTTGGTGCGCACCGCACCTGTTTTGAGCAGGGGAGCGTCAAGTAAGGTATTTATGAGTGTCGATTTTCCCACTCCCGAGCGCCCCAGCAAAACTCCCGTCTTGTTAGTACCGTCTTTGGTAAGCGCCTCGGTAATCTCCGTAAACCCAAGACCCGTTACGGCAGATTCAACAACTATCGAACAACGGGGAGCCACCTGCCGTGCCAAAGCGATGTCCTCCTCTAAACGCAAGGCTTGGTCGGCTTTGGTGAGAATAAGAGCAACATCAACACCACTTTGATAGGCCATGACCAGCTGGCGCTCGAGATAGTCAGGGTCAAGCGCTCGTTTGCCCAAAGCAGACACTACAAACACAACATCTATGTTTGCCGCCAGCACCTGTTCTTCAAAACGGCCAGCACCCTCATGAATAGACTGAACCATTGTTTTTCTGGTAAGTGCACTTCGACGTGGCTGTATGGCAGAAATAAGCGGGGTTTCGAGTTCTGGGGCAAGCGTTAGCTCCACAAAATCTCCCACCGTAGCACGTACGTCTGCATTTTTTATGAGTTCGGTGCTGTGTTGCGCGCGCACCTCATTTTGCCCTGCAGCGTCAACAGATAAAAGGCGCACGAGAGGATAACCACGATCGAGCGAAACAACCAACCCTTGTGCTGGCTTGTTAGAAAGCAAAATGTCAGCCACGCGTGCTCATCGCCTCACCCTATCTTAAGCGCTCACGCAAAAAACGAAACAGCAAGACTAACGCCAGGCCAACACAAATAAGCACGCCACCGCCTATAAGGAGTCCTACGTCAGGATTTTCTGCAGTTGTGCTACCAGCATCAACTTGCTGTACCGAGGTGGCGTGCACGTCACTCAGTCCCTCATGTTCTTTGCAGGCAAGATGAAAAACACCTTCTATCTCAAGCGTACTGCCTTCAACATGATAGCGACCAAGGCTTGTTATGGCAGTGGCATCATCACGGCTCATATACACGCTAATGCTCGCATTGGTACTTGTTCCGCTTGCGCCGCCAGAATTGACATCAGCAGTGTTTGCCGTTGTGGTAGTGAGCGCGGTGTCGCCTGTCAAAGATGAACCCCCAGCACTTGGATTGCCCTGCGCTTCCAGAGAGCCAGGACCAAGGGCGACCCAGACCATATTTCCGCCAGCTGAGATGACATCGCCAATTGCTTCACCATTAAAATGAACCACGGTGCCATCGAGGGAAACATCGGCATTATCCAGTTCTATGACTGTTATTTCTGTGCTCACTATTTGTCACCACTTTCCTGAGCTTCTTGTTGCACGGCATTTCTTTTGGTGCGAAATATTCTTCGAGGCGTTGCGTGTGGGTGAAGCACCCGTCGCTGTGGGCGCAAAGAGAGGAAAAGCGAGGCACCCAATGCCAGCAATGACAAGAACTCAAGGCGGCCCATCCACATTTGCAAAATGTAAACCACCTTCATAATTACGGGAGCATCAGGCGCAGCCAAACCACTCGAAAGACCTGCATTAGAGGTCGCCGATATAGATTCAAACATCGAATGAATTGCCTCATAACCACACGCAATGCCTGCCAGCGTGCCAATGAGATAGGTAATTACGTAGAGGGCAGCAATAACCAGTGAGGCAGAAAGCAGCTCATTGGTAAGCAGGTGTTGTCCAATATGGTTATAACGGGTATTAGTCTGTGCCGACTGCGGCAGCAAAACCGCTTTTATCCGCAGGCTTAAGCCCTTGAAAATAATACCAACACGCATAGCCTTGATGCCTCCAGCGGTTGAGCCAGCGCTTCCGCCAATCGCTGTTGCAATAGTTATGAGGAAAAACGCCCCACTGGTGAGCATGGTCGTTATTTGATTGGTGCTGAGCACTTGGTAACCCGCATTGGTGGTCGCACTCACAATGGTAAACAGCCCACGCCTCAGCAAAGAGAGATAATCGGTAAGATAGGTGCCCGCACAAACGGCTGCGACAAAGGCAACAATCATGATAAAAGTCCAAATGCCGAGCGTTCGCACCTCAATGTCCTTGGTAAACTCACGCCAGTGTCCGCGCTGTATGCGGGCGTAGAGCGCAAAGTTAATAGCACCGAGGCACATAAAAATCATCGCAACAATCTCAAGCGGCCACGAATGATAATAAATAAAAGAGGAGCTTTGGGGAGCAAAACCACCGGTGTCATACGAGCCAATGGTCAGCCATAAGCCGTGAAAAAGACTTCGCACCGGCTCCATGCCCGAGAGCAAAAGAATAGCAGTTAAAATAATAGTTCCGATAAGAACTACAGTCGCAGAAAACGCCCAGATAAAGCGTGCCGTTTTGGCAACCGAGGGCAAGACGGCTTCTTGGCGTCCTTCCGCATTGTAAAATGAGGAACCCACCTGAGTAAACAATCCAAGCGCCATGGCGATAACAACAACACCTTGTCCGCCAAGGAACTGCAAAATAAAGCGCCACATATTGTCAGCGGTGGACATATGGTCAAGATCTTGCACGAGAGAAAACCCGGTTGCCGTTAGACCACTAACGCCCTCAAAAAAGGAATCGAGAAACGAGCTATAGTGTCCGCTGAGCCACAGAGGCAAAGCAGCAAACAAGGCACCAACTATCCAAATAAGACCCGTAACGGCGATGGCGTGGCGGCGTTCCATTTGCCCCGTGTTGATTTTGGCAAGACGCAAAAGCGCACCAATGCTCAAAGCACAGCCAATGCCCATAACGTAATGAACGCTGGTTTCCCACTCCTGCATAACGCAGCTTACCAGCAGGGGAGCAAGCATAATTGCGCCCATAAAAAGAATCATTATTCCCAGATAATGCGCGATGATGCGGAGATCTTTTGCGTAAAATCGTGCCCACATAGGCTACTGCGCCCACCCAAGCAAAAGACGTTCGAGGATAATTACTGCACCCATAACGAGCAAGAAGCTAAAAAAGACTACAACAACAATAAGGTAATTACGAAAATTACGGGTATGTCGCGCTTTTTGTATAATGCTCTCCTGTCGTTTCATTTCTCTATTATAGCGAGATAACTCCTTTGGTGCGACCTCTGAGGGTTTAAGGTACAATTCTTAGAGATACTTTTTTGTGCTGGCGCAGCGAAAACCCGAGGAACCTTGAGCAACTACCGAGCCAGCGTACATAAATAATGGTAAGAGTTGCACACAGAAAGCGAGAGGGATATGGCAGCAAGAACGCCTGATATGACTGAGGTAGTGGGGAGAATTAAAGCTTTGCGTGAGGATTTGGAACTGAGCCTCACCGATATGGCTGAGGCAACAGGACGCAGCGTTGAGGAATATGAAGCTCAGGAATCGGGCAAAACTGATCTCAGCTTTACCTTTCTTTTTAAGTGTGCCCAGCGATTTGGCGTTGACGTAATCGAGCTGCTCACCGGCGAGGCTCCTCATCTTACGGGCTATGAGCTTACGCGCCAAAGCGAAGGTCTTTCTATCATGCGTCGTGCGGGTTTTGAGTACCTACACCAAGCTCCCTTGTTTAAGGATAAGCTCTGTGAACCCTTTGTGGTTACTGCGCCGTACAGTGCTGAGGAGCAAGATAAGCCCATTCATCTTTCTGCGCACGTTGGGCAAGAGCTCGATTTTATTATCAGCGGAAAAATGCGCTTTGCCTATGAAGATCACATCGAGGAGGTTGGTCCGGGGGATACGCTTTATTACAACTCAAGTCGCGGACACGGCATGATTGCCATTGGTGGCGAGCCGTGCGTGTTCCTTGCGGTGGTGCTCAAGCCAGCCGAAGCCGACAGCAGCGATGGCGCTGAAACTAACAAACGTCCATAATCGAGCCGAGCAAACGAAGGAAAATGAAATGCGCGACATTCACCAAAAATATGTTACCGAAACGTATGACGAGAACGGGATACTCAAAGACTTCTCAGTACAGTGCCCCGATGATTATAACTTTGCCTACAACGTTGTTGATGATATTGCCGCTGCTGAGCCAGACCGCCAGGCAATGATATGGGTAAATCCTGAAGGCGAGGAGCACATCTTTACCTTTGGCGACATGAAATACTGGAGTGATAAAACTGCAAACTTTCTTGCGCAAAATGGCATCTCATACGGCGATAGAGTGCTGGTCATTTTGCGCCGTCATTACCAATTTTGGTTTGTTGCACTTGCGCTTGACAAGCTTGGTGCAATTATTGTTCCGGCGACTTTTATGCTCAAAGAACATGACTTAGACTATCGCATCAACTCTGCTGGCGTTACGGCACTCATTTGTACCAATGTTGGTGAGATTGCGCAAGTTGTGGACAATGCGCTTGAGCTTTGTCCAACGCTTACTACCCGTATTTTAGTTAATGGGGCAGGGGGTGGCTGCACGCCCGCCGCAGAAATCGCTGAGCTTAAGGCGCAAGCTCCAAAGACGGCAGTTGACCATAATCGAAGCGGCGATGCCCCTGCCACTGAGAGTGCAGAGTCAAGCTTTGATGTCTATACTGCCAAGGGCAGCGTGCTTTCTGGCGCACAAGGCATACTTGCTACGCGTGTCAAACGAGAGGGCTGGCTTGACTTTAACGCTGGCGTGCGGGCGGCGAGCGCAGACTTTACGCCTTTGGCTACCAAGGCAAAAGATGCGATGATTATGTATTTTTCTTCAGGTACGTCGGGCAACCCCAAGATGGTGCTGCATGACAGCCTGTATTCGCTGGGGCATTTGGGTACGGCAAAACACTGGCTAAATGTTAAAGGCGACGATGGTTTGCACTTTACCATCGCAGACACTGGTTGGGGCAAAGCGGTGTGGGGCAAGCTCTATGGTCAATGGCTCATGGAAACCAGTGTTATGACTTATGATTTTGATAGGTTTATAGGCGAAGAGATATGCGAGATAATCGAGCGGTATAAGGTTACCAGCTTGTGTTGTCCGCCTACGATGTATCGCCTTATTATGCAGGGCAAGGTTGACGACTACGACCTCAGCTCGCTTGAGTACAGTTGTACGGCGGGGGAGGCGTTAAATCCTGACCTGTTTGATTCGTGGCGCGAGCGCACGGGGCTGCATCTTACCGAAGGCTTTGGGCAAACGGAAACCACGGTTACGGTTGCCAATTTGGTAGGTATGGCTCCCAAGCCCGGCTCCATGGGTCGTCCGGTGCCGCTCTACGTTACCAAAATACTTGACGAGGACGGCAACGAAACTCCGAGTGGTCAGACGGGCGAAATTTGCATTGCCTACGATGCTCAAAATCCCCCTCCCGGCATCATGCTGGAATATTATCGTGACCCTGCCAAAACTGCCGAGGCAATTTATGACGGTTGGTACCACACAGGTGACACAGCATGGCGCGATGAGGACGGCTATTTTTGGTATGTGGGACGCAATGACGACGTTATCAAGTCAAGCGGCTACCGTATTTCTCCGTTTGAAATTGAAAGCGTTTTGCTGTTACACCCTGCCGTAAGCGAGTGCGCGGTAACCGGCGTTCCCGACCCCTTGCGTGGCAAAGCGGTTAAGGCAACTGTTGTTTTGGCCTCCGGCTTTGACGGTACGGGCGCAGCAGGAGAGAAACTTACCAAAGAAATCCAAACCTTTATGAAAAAGGAAACTGCTCCTTATAAGTATCCGCGCATCATTGACTATGTTTCTGAGCTACCAAAAACGGTTAACGGAAAAGTGCGCCGTGCGGTTATTCGCAGCGCAGATGAGGAAAAGACAACCACCGCAGAGGCAGACAAGCGTCACGCTCCCGAGGAGTTTGGCGGCTAGCTAAGGAGTTTTGAGCAGCAATGTATAATTTTCGCTATCACCTCATAACCATTGTTTCGATTTTTGTGTCGCTGCTTATTGGGCTTTTGCTCGGTGCCGCTATTACGGGAAGCGATTTAGTAAAAGATACGCAGGCAAACATGGTCAAGGACTTGGAGTCACGTTTCTCGGAGTTCATGAACCAAAATGACGACCTTACTACACAGCTCTCTGCTCTTCAAAATCGTTTTGATGTCGAAAATACGCTTGCAGAAACTCATTTTGAGGCATGGGCACACAACCGGCTTGATGGACGCACGGTGGTATTGCTTGTTTCAAGTGCTGACGCAACGGGTGAAGCAACAAGAGAAATTAACGATACCCTGCAACTTTCGGGTGCTGCAACCGTCAAAATTACCGTCAAGAAACCGCAGTTTGGCCTGCAAGACCCTGAGCATCTGGCTCAACTTGAGGAACTCTTAGGGCTTGGCGGTGGAACCTTGACCGCAGAAATGCTTGCTTTGCGTCTTGCGGACGAGTGGACGTACGTCTATGCTGCCCCTCCTGCCAAAAAGGACGACGATAAGAAAAAGGATAACAATAAGAATCCTGCTGTTGATACCGAGGCGCTTGCTGCCACCATGCAGGCCCGCTATCCTCTCACCAAGTTTTTACTCGAAAAAGAAATAATTTCCGTTGACGCTCAGTATGCTGCACTCAGCGGGCACACCAGCCCTGCTCCTGATGCTGCGCAAAAACTCGCCCTTGAGTTTGCCGGATCACACCAAATGCCGTATGGGGCCAACGGCATAATCAACACACTGGTGATTTCTGGCGACGATGAAAGTTTTGTTGCCGACGAGGTTGGATTACAGCTAGCCTCTCAATTCAAGTTACGGGGAACAACAGGGAGTGCAACACCGCTTGCTTATCCCGCATGGCTCAAAGATAGTATTCCCAAAAATGCTGCGCAGAGCTCTGCCCAAAATGGTAACCTTGAGGGCGTGGCAACTCCTGTTGTTGAGCCGAGCTACTATGCCTTGCTTATCGACCTCAACAGTGAGAAGCTTGCTCTTACGAGTGGCAAAAACAACCGAGCCCTTTCTCGTTTGGCGGGCTTTCTTGAAACGAGTGACCGCTACAGCTTAATTGCCTTGCTGAGCGGAGCGCAAACAGGTGACTATGGCATTGGTCGTCAAGACGGACGGTTCTATCCTGCCTTACCAACAGATGCAACAGGACGCGCGCCGTTTACGGGCTAGGGGATAGCCGTGGCAGGCATGCCCACGAGATGTCCACGAGCACAGCTCGTAAATAAGCGCTCTTATTGCTGCTCATAAATCAAACGAAGTCCCTCGAGCGTCAAATCATCATTAACGTGGGTTATAGTGCCCGAAAGCTCGAGCACACGATGCGAGAGGCCACCCGTTGCAACAACGGATGCTTCATAACCAAGCTCGCTGAATACCCGCCGCACGAGGCCGTCAATGCGGTCGATTTCTCCGTAGGTAAGACCAGTTTGCACTGCTCCTTTGGTAGATGACCCAATAATCTTTTCTGGTATCTCGATGGCGATATTACTCAGTCGCGCTGCCGCAGCAAACAGGGCGTCGGCAGATATTGCCAAGCCAGGTGCAATTATACCACCTACAAAAGCACCCTCTTTGTCTATGACTTCGATATTTGTAGCCGTTCCAAAATCAACCACGAGCACCGGCGCTCCGTAGAGATGAATGGCAGCAACGGCATCGGCAATGCGGTCGGCACCAATTTCGGCAGGATTGCTGTAGCGGTAAGAAAGATCTGTTGGGGTGGAACTCGTAAGGATAAGCGGTTTGGTATCGGTTAGCGTAAGAGCAACTTCTTGCCACTGCTCGGTAAGACTGGGCACAACTGATGCAACAGCCACCGCACTAATTGCAGAGGTATCTACCCCATTGAGCGAAAAAAGCCCGGTGAGCTTGAGTAGTATCTCGTCGGTACTATCGGTTGCGGCAGAGGCAATGCGGCTTTTGAAAATGAGCTTTGGCTCGACAGTAGCTCGCTTGCCAGCCTCCGCTTTTTTATCCGCTACATATTCATACAAACCTAAAACGGTCTGGGTGTTGCCAACATCAACCGCAAGAAGCATGATTTTCTCCCTATTTCCTTATCTTACAATACCGTTACCTGCACGCCGTACGCCTCCATTGTACTGTAATCCAGTGGTAGTATGGTATCAAACAAAGTTTTGTATCTGCGGATACGCCTGAAAAATGCTTAAAAATGCATGAGCGAAAAGCGCATGAAAAGAAAGGCAGAATCATGAGTGCTGTGCCAACACGTGTTCTGGTTGTTGACGACGAACCTTCCATTACGGAGTTTGTGAGCTATAACCTTAAAAAAGAGGGCTATGATGTCCAAATTGCTGCCGACGGCGCAACTGCTGTTGAGCTTATCTTAGAAAATCAGTTCGATTTGGTGGTGCTTGATGTCATGCTGCCCAACATGGATGGCTATGAGGTGGTACGCCGTATTCGCTCGAGCACAACGGTGCCTGTTTTGTTCTTGTCTGCGCGCGACACCGAGCTTGATAAGGTAGTGGGCCTCGAAATTGGCGGGGATGATTACCTTGCAAAACCCTTTGGGGTGCGAGAGCTTTTGGCGCGCGTTAAGGCGTTGTTGCGTCGTACTTCTCAGCAAGAAAGCGATGCCGAGAAAGGTTTTGAGGAAATTATCGAGGTAAGTGGCGTTCATATTGACGAGGGAACCCATGTTGCCTCTCACGGTGACGATATAATCGATCTTACCCCACGAGAGTTTGAGCTGCTTGCTGCTTTGATGCGCCATGCTGGCAAGGTGCTTTCGCGCGATCAGCTTTTGCGTGATGCTTGGGGCTGGGAGTACCTTGTTGAAACTAAAACGGTTGACACGCACGTTAAACGTTTGCGTGATAAACTGGAAGCCGCAAAGGTTGACCCAGGCCTCATAGAAACGGTGCGCGGTTACGGCTATCGCTTCAAGGTTTCTTAAGGTCTATGACAGGTGTTTTGGCGGGGCAGTTTCCCTGCGCGTTTTGGATGTTTGAAAACGCAACGTGGTCGCATGAGAAACTAGGGCGCATACATGCAATATAAAACCATTCGCATATTACTTGCGCTTATCAGCGCAGTGTTTGCCCTTGTTGCCGGCCTTGCTTTTGTGCTGCTTACGCTTTCAATGTTGCTGGTGTTCGACAATCCCTTTACCTTCGGCTGGCTGCTGGTAATTATGCTGCCCATAGGGCTCTTTGCCTTTATTTGTGCGTATATGGTAACCGGTATCTATTTAGGACCACTCGCAAAAATTGCTCTTAAAACCAAGCGTCTTGCCGATGGTGACCTTTCCGTGCGTTTTGTTGACGAGCAAACCTCTTCTGCCTCGTTGGGCATACAGGAGTTTGCCGAATCACTTGACACCGTTGGCCTGCGGGTGCGCTCTTCAATGGCTGAAGTTGCAGCAGAAGGCAAGCGTCAAGGGCAGTTTGTGAGCGATGTTTCGCATGAGCTCAGAACACCTTTGACTGCCATTCGGGGTGCTGCTGAAACCATGATGGACGAAGACATTGACTATGAGGACCGCCTGCGCTTTTGCGAAACCATTGTGCGCGAAAGCGAGCGTCTAACCCGTCTTGCCAATGACTTGCTTACCTTGCAGCGCATCGAGGGAGATGGCGAGATTGTTTTGGCGCGTGTCAACCTCCATGATGTTGCCGAAAATGCAATAGATTTACTCGAGCCGTTGCTCGATGCACGCAACGTCAAGGTGAGCCTTACCGGAGAAGCCCCTGACGTGCTTGGCGACCCTGACCGCCTGCAACAAGTCGCCACCAATCTTATCGACAACGCAAGCCGTATCGTTGACAACGGAGGCCGCGTGGATGTAGTATTGAGTGGCATAAAAGGGCACAGCGTTTTAACGGTTTCTGATGACGGTCCTGGCTTTGGCGACATTGACCCTGCCCGCCTCTTTGACCGTTTTTACCGAGGAGATGCCTCGCGCACGCGCTCGACCGGCGGCATGGGGCTCGGCCTTACCATCGTCAAGGCAATTTTAAGCTCACACGATGGAACAGTTGAGGCCTTTAATCTCCCCGATGGTGGTGCCTGCTTTATCGTTGCTATTCCGTCTTTATCCTTGGCTGAGGATTAGGACGCAAGAGTTAGAGCGTAAAAGAAAGTAAGGTGCTGTATGTTAGAAAAGCCGCTCGTACGTAAACCAATGCACCTGCCAACTGTTCTGGCGTTTGGTGATGCCAATCTTCATTCCCATGGGCCTTTGACGTTGCGCAAGCCGAGGGCATTACGGTTGCTCAGCTTGGCTTTGGTCTTTGTGCTCGCAGCGAGCTGCTTTGCAGGTGTACCTTCGGCGGCGCATGGCGACGAAACACCAGCAACCGCTACGGGCGTTCCTGCAGAGGGCACCATAGGTGTACCAGCAAAGAGCGTTATAGGCGTACCTACTGCGAAATCCGTTACAGCGATTGAGCCCCTTAGCAGCGATAGCACTGGTCTTGCCACGCTTGCGGTAAACCTTACCACTAATCTAACGGGAACGGAAAAATATGGCTATGCCACAGAGGTGGTTAGCAGTGTCAATGTAGCACGCGCTGCGAACGGAAAAGCTGCGCTTACCGTCGATAAAGATTTGACCGCAGCCGCCATGCAGCGTGTTGCAGAAATAGCGGTGTTTTTTAACCATACTCGCCCTTCAGGTAAGAGCTGTTTTACGGTGAGCGATAAGGTTTACGGAGAAAACATCGCAGCTGGCTATTCAACTTCGGCTAATGTAATGACTGGCTGGATGAATTCAGATGGTCATAGAGAGAATATCCTCAGAAATACTTTTGTTTCTATAGGGGTTGGCTGTTTTGTTCATGAGGGAACAACCTATTGGGTGCAGCTTTTCGGTATAGAGGAGGCAACTGCAGGGGAAGCTTTGGCGGACAAAACTGTTGCGCATACCATTAAGATATCAACGAATACCTGTGTGTTCAAAAATGCTTCTATCAAAGCACCCAAATCTGTGAGCAGCACGAAGTCGCCAACGGTATCTTTGCGTGTTGAGAATGCTGGTTGGAAATATGCCTATTTTAAGCCAAGCGCCACCAGTGTTACGTGGACCTCTTCAAACAAAGGCGTTCTTGCGGTGTCTGCAAATGGTAAGCTTACTGCAAAAAATAACGGAAGCGCCAAGATAACCGGCAAGTTTGGTGACGCAAAGGCGAAGTCAGGATCAATTGCTGTTAGCTGTGATCCGACTCCACCCACTATAACAGGTGTGGCACGTATTACGGTGATAGAGGGCTACAAGGCTTTTTCTCAAAAATACACTATCAAAGGCACGCCAAAGCCGACGATTACGTTGCCAAAAAATCCAAACAGTTCAAAAATTTCGATTGGCAAGAGTGGCAAACTAAGCGTCAAAAAGGGTCTTAAGGCTGGCACCTACAAAATAACTATTAAGACGACCAACAAGACCGGCTCCAAGACCAAGAGCATAAAAATCATAGTCAAGCCTAAGGGCTCACCGACTATCTCGGGCAAAAGCTCACTTACCCTGAACGAGGGTTACGCCAAAACCACCAAAAAGTATACGGTCAAAGGAAGTCCAAAGCCAAAAGTGACTCTCTCGGGCAACACAGCTGATGGCAAAATATCATTGAAGAACGGCAAGCTTGTTGTTAAAGAGGGTCTTGGTAAGGGAACCTACAAGGTAACCATTAAGGCAAAAAACTCCAAGGCAACGGCAACTAAGAAAATAACAATAAAAATTGTGTAGGGCTGCCGCACGTCTGGGCAGCCGCCTACCGCACGCCGCGACACATACCACACGCTAAAAAGCTACCGCCCACCGACTCATACCGCCGTGCATGAAAAGGGGAGCGCTCGCATGAGGGGCTGATATCTACTCCGCTACACTTTTCGTTACCATTATTTTCGATTTCTTTCAAAAATAAAGAAAAAAACTGCGATAATGGTACGACTACAAAAAAATGAGCAAACTACTACAAAAGAAACAAAGAGGACGAGTAATGCAAAAATCGTGTTTTCTGCAAAAAGAGGCACGAACATTCTGGTAACAAAAAGTAGTACGGAGAGGAGAGAATATGCAGGATATGACCGAGATTCGTTGGCATGCCCGTGCTGGGCAAGGGGCTGTCACTGCTTCAAAATTGCTTGCAGAAACAGCACTTTTGAACGGCGAGTACATTCAGGCCATGCCCGAGTATGGCCCCGAGCGCACAGGAGCACCCCTGCGTGCTTATTCGCGCATCAGCTCAAAACCCATTGAGGTGCACAACAACATCACTCACCCAAACATTGTTGTTGTTCTCGATGAAACGCTGTTATCTATCGTTGAGGTGCTTGAGGGCATCGTCGAGGGTGGCACCGTTATCATCAACACCAAAAACAGTGTCGATGAGGCACGTGCAGCCTTAAATGCTTCGGCAGACATAAAGGTTGCTGTTGTTGATGCAAGTGGCATTGCGCTCGATACGCTTAAGCGCGACCTGCCCAATACGCCCATTGTTGGTGCTTTGGCTCAGGCTACCCAATGCGTAACCGTTGAGGCATTCAAAGAAAATCTTCTTGAAACCTTTGGAAAGAAGTTTACCAAAGAGGTTGTTGACGCAAATCTTGCCTCGGTAGACAGGGCTGCAAGTGAGGTGGTAGTAGGATGAGCGCAAAAAAAACAACTAAAACTGCACAAGAACTGATAGATTTTGAGAGTTGGACTTCTGAGGAAATCCCTAACGGTGCTGTTTGCGAGGACGCAGGAAACTCTGCCCTCTACATCACTGGCGGCTGGCGTTCCGAGATGCCGCTTTGGACCAAGGATAACTGCAAAGACTGTATGCTTTGTTGGGTTCACTGTCCCGATTCTTCAATTTTGGTAGCAGACGGCAAAATGACCGGCATCGACTACGACCACTGCAAAGGTTGTGGTGTGTGCGTAATCGAGTGCAAGTTTGAAGCACTTGAGATGGTTTCTGAGTCCTCTGATGAGGCGCGTGCTACGGCTGCTGCGTATGAGCAAGAGAAAGGAGCCTGATAATGCCTGACATCACTGTTCTTGCCGCTACTGGCAATCTTATGGTATCTGAGGCACTTCGTCAGGCTGAGCCTGATGTAATTGCTGCATACCCCATTACTCCTCAGACTGCGGTTGTGGAGGAGTACAGCAAATACGTTGCCGATGGTCGTGTTCACACCGAGTACGTTAACGTCGAAAGTGAGCACAGCTCGCTTTCTGCGTGTATTGGCGCTTCTGCTGCCGGCGCACGTGTTGCAACAGCGACTTCCTCACAAGGTTTAGCACTCATGTGGGAGGAGTTGCATATTGCTTCTGGAATGCGCCTGCCTATTGTTATGGCAAACGCTAACCGTGCTATCTCTGCTCCTATCAACATTCATGGCGACCACTCAGACGTTATGGGCGCGAGGGATTCTGGCTGGGTCATCATGTTTGCAGAAACTGCCCAAGAGGCGTATGACAACACGCTTATTTCATTCAGGATTGCTGAGCATCCCGACGTCCAGCTCCCTGTTATGACCACGCTTGATGGCTTTATTACCACGCACGCAATGGAGCGTTGCGAGATTTTGGACGATGAGGTTGTAAAAGCCTATGTTGGTGAGCGCACGCCTATCAACCCACTTATTAACGGTGATAAGCCCGTGAGCCACGGTATGTTTGCCTCGCTCGGCAATTCGTACTTTAAGGTTAAAAAGGCTGAGCGTGCTGCGATTGACGCAAGCCATCCCATCATCAAACAGGTTGGCGATGAGTGGGCAAATATTTGCAAGCGTCCCTTTGACTACGTTGACGCTTATGAGTGCGATGATGCTGATTTCATCATTGTGGTACTCGGTTCTGCTGCTGGCAATGTTCGTGCGGTTGCTCGTGATTTACGTGCCCAGGGTATCAAGGCTGGCGTGCTGCGCATTCGTGTATATCGTCCGTTCCCTGCAGCTGAGGTACTTGAAGCACTTAAGGGTGCAAAGGCTGTCGGCATTTTTGATCGTTCCGACGCTTTTGGTGCTCAGTATGGCCCTGTTGGGCTTGACGTTCGCACGGCTTTGTATGACCTTCCTGCCCGTATCCCTACGCGCAACTACATTTACGGCCTTGGTGGAGCTGATATTACTATTCAGACCATTAAAGATGCCTTTGACGAGTTGCAGCAGTTGGCCGCTGGGTCAATTGACGAGGGCTTATGCTATCTCGGTGTGAGATAGGAGAGGAGAAAACCATGGCAAGTATTAAAGAACTCTCCCTACAGCCTGAGCGTTTGGTGGGCGGACACCGTCTGTGTGGCGGCTGCGGAGCTTCCATTGCAGTGCGTCAGGTTTTGCTCGGAGCACGCGACACCGAGGTTGTAGTTGGTTGTGCGACCGGTTGTCTTGAGGTTTCTACGACGGCTTTACCGTACACCTCATGGGACACTTCGTTTATTCATAATGCGTTTGAAAACGCTGCCGCTACCATTACTGGTGTTGAGGCTGCCTACAAGGGTTTGAAGGCAGCGGGCAAAATCGCCAAGGACAAGGAAATTAAGTTTGTTGCCTTCGGCGGCGACGGCGGCACCTATGACATTGGTTTCCAAGCTTTGTCAGGCGCACTTGAGCGTGGCCACGACTTTGTGTATGTCTGCTACGATAATGGCGCTTACATGAACACCGGTATCCAGCGTTCATCGGCTACCCCGATACACGCATGGGCCACCACCTCTGAGGTTGGTAAGGTTATCCCCGGTAAACCTCAAAAGCGCAAAGACCTTACGTCTATTGTGGCTGCCCATCATATTCCTTATGTTGCTCAGGCAAGCGTTGGCAACTGGAAAGATTTGGTAGATAAAGCAGAGAAAGCCTTTGCTGCCGACGGCCCTGCCTTCCTCAACGTGTTGGCGCCGTGCCCCCGCGGTTGGCGCTATGAGTCTGCTCAGACCGTCGAGATTGCTCGTATGGCATTCCGCTCTAAGTTCTGGCCGCTCTTTGAGGTTGCAAACGGCGTTTGGACCATGAAAGAGGTCAAGGAAAAAGAGCTTATCCCGGTGGTTGATTTTCTCAAGGTACAAGGTCGCTTTAAGCATCTCTTTAAGCCCGAGGCCGCACCACTGCTTGAGGAGATTCAAAAAGACGTTGATGAGTATTACGCTTATATTCAGCGTATGTGTGCCGCAAGCGCACAGTAAATGCTCAAAGTGGGCTAGAGGAGTTTGTTATGCGTGGACAGAGTCGCACAAGATCGCTTGTTTTGTGCGGCCTGTCCATTGCTTTGCTATCAGTAGGCGCTTTTGTAACCGTGCCTGTTCCTTTTGGGCTTATGCCCTTTACCCTCCAAACACTGGCTTTTTTCATCATTCTGCTTATTCTCACGCCGTCTGAGGCGGTTATTGCAGTGGTTGGTTATTTGGTGCTCGGGGCCTTGGGTTTCCCCATATTTTCTGGCATGATGGGCGGCGTTGGCAAGCTCTTAGGGCCTACGGGCGGCTTTTTGTTTGGTTATGTTCTCGCTGCGCTGGCAGTGGGTGGTATACGGGTTTTTATGGAGCGGCAAAAAATTATGCCACAAAGCCTTAAATACCGCCTCGTTTTTGATGTGTCTATTATTCTTGCCGCATGCCTCATATTCTTTGGCTTGGGAACGGTGTGGTATTCCTTTAATATGGGAGTGAGTATGGGCGCTGCCGCCGTTGCCTGTGTTTTGCCCTTTGTAATTACTGAGCCCCTTAAAATCATCGCTGCCGTTGCCTGCGCTACGCCCATTCGGAGTGCGCTTGGGCTGGGTGTTGTATCTCAGCACAAAAATCAGAGCGAGAGTTAAGCTTATATGGCAAGTTATAGTGCGCAGGGGTTGGTTCTCAAAAAAACAAAACTGGGAGAAACCGACCTCATCATAACCTTACTAGCTGCAACGGGACACCAGATTCGCGCCGTAGCCAAAGGCGCACGCAAGCCAGGCTCTCAGACTGCCTCTCGTCTTGAACTATTTTCGTTGGTTGACCTACTGCTCCATCAGGGACGCTCGCTTGACGTAGTTACCGAGGTGCGGCTTGTTGAGGCAAATAGGGAGTGCAGGGCAGAGCCTGAGCGCATGGCAAGTGCTGCGGTGCTCTGCGAGTTTCTCGAAACGGTAACGCGCGAGGCAGATGTCGAGCCTCGTTTGTATCCTATGGCGTGTGAGGCGCTGCGTTTTGTTGGCTCGGTGGCGCCAGAAGGTCTGTCCATGATGCTGGCGGCAGCTCTGTTTAAGTTTGCTGGCCAAATAGGATATTTGCCTGCTGTAGGGGAGTGCGCCTTGTGCGGAATGCCCGCGGCGGCGTGCGAAAATGATGAGGAATGTTATCGTTGGCTCGTATTCGAGGGAGGGCTCGTGTGTCACGAGTGTTCTGAGAGCCAAAATCTCAACTTTGAGTTAGATCAGCAGGATGCGGGTTTTTCTACGCTTTCTGCAGGAAGTGGCCTCTATGACAAGGATCGCCATGAAAAGCCCCCCCATGACAACGCTCGCTATGATAAGGATCGCTCCGAAGCAATAAGCCCTGAGGAATCTTGGGTTTCTGCTGCGCTGCTTGGTTGGCTCCAGATGTGCATAGCAGCACGCTTTAAGGACATCGAAAAAGCCATAAATGAAAATAGCTCCGCTCAAAGTAAGACAAACATTGCAGCGCTTGGCACAACGCTTCTGGGATTTGCTCAAGAATGGATTGAGAGCCATTTGAGTCTGCGACTTAAATCTATGAAGTTTTTACGTGACTTTTTACCAAAATAGGCTATAATTGGCAGGTTGTGTTTGTACCCTCGGCTCAGTATGACGTTTCCACCAACGCATAACTTGGCTTAGGGCGAATGAAAGAAAGGGTGGAATTATGCCTCTCACCAAGGAACAAAAAGCTCAGATTATTGCTGAGTACGGCAAAGGACCAAACGATTCTGGTTCTGCCGAAGTACAAGTTGCACTGCACACGCAGCGCATTCGTGAACTCACCGAACATCTTAAGGTTCACAAAAAGGATCACCACACACGTCGTGGTCTACTCATGTTGGTTGGTAAGCGTCGTCGTTTGCTCACCTACATCAAGCAAAATGACATTCAGAGCTACCGTGAGCTTATCGTAAAGCTCGGTATCCGAGATAACGTCTAGATTGTTGCAAAAAGTGGTGCCCGGTCATCCGGGCACTGTTTATAAGAAGAAGAGGAAGAAGAGGAAATGACAAAAGTTACTGAGAGTTTTGAACTGTACGGAAAAGAGTACACCTTAACCACCGGCGAGATTGCCCGTCAGTCTACGGGCGCTGTTTTGGTTACTCAAGGCGACACAATTGTACTGGTTACAGCCGTTGTGTCAAAAGAACGAAAAGACTATGATTTCTTTCCCCTAACCGTTGACATTGTTGAGCGCATGTATGCCGTGGGTCGTATTCCCGGCGGCTACATCAAGCGAGAAACCCGTCCCTCTGATAAGGGAACACTGATGGCGCGCATGATTGACCGCCCCGTTCGTCCGGGATTTCCGGAAGGGTTTCGCAACGAGGTGCAAATTGTTGCCACCATTATGTCTGCCGACCACGTTAATCAGCCAGATATTATCGGTATCATGGGAGCTTCGGCTGCCTTGCTTGCTGGTGGCGTTCCCTTTGACGGGCCTGCTGCGGGCGTGCGCATTGGTCGCAACCCCAAAACAGGCGATTTTATCGTCAATCCTACCTTTGAGGAGGAGGAAAACTCCGACCTCGAGCTTACGCTGGCAGGAACTCCTGACTGCATAACTATGGTTGAAGGCGGCGCTCAAGAGTTGTCTGAGGAGATCATGTTGGCGGCCATGCAATTTGGCCAGGAGGCTATTGCAGAGTTTTGCAAGGCACAGCAGCGTTTCATCGAAAAAGTCGCTCCTGAGCTTAAGGAGTATCCGGTTGATGAGCCAGTTGCTGAGGTTGCTGAGCGCATTAACACCCATTTTGATGCCATGAGCGCTGCCCTCAAAGACGCCGACAAACTGGCACGTGTTGACAAGGTTGCTGCCCTCAAAGAGGAAATTAAGGCGACCTTTAGCGACGAGGAAATTGAACTTTGGAGCAAGGAAATATCTGCTGCTCTCAAAGGCCTTGAGAAAAACGCCATGCGCACGATGGTTATTCAAACAGGCGAGCGCGTTGACGGACGTGCGGTTGACGAGATTCGACCAATCACGTCAACGGTTGGCTTTTTGCCCCGCGCTCACGGAACAGGTCTGTTCACCCGCGGACAAACACAGGTTTTAAGCGTTTTGACACTGGGAATGCTCAATGAGGCTCAGCGCCTTGACACCATTGACCCACAAGAGCGCAGGCGCTATATGCACCAGTACAACTTCCCGCCGTATTGCACGGGCGAAACGGGACGTATGGGTGCCCCAAAGCGTCGTGAAATTGGTCACGGTGCGCTTGCTGAGCGGGCAATACTTGCTGTTTTGCCTAACGAGGAGGAGTTCCCATACTCCATCCGCATTGTAAGCGAGGTTTTGGAGTCTAACGGTTCATCATCTATGGCTTCTGCCTGCGGTTCATCGTTGGCGCTTATGGACGCTGGTGTTCCTATTGTGCGTCCCGTTTCTGGCATTGCTATGGGTCTTATCAAAGAGGGCGATGATGTAGTAGTGCTTTCTGACATTCAAGGTGTCGAGGACTTTTTGGGCGACATGGACTTTAAGGTCTGCGGAACCGAAAAGGGCATTACGGCGCTGCAAATGGATAACAAGGCCAAAGGCTTAAGCATTGAGGTTCTTGCGACCGCTCTTGAGCAGGCGAAAAAGGGCCGTGCACATATTTTAGGAAAAATGAACGAGGCTATTGTTGCTCCGCGTGACGAGATGAGTGAGTTTGCTCCGCGTATTATCTCTATTAAGATACCGGTTGACAAGATTCGTGACGTTATTGGTACGGGCGGCAAAGTTATTCGGAGTCTGCAAGAAGAAACAGGCGCAACCATTGAGGTTACCGAAGACGGAACCGTCTACATCGCCTCTAAAGATACGGGCGGCGAGGAAGCGAAATCTCGCATTGAGATGATTATTAAGGTTCCCGAGGTAGGGGAGGAATATCACGGCACCGTGGTATCTATCCAGCCCTTTGGTGCTTTTGTGGAGCTTTTGCCCGGCAAAGATGGCCTGTTGCATATTAGCCGTGTTGCCCAAGGTCGCGTTGGCTCTGTTGAAGACGTATTGACCATTGGGGACGAAGTGCACGTCAAGATTATTGAAATTGAGAATGGCAAGATATCGCTTGATCGCCTTGATAAGCCCGTTGCGCCTCCCTCTGAGGGCGGAGCTGGCGGCGGCAATCGAGATGGCAAGAGTGGCGGACCAGGTGGTTCAGGCGGTTATGGCAACCGTGATAACCGCAGAGGTCGTGACGGCGGTCGCGAGGGAGATAGTCGTACACCCCGTCGCCGTCAATAAGCGGTAGCAGGCGGTTATAAGCAAGCGGTTGTAGGCAAGTGGCTACAAGCAGGCAGCTATACGCAAGCGTCACTGCAGTATGCTTTGATGAGTATCGAGTGCCTTTGGCAGCCGTGGCTGCCAAAGGCACTCGCACACCACACAATCCACCAGTGTCAATCAGCCCACCGGTGGATATAATTCACTAAGAGAAATTAACGAGCAAAGGCAAGACAGAGGTAATTATGTTTTACGAAAAAAGTACTCTTTCCAACGGCTTAACCGTTTTGTCAGAATCTATGGACGGCGTGCGCTCAGTTGCTCTGGGTATTTGGTATCGGGTAGGCTCACGCGACGAGAAACCAGAGCAGCTGGGGCTTTCTCACTTTATGGAACACATGATGTTTAAGGGCACCGAAAAACGTACCGCCCTTGATATTTCCATGTCGTTTGATGCCATGGGTGCCGAGCTCAACGCTTTTACGTCTAAGGAATACACCTGCTATTATGCCCGTGTTTTAGATGAGCGGCTGGAATCCGCCTTTGAGATTCTCAGCGACATGGTAACCTCCTCAGTTTTTGCCAGCGATGCCATACATTCTGAGCGTGAGGTAGTTATCGAGGAAATATCACGGTGCGAGGACACGCCAGACGACCATATTGGCGACTTATTCTCAGAAACCTTTTATCCAACCGTGCAGCTTGGTCGTCCTATTTTGGGAACGCGCGAGCTGGTGGGAGCCTACGAGCATGAGGATTGTCAGCGCTATCAGGAGAGCCACTATCATGCGGGTAACGCAACGGTGGTTGCCTCGGGAAGCATTGACCATGAGCGTTTAGTAGCCTTGTGCGAGCGCTACCTGGGCGCTATGCCAACGGGCACCCCCAATGAGCGCGGACTTGTTGATGAGCAAAACCGCAAGGAGCTTGCAGCTCTCACGCGCCCAACCGAACAGGCTCACCTGCTCATCGGTATGCCCGGCGTTCCTTTGGGCCATGACGATAGGTATGCAGCTGCTTTGCTTGATTCTATTTTGGGCGGTCCGATGTCCTCACGCCTTTTTCAAGAGGTTCGCGAGAAGCGAGGGCTTGCCTATGCAGTATACGCTTCAACAGTTTCTTACATGAACGCAGCGCAGTTTTCGGTTTATGCTGGAACACGCCCGTCAAACCTAGGAGAGGTACTCGGGCTTATCCGCAAGGAACTTGCTTCTTTGGTAGCCAAAGGCGTTACCTCTGAGGAGCTTGCACGGGTCCAAGAATACGTTGTGGGAAACCTTGTGTTGGCGCATGAAGCGACCTCATCGCGCATGGTGCGTTTGGGCCGCAATCAGGTTAACGGACTAAAGCATCTTTCGATAGACGAGCTTATTGAGCGGTATCGTGCGGTGGGTCTTGAGGACATTAAGCGTGTGGCTGAGCGGGTGTTTGCCCAAGAACCAACGGTCGCCGTTATTAGTCCGCTTACGCAAGATGAAATTGCTGAGCTGGTCTGCGCCTAACAACTTGCGCTATGATAGAGCAAAGAGCAATGTTGCGAAGCGCAATAAACCTTTGTGGGAGTGTGTTTTTATGACTAAAGTATTGGTAAATGGATATCTTGGCCGTATGGGCTCTGAGGTAGTGCGTGCCGTATGTGCCGCCGATGACCTGAGCTTTGTTGGTGGTTTTGAGCCAACGGGCACGGCTACAGAGGTCTCTTTAGACAGCAAGGCGGTTGGCCCAGCTTTTACCGATCTTGCCACTGCGCTTGAGGCTGCCCAGCCCAACGTAGTAGTTGACTTTACTATTCCGAGCAGTGTTGAGAGCAACATTCGCACGTGCATGGCTGCAGGTGTGCCCATTGTTGTGGGAACTACGGGCTTAACGCCCGAGCAACTCGCCGCTCTTGAGGCTGATATTCCAGCTAATGCTACGGTGTTTATTGCCCCAAACTTTACCACGGGAGCAATTCTTATGATGGCTGCCTCAAAGCTGGCAGCACGATTTTTTGATGATGTTGAAGTGCTTGAATTTCATCACAATCGTAAGCTTGATGCCCCAAGTGGAACAGCTCTCAGCACCGCGCGCGCCATCGCCGAGGTGCGTGCCGAGGCGGGTCTTGAGCGGGTTGCTCCGGGCAAAGAAACAGAATCTGCTGGGAATGAGGGCGCGCGCGGTGCCTTCGTACAAGAGGTTCCCGTACACGCCATACGCTCCAACGGCTTTGTTGCTTCTCAAGAGGTTATCTTTGGCTCACCAGGTCAAACTCTGAGCATTCGACATGATTCAATTGACCGAGCTGCCTATATGCCGGGCGTTTTGCTCGCCGTGCGCTCGGTGGCTACTGGCTCACACACCGGCCTTATTGTTGGGCTTGAAAAGTTCATGGACTTAGGTTTTTAGGAGGATTCCCATGAAAACAGCAACTTTTGGACGTTTTATTCCCGCAATGGTGACCCCCTTTGATGCCAATCTTGAGCTTGATCTTACTCGAGCACAAGAACTTGCCGTGCGTCTTGTTGATGCGGGCAGCGATGCGCTGGTCATAAATGGTACGACGGGTGAGAGCCCTACCGTGTTTTATCCTCAGAAAATCTCGCTCTTTACCGCTGTTTTGGAAGCGGTTGGAGGGCGTGTTCCTGTCATTGCCAACGTGGGCGACAACTGCACGGCAGACTCGGTGGCCTTTGCCCGTGACGTTGAAAAGCTTGGCGTTGACGGCGTCATGCTCGTTGTGCCGTATTACAACAAGCCTCCGCAAGAGGGTATGTATCAGCATTTTCGCTCAATCGCCGAAAGCATTGACTTACCTGCTATTTTGTACAATATTCCTGGCCGTTGCGTGGTTAATATGGAAGCGCAAACAACCCTGCGCCTTGCCCACGATGTTGATAATATTGTTGCTGTTAAGGAAGCAAGCGGAAAGCTTGACCAAATTGCCGAGATTATCACCGATGCCCCTGAGGGGTTTGTTGTGTATTCGGGCGACGATGAGCAGACCCTGCCCATTATGAGCCTTGGCGGATACGGCGTTATCTCAACAATTGGAAACGTTGCCCCCGAGCGCATGAAGGAAATTGTTGAACTGTTGGCAGCAGGGGAGCAAACAAAGGCTCTTACAGCCCATTTGCGCCTGCTTCCGCTCATGAAAGAACTCTTTGTTACCGCAAATCCCATTATGCCTAAAGAGGCTTTGCGTTTGCTCGGTTTTGATTGTGGAGGCGTGCGTTTGCCGCTGGTAGATGCAACTCCTGCCCAGCGTGATGGCTTAGAGAAGGTTATGCGCGCTGTTGGTGTACTGTAATCTTGTCTGGCTCAGTAGCAAAACGAGCTTGTGGTATAATTGCTAGACGATTTAACAGAAATCTGCATTTTTGCAGGTAGATATATAAAAGTGAGATTTATTTGGACGTAAGCTTTCGGGAAGAAAGCTAAAAATATATACAAATCCCTGAGGGGACACAAAAAAAGCGGCTTAAAACCCGCTTCTTGGTGCGCAAAGATTATCAAGTATCTGCGCAGGAGGAGTTTGTGTGCCAGCAGGGGAGAAAAGAAAGGAGCGCAAGCTCTTGCAAGTAACAACATCAAGCCAAAACGCCGTGGTTCAACACGGCGTATCCGAGAGTGCTGACAACAAGCATCTTTCAACAACCGAACAAAAGAATAAAAACCACTCGGGTGGCCAAAACACTACAGGAGGGCGCACGCGCCGCAAGCGGGGGAGTTCCCGAGGCAGTTCCCAGGGCAGTTTCCAGAATAATGCTCAGGGCAATACTCAAGGTAACGAACCGTCTGTGGCTCAGTCGGTAGCTCATTCTGCAGCTCAGTCGGCAGCTCAGTCCAGAACGCAAGGTAGTACAAAGAGCAATGCAAAGGGGAGCACTAAATCTCAAGGCGCTACAAAGGCCAAAGCTAAGCCCAATGCGTCACAAGCCTCAAAGAATAAAACCGACCTCAAGGTAATTCCTTTGGGCGGTCTTGACGGCATTGGCAAAAATATGACTGCCTTCGAATACGGCGATGACCTTATCCTTGTTGACGCGGGGCTCATGTTTCCTGATGACGATCACCCCGGCGTCGACCTTATTTTGCCCGACTATACCTATGTTCTTGAGCGTGCGCACCAGCTGCGAGGTATTGTGATAACGCACGGTCATGAGGACCACACCGGTGCGCTGCCGTATTTGCTCAAAGACCTCGGTGTGCCTGTTCCTATTTATGGCAGCAAGCTTACTCTAGGGCTTATTGAGGGAAAGCTCGCTGAGCATCGCATAAAAAATCCTGTTTTTCGTGAAGTTCATGCAGGACAGCGCATTACGCTCAAGTCGTTTTCTTGCGAGTTTTTCCATGTCAACCACTCGATACCAGCAGCTATGGGTGTGTTTCTCCAAACGCCTGCTGGCAACGTTTTGCACACGGGCGACTTCAAGCTCGATCAAACGCCCATCGACGGTACTCATACCGATTTTGCGGCAATCTCACGCTTCTCAAGTACCGGAATTGACCTTATGCTGTCTGATTCCACTAATGCCACCAATGCGAGCTTTACCAAATCAGAAGCAGAGGTAGGCAAGGCGCTCGAACAAATCATTTCAAGTGCCAAAAAACGGGTTATTGTGGCGGCCTTTTCTAGTCACATACACCGCATTCAGCAGGTCTGCGACGCAGCGGTGGGGGCAGGACGCAAAGTAGCTGTTACGGGACGCTCCATGCTCACCAATTCGCAAATTGCCCGTGATCTTAAGTATCTAAAAATTGCCGACAAGAACATTGTTGATGCGTATGCTGCCAAAGACATTCCTCCTCATAAGGTGGTTATTTTGTGCACCGGCTCACAAGGGGAGCCGCTTTCTGCGCTGGCACGTATGTCAAACGGCGAGCATCGAACGGTTGAGATTGAGGAAGGGGATACTGTTATCCTTTCTGCAACGCCCGTTCCAGGAAATGAAAAAGCGGTAACGCGTGTGGTTAACGCCTTGTCAAAAATTGGTGCTGAGGTCTACGACAAGAGCCGTGCATTGGTTCATGTTTCGGGCCATGCTGGAGCAGAGGAGCTTAAGCTTATGCTTGCTCTTGCCAAACCACGCAATTTTATGCCCATTCACGGTGAGGCTCTGCATTTGCGCGCCCATGCCCAGTTGGCAGAAAGCGTAGGAGTCCAAAAGAAAAATATTTTTATGGTCGAGAGTGGTGATGTATTGCTACTCAATAACCAACATATAACCAAGGGTGAGCCTATCGAAAGTGGCGTTATTTATGTTGACGGGCTTTCAGTCGGCGATGTGTCAAACGTGGTGCTCAAAGACCGCCAGACACTCTCGTCAGACGGCATTGTTACTGTTGTGTGCATGATTAGAAAGCGCGACAGCTCGCTGGTAGGCATGCCTGAGGTAATTATGCGTGGTGTGAGCGGCGGTGAGGACTTAGACCTTTTGAGTGATGCAGTAAGTGTTGCCGAAAAAACGGTTTCTAAGTATGCACACGAGCACCGGAGCAATCCCAACCGACTTAAGCGCGCCTTACGTGAAGCCTTATTAACCTTGCTATGGGAGCGCGTTCGTCGTCGTCCGATGGTTATACCCATTATTATGGATGTCTAAAAGATTGTAGAAATGTAATTGCGGCTCACTGATTAGCCCGCGCAGTTATTGTTTGCTGCGCTATGGCCAAAAAACTTCTGCCTTAAGCTATTCTTGGGTGCTCTTACTGGCTCTGAGGGCACTAGAGAGGCGCATGAAAGGCATTGCGGCGCACACGTTTGTGGACTATAAGCAACAAAGCCCACTAAATACGCCTCCTGCAGCGTTTTTCATACTATATGCATAATTGCGATAATATATCTTATGTATAATTATATAGAGATATTCTGATATGCTACGTCGCGGCTCATACTCCCTGCGGACTTATGATGGTATGCGTAAGAAAAAGGGCCGCCGTAGCAGCCCCTTTGAGTTCCTATTTGACCACAATTTTTATGGTCTTGGTCTTAGACCCTTGACTGTTAGTCGCCTTAATGGTTATTTTGTAGGTTCCTTTTTTAATACCTTTCTTGATAGTAAGTTTGCCAGATTTAGAAATTGAAACCTTTTTGGCAATACTCTTGGGCGCTTTTATCGTAAGCTCAGGTACAGGAAAACCTTTTATCTGATAAAACGCAGAAGTCTTTTTGTAACCCTTCTTAAGAGCTATCTTTGCCTTGCCGCTTATAGCAGGTTTAGCTGGCTTCGGGTCAATTCGAACCGTCACCACTTTTTCAACTGACCCTTGAGAACTCTTAGCCGTAATGGTTACCTTGTACGTCCCTACCCCAAGTCCTGTAGGAACATACAAAGTGTTGTCAAAGAAGCTTGCTTCAGCGGTATTATTTTTAATGCTTGCAGTGGGCTGAGGGTTGCCTGCAATTCTGTAGGCGTTCACAAGCTCTTTGCTGTAGCCAACGGTAGCGTTAATGGTAGAAGGTCCCGTAATGGTTGGCTTGGTTTGCGGCTGCGTAACAGGAGCAGGGTTAATTTGTACTGTCACTGTCTTAGTGGCCGTTTCTGGATCGCCGACATACATCCCAGCCTCAAGAGTAACCTCATAGGTCCCCGCCTTAAGTCCTGTTGGAATACCCAGGGTAACATGGTAGGCAATAACAACAGTTCCCGTATCAAACTGCTCTGTCCCAACTATGCGCGCCCCTGCAGAGTTGTTTTTCAATTCAACCAAGGGAGTGGAAACAACTTCATAGGTTGCCGTAAGCTCTTTGTCGTAGCCAGCGGTCGCAGTAATAACGTCTTGACCTGAAATTGAAGGTGGGTTGATGTCAACAATAATATCTCTAAAAATCTCAACCGTTACAGTTTTTTCAGCCAAACCAAGATCGTTGCTTGCTACTACCGTTACCTCGTAGGTTCCCGCCGAAAGTCCTGTTGGAATGCACACAGTATACTCGGTCATACCATAGCTGATGATCTCGCCATAAGTATTGTCGCCTTCTGCAAGGGTTGCACCTGCGGTATTTTTATCAAGTGTCACATCGGGCTTAGGGCCACCGTCAATAACGTAAATTGCTTCTAGTTCCTCAACATAGCCCTCGGTAGCAGTAATGATATCTTCACCCCAAATGGTTGGTTCGGAGTCGAAAAAGCACACGAATACTATCGCAACAACAACAGTGATTTTGGTAGTTATTCCGTTGGCAGCTGTGGCGGTGATAGTAGTAATTCCTGTCGACACTGCACTTACGAGCCCGCTTTCTGAGACCGTTGCTACAGCAGGGTTATCGCTTGACCACACAAGGGTTTTATCTGTTGCGTCTTCAGGCAACACCGTAGCTTTAATTACGGCAGTGTCGCCCGGCTCAATAATGAGATGTGCGTCATCGAACAGTATGACCTCTGGCAGCACTTCAGCTGCTTGCTCTTGGGAATAGGCAACCGTTGCTTCACTCCCCTCATTTTGAAGGGCAAAACCTTGGGCAATAAAGAGATTGGAAAATACAAGGGATACTACGAGCGCAAAGGAAATCAGGAAACTAAAGTTTCTTTTCATGGCAACTTTATTCATGTCAGTTCCTCTCATGAGCGTCACCCACCACGTTCACGGTGACTTTTACATCTTCATTCTAGCATATTTGACTTTTGCAACCTAAGTCGCTCTCTTAGAGAACCGGTACTTTGGCTTTTGCTGATTTGGCGCTACTTCCCCCGCTTGCGTCTAACAAGTAGTATGATGCCAACGGTAAGCACAAGGCAGCTAAGTGCAACGAGCCCCACTAAGACTACGAACAAAAAATTCTGCGGTATTGCACGTGGTAGCTTGGTGGGTGCACTAGTAAATCCATCACTCTTTCCGTAGGTAATTTTTAGCTTGGTCCACGTGCTGCCTGTGTTGTCCATGCCGCCTATTGTTGCTGGCAGTGCGCCATCGTATTCTGTAAGCACGTTTCCTTCAGCATCAGTAAGCTTGAGAGACGTAAGTTTCCAAGCTCCAGGCTTTGGATTGTCGTCTATAGCAAAATTGATATACCAGTCATATTCATTCGCTTCAAGATCCAAGTTATTCATGGTAACAATATCGGTAAAATCTGCTATGAAAGTATCACCTTGAATCGTAGGCCAACATGCTGCACTGCCGTCAAATTCAAAATCGATGATTTCCTCGCCACCGTGTAAAGCCCATCCAAGATTATAGGAAACATAGACAGCATCCTCAAAACCAGCTGTAGCATCGTCCGTAAAGTCTAGTACGAGGGCATCAGGATCGTCGGGTTCAGTGTTTTTGGCAAACTCAGCTCTCTCAGCGATGCCAATAAGCTCAAATTCGGCTAGCAGTTTGACAGAGCGCTCCTCAGCGCTATAAATATAGGTTTCAACAGAGTCTGTATGCTTCTCCATCTCACTGTAAGGCAACCAGGCAAAGCCCTCATTTCCCCACGCTACACCCCACGAGTTGACAATCTTATATGCACCCGTCTCCCCTGCATCTATAATGCCGTTGTTGTTTCGATCGAGCCATATTTGGTCATGGTAGCCCACTATGGTCATGGCGTGATTGCCAATCTCTTCGGTTGTCGTAAGATGGCTTTTCGAATCAGGATTATTCTTGTCAATATCGATCGTGTCAAGATCAAAATTTTGATCATCAAAAATTACGAGCTCAAGAGGCACATCCTCTCTAATGCCAAGCAAGAAAATGTAGCCATCTGCAAGGTATTGATTCAGTTTTTGGTGTCCTTGCGGCGTGTTGATGTCCTCTACCCTTAGCAGCTCTGTAGCCCTGTGCTTAAATGACTCTCTCCAGAGCTCTGGCGCAACAGGCTTACTGTACTCAAGAGCATTTTCGTTCCAGGGCCAGGCTTCAAGCGTTAGTAGGCCCATTGCCAAACCACCTGTCCCTACTGAATTTGCCTCATACGTAAAGCCTGGCGAGAAGATAGCGTCATTGCCAAGCGCCCTTACATCTATATCTTGTGCCTGGGCTCTCATGTAGGTTGAAACATAATATACGCTTGCAAAACTTGCACAGGCACCAAGGGATCCTTGATCGCCAACTGGAGGAAAATATTTTGAATCACTATTGTCTACCACTTTTGGTAAAGGGGCGGGCAAGGAATCGAGCTGCTCGTCAACAAGCTTTACGCAGCTACGCTCACTTTCAGTTTCAGCACTCCCTTCTTTTTTTAGGGCAAAGCTCGGCCCTGCAAAAAGAGGAGCAAGCACAAGTGTTGCTATGAGCGATAGTATCGTTGCGCAAGAAAGAGAAAAAACAACGTTTCTTTTGAGGGAAGCTTTGTTCACATTGGCTCCTTTAATGAGTGTCACCCACCACAAATATGGTGACTTTTGCCATTGCATTGTAGCATACCGAGTTTTCAATAACGTGGTAAAAGACTTAGATCAGTGTCGCTGCACTATTTCCTACGGGATTGCGCCCGTGACTTTCTGGCACCCATTTTAGACCCCTTGCGAGCCGTGATGCGCAGACGGTCTAAAACTGCTGTTTCGGTGGTACCCTCAATGCGTGCACGCAGCTTAACAGCCTGATCACGCAGTTTGGCAGCCTGTTCAAAGTCCATACTGGCAGCTGCGGCTGCCATATCGTCTTCCAGTGAACCAATAATGCGCAAAACGTCCTCGCGTGCCAAAGAGGCGAGCTCGTCGGTAACGCTGTCTATATCTCCTGCTCCCCCGCCAGACCCGTCGTCTATAAACTGCATAATGTCATTAACTGCCTTGCGGATAGTCTGCGGCTCTATGCCGTGCTCTGTATTAAAGGCAATTTGTGCGTTGCGGCGCCGCGCGGTTTCGTCAATGGCAGAACGCATGGAGTCGGTAAGTTTGTCGGCATACATTATTACCTCGCCGCTCACGTTGCGCGCGGCGCGCCCAATTGTCTGAATGAGCGAACGATGGTTGCGCAAAAAACCCTCTTTGTCGGCATCGAGAATGGCCACGAGCGAAACCTCGGGCAAATCAAGTCCCTCACGCAGCAAGTTGATACCTACTAGGACGTCAAAATCTCCCAGGCGCAAACTACGCAATATTTCAACACGCTCAAGCGTACCAATATCTGAGTGCATATAGCGGGCGTTGACCCCTTGACCTAACAGATAGTCGGTCAAATCCTCCGCCATCTTTTTGGTAAGCGTGGTAATCAGCACCCGCTCGTTACGCTCAGCACGGGCCTTTGCCTCGTCAACTATGTCGTCAATTTGTCCCTTGATGGGACGCACCACGACCTCAGGGTCAAGCAGTCCGGTCGGTCGAATAATCTGCTCAACCGTTGCCTCGCTTATGCGCTGCTCGTAGTCTCCCGGCGTAGCGGACACATAGATAAAACGAGGCACCCGTTGCTCAAACTCATCAAAACGCAGCGGGCGATTATCTAATGCGCTTGGCAGCCTAAACCCGTGTTCGGCAAGCGTAATTTTGCGGGAACGGTCGCCCTCATGCATGCCACGCACCTGTGGCACCGTTACGTGGCTCTCATCAATAATGCACAAAAAATCATCAGGAAAATAGTCGATGAGCGTAAAGGGCGGTTCTCCCGGATTGCGTCCATCAAGATGACGAGAATAATTTTCAATTCCCGAACAAAAGCTCATAGTTTCAAGCATCTCAAGATCATAGCGTGTGCGCATTTCCAAACGTTGTGCCTCAAGGAGCTTGCCCTCTGCCTTAAACTCCTTTATGCGCTCCTCAAGCTCAGCGGCAATAGTATCAAGTGCGTTTACCACCTTGGGGCGTGAGGTTACATAATGCGAAGCAGGCCAGATAGGAATACTCTCAAAATCCTTTATGACCTCGCCCGTTAGGGCATCAACTTCGGCAATGCGCTCAAGTTCCGTCCCAAAAAACTCGAGCCGTAAGGGGTTATCTGCATAGGGAGGAAATACATCAACCGCATCTCCGCGCACCCTAAAACTGCCACGCAAAAGCTCGTAGTCATTGCGGTCATATTGAATGTCGATAAGCCCGTAGATGAGTGCGTCACGCTCTAGCTCCTCATTTTTATCACAAAATACTGCCATGCCAGCGTAGTCTGCGGGCGAACCAATGCCGTATATGCACGACACACTGGCAACCACTATGACATCTTTTCTTGAAAGCAGCGCTGCAGTAGCAGCATGGCGCAGCTTTTCTACTTCCTCGTTGATGGAGGCGTCTTTTTCAATAAATGTGTCTGTGGTAGGAACATAGGCTTCGGGCTGGTAATAGTCGTAGTAGGACACAAAATACACCACCGCATTATGGGGAAAGAACTCCTTGAGCTCAGAGGCAAGTTGGGCAGCAAGTGTTTTATTGGGAGCAAGCACCAAGGTAGGTTTTTGTAAGACCTCAATGGTTTTAGCCATGGTAAAGGTTTTGCCAGAGCCCGTAACGCCCAGCAGCGTCTGATAACATCTCCCCTCTTGCACGCCTTTCGCAAGCGCTGCTATGGCCTCAGGCTGGTCGCCGGCCGGCTCATAGGGCGCTACTACCGTAAGCTCGCCGGTAGCAAGTTGATCCTCGCGAAGTTTTCCCTCCATGTGCGCCATGCTTAATCCTTTCGAGCCAGCTAAATAATTGACGGCCTTAAGCAACCTCACGCAAGCGGCCTCCCTCAAGCGGTCTTGGCCTCACTCAAGCTGCCTTGCTCAAGCCCTAAAACAATCTTTCGCTCGTACGCTTGGTATACCAGCCATTAACCTGCTCCTCGAGCGCTCCCAATGTACCGTTGTTGTCAAAAATAACGGTGGCAATCTCACGACGTTGCTCGTCAGTTGCCTGCAGAGCCAAACGATTGAGCGCATCTTGCTTGTCCATTCCTCGTTCAACAGCACGAGCAAGACGAAGCTCCTCATCTGCCTCGACGGCTATAACCTCGTCGGTCAAATCTAAAAACTCAGGAGCCTCTGCAAGAAGCGGTATTTGGACAACAATAAGTTCGCTCGAAAGTCGAGGCGTGCAGCCGCCTCCTACCAGTATGTCTGCCAGACGCTCTCTCACGGGAGGGTGACAAATAGCATTGAGTTCAGCTACGCTCTCAGCATTGGCGAATGCGTAGCGGGCAAGGGTTTTTCGGTCGATACTCCCCTGCTCATCTACAATATCGTCGCCAAAGGCTTCTTGCAAAGCCTCCAGAATTATGGGGTTTTCTTGTTCTTCTTTTGCAATGGCGTCAAGATCAAGCACCGCAGCTCCACGCTCCTTGAGCATAGCACACACGGTATTTTTTCCACTTGCCAAACCTCCGGTGACAAATACGGTATACATCGCTGCTCCTGTCGCTGCCGCTTTCAATCAAATTTGTGAGCGTCGCTTTTGCAGCGAGCGCACCACTTATTATTCGATAATCTTACCGCAAAATACTATTCGCAGACTCCATTGTACTGTGCTTCATGTTACAATACCACGCACGCTAAAAATGTGCCCGAGTGGCGGAATGGCAGACGCGGAGGTCTCAAAAACCTTTGTCCACAAGACGTGTGGGTTCAACTCCCACCTCGGGCACCATAAGACGTAAAGAAACGCAGTGCAGTTTCTCTCCCATAAGCCAATCCCCTATATTCTGGTCACGGAAACAACACGCCATTGTATACAGAAAGTGAGGGAAAACAGAAATGGCTCCTAAAACCTACCTTGCTCTTTTGCGCGGAATAAACGTTGGCGGCAAGAATAAAATTAATATGGGTCAGCTCAAGGCGGTATTTTCAGAAGCTGGCTTGAGCGACGTGCAAACCTATATCAACAGCGGCAATGTTATATTCTCAAGCGATAAGGACGCCCGCAGCGTTCAGTCCCTCTGCGAAACCCTCATTGTTGAGCATTTTGGGCTTACCATCTCTGTTGCTGTTCTGAGTGCCGATGAGCTGCTTGATGCCATTGCACACGCTCCACAGTGGTGGGGAGCTGCCCCCGACTCCAAGCACAACGCCATATTTGTTATCTCGCCTGCACGTGCGGAGGACATTTGTGCAGAGGTGGGTGAAATAAAGCCAGAGTATGAAAGCATCGCTTTTTATGGCAACCTGATATTTTGGTCTGCGCCGCTGGCAACGTTTTCGCATACCAGATGGGCAACCGTGTCAAAACACTCTACCTATCAAAAAATTACCATACGCAACTTCACTACAGCACACAAGTTGGCAGAGCTTGCAAAAGATAGGTAAGCTTTAGCTAACATTCCTCTCAAAACTAAACACTTGTGATACCATAAAGCCCATAAAGCAATGGACTTTTGTTGCGCATGCGCTCTTTTTACGCCTGCGAAAAACTTGAGTTTTCTGGCGGAGAGCTCGCAGCAAAACTATCACGGAGGTGGAGGTTAGGTATGGCAGACAAGAACAAGAAACTAACCAGAACAACAGGCGCACCGGTGGCGGATCACCAAGACGTTGCTACCGCTGGAGCGCGAGGACCTATGGTACTGCAAGACGTTTGGTTCCTCGAAAAAATGGCTCATTTTGACCGCGAGGTTATCCCCGAGCGCAGAATGCATGCCAAAGGAAGTGGCGCATTTGGCACTTTCAAAACAACGCACGATGTAACCCAGTACACCAAGGCAAGTCTATTTTCAAAAATCGGAAAAGAAACCGAAGTGTTTGTGCGCTTCTCTACCGTTGCCGGTGAGCGTGGCGCTGCAGATGCTGAGCGTGACATTCGTGGCTTTGCCATGAAGTTTTATACCGATGAGGGCAACTGGGACTTGGTGGGCAACAACACACCCGTATTTTTTATTCGCGACCCGATTCATTTCTCTGACCTTAACCATGCGGTCAAACGTGACCCCAAGACTAATATGCGAAGCGCCCAGAACAACTGGGATTACTGGACTATGCTTCCAGAGTCGCTTCATCAAGTTACCATCGTTATGAGCGACCGGGGCATTCCCGATGGCTATCGCCATATGCACGGCTTTGGCAGCCACACCTACAGCTTATTTAACGATAAAAACGAGCGGGTGTGGGTTAAGTTTACCCTCAGAACGCAGCAAGGTATCAAAAATCTGAGCGACGAGGAAGCGGCGGAAGTGGTAGCAAATTGTCGTGAAAGCTCGCAAGATGACTTGTTTAGCGCTATTGAGAAAGGCGACTTCCCCCGCTGGACACTCTATTTCCAGATTATGACTGAAGAGCAGGCACGTGCTCATAAGGACAGCCCTTTTGACATCACCAAGGTCTGGAGCCATAAGCAGTATCCACTTATTGAAGTGGGCGTACTTGAGCTCAATCGCAACCCCGAGAACTATTTTGCCGATGTTGAGCAGGCGGCATTTAACCCCACGAGCATCGTGCCCGGTATTGGGCACTCCCCTGACAAGCTCTTGCAGGGTCGTCTTTTTTCTTATGGCGATGCACAACGCTACCGTCTTGGCGTTAATCATTATCAGATTCCCGTCAATTCTGCCAAAGTGCCCATTCATGCCTATCACCGCGACGGGCTTATGCGCGTAGACGGCAACTACGGCGCAACTAAGGGTTATCACCCCAATAGTTTTGACGAGTGGGCTGCTCAGCCTGAGTTCAAAGAGCCGCCACTCGCCATGGAAGGCGCTATTGACCACTACAGCCAGTACGATGATGACGATTGCTTCTATCAGCCGGGCGATTTGTTCCGCCTTATGGAAGAGGACAAGCGTGCCCTTCTCATAAAAAACACAGCGGCAAACATTGAGCCCGTTACGAGCAACATTAAATACCGTCATGCTGCCCATTGCTATCTTGCAGATGAGGAGTACGGCACAAGGATTGCAGAGGCTTTGGGCTTGGAGCTTGCCAAGGTCAAAGAGCTTGCGGGCTTAGGGCGCGAGGAACGACTTGCTGCCACGAGCGAAGCAGCGTGGAAGTAAGACACAAGTAAGACACAAAAAGAACAAGTGGAGTTAGAAAAAGCGCAGCAGCCGGGCAAATTGCCTTGCTGCTGCGCTTCGGTTATTCCCTCATTGCGCAAAAACTCATTCCTTGCACACAGAGCGCTAAGTAAGAATGCTCACAATCTCTGCTGAACGCTCAAGACATGATATGAGCTTGTAAGCTTCCTCAAGGCTGGACGCAACGGCAAAAGGCCCATGCCCTGCCACAACGGCAATGCACGCACCCATACTAACCAGTTCAGCCATTTTCTCTGCTGCCTCAACACTCGCCACTGCTTCTTTGGGAGCTATGACGCTTACGCTCTCCCCTAACAAAAGCTTTCCTTCAGAATCTGGTGGGCAAATCTCGGCGTCCACAAGCGATCGCGCAACCGTATGGGCGGGGTGAGCATGAATAATGGCGGCACGCATCTCCCCTGCCGTATCAGCGACCTTGAAACTCTTGGCAAGATCTCCGTTTTCTGAGGCAGCCAAAGCTTGGTAAATGGCACGGTGAACCACAAGCTCCATAGAAGCCTCGGCATCACGTCCGCTTGCATCTGCGCCCCATGCGGTTTCTACAATGTTGCCTGGTGTAACACGCCCTAGCATCGCTCCTGTGCGAGTAATCCAGATAGAGGTTCCATCAGTTTCGCTCATGTTGCCACCATGGCTCGTTATCAGTCCACTGAGGAACAAGTCACGTCCTGTTTCTGCAAAACGCTTGTAGCGCTTAACGTCTGAAGTCATGTCTTGTGCAGCAGTCGAAACGCTATCTGCGGCAGCGCTCAGTCCTTCAAAAAGCTCAACCTTAAAACGATCGAAATCAAAATCACTCATCTTTGCTCCTTTACGTCGTCGCTCGTATCTCGTCCTTAGTATCCTTATGGTGCGAGCCCCGTAGTTTGGCTCAGTTTATGCGATAATCACCTTATGAGGTAATCATAAACTACCCAACAGCCTTGCGAAAGGTTATTTGCTGACGGTAACCATTTTGTTTGCTGCTGAGCTCAAGTACAGTCGAGCCAACAGCCCAGAGGCATACAGAGAAATAAGAGAGGCAATTTTGAGCGATATCACAAAAAAAACGCACGCACACGATGACGAACGTCCGCTTGCTGAGCAAACCCCCCCTGACGCTGCCCGCCCGCAGTGGCCGAGCAAGGCAGTGGTAACCGCTGGCATGCCCTATGGCAATAAGGGCCTGCATTTTGGACACATTGGTGGCGTTTTTGTACCCGCCGACGTGTTTGCCCGTTTTTTGCGCGACCGTATTGGCGAGCAAAATGTCCTTTTTATTAGCGGGACGGATTGCTACGGCTCCCCCATTGATGAAGGTTATCGCAAACTTGTGGAAACAGGCGATCTCAACGGCAGCATCGCTGATTTTGTTGAGAGCAACCACAAGGCTCAGGCAACAACGCTTAAAAGCTACGACATCTCTCTCGACATTTTTGAAGGCTCAGGACTCGGCATTTCAAAGCAGGTACACGAGCAAATGACCGTCGATCTGCTTACTCGTTTGCACGTAGGCGGTTATCTTTCAGCCATTGAAACAGCACAGTTTTATGACGAAAAAGCCCAGACCTTTCTCAATGGACGGCAAGTTGTGGGTTATTGTCCCGTGCAAGGCTGCAAGTCTGAACATGCCTACGCTGATGAGTGCGACCTTGGCCACCAGTATATGCCTGAGGATCTTATAGCGCCCAAGAGCAGCATAACGGGCGATACTCCCCTCATGCGTAACGTTTCAAACTGGTATTTTGAGCTGCCTACGTTTAGAGAAGTGCTTAAGGGCTATGTTGCCGAGCGTGAAAGTGCTGGTGCAACCCGTCCCGTGGTTCTCAAAACCATCGAGGAGTTTTTAGGCGCGCCCATTATCTACGTAAAAAATGAGCATCAAGAACTTTATGAGAAGCTGCGCCCCACCCTCCCGTCCCATACTTTTAGGCCAGCAGAGAAGGGCAAGGCTTCTTTTGAACTTGAGTTTGAGCATTTTTCTGAGCGTGAGCAGGCACGTGATGCCCTCGTTGCTGCTGGAGCGCGCCTTAGAACCGGAAAGACGCTTGTTCCGTTTCGCATTACGGGAAACATTGCCTGGGGTGTGCCTGCTCCTCGTTTTGGTGCTGCATCCAAAAGCAGTGCTGAAAGTGATGAAACCTCGGACAAACTGACCGTGTGGTGCTGGCCTGAATCGCTCTGGGCACCTATAAGTTTTACTAAAGCACGACTTACGGCTGGTGCCGAACGGGTGGAAAGCCTTAACCCTGAGCGCCCTGACGCAAAGAACGATAGTTGGGAGAGCTATTGGTGCGACCCTAAGGCACGTGTGTACCAGTTTATTGGGCAGGACAATATCTATTTTTATGGTGTTGCACAAACGGCATTATGGAGTGCCTTAGCAGCAGGTTCAAATGTGGGGAGCTCAGATAAGGCAGGTGGCAACGTGCTCGTTGACCCATCTGCTGGCGAAATACAGCAAACGCAACTTATCGCAAACTACCACCTGCAGTTCTTGGGCAAAAAGGCATCCTCTTCAGGTGCCATACGTCCTCCAATGGCAGATGAGTTGCTCGATTACTATACCCCCGAACAACTACGTGCGCACTTCTTAGCACTTGGCTTGGGGCAAAAGCCCGTGAGCTTTCAGCCCAAACCGCTTAATCCTGAGGCAGCAGCAAATGAGGGTGACCCTGTACTTAAAGAGGGTGTTTTGCTTACCAATGTACTTAACCGCCTCGCACGCTCTTGTTTCTACGCTGCCCACAATGACAATGAGGGCAAAATGCCGCTCGTAACGCCCAGCGAGGAGCTGGTCAGCGAAGTACGCAAAACTCTTGAAGCTTACGAGAACCTTATGTTTAAGCAGGAGTTTCATGGCATCATGCATCTAGCAGATACCTTTATTCGTTTTGCCAACAAATACTGGGCAGATAGCAGCAAGGCATCCGTTGATGACCCCAAGATGCGCCGCAGCGTGTTGGGCAATGCCTTTTATTTGCTGCGGGCCGCTTGTCTTATGATGCACCCCGTTGCCCCCACGGGCACACGTATGGTGTTTGAATACCTTGAGCTTGACACAGACGAGCGCAGTTTCTTTTCTTGGGAACACGCTTTTGAGGGCTATGAACCCTTTATATCAGAGGCAGACCGTGCGAAAGGCGAACACGCCGTCAAAGAGCTTCCGCCCCGTACCGACTTTTTTGCCAAGCACCCCAGCCAGTTTGAGTAGGCTTTGGTGCAAGCCTAGAGCTTAAAATCCTCTTTGCCCTCAAAGACATCAAGAGCCTCGTCCACGTCATAGTCAGCAAGCGTAATGGCACTGATAGCCTTGGTAAGACGTACTGCCTCGTCCAAAGAGCGCTGGTGAATGTTACGACCCGTTGCGTTACCACACGCACCGCCAACGTGAATTTGCTCGTAAAGCTGTGTTAGGAATTGTTTGGCATCAACGGTTGAGCCACCAGCGCAAACAAGACCTGTGCGCCCTGCAGCAGCAGCAGCGCGGGCAAGCAGTTCTGCAGAACTTGCGCCATCAGATGCCTTGGGAGGATTAACTTTGACAAAATCTGCACCCAAGCACAAGGCTACACCAGCAGCTCCCGCAATAAGGTCGGCATCTTTTTCATCTTTGACCGCTTTGCCACGTGGATAAATCCACAACACAACAATAAGACCGTTAGCATGAGCCTCGGCGATAAGCTCCCCTGCCTCAGAGAGCATGGTTGACTCGTACTCAGAACCTAAATAAATGGTATAACCCAAGCCAACAATGTTTACCCCTGCCTCACGCAAAGCAAGTACGGCATCAAGTGAGTAGAGCTGAGGTGAATACGGATCATCTTGGTCGGTGTCAATAAGGTTAGTTTTTGAGTTCATCTTAATGAGATAGTTAATTTCAGGGTAATCAGCTGCATACTGCGCCACCAACCCTCGCTGTCCAGCGAGTACACCAATCGTTCCTTGGTCACCAATCTTGAACAGATGCTCGGGGTCGTTATCATCGGGGTGAATGCCCTCGCCAAAAAAATCATCGTTAAGATGCTCAACTTTTTGATCGCAGGCAAACAGCATGAGGCGCCCCGTGCCCTGCGTTGCCGCAAGATAGTTATCAACATACACTTCGCGTGCTTCAGGCAGCACATCAACAGGAATCTTTACCTCATCGGCAGTTATTTTTAGCATTACGTCCTCCTTAACAAAGCCTTGCGGCTCACAATAGATATAGAATGTTTTGCTTATATTACTACAAGTCAGGGGGAATATCGGGCGGCAGATTGGCTTGCTCGCTTGTGCTGCCTTTTGGTGAAGCGCCCAGCCGAGGCACGTTCTTTTTCTTTGACTTAAAGCTCAGCTGGGCAAGTATCACGGCAATAAACATCAGGACACAGCCAAGAACTTCTCGCCCAGATAAAACTTCGTGAAGCAACGCCACGCCACCCAAAACGCCAAAGACTGACTCCATGCTCATAACAATGGAAGCGGGAGCAGGAGGCGCGTACTTTTGCCCAATGGCAGCAAGCGTAAAGGCAACACCTGATGACAAAACGCCCGTATAGGCAAGGTGGGGCAAGACGTTATGTAAGGCACTGAGCTTTGAAGGACCGCCAATAATGAGTTCATCGAAAAAGGGAGCGCAAATAAGCGACAATACCGCCGTTACCGTAAACTGAGCAATACAAAGTTTCAAAACCTCACGCTGCCCCAAATTAGGCACAAAGCGGTCAATGAACAAAATGTGCAGCGCCCAAAACACGGCGCCAAGTATCAAAATAAAATCGCCAGATGTTATGGTGAGGCTCTCGGTAATACAAAGTAGATACAAACCCACTATAGCAATGCCTACGCTTATCCAGGTATTCCAGTGAGTGCGATGCATAAAAGCAATGCCGATAAGCGGTACCAGCACAATGTAGAGCGTGGTGATAAATGCACTTTTTGATGCCGAGGTAGTTACCAAACCAATTTGTTGTAAGTTGCTCGCTACAAATAAAACACAACCGCAAACCAAGCCACCTACGATGATGGTGCGCCAGTTGGTTGTGCTGCTTGTGCTAGTTGTACTGGCTTCCTTGGTGGCTTTGCGCAGGGGCGAAGTTGCCCGCTCTCCCCTGCCGCGCACAGCGCCCCAAGCCTTGCTCACCAAAAACATAATCGCTAAGACCAAAATAAGTGTCAAAGCGCCCAGCACGTTGCGCACGCCATTAAACAAAAACGGTCCAACAAACTCCATGCCCGAACGCTGGGCAACAAAAGCAGTTCCCCAGATAAATGCCGTAAGCATCAGGAGAAAAATAGCACCTACTTTGTGCTTACGAGGAATATGACTGGTATCTCGAGGCATAGAGTTTAGTTTTCGAGAATACTCATGCCTTGCGGGCCGTCGCTTAAGTAAATGCTGCTCAGGTAGTCTAAAACGTCAGTATGGGGCACCAGCTTTCGATTGTGGTCTTTGAACCCTGAGCCGAGAGGCCAGTTGCGCTCTTCATTCATAGAAACCGTACCAAGCGTTGGCGCAAGCGGCTCCTGACGACGCTTAAACTCGGCAATACTCACCATATCCAATACCGAAGCCACTACCTCAGGATCAAGCGCTCGCTCGCCCGATTCCTGTTTTGCAATCTCGAGAATCTGGTCAATGCCCAAATCATCTTCGATATGTAGGCGCAAGATGCGATCAAGCTCCTCATAGGGCGGCAAGCTGTCTGCGTCACGCTGATCGGGCGAGAGTTCGGCACTGGGCTCTTTGTCAACAATGCTTTGCGGAATAACCCTGCCTTGTGCGTTGCGCCAAGCCACTAGGCCATAAAGATCTGTCTTGTAGAGATTTCCCAGCGGCGCAAAGGCTCCTGCAGTATCGCCATACAAGGTCGAATAACCAACCGCTGATTCCGACTTGTTGGTTGTGTTGAGCACCAGCCAGCAGTGTGTATTCGACAAATGCATTAGTACCAACATGCGCAGGCGTGCCTGAAGGTTTTCCAGAGCAACCGCTGAGCCCTCCGTTTCAAATTGGGCTGCGCTCTCATTTTTGAAGAGTTCAAACAGGTTAGTTATGGGAAAAGTGAGCGTTTGGATTCCGAGCGTAGCGGCAAGTTCCTTTGAGTCACTCACGCTGCTTTCAGATGAAAAGGGCCCCGGCATCAGCACGCCAAATACGTGTTCTGCGCCCAAGGCCTCAACCGCAAGGGCAGCAGTCAGGGCAGAGTCTATGCCGCCCGACAACCCAATTACTACATTCTCGAACTCGTTTTTGCGCACAAAATCCCGTAGAGAAAGTTTTAGCGCTTCCCAGTCTGCTTCAAAAGGCAAAAGAGGTTTGACGGTCTTACCAACTTCTGCCAAAACGCCTGAGTTTTCATCAAGCTCAAGGTTCACAACGAGGATTTGCTCGGCAAAAGGCTCGGCACAATCGCGCACCTGTCCCTTCGAATCGATAACAAGACTTGCGCCATCGTAGACTATCTCGTCTTGGCCGCCCACCAAATTAGCAAGTACCAGCCAAGCATCATTCTTTTTTGCAAGATTTGAGAGGTAGTTTTCCTGAGTTGACGAGGTAAAGAGAGCATTGGTACCTTCATATTCCTTTGCAAGCATCATAACAATCACGTCTGCCTGCTTAAAGTCATCGTCAGAGTCAGGGAAATCATTCATGCACACGGTAAGCGTTCGGTCGTCAATATGTATGTCAACACTCGATACATACCGGGCGCTGTGCCACGGATTTTCTAAATCGACAAAACCAAGTGCGCCGCCTTTGCCTTCGCTGCAAAAAATAACCTCGGGCTCGCAAACAAAGGAATGGATATCCTCCAAAGGACGTGGAATGAGCGTTCCAAAAAGCGTTGGCAAGGGGCTGTTTTCAATAAGAAACTTAGTAGCGTCCATACACTCAGCGGCAAAGGCATCATGATGATGAAGTCCTTTTACGTTGACGCCCGTAAGCGCATGGGAGGGCAATACTACTAAATCGGGCGCATACGGCATCTCGGCAAGCTTTTTAATAGCCGCAAGCGCTGCCTCGGCATTTTGCCGCAAAGCCCCGATGGTCGGATTTGACTGTACCACTGCGATATACATACGTCCTCCTAGTATTCAACGAGCGCACGCTTGCGTTCAAGCGCAATAGACGTTGGCAAATCATGCCCGGGATATATTGTTGTTTCATCGGGAAGTTCTGCGAGCTTGCGTAGGCTTGCTTGCATTTGGGCTGGACTGCCGCTTTCCAAATCGGTACGACCAGTAGTGCCATAAAATATCGTATCTCCCGAGAAGAGCACCTGCTCGTTTTCTGCATACAGGCACATACTGCCAGCCGAATGCCCTGGTGTGTGTAAGACCGCAAGTTCAAGCTCTCCTATGCTCAGGCGTGCTCCGTCTGCAAGCGTAACAAGTTTGCTCTCAAGTACGGAGGCAAGCTCTGCCTCATTCCACTTTCGCAGCTCGCTTAGCACACCGTCTTTATCAAGCTCGTGTACATAGACGGGAACAGTGCCTGCTTCCCAAAGTTCACGAAGCTCTACCAAGGCAGCGGTGTGATCAATATGGCGATGGGTTAGGATTATGCAGCTAACGTCGCGTGTGCCAACAATCTTAAGAATGGCAGCCGCACCGTCGCCCGGATCAACAATACCAAGCGCACTGTTCGCAGAATCATCGCCAACAACATAGCAGTTCATCGTATAGCCGTTGTTAAACTTTTTGATAGGCGTGGTAATTACCTCAAGGAACATACTAGTCCTTCCGCTTACGCATGACTTCGCCGGGCAACATACGTCGTGCGTCTATAACGCCCTCAATGGCACGTAAGTCACTCAGAATACGATCTATGCTGGCAATCTCACTTACCTCATACAAAAAGCGCATCTCCACAAAGCCGTCGCGATGGCTGTTGCTGCTCGCGCCAATGACATTAACGCCACTGTTTGCCAGCGTGGTAATAACGTCCTGCAGCAGGCGCAGACGGTCAACGGCTTCAATAAAGACCTCTACGTTGTACGCACCTACGGGACGGTGATCCTCTGCCCAGTGAACGTCAATAATGCGCTCGGGTGTTGAGCGTAAGTCCTGGGCATTCGGACAATTTGCACGGTGAACCGAAACGCCGCGCCCGCGCGTCACAAAGCCAATAATTTCATCGCCCGGAACGGGGTTGCAGCAATGCGAAAGACGAACGAGTACGCCATCAAGCCCTTTGACCACCACGCCAGAAGCATCTGTTTTGGCGCGCGGGCGCTTGTCGCGTACTGGCTCAAGAACTTGGGCATCGAGGTTTGCAATGCCAGCAATTTTTTCGACATTAGTGGTATCAGTCTCCTCTTGCGTTCCCAGCACCCGGAGCATACGGTTTGCCACTTGCTTGGCAGACTGTTTGCCAGCACCAATGTGAGCAAAAAGGTCATCGACGGTTCCCGCAGAAAGCTCGTCTGCTACCTCTTTTAAGGCGCGAGTTGAGCGTGTAGAGGCAATGCCCAGGCCGTGTTTGCGCATTTCTCGGGTAAGAACATCGCGCCCGCTGAGAATATCATCATCACGCGTCATCTTAGAAAAATAGCTGCGTATTTTTTGCCGCGCCGAGGGAGTCTTAACAATGGGAAGCCAATCGCGAGAAGGGCCCGTACCCTTTTGCGTAAGAATCTCAACACGGTCGCCCGTTTGAAGTTCATAGCTGAGCGGCATAATTGCCCCATTGACCTTTGCGCCAACGCAGCGATTGCCCACCTCGGTATGAATGGCGTAGGCAAAGTCAATTGCCGTTGAGCCGGTTCGCAGGTTTATAACCTCACCTTTGGGCGTAAAGCAAAATACCTCGGTGTAGTTAAGGTCATGCTTAAAGGCTTCAAGAAACTCACGAGAATCTGCCTCGTCATCTGCCCAGTCAAGCATTTGTCTGAGCCAGACCAGTTGCTCGTCAAAAACAGCATCAAAGCTCTCGCTCTTGCCGCCCTTATAGCGCCAGTGCGCTGCAACGCCGTATTCGCTGGTGTGATGCATATCTTTGGTGCGTATTTGTATCTCAAGAGGACGTGCCGCCAAACCAATAACCGTGGTGTGCAGCGACTGATACATATTAAACTTGGGCATAGCAATGTAATCCTTAAAGCGCCCCGGCATAGGTCGCCAAATGGTATGCACCGCTCCCAAACACGAGTAGCACTCCCCTATGGTTTCAACAATAACACGCAGGGCAATAAGGTCATATATCTCAGAGAAGTCCTTGCCTTTTTCTACCATTTTTTGATGAATGGAATAGAGGTGTTTTGGGCGCCCCGTTATTTTAGCGCGAATGTTGAGCTTGTCCATCTCGGCATTAAGTTCGTTGATGGTTTTTTCGAGATATTCTTCGCGAGCACTACGACTTTCTGCAACCATACGTTGTATCTGGCTAAAACGCACGGGCTCAAGATAATAAAAGGACAAATCCTCAAGTTCCCATTTTATGGAGTTAATGCCAAGACGGTTAGCAAGGGGGGCATAAATCTCCATGGTTTCTTGCGCCTTAAAAAGCCTTCGATCTTCGCGCAGTGCTTGCAAGGTGCGCATATTGTGCAGGCGGTCGGCAAGCTTGATAACAATGACACGAATATCGCGTGACATAGCCAAAAGCATTTTTCTCATATTGTTGGCCTGCTGCTCTGAGAGCGACTCAATCTCAATGCGCGTAATTTTAGTAACGCCGTCTACCAGCGTCATAACGTCATCAGAAAAAACCTCGCCGACTTCCTCAATAGTTTTAGAGGAATCCTCGACGGTATCATGCAAGATGGCTGCCACAACGGTGTCGATGTCCATGCGCAACTCAGCCAAAATAAGGGCTACCGCAAGCGGGTGGTTGATAAAGGGTTCCCCTGACTTTCGCGTCTGTCCTTCATGAGCCGATAAGGCGAACTCATAGGCTTTATTGAGCAGAGCGATTTCGGGCTTACCCATGTAGCTGGCAGCCTGATTAAGGATTTTATCAAGGATACTTTGTTCCTCTTGTTCCAGTTCTTTTTGTATCGGCTTTTCGCTCATGCTAACTCACTTCAATCTCTTTGATAGGCGTAGCAGTTTTGGAGGGCGCAGCCGCCTCAACGGATAGCTCCACCGTTACCTCGCCGTTTGCAACCTCGGGAGTAAGCGGGCGGCTTATGGTTTCGGCAAGTTGCTCAGAGGGCGCGCTAAAAGCCCAATCCCGAAACTCCTCGAACAGACCGCGCTCCCACAGTCCTTCGAGATACAGCAAACTTGTTTCAAGATCTGCCTTTTGCTCTGGCTGACAAAGTGTGTAGCGCTCTTTGCCCTCAAGCTGCGTGCGCTCCAAAAGACCAATCTCTTCAAAAATGCACAATGCAGTAACAATACCACGAGGGTCAAGCCTGCAGCCTCGCTTGCACAGGCTCAGGTTCAAAACAATTTCGCTTACAATCGGCGAGAGATCCTCACACTCAGCAGTGCAATTCATCATTTCGCTCGGCGGCGCTTCAAAACTATCATAACTCATTTCTTGCAAGACACGCCACACGCAAGTAAGATCCTCCCGTGTGGGCACCGAAAGGGAAAGCATGCGGTTATTTTGGCTGGCATCGTGACGATTAAACACAAGATGAATGTGCGCCAGATCGCCGTCGCGCCCTGCCCGTCCCGACATTTGAACAAAGTCAATGAGGCTAAAGGGCAGATGATATAAAACTACGTTGCGCACGTCAGGAATGTTGATGCCTTCTCCAAAGGCGGAGGTGCATATTACGCAGGAAACCTCGTTATCGCGCAAGGCACGTTCAACGCTCAGGCGATCTTGCGTAGTAAGACCGGCGTGATAAAAGGCAACGTTGTTTGCCTCGTGCGGCAAAAGTTTGCGCAATGTGCGGGCGAGCATTTGAGCTTCATCGCGTGCGTTGACATACACAAGAGTTTTTTCGTCTGAGGCAACTATGGAGGCAACGTAGCGTTCTCGATCTTTGAGCGTACGGTAGTCACAAAGAGAAAGATTGGGACGCATAGTTGGGTCAACAATGCATTTTTTTATGGCGAGGCTTTCTTGGATACTCTTGCAGGTTTCCGTATCCGCCGTGGCAGTAACGGCAAGTTTGGTAGCTGTCTTAAAACATTCTAAAATAGTATTCAGATTGGTATAAGCACTTCTAAAACTTGATGAAGAAGTAGCAATATGGTGAGCCTCATCTATTACCACAAGCCCAACACTGCGTGCTTTGGACAAGCGCTCTGCGTGACGCTCAAGAAACTCAGGTGTTGTCAAAATGATATCGCTCTCCCCTGCCCCAAAAGCCTCAAAGGAAGCCTCACGCTCCTGACCCTGCACTTCACCCGTGAGCCTCGTTGCTTTCAGGCCAAAGTGCGCAAAGGTTCGTTCAAGAAAAAAGGCTTGGTCGTTTATGAGCGCCCTGAGTGGAAATACAAAGATGCTCGCCTCTTTGTGCGCAAGGGCTTGGCGGGCAGCTTCTATATGAAAAATGAGCGATTTGCCCCGCCCTGTTGCCATAATCGTTAAACAGTTTTGATTATCTGCCAGCGTTGCAAGCGTTTCTTTTTGCGCCTCATGCAGCTCGGCACTTTTTCCAAGGGTTTTGGCAACAAAGGCCTTTGCAAAGGCTGGAGGGTCTTTATGTGCGAGCTCTGATAGGTTCTGCGATTTTTGCGCAACCTTCTCTGTTGAAGGCTGAGTTTCAAAAAGCAAAGGCTTCTCGCTTGCTTCATCACCTGCGGGCTCAGGATAGTTCTTATCAAAAAGCCCCTTAATATGAAGCTTAATGAAGGTTTTGCCGTTCCACGTTTCAATCTTGGGAACAAAGGCTACGTCGATGGCATGACCAACAGCAAGCCAATGTTCAGTGTCAGAACAGTTAAACCAGATGGCACCAAACTCGCTTGCGCCATCGCAGACGGTAAAGGAGAGATGCTTGCTGTCGGCTCCCACACTGCGAACCCGTGTGATAAAAACATTTTCCGCCACATATACCGGCTCTGGATTTTCTTGTCCGTAGGGCTCAAGGCGAGCAAGCTCACCTATGGCTTCTTTGTTCAAATTCTTAAGCCGTATGCTTGCATCGACTAAAAGCGGCGGATAAAAGTTCTCCTCAGGCTCTTTTGCGATAACCGCCTCAAGTCGTGTGCGAAAAGCAGACAAATCTGCCGCCGCAAGCGTTACGCCCACCGCAGCACTGTGGCCTCCAAAACGCTCAAGCATATCGGCGCATTGTTCGGTAGCTTCAAAAAGATTTATCGCACCAACGGTTCTGCCACTTCCGCGTGCCTGATTATCCTCAATGGAAAATACGATGGCAGGCACCCCGTAGGTTTTTGTAAGGCGTGAGGCAACAATGCCCTTTACGCCATCATGCCAACCAGCCTCACCTAAAACCAGCACCCGGGCATCTTGCTGATAAAGAGCCGCCTGTGCGCTCGCCTCTTCAAACAAGCTGCGCTCGGTAGCACGACGCTCATTATTGAGGGTTTCAAGTTGCTCGGCAAGACTAAAAGCAGCGCGAATGTCATCAGAGAGCAGCAGGTCTAACGAGAGCTGCGCGTCCCCCATGCGCCCTGCAGCATTAAGACGTGGGATAAGCGAGAAGGTTAAATCAGTGGTGTTAAGCTTGGCTGGAGCCAAGGGCAAACGTGTTTCGCCGCCACGCGCAACATTCGAATTGCTCGAGCTACCAGAAGCCGCCTGAGAGCTAGTATGGAGAGCGGCAAGTCCAGGGCGCAAACCAGCGTTCATGCGAGAAAGACCGTCACGCACCAAGGCGCGGTTTCGACCGGTAAGTGGTACAAGGTCGGCAAGTGTTCCAAGGGCGGCAAGATCGGTGTAGGCACGCCAGATTTCTGGCTTGTCAAAGCGAGCAGACAGCAACTCGACTACCTTAAGCGTTATGCCAACGCCAGCAAGCACCACATCAGGGCTGTCTGGGTTAAGTTTAGGGTTACAGAGCACGCAATCAACCGGCAACTCTGCGGCGGGCTCGTGATGGTCGGTGATAATAACCTGTATGCCCTGCGTGGTCATAATGGCTATTTCGCTGCAGGCAGAAATACCGCAATCAACCGTAATAACAAGTTCAGGCTCATGGCTTACTATTCGTGCGACGCTTGCATCGGTAAGCCCATAGCCCTCCTCGTGACGGTTGGGTATGAGCGTTATAGGATCTGCACCAAACTCCCGCAGGGCACGGGTTAGTAAGGCAGCTGAACTTAAGCCATCAACATCGTAGTCGCCAAAGACAAGAATACGTTTTTTGGTGCGAATGGCAGCCTCAATGCCGTCTGCGGCATCAATAATGCCCGGAACCGTGGTGCTATCTCCCCATGCATCAAAAAAATCTGCTTCGAGAAAATCTTGTACGGATTCAGGCGTTGAATAACCACGCGCCACCAAGGTAGTAGCCGCAAGCTCTCCGCACCCAAAGGCTTCTCGTATCGAAGCAACCAGATGCGGGTCAACGTCACGTGTTTTCCAACCATAATTCAAAGAAAAGGCCATCCGTATCAGTATTCATATTTGTGTATCGATATCATTGTACATGGTATTCGCAGTATGGGGTACACTATTCCTAGCATTTTTATGATGAACCACCATGGGCGACCGATAAAGCGGTCATACAAGGTTATACGGGAGCAAATAGTTTGGCACAGTTTGGCAGAAGACGACAACGGAGATGGCGCTTTGGGGACGGCGGCAATCGTTTTGACGGCAAAACGCGGGCTCCACGCACTACGGGGCAGCCCATCAGTCCTGCGCTCAAGCGTGGCGTGCGCCACTGCAAGCGTTGTGGCAACCGTGTTATTAGTCAGGCTGATAACTGCCCGTATTGCGGCGGAAGCCTGCTGCCGTTCTTTTTACGCCTGTGGTTTTGGTTGCTGGTAGTGCTAGCGGTAGCAGGAGTTGTCTTTTTTGCCGTGTTTAGGTTTGCGCCCTCTCCCACTACCGAAATTACACACCCCGAACAACCCAATGCTCCCTTAGTTGTAGGGGCTGAGGCTGGCACGCCCATCAAAGACCTCAAGATTGGTACCAAGATTGATGTTGATGGTCTTGAGGTAACGGTTACAGGTTTTGAGGACGAAGGCTTGCTTGACAGAAATGAAAAGCCGCTTCAGGTTCTTACTGTGGAGTTTGTTAATAAGCGCAAGCAAGACGCAACGTTGTATTCTACTCAGTGGATGGCAGAGCTTGCAGATGGCACCCGCATAGATACGTACATTGGTAGCACTATCGAAGGCACGCCAATAACTGGCAATTTTGAGAGCTACGAACTCCCCGCAGGGGGAAGTTTTAAGGGAAGGCTCTATTTTGAGTGCGAGGCAGCTGCGCTGATAATCTATCAACCAACGCCCCTTGCCTTTGACGAGGAGCTGCTGGTTACGTGGAGTACCGCTGACCAAAAGAAATCAGATAAGAACTCGGATAATTAGAGAAGGTCGCGCAAAGCGCGACCTTCTCAACAATCTCTAAAATGCCTGAGCCCTAATTTCGCCGGCTAGCAGACAGTACCTACAGCTAGTCTTGCAGGTTGTCGGCAGTGGTAAAGACACCGACCCCTTCCCCATATTTTTTATACAGCTTCTTGTACTTGGGTTCTCGTTGTTTCCAAAGCGCGAATATGGGTGACGCCAACGCAATGGACGAGTACGAACCAAGCACCAAACCAATCGCCATAGCAAATGCGAAGTCCTTCAGGGTTTCGCCTCCAAAGAACAACATCGCCAAAACGGGAACCAGTGAGGTTAAAAGTGTGTTGATGGTACGCACAATAACCTGGTTGATTGAGTGGTTGGCCACCGTAATAAAGGAGTGGTTTTTCGTTGTCGAAACATTGTCGCTAATACGGTGGAACACAACAACCGTATCGTAAAGCGAGTAACCCATAATAGTGAGCAGTGCCGCAATAACATTTGGCGTTATCTCTCGGCCAAAGACCGCATAAATACCAACGATAATGATAAGGTCGTGGAACAACGTTAGAATTGCCGAGATACTCATCTTGTACTCAAAGCGAATAGACATATAGATGATAATGAGCGCAATAGCAACCAGGAAGGCTATGAGTGAGGTACGCGTAACTTCAGCACCCCAACCTGGACCAACGGTGGTAATCATGGGCGCCTCTGCGTCTTTATCAAGCTTGAGCGTTTCAGCAGCTTTGCTTACAAACTCATAGGTTTCGGCAGCATCAGTTGAAGCAATGCGCACGATAAAGCCCTTGGTGCCGGTAGCATCAGTTGTGGTTTGTATAGTGGGGTTTTCAACACCTGCTTCCTCGAAAGCAGAGCGCATCTCTTCGGTTTTTATATCTCCCGTATCAGTAAAGGTAATAGAACTACCGCCCACAAACTCAATACCGTAGTTCAAGCCTCGCAACGGTATGGCCACAAGCGAAATAAGAATAAGCACCAACGAAATGGCAAAGAATATTCTGCGATGAGAGAGAAAGTCGATATCTTTTTTGAATGGCCTAACCATTTGCAACACCTCGATTCAGCTCACCGGAAGCAAGTGCGAACTCCTCGTCCTCCTTAACACCCCAGAAACCAGGGTGCTTAGCAATGAAGCGAGGAGCGAGCAACCGAACCACCGGAGCTTTGAACAAAATCATAGTTATGATGTCGCAAACAACGCCGATTGCCAACGTAAGACCAAAACCCTTGACGGTACCAACGGCAATAAAGAACAAGGCAAGAGCCGAAATTAAGGTAACAAAGTCAGCATCAAGCGAGGTTTTAATTGCGTGCCACACACCAGTTTGCGAGGCGGCGCGCACCGAGCGTCCCATACGGATTTCTTCTTTGAAGCGTTCAAGAACAAGAATGGACGAGTCGGCGGCAACACCAATCGACAAAACGATACCTGCGATACCGGCAAGCGAGAGCGCAAAAAAGCCGAGACTTGAAAGCAAGGCAAGCACCCCAAGATACAGAATGGCAAAGACACCTACTGCCGCAGCCGTCAAAAGACCAATGCCTTTATAGAAAAACAAAAGATATAAGGCAACCAATGCAAGACCAATGAGGGCAACCAAAATACCCGCCATCAAAGATTCCTGACCCAAGGTAGGCCCAACAACCTGTGCGTTAATAACACTGAGGCTTACCGGTAGCGAACCTGATTGTAAAATGGTTTTAAGTGAGTCCGCTTCTTTAAGGCCGTAGTTTCCCGTGATGGACACCCGTCCATCGCCGATGATGGTTTGAACGGCAGGGGCAGACTGAATGGCGCCATCAAGCACTATCGCAATTTTGCCCTTGGTAGGCGCAAGCTGCGTAGTTACCTCTTTGAAAGCCTGCGCTGCTGTGCGGTTAAGCTCAAGTCCAACTGAGTAATCAGGACCAACACCGTTGTCAAGCCCTACGGTTACTTGCGTAATGTCAGCACCGGTAAAGATGGGAGTATAGTCTTTTTCGTCAATGGAAATGAGCTGATAGTAGTTGCTGTCGCCCTCTGAGTCCTCATCCCCGCCCCCACTTATGTCGAGAATGGTATAGATACCCATAGGAACGCGTCCGGTTTGCTCATCTGGGTTTGCATTTAATATTTGGTTAGGCTTAAGATCCCCAAACGCGAGCTTTCGGTTTATCTCTTGATCGGTAACGTAGACGCCACTCTCAAGAGCCTCAATGGCACCCTTGTTCTCAAGGTCGGCAACATTAACAAAGTGGAGCACACCAGTTTTGCCAATTGTGCTTACCGCCTGCGCCTGATCAACAATGCCAGGGATTTGGACGAGAAGCTGATTGTTGCCTTGCACCTGAACGGTTGCCTCGCTAGCGCCGAGAAGGTTTACGCGCCGCTCAACAATTTGTCGGGCAGCTGTCATCTCTTCGCTCGACGGGTCTTTGTCGTCAGTCTTTTTTGCCTCAAGAATTACAGACAAGCCACCTTGCACATCAAGACCACGCTTGATGCTCTCATTCGGGGGCATAAACAAAACGAAGGACGTTGCTACCAGTAAAGCCAATAAGGTAAGCAGCATCACATGATTGCGGGACTGCCCCGGCTTCTTTTTTGGTTTGAATCTCCTGTCGGACATAGTACCTCTCTCCTGCTTTCTTTCTTACGAACCCACCACATATCTCCACCACGCAAGATATGGCTACAAACCGATAATTATAACCTAATAATCGGCTGCTGCGGGCGAGGTGAGCCAAGTATTTAGATAGTTTTCGTAGTTTCCAGCCTGAATTGCTGCGCGTGCCTCTTGCGTTATGTTGATGAGAAAATGGAGGTTGTGGTGGGTGAGAAGTATCGAGCCAAGCATTTCTTTTGCCTGAATGAGATGGCGAAGATAGGCACGGGTGTAGTTTTTGCAGGTCGAACAGGTGCAGAGAGGGTCAAGGGGCGTAAAGTCATCGGCAAAACGTGCGTTGCGCAGATTGAGGCGACCCTCATGCGAAAACGCTGTTCCCATACGGGCCGTACGAGTAGGTAAAACGCAGTCAAACATATCTATGCCAGCAGCAATAGCCTTAATGATGGTGGTTGGGTTGCCAACGCCCATGAGGTAACGGGGCTTTTCTGCAGGCAGCGCTTGCGCAACCTCAGGCAAGGTTTCAAACATAAGCTCATGGGGCTCCCCCACTGAATATCCTCCGAGAGCAAAGCCCTCAAACTCACCGCCCGCCTCCTGCTCTGCCTGTCTGAGCAGTTCTATGCTCTCAAGACGCAGGTCAAGATGGATACCGCCTTGCACAATGGCAAAGAGTGCTTGATTTTTGTTAGTCTGAGCGATGCGGCAGCGGCGTGCCCAGACGGCACTGCGGTCTACTGCTGCAGCTATCGTTTCTTTCTCGGCGGGATACGGCGGACACTCGTCAAGCTGCATAATAATATCTGCGCCGAGTTGGTTTTGAATCCGCATATTATCCTCGGGCGTCCAGCGGTGCTTTGAGCCGTCAATAATAGACTGGAAGCTTACGCCGTCCTCGTCGAGTTTGAGCGTGTCGCGGAGGCTAAAAATCTGGAAGCCACCACTGTCGGTTAGAATGGGGTGATTCCAGTTCATAAAACTATGGAGTCCACCCGCCTGCGCTATGCGCTCTGCCCCCGGACGTAAATAAAGGTGGTAGGCGTTGCTGAGAATAATCTGAGCGCTAAGCTGCTCGAGTTGGGGTGTTGTAATGCCCTTGACCGTTGCTACCGTACCCACTGGCATAAACACCGGTGTTTCAATGTTGCCATGGGGCGTTGTTAGCGTGCCAGCACGTGCGCTGGTTTGAGGATCGAGGGCATCTATGGTGTACTCGAACATTATTCTCCTACTTCACAATGGTGCGTCATTGAACCTACAACCTATTTGGTCAACAACTGTCACCAACCTACTGCTCTCCCATTAGGCACCGGGTCAAGCCCGGTGCGACATACCGCCAAGCACAGTGCGACATACCGTCAAGCACGGTGCGACATACCGTCAAGCACGGTGCGACAACACTACACTATAAGCATGGCATCGCCAAACGAAAGGAAACGATAATCGTTTTCCAGTGCCTCATTATAAGCCCGCATGATGCTCTCTCTGTCTGCAAATGCACTCACGAGCGCTAAAAGCGTTGAGCGCGGTACGTGAAAATTGGTGATAAGTGCATCTACAGCTCTAAACTGATAACCCGGCGTAATAAAAAGCTCGGTTGCTTCGTTAGTGCGTGGCGTGAGCTGTTGGTTCGCTTCATTCCATGCGCTTTCAAGACAGCGCACACTGGTAGTTCCAACGGCAATAACACGCCCTCCCTGTTTGCGAGTTTGCGCGATAGCATCAATGACCTGTTGGCTCACGGTGTAGTTCTCTGAGTGTATCTGGTGCTCCTCAAGATGTTCTTCCTCAACTATGCGAAAGGTATCAAGCCCTACGGTTAAGTCAACCGTTTCAAGACGTGTACCCTGCTCTTTGATTTGTGCGAGGAGCTCAGGGGTAAAATGCAAGCCAGCCGTTGGAGCAGCCGCAGAGCTTTCATGTGCCGCATAGACGGTTTGATAGAGTTCGGTGTCACCGGTGTAGTTTGTAATGTACGGCGGCAGGGGCAAACTTCCTATTGCGTGAATGGCCTCATGGAGGTTTTGATTGCTGAGGGCACGCAGCTTTACCACACGCTGCCCGCGCTCGCCTGAGATGACCCAATTTACAATTTCTGCTTCCATACCCTCAAAACTAACCAGCGCACCCGGCTTAAGACGCTTTCCGGGCCGCACCAGAGCCTCCCAGAGCTCCTCTCGCTCGTTAAGAGTTTCTAGGCGGTTAAGGAGCAGCAGTTCTGCCTCTCCCCCGCCTGAGCGTGTTCCTATAAGGCGGGCGGGCATAACCCTGGTTTCATTGACCACCAGCAAGTCCTTGGGAGTAAGGTAGGTAATAATGTCGCTAAAAACGCGATGTTCGATGCGCTGTTTAGCACGGTTTAATACGAGCAGCTTGCAGCTATCACGCGGCACAACGGGGCTTTGCGCGATGCGCTCTTTGGGAAGGCTGTAGTCGAAGTCGCTTGTTAGCATGAGCTGCCCTGCTGCTGTTCACTTAGTTGTGGCTTCTGCCGGGTTTGCAGACGCGCTTCTTTTTGTGCTTCTTTTTGTTCTTTTTTTCGTGCCTCTCGCTCCAATCGAGCCTCCTCTTGAGAGAAACGACAACCGCAATAATTTTGTCGATACATGCCCAGTTCTTTGCTGCGCAGAGTTGCCCGAGGATACTGCTCCTTGAAGTCAACGCAAAGCGGCGTTAAGCCATATTTATGCGCTGCCGCTTCGAGCTCCTCAAAAATAATCTCGGTAAATTGATAAGGACTTATGGTAAGCGTGGTTGCAAGATACTCAAAGCCCTGTTCTTTTGCAAGCAAGGCAGCCTGTTCAAAACGCAGACGGCAGCAAGCTCGACAACGCTTGCGCCGAGCACACAGATTGTCCTTATAGTCAGTTGTGTCGCCATAGTCGGCAGAGCCCTTGGAGCCAGCAGAGCCCTGAGATCCAGCCGCTCCCTTAGTTCCCTCAATAAGCGGATATGGGCCACCAAAACAACCAACCTGCTCCTCCCAAGCCTCGAAATCATTTGATGACGCTAAAACAGGTAGCTCGCAGGCATCGGCATACGCAAGAAAGGTGTCGAGCCGTTTTTGATACTCCTCGTCTGGGTAAATATTGGGATTAATATAAGCTGCTGCCACCTCAAAGCCATCGTGCCTAAAAACATCGAGAGGCACTATTGAGCACGGTGCACAACAGCTGTGCAGTAAGAGTTTTTTTGTGTTTGGATTTTTATTTGTGTCCATCAGTTTGCCTGCCATGTTGTGCAGCTGCACGGCAAGAACCTCGCCCTGCCATACCGCACCAGAAAGAAAAGAAAGGCGACTTAAAAAAGCCGCCTCACCTTTAAGCTAATGTCGTAAAACGATTAGAGCTTGCGGACATTGCTGGCTTGGAGTTTGCCATTCTGTCCAGTTGTGATGTCAAACTCAACAGGAGCATCTTCCTCGAGGGTCTTAAACCCATCGATCTGGATCTCTGAGAAATGAACAAAGAGATCGTCGCCGTCTTCACGAGAAATGAAGCCGTAGCCCTTGTCAGGGTTGAACCACTTTACCTTGCCTTCAGCCATGTTTTGCCTATCTTTCTGCCTTTCGGCACACACAAACGACGCTTGCACGGCCACGTGCAATACGCCGCGAACCACTGTGAGCAAAATCGCTCACAGGCAATAGTCTACCACATTAGCTCTTTTATGTGTCAAGCGCAGAAAATGGTGAGCGGCGTTTTTGTAAAAATAGTGCCCTATTGGGCCAAAAATATGGCTCTGACCTGTTCTTTTGCTTTTCATTCAACAAACGAGAAACCATTGCAAAAACTCATCGTTTGGGCAGATATAAAGCCAATTTCTCAATAACCTCCTCAATATCAAGAGGTTTTCCTACGTGAGAGTTCATGCCAGAATCGAGGCATTTTTGGACATCATCTTTGAATACGTTTGCCGTCATAGCGATGATAGGAATGTCCAATGCTTTCTCAAAACCCAGCTCCCGTATTTTTTGTGTGGTTTCGTAACCGTCCATTTCGGGCATTTGTACGTCCATAAAAATAGCGTCGTAGGCATCGGGATGAGCCTTAAACATTTCGTAGGTTTCTATGCCATTGACGGCACAGTCAATAGCCAGCTTGGTTGGCTCAAGTAAGGTCACTACTATCTCACGGTTGATTTCGATATCCTCGGCAAGCAAAATATGATAGCCCTCAAACTGACCAATATGCTGCGTTACATCTCCGTCAGAGACCACCAACTCCTCACCAAAGAGTTCGTCGATAACTCCTTCTATGTCCGAGGAGAACAAAGGCTTAGAAACAAATCTGTCAACGCCTGCTGCCTTGGCAACACTTTCGACTTCGCTCCAGTCAAAGGCAGACATCAACACTACATAACAGGGCAAGGCACGCTTTTTCTTCTGCGACCGTATGCGCTTAACCAACTCAATGCCGTCGATGCCCGGCAGCTTCCAATCAACAAAGCAAAGGTCGTAGCCACCGTTTTCTCCAATAAGACGCAAGGCGTATTCAGCCGTTTCTGCGGTGTCGCACGCAATGCCAAGCGAGCGCATGATTTCCTTAAAGTACCAGAGCGCATCAGGATCATCTTCAACGGCAAGAACCTTCAGGTGCGTCCAATCATAGGAGGGCTTTAGCTGCTCGGCCCCCTCTGTCAACTTGACGGTAAAGCTAAAGGTTGCGCCATTGCCCAGTTCAGAGTCAACCCAAATCTCGCCGTCCATAAGCTCAATAATTTGTTTCGAGATGGCAAGCCCCAGCCCGGTACCGCCAAACTTTTTAGAGGTGGTGCTGTCCGCTTGCTGGAACGACTTAAACAGCTTGGCTTGCTGCTCGGGGCTTATCCCTATGCCAGAATCCGCTACGGACATCTTTATAGTGCACATTCCTTTGACGTTTTCGACTAGCTCAGTGTTTATGCTAATCGCTCCCTTGTCAGGAGTAAACTTCACCGCATTACTCAAAAGATTGCTGATTACTTGTGCAAGATGCTGATCATCTCCGTGCAATACTTTGGGGATTTTACGGTCAACGTGTACTTCAAAGTCCTGCTGTTTTTCTTCAATGCGGAACTTATTAACACCCACTACGCGCTGCAGCATCTTTTCAAAATTAAAATCCTCGAGCGAAAGTTCAAACTTGCCCGCCTCAATTTTTGACATATCCAAAATATCGTTGATAACGCCCAACAGGTGCTTGGAGGCGACGTCTATCTTGTCAAAACAATCACGGATTCTGCTGCGGTCGCTTGAGTGCCTACCAATAGAAGTCATACCGATAATGGCGTTCATGGGCGTGCGAATCTCATGGCTCATGTTTGCCAAAAATGATGACTTTGCGCGGCTTTCTTGTTCCGCAACTTCAAGCATGCGCTTTTGATTTTTTGCTTCCTCGATGTATGAAATGTCAATAAAGTTTTCAAGCACCGCCGGGCGCCCATTGTAGGAGATGTTTGAAAGCGATTTTAGAATGGGAACAACCGTGCCGTCTGAGCGGGTAAACTTTTGCTCGGTTTTATTGGAGCCAGGCCCCAGGTCGAGGTCTAAGATAGGACACATAACCGCCGGACAGAAAGTGTCTTGGCAAGACACGCCTACAATATCCTCCTTATTGCCTCCAAACAAACGCAATGCGGCTGGATTTACGTCGAGTACCTTGCGTGTTTGAGCGTCTATTACCGCAATAGAACTCTCAACATTTTCCCATACGGTTTCAAGCTGTTGGGATATATTGCGGTTTATGTCGTGTTCCTCTTTGGCATCATTCATAACCTTGACCATGCAGTTGGCTGGCAAATTGACGTTAAAGGCTATTTTTCGTGCCATGTTGTGACAGGTGCCAGACCCACAGGCGCCACAGTCGATATTTTGCTCAGCATAGGTGTTTTTCTTAAGCTGCGCAAAGGCATCTTGAATATCTTGCTCGCCAATGCTGGGGAGCTCAAGGTCGATAGTCTGATAACCTCTTAAAAAGTCTGCAAGCTCAAGTTCTTTGTCAAGCTTTTTGTAGGCGGCTTCAAAATAGGCCTTATCATGGCTGTCCACAACACGCTTGCGGCGAGTGTTCATTGTTTTTTCTATCTCAAAAGTGGTTCTTGTGTGTGAGCTAGCAGGCCCCACGTTGCAGCCGTCCTCACAGTTGAGCACGTCAAACAAGTCGGGCAAGATTTCTGTAGAGGTTTTGGCGTAGGTGTTAAGTTTCTCGTAGACAGAAAACCCCTCTGCCTTTGAGATAAAGGGTTTTTTGCCCATAAAAAACTCGATATTTTCTTTAAGGCCTCCCGGCATGGGAAACAGTGCCCCCAGCCCGCCCTCGTCATAATCAAACTCTGTTTCTATCTCTGGAAGCTCAACCTTATGTTCCTCTAAATAAGCAAGCAGTTTTTCAAAGGTGACATTGTATTCTGCGATGCCTGTCTCGGTAAACTCACTCGTTTTGGCAACGCAGGGAGATAGGGCGGCTATGCGATCGCCCACCTTACGATAATTTTTCATGTAAATAGACGCACAGCCCATAGGACCGTGGACCGGAATAAGGTGCTTGAGGAGGTCGTGCTGATAGATCTCGCAATAATTGACAATCGCGGGGCACGGCTGTGTTATAAGCGGGCCCTTATCGCCTTGTTCAAGATAGCGCACCTGAGCCCAGATGCTAATGTCAGCACCCAGCGAAACATCAAAAATGCTCTTGAGCCCCAGCTGCTTAAGATAGGTAAATATACGCTTGTAGTTAGGGATATTGGTTCGAATGGCAGGGGCAGCCATCAGAGTAATGGGAACGCCATTTTTGAGGTCTTCAAAAAAGCGCTCGGTATCATCAAGAAAGAAACGGGCATCATGCTTGCACGCCTTAAGACAACGTCCGCATAAAATGCACTTGTCGCTGTCAACCTTAACTTTGATAGCACCTTCGCCGTCCTGATACGTGATGTTTGCCATCTCCATAGGACACTCGCGCACGCATCGGTTGCAGCCCGTGCAGTGTTCAGTTCTGGTGCTGATTATTGCTCTCACCTTGCACCACCCCTTTTTGAAATGCAAGCTTTCTAGGAGCGGTCATACGACGCTGCCCCATGGCATATTCCTCCCCGATATGCTAGATATATTGTACGCCCCTTTTTGTGGAAAAAGACTTCAAGTTTAGGTGGTTTATCTGGACAAACGGCACTAAGCCTAAGGGCAGAATGCCCAAAAGTTTGCCGATTGGGGCTCTTAATTTAGACTTTTATTTGCGGGTATTATTTGCGAGTGCTTTTTGCAGGTATTAGCCGTTGGCAAAACGTGAGCGCAAGGCAGCTTCTACCTCTGGGGGAACCCAGGCGGCAATGGAGCCTTGCAGAGCGGCCACCTCTTTGACCATTGACGAGGAAAGATACATATTGGCGGGGTTAGACATGATAAAGACTGTTTCGAGCTCTGGGTTAAGCTGATAGTTGATAGATGCCTGCTGGAACTCACTCTCAAAATCAGTAACAACACGCAAGCCTTTAACAATAGCCTGCGCCCCCACCTCAACGGCAAAGTCAACCAAGAGTTTGCTAAAAGATTCCACACGTACCGTGTTTAAGTGCTTGGTCGCCTGCTCAATAAAAGCCACACGCTCCTCAAGATTAAACAAGGGGCCACGACCGTTCTTTGAAGGTGAAGCAGCAACTCCCACAACAATTTTGTCAAAAATCTGGGTGGAGCGCTCAATAATATCAAGATGACCATTAGTTACCGGGTCATAGGTTCCAGGGATAAGAGCTGTAGCCATGCCAGAAGTCCTTTCTGCTTGCAAGCGTGTGCAATACGTAAGATAAGCTAAGGTGCACAATACCGCAGATAGTCAAGTGCTATTGTGCCGTATTTTTTTTGTGCTTCCAGTATAAACGAAGTATGAGCTTCGTGTGTAGAGTTCAGGTTTTGCTCGAAGATGTGAGCTTTGGCAGCGGCAGGGCGCTCATAACTGATAAGGCAACCCTTTGAAAGTCCGCCCTCTTGAGCAAGGCTGGTGAGCAAAGCTTCAATTTTTGCTGGTGGGGTGTCATAGGGAGGGTCAAGAATAACCAAGTCAAACGGACCCTTTTGCGCAAGAATTTCAATGGTTTTGGGCTTGAGGCTGTCGATATTAGTGCCTTGCGCGCGAGCTTCATCGTCAAGTCCTAAGGTTTTAAGATTGTTTCGCAGTGTTGCAAGCGCACGATGATTGTTTTCGCAAAAGACCACTTGCTGCGCTCCGCGCGACAAAGCCTCGATTCCCAGTGCACCACTTCCCGCAAAGGCATCAAGCACGCTCGCTCCCTCAAAACCATTCGGCAAAAGGTTCTCGACCGTACTTGCCCACGCCTCGCGTACTCTATCGGTAGTGGGACGCGTACTTTTTGAGGGCACTGCCTCGAGCTTTCTGCCGCCGAACACCCCCGCAATTACCCGCATGGCTCACCATCGCTTTTAGGTATCCGCCGCAAAAGTTCATGGGCTAAAAAGGCGTGTTCAGGCGCACTCAATTCAGGGTCATTTTTGAGGAGTGTGGAGGCCGCCTCATTTGCCTGCGTAATAAGCTCGGCATCATCGAGCACCTTAATGAGCTTTAGGGCTGCACTCCCATGTTGCCTGCTTCCCAAAACATCGCCCTCACGCCGCAGGCGTAAGTCGGCATTGGCAAGCTCAAAGCCATCAGAAATAGTTTCAAGCAGCTGCAGCCGCTTGCGTGCCTCCTCATTTTTGGTGCGGGTAACGAGGTAGAACTCGCCGTCCCACGCACCACGTCCGATGCGGCCTCGAAGCTGATGCAGCTGCGTAATGCCAAAACGGTCGGCATCTTGCACAATCATAACGGTCGCGTTGGGCACATCAACACCAACCTCTATAACCGTTGTTGACACCAGCACGTCTATGTCTCCGTTCCTAAACGCGCTCATAGTATTTTGCTTCTCGTCAGAGGTCATACGTCCTGTCAAAAGTGCAACCGTGTGATCGGGAAACACCTTGTTTTGCAAAAAGCTCACTTCTTGCTCGGCGGCAGCAATGGCGGCTTTGTCATCGAGGGCTTCTGCATCAGTAAATAAATCTATGAGGGGAATATCCTCTAAGCTGTTGTATTCCTGCTCGATGCTGCCTGCATCTTTTTCGATGCTTATCTGCTCGTCCACGTTTTTGAAGCTGGAAACTTCGCTTGATGCTATCAAAGGGCAAACCACATACGCCTGATGCCCCTCACGAAGCGCCTCTCGTACGGCATCATAGGCATGACCTATAAGGCTGTGGTGCACAACAGCTGTGCTCGTTTTAGAAGTACGGTGACTCGTACGAAGATAGGTAGGTGAAAGATCGCCGTATAGCACCAAGGCAAGCGAGCGAGGAATGGGTGTTGCCGTCATCATAAGGGCATCGCAACCTGCACCCTTGGCACGCAGGGCAGCACGTTGGTCAACGCCAAAACGGTGTTGTTCGTCAATAACCGTCAACGAAAGATTCTTGAAAATAACGTCTGGCTCTAACAACGCATGTGTGCCAAACACAACCGTCAGCTCTCCAGATTTCAGCTGCGCAAGGAGGTCACGCCGAGCTTGGGGAGTAACCGACGAAGTCAACTGCGCCCACGGAATGCCCAGCTCGTCAAAAAGAGGCCCGAGCTTAAGCGCATATTGCTGAACCAGCACCTCAGTTGGTGCCATCATGGCAGCTTGAAAACCCGAGTCAAAAACGATCGCAAGCGCAAACGCCGCCACAATGGTTTTGCCTGAACCAACATCGCCCAATAAAAGACGGTTCATAACATTGGACTGCGCCATGTCGCCGGCTATCTCTTTGATAGCGGCTTCTTGGTCGGGACTCAAGGTAAAGGGCAAGAGCGTTTTGAGGCGAGCAAACGCTGTAGAGCCTGTTGTATGAGTGCGGGGAGTTGCACTGATGTTTTGTTGAGCGCGCAGGCGCTTGAAATACAGCATAAGATAGAAAACTTCGTCAAAGGCCAAGCGCCTGCGCGCTTCGCCCCGTGCGTCTTGAGAGCTTGGTTGGTGTATGTCGCGCAGTGCGCCTTGAAAAGACGCAAGTCCCAAATCGCGGCGCAGCTGAGGCGGCAGAGGGTCAAACGGTGCTGGGGCTTGTCCAAGTACTGTTTTTACCAACCGTGCGACCCATGAGCTGGTAATCCCCGCATTTGCGTGATAGACCGGAAGTATAGAACCTGCCTGCGCCTTGACCTCCGGTGAGCTTAGGCTCTCCGCATCTAATCCATCGTCCTCGCCAAGCACCGTAAGGAGCGGATTCGTCATGCGCTTGTAGCCGTATGAGTGTTCAACTTTGCCCCGCAAAAATACGGGTGTTCCTGCTGCCAAGCTCTTGTTCAGCCACGGCTGATTAAACCACGTAGCGTACAACACGCTCGTGCCATCTAAAACAGAAACCTCTACAAGACTAAGTTTAGGACGGGGCTTTTTAATTTTTACCTCATCTATGCGCCCAAAAATGCTGACGTTTTCTCCCAGTGGTGCTTCTCGTATTGAAACCACATCAGAAAAATCGTCATAGCGAAAAGGATAGTGAAAGAGCAAGTCGCCTACGGTGTGAATGCCCAGCTCTTTGAGCGCCTCAAGGCGTTTGCCACTTGCGTAGCGTACGGCAGAAACTGGTTTATCGAGCGCAAGCGTTTGGGCGGTTCGGCTCGCAAGGCCATTGGTCTTTTGTCCTGTTGCAGCTTGCTGCGTCATAGGCTCTACGCCTTCTTTGATGGACGATCCATCGAGACCTTATTCAGCAGCCATAACTAACGGATACAAGGGCTGCTCGCCACGCTGAGCGTCAATCTCTAAGTCGGGATAGCGCTCCTCAATGCGTTCAATAAGTGCCTCAAAATCATCTTGAGCAAAATCCATACCTGCAAGCATGGTCAAAACATCGCAGTCCGCAGAAATAATCCCCACAAGCTCAAGCGCAACGTCTGAAACATCTGAACCAACAACGTCGATAGCTCCTTCGGCAATGCCAATCACATCGCCTTCTTTGATGGGTGAGCCATCGGCAGCCTTTGCATCTTTAATGGCAGTGGTAATCTCGCCGCTGCGCACCGCTTCAATTGCCTCGTTCATCAACGCAACATTCTCGTCAAGACCCTCGCCGGGGCTTGCAGCAAATAAAGCCGCAAAAGACTGGGGTACGCTTTTAGTGGGGATAACAGCAACCGGTCTGTCGGCTACCTCGGCAGCTGCATTGGCAGCAAGGAAAATATTTTTGTTGTTCGGGAATATGATGATTTGCTCAGCATTAACAGCAGCAATGGCATCAACAAAATCTTTGGTAGAAGGGTTCATAGTCTGTCCGCCACGAACCACCAAATCAACGCCCGCACTCTCAAGAATACGCTGCGTACCCTCGCCCGCACACACGGCAATAAAGCCCAAGGGTTTTGGCGGAGTATCGGTCTGCGCTGTGCTTCCCGCTCCTCCAGCAGCAGAACCGCCCAGTTTTTCGGTACGCTCTGCAGTTTGGAGCTGCATATTGTGGATATGCACCTCAGAAACCTGTCCACGCTCCGTCATATACGTAAGCACCGTGCCCGGATCATTGGTGTGCACGTGTACCTTAAAATCAGGGTGAGAACCAACCAAAAGCTCACAATCTCCCAAGGTGCCCAGATAGTCGAGAGTTTCCTCACTGTCGACCTCATCGCTTCGCAGCAAAAACTCGGTGCAATAACGATATTCGCTGCCCTCCCAATCGTTGACTTGCTCAATGGCAACCTGCGGAGCAGGGCGTGTGAGCATGGCGTTATCGGGAATGGCCGTTGTGGAGCCCGTAAGAGCATCGACAAATCCTTTAATAAGTATTGCCAAGCCAAAGCCACCGGCATCAACAACTCCGTTTTCTTTAAGCACGGGGAGCAAATCGGGCGTGCGACGCACCGAAGCAAAGGCCTCCTCAGAAACAAATAGCAGTGCCTCTTTGGCCTCGAGCTTATCTTCTGCTGCTTGATGAGCGGCATCGGCGGTGTCGCGAAGCACGGTAAGAATAGTGCCCTCAACAGGCTTGCGTACGGCGCCAAACGCAACCTCTACAGAACGGGCAAGTGCACTGGCGATAATATCGGCATCAAAAGTATGAGGCTTGGGGTGTTGCTCAATGCCTTCGCACATACCACGCAAAATCTGCGAGGTGATAACACCAGAATTGCCGCGTGCGCCCATAAGAGAACCATGCGTAACGGCCTTATGTATCTCGGTAAGCGTGGGCTCTGAGCCCAGTTGCATAAGCTCTTGAACCACTGTTTCGAGCGTCAAGGACATATTGGTACCCGTGTCGCCGTCTGGAACGGGAAACACGTTAAGATTGTTTATCTCCTCTTTTCGCTCAGACAAAGCATGAGCACCAGCGGCGATATACGAAACAAAATCAGTTGAAATCATAGTCAGTTGCTCCTGGGAACGTGGACACCCTGAACGTGTACAGACACGCCAGCGATAGTTTGGTCGGCAAGATTCTCGATAACAAAATGCACGCGATCAACGAGATTTTGCGATACCGTGGTGAGGCTAACCCCGTGTTCGATAATGATGTAGAGGTCTATAAGAAGCCCTTCGTCAGTCTTTACCGCTGTTATGCCTCGCCGTAATGCCCGTGTTGGGAGCAGCTTTGCAATGCCGTCTTGAATACTTGGAGCAGCCATTCCAACCACACCAAAGGTTTCAAGTGCCGCATATCCTATTAAGTCGGCGATAACCCCGTCGGTTACCGTCAACGCTCCCCCTGTTACCCTGCCTGAACTTGCAGTCATAATTACCTCCGTGTTACAGAAGTTTCCCTATTTTTAATCTCTTACACACACCACGCTGAGCGCCAAGAGCTCAACGTGAGCCCCTTATTATAGCAAAGCTGCTATCATGCTTTGAGTGACACTGGTTTTCGCTTAGAAAACAAGCTGGCAGGAGTTTGTGGCAACAGTGTCCAGCCTGCCTAAGCTTTAATGAAATTTTGCACGTATTTTTGTAGTAATTCGCTTTTGAGGAGAGAATATGCCCGATTTACACCTGCGTCTTGGCCGCGATATGCTTATTGTTGACGGTTCTTTAGAAACCATGCTTCAACGCGCTGACATTCCCTCAGATGAGTGTGCTGCGTATCTCAATGTGCTTGACCCTGAGCTCATAGAGGACATTCATCGCCGTTACCTTATGGCAGGTGCTGCGTGTATCTCTACCAATACCTCGCAAGCTACCCGCGCTCAATTGGCGCAATTTGGGCTTGAGGAGCAGCTTGAGGAGATAAATCGAGCTGGCGTTGTGGCAGCTCGGGAGGCGGGAGCGCCCCATATTTTAGCGACAATGGGTTTTTGCTGGGAGTTGCTTGCTTTAAGCGAGCCCTGCAAACAGGACGAAAAGCAGCACTACAACCGTTGCTTTGATCACTATCTTGAACAAGCCTGCGCTCTTGTTGCAGCTGAGGTTGATGCCCTACTCATAGAGAGCAGAACCTCTCTTGATGATGCTCGGTGTGCCGTCCGTGCTGCAAGGACTGCCTGCGCTGCCATGGGAAGCATGCCTTTAGTAATTGCGAGCTGCACTTTCTTAGAAAACGGACGTATGGCTAGCTGCGGCTCTGACGTAGCTCGTGCAGCATCTGTACTTGAGGAGGCAGGTGCTGACGTGATGGGCCTGAGCTGCATGGAGCCAGCGCACCTGATTGAGCTGATGCAGCAGCTGGCTTCTGCGACAACTTTGCCCCTCATTGCCTTGCCCAATACGGACACACCTACCCTCGATGCCAACGCCTTGGCTCACTATTCCATTACCCCTGACGAAATAGCTTTTTATGCCGAGCAACTACACACCTGTGGGGTTCAGTTTATCGGCTCATGTTGCGGGTCAACGCCTGCCCATACGGGAGCTCTCTACGCTACGCTCGGCGATAGAGATGTTATTGCCCGCACAAACTCCTAGCTCAGGTAGGGCTCAAGCGCAGCAGACAAAACCTCGACGTGGGCTTGGCCCTCATTGAGGCACGGCACGTAGACAAACTCCCCTTTTTGTAGGGGCACTCCTGCCTCCGCGCAAGCGTTTTCATAGTGCAACAACAGCTCGTGGGGTATGTCATACAGCGTTTCAAGGCAATCTACCGAAAATCCTGGACAGACAAAAAACAGGCGCCCCTTTTTGTTGGCCGCTTCTTGCACAAGCGTTTCTTTGGTAAAGGGCCCGAGCCAATCTCTTCCTTTGTCAAAGCGGCACTGATAACTTGAGCTTAACTGCTCGTCTGTAATGCCCAAGGCACGCGCTACCGCAGCACTGGTTGCCTCACACTGCTGCTGATAGGTATCCCCTGCCGCTACATCAACCAAGGGTATCGAGTGGTATGAGAGAAGCAGTTTGTCGCCTTGGGCAGCGTTAAAACCAGCCTCTTGTATTGAACGAGCAAGGGCGTTTGCGTAGCTGTTCACAGCATGATAGTTGCCAATAAGTTGCCAGCTTATGTTCCAGTCAAGCTTGGCAAGTGCTGCAGCCACCGCATCCTCAACAACCTTAGTAGTCGAATGGGCGCTTTGCGGGTATAGTGGCAACACTACCAGCTTTTCGCAGCCAGCCTCACGTAAGTTTTCCAGTACAGTAGGTATGCTTGGTTCACCAAAGCTCATTGCTGAGAGAACCTGCACCTTTTCAAACCCCTCTTTTTGCAAAGACCGTTGGAGATTGGAAGCCAGAGCTTCTTGCAAAACCAGCAGCGGCGAGCCTTTATCCGTCCACACCGCCTCATATTTTGCAGCACTTACTTTTGAGCGCCGAGGCAAAATAGCAAGGCGCAAGATAAACCACCAAATAACAGGATTCATGGGAACAATGCGCTTGTCCGAGAGAAACTGTGCCAGATATTTTTTTACCGCCTGAGGCGTGGGCTCAGAGGGGGTGCCGGTGTTGGCAAGTATGATGCCGAGCTTTTCCTGCGTACTCATGCGTCCCCTTTCGGGTGCTCAACGAGTTTTTCCATATACACATAGTTGTAATCATCACAAATATATTCTTCGTTATAGATTTTGTAGCCGTGACGTTCGTAGAGCCGTATATTCCACACACTTTTGTTTGCGGTCATAAGCTCGTAACGGTGAGTAGGACATTCGCTCTCAATGGCATCAAGCAGCATGCTCCCGATACCTTGCTTGCGCCAGCTTGGGTGCACAAAAAGCTTTCCAACATACACGCCATTACGCACTGGCTCAGCACGCACCGAACCAATAATGTTTCCCGTGTCATCGCAAGCCTTCAAGATTACGCCCCGCGCGTACTCCGCCTGTACTTCCTCGATAGTTTGCGTCAGAGGCTGTATGGAAAAATCATGGTAAAACGCTGCCTCACTTTGATACGCCACATACTGCTGTTCAAGTATCTGCTCTAAATCCGCTTCCTCGGCGCGTTTGATGGTTACATGGGCTGCTGGTTGAGTAGACATGAGCGCTTTTACCTACACTTGCTACGACTTCTTGCCAAGGCCGTTAAAGAAGCTTGCAATTTTTTTACGATTAAGAACAAGGTGAACTATGACAGCAACGAGCATGACCCGTGTTGCTATGCTGTGCATACGATGAAACAGAGAGGCTCCTGAAAGCTCGCGCCCGCGCTGCAAGCCAAGACCTCTAGTCTCTGCGCCCGCATTACCGTCTGCGCCAAAGCCTTCTCCAAGTCCGCCGCCGCCAGCACCCAAGCTCTCATCAAGGCCTTCACCAAAGCCACCGGTAAGGAGCTCAGAGGTCAGCAGTCCTGTAGATGCCGCTAGGAGAAACGCGAATAACAATACGCCATAGAGTACCAGTCGACCCTTTTTAACCTTGCTAAAGTTCTTGAGCATACTCGTTATTACGTTTATGTTGACGGTAAGATGGACTACTACCAGAAGAAAAAATAGAATGTTCACAACAAGGTGGACAGTAATGCCTGTTGCTCTGCTGAGCTGCAGCAGTAAAAACAGTGCTGCCATACAGCAGCCAAGAATCATCTTACTTTTCATACTCATTTTCATGGGACTACTCCTTAATCTGTTCTTTTACGTGTTCGTGCCACTCAGGCTCCTTAAAGCCCACAAGCACAAAGTTTTTATCGACGAGCAAGGGGCGCTTGACGAGCATGCCATCGGTGGCAAGCAGCTTGAGGCATTCGTCCTCGTTCATATTTGGCAGTTTGTCTTTGAGGCCGAGCGCCTTGTACTGCAAGCCGCTCGTGTTAAAAAACTTTTTGAGCGGAAGACCGCTCGCTTCGTACCATGTTTTGAGTTCTGTGTAACGGGGATTGTTTTCTTTGATGTCACGCAGCTCGTAGTTGATGCCCTGAGCATCAAGCCACTTCTGTGCTTTTTGACACGTGGTGCACCGTGGATAGCAAACAAAAAGCATGGGGAAACCTCCTGTAACGTAACGTTTTTCCAAGAAAAGCAGATATTAACAACAAGCTACTGTAATTGTAATGCAAACTTGTGCCAAGTATGGTAGACTATTGCGGTTTCGTCAAAGCCCCACTGCGACGAAAACAACAGAAAGAAAGGTTTTAACGTGGCAAACATTAAGAGTCAAAAAAAGCGTAACATCACGAACGAAAAAGCTCGTCTGCGCAATCGTGCGGTCAAAAGCGAGCTCAAGACGGCAACGCGCAAGGTTAAAGATGCTGTGGAGGCTGGCGACGCCGAAGCTGCAACAAGCAGTGCTTTGGCTGCAAGTCGCTTACTTGACAAGGCAGTTTCAAAGGGTGTCATTCATAAGAATCAGGCTGCAAATCGCAAGTCTGGCGTTATGAAACTCGCTCAGAGCGTTGCAGCAAAGAAATAGTTTGCTCGGCGCGCGGTAGCTGCTCTTGTACCTGCTCTGCGCATGCGCTTATTCAAACGAAGCGTCGGTTTACCCGACGCTTTTTTGTTGCTTGCTTAGCCACCCTCGCCATAACCAAAACGACGTATCTGGCTGGCATCGCGCCGCCACCCCTTGCGCACCTTAACACGCAAGTCAAGATAAACATCGGCGGCAAGAAAATGCTTTAGGTCTTGGCGCGCAGAAGTGCCAATGGCCTTTATCATCGAACCCTTTTTGCCCACAATAATGCCCTTTTGCGATTCGCGCTCAACATAAATAATCGCATAAATACGATAGAAGTTTCGCTTGGGGTCAAACTCAAGCTCCTCAACCATCACGCCAACAGCGTGGGGAACTTCATCAAAAGTTGACGTAAGGATTTTCTCACGAACAAACTCCGCAACGATTACTTCAAGGGGCTGGTCAATGCCAATTCCCTCGGGAAACCAGCGGGGACCTTCTGGCAAATAGGAGCGAGCCGTTTTAACAAACTGCGCAATATTGTGGCCTTCAAGAGCGCTGAGTACCACGGTATCGGCAGCTTGAACCACGGCCTGTGCCCGTTTAATTTGCTCTGCAATAGTGTCCTCGTTCGCAAGATCAGATTTTGAGATAACCAAAATGCAGGGAGCTTTACCTGCCGACACAATGTCTGCAACCCATGCATCGCCCTTGCCAAAGGGCTGGCTCGCATCAACCAAAAACGCAACTAAATCAACGCCTTCAAGCGCCTTAAGCGCCGAGCGATTGAGTTCATCTCCAAGAGCATCTTTGGGTTTGTGGAGTCCGGGGGTGTCAACTAAAACCATTTGAAACTCAGGGTCGTCAAGAACGGCCCTAAAACGATGACGCGTAGTTTGCGGTGTGTTAGAGGTAATGGCAACCTTGCGCTGCATGAGTGCATTTATCAGGGTGGATTTTCCCGCATTCGGACGCCCAATGAGCGCAACAAAACCAGACTTAAAGTCCTCAGTTTGCGGCGGCTCAAAGCCAGGGGCTGCTTGCTCGTTTACGTAGTTGTCCATAGTTTTCACCACTATGCCTATCCAGCAAGACGCATAATCGCGCTGCAATAGATAATCAGCCCTACCACAGCAGCAATGAGTGCCATGATGAGTACTGCGCCTGCGGCAGCATCTTTTGCTGTTTTGGCAAGAGGGTGGAGGTCGGTAGAGCAACGGTCAATAGTGGCCTCAAGCGCCGTATTAAGACATTCAAGCGTGAGCACCAAGCCCACCAATATAAGCACTACCGCCCATTCGACTGGAGTAAGGCAAACAACAAAACCTCCGATAACCGCAGCCACAGCAACCGCAAGTTGGATTTGAAAGCTACGCTGGGTGCGTGCCGTATGCGCAATGCCCGAAAGCGCACAAGAAAATGCATAAACTAAATGTTTCATAACTCCCCCTGCTCGTACGGACGCTCTTGTTCTTGAACAAAAGCGTCAAGTTCTTTATTGGTACGGAGATAATCACCCCACTGCAAAAGCAATTCATCTTCAAGGGCTTGCATGATGGCGTAATCGTCATCATCAACGTGGTCGTATCCCAAGAGATGCAAGGTTCCGTGAATAAGCATTAGGTGCATCTCGTCAGTAAAGCTGGACTCGAACTCTTGAGCGTGCTTGCGGGCAACGGCTGGTGCAATTACTACGTCGCCCAGCACAAAAACCTCGCTTGCGCTCTCGTTGTTTTCCTCCGCAGAGCTGTTAATTGAGCTGTCGCTTGGGCTGCCAGCGGCTTCATCTCCAAGGTCTTCGCCAAGCCCCTCGTCAAACTCGTCATCAACTTGGTCACAGACAAAGGAAAGTACGTCGGTGGGTTCGTCCACCTCACGATAAATGCGGTTAAGCTCCTGTATTTCATCAAGGTCAACCAAAGAAACGGCAATCTCAGAGCCGTCAACCCTGCCCTGATTTTCAAGCACAAAAAGTACGCAGTCGCGGTACAGGTCAAGCGGTAGCGCCTCTCCGCTCCGGTTATCTACTGATACGGTGTTCATGGTTTAAGCTCCAGACGTTCCTGCCGCTGTTCGTCGGCGGCATCATAGGCGGCAACAATGCGTTGTACCAAGGAGTGACGCACTACGTCTTTGCCGGTAAGTTCAACAAAAGAAATGTCACGCACGCCTTCAAGAATGCTCCGCACCCCAATAAGCCCACTAGTGCGCTCTGGGCGGTCAAGTTGGGTCACATCGCCCGTTATGACCATGCGCGAGCCAAAGCCAAGCCGGGTAAGGAACATTTTCATTTGGTCGGCGGTGGTGTTTTGCGCCTCGTCAAGAATGATAAAGCTATCGTTGAGCGTACGCCCACGCATAAAAGCCAAAGGCGCAATCTCAATAATTCCCTGCTCGATAAGCTGGTTGCCACGCTCCATGTCCGTCATGTCAAAGAGTGCGTCATAGAGCGGCCGAATATAGGGGTCAATTTTATCGTTGAGCGTGCCGGGGAGATAACCCAGCGACTCCCCTGCCTCCACCACCGGACGGGTGAGAATAACGCGGCCGATTTCTTTGCGCTTAAGAGCCGCAACTGCCATCGCCATAGCAAGATAGGTTTTGCCGGTGCCAGCAGGGCCAATGCCAAAGGTCACCGTGTGATTGCGAATGGCATCAACATAGCGCTTTTGTCCGCCCGTTTTGGCACGAATAGCCTTGCCGCGGTACGTGAGCAAAATATCCTCACGCAAAATGGCAGGGGCAAACTCACCGCCGCGGATAAGGTCAATGGACTGCGAAAGATTGGTCGAGGTTATCTCATGACCGCCCTCAAGCATTCTAATGAGATCAGAAAACAGCGCAGTAAGCATCTGAATTTCGAGTGCATTGCCGTGTATTTCAACGTAGTTTCCGCGAAAGGTAATGCGTGCATCAAAGTTGTCCTCTATCTGGCGGAGGTGCGCATCATTGACGCCAGTTATTAACGACGGATCGAGAGTGTCGGGAATAGTAAGTGAAACCTGTGTGAGTTCCAAATTGCTCCTTTTTATAACAATTTATTGCGGCTTGCAAGGGTAAAGCACATTGCCGCACCGTAAGCTTTACTCGTAGAACCTTATCATACCAAAACTCAATTAAACACCCGTTTTACACCGATAATATCGCTTCTTTGTCCGTTCTTAACAGGCCAAATTACCACCTTATTAGGCCAAGACTCAATGACGTTTCCATTGCCAAGATAGATGGCCACATGAATGACTGTTCCTCCACTACCATAAAAAATCAAATCTCCTCGCTTTTTTTGGCTGTAGGGAACCGTTTTTAGCTTCTTAGAAGCCCAGAGGTTTCTGGACTCATATTCATAGCCGGGCTTAGAATGACGCACGCTGCTCACGGGGTACGGGTCAACACCGGCGGCATACAGGGCTTGCATGACGAGCCCGGAACAGTCTGCTCCTTGTGACGGTGTGCCAGAAGCTCCCACCACGTAATCTGAACCAAGGTAATCCATGGCCCTGTCAATCATCGCGTCAATATGCTGTTTTTTTGTGCTGGAAGGGTTTACCTTAATGGGCGACACATACGCACCGAGCGTGTACCAAGATTTCTCCGAAAAGCCCATTTTGAGCCAGGTTGCTTCATTGACAACGCCAGTTGCCTTAAGTTTGTGCTTTTTTTGAAATTGCATGACCTTTGATTTTGTTTGGCTGGTATACCGTGGCCAATGCTTGCTGCCAATGCCAAAATAGCTGTTGACCTTTCTTGTTTTGAGCCCCATGTAACCAATGCTTAAGCTATAAGCTCCCGAATGTTTAAGCGCAATCTCGTCTTTAATTTGCACATATTTTTTGGGATTTTGGTAGTAACGCTTGGGTTTTATCGTAGTGGTTGCACTGGTATAGGCGGTACCCTCAGGGCTTTCAGGAATAACTATTCTCCATTTTGATGAGGCGAGCTTCCACCAGTCTTTGGGAAAGGCCAGCGTTACTGATGCACTTCCTGAGTTGGGAAGCGTGAGGGTTTTCTTGGTAACCCATTTATCTTTCTTGCACATTTGGAGCTTAAGGGTGCGCCCATACGCAGGACTTACCGTAATAGTTTTCTTGAGTGTGCTTCGGGCTTTTTTGGTGATTTTTTTATCGAGGCTGGTTGCCGAGGTAGTTTCTTTTTGTGAAGTGGGCGGTGTGGTTGATAGCACCTCTCCCGCCTGCGCACCGCTGTTGCTGGAGGAAACGCTGTTGCTGGAGGAAAGCTTAGTATCGCCGACGTTCGGCTCTGCCAACGCATCTAGTTCCTCGTCAGGGTATTCCTCCGAAAGGGCATACTCTGGGGTATCGGTGCAGTCAGTGCTGGCGTCAATATCAGAGATTTCATCGGCGTGCGCAAGCGGCGCAAGGCTCACCAGCAGGCACAGCGACAGAGCAAAACTCAGAAAGATTTTCAGGTACTTCAAGCGCACAGGCTCACTCCACAGTTAGTAAATCGGGGTGTATATTTTATCATACTGCCCCCTTTTCTTTCCACTTGCACAGGTCATATTTGCGCAAAGTTGAAGTGCATATTTTCCTGTTGTCAAATACAAAATTGTTTCAGGAATGGAAGGCGGCAGTATTGTTTTTCCAGCTCAGGGCAACACTGCTCCCTCAAGTAAGAACTGGCTAATTTATCCTGAGAATTGACCTTCACAGTGATGATGCAGGGAAGTCAGCTAGGCATAAGCACTAGCTGACTTCCAAAACAAAAACCGCCGGGATACCGCCCACTCGACTGGGCCCTGTATTCCTTAAGAGGTATAATACCACATTTTCATTCTATTTCTTAACCTTGATGGTTACGGTCTTTGTTGCCTTACCTTGCGAGTTTTTAGCCGTAATGGTTATCTTATAGGTTCCCGGCTTAATACCCTTTTTGATAGTGAGCTTGCCTGTTTTGGAAATCGAAATCTTTTTGGCAATGCTCTTAGGTGCTTTTGTTATGCTGAACGTAGGAGCAGGAAAACCTTTGACCTTAAAGGCAATGGTGGTCTTTTTATAGTTCTTCTTTAAGGTAACTTTTGACTTGCCACCCGTAATAGTAGGTTTAACAAGTTTTTGGTTTACCTTAACCGCAACGGCCTTGTTAACGGTGCCAGAAGGATTTTGGGCCTTGATAGTAAAGCTGTAGTTTCCTGCCTTAAGCCCCGCCGGTATCGTTAAAGCACCAGCAGGTGTAATACTAAAGCCAGCCGGAGCACCTACCAAAGATACCGTAGGTGCAGGTGTGCCTGCAATGGTGTAGTTCTTGGTCAGCTTGGCATAGCCTTCGGTAAGGGTAATGGTAGCGTCACCTGAGATGGTAGGCTTTGCTGCCGTTGCCTGCGGGCTTCCTTGTGGCAATACTTGCCCCTCGTTGTTTTTAAGCCACGTCTCAAGCGCAGCAGTATTGCTAATAAAATTATTCTGACATTCCAGATAGCATAGATATTTATTCTTGCTTATATCAAGGGCGGCAAGATTATTGTAGGCACAACGTAGTTGAAAAAGATTAGTGTTCTTGCTCACGTCAAGCGTGGTGAGGCTGTTACGCTCACACCACAAATTCCCAAGATTAGTGTTTTTGCTAAGGTCAATAGAGGTGAGTTTGTTTCCATGAGTTGCCTCATCATTGTTTCCAAAATCCAACAAATATAGATTTACATTCTTGGTAATATCAAGAGCTTTGAGCTGATTGTTGCCGCACCACAAGCTTACCAGCGCAGTGTTTTTGGTTACATCAAGAGAGCTGAGCTGATTGTCAAAACACGATAGTCGCTCCAATTGTGTGTTTTTGCTTACATCAAGTGCTTTGATTTTATTGTAGTCACAAAAAAGGATATCTAGTTCAGTGTTTGCACCCACATTAAGTACGACAAGCTGGTTCAAGCCACAGTCAAACCAGCGTAACTCAGAGTTCAAGCTTACATCAAGGGCGGTAAGCTGGTTAGTGTGACACCATAATTCGATAAGCATAGTATTTTTGCTTACATCAAGTACAGCAAGTTGGTTCCAAGCACAACTCAGCCACATCAGCTCAGTGTTATTGCTTACATCAAGGGCGGTAAGCTGGTTGTCGTAGCAATAGAGCATCCCAAGCGCTGTATTGTTGCTTATGTCCAGTGTGCTTAGTTGGTTCTCATAACAGTTCAGCCACATCAGCCCAGTGTTATTACTTACGTCAAGCGTTGAAAGCTCAGTGTTACCACAACTTAAATCCGTTAAGTTAGTGTTCTGGGTTACGTCAAGGGTTCCAAGAGGGTTGTCAGAGCAATGCAAAGCTCCCAACTGCGTACAGACGCTTACATCAAGAGAACTTAGGTTGTTGCCCGAACACTCCAAATAAACGAGTGCTGTTGCGGCGCTCACGTCAAGGGAGTCCAAATCACACCAAGCTAACTCAACGCTAACAACATCAACGTTATCAATATCAGCTGGAACAACCACCGCTGAGGAGGCTCCTACGTAGTCATAAATGTAAATCCCACCATCGTCCTCATAATACTTGAGGCCAGCAGCGGTAGTGGCGCCACCCTGCGGCATTACTTGACCCCAATGATCAGCATCGTCCAGCCATGCCATAAGCGCAGTAACGTCAGTAATGGAATTGTAGGAACAGTCTAACCAGCTCAGAGCTAAATTATTGCTTATATCAAGAGCGGTAAGATTATTGTAGGCACAATCAAGGTCTTCCAGCAAAGTATTGTTGCTTACATCCAGCGTAGTAAGTTGGTTGTTGTAGCAATAAAGACAATAGAGCTCGGTATTTTGACTCACGTCAAGCGTAACAAGTTGGTTGTTGTAGCAATAAAGACAATAGAGCTCGGTATTTTGACTCACGTCAAGCGTAACAAGTTGGTTGTTGACGCAATCAAGATGATAGAGCTCGGTATTTTGACTCACGTCAAGTGTTGCAAGCCCAGTACTATCACAATCCAAATAACCCAACTGAGCATTATTGGTCACATTAAGCGTTTCAAGTGAATAATTGTAATAGCAATATAAGGTTCTCAGCTGCGTGCAAGCGCTTACGTCAAGTGAGTCTAGGTCACAGTCTACGAGCTCGACTTCAACAATATCCATACCATTTATTTTTTCTGGAACTATGACATTCGAGGTGCTACACCCATCTACATAAACCTCATAGCCATCATCCCAGTAGTAAAGACCAGAGACCACATCGTATCCGCTGGATAGTGGTGTTATTGTTTCATCATCGCTGCCTGTTTTGGCTCCTTTTGTTTTCTTGTCTCTTTTGGTGCCATGAGCCTTTTTGTCATTTTTATTGCTTTTGCTGTTCTTGTCTTTTTGGTAGCCTTGTTGAGCGCCAAAGCTGCTGGCATCTCTTTTAGCCTTGCTCTCATCAGAGCCCGTTTTTGCCGCTGAGCTATCAGTGCCACCTGCAGCTTTTGTGTGTGGCGCAGGCTCGTTAGCAAAAGCGCTTGCGGGTGCAGACGCAAAACCCGAGCACACCAAAGCCAAAGCAAGGAGCATGGCAAGCAGACGCTTAGAAAGCGCTGTAGGCGTGGCTCGTTTGATTGGAGGAGGAGAGCTTAGCTTGGGATCAGAGAGAGAGGATTTACTACGTGGTTTACCAATCATGAGTGGTTTCCTTTCTTTTAATTGTGGCTCATAAGCCGCCACCCTTATGTACCGCACACACTATACGCTCCTCAAACGCAAAATGCAAGGGTTTTTAGGGGAAATGGCACTACAACCACTATGGACAACACACGCTATCAACCTATCACTCTTCCGCTAGACCCCGCGTCAAGCGCGGGGCGACAAACCGTCAATTCTGGTGCGACAAGCATAGGATTGCGGGTCAGGCCCGCAATGAAAGAGCCTTTCTGGGCAACAACCGTTACTAACCTACCGTTCTTCCGCTAGGCACCGGGTCAAGCCCGGTGCGACAAACCGTCAAGCCCGGTGCGACAAACCGTCAAGCCCGGTGCGACAAACCATCAGGTGCAGGGCGACATGTTCAACAGTGGTAGAGGTGGTCGCGCCGCATGGGTGACTGCAGTCAGATGACGGTTGGTGCGGCGGTGAGCAGATTATTCAACTAAGGTTGCGGCTTTGCTGGCAGAAAAGGTAACGGGCACAAGGCTGCCTGGTTCGTAATCGCCACTAAGTTCAACAACGTGATAGCTTTCAGACGTACCCCGCTCGGGGCTTTCAACAAGAACCAGCTCGGTCGTACCTATGCGACGCTCGGCATCGGCGGTGGCAAGCTTATCGGCAAGGTCAGAAAGCTTTTTAGCACGCTCGGCCTTGACGGGCGCAGGCACTTGCTCCTCCATCTCGGCAGCAGGAGTGCCGGGGCGACGAGAGTAGCGAAAGATGTGTATTTTGGAAAACTCTGCCCATTTGCAAAGCGCCATCGTCTTTCTAAAATCATCGTCAGTTTCGCCGGGAAAACCAACAATAACGTCTGTGGTAAGCGCAAGCTGTGGCAAAAGACTCTTTGCACGGTGCGCAATAATCTCAAACTGTGAGGAAATATAAGGGCGCTCCATAATACGCAAGATGCGATCTGAACCCGACTGCAACGGCAAGTGAAGGTGAGCGCACAGCCTACCCTCAGAATGAACCATACATCTCAGCAAATCGTGCGTTACGTCAAGGGGCTCAAGTGATGAAAGCCGTATGCGAGCCTTAGGGGCAGCCTCAAGACTTGCCTGCAAAAGCGAGGTAAGGTCATAGTCCTCGTCGGAATAACTTCCCATATTAACGCCGGTAAACACCAGCTCGCGCGCACCTGCACGAGCAGCTCGTTTTACCTCAGTAAGCACTTTTTGAACTGGTGTTGAAACTGCAACTCCTCGCACCGTTGAAACAATGCAGTAGGTGCAACGATTATCGCAGCCGTCTTGAATCTTTATGCCAACCCGTGTGTTAAAGCCCTCGCCTACCCGCAGTGCGTCGTCGTCGCCAAAGTCCATGGCGATAACAGACCCTGCGCCTTTTGAAGTGGTTTTTGCTTGGGCAGTTTTTTTCTTAGCTGAGTTAGATGAGGTTCTCTTTCCACGTTTTGGGAGTTCGTCAAGTAACTTGAGGGCTCGCTTGAGGGCAACGGCACGATCAGGCTCAACAACCACACGCTCCCCCAGCTTCGCAAGTTCCTCTGCGTGTAAAACAGTTGAACAACCTGTTACCACAACCCATGGCTGCTGCTCAAAAGCGTGTGCCTGGCGGATTGCCTTGCGTGTTTTGGTATCAGCCTCTGACGTAACCGTACAGGTGTTGATAACGATAAGAGCGGCGTCCTCACGCTCGACTCCCTGCGCGCCACTTTTGAGCAGCTGAGCGCGTATGGTGTCAGATTCCACGCGATTGACCTTACAGCCAATGTTATGTACATAAAAGGTTGCTTTCATATTTCTATCTTACTACACTCACGGGCTCTGGTTGCTTTCAGAAGTAGTATTAAGGTTAGACGAATTAATGTGGACGGGGTTGGGGCAAGAATTACTGCGGGCGGGGTTGGGGCAAGAAGGGCACGCATGCGAGGGGCTAAGGCCCTCAAGCACATTGCCTAACTCGCCGAGTTCGTGCAACGCCAGCGCACAGGCGATTACTGCCGCTGTTTCTGTTCTGAGAATACTACGTCCAAGGCTTACCGGGATAGCTCCTTTTGTTTGCAGTATCGCAATCTCTGAGCTATCAAAACCACCTTCTGAGCCAACAAAAATGGCAACGCGAGGCACGTTCGGCGGCGCAGGCAGAGCAAAAGCCTCTTTGGCATTGCCGTTTTTATCCTTTTTCAAAGTCTCGGACACGCACTTCTCAAGTGCAGCCCGTATCCCTGTGCCCGCATGCTCCTCATAAGCAACAAGCACTACGTCACAATCAGAAACAAGCGCCAAGGCTTCATCAAGTTTGCATGGTGCAGTAATTTCCGGAACTAACGTGGCAGCTGATTGGTCGGCAGCGGCGCGTGCAAGCCGCATCCAACGCTCCTGTTTTTTGGGTCGAGCTTCTGCTGTGAGGCGCACCGTTGAGCGCAGGCTTTCAAGGGGAACAATACGAGAAACACCCAGCTCTGTAACCTGACGAATGGTTTGATCCATTCTCTCGCCCGTTGAAATGCCTTGCACAAGCGTTAAACGGGCAGGACGCTGATACTGCTGCTTTCCGCAAAAGCGCACTGACACAGCGACAGTTGCGTCGGTTGCTTTCTTGGGCGCACGAGGAACTGCAGCAAGCTCAAAGGTGTGTGCTACCCCTGCCCGGTCAACCAGCACAAAGTGTTCACCTGCATTCAAACGAAGGGTTTTCATGTGCGCCACAATATCACCTTCGACAGGCAGCTCAAAACTTACGTTCGTTTCATTTTTCTCACAAAATGAATGGGGTAAAACATCCGTATGAAAATGCGGATACGTCATGCAGGCTCACTTATGTCAACGCATCTTTGAGCCGCTGAGAAACCGTCTTTTTGCCACTGAACTCCTCGCCAAAATCGGTAGCAAGCTCCTCGAGCAATTCTTGCTGGCGCTTGGTAAGTTTGCGCGGCACAACAACCGTTACGTGAGCGAACAAATCGCCTCGGCTTTCTTTCTTGAAAATTGACATTCCTTTGCTGCGCACACGAACGGTTTGGTCGTTTTGGCAGCCGGGCGGTATGTTAACCTCGATATTCTCATCGGGCATTATTCCCTTAACAGAGATGGTTGCACCAAGAGCTGCCTGAGCAATCGAAACCTCAACACGTGTGTGCAGGTTGTCGCCATCACGCTGGAAGCGGTCATGCGAATCTATACGAATAGTAACAATCAAATCGCCTGCCGCTGCACCGTGAATGCCCGCCTCACCGTGGTGCTGGAGGCGCAGCTGTTGCCCGTCGCGAATGCCATGCGGCACTTCAATGGTGAGATGTTGACGGTCGGGCAGCCTGCCTTGGCCCTCGCACTCGGGGCAGGGATTTTCGATGGTCTTACCGGTGCCGCCGCAATCAGGACAAGTAGTTTGGGTTTGCATATCACCGAGGAACGTGCGCTGAACCGAAACAATGCGCCCACGCCCCTCACAAGAAACGCACTCAACAAACGAGCCGCCCTCTCCTACTCCTTTGCCGTCACAAGTTTCGCAGGGGGCAAGGCGGTCGTAGACAATTTCTTTTTTAACACCAACGGCGATTTCCTCAAGCGTAAGCCGCAGGCCAACGCCCATATCTCGACCCTCTTTGCGCACTGCTGTGCGTCCAGCCGCAGCACCGCCAAAGAACTGCGAGAACAAATCGCCCATACCAAAACCTGAGCCAAATAAATCATTCAAGTCAACGTATTGGTAGCCAGCCCCACCAAAACCACCCGGGCCATCAACTGTGCCAAATCTATCGTATTGCGCACGCTTGTTGGAATCGCTCAGCACGTCATAGGCTTGGTTAAGCTCCTTAAAACGCTCCTCAGCATCCGGTGCTTTATTAACATCGGGGTGCAACTCACGAGCCTTTTTGTAAAAGGCTTTTTTTATGTCAGCGTCACTTGCTTCTTTAGAAACGCCTAATAATTCGTAAAAATCGGTAGCCAACAGTTCCCTTTCCTCGGTGTATTTATTCGGTGGTGTTCAAATAGTCTGTCATTAGTTTAGTTTTTCTCCCAGTCAATAACAACTGCGTTCAGGGCGCTTATTGCCTTGCGATAGTCCATTCTGGTTGAGCCAAAAAGTGCAATAACGCCGGTTGAGTCGGGCAGCGACGCACGGGAAGCCACCATAGAAAAAGCGTAAAGCTGTGCGTCTGCGTGTTCTGTTCCTATGCGAATGTGCAAGCCGGGCATGCTCTGAACCTCTTTAAGAATGCTGAGGAGGTCTCCTTGACTTTCGAGCAGCTGAATGAGCGGAAGCGCTGCGCTCGTTTCACGAAACTCTGGCTGCGTCATCAGCGTGGGCAAACCACGGTGAAGCACCGTAGAACTTACCCGTGGAATCCATGCCACCGCCAAACAACCCACAAAGTCTGAGAGAAAGGCAAGCGTTTCGGTAATAAGTCGCATCTGCTCGACAGGCTCCTCGCTCGCAAAGCTTCTTTTTCGAGCGATGGGCAGAGGATCTTTGGCAACACCGGAGCGTCCAGCAACGGCAGAACGCCCTGCAACAGCAGAACCCTGTGAGCCTGGAACAGAGGCTGGAATAGAGCCTGGCGTAGTTTCTTGCCACGTAGCACCGAGCCACATTTGAGCTGCCAAAGCTTCTGGGTGAAGCAGGAGGCTATTAACAAACGAGCGGTAACCAACATTGGTGGGAACACGCCCCGCAGAGGTGTGCGGCGAGATAAGATAACCGCGCTCCTCAAGCCACATAAGCTCGTTTCGAACCGTCGCAGAAGACACGTCAACAAGATAGCGACTCACGAGCCGCTTCGACCCAACAGGGTGAGCAGATTCAATGTATTCGCTAATAAGTGCCTGTAAGACGTTTTGTCTGCGCGTAGAAAGCGTAGAAACTCCTTTACTCCAACTCCTCTAGCTACCTGCAACTCAATTACTGCCAAACTTCAATCAAGCCGCACGCAAACTGCAGTTCATGCCGCTGTTCGTGCCGCTGTTCGTGCCACAGTTCCTGCTGTTACTCAAGCTACAACCCACACACTAACCCAAATTGCAGGATTTTTTTGGTAGTAGTATTTTAGTTATTTTTGGCTTGTTTTGAGGGAATATGCCCGTATCGTCACTGAACCGTCATAGTCATAAAAAGGCGGGCGATACTACTAAAACGGTGTAATGCGGGTGAGCCAACAGGGGCAATGAGAGAATTATGAGAGAACTATGAGAGAATAAAGCGTGAAAAAAGCTCATTGCCAAGAAGCCAGCCTTGGGTGGTGGGAACAAAACGCCCTGCTTTTTCCTCAACGAGCATGAGCGCTTGAAGCTCCTCCATAATTCCTGTGAGCTCGGGAAGTTCTTGGCTTGCGCTTACAATGCGAGAGGCTAAAACACCGTCTGCAAGCCGCATACCAAGCATCAAATCCTCCAAAACTGCCTCTTTGTGCGAAAGGCTTTCTATCACGGTATTACCCATGAGACGCTCACGGGCGCATTCACCGCCGTAGAGCTTGATGCGCATGCTTGCCGCATGCTCCCCTATTCCCAGATACGGCACACCCGTCCAATAGGCAGTGTTGTGTTTGGAACGATAGCTTGCTGAGTTTTGCTTGTTTTCTCCCGTGCGTGCATACGAGGCAACTTCATAGCGCTCAAACCCAGCCTTGCCAAGCATCTTGGAAGCTGCAACCATCATGTCTGCTTGCAAATCCTCGTTGGCAGGCTGCAGAGCACCTCGGGCAACCGCAGCGGCAAGCGGTGTGCCTTCTTCGACAGTAAGCGGATAGATACTCAGGTGCGTCAACTGATGCGTAAGTGCTTGTTCGAGCGAAAAAGACCAGCTGGCGAGGTCTTGTACGGGAATGCCACACATAAGATCGACTGAAACATTCTCACATCGCTCCAAAATAGTTTCTATGGCACCGTGGGCTTGCTTGGCAGTATGGACGCGCCCCAAAGCGCCAAGCTCCTTGTCCACAAAACTTTGCACGCCGAGCGAAAAACGATTAACTCCCAGCGCAAAAACATCTCGCACCAAAGCCGGAGTGATGGAATCTGGATTGGCTTCAAGCGTAAACTCGGTGGTTGGCTTAAGGTTCACAGAGAGCGAAATAGTGTAGATGAGATTAACAAGGTGCTTTGCCCCTATGAACGTAGGCGTGCCGCCGCCAATATAGATACTTTCTATGCTGCCGAGCAAGCTGTTTTTTGAGGCAGTGCGTATTTCTCTGATAGTTTGCTCAAGGTAGCTTTCTATGGCCAAATCGTCGCTGGGCAAAGCCTCAGTTTTGAAGTCGCAATACGTGCAGCGTTGTTTGCAAAAGGGAATGTGAATGTAGAGCGCACGATACGGCTCATACAGCTCTGCGTGTTGAGAACTGAGCTTAGGGATAGCGGGTAGTTTTTCGTTGTTTTCAAGCATGACGAACCACCTGCTCAGTGTCGTTTTGCGCTTGTTCGAGAAGCTCGAGCAGCTCCTTGTAATCCTCCAGCTTTACGCAGCTGGTAAGTTTTCTCCGCAGGCTTGCCGCATGGGGCACTCCCTTAAAATACCACGCAAAATGCCGCCGCATACTTACGAGTTTTTGCGGGTCAAACTCGGCGAGCTTGCAAGCGTGCTCCCAAGCAACCTCCATGCGTTGTTTGAGCGAAGGCTCATTGGTGTGCCCGTTTGCCCACTGCTCAGCCCTCTGCTCAGCCCACTGCTCAGCCCACTGCTCAAATATCCACGGATTGCCCTGCGCTCCCCGTGCCACCATAACGCCTGTGGCGCCACTGTCAAAATAATCGGCAATGTCGGCAGGAGTGTACACGTCGCCGCTGGCAATAACGGGAATGTCTACGGCGGCTACCACCTGCTCGATGATTGAGCGGTCAGCCTCACCGTGGTAGTACTGGCGCGCGGTGCGCCCATGCACGGCAACCGCTGCGACCCCGGCAGCTTGCGCACCGCGCGCAAACTCAACCGCAGAGTTGTCAGAAAGCTCAAAGCCCTTGCGAAACTTGACCGTTACGGGCACGTGCACGGCAGCTACAATCGCAGCAAGGATTGCAAAGGCAAGCTTTGGCTCACTCATTAAGGCAGCCCCACCTCCCTTGTTGGCAACCTTTCGAGCTGGGCACCCCATGTTTACGTCTATGAGCGCAAGCTTATCACCCAAGCGCTCCTCAAGCTCAGTTGCCATCGCTGCCATCGTTTCTGGCTCAGTACCAAACAGCTGAACAGCAAACGGCACTTCCTCATCAAGATACGCCAACATAGTTTCCGTTTTGAGGTTGCCGTACGAAAGCCCCTTTGCACTTATCATCTCGGTGTAGGTAAGTGCCGCCCCTTTGCGTTTGCAGAGAGAGCGAAACACGGGATCATTGACTCCTGCCATCGGTGCAAGCATGACGGGTTTTGAGGCAAAAAACGTATCTAAAGAAAATTGCTTGTTCATCTAAAAGTTCTTATCAGGTAACGGTGCTGTTCGACTGACTACTCGTCAACTTTGAGAATTGCCATAAAGGCCTCTTGCGGCACTTCAACGCTTCCAATACTTTTCATACGTTTTTTGCCCGCCTTTTGTTTTTCAAGCAGTTTGCGCTTGCGAGTAATGTCACCGCCATAGCACTTTGCCAACACGTCTTTGCGGCGAGCCTTTACGGTAGTGCGTGCCAAAATACGGCTGCCAATAGCTGCCTGAATGGGCACTTCAAACATCTGTCTCGGAATAATTTCTTTCAGTTTTTTGGTGAGAATATCGCCTCGGTCGTAGGCCTTGTCTTTGTGAACAATAAAACTGAGAGCGTCCACCGGCTTGCCCGAGAGCAGTATGTCAAGCTTGACTAACTCGGAGGCTCGATATTCAGAAAATTCATAATCTAAAGAAGCATAACCACGTGTGCGACTTTTAAGCTGGTCAAAATAGTCCATGATAAGCTCACTTAAGGGAATGGCCCATTTCATCTCAACGGTATTTTGCGAGAGGTATTGCATATTGTCAAAAATCCCTCGCCGCCCAACGCTTAAGTCCATAACCGCACCTACGTAATCAGGAGGAATGAGAATTGTGGCATCTAAATACGGCTCCTCAATGCGCTCAATTAAAGTGGCATCGGGCATATCTTGCGGCGAGTGAATGGAAAGTACCTCACCTTTTGTGGTGTAAACATGGTACTCAACGCTTGGTGCCGTGGCGAGCAAATCAAGGTCAAACTCACGCTCCAAACGCTCCTTGATAACCTCCATGTGCAAAAGCCCCAAGAAACCAACACGAAATCCAAAGCCTAAAGCGTGGCTTGTTTCTGGTTCATAAATCAAGGCGGGGTCATTGAGGGAAAGCTTATCAAGCGCATCACGCAAATCGGGGTATTGGTCGCCGTCTATGGGATACAAACCTGTGTACACCATAGGCTTTACCTCACGATAACCAGACAAGGGCTCGCTCGCTCCCCCACGGGCAAGCGTTACCGTATCGCCCACCTTAACATCTTTGGGGTCTTTGAGTCCCGTTACCAAATAACCAACCTCACCAGCGCTCAGGCTTTCAACCGGCGTGTTGGCAGGACGGCGAATGCCTACTTCCTCAACTTGAGTAGTAATTTTATTAGCCATAAAGGTTACTTGAGCGTTTTTTTCTAGCACACCATCTACTATGCGAACCAGCGCAATAACGCCTCGGTAGGCATCAAAATATGAGTCAAAAATGAGAGCCTTGAGCGGTGCGTTTGGGTCGCCTGTAGGTGCGGGAATATGCTGGCATATCGCCTCGAGCAAATCCTCGATGCCCTCCCCCGTTTTTCCCGAGGCAAGTATGGCATCATCTGCCGGAAGCGCAAGCCCTTCCTCAATTTCTGCACGCACCCGCTCGGGGTCGGTGGCGGGCAGGTCAATTTTGTTAATCAGCGGAATAATCTCGAGCTTGGCGTTCATCGCCATAAGGGCGTTTGCAATGGTTTGTGCCTCGACACCTTGCGTGGAATCCACCACCAACACCGCACCTTCGCAGGCGGCAAGTGAGCGAGAAACCTCATAGGTAAAGTCAACGTGCCCGGGTGTGTCAATGAGATTAAACTGATAGATTTGCCCGTCGCGCGCCGTATATGACACACATACAGCTTGCGACTTGATGGTAATGCCCCGCTCACGCTCGATGTCCATAGAGTCCAAAACCTGCTCAACCATATCTCGCTCAGAAACGGTATGGGTAAACTCGAGCATACGGTCGGCCAGAGTTGATTTTCCGTGGTCGATGTGTGCAATGATGGAAAAGTTTCGTATGTTTTCTTGTGCAGTCATTTCTTGGGTAGCCATCTGTCCTTTTTTTTGGTATCTCTGTTTAATGAAAGAACCGCCGCCGCTTAAGCGGCGGCGGTTCTAAATCTTTTACTCAAACAACGTGCCTATTTTTCCTCGGCAGCCTCGTCGACTACTTCGGCAGCTTCTTCAATAACCTCTGCAACTTCTTCGGTTATCTCTGCAGCCGCCTCGACAGCGTCCTCGACAGCATCTTCAACAACCTCAGTAGCATCCTCAGAAAGCTCAGCGGCAGCTTCGTCTACAGGGGTGTCCTCAGAAGCCTCAACAGCCTCAAGGCTCTCGCCAGCCTCAGCAGCTATGGCAGCCTCGCCCTCCTCAAAAGCCTCCTCAACACTTTCGCCTCGACGAGTTCGTCCGTCTTTTGGCTTAAGCATAGAGGGGTCGGGCTCGGCAATCTCAATCTCGATGCCCAGCGTCTCAGCCGCAGCTTTCATAGAAAGCGAAATGCGGCGGCGCTCCTCGTCAATGTCTATGACTTTTACGTGTACCTCATCGCCCACGTGGACAACCTGTGCCGGAGCAATAATATGACGTGCAGCCATCTCAGAAATATGAACAAGACCCTCAACGGTATCGCCCAGCTCAACAAAGGCACCAAAGGTGAGAAGCTTGGTGACCTTGCCCTCAAGAATTGCCCCCACAGGATAATTCTTAACCAGCTGACGCCATGGATCCTCGGTGGTTTGCTTAAGGCCCAGCGAGATACGCTCACGTCTCATATCAACGTCAAGCACCTCAACCTCAACCTCATCGCCAACTTTTACTACCTCTGAGGGGTGGGTTACGTGGTTCCACGACAGCTCGCTGATGTGTACCAGACCGTCAATGCCACCAAGGTCAACAAAGGCACCAAACTCAACAATCGAGGACACGGCACCTTTAAGGCGCATGCCCTTGGTAAGTTTTTCAAGTATTTCGGAACGCTCGTTTTTGCGGCCTTCCTCAAGCACAACACGACGCGAAAGCACGACGTTGTTGCGATTGCGATCCATTTCAATAACACGAGCTTCAATTTGCTCGCCCGTAAAGGATTCCAAATCCTTAACACGACGCAAGTCAACGAGCGAAGCGGGCAAGAAGCCACGCAGGCCGATATCGAGGATAAGACCGCCTTTAACGACCTCGATAACCTCGCCGATTACGTTTTCGCCCTCATTGAACTTCTGCTCAATGTCAATCCAGGCACGCTCGTATTCAGCACGCTTTTTAGAAAGGATAAGACGTCCGTCCTTGTCCTCTTTTTGAAGCACGAGGGCTTCAATTTTTTCGTCAACAGAAACAATCTCTGACGGATCAGCGTCTTTGCGAATCGAAAGCTCGCGCGATGGAATTACGCCCTCAGACTTAAAGCCAATGTCGAGAAGCACTTCATCGTGCTCGATTTTAACAACAACGCCTGTTACCAAGTCGCCTTCATCAAAATCGCTGATGGTGTTGTCGATAAGTTCGTTTAGCTGCGCGTCATCGATGTCGCTCAGCTCAATTACCGACGGGTTCTTGATGTCACTCAAAGGTGGCCCCTTCCAACTACGGGGCCCCGTCCTAACCCAGTTACCATGCCGTTCTCAAACATACGTCGTGGGCTTACAAAAAATCTGTCCGGGGCCAATACAATACCACCGTATGCTCATGCATACGACTTTGATTGAAGTATAGGGCTTTATGTTCCTTTGCACAAGCATACTTTGTTATTTTTTTCACAGAATAGTAAAAAGGGCCATGCTGACCCTTTTTACCTAGATTTTTTATACCCGCCTTACTCAAAACAGTGCAGTTTGTGTTTACGCAGCCTCAGCTAAATCCTCGGCAGCGTCGCCAGCGGCATCTGCGGCATCACCCGCGGCATCGGCAGCAGCAGCTGCGCCATCTGCAAGCGCATCGGGGTCAAAGCCAACTACACCAGCATTGTAGATGTCAAAATGCTTGGCGCAGTATGCACAAAGACGAACCTTCTTGGCAGCAAAAGCGCCGTCAACATCGCCCTCGGCAAGATTTCCTGCACCAATTCTGTTGAGTGCAGAACACTCAGCCCAGGTGTGATACACCTCGCCAGAACCAGAAGTCCAACGAGCATTACCGGTGCCAAAATCACTTTGCTGCGTATTTGATTTAAGAAGCTCAAGATCCTCTGCAGAAACAGGGTTCCAGTCGGCACTCAGACCAACAGCAGCTGCCAGGCACACCGCTGCAAGAATAGAAACCAAAGCTTTGGCTCTGCCGTCGAGGTTTTTGTCGGTAAGCAGCAAGATAAGAATGGGGAAAAATGCGATAACCGCAATGATAGCCCCAAGCTGCGTTTTGATAAAGAACTCGACCTTGTTTTTCTCCGAAGGAGGGTCAATTTTGTTGGCTCGCTTCCACAAAAACGAACCGGCTACTACGAGGATAAGGTCGATTATCAAAGCAGCAACAATAAACCAGATGTAGTTTTCTACATTTGGCATAAGCACTCTCAGCAAAATGAGAATACCCACTACCTCAGCAGCTATACCAAGTACCCAAAGCACGATTGCAAGTGCCCTGAACGTGGTAGGATTGCCACTTGGTCTTTCGTATCTTTTTATTTCAGCCATATTCTTCCTTCTTTCTCGCTTAGTTCAAGCTGTTCTCGAACTATTTCTTTCCGCCCAACAAACCGCCGACAATATCGCCAACGTCAATTCCCTTGCCGTCTAATACGCCACCAAGAGCGTCCAGCATTCCGCCGCCCTCTTCCTCTTTTTCTTTGGCCTTAGATTTAGGTGCAGGAGCCGCTTGTCCGCCTCCCAATAAACCACCGAGAGCGCCGAGGAGATTGCCGCCACCGGCCTCTTCTTCCTCTTCTTCTTCAACAACAGCTTTTGCGGCTCGTTTAGGAGCAGCCTTTGCTGGAGCAGAACCACCCTTGCCGCCACCCAAGAAACCGGTGATAAGCGTACCCATCAAATCGGGTGAAGCACTTTTGCTCGCCGATGAACCGCCGCCGCCCAAAACACTGCCAATCAAATCGCCAATGACATTGGGGTGACCAGCATTGGTCTTGCTGCCTCCCGTAAGCGTACCAAGAAGGCTTCCCAGCAAAGCATTGCCGCCACCTCCGCCGCCAAGCAGCAAGGCAAGAATGCTTCCCATATCAGGAAGCGGAATACCGCTGATTCCAGAAATATCCTCAATAGATTCATGGGGATGACTTTTGAAACGGTCGACCATCTCGGGATCGTCTTTTAAGATATCGGCGACCTGCTCAGCAATTTGACGAATCTCTTTCTCGTTCATACTATCCTCCATTCGTTGTTATAAACACACCACGGTAGTACAGACACATAATGCAGACTATAGGGCTTTATGCCTTTTAACACAAGGGGCGTTTTGCTATTTCTTTTATTTTTTTTCTGAGGGTTTTTCCAGTGAGTTTGAAAGCACCTCAAAAACACGGTTAGAAGCTGCGGTGCGTCCTCGTGATAAGGGCTCCAGCTCGTCCAAAACCTGAGCTAAATCGGCTGGTAAGATATCAAAAAACTCACAGGTTTCTTTTGTGGAAGGGTGCTGGAAGCTCAGATGCCATGAATGCAAGAACTGCCGATTGAGCCCTCGTTGAGCCTTGGGACGGTTTTGCGCACCGTACACCGGGTCGCCCACACAGGCATGACCGATATACTCGGCGTGCGCACGAATTTGATGCGTTCTGCCCGTGTGAAGCTCACATTCTATAAGCGTGTAACCGTCGTCATGGGGGCCAGCATCAAAGCGCTCAAGAACGGTAAAGCTGGTAATGCTTTCGCGCGCACGGGGGCCTTGCCCTACAACAATTTTTTGCCTCTCAAACGTGCCCCGGGTAAGCGGTGCGTCGATAAGCCCCGTGTCTGGAGCGATAATGCCATGAACCAGAGCAAGGTAGTGCCGCTTGACCTCTTTGGCACGAATACCCTCTTGTAAGGTGAGCCCTGCTGCCTGACGCTTTGCCGCCAGCATAAGCCCCGTGGTGTCTTTGTCGAGTCGATGCACAATGCCCGGCCGGTCATCGCCTTGCAAAAGCGCAAGATTATCATAGCCGCAGTGTGCAATCAACGCATTGACCAGCGTGCCAGAGAAGTAACTGCCAGCAGGGTGCACCACCAAATCTGCCTGCTTGCTCAATACGATAAGGTCGTCGTCTTCATAGCGAATATCCAGCTCAATATCCTCGCCTTGCAACATAATTGGTTGCTTGACATCTATCTGGTAGCTCAGCTCCTCGCCCTCGGCAACCAGATATTTTTTTTCGGTGAGGGGGTTGTTGTTAAGAGAAACCTCCCCTGCCTCAATAAGCCGCACTGCTTCGCTTCGGCTGGCTAGTCCGTCAAGCGTGGCGAGCAAAGCGTCAAGACGCATACCGTGTTCTTGTGCGCCTACCGTATGGAAATACTCAGGCATCGCTGTCTTCTTTGGGAGTGCTGGAGGAAGTGCTGGAAGCTTTGGCAGAAACCTTGGCCTCAACCTTCGAGCTTGCCGCTGGCTTAAAAAACTCAGAACCGAGAATATAAAACGCCAGTAAAATTGCGCCCACCGTTACGCAGGAATCTGCAACATTAAACACCGGAAACTCAATAAAGAGCGTATGAATAAAGTCGGTGACCTCTCCAAAACGAATTCGGTCAATAGCATTGCCCAGCGCACCAGCCGCGATCAGAGAAATGCCCAGAAGCTCAAGCACCGCATGAGATTTTGTCAGCAACAGATACAGCAGCAAACCAAAACTCACGGCAAAGGCTATCACCGTAAAGAGAAGCGTTGCGCCCTCCATCATGCCAAAGGCAGCACCCTTATTGAACACCAGCACAAAGTCTAAAACATGGGGAATAAACGCAATGGCCTTGCCGTCACTCAAGTGCTCAACGGCAAGTATTTTGGTAATGCGGTCGGCAAGCAACAGAGCGGCAACTAGGGCCACAAATAAAACAACTGAGGTGCTGCGCAAAAAACGCTTTTTCATCGCTTGGCTCTTTCATTATTAGGTCGCTGCTCTTTGGTCATTGCTCTTTGGTCATCACTCTTTAGCCGTTGCCCGGTAGTCATTACCCGGTAGTCGTTACCCGACAATCGTCACTCGGTAGTCGCTGCCCGGCAGTCGTCACTCGGCAGTAGTCAGTCGGCACGTTTGCCGAGTACCGCTGCACAGCGCTCGCACAACTCAGGGAACGCAGCATTTGCGCCCAACTCCCGGATATTCCAACAACGAGGGCACTTCTCACCAGAGGCCTGGGAAACCTCGACAGCAATCTCGCAGTTTTCCTCCCCTACCTTAAGCTCAACAGCGGCTACTATAAAGAGTTCTTCAAGTACGCCAGCTGCCTGGGCGCTCAAAACAGCGTGCGCATCAGAATCAAGTGTTATGTGCAGGGCTGCCTCTTGGCTTTTGCCAATAACTTTGTCATTGCGAGCCGCCTCGAGCGCCTTAGTAGCAACTTCACGCACGGCAAGAATGCTCTCAAAATCTCGCTCGATGACCTCGATTTTTTCAGGCGACAGCGCTGGGGCAAAATCCTCAGGCGCAGGCCAACCAGACAACACAACAGCCTGTGCGTGCTCCTCGGTGCGCAGACCTTGCGGATAAAACTCCCACACTTCATCGCAGGTAAAGGTCAAAATAGGAGCAAGCAAGCGCACCAACGCCTCCAATATGTTGACGAGCACCGTTTGCGCCGCACGCCGCTGCACGCTTTTTGCCTCATCAGAATAAAGACGATCTTTTAAGACATCAAGATAGATGGCAGACAAATCGGTAACAAGGTAGTCATAGATGGCGTGAAACGCTGCATGAAAACGCAGACTCTCATACGCCTCGGTGACCTTCTCGGTAAGACGCATCACCCGCACGAGAGCCCAACAATCAAGCGGCTCAAGCTCATCGGCAGAAACAACATCCTCACTCCAAGAAAAATCACTGAGGTTTGACAGCAGGAACCTAAAGCTATTGCGAATACGGCGGTAAGCCTCAGAGGTGCGCTGGATAATTTCGTCGTCGATGCCAACGTCTTGGCTGTGGTCGATCGAACCAACCCACAGGCGCAACACATCGGCTCCATATTTCTCAACCACCTCAAGCGGGTCAACCACGTTGCCCCGTGATTTTGACATCTTGTTGCCGTCGCCGTCAACCACAAACCCGCAGCTCATAATTCCCTTGAAGGGAGCGCTGCCATAGGCCCCAACGCTCGTTAAAAGTGAGGACTGGAACCACCCACGGTGCTGGTCTGAGCCTTCGAGATATAAGTCGGCGGGACGCTGGAGTTGCGGGCGCTTATCAAGCACGCTGGTGTGCGACACGCCGCTTTCCCACCACACGTCTAAAATATCTTTTTCGGGGAGCAGCTCTGTTGAGCCGCAAACCTCACAGGCAATGCCCTTGGGTAAATACTCACTGGGATTGCGCGTAAACCAGGCATCCGCACCCTCGGTATTAAAAAGTTCAATAACCGCATCAAAGGTTTCTGCATTTGCCACGGTTGCCGAGCATTTTTCACATTTGAACACGGGAATAGGCACGCCCCACGAACGCTGGCGAGAGATGCACCAGTCGGGACGACCCTCAAGCATCGACTGCATACGGTTGACTGCCCAACTTGGATACCAGGTAATTACACCCGTTTGATTGAGCGCATTATCACGCAGGTTTGTGTTTTCCATAGAAACAAACCATTGGTCGGTCGCTCTAAAAATAACGGGGTTTTGACAACGCCAACAATGCGGGTACGAATGTTCAATTTTTTGCTGAGCCAAAAGCGTTTTGCGCTCACCAAGCCAGTCGATAATAACGGGATTTGCTGCCTCGACGTTAAGCCCCTCGAAGGGCCCGCCACCCGTATCAAAAACGCCGTTGTCATCAACGGGCATAAGCAGCGGAAGCTCATACTTTACGCCCATCAAGTAGTCCTCTTGACCATGCCCCGGTGCCGTGTGAACCGCACCAGTACCCGTAGAGAGCTCAACATGCTCGCCCGTTACTATTCTGCCCGTCATGTTCTCATGTATGGGGTGCTGATAGCTTGCATCAAAAAGCTCGCTGCCGTTTATGGTTATTGGTCTGCCTGTGGCGTCCGAAAGTAGTTCGGGCTTTTCAAGACCTAGAGCTTCTGCCACAGTTTCTGCGAGTTCCCGTGCAATAAGGCAGGCCTTGCCGTTGACGATGAGTGCCGCATACTTGGCGTCGGGAGCAACCGTTACGCCCGTGTTGGCAGGCAGCGTCCACGGCGTAGTAGTCCAGATAAGAATATTGAGTGGCAAGCCAGCTTGCTCGGCTGCTTTATAAAAAGGAAGCTTCTGTGCCGCCTCGGCCTCAAGCGCAAAGGCAACATAAATGGACGGTGAGCTTTCCTCGCCGTATTCAATCTCAGCCTCTGCAAGGGCAGTATGACAGTGATGACACCAGTGGATTGGCTTACGCCCCCGATAGATAGCACCCGTGTCATACAGCGCTTTGAAAATCTCGACATTGCCCGCCTCATAGGTGGGTGTGTAGGTGAGATAGGGATCGTCCCAGTCGCCCAAAACACCAAGGCGCTTAAAGCCGTCTGCCTGAATAGCAACGTACTTCTCCGCCCATTCTCTGCACAAACGGCGCAAGGTAGGCTGGTCAATTTTTGCCATTTTTTCTGGGCCTAGCGTTGTTTCAACCATGTGCTCAATGGGCTGACCGTGACAATCCCAGCCAGGCACATACGGAGCATAAAAGCCGCGCTGCGTTTTATATTTGACAATGATGTCTTTGAGAACCTTGTTAAATGCATGCCCCATGTGGATAGGTCCGTTTGCATAGGGAGGGCCGTCATGGAGAATGTAGGGCTCCTTGCCCTCGTTATGCTTGAGCATAAGCTGGTACAGCTCCATCTCATTCCATTTTTTGAGGCGCAGCGGCTCATTGGTAGGCAAATTGCCCCGCATGGGAAACTCCGTTTGCGGCAGGTTCATAGTATTTTTGTAGTCCTGTGACACGCTCATGTCCTTTCGGTAAACATCTTTTAGCATACACCTTTTGGCACGCACAAAAGATGTCTAAATGTTAGTAACCTTGACATTATAGACTAAGAGCAAAATAAGCTGCGTGTTGTTTGCGAAAATGCGAAAAGGAATGCGAAAAGGAATGCGAAAAGGGACGGTACGATTTGTCACATATTAAAATAGTGTGTGACAAAATCGAACCGTCCCCTATTGACCCACTATTGACCCACTAGAACAAATACTTTTGAGAGCGGTATCGTACTCATTGCGCTAGCACCTCAAAAACATCGCGGTACTCCTCTACAAACTCGTTTGTTGCAGAAAGCAGGGTTTTCTCTTCTAAGGTCAATTTGCGCGCTGCGTCTAAATCAACAGAAATTTCTTTTTCTTGCTTATCTTGCGCAGGTGCTATTACCAGCCACGGTTTGCTGTTTTTGAACACCGTGATAGGTTGCTTGGTGCGAGAGACTTCCTCGCCAAGTTTTGAAAAATTGGCACGTGCCTCTGATGCGCTTACCGTTAACATGGTTTGCTCCTTTTCTTTTTCTCGACAGCAATTCTACGTTTGCTCTAATTTTAGCGCCTCTATTATAGCATAAATTTAAGCGTAAATTATAACAAAGAAAACTCTTAGGTTGAGAGCTAGGGTAAGGCAAATGCACTTGGTTCTTTTGGTCATTTCGTTGATGTAAAGCGTGCCATCGCCTTTTGAAAGTGCGATAGAAAAGAGATGGTACGATTTTGTCACAGATAAGGCTTAAGGTTTGAGGGAAGTGTGGAAAATCGCGCCCCCTTTATTCATATTTAGCACCCCAAACCCCTCCCTCCAAATTGGCCCTTGACCCCCCCCCCCCCCGTACAATGTACTTTTTGCAGGCCTTAACGGTGGATGGTGTATGCACAGGTCAGTCGATGTTAAAAGGTTTTTGCTAATACACGTGATAGTGCTTTTAGCAGCACTCCTACTGTTGTATGTCTACAGATGCCCTCTCAACTATTTTTTTCATATACCTTGTTTGGGTTGTGGCGTAACACGTGCTCACCTCTCAGTGCTATCCCTTGATTTAGGAACAGCCTTTAAGTATCACCCTCTGTTTTTTACCGTACTGCCAACGTTGCTCTACGTTTCTCACAAGAATCTTTTAACAAAGCAGCTCAGCAACAAAGTAGAAACGGTCTACTTTTTTGTTTTGGTTTCACTTTTTTTTGTTGTGTACGTTGTCAGATTGCTGTCGAACAATCTGGCTTTTTTACAGATAAACTAGATGGAAAGGAAGTTGAAAATGGCAGAAACGAGAATGTTTACGGTTGCACCAGATTTTGACATGAACGAGTTGGTTGGAAAAATAGCCCAAATGTATCAAGCTAAAGGATTTACTGTAGCGGCTATGCCCATGGGCGCAGGAACCTCAATTAGTTTCAAGAAGGGAGAGGGCGGTATCCAGCAGTACATTGGCTTAGGCCTTGGGGTGCGAGCCAATATAATGCCACAAGGTGGAAACATGAGTGTCAACTTTTCTGATGCGGACTGGACGTGGAAAATTGTGGCTTTAGTAGCAGGCTGGTTTTTATGTCTTATTCCAGTTGTTACAGGTGCCATTGGTGCGATACAGCAAGCGCAGCTTCCAAAAGAAATAGGTAATGATATTCAAATGCTTGCCGGTGGCGGAAGTATGCTTGGTGGATTTGCACCTGTTGCTCCCCAACCCTATGCAGCTTATCCAGCGCCTGCGGCAGCTAACGCTGAGGCTACAAACGCTACGCAAAAGGCAGCCAAATCGGCAAAAAATGTTCCTTGTAAGGGCTGTGGTAACGACTTAAAGGCAGGATCAAAGTTTTGTCCTGACTGCGGCGCATCGCAAGACTAACTGAGTAAGGCATTCGCAACAGGCAAGCTGTGTACGGCTTGCCTGTTGTGAGGTACCAAAAAGAGCCGGTTCGATTTTAACTGGCGTCTTTCACCTCTCTAGCTTTTCTTGAGGCTGTAAGGCCAAGTCTTCTGTTTTGAAAGCGTATAAATCCTCGTATCGGTAGCTTGCGTCGATGCCTTTCATATACATTTCTCTATCATCGATTTTGTTAGTCAGGGCGTCTTTGAGTAAGACTTTTATTTCTATATCTCTTACCGGACTACGTTGCATTGCGAGCAAGTAATCTTCTTTATCAACCTGGCTCCAGTCAACAACTTGCCCTAGCTCATTTTTCAAAATTAAATCGAGCCATATTCTTGTACTGCGACCATTGCCCTCACAAAAGGGGTGCGCCACATTCATATTTACATATTTTTCAATAATTTCATCAAAACTTGACTGCGGCATTTTAGAAACATACTCAAGGGAAGCGTCAAGATACATGAGCGGCGCAAACTGAAAGTTGTCTTTTGCAATGTTTTTATTACGCTCTTTGCCGGCAAATGAATAAACTTCGTCAAACAGGTATCTATGAATACTTGCAAGTCCTTCAAAAGTTCCTATTTCAAACGTATCAAGTAGCCCTGATTCAAATAATTCAAGCGCTTTAGTTTTGCTCATTTTTTCTTCTGCACGGGCAAGCTCAGCTGAATCAGTTATGCCTAATTTGTTCTCTAAAACCATAAAACCTCACTCATTTTTTTACAGCGATATTACCTAATTATACCTCATTTACCTGCAAAAGTATTGTCTGCAGGTTCAGGAACAGGAGTTTTTCAACACTTCTTTTTGAAGTGGAAAGACAGAGAATAGGCGGGCTCGCTCTCATCATAAAGTCTGTCCTCAGACAAAAAAACCGGTTCGTACGAATACCAAAACGAGGCTTCTTTGCAGCGACTTTTTTGTTATAGTTGTTTTCTTATATATTCGCCAGCATTATGTGTTGTACGCAAGGACGTTCCAAGAACGCACGCAAGAACATAAGGTGGGCACAAAATGCTGGCTTGCAAGGCAACAATGCTGGTTCGCAAGGCAACAACTAGGTTAAGGAGAGTGACAACGTGGCAGCTCCGAGTACAGAACAGGTTCGTAACATCGTCTTAGTTGGGCAAGACGGCGCAGGTAAAACCTCATTTGCTGAGGCAATGCTGCACCTCACCGGAAAAACAACTCGTCTGGGCACAACGCATGACGGAAAGTCAAACCTCGACTACGACCCCGACGAAATCAAACGTGGCTTTACTATCTCAGCGGCGTTAGCGCCCATTCACTATAAGGATTTTAAGATAAATCTGCTGGATACCTCGGGTGCAGACGACTTCATGGGCGACACCATTGCTGCCATGGAGGCTGCCGAGATGGCGCTGTTTATTGTTGATGCCGTTGCTGGCCCGCAGGTAAACACCGTAAAGTTTTGGGAGGAGGCAGACCGCGAGCATCTGTGCCGTGCCTTCTTTATCAACCACATCGACCGTGAGCACGCCAATTATGATGCTGCCATGAACACGCTGGTTGAGCAGTTTGGACATCGTGTTGGCGCCGTTACCATTCCCATTGGCGTTGATAAAGACTTCAAGGGTGTTATCGACATCATTCGCATGAAGGCGCACTATCACGCCGACGGCAAAGAAACCGTTGAGGATATTCCCGCTGAATACCTTGAGGCTGCCCAGGCAGCGCGCGACAAACTCTGCGATTTGGTCGCAGAGGCAGACGATGAGCTCATGCTCAAATACCTTGATGGCGAGGAGCAGCTAACCCAAGAGGAGCTGGAAAGCTTGCTGGGCAAGGCTATCGCACAAGAGATTTTTATCCCCGTATTTGTAGGTTCGACGCTGGTTGAGCAAGGTGTTGAAGGTATTTTAGATGACATTATCACCTACTTCCCTGAACCAACGGCACACGGCCCCATTTTTGCGCTTGACGGCGAGAAACTTACCATTGACGAAAGTGGCGAACCTGCCTTCTTTGTATTTAAGACGCTTTCTGATGCCTTTGTTGGTCGCCTGAGTTTCATTAAGGTCTTGAGTGGCGTTATCGAACCCGGGCAAGAGCTTATCAACGGAACCACGGGCAAAAAAGACCGCATTGCTCATATCTATGTTATGTGCGGAAAAGAAACCGAGGACGTTAAGTGCGCTCGAGCTGGCGACATTGTGGTTATCCCCAAACTTACCGAGGCACACACGGGCGACACGCTTTCGGTTTCGGGCAATGTCAAAATTGCTCCGCTCCCCTTCCCCAAACCGTTGTATCCCGTTGCCATCGAAGCTGCCAATAAAAAAGATGACGATAAGCTCGGCGATTTTCTTGCAAAGACTGCCGAGATTGATCCGTGCATTACCCTGCACCGTGACCCTCAAACCCATCAAACGCTGCTTACCACGCTGGGTGAAGGCGCCGTTGATTTGATTTTGTCGAGGCTAAAAGAGCGCACGGGTATTGAAGCTAAGTTGCTAGAGGTCAAAGTTCCCTATCGTGAAACCATTCGCAAGAAATCTGAAGCGCAGGGTCGTCACAAGAAGCAAACCGGTGGTGCCGGACAGTTTGGCGACTGCTGGGTGCGCCTTGAGCCTAATCCGGGTGGCGGCTATGAGTTCTTGGACGAGGTAGTAGGCGGACGTATCCCCCGTGGCCTTATCCCGGCGGTAGACAAGGGCATAAAAGAAGCCATGGTTGAGGGCTATTTGACCGATGACCCCTTTGTTGACTTGAAAGCTGCGGTCTATGACGGCTCATACCACTCAGTTGATTCTAACGAAATGGCGTTTAAGCAAGCAGGTCGCCTAGCGTTTAGAAATGCCTGCGATAAGGCTGATGTCTACCTGCTTGAGCCCATGGCAAATGTTGAGGTTACGGTAACTGAGGAATACGCCGGTACCATCATGGGTGATTTTTCTACTCGACGTGGCAGAGTTGCTGGCATGTCAACCAATGACACGGGGCGCACGGTTGTTAAGGCACGTGTTCCCTACAAAGAAGTTGTTACCTACGCACGTGACCTCCGCTCGATGACGCGTGGCATTGGCACCTACACGCTTGAGCTTGAAGGCTACGAGGAAGTCCCAGGCGACGTGTCTAAGAAACTCATTGCTGAGTATCAGGCACGACGTGAAGAGGGCAATAAGTAGCCGCTTTATTTCTGTTCTTGACAGCTACACGTAGCTTGCAAGTTGCGTGTAGCTGTTTTTGCGAATTGTTTTGGTAAGCTACAACAAGATATTTTCGATTTTGTAGGGCGTTTTTGGTGAGGTTCCTGTGAGTGTTGTCCAAGTTGCATCAATAGTAATTTTTGCTGGTGTTATGGTTCTCATTGTTTCTGAGGTCGTACACCGCACACTTGCTGCGTTGTTTGGTGCCGTGATTGTCTTGGCATCGGGCATCTTGCCTTTTGAGGCGAGCTTGCATCACATTGACTTCAACACCATTGGCGTACTCGTGGGCATGATGCTCTTTGTGGCGGTGGCAAAGCGTAGTGGGCTATTTGAATACATTGCGATAAAAGCCGCTAAGCTGGCAAAAGGCGACCCGTGGCGCATTATGGTGTCTTTGAGCATAATCACCGCCGTGCTTTCGGCATTTCTTGATAACGTCACCACTGTATTGCTCATTGGACCCATGATTTTTATGATATGCCGAGAGCTCCATCTCAACCCCGTGCCTTTTATCATTACGCAGATTATCGCCTCAAACATTGGTGGCACGGCAACGCTCATTGGCGATCCTCCTAATATAATGATTGGCTCGCAGGCGGGATTGAGTTTCCTTGACTTCATCTTGGTTGACGGCCCCATCGCCGTAGCTATTCTTCTTGTTACTTTGGTGTGCTTTCGTTTTATCTTTAAGAAAACGCTGGTTGCTTCCCCCGAGAATATGGCTGCGATTATGGAGCTCGATGAGAGCGAAGCCATCATTTCAAAGAGCCTCTTTATAAAAAGTATCGTGATGATTGTGCTTGTTGCTGTTGCCTTTATGCTGCACGGCTTTTTGCATCTTGAAAGTGCGGTAATTGCGCTTGCGGCAGCGACCGTAATGATATTTATTGGCAGACAAGATATTGAAGAAACGCTGCTGGATGTCGAGTGGACAACCATTGGTTTTTTTGTTGGTCTTTTTGTAGTTGTGGGCGCCATGGCCGAAACAGGCGTTATTATGATGCTCGCAAACTTCCTCGTTGAAGCTACCGCAGGAAAACTCATTGTTGCCATGCTCGTTATTCTTGTGGCTTCGGCGGTTATCTCGGCAATACTTGATAATATCCCCTTTACCGCAACCATGATTCCTGTTTTGATTGCCATGCAGGGTAGTGGCATGGACGTAACACCGCTGTGGTGGGCGTTGTCTTTGGGAGCCTGTCTGGGTGGCAACGGTACGCTTATTGGCGCCTCTGCCAACGTGGTGCTAAGTGGCATTGCTGGACGAGAAGGCTATCCCATCACCTTTATTAACTACCTCAAATATGGCGCACCTTTGATGGCACTTTCTATTGTTATTGCGGGGATTTATCTCGTTTTCCGATTTGGAATGTAGTTACTTAGACGGTGGTTTCCTTTTAGGTGCACGTTTGGTAGGCTTGGCAGTTGGGGCAGCCTTAGTTTTAGATGTAGCGGTTGGAGCATCCGGAGTCTTAGGTGCGGCGGCTGGGGCAGCGTCACCAAGCTCATCGTCGAGCTTATCTCCCGATCCTGCCCTTATCTTAAAAAGCGCACCCGTATACGACGTGAGAGTTCTCCCCGTTTTTCGTTCAAAATAGTAGACGAATATCGCCTTGGCAGCAGCCGTAAGTGGTACGGCGCACAGCAAACCAAATATTCCTCCCAGCGCCGCACCGGCAAACAAAACCACCAGTATCATACTGGGATGCAAGTCAACCGCTCCCGACATAACTCGAGGCGAAATAAAGTTGTCCGTAATTTGCTGAGCAACAATGGTAAGCGCAATAGCAAGTATTGCCGTAACGGGAGATATAAACAAACCGAGCAAGGCAGCGATAGTTCCGGCTATCCAGGGCCCCAGGAACGGAATAAAGTTCATAAGACCAGTAAGCAAGCCCAACACCACTGGATACGGCAGCCCAATAACGTAGTAGAAAATGCCCGCCATCGTACCCGTGCAACAGCTGGCAACCACCATGCCACGCAGATATCCACCTAATGCCCGCGAAAAAGCATTTGAAATTACGTGAGCGTCCTGTGCATGGCGTGGTCCCACAATCGCAAGTATCTCACGGCTAATCGTGGGCAAATCTTTAAGCACCCAAAAGCCAACAATAATCGAAACGCCGGTAACTATCAAAGCGTTGATAACCTGCGTGCTTGCACCAACGAGTATGGTCGGAGATTGCGAGGCGGCAGCAGCAGCCCAGCGAGAGAGCTCAGAACCAACGTCTTTTCCAAACTGTTGAAAAAAGGAATCCTGAAAAAGGTCTTGGTGCTTTGCGTAAAAGGCGTCCCATGCCGCCTGTGCGTTTTCGGCATAACCCGGAAGCGAGTTAATAAAACTTGTAAGCTGCGTTATAAGAATAGGGAGAAAAATGAGCAGTATGCCGGCGATAATAATGATGGCACCGAGGTACGAAAGAGCCGCACCTGCTGCACGAGGAATGCCTTTTTTATTGAGCCATGCAACAGGAACACGAAGCACAAACACGAGGAATGCAGAAAACAATATAATGGAAATTGAAGTCCACACCTGTCCAAATACGTAACCGCAACCTATCAAGATGAGCGCAATGCCAATGGCTGCCCATACCTGAAAAAAGAGGCGTTGGGCGCGATCGGGGTGAGCTGTTTGATTATTGTTGTTGCTCATTCAAAACTCTCATAAACGTTGCGGAAAGGCTCGTCGCAGCTGCAGCCTAGCCTTTCATTCCTTCGCCATCGGGCATCTCGTCTGCACCAACTATTTTATCGTCGGAAGTATAGTAGAGATAGTAGCCGTCGTCGGGGTTTGCGGTGATTCTTGTTGGCGTGCTTGTGGTAGTAGTGGTAGTGGATTCGTCGGGGTCTTCCTCGTCGGGGTCGTCCTCGTCGGGGTCGTCCTCGTCGAGGTCAACGTCGGCAGGTTCCGCTTCGCCAAGTTCTTCTGGCTCGTCGGCTTGCTCTTCCTCAAGCTCCTCGGAGTTCTCAAGAAAGGCAATCTCCTCCTCGTCGGCAGCAAAGCCAAGAACTTCCTCAAAAACGTCTTTCTCAGGTGCAGATGCCTCAGCGGTTTTATCACGAGGCTCAGATTTGGCATCAGAAGCCATATCGTTCATAAGCGATTTTAATTCTTTGGTTACCTTGTCAGATGCACTTTTGCCCGACGGCTTATCGTCGCCCTTAACACCAAAAACTGAGCGCAGCTTTTCGCCCGCAGAAGAAAGCAGACTGAGAGGCGCATCGGTAATGTCGGCAACTTTGCCTACGGCACCACTTGCCACCTCAGTAACCTCGCTGATATCGGCAAGTATTTGATCGGCCCGCATAATCTCAAGATTTACCGCATCTACCGTGAGCGAAACACGCTCAAGCAAGGGGTCAACCCGCTGGATAGCAGGCTGAATGGAGTCAATGGTATCATTGACCTTTTTGATGGTCGGCGCAATATCGTCAATAGTGCGATTGACTTTTCGCACCGTAACAATGAAGTGAATCGCAAGAATAATAAGTACAAATATAAGAACTGCCGAAACCCCAAGGACAATTTGGAGTAGCAACTCGCTGGTCAACGTAGGCATATACGCCCCTCTCAACAAAGGTCTTACGTGTTATAGGGTTATGATAGCAGATTTTACGCTTCGTTCAGTAACATCAAGATGTCAGCATGAGGATTCATCGAGGCGATCCCGCTCGGCTGCCTCGCTGCGGTAAGCCTCCCAGCCCCGTAAGCCCGGCGTATAGAACGCACCTTTTGACAAGCCGTCGGGTAGATACTGTTGGTTAGTCCAGCCGCTTTTCTCACTATGAGGATAGTGGTATTTTCCGTAGTCCTCTGCACCCGGCCGATGCCGATCACGCAAATGATTGGGAACAGGCCGCAGACCACCCTTCTTAACCTCTGAGCGTGCAGAGAAAATAGCGGTAAGCGCACTGTTAGATTTTGGTGCAAGTGCCATATAGATGGCCGCCTGGCTTAAGTTAAGCTGACACTCGGGAAGCCCAATAACCTCGGTGGCCTTAAAAGCAGCCTGCGCCACCAGCAAAGCCTGAGGGTCGGCATTTCCAATATCCTCACTCGCAAAAATATAAATACGACGAGCAATGAACTTGGGGTCTTCTCCCCCTTCGAGCATGCGTGCCAGCCAGTACACCGCTGCATCTGCATCGGAGCCACGCATGGACTTGATAAAGGCGCTTATCACGTCATAGTGCGTGTCGCCTTTTTTGTCATAGGGCAAAACGGTATGGGGCGATGCCTCATGTACAACAAAACTGGTTATGTAGCGTGGTTGCTCCTTTTGAGCATCATGCCCGTTTTGAGCGTCGTGCTCTTTTGGCGTTTTGCTCTTGTTGTCTGTGGCGGACAACAATGCGTCGCCCACTTCCTCTTTTTCATCATCAGTAAGTTCATCTGCGGTGTGTGCAATTTGAGCGGCAAGTTCAAGCGTGGTGAGGGCAGCACGGGCATCTCCAGCAGCCATAATCGTGATAGCGCCAGCGGCTGCCTCGCTCAGTATATAATTGCCAGCCAGACCTCGTTCATCTGCGCACGCTCGCACTATGAGTTCTCGCACATCGTCGTTGGTAAGTGCTTTGAACTCTATAACACGAGAGCGAGAAATAAGCGCACTGTTAACTTCAAAGAACGGATTTTCTGTGGTGGCTCCGATAAGAATGACCACACGATCCTCGACCGCATGGAGCAGAGCATCTTGCTGTGAACGAGAGAAACGATGTATCTCGTCAATGAATAAAATGGTGCGCATATTTTGAAGCGTTAGGCGCTTGGTGGCCTCGTCAATGACCCGACGCAAATCGCTTACTCCCCCACTGATGGCAGAAACTTCGGTAAAGTGAGCCTTAGTTTGCGTGGCAATAATGCGTGCCAGCGTGGTTTTTCCCGTACCGGCAGGGCCGTAAAAAATTATCGAAGAGAGATTGTCATCTGTTATTGCGGAGCGCAGCCACGTGCCATCGCCTATGATTTCTTGTTGGCCAACAAGTTCATCGAGCACATCGGGGCGCATGCGTACCGCAAGAGGCGCAACGCCGAGGCGAGCTTCATAACCAACCTGTTCAAAAAGATCTTTCATGTTTCCATCATAGCGCAAAGGGGCGCATCGAGGAGGCGAAACAGAAAAGCCCCCCAAAGCCTTTTAGCCTCAGGGGACTCAATATGCAACCCTCATCCTTGAGCCGAGAGATGAACCCACCTATCAAAAGGTGGGTACCCGCACCGCAGCTTCCAGCTTCCTCAACAAGAAGGATTCCTGTCCACTACGCGACTTGGGCTCCCTATTCATTCATGTCGGTCCATCGAAATAGACGGTCAAGAATGAGGTTGTATTAAGTGTAGCGCGATGCCGTTGATTTTGCAATATGCAGAGTGGCAGTTTTTCAAGTTTTGGCGTGAGAAGCGCCGGGATAAAAGGGAACGCCCACGTAAGTAGGCGTTCCTAATTAACCGGCGAACCCGTCAGGCCGACAAGCCCAACTGGCGGGCATCGCATGCTACAGTATAGCACGATTTTCAAGCTCTGCAAACGCCCATTTGGTCAAAAAATCTCACTAAGTCCTTATTAAATCTCGCTAAAAACCATAACTTTAGCTGGCCTATGAGCCCTTGACAACCCGATTAAGTTTACGGTATTATCAGTTGAACAGTTATTCAATTGTTAGAAATAAAGGGCTGGCTAGGCAATCCAGAGCAAAACAACGCAGAACCAGTACCAAACAGCCCTTGTTTACTACCGAAAGGATTGCAGATGAAAGAAACAACTTCCTATTCCTGCGACTGCGACGTTATCCATTCCGATGTTGTTGCTCGCGTGCAAACCGCCCTGCTCCCCCAGGAGCAATTCTACGGGCTGGCAAATCTCTACAAGCTTTTTGCCGACACCACACGCCTGCGCATTCTCTGGGCGCTCTCTTGCGAGCAAATGTGCGTGTGTGACCTTGCCGTTTTGCTCGACATGACAAAATCTGCCATCTCTCATCAACTCAAATCTTTGCGGCTTGCCAACCTTGTCAAATACGAACGACAAGGCAAAATTGTCTATTACTCTTTGGCCGATTGTCACGTAAGGGATATTTTCGAACAGGGGCTCACGCACAGCCTTGAGCAAGCAGAACGTTTTTAGATACGCACAAGCTGCTGCCCTCAAGATGGCGGCAGATAATTTTACGGAGGAAAATCAGTGTCAGATGAAGGTTGCTGCAGTTGCAGCGGTGATGTTTGTAAGGATTTTGAGCTTAATCGGCAGGCCCAACTTGACCGACTTGCTCAACTTGATCAGCACGATGGACGTGAACAAAACGCGCTCGACTCAGATAAAAAGAACCGCCCAAGCAAGCAACAAACCAAAGAGAAACAGGCGCTTGGCAGAAAACTTCTTTGGCTCATAGGCGGAGGACTTCTGTTGGTAGCCGGCATAGTGCTAGAGGTTTTTGCCTCGTCTGGCACACCAAAACACCTCCCCACTGCTCTTTTTGTTGCAGGATATATCCTTCTTGGTGCACCCGTGCTCAAAAAGACCGTCGTAAATCTTAAACGTGGCAAGATTTTTGACGAGAACTTTCTTATGTCTATCGCCACTATCGGAGCGCTGTGCCTTGGTGAAGCAGCCGAGGCGTTGGCAGTTATGCTGTTTTATCAGACAGGCGAGTTTTTGCAAAGCCTCGCAGTTCAGCGCTCAAAACGCTCTATTGCGAGCCTCGTTGACATTCGCCCCGACCGTGCGCACGTAAAGCAAGGCGAAGAGCTTGTTACCATTGCGCCCGAGTACGTAAGCGTAGGGGATGTTATCGTTGTCAAGCCCGGAGAAAAAATACCATTGGACGGCACCGTAGTTGCAGGCACGGGTTTCTTAGACACCGTAGCACTCACGGGAGAAGCAAAACCCAAGCGCGTGGCTCCGGCAGACGCTGTATTGTCTGGCTGTGTTAACCAAGACGGCCTTTTGACCATTGAGGTCACAAAACCCTTTAGCGAATCAACCGCAAGCAAAATCCTCGAACTTGTTGAAACCGCAACCACCAAAAAAGCCCCCGCCGAGCGATTTATCACCAAATTCGCACGCATTTACACGCCAATAGTTGTTGCCTTAGCGCTCCTGATAGCGATAGTCCCCTCTCTGGCAACAGATATTGCTTTGACAGAATGGCTCCACCGTGCCCTCATTTTCCTGGTAATTTCTTGCCCCTGCGCTCTGGTCATATCCATACCGCTCGGATTTTTTGCTGGCCTAGGCAAAGCGTCGCGCGAGGGCATTCTCATAAAAGGCGGAAACTATCTTGAAGCATTAACCAAGCTTGACACCGTTGTTTTTGACAAAACGGGAACACTCACGCACGGGGTTTTTAAGGTGACGGAAATTGTACCCACCAAAGGCTCTTTAGAAGCAGACGTCCTAAAAACAGCAGCGCTCGCAGAAAGTTTTTCTAGTCACCCTATTGCCCTGTCTATCAAGCAGGCGTATTGCGAGCGAGGCGGAACTGCTCTAGCTGAGCAAGCTGGTGAAGCTATCTCAGATTATCAAGAAGTTGCTGGGCAAGGGGTAAGAGCCACCGTAAACGGCAAGAAATTATTGGTAGGAAATGCGAAGTTTTTGGTAAACGAAGGTATTTCTTTTGACGGCGTACCGAGCACCTCTCTCGGCACCCCTTCTGGCACCAACGTGCAGGTTTCAAGCGACGGAAACTACCTTGGCGCTATCATCATCTCTGACGAACTCAAAAACGACAGCAAAACTGCGGTTGAGAACTTAAGAAAGGCAGGGGTTCATATGCTTGCGCTGCTCACGGGCGATGAACCCCAGCGTGCGACTGCAATGAGTAAGGAACTTGGCCTCGACGAAGCCTATGGCGGGCTCTTGCCGCATCAAAAAGTCGAAAAGTTGGAAGAATTGGAAGAACTAAAAAGACCTGCAACCACGCTTGCTTTTGTGGGCGATGGAATAAATGATGCTCCCGTGCTTGCCCGCGCCGACATAGGAGTTGCCATGGGAGCCATAGGCTCTGACGCAGCGTTAGAGGCTGCCGACGTTGTACTGATGGACGACAAGCCCTCAAAACTCGTTCATGCTCTTAACATTGCTCGTTTTACCAAACGTATAGTCGTGCAAAACATCATTTTTGTGTTGGGCGTAAAAGTCCTTTTTCTCGCACTCGGAGCTGCTGGTTTTATCACCATGTGGGAGGCGGTCTTTGCCGATGTAGGCGTAGCGCTCCTCGCCATCTTAAACGCCATGCGGATACTCAAAACACGAAAAATACCCCGCTGACGTAGCTTGACGTAAGGCACAAGGTGTTTTACCATGTAATTTGGCATTTTGATCACGACGCTTGTGCGTGTTTGTATAGGTTTCGCATGGCAGCTTTGCAGCCCACGGGGCGCAGCTGCTTGTTACGTGCGAGATGAGAACGGATCATAATGTCGGATGTTGCATCCGACTTTTTCTTTTGGTGTAGCATCCTCTAAAAAATTACTAATGAACTTCTAACGTTATGAGGTGTTTTACCATGGAATTATTGTTCGGAATTATTGGGCTTGTGCTGGGCATAGCTATAGGCTTTGTTGCAGTTCGATTTATTATCAGCAGCTCTGCCAAAAACGCTGCCGATAACGCTGCTCGTCTAGTGAGCGACGCAGAAAAACAGGCAGAAAGCCTTAAGCGTGAGGCCCTTATTGAGGCAAAAGACGCTACCTATCAGCTCAAGCAAACAGCTGACCGTGAGGCAAACGAGTGGCGTAAAGAGGCAAAAGTGCTTGAAAATCGCCTCATGCAGCGTGAGGAAAGCCTTGATAAGCGCGCCGACTCTCTTGACTCACGCGAGCATCAAATCTCCTCTCTCAGTGGACAAATTGAGAAAAAAGACCGTGACTTAAGCGATGCCCTCACGCAAGCCAATATTACTTTGGAACGTGTTGCTGGCATGACGAGCGATGAGGCACGCAAAGAGCTGCTCAACAGCCTGCGAAGCGACGTTTCTCGTGAAGCTGCCGCTATTATCCGTGAGAGCGAGCAGCAGGTGAAAAACGAGGCGGATAAAAAGTCACGTGAGATTTTGAGCCTTGCCATTCAGCGTGTTGCCGCTGAGCACACCGCAGAACACACGGTTTCAAGCGTACCTATCCCCTCCGATGACCTCAAAGGTCGCATTATCGGACGTGAGGGGCGCAATATCCGCACCTTTGAGCAGATAACGGGCATTAGCCTCATTATTGACGATACGCCCGAAACCGTTATTGTTTCAAGTTTTGACCCCGTGCGCCGCGAGATTGGGCGCATCACGCTTGAAAATCTTATTACCGACGGCCGCATTCACCCTGCACGCATTGAGGAAATGTTTAACAAGGCAAGCGATTTGGTCAACCAGCAGGTGCAAGAAGCTGGCGATCAGGCTGCCTTTGACGCCGGTATTCACGACTTGCACACCGAGCTTATCAAAACGCTTGGTCGTCTCAAGTTCCGTACGTCATACGGGCAAAACGTCCTCAAGCATTCTTTAGAGGTCGCCTATCTTGCTGGCGTTATGGCATCTGAGCTAGGCTTAGATCCTCTGCCTGCCAAGCGTGCTGGCTTGCTTCACGACCTCGGCAAAGCCGTCGATCACGAGATTGAAGGCTCACACGCTCTTATCGGTGCCGACCTTGCCCGTCGTTTTGGAGAAAACCCTGAGATTGTACACGCTATTGAAGCTCACCACGCAGATGTTGAGCCCTCTACCGTGCTTGCCGTGCTTATTCAGGCCGCTGATGCCATCTCTGCCGCTCGCCCAGGCGCCCGCCGTGAAACCCTTGAAAGTTACATCAAGCGCCTCGAAAAACTCGAAGAGATTGCTAACGCCTACGAGGGTGTCGAAAAAACCTACGCCATGCAGGCAGGACGCGAGGTGCGTGTTATGGTGAAGCCCGAGAAAATTAGCGACTCAGATGCGGTTGTGCTTGCGCATGACATTGCTCACCAAATTGAAGAAGAAATGGAATATCCGGGCCAGATAAAGGTGCTTGTTATTCGTGAAAGTCGTGCTCAGGATATAGCAAAATAGCTTCGATGATTGTGGACGAAAACTATGGATGATTCTTCTCTCATAGACTTTATTGAGGAGGTCAGCGGCGAGGTACACCTCCGTGTTGAGGAAAGCCTTGGTGACGGCTTTGTTCGCTTGCGCAGTGCTGAGGCAGAACGCAGGCAGGCAAAGCATGACATTCGTCAAGTTGAGGATATTATCATCGAGCTTTTGCGCAATTCTCGTGATGCAGCTGCCTCAACCATTTTTGTTGCAACTACCAAAGAAGGCAGCGAACGACGCTTAACCCTTATTGACGATGGCAGCGGTATCCCTGAAGGTATGCAAGCGCTGGTATTTGAGCCACGGGTTACTTCAAAGCTGGATAGCATGGTCATGGACGACTGGGGTGTTCATGGTCGTGGCATGGCCTTGTATTCCATAAAATCAAACACGCTTGAGGCTGATATCTGTGCCTCAGATCTTGGTTTGGGAACAGCCCTGAGCGTATTGGTAGATACCGCCGAGTTGCCCGAAAGAAGCGACCAGTCTACCCTACCAACGCTTGAGCGCGATGAAGATGGCACGCTTGCTGTTACGCGCGGCCCTCACAATATCGCACGCAATTCAATCGAGTTTGCCTTGGCACATCGCCCTCGCTCTAAGCAAGGCGGAATAACCGTTTATCTGGGCTCCCCTTCTGAAATTGCTGCAACTCTGATTGAGTACGGACAACAAAATCTTGACCGAGAAGACTTGCTCTTTTGTTCCGATTTTTCTACCGTAGCACTCTGCAAGCGTCTTGCCCTTTGTAGCGATGCCGCTGATTTGGTTAAGACGGGCAGGGAGCTCGGACTTGAAATCTCGGAGAGAACGGCGCATCGCATTTTGGGCGGACAGATAGAACCCGTCAAACCGCTGCTTGATAGCGTACTGCCACGCCGCGGCAATCAAAATGCGGGCGGCATAGACCTTGCCAAAGACGCACGAGGTCTTAAGCTTGCGCGCGAGGACATCGAGAGTTTCTCACGCGACATGGAGCGTGCCTTTGAGCCTTTGGCAAAGCAGTATTATCTTTCGCTTTCAGAGATGCCAAAAATCACCGTAAAGGGCGACTGTGTTACCGTGCGCTTTCCCATCGAAAAGGAATTGTAATTATGGTGGCGGCGCAAGACGAGCTGCAGGCACGTGGCGAGCTGAAGTCGCATGCCACACTCCAGGCGCATAATAAATCACAGGCGCACGGCGAGCTACCCTCACAAGACGAGCTACCCTCACAAGGCGAGCTACCCTCACAAGGCGAGCTGCGCATTCTTGGCATCGACCCCGGTCTTGCCAATTGTGGCTGGGGTGTCATATCCCTTGTTGGGCAGCGCCTCTGCGCACTTGCTTACGGGAGCATTCACACCAAAGCAGAGGACTCCACTCCCACACGGCTCGGCCACATTTTTAGCGAGATTCAAAATGTCATACAACGCTACGCACCCGCTGAGCTTGGCATCGAAACCGTCTATCAAAAAGGCAACGCCAAAAGTGCGATGGCTACCTCTGAGGCACGGGGTGCGGCACTTGCAGCTGCCTCCTCATGCAAGGTAACGGTGGGCGAATATGCGCCAAGCCTTATAAAGAAAAATGTAGTGGGACAAGGCTCGGCAACCAAAGAGCAGGTACAATACATGGTACGTGCGATTTTGGAACTTGACCACACGCCGCAGCCCGATCATGCGGCTGATGCCCTCGCGGCTGCTATTTGTCATGCTCACTCGCGTGTTGCCTATAAGGTCTAAAGGACGGCTTTGATGATTGCTTATTTGCGAGGACGAATTGTTAAGCGAGATGCCACCTGTGCAACGCTTGAGGTTGGTGGCATTGGCTATTCTCTTACCATGTCCACTCAGGCGCTGGCAGGGCTTGGTGAGGTTGGCGCTGAGGCCACCGTCTACACGCTGCTTCAAATCCGTGACGATGCTCCGGTGCTTTTTGGGTTTTCTGACCTTGAGGAAAAATCGCTTTTCGAAAAACTTATCACCATTTCGAGCATAGGGCCTAAGGTTGCCCTGTCTGCCCTTTCTTCTTTTGCTCCCGCCGACCTTGCCCTTTGTATTTCTGACGGAGATGTAGCGCGCCTTGCAAGCGTGCCGGGCATTGGCAAAAAAACTGCCCAGCGCATTGTGCTTGAGCTTAAAGGTTCTCTCGAGCTGGAAGCAGCAAATGAAGCCGCAGACAAAAAAGGAAGCCCAGCCTCTGAGCGCAATGAGGCAAACGAGGCTTTACTCAACATGGGATTTACTACCTCTGAGATACAGGCAGCCCTCAAAGGCTTTGATGCCAGCAAAGAGGGCAATGCAAGCGCAGCTGCTTTGGTGCGCTACGCCCTCAAGCGTTTGGGAGGTCGATAACATATGGCCATGTGGGAATCAGACACGCTGAGCACACCGGCTTTGACAAACGAGGCCACTGGAGCAAATAACTTAGGCGATCACCCAGCTAGCGAGCCCTCAGAAACCTCAGAAGCCGCCCGCATTCTCACTCCTGAATATACTGAGGACGACCTTGGGCTTGACCGCTCACTTCGCCCTCAATCGCTTGAGGAATACCTCGGACAAACACGTGTCAAGGAAAATCTTGACGTACTCATAGCTGCCGCACGCAAGCGAGGAGAAGTGCTTGACCATATCTTGTTCTCAGGCCCTCCAGGGCTGGGCAAAACGACGCTTGCCAGCGTTGTGGCTCATGAGCTGGGAAGCTCGCTAAAAGCAACCAGTGGTCCTGCCATTGAGCGTGCCGGCGATCTTGCTGCTATTCTCAGTAACCTTGAAAAAGGTGACGTTTTATTCATTGACGAAATACATCGCCTCAATCGCAGTGTCGAGGAAGTTTTGTACCCCGCCATGGAGGACTTTGTTCTCGACATCATCATTGGCAAAGGCCCTGCAGCCCGTTCGCTGCGCCTTGAAATCCCGCCCTTTACGCTTATAGGCGCCACCACACGCACCGGACTTTTAACCGGTCCTTTGCGCGATCGTTTTGGTATGGCGTTTCGACTTGACTACTACTCCCCAACTGAGCTGCACGATATTGTTGTGCGCTCGGCAAACCTCCTTGACGTTGAGATTGACGCACAGGGTGCTGGTGAGATAGCCCGGAGAAGCCGAGGGACGCCACGCTTGGCAAATCGCTTGCTCAAACGTGTTCGTGATTTTGCCGAGGTGCGCGGCTGTGGCTCTATAAATGAGGATACTGCCGCCGAGGCTCTGAGCTTTTTTGAGGTAGATAATCTTGGGCTTGATGCCATGGACAACAAAATCCTCGAGCTCTTGACTTCAAGTTTTTGCGGACGACCCGTTGGCCTTACCACACTTGCAAGTGCGCTTGGTGAGGACGCTGATACCGTCGAGGACGTTTATGAGCCTTATCTCTTGCAGCAAGGGCTTTTGCAGCGCACACCTAAAGGACGGGTGGCTACCGAGCGTGCCTTTGAACATTGTGGCATTCCCTACCCAAAAACAAACGACACCAAGGAGTAAGCCGTGTTTGAAAATGACTATATTATGCGCATGATTATGCAGCTAACCGATGCCATCACACGTTCGCTACAGCGTGGTTATGCCGACCCTCAAAAGGAGATTGAGGATCTTGAAAACGCCATGGCAGACCTCGTTGACATGGACGCAAAAACGCTCTTTACCCTCGCGCCCGAATCCATGGTTTCCATGCTTCAGCTCGGCTCGTTTGATGCCGAACTCGGAGGCTATCTTGTGCGAGCCTTATACTACGAAGCCGACCTACTCGAGGAGCAAGGGCTTTTGGGAACAGCCGACCTCAGACGTGCGCAAGCAAACGCCATTGCCGATACCTACAGCATTGACAAAGACATCGCCAACGCAGGTCCTGAGGCTTTAGAGGAATATTTTGCTCAGCAAGATGACGAGCAGCAGACCAACAGCCCGCTTGACACATTTGAGCTTTAGGCAGTAGCTTGCCAAATGCCGTGCAGGTTACAGCTGGCACGCACCACAATCTCACCCTCGGCAGCAACTTCACACTCTGCAACAGGTTCATCGTCGGCGGTAAACGCAAGCTCGGCAACCATATCGCCATCAACAAGTACACAAATGGCGTCAATAAGATGATCCTCGGTCTGAGGGTGCTCAATGCCGTTAAGACCAATCGATACCTTAACCAAACGTCCGGCCTCAACGTCTGAAACCTCAACGTACGGTGTGTGCTTAAGCTCAAAATCAGTTGCGGCTTCCATGTCCTCAATAACATTAATCTCTTCACTCATAAGTTCACTCATAACAAAACCTCCTTTGTTTGGCGTGCGCTTGGCAACAAGCGTACAGCGGATTCCTTTTGTAATTCCCTTTGTAGTTCCTTTTGTAGTTCCTTTGTCTTTACCGTCCGTTGGCAGTACGCTCTTTTCCAAGAAAATACACGCCTACCGTTCCAGGCCCACCGTGCGAGCCCAAAACAGGCCCAAGGTAATTTGTAATAATGGTCTTGGTGTTAAACAACTTTTTAAGCATTCCCTTAAGCTCATCAGCAGCATCAGGAGCATCTGCGTGAGTTATGCAAATGGGGTCGTTGATGGGGTCATCGGCCTTGGTGGCAACCTCGTTTATGAGCGCTGCCATGGCCTTTTTTTGTCCCCGCACTACCTTTCCAATAACAATTTTCCCTAAACGATCAACGGTAATGATAGGCTTGATATTAAGCATGCCACCCACCAGAGCCACGGGGGCATTCAAGCGCCCGCCTCGTTTGAGGAACTGAAGATCGTCAACGGTAATCCAACCTTGCATTTTCATGCGGATAGACATCATGTATGAAACAAGATCGTCATACAGCATGCCAGCCTTGCGTTTTTGGGCAGCAAGATACAAGAACAAGCCCCCGCTCATCGTTGCCGTCAAAGAATCAACCACGGTAATACGTCGTTGAGGATATTTTTCAAGCAGCGATTTTGCAGCAAGCTTTGCCTGCTCATACGTGCCGCTCAGACTGCTTGAAAAGGCAAGAAATACAATATCTCTCCCCTTTTCTAAATAGGGAGCAAAAAACTCCAAGAAGCGATGCTCATTGACCTGCGATGAGGTAACAACCGTGCCCGCTCGCATAAGGTCATAGAACTCTTTTGGTCCGTACGAAACCGTACCGTCGCTCAGCGGTGCCTCCCACACATCATCATAGCTTACGCCGTCGATGATGTAGCTCAGTGGCACAATAGAAACGTCCAGTTCCTTCGCCAGTTCTGGCGGCAAATCGGTGGTTGAATCCGATAGCAAAACATACTCAGACATAACTCTCCTCACAATCCCTAATGCTCCCCCACACAGAGCCTTGCCCGCCTTTTTGCTCTCCTACAAAAAGTACGGCTTCCCTCTCCTCCAACGAGCCTACCATAGTTCTCTTGCAAAAACTCTCTTGCGAAGGCTCACCTACAACAAGCTCGGCATATCTTTCTTAAACGCCTCTACCAGCTTGCCGTGCCAATCGCCTACCGTATCAAGACGTCCAAAGAAAAAGCGCATTTGCTCTGGTTCCTCAATAAAGGTCAAGCCGCCCACCAGCTCACGGTGGTCATAGAGCCAGCCAATGCGGTCGGCAACAAACTCAAGTTGCGAGAGGGTAAAGGCACGCTTGGGCAAGGCCAAACGCAAAAGCTCCATGCTCGCAATATGGTCACTGCCGTCTGCGTTGCGTTCCTCAGATAACGTACCACGCTCCATGCCACGAATACCACCCACAATATAGGCAGCCGCAGCCAAAGCACCAGCTCGATATTGTTCTTTGGGAACATGCTCCAAAAAGCGCATGGCGTCGATATGACAGCCCAGACCGCCTGCGGGCTTAACGCACGGCACACCACGTGCCTCAAGCAAGTCAACAAGTCGCTCAACAAAAATTGCACACTGAGATATAACGTGGAAATCGCAGGTTTCCAGCAGACCAATGGCAATAGCTTCCATCTCGCGAACGCTCATGCCGCCGTAAGTCAAAAAGCCCTCATACAGCGGTACGCACGGCTTCATAATTTCGTAGAGTTCCGAGTTGTTCGTAACAATACCGCCACCACGAGCACAACCAAGCTTGCGTGCGGAAAAATAAATAACGTCCATCAACTCTGAGATTTCCAAAGCAATCTCGCGTACCGTTTTGTGCTGCTCGGCTTCCTCACGTGTTTTGATGAAATAGAGATTGTCGGCAAGCAGCGAGGCATCGTAGACCAACATGAGGTCTTTCTCACGGCAAAACTTTGAAACCGCTCGCATATTTTCAAGCGAAACCGGTTGACCACCAATAAGATTTGTGCCAGCCTCAATACGCACAAAGGCAATGTTTTCTGCGCCTACACGCTCAGTTTCAGAAGCGAGCAAATCAAGATCCATATCGCCCTTAAACGGTGCAAGAAAATCAGGATCAAGTGAGGTTTGCGGCACTACCTCAATAACCTCACCGCCGTGGTTCATGATATGCGCTTTGGTGGTGGTAAAGTGATAGTTGGTAATAACCGAGTTCCCCGGCTTGACAAAACATTTGGCAATAATATGCTCACACGCCCTCCCTTGGTGGGCAGGCAAAAAGTATTCTTTTCCAAAGACGTAATCAAGAGCGTCATAAAGGCGATAATAGGTGGCAGAACCGGCATAGGAATCATCAGCCGTTTGCATAGCAGCCTGCTGAAAAATACTCATGGAGTTAACGCCACTATCGGTAAGCATGTCCAAAAAGACATCGCGGTTATCTAACAAGAAAGTATTGTTCCCCGCTGCTTTTATGGCAGCCGTGCGCTCGTCAACATCTTTGAGATACAAGCGCTTGACCGTGGTTACACGGTGCATTTCCAGAGGCACGGTTTCTCCAGAGAAAAACTTAACTGCTTGCTCGGCATCAGGGGCAAGCGCCGCCGTGTGAACAAGCGAAAAATCATTGTTAATTTCGCCCAAGCTAATGGGTGTGTGTCCCTTTTCTTTGGTCATGTTTTTGTCCTCTCGTATGTAACTTTTGTGATGTAAAAACATCGCCTTAGCAGCGTATCCTTTAGCCCCCTATTCGTCAAGCCCAGAGGCCACAATAGACTCCTTATTTCTGGTTTTGAACAGGCAGATATGCGGATAAAAAAAGCACGCTGGAAACCTAATAGTCAATTTTGCTGTGACAAACTAATACACAGATACTTTTGTATAATAAAAGCACAGAGTTTACAGATGCCGTTTGTGGCATTGAAAAGTTGTTGCAGTAAGTTATTGCAGTATTCGGAGGTAGCATCGTGCAGGTTGACCCCATTTTGATTGTACTTGTTGCTCTTGTCGCTCTCTTGGCGATTATTCTTGCCCTGAGTGCCTATCACTATACCCACAGGGCAGCATTTAAGCCTACCTTTGTTGATTCGGAGGCAGGCAAACCATGCATGGAGTTTTACGACTTTTCAAAAAATAGCTCATCGCCTCGAACCAAGCGTTTTTACGAGGAATATACCGTGGGTAAAAAGATAAGCCACGAGGACAAAGATTACGAAATCACCAACATCGAGGAAAACAGCGAACCCACACTTCTGGGTGGTAGTGCCATGAAAATTGTTGTACACCTCAAAGAGCTGAAGTAAGGATAGTTTTATGAGCCGTGTCCTACTGGTTGAGGACGACGAGTCCATCGCAAAAAACCTTTGTGAGCTACTTGCTGCTGAGGGCTACCAGATACGCTCAGTGGCGCGTCAAGCGCAGGCACTTGAAGCACTTGCCACAGAAACCTTCGATTTGCTTTTGATTGACATCTCTTTGCCCGACGGTAACGGCTTTGCTGTTTGTACGGCGGCAAAAAAATCCGCAGATACTGCCGTTATGTTTCTCACAGCCTCCGAAGACGAAGCAAGCGTAGTTACCGGTCTTGACTTGGGCGCCGACGACTACATCACCAAACCCTTTAGGCCCATGGAACTGCTATCGCGTATAAAAAGTGTGCTGAGGCGCAGCGGCAAAACACAGTCGGTCTTTGAAGTGGGTACGGTAAAAATCGATACCGTGCGCGGCACCGTGCACAAAGATGAAACTGAGCTGTTTTTATCGGCTCTTGAGTATAAGATTTTGCTGGTGTTTTTGAACAATCGTGGCATCGTGCTTACACGCCAAAAGCTGCTTGAAGAGATCTGGGATATTGCTGGGGAGTTTGTGAGCGACAACACACTTACCGTTTATATCAAACGTATCCGTGAAAAAATCGAGGAGAACCCTCAAGAGCCACAGGTGATTAAAACGGTGCGTGGATTCGGCTACAAGATGGACGCCTGATGCAGAGCCTACCAAGAAAGACGCTGAGAGAGATGCCAAGAAAGAAAAACGCCTCATGTTGAGCCTGTTTCGCAATACCGAGATACGGCTCTTTTTGCTGCTGGCGCTCGTCGTAACGGCACTCGGTTCAGCCCTCGCATTTTTACTCAATGAGCAAGCCGCCGTTTACGTTCTTGCTACTAGCTTTATTCTTATCTTCCTATTCTTACTCTTTACCAAACAACGCTATCGCAAGATTACAGAACTCTCCCATCAAGTTGACCGCATCGTACACGGCGACGACAGCCTCTCCATTACCAGCTTTAAGGAAGGCGAACTTTCGCTGCTGCAAACAGAGGTTCAAAAAATGACGGTACGCCTGCGTGAGCAAGCAGGCAATCTCGGCAAAGACAAGCGCTATCTCTCGGAATCCATTGCCGATGTTGCCCACCAAATACGCACTCCCCTTACCTCCATTAACCTTCTTATCACCTTGCTCGCAAAAGAGGATCTTGCGCCTGAGCGTCGCCTCGAGGCTGTCCGGGAGCTTGAAGTGCTGCTCGCACGCATTGACTGGCTTGTTACCGCATTGCTCAAAATAGCAAAGCTTGATGCGGGAACAGCTGTTTTTACTCGAAATACTATTGAGCTTGCCGCGCTTGTCGCTACTACCCTTGAGCCTTTTGTTATTCCGCTTGACTTACGCAACATTACGGTCAGATCTACGGTTGCAGGCACGCTTGACTGCGATTTGTCGTGGACCGCAGAGGCTCTTGGCAACATCATCAAAAACTGCATTGAACATCTTGATGATGGCGGTTTGATACAGATAAGTTCTGAACAAACGCCTATCTACACTCAAATTGTTATCCGCGACAACGGAAGTGGTTTTGACGACGAGGACTTGCCACATATTTTTGAGCGTTTTTATAAGGGCGAGCAAGCACGCGAGGGCAATTACGGCATAGGACTTGCCCTCACTAAAATGATTATCAGCGAACAAAATGGTACGATAAAAGCACAGCCCAATGAGCCACAGGGCGCCTGTTTTGATATCAAGTTTTATCACCACAGCACGCGATAGTATGGCGCAGAAAGCTGCCGAAAAGCCCGTCTGTCCCTCAATGCAAAAACCTAAAGTGACAGTTCTCTTATTTTGTTGTCACGTCAACGTCACCCAACTTCTCTACTCTGAACGTATACTGTTGATAGGTGTTCTGACCCGTTCTAGCGAGAACGCACCATTCAAAGCAGAGCACAAAACTTACGTTAAGGAGTGAGGTTATGGAAATCCTACGGGTAGAAAATCTCTGCAAGACCTATGGCAAAGACGCGAGCGAGGTCAAGGCGCTTGACAACGTGTCGTTTTCGGTTGAGCAAGGTGAGTTTGTTGCCGTCATTGGACCAAGTGGTTCGGGCAAATCAACCCTGCTTCATATTGTTGGCGGTGTTGACACTCCCTCGTCTGGCAAGGTGTTTGTTAATGACGTAGATGTATACGCACAAAATCCTGAGCAGCTTGCCATTTTTAGGCGTCGTCAAGTAGGACTTATCTACCAATTCTACAATCTTATACCCGTACTTTCAGTACGAGAAAACATTACGCTCCCCGCCCTCATGGACCATAAGGAAGTTAACGAGGAACACCTTGAAGACTTGCTGCAAACTCTTGATCTTAAAGATCGTATTGACCACTTGCCCAACCAGCTCTCAGGCGGGCAACAACAACGCGTTTCTATTGGCAGGGCGTTGATGAATGCACCCGCTCTCATGCTCGCCGATGAGCCCACCGGCAACCTTGACAGCAAAACAGGCCAAAACATCTTGGAAGTCTTAAAGCTTTCAAACCAAAAGTACCATCAGACCCTTGTTGTTATTACTCATGACGAGAATATCGCATCGCAGGCAAGTCGTATTATCCAAATTGAAGACGGGCGTATTGCCAGCGACACTTCTTTGCGAGCGCGCGCCGAGCAAGCGGCACCTCAAATAGCAACAGCTCCTATCCAAGCCTCCGTGCAGAAACCTGAGCAAGAGCAGGGGTGGTAGGCATGAACATTTTTAGCAAGGTTACGCTGCAAAGCCTCTATCGCAATCGCACGCGCACCATTGTTACGATTGTTGGGGTTATCTTGTCGGTCGCCTTGGTTACAGCCGTTGCCTCATTTGTGTCATCGCTACAAAGCTATGGACTCAAAAACAGCATCGCGAATAACGGGGACTGGCATATTGCCTTTCATAATGCTGACGAAGCTCTTTACAATGAACTAAAAGCAAACGACGAAGTTGAATCTATTGCTCTTACGCAAGAAATTGCCTATGCCAAATACTATGGTGAGTCTGCGCCCGATGATGCAGCCTTTATAACCATCATGGGTTTTGAGAAGGAACTTTATAGCGACCAAGTCCTTTGGGATAAAGCAATGGGAAAAAACACTCCTTTTTGGGACATCGCAGAGGGCAGATGGCCACAAACTACCACTGAGCTCGTTGTTCCAGTAGGTTTTATCTACGCAGATGATATCGAGTATCACACAGGAGATACCATAGTTTTAGATGCAAGCACCGCCTGGACCGACTTTGTTGACCCTACACTTTTTGGATACCAGCCAGACGATATACCTCAAGACGACCTACCTCAAGACGACCTTGTTGAAACTAACCATGACTACGCAAGTATAGAAGGAACCGATGATGAGTACGTAGAGGAGGAAGAATACGATAAGCCCTTCCGTGGCACCCGCACCTACACCATCGTTGGTACGTATACTTGGGCTTGGGATTATGACAGCGAAATATACCTGCCGCTCTCTATCTATACTGTTGCTGACCCCACTGAGCTTGACATCAAAACGCTGGGCTACTCAATTATTCAGGTAACCCTCAAAAAGCCCGCTGATGTCTACAATTTCGAAAGTCATCATTCAGGATATGCCTCTGTGTATAACAGCGACCAACTCAGGTGGCTGGGCTTGTCAGACAGTGATAGCTTTAACGCTGTTTTATACTCTCTCACCGCCATACTCATAGGTTTAATAGTGTTTGGTTCAGTGCTTACTATTTACAATGCTTTTTCTATCTCAGTTAGTGAGCGCAGGCGTCAATTTGGCATTCTTTCGTCTGTGGGCGCTACTAAAAAGCAACTGCGAAGCTCGGTGCTTTTTGAAGGGCTTTGCGTCGCGGTTGTAGGCATTCCCCTTGGTCTTCTTTTGGGATTTGCGGGAATTGGCATAGCGCTTAAGTATGTAGGGGATCTCTTACAGGTTATTTCATTTGGCTACGATATTCCACTTTCGCTCTCTGTTTCAGTTGGTGCCGTGCTTACCTCTATAGCGATAGGCATACTAACCATTCTTATCTCTGCCTACATTCCCGCTCGACGTGCTTCCAAAACCTCTGCCATTGACAGCATCCGTCAAACCGATGACATCAAGCTCGATGGCAAAAAACTCAAAAGCTCGAAACTTATTGAACGCTTCTTTGGGCTTGAGGGCTCTCTCGCACACAAAAACTTCAAGCGCAACAAAAAGCGCTATCGCTCTACCATTCTTTCGCTCTTTGTGAGTGTTGTGCTGTTTATTTCCGCCGGCGCCTTTGGAATGTTTTTGTCAAGCGGAATTACCCGCGTTATAGACGACAGTGCGGATTTGCTCGTGAGTTCTTATGATCAAGTGAACAAGGACGGTATTCCTGAGCTTTTTGATAAACTCAAAAACACAAAGGGAGTAACAAAGGGAAGCTATTGGTCGTCTGTAGGAGTGGGAAGCGATGTTCCTAATGAGTTGCTTACTGAGCAATTCTTAAACGAGTATTCGAATCCTCACGAATTCTACACAACTTTTTTGTACTTTCGTATTATGTTTTTGGATGACGAAAGCTACCTTGAATACCTTAAAGATTTAGGCTTGCCAGAAGCAAAATATACTGGACAAGATGCTGTTTTGGTAGGTCTAGGAAACGAACGTTTTTATAGTCCTCCAGCTGGGCGCTTCGTAATCAGAGATGTATTTAAGAAAAAGGGAGACATCTCGCTCGCTGTTTCTTTTCAACTCGACCCTGAGGATTTTGAGAACTACGAACTAAAGGAGCTTACAATCACCCTGGCAGATGCGCTGCCCCAGATGATATCAAAGAACACAGCTTCTTCATTTACCGTCTTTGCTCCTCATTCTTTGCGGGCAGAGCTTGACCCAACCTTTGACGTCGAAACTACCTATAACTATGATGAGTTTACTCTTGCTTTCTTGTCTGACAATCCTCAAGAATCAGAAAGAGCCATGCAGGAGCTCTTTGATGAAAACGAAACTTATTATTATGTCCACAATATTGCTCAAGAGCAGGAAGAAAATCGTGCGCTGTTGGCCATCGTTAACATCTTTATCTACGGTTTTACCATCATGATTACGCTCATCGCAGTAGCCAATGTGTTCAATACGATTTCTACCAGTATCAACTTGCGCAGGCGTGAGCTTGCCATGCTGCGCTCAGTGGGCATGACCAATGCCAGCGTCAACAAAATGATGAGCTTTGAGTGTGTGTTTTATGGAATAAAGGCCTTGTTCTACGGTATCCTTGTGGGAATTTTGGTAAGTATTTTGGTTTATGCCAGCGTTATGAGTGGTGTTGATGTTCCCTTTACGCTTCCTTGGCTGAGTATTGGATTGAGTATTGTTGGCGTGTTTGTGGTGGTGTTTATCAGCATGATGTATGCAGTTCACACGGTTAACAAAGAAAATACCATTGAGGCTTTGCGCTTTGATGGATAGTGTTTAGTTGGTCTTCGGGAGTTTCTCTGCGCTCCCTGCGGCGCGCTTCGCGCGCCGCACTCCTTTGTTTTTGCTGCCGAGCAACGCTGTGCTGCTTGCGTAGTAGCACAGCGTTGCTGTTTGCATATTAGGAAACTTTGCTTTTGTATGGCATAATCATACTAAGCACGCGAGAGGAGATTCCCATGCCTGACGCACTAAAGGATTATTACAATCGTGATACTCTGCAAGCAATTGCCACAGATATTCAAAAGGCCTACTCTCCCTTTAAGACCGATGAGTTTGTGTCATCGGTCATAGATGAAACCTGGGAGAGCCTCGAGCTCAAAGACCGAATCTACAAAATAGCTTCCACCTTGGGAGAGTTTTTGCCCGCTGACTATCCAGAAGCTCTTGGCGTTATCAACAAGGTAATAGAAGGATATGGAACCTGGCTTGAGGGTATGGGCATGTTCTTTCTCATTTTTGTTGAACTTTTTGGGCAAGACGAGGAGCACTGGGATTTGTCCATGAGTGCTTTTGAGCGCTATACTTCTCATGCGTCGGCAGAGCTGGCAGTGCGCCCTTTCATTATCAAACACCAAGAGCGCATGATGGAGCAAATGTATGCGTGGTCAAAGCATGAAAGCGCAGATGTGCGCAGGTTGTCCAGCGAGGGTTGTCGTCCTCAGCTGCCCTGGGCGCCCTCCCTGCCAAGTTTCAAAAAGAATCCTACGCCGCTATTGCCCATTTTGGAGCAGCTCAAGTGTGACCCGTCAGAGTATGTGCGAAAAAGTGTTGCCAATAATCTCAACGACATTTCTAAAACGCACCCTGAGCTCGTGGCTAAAATTGCCCAAGAGTGGTACGGCAACAATAAAGACACCGACTGGATTGTAAAGCATGGCTGCAGAACCTTACTCAAGCAAGGAAACCCCGAAGTGCTGGCAATCTTTGGTTATCACGATGCCGCCGCTCTCAAAGTAGAGGATTTTGCCTTGGGAGCAACTTCTTTGTCTATTGGCGAGGAGCTGAGCTTTTCCTTTACGTTGCTCGCCCAAAGGGCAACCAAGGTGCGGCTTGAGTATGGCATAGATTATGTAAAATCAAACGGAAAGAGAAACCGAAAAATCTTTCAGCTTTCTGAGTTGTCTCTCAAACAAAACGAGCGCAAGCCCTATGTAAGAAAACACAGCTTTGCAGATTTAAGTACGAGAAAACACTACCCCGGCACCCATTCAATAGCACTCATCGTAAACGGCGTTGAGCGCGGCACCCTGGACTTTGGGCTAGAGGCCTAGCCTTAGTTAGTATGCTCGCCCTCATCCTCGTCCTCGTTCCACGCCTTTTCAAACCTTTGCAAAACTGCTGAGGCTCTTTTACGGTCTTTGGCAAACTGCCCGCTGAACATATCAACCGCAATAAGGAGCAGTATGCTGTACTCGTTTGCGGTAATGAAGTTTGCGAGGATATCGGGCATGAAGTTTGGATATGCTGCCACAACGTGCGAAAGGACTAGTATCAAAACATAGAACAAATATAATGCCGCTTTGAAGGAAATAAACCCTTCCAAGGTGAAACGAAAAGCACGACTTTCCTTAAGCTCAGCAAGAGCTTCCTTAGATTGCATTACCCTGTCATACATTTTGAAATTACCCTCGTCCCACAAAAGAGCAAGAATTATGAGAACAAGGTTTCCAAAATATGCCAGCAGCAGCGAGTAGCCAGACAGCCAGGTGTAGACAAGAAACATTGCAAGTCCATACAGCCCCGTTGAGATTACGAGAAATGCCGCATATTTGAGTATACGCACAAGCTTTCCTTTTGTAGTGAGCCTCCGTTTGTCAAGCTCCTCGGTTGGTGCGTCCTTAGGAATACTATGTGTCTGTAAAAGTTCATTTTTCATGAGGATTCTCCTGTCCCTAATTCCGCAACCTATCTGTGCGCAAGCTTCTATGCGCTTTTATGGAGGAAACAAGATACCTGCCTCCTCCTATGAGCATGACAATCGCAACGGCTAGGGTAATAGCTGGGCGAACGTCGAACCCCTTTACCTTGAGCAGCTCGCCCGTCATCAGCCCGTTAATGCTCAGGCCTCCAAATATCAGCGCGGCAAACATCAGTAAGAGCGGGTTTGCAATACTCGGTTTCTTTTTTGGAGGGTCGTCGTACAGCTCCTCTTTTAGGTCTATAAAACCCGTAAGCAACGAGCAAACCCTGCCATCCTCGTCAAAACCAAACCAAACAGGATAAGCACCATCGCCGTAACCTGCATAAAAAATAGGAGCCTGATAGTCAGTCTTTGGTATGCTCCAGTTAAGACAAAATATGTCATCAGCGTATTCACGGGGAACTTCCAATCCATTTTGATCAAAAAGATCCTTTGAGGCATTCGTTGCTATCAAGTTTTCAAAATAGTTATAGGCATAGGCATGCTCCTCATCTGTTGTTTTTTCATACTCATCAAGCGCATGCGCTGCGGCCTCCTTTGCTTTTTGATCGCAGATGCAAGCAAGGCCGCTGTCTAGATAGAGAAACAAAGAAAGATTTGTTTCTACATCTGTTTTGCCCTTGGCATTTACAGGAGTTTTGTGTGTGAAAATCTCGTTTGCTTGTGCGGGATCATAGCGCACAGCAGGAGCATCAGTAAAGCAAATGCGCACCGCAGCGATAAGGGGGCAGTCTCCATTTGGAGTAACTACTGCCGCGTCTACCTCATACTCGCCAGGTTTCACACGATGGGCAAGCGGCTGAGAGCCATAGGCTTCTTCAAGAGTAATAAGAGCATCGCAGACACTAATCTCACCAGTGGGCAGTGAAACTTTGCCAAGCGACATTTGTGTGAATTTTTGACCCAAAACCTCATCAGCATCAAAATAATTATTAAACTCCTCAGGCGTACTCTCGCTATACTGCTCATTTACGCCCTCGAGATTATAAACCAGCTCGTTTGAACCATTTCGAATGTCGAGGTTTGTAAGACGCACCAAACCATCTGCTTCTCGGGCGGCGGCGAGCAACAGGCTGTCTATGCCCTTTTGAAACTCCTGTAATGCTGCCTCGCTCAGAGTATTATTCGAGGTACATTCACATTCGATAACGCCGGTGCTTTTTTCAATCCGATACATGATGCGTTCGTAAAGATATTCGTTGTTAAAGGAGGCAGGTTTATACATACTTCTCATTGTGCGCGCCTGAGATGCTGCTTTCTTTTCGCCGAAAACACGGACTACGAAATCAAAGCCGCCTTTTAGACGCATCTGGTAGGTTTCGTCGCCTTTTTTGTTGATTGTGGGTTCGCTTATTCGTTCTGCGATAGTAGAAAGATGGTTGAGTACCGCCTGCTTTACTGCGGCGCGCTCGGGTGCAAAAAGAATTGCAAGATACGTAGCTTTTGCCATACTAACTCCTTTGGAAGGATACATGCTTTAGTATATGCCATTTGCTCAAGACATGGTGAGCCGCGCCCTCTCGGGTTCAAGTCCTCTCACAATGCACATACGCCAGGCAGCTTGCAGCTGCCTGGCGTATGTGGTGCGGGTGAAGGGACTTGAACCCCCATGAGTATACACTCACATGGACCTGAACCATGCGCGTCTGCCAGTTCCGCCACACCCGCACGTGCGACAGAGGAGTATGCTACCATAATTTATTCTCTTTACCAAGAGCAGAGTTTGTAAAGTTCGTATTTCTGGGCACTATGAGGAGAGCGCAGCTATGAAAAATCGTAAGGTTGTTGACATACACTGCCACATCTATCCCGATAAAATCGCAGCAAAGGCTGTTGAGAGCGTTGGGCGTTTTTACAATATTGAGATGTCTGGCGAGGGCTCAGTAAAAAACCTTCTTAAAATCCAAGACGAAGCGCACATAAACTATTCGCTCGTTCATTCAGTTGCGCTCAAGGCAGAAAACGTCACTGGAATCAACAATTTCATCGCCGAGCAAGCAGCTTTGCACCCCTCGCTCATAGGATTTGCAACCATGCACCACGACTTTCCTACTATGGAGCAAGAAATCGAGCGTGCCATTTCCCTTGACCTTAAAGGCTTCAAGCTCCACCCCGACTCTCAAGGCGTTTATGTTGACGACGAACGGCTTATGCGCTTCTATGAGATGCTTGAGGGTCGCCTGCCGCTCATGTTGCATTGTGGCGACTACCGCTGGGACTATTCACACCCCCGTCGCATACAGCAGGTTTTGCAAGCCTTTCCTAAGCTCACGGTTAATGCTGCGCATTTTGGGGGTTGGTCGTTGTTTGATTTGGCGGTCGAGTATCTTGAAAGTGAGAATTGTTTTTTGGACGTTTCAAGTGCTTCTGTCTACTTGGGCGCACGACGTACCACCGAGCTTATCCGCATCTATGGTGTCAAACGTATTTTGTTTGGCTCGGATTATCCCATGTGGAATCCACGTGAGGAGCTTGAGCGCTTCATGCTCAATGATTTGACCGAGCAAGAGCGTGAGCTTGTTTTGTGGCGTAACGCCGAGAGTTATCTGGGCTGCGAGTTGCCATAGCTGCAGGCTGCCATAGCTGCGAGTTGCCGTAGCTGCAGGCCGCAGCAAGCCGTAACTGCAGGCTACCAGAAAAGCCGTCTTCCTCGGCAGTGTTTTTAGGCTGCGTTTTTGGTTGCGTCTTTAGGCGGTATCTTACTAGAGCGCCGCTTGAGCAGAACCCCAAGGCCAATGCTCGCCAAACAAAAAGCGATAAGAGCAAGAGCCCACACCAAACCACAACCCATCCAAAAGTTTGTAGGCAGAGCACGGATAAGTAAAGAATCATAAGAAAACGTCCATGTTCCAGCAGAAAAAAAGATGTTGTGCATCCATGTAAAAAGCACGTTAAAGGCCAGAGCACCTACGCACGCCAAAACCACGCACAGCACGAGGGGAACAAGCCCGCCCACCATCAGTTCAAAACCAAGGCGAGAAGGGCGCAGGCCTTGTTGAGAGCTGTGCGCTTGCTCGCCGCACTGCTTAGGTTTGCACAAAGCAAACACCACATATAAAACAAGCATCAACGAAACACCGGCAAAAAAGACGATGGCCCCTATAAATACCGTGCGCACATCAAGCAGATGGCTTATAACCTTAGGGGTAAAAGAAGTGCGTTCATCGTCGCCCACTGGAATGGAAGCTTTATCATTGCCAAGCGAAAACGAGCGGGTGGCATCGGCAATAGAAACAAGATAGTCATGACTATGAATTGAACCTTCACTTTGTACTGTTGCCTCGGCAAGAAAATGAGTAACAGGTGGGCTCAACACCACCATAAAGGAGGCAGCAATAAGCCAACAGGCAATAAGCACAACGGCAAAAGCTGAACGCAGGGCAAGCTGGAACCTCTGGGGCAAAAACTTCACAAAAAAACCAGTACCCATTAGTAGCACACGTCCCAAAGAGTAAGCCCATGGGCAGGAGCCGTCTGGGCAGCAGAACGCCGGTCGCACGCAAGCAAAATCTCCCCTATCCACTCAGGAGGCTGTTTGCCAAGCCCTACCTCCACCAAACAACCAATCATAATACGTATCATTGAGTGCAAGAAGGCGTTGCCACATATTTCAATAACGAGTGCGCTTTCTCCAAAATGTTCAATGCCAAACATGAAAATGCTGTCAATGCGCCGCATCGTTTTTTGACCCTCGGAAGACTTTGCTACACAAAAGGTTTTAAAATCGTGCTCCCCCTCCAAATATAAGGCAGCCTTTTTCATGGCGTTAATATCAAGCGGTTTTTCAGTTGGAACCCACCAGGCATAGCGCTCAAGAAACACCGGTGGCACTGCGCCCGTAACAATGCGATAGCGATACTGCCGCTGCACAGCCGAAAACCGTGCCGAAAAGTCGCTCGGCTTCTCAGCGATAGCTTTAACAACTATGCCGTCCAGGGTCAAGGCGTTAAGTGAAGCACGGAGTTTTTCCAGCGAGCGCCCCTCCAAATCTGCGGCGGCAATCTCGAAGGAAACTACCTGGGCGCGCGCATGTACACCGGCATCGGTGCGACCCGCTCCAACCGTAACAATCTTTTTTGCAAACAGCATAGTGAGAACACGCTCAAGCTCTCCTTGGATAGTTCTTTGCCCTTGCTGACGGGCAAAACCAGCAAAGCCAGCCCCGTCATAAGAAACCGTGAGCGCAAGCGTGCGCACATCATCGGCAGCGGCAGGCCCCGCCTCGCTCATTTGTGTGTCGCTGTCAACGTTTGGTTGTTTTTCTGTCATATTCCCATCACTTGTTCGTTATGCCTTGGCGAACATAGAGGTTCATACTATAAAAAGACTTAGAAAAGTTCTCCCTAGGTCACCTACGGACACTCCATGCTGTTGGCGCTCAAGAAGCGTCCGTCCCCTCCTTGTAGAGCGACTCGGAACCTCCAATCCGGGTCGCTCGCCGCATATAAGGGTCACACTTAAGCAGCCTCATGCTTTGTCGTTCGAACCGTACAAAGAGTCGAGATGCTCTGTCCATCGCTTGAGCGTATCGTCGCTCATGGCGTGTTCCATATTGCAGGCTTCCACCTCAGCGCAGCGGGGCTCCACCCCCAAAACATCTACCAAAAAACGATACAACACACGATGCCGCTTAAGAACTCCGCTCGCATACGCACAGCCTTTGCTCGTAAGCGTAATATCGCCATAGTGAGGCTGCTCAACCAGCTCGACCTTTTTGAGCTTGGTCAAAGCCTTGTTTACGCTTGCTTTGGAAACAGCAAGCTTCGCCGCCAAATCAACCGAACGCACCGGCTCTAAACCGTTTTTGCTCAGCTGATAAATTGCCTCAAGGTAATCCTCGTGCGCAGGCGTGAGCTTATCAGTCATGCGTGTTTTGTCCTCTCGCAAAGCTTAACCTGTGAGTATGATACACCAAGAGCGCTCTCACGCTCACCCGAGGCCAGAGCGAGCGAGCTTATATGCCTAGATTGGCTCGGATATTAAGCCAGATTATGATAAAAATGTTGCGGATAGGCTCAGATAAGGCAATAACCGTGATGATGACCAAGAGAGCCGCCAGAAGCACCACAAACATCTGCCACATAGGAGGTGCTGCTCGATAGAGCTTGCTTACGCCTTTGGCATCGACGAGCTTGGTGCCCACCTTAAGCCGCACTAAAAATGACGAGGCCATACCACTGCGCCCCTTGTCAAGATACTCAACCAGATTAGAATGGGTGCCGAGCGCAACAATCAAATCGGCTTTTTTCTCCCACGCTAAAAGGAGGCCCAAATCCTCACTGGTACCTGCAAGCGGCCACACCTTTGCCTCAATCCCTAGCTCGTCAAGCCTTTTTTTAGAAGGACAAGTTTCGTCCTCGTAGGCATGAGCAATAATTTCTGCCCCACAGCGCAGAGCCTTGTCGGTAACAGAGTCCATATCGCCGAGAATAATGTCGGGCTTAAAGCCGTTTTCTAAAAGCGCATCAGCACCGCCGTCAACGGCAATAAGCACGGGCTTGGCATCTCGAATATAGGGAACGAGTATCTGTATATCCCTTTGATAGTCGTAACCGCGCGCAACAACGAGCGCATGACGGCCTTTTATTGGCGTGTCAATCGTTGGTATCCACGGGTCATAAATGAGCGAAACGGATTGCTTTTCGAGATACTGTGCCGTGTTTTTTACAAACTGCTCAAGCTCGGTATTAACACGTTCCTCGGCGGCGGCAAAAGAAGCGGTAATTGACTCGGTGTCAAGCACAACGCCCGAGGCGAGTGCCTCGTCTTTTGTATCGCTGGCATCATCATACTTTTCATCGTTTTGCTCGCTGCGCACACGGTATACCTTGTTGCCTTCAATGCGGATACTATCGCCGTCGTCGATAACGTCAAAGAGTTCTGGCCCAACGGCATCAAGCAAAACAATGCCTGCATCAACAATGATTTGCGGCCCAACATTTGGGTAGCGCCCCGAAGTTGACTTGTCGGCGTTTATAACAGCACGCACGCCCGTTGCGACGAGCCCGTCTGCGGAAACACGATCAATGTCAACATGATTTATAACAGCGATGTCATCGGGCGCAAGACGTTTAATGAGGTCTTTGGTTTTAAGCCCTTTTTGTGCCGTTCCTTGTATGGTTATGTTTGCTGTCGGAGCCTTTGAAGCCACGGTCTTGGTAGCCGCAGCTTTGCTAGCCGCAGCCTTACTAGCCGCAGCTTTACTGGTCGTAGTCTTGCTAGTCGTTGTCTTGCTAGTCGTTGCCTTGTTAGTCGTTGCCTTGGGAGCCGCAGCCTTGGTAGCTACTTTGGCAGCAGGCTTGGCAACAGCCTTTGTCACCACTTTGGAAGCAGCGTTAGCACCTGCTTTGGCGGTTGCCTTGGTGGCCTCGCGTGCCGTTTCGGTTGCATCGCTCACGGCGCTGCGGACAGTATCATAGGCTCGTTTTCCCGGCAGCTTCATGCGCGCTCTCCTAGCAGTTGACGGGCATGGTCGCGGGCAAGTTCATCTTGCTCGCCAGCAAGCATACGGGCAATCTCATCAACACGAGCTTCGCCCTCGATACGGGTAATGCTGGTGTTCACTTGGCCTTCGTCGCTGTGCTTTTCCACCACCCAATGAGCGTTAGCAGCTGCTGCAATTTGAGCAAGATGAGTCACCACAATAACCTGATGGGTTTGCGCCAAATCGGCAAGACGCTGGGCGATTGCCATTGCAGTCGCACCACCAATGCCTGCGTCTATTTCGTCAAATACCAAGGTCAAAGGCGAGTTGACCTCATGAATAACTGTTTTATAGGCAAGCATGATGCGCGAAAGCTCTCCGCCACTTGCAATTTTTGTGAGCGAACGAGGAGCAGACGAGGGAGCTGGCTGATATTTGAGCTCATACCTATTTGAACCAGATGCAGTCCAAGCCTCAAGTTCAAGAGGCTGAACATCGAGCGTAAATAGTGCGTCACTCATGGCAAGTCCTGCTACAGCCTCGGTGAGTTCTTTGACAAAATCAGCACCCGCTGCAGCACGTTGCTCAGCAAGCTTAGTAGCAGCAGCTTCCAAGACTGCCCGTAAGCGCTCAAGCTCAGCCGTTGCAACTTTACGTTGTTCGTCGATATCCTCAGTGGCATTCAATAATTTTTCTGAGCGCGCCTGTGCCGCAAACACGTCTTCCATGCGCGGGCCAAAGCGCTTGCAAAGTCCCTCGAGGCTTCCCAAACGCTCAAGTGCAAGCTCCAAGGCTTCCGCATCAAACTCAATGCCATCACGATACACACGCAGTTGCGCAGAAAGCTCATCGGCAAGAATGAGAACTTCATCTAACTGCGCAGAGAGCGCATCGAGTTCGGGGTCGATATTTTTGCTGTGCCCAAGCTCATTTTGTGCCTGAGCAAGCGCATTGAGCGCCCCCGTTTCGTCACGCAGTGCATCATAAGCGCCGCCCGAGGCCTGAGCAAGCTCCTCGCCGTTGCGCAGGCGCGGCAACTGTGCCTCAAGCTCCTCGTACTCCCCTTCTACCGGAGCAACTGCCTGTATTTCACGCAGGATAAACTCAGCTTGTTCGAGCTCAAAGGCAGAGGTACGGGCAGCATCTTCAAGGCGCTTAAGTGCCTCGAGCGCCGTGTGGTATTCAGCAAAAGCCTGTTGGTAGCTTAAAAGTGCCTCGGCGACAGGCGTGCCGCCAAACGTGTCAAGCGCCACACGATGCTCTCCCGCACGCAACAAACTCTGGTGTTCATGCTGGCCGCATAAATCAACAAAAGGCCCGAGCTTCTCGTTAAGTGTTCCAACAGTTACAAGAGCGTCGTCAAGCGTGCAACGTGAGCGCCCATCGGCACTCACCTTACGAGTTACGAGATATTCAACAATTTCTCTTGTGGGTTCGTCTGTAGCTTGAGCGCTCGTAGCTTGACCGCCCGTAGCTTGAGCACCCGCTGCTTGACCGCTTGAACCTTGCTCGCCCAAATCCTGACTGCCTAAAACCTGGCTGTCTAAAACTTGCTCGCTAAAAACTGCCTCAACACGCAAGCCCGACGCACCATCGCGCACAAACGAAGCATCGGCACGCTCACCAATTAAGAGTTTGAGCGCATTAAGAAGCGCCGTTTTGCCCGCACCAGTTTCGCCCGTAAGCACACTGAGGCCTGCACCAAAGCTCAAAGTTGCTTCTTCAATCAGGGCAACATTATGCACCCGTAGCTCATCAAGCATGATGCGCCCCATCAAACAAAGCGGCAAGACGGGCATAAAAATCAGGAGTGTTATAACGCACTAAGGTAAGTCCTTCATCTGCCCGCTTAACCGCCAAAGAAGCAATGGCAGACTCACCAGAATTAAACTGCTGTCCGTCAACATAGGCAATCGCCGTTTGATCAGACTGCGGGCAAATAACGAGCTCCGTAACATCGTTAGGGGCAGTAACTATTGAGGGCGTGGCAAACGGATGCGGAGAAAGAGGAACCACACACAGGCCCCGATGCCCCGGCGTAAGCAACGGCCCACCAGCAGCAAGCGCATAGGCCGTCGAGCCCGTCGCCGTGGCCACAATAGCGCCATCGCCCCGCAGCTCAAAAAGATGGTCATTGTTGATGCTCAGGTCAATGATGATGTTGCAACCAAGATTGCTACGTCCCACAAAAACCTCGTTGAGTGCTGAGCACGTAGCCTGAGAACCGTCCTCATACGTAATAGTCGCCTCAAGCATAACACGCTGCTCTAAAACAACTTCGCCCGCAAGTACCGCCGTGAGAGCCTCAGCAAGCACGCCAGAAGTCGCACCAGCCAAAAAACCGACGTTACCATAGTTAAAACCAAGGAGCGGAACTTTGGTTCCCGCAACAACACGGGCGGCGCGCAGCAGCGTTCCGTCGCCACCAAAGGCACACACCAGCTCAAACGAGTGTATGCGTGCGACCAAATCGTCGTAGACCACAGAGCCTAATACCAAGTCATCGCTTGAGGCGGTTTCAGTTTCAAGGCCTCGCTCCTCAAGCCAGAGTTTGGCTTCGAGCAATGCTTCAAGAGCGGCTTCATTCGGACTGTTTGCAACAAGTAAAACTTTCATACTAACCTCAATCAAAGAGCTTCATTTTTACGTAAGCTGCGCGTGGGCAGCTTCGACAACTTCTTTAGTACTGATGGTAGCATCATTGGCATCTTTTTGAATCAACAATATGTATTCGATATTGCCCTTTTGACCTTTTATCGGAGAAAAAATAAGCCCGCGCGCTGCCAGCGTGGACGGCGCAAGGGCTGCAAGTACCATTTCGATTGCCTGTGCGTGGTGGGCCTTTTCTCGCACCACTCCGCCTATAACGAGTGATTTGGGAAGCTCAAACTGGGGTTTTATCAAAGCGATGCAATAAGCCTTTTGTCCGAGAAGAGCCTCCAGCGTTTCGATAAGCCGAGAAAGTCGGGTAAAGCTCACATCTATAACTGCGAGATCAAAAGGTGCTCCCAATTCTGCGGGCATAACTTTCTTGATGTTGGTACGCTCAAAAAGGCGTACCCGATTGTTTTCTCGTAACTCCCAAGCAAACTGTCCGTATCCTACATCAACAGCACAAACCTTTGCAGCGCCGTGTTGGAGCAGGCAGTCGGTAAAACCACCTGTTGAAGCACCAATGTCGATACAACGCAAACCCTCTGCAGAAAGCTCGAAGGCCCCAAGCGCAGCTGCAAGCTTCTCCCCTCCTCTTGAAACAAAACGCTTTTTTGGCTCTATGGTAAGGGGCACATCAACAGCTACAAGGAGGCGTGGCTGAACAAGCGCCGTGCCATCAGAAAATACCACGCCAGCTAAAATGGCTCGCTCGGCTTGGGCCTCATCGGCAAAATGCCCCTGTTTTACCAGCAGCTCGTTTAGGGGTACTTTGTCTGGTGTGGGCTTTTTGCTCATTGAGAAGCGCTCGCTCATGCGTCCTAAAAATGCTCGCCTACAAAGCTTGCAGTTTCTTTAAGATGGTTGCAGTTATTTGCGGAGCGGTAAGTCCCAAGGATTCAAAGAGGCAGGCAACAGAGCCGTGGGTTATAAACTCATCAGGCAAGCCCAGCGTCAAAACTGGTGTTTGAGAGGGCTTATCTAAGCGAGCCAAAGACTCAAGCACAGCACTACCAAAGCCTCCCGTTGTGGTGCCGTCCTCAAGCGTAACGATAAGCTTAGTCTTGGCAGCCGCAGATACCGCCTGCTCGTCAAGCGGCTTTACCCAAAGCATATTTTCAACCCGAGCTTTGATGCCTTGTTCGGCAAGTAAGTCGGCAACCGCAAGGGCCAATCCCACAAAGCGTCCAACCGCCAAAAGGGCAACGTCATCTCCTGAGCGCAGTCTGCGTGCTTGGGCAACGGGCAAAACCTCGGGTGCCTTGTCCTTTGCGCACACCTCGCCAAGAGCACGGGGGTAGCGCAGGGCAACCGGTCCGTCGGTGAGCGCCAAGGCAGTATGCAAGGCATCTCTAAAATCACTCTCGTTGGTAGGTGCGAGAATCCTCATATTAGGAATTGCACGCAAGTACGCCAAATCAAACGCACCATGGTGCGTAGGGCCGTCTTCTCCTACCAAGCCAGCGCGGTCAACACAAAACACAACGTGCTGGTCTTGCAGGGCAACGTTGATAGCCATTTGGTCAAAGGCACGCTGCAAGAACGTCGAATAAATAGCAACAACGGGAAGTTTTTTGCCGAGCGCCAATCCTGCCGCCAAGGCAACGGCGTGTTCCTCGGCAATGCCTACGTCAAAAAAGCGCTTTCCAAACTTCTTTTTGAACCCTGCCAACCCTGTGCCGTCCTCCATTGCTGCCGTAATGGCAACAATGTCTGGGTTATGCTCAGCCTCTGCGATAAGTGCATCAGAAAAAATCGACGTAAAGCTTTTTGCATCTTTGCTCGGCTTGGATAAAACTTCGCCTGTCTTTTGATCAAACGGCCCAATGCCGTGAAAAAGGTCAGGGCGCTTCTCGGCAGGTTCGTAGCCAAGACCCTTTTTTGTAACCGCATGAATAAGCGTAGGGCCGTCGGTTGTTTTTGCACGCTCAATAACATCATTGAGCGTGGCACTTGAGTGACCGTCAATAGGACCAATATATTTGATGCCCATGTCCTCAAAAAACATTCCCGGAACAAAGAGTTTTTTGACGGAGCTTTTTACCCGCTCGCCGGCGCGCACCAAAAGACGTCCAGGTCTGCCAAAGCGGCTCAAGCCACCTTCAACCGTATCGCGCGTAAGCGTGTAGGGCTTACTCATGCGAGCCTTGCCCAGATATAAAGAAAGCGCACCAACGTTGCGGGCGATGCTCATTTCGTTGTCGTTTAAGATGATGGTGATGTTGCGCTGATCATGACCAATCTGGTTTAAGGCCTCAAACGCCATGCCACCAGAAAGTGCGGCATCGCCGATAAGCACCACAATCTGCTCGTTGCTACCACGTAAATCACGTGCCGCCGCCAAGCCACAGGCGATTGAGAGCGAATCTGAGGCGTGTCCTGACTCATGGGCATCATAAGGGCTCTCATCACGCCGAGGAAAGCCGCAAATGCCCTCAAAGGTACGCAGAGTGTCAAAGCGTCCATTGCGGCCCGTAATAAGCTTATGCGCATAGGATTGGTGCCCCACGTCAAAGACAAGACGGTCGATTGAAAAATCATAGGCACGATGCAACGCCAACGTAAGCTCTACCGTACCCAGAGAAGGAGCGAGATGGCCTCCCGTTTGCGCCGTTACCTCAATCAGACGCTCCCGAATCTCTGCGGCAAGCTTTTCGCTTTCCTCAGTGCTGAGCGCCTGTAAATCACTGGGACGCTCAATGCGTTGTAAAATGCATTCCTCCATGTAAAGTTGACCTACCCTGTCTGTCCTGCACTATGCCCACAGCAGGTGTTAGTTTTCGTCGCTGTCGCTTTCCGTTTTTTTCTCGGCTTCCTTTTCTGCGTCGCTGTCCGTTTCATTCGCTTCGCTGTTTTCTCCCCCAGAAACAACCCCGGCTTTCTCGGCAGCCTCAAGCGCTGCTTCGATAGCTTCTGCGACCTCGGCAGCGTCTGTTGCGTCAGCAACGGAGGTGCCTCGAGCGTCCTCTTTTGTGCCCTCTTGGGCATCGTCTGGAGCATCGTTCTCAGAGCCACTCTCAGCGCTGTCTTCGGCGCGTTCTTTATCGTCGGCAGCCTTACCAGCAGCCTTGTCAGCAGCCTTACCAGCCTTCGGCTTTTTATCCCCATCAAGTGCCTCAAGCTCATCAAACGAAAAATCCACTCTATCTATCAAGTCAACACACTGGCTTCCGAGCTGCAGCGCCTCATCAAACAAATCAAGACACTTCTCCAGCGGAACGTCCTTTGAGCGCACCTGTACAACAATGTCCTCAAGGTCTTTGCGTAAGCCAACGTAGTTGTTTTGTTCGTCCATAGTTTTCACCTCTATCAAACAGGCACTTCAGATGCCGTAGGGTTTTCTTGCAGCTCGGGCCGTTCTTGCAATTCAGACGTTTCTTGCAACTCGGGCGTTTCTTGCAGCTCAGGCCTTTCTTGCAGCTCGGGCCGTTCTTGCAACTCAGGCGCATCTAGGCTCGCTGCTATTTTACCAAGTACCCCGTTTACAAAGCTTGAGGAATCGTCCTCACCGCCGTATTGTTTTGCCAACTCAACCGCCTCATTAATTGAAACACTTTGAGGCACCTCGTCAACATACATCATTTCAAAAATCGCCATGCGCAAAACGCTCAAGTCCACCAGCGGCATACGCTCGATGCTCCAATTCTCAGACGTTTGGGCGATAAGAGAGTCAATCTCTGTTCTATGCTCTGTAGTACCCTCAAGCAAAAGCTTGGAAAACTCGCACGGTATGCCAATCTCATCAACGTAGAGTTCTTGGGCAAGAATATCGGCAACTGGTATGCCGGTAATTCCCGATTGGTACAAAATCTGTACCACTTTGCGACGAGCGGCAGTTCGGTTTTGATGTCTAAGATGAGTCATTTCTCTTAAACGTCAGCCTGCAAATTGAATGCCGTCGACCGTTACATTGACCTCAGAAACGTCGATACTCACTTGGCTTTCAAGCGCATCTGCTACGGCCTCACGAATATCAGCGGCAATGCTCACCAACCGATAGCCGTACAACACCTGAACGTGAACATCAACAATAACCTGGTCATTCTCACCATAGATGAAAATGCCTGGAGTTGGATGACGCTTGCTCAGGCTGGCAATAAGGTTACCCGGCGTTTGGGGTGAGCCCACCTGCGCAACGCCCTCAACCTCAGAGGCGGCAAGACCTACGATAGTTTCGATGACGCCAGGAGCGATAGTAAACCCGCTCAATTCTGCATACTGTTCCATACAACACCTCAGCTTACATGTTTTTCGATAAAGTCGGTCTGAACGTCGCCTGCAACAAAGGCAGGAATATCAAGAAGGGCACGATGAAAGCTTGTGGTTGTCTTGATGCCCTCGATAACGAGCTCCTCAAGCGCACGTTTTCCGCGTGCAATAGCTTCCTCACGTGTAGCCCCTGTTACGATAAGTTTTGCAATAAGCGAATCGTAGGTGGGTGGCACGGTATAACCCTCAAAAACGTGTGAATCAACGCGAACGCCTGGACCCCCGGGAAACCGCAGGCGTGTAATCATACCGGGAGAAGGCCAAAAATTGTTGTCGGGATCCTCTGCGTTAATGCGAAACTCTATTGAATGACCACGGGGGGTAAAGGGTGTGCGCTCAGCAAAACTAATAGGCTCACCGGCGGCAATACGCAGTTGCTCTTTAATGATGTCGGTACTGGTAATTTGCTCGGTTACGGGGTGCTCAACCTGCACGCGCGTGTTCATTTCCATGAAATAGAAATCGCCATTTTTGTCGAGCAAAAACTCGATGGTGCCCGCATTTTGATAGCCCACCTCGCGTACTGCCAGCAAAGCCGCCGCGCCCATTTTCTCTCTGAGTTCAGGAGTAAGCGCTGGAGAAGGAGCCTCCTCGAGCAGTTTTTGATGGCGTCTTTGAATGGAGCAATCGCGCTCGCACAGATGCAGGGCATTACCGTGCGAATCGGCAAGTATTTGTATTTCGATGTGGCGTGGCTGGCTTACCAGCTTTTCAAGATAGACTTCGTCATTACCAAAAGCAGCGCCCGCCTCAGTTTTTGCCTGAGTAAAAGCAGATTCAAGTTCGTCTGCATTTTCAACGGCACGCATACCTTTGCCGCCACCGCCAGCACTCGCTTTTATGAGTACAGGATAGCCAACTTCATCGGCAAAACGAGCGGCATCGGCAACCGTTTCTATAGCGCCATCTGAGCCCGGAACCGTTGGCACGCCAATACGCTTCATGGTGTCGCGCGCCGTTGACTTGTCGCCCATCAACTCTATTGCCTCTGCCGAAGGCCCAATCCACACGAGGTCATTATCCTTTACGGCGCGCACAAAATCGGCGCGCTCAGCCATAAAGCCGTAGCCGGGGTGGATAGCCTGAGCACCGCGCGAAACCGCAGCACCAATAACCGCAGAAAAATTGAGATAGGACTGCGCAGATGGTGCAGGCCCAATGCAGACCGTTTCGTCGGCAAGCTTTACCGCAAGCGTATCGCGGTCAGCCTCTGAGTACACAGCAACCGTTTTAACACCGAGCTCACGGGCAGCCCGAATGATACGAACGGCAATCTCGCCGCGGTTAGCAATCAGAATCTTATCAAACATCTATACCACCGTCGTAGCGATAGGCTCGTCAATAATGGGCTCAATATAGAATAAAACGGTGCCATACTCAACAGGCTGAGCATTTTCAACGCAAATCTCGCGCACCGTTCCCATTTGCTCGGCGTTAATCTCATTCATAAGTTTCATGGCCTCGACAATGCACAGAGCCTGACCAGCACTTACCTTGTCGCCCTCTTTTACGTAGGCAGGCTTATCGGGCGCAGGAGCAGCGTAGAACGTACCCACCATCGGAGCAACAACAGCAACCCAGTGAGCAGGGCGAGATTGGTCATCGGCAGCTGCGTCGGCTCCTCCAGCAGGCACAGGAGCTCCTGCTTGCGCAACATCAACGGTGGGCGCACCACTTGCAGCACCACCAGCCGCAGCCGCGCCAGCAACACCAGCAAGCGCCTCCAAGGGCAACTGTCCGGGCGCACGCACGGTAATTTTCGAGCCTGCCTCCTCAACCGTTACCTCACCAATACCGCTGTCTTCAACAACGCGGATAAGTTCGCGAATCTGGTTCATATCCACGATTTGTTCCTCCTTTGTTCCAACTGATTCTTCCTCAAGTAAAAACGGTGTTTTCTCTGACGTACGATGCTTTGAAAGATAGGTACGAGCCTCATTGGGGAACAAGGCCCACATCAACACGTCCTCCTCGCTTTGCGCAAGTTCTCCGGCCTCGGCGGCAACCTCGTCATACGTTGTGGTTACCAGCGAGCTGGGAGGCGTGTTTTCATCAAGCGGCTCGGTAGCGCCAAGCACCTTTTTGACAATTTCTTTGTCCAAGCGTCCGGGAGATTTGCCGTAATATCCCGCAACGTAGTCTTTCATCTCGGTTGAAATAACGCTCCAACGCTTGCCCGTAAGCACGTTAAAGACCGCCTGCGTGCCAACAATTTGACTCATGGGCGTTACCAGCGGCGGATAGCCAACCTCGGCACGAACACGAGGAATCTCCTCCATAACGTCTGCAAGCCGGTCAGATGCTTTTTGAATCTCAAGCTGGCTGATAAGATTGCTCATCATACCGCCGGGAACCTGATGGCTGTACACTTGCATATGGAGCAAGGAGGAAACACCGCGCGAATAATTGCCGCGCTTGCGAACCTCTTCCCAGTATTCGCTTATCTCAAAAAGCAAATCGAGGTCAAGGCCGGTGTCGTAACCGCTTTCTTTAAGCGCAGCAACCACCATCTCAACGGCAGGTTGCGAGTTGCCAAATGCCAGCGGTGCGCTTGCAGTATCAACAATGGCAGCTCCTGCCTCAGCAGCTTTAAGATAATTTGCTGGCGCCATGCCACCTACGTAGTGACAATGCACGTGAATGGGCAAATCGACCTGCTCGCGCAGTGCCTTTACCAAGCGCTCCGTGCGATACGGCGTAAGCATGCCAGCCATGTCTTTGATGCAAATGGAATCTGCGCCAAGTTCTTTGAGTTTGAGAGAATAATCTATAAAGCTATCGAGGGTGTGTACGGGGCTCATCGTATACGAAAGCGCACCTTCAAGGTGAGCGCCCGCCTCTTTAACCGCCGCCGCACAATCCTTGACGTTGCGAATGTCATTGAGAGCGTCAAAGACCCTAAAAACGTCAATGCCGTTTCTGTGCGATGCCTTGATAAAACGATCAACAATCTCTTGCGAATAGTGGCGATAGCCCACAAGGTTTTGCCCGCGAACCAGCATAGATAAGGGGGTATTAGGGCAACACTTCTTTATTGCACGCAGACGCTCCCACGGGTTTTCGTCCAAAAACCTCAGGCAGGTGTCAAAAGTTGCGCCTCCCCACGCCTCAATAGCCCAGTATCCAACATCGTCCAATTTGGGCAGAATGGGCAGCATCTCGCCAATACTCATGCGCGTTGCCCACAGCGACTGATGCGCGTCGCGAATAGTCGTGTCCATAATATAAAGGGTTCTCATCTGCACCTCCCTTGAGTCATAAAGCTTTTGCACTCCTCAAGCCTTGTGTCAGGCTTGGTTTTCTCGATACTATTTACGTTCTTCCTACATACGGGTGATGTAACGACCGTCCCGTGTGTCAATTTTAAGTACGTCGCCCGTGTTAACGAACATCGGCACTTGCACCACTGCACCCGTTTCCATGGTTGCCGGCTTAGTGCCGCCTTGCACCGTGTCGCCCTTAAAGCCTGGCTCGGTGTCGGTAACTTCAAGCTCAACAAACATGGGGGGCTCAACGCCAATAAGCTCATCACCAGCGTACTGCAAAGAGGCAATGTCGTTTTCCTTGAGCCACTGAGCAGCCCCGCCAACGGTATCTGCGGGCAGGCTCATCTGGCTGTAATCCTCGTTGTCCATGAAGTTAAAATCATCGCCGTCTTTGTAGAGAAACTGCATCTCTTTGGTTTCAAGACGAATGTCATCAAACTTCTCGCCCGAGCGAAACGTGAGGTCATTAACACGTCCGGTGCGTATGTCACGAATCTTGGTGCGCACAAAAGCGCCACCCTTGCCCGGCTTCACGTGTTGAAACTCGATGATAACGCAGGGCTTGCCGTCGATAAGCAGCGCCTTGCCATTTTTGAAATCTGCGGTAGAAATCGCCACAATCATTCCTTTCTTCCAAATTGTGAACTTAAAAGTATAGCGGAAATGCCCGCAACATGGGGTGACAAAGGGGGACGGTACGATTTTGTCACACCCTCTTTTAATATGTGACAAAATCGTACCGTCCCCTATTTACCTATTTATGATACGGCTCGTTGCGAACGATTTTGAAACCACGATAGAGCTGTTCAAGCAAAACAACACGAGCGAGGTTGTGGGGCAAAGTGATAGCCCCTAAAGAGAGGCGCAGCTTTGCCTGTTTGAGAAGTTCTGGCGCAAGACCGTGTGAGCCACCGATAACAAAACTAAGGTGATGCTCAGAGCCGTCAAGCTGGTTTTCGAGCAACGCAGCGATGTCCTCGCTGGAAAACGTCTTGCCTTCTCGGTCAAGAACAACAAGCCTCGTACTACTCGCCAACAGCTTGCAAATGCTCGCCGCCTCAAGCTCACAAACACGCTCGGGCGATGAAGCTCGCTGCAAGCTCACATCATCGACCTCTTTTACCTGCACATTTGCATACGAGCTCATACGCTTAAGGTACTCGGCACAGGCTGCAACCCAAAAAGGCTCCTTGAGCTTGCCCACTGCAATAATGTCAATTTTGAGGCTCGACATAACGCTTTCCTACACCTCTGCTTCCTCGGCAAGCAAAATACGGGTAATTTCTACGAGGCGCGGAGGCCCTGCCTCTTCATTCCAATCTTTTGCCAGCGCACCAAAGAGGGCTTCTGGCCTCAGCGAACCACTCTCGTTAGAGCGCAAAACTAAGTTCATACCAAGCAGTACGCCACCTGCCTCAAGCCCCACTTCAGGCCCTACTTCAGGCTCTGCCTCAGCACCTACCTGCACTCCTCCCTCAGACGCATTGCGCTCTGCTTGCTCCCCTGCCCCTTCGCTTACCATCGAGAGCTCATCAACCTCAAAATACTCGGGCGCTTGCGCAACACGTAAAGTAAGGTCTATTTCTTTTGGTTTGTTCTTTTTAATGATGGTAATACTGCCGTAAGCAAGCAAGGCAGCAAACTTCTGCTTAAACGCTTCTGCGGCTTTCGTATCAGGTAACGCAAAAATAAGCCGATAGTGAGCAAGCACGTGCGAGATTTGCAGCGAGGGCGCATCGGCACGGCAATAGCTCACCTCATTTATTACCAGCTCTGGCACCGTAGCTGCCCGGAGTCGCTCACAAACCTCACTCGGAGCTAAATAGGAACTCAACCACACGTCTAAATACTCACAAAGTCCTGCCGTACCCACGGGCAAGGCGGGGCCAAAAGCGTGCTTCATGTGGACGTTAAAGCCCTGCGAAAGCACAAAAGGCAATTGAGCACGTCGAATAAGACGCTCCATAGCGCGCACCAGCTCAAGGTGCGATAAATAACGGAGGCGGCCTGTTTTACCATAACAAATGCGGAGGCGAAAACTCATATCAGGCACGGCTTGCACCTCCTAAGCGTATGTCAACATCACAGGCAGAACACACGCCACATGAGGTGCAGTATTCAAAGGAGCAATCGGGAGTAACCTCGCCTGCACGTGCTTGCTCATATTCTTGCCAAAGATAGCTTTTATCCACACCGGTTGAGATATGATCCCACGGCAGCGGGTCGTTAGCGTGGAGGCTTTGCTGAGCAATGGCCTCAAGGCTCACACTACCTTCATCGGCTGCAGTTTTCCATGCGTTCAGGTCAAACTGCTCGCTCCACGCATCAAAACGGGCACCATTGCGCCATGCCCCCTCTATGACCGAAGCAAGCGTGCGCCCGCCCCGTGCCATGGCTGCCTCAATAAGGCCTGACGACGGGTCATGCCACTGCAAATCGATACCTCGATGCAAGCCAGAGGATCGCAAAAGCTCAATACGCCGCTCTATCTCCGCAGGCTCCAGATAACCGCACCATTGAAACGGCGTGTGCGGTTTGGGGATAAACACCGCAACGCTTATGCTCATGCGACAGTTGCCTCGCTGAGTATCATCAACCGCATCTTTGGCAGCCTGATACGCTTTATTGGCAAGCGCGGTTATGCCACGCACGTCATCGTCATTTTCGCCGGGCAGGCCAATCATAAAATAAAGCTTGCAGCGCCGCCAGCCAGCGGCATACGCACTCGAAATTGCTTCGATGAGGTCTTCTTCCGTAACATTTTTGTTAATTACGTCACGGAGCCGCTGCGTACCCGCCTCGGGCGCAAAGGTAAGGCCTGATTTTCTCTCTCCCCCGGCAACAAGCTGCGCCATCTTGACGCCAAAACCATCAACACGCTGCGAGGGCAAGCCAAGGCGCACCCCTTGCTTATCAAGACAATGGTTAAGGCGCGTAAGTATCTCGGCAATTTGTGAATGGTCAGTGCTTGACAGAGAGGTGAGCGAAACCTCACTGTAGCCCGTTTGGGCAAGCCCCTCTACTACCGCACGCACCACGGTATCGGCACTCCGCTCGCGCACCGGGCGGTACAACATACCTGCCTGACAAAACCGACAGCCACGGGTGCAGCCACGCAAAATCTCTATTGCAAGACGGTCGTGCGCAATCTCGGCAAAGGGAACAAGGGGCAAGGCCACTACGGGTAAGGCATCAAAGTTGGCAACCACCCGCTTTGTGATAGGGGCATTTGCCTGCTCCTCGGCACAGGGCTTATGGAAAGCGGGAACGTACATGCCCTCAAGAACTGCAAGACGCTTAAGCGTTTCTGTGCGATTGAGCCCAGCAGCCTTCGCCTGTTGATAGACCTCGGTAAACTCAACAATAAACTCCTCTCCCTCGCCGATGCAAAAGGCATCAAAAAAGGGAGCTATGGGCTCAGGATTATAGGCGCAGGGCCCGCCGCCAAAAATAATCGGATCGTTCTGCGTGCGCTTGGCGGCATACAGCGGAATATTTGCAAGGTCAAGCACCTCAAGGATATTGGTATAGGAAAGCTCATGCGGAAGCGTAATCCCAACGATGTCAAAGGAGCGCAAGCCACGACAACTCTCGAGGCTAAACAGCGGAATATCTTGTTCGCGCAGCTTGGAAATCATATCAAGCCAGGGCAAATACGCACGCTCGACAGTAACGCCCGGCAACCTGCGCATGACATCATAAAGAATGGCAATCGCTTGGTTGGACTGCCCTATCTCATAGGTGTCGGGGTACACCCAAACAAAATCTACTGCGTTTTCTTTTGTATCTTGACAAGGCGAAGCGGCAAAAAGCTCATGATTTATGTACCGCGCAGGACGCTCAACTTCATTGAGAAGGGGCTCAATGCGGTGCCAGAGAGAAGCATTTGGAGCCGTATGGGTGGGCGTAGTGGGCACAGAAGACAGAGCCATGCTTACTGCTCGCTTGGTGCTTGGGTAGGTGTTACCGTAGGCGATGCAGCAGATGGTGAAGTAGGCGATGCAGCAGATGGTGAGGCAGCAGATGGTGAGGCAGGCGATAGCGTAGGTGATAAAGAGTCGTTTTGCTCGGACGGCACAGGGGGCAAAGAGCCCTTGGAGGCTTTTTGCTTATCATCTGCGGCAGGTAAGGCAATAATCTGCCCGCCCTGTTGCCTGCTGTACAACTCTAAAGCAGCGTGGCCTATGCCAAGCGTCGCAGAATAAGCAACGCCCATACGAACAGCAAAACCAGCGACGTTAACCCTGCTCACTACTGCTCTTACCAAGGCTCGTGCTCCAAAAGAACCAGCGACAATAGCCCCCATTTCTTTGAAGCGAGCAACGCCAACAGGCAGACCGTACAAAGACGCAATCTGAGAAACGAGCCTCATTTGATTGAGCGTTAAGACGGGCATGTCGGCACCAGGAACAAAAGCTATTGCAGAAACTAATCCGTTTTCGAGCGAAGCTTTTTGGGTCAAGGCAAGTGCAACGGCACGACGCATAAAGGGGTAGGCTTGCGCAAGCGCAATCCGACTTTTTTCAAGCTTTTTTGCAACCGTGCTTGCAAGCTCATCAAAAACGGTTTCAAAGTCGCCCTCAGAAAGACGGACTTTCTTATCTACTCCCTTGCCCGCCGACACCAAAACAGTGGGCACCGGAATAACCGTAGGAAGCTGATCTGCCTCATTTGACAAACGTATTTGCGACGGAAGCGCTGCAGGATTGGTGGTAAAAACTACCACTGCAGAAGCGAGTGTGTGCGCACGCGTAATAAGCTCGCCCGTGCGAAAGCTTTCACCCGCAACAATAAGAGCCAGATCAGCGGCGGGCAAATCGGCAAGAGCAAGGCTTAAGGCTTCAGCATCTCCGTAAGAACGCACGTGTACTACCACATGGTCAGTTTGAGGACGCAGTTTTTCTCGCACCGCCAAAATAAAACTTTTGGGCACCGTTTTGTCCACAAAAACCAGTACGCTCGCCGTTTTGTTGCCACCTGCATAGATGTCTTCCCCAGCAGATTTTATCGTCTTAATACTGGCTAAAGCAGTAGAAAGTATATCTTGTTTTTTAGCCATTGCAGAACACCTCGCTAGACTTTCTTTCGCGTTTTATTATCGCGGTGCGCCCACACCGAGCACAAGAGCCCAAGGCACACAAAGTTGACTAACATAAACGACGAACCATAACTCACAAAGGGCAGAGGAATGCCCGTAATGGGCATCATGCCCATCGTCATTCCTATGTTTTGAAATACGTGAAATACCCACATGCCCGTAACGCCAGCTGCGATAAGCGTGCCAAAGGAATCTCTGGCGGCAAAGGCAATGGTGAGCGAAACAAAAAACAAAAGAATATACAAGGCGATAAGCGCCACACTGCCCACAAAACCGAATTGTTGCGCAAGGACACAGAAAATGAAATCAGTGGCATATTCGGGCAAAAAGTTGAGCTCTGCTTGGGAGGCGTTGCCAAAGCCCTCACCAAAAAGACCGCCCGAACCTATAGCGATTTTTGATTGCCGCAGATTGTAGCTAATGCCTGTGGGGTCAATGTCATTATTAAGAAAAACCAGAATACGATTTTTTTGATACTCCTTAATAAGCGTATCAACTCCCAGCACGTTATCAAGAAAACCGTCGAGCGCAATAATAAATATCAGCGCAGCTATCATGCCTACTATGGTGAGAATGAGCCACTTACGGTTCGCTCCGCCTGCAAAAAGTACCACCATTGCTACTACTAAAAAGACCAGGGCAGTACCCATATCAGGTTGCAGCATAACGCCGATAACAGGAAGCATGAGCAAGCCAAGCGCAAGAAAATACTCACGTCCGTCATTGATGTGCCCTCGGTATTTTCCTACCAGCGCAGCTCCAAATAAAATCATGAGGGGCTTGGCAAACTCGCTTGGCTGAAGCCGTAAGCCAAAAAGGCTTATCCAGTTGGTCGCTCCGTTGATATTAACGCCCAGGCCCGGAACAAGGGGCAAAAGGACGAGGAACATAGAAACAATAAGAAGCGGAAAGGCAAAGGTCGAAAGTTTTTGATAATCAAACGCCCATAGCGCCCCCATAATCACGAGTCCTATTCCCACACCAGTAAGTTGACGTGAAAAGGCATAATCAGGGTTATCCAAAATGGCAGAATAGACAATCAGCAACCCATACGCAAGCAGCGCAGCCGTAACAAAGAGCAGCGGAAAGTTGATGCTCGCCAAAACGCGACGACCAAGTGAGGCGGCGTTAATTTCACGCGAGCCTGCATTTTGTTGCTTAAGAAGTGGTGATATAGGCATCTGTCTATCGCTCACCGTCCGATTCCGATTTACGCGCAACAATCGCTCCGAGTTTTTTATTATAGATTGCTGCAAAGGTATGCAATACTCCCATGATAGCAGTAGACGAGCCTTGTCCGCCTTCCTCAATAAGACAAGCAACACAATATTCAGGGTCATAGACGGGGCCGTAAGCAACAAACCACGCATACGGGTCTTTTCCGGCTACCTCCGCCGTGCCTGATTTACCTGCAATATCTACGGGTATGGGGCTAAAGATTTTCTCACGGTTTACAACACGCATGAGCCCGTCGATAACACGGTTGAGTGCGGCATCGCTAAACTCAGGCTGCGTTTCGTCGGGCTCGAGTTTATGGGAAACAACATCGTTGCCGTCCTTGTCGATAACTTTATGGAAAATATGCGGTTTGACCGCCTCGCGGCGAGCAATTGTTGCATAGCCATTTGCGATTTGCAGCGGAGTTACCAAGATATCGCCCTGGCCAATGCACATATTGGTCATATCACCGGGCTGCCATTGGGATTCCTCTGGCGTATCTGGAAAGGCGTCGTGCTTCCATGCTGCCGTTGGCACGCGTCCTCGTCCTTCTCCGGGCAAATCTATACCCGTGCGTTGGCCAAAGCCCCACGTTCTTATGTAGTCTTGAAACACGTCTTCCTTTTCATCATCGGGCAAGGCGTACCAGCGCTTATGAAACTCGGCACCCACGTTGTAAAAAAAGATGTCGCACGAATGATTGATAGCCTCTTCAAGGCCAACCCAACCATGTCCGCCCGGATAAATCCAGCAGCGCTGTCCCCATTCCTTGCCATATTTATCCCAGAAGCCTTTGCACTCATGGTGTATGTCGCCTTGGATAACACCAAAATTCAAGCCCGCCATGCTCGAAAAGGCCTTAAAGGTTGAGGCAGCTGGATATAGGCCAGAAATGACCCGGTTATTGAGCGGATAATTCGAAGTCTTTTTGGTAAGCTGCTCCCACAAGTCGCTTGAGATGCCACCGATGAGATCGGCAGGGTTAAAGGTAGGATAACTTGATGCGGCAAGCACGCCACCCTCTTTAACATCAAGGCAAATAAGAGCACCGGCTCGCGCATTGTCATTGTCGCTGCTGCGCGCCGCAATAATGGTTTCCATCAAAATGCGATCGGTTTCTTTTTGGAGCTTTGAGTCAATGGTGAGGCATACGTCGTTGCCACTTGTGGGCTCAATTTCGTTAATGAGCTCAATGGGGAGCCCTGAGGAATCAACCTTGTAGGTGCGAGTGCCCGGAACGCCGCGCAAAATACGATCAAAGGCATATTCCGCTCCGTCTTTTCCTACCACATCTCCTCGCTCAAATTGAACAACATCCCACGTTATCTGACTTTTGAGCTGGTCTTCGGTAACGGGGCCGGTATAGCCTAAGATATGCGCTGCAGTATTACCGAGCGGATAATGGCGCATGGTGCGCTTTTCGATATTAACCCCTTCAAACAACGTAGGGTGTTCTTTGATAAAGGCAACGGTACGCATGGGAACATCGTGGGCTATAATGCGGTCTGCCTGCACACCTGCTGCATCGTTGCGTATGTTACGGCGCAACACGCCTTTGGGGATTCCCAAAATGAGAGAAAGCCGATGCACAAGGCCACGGGTTTCAAGTATGCTTTTTTTACAGGTAAGCACAATGGAGGCACGATTGGTAATAAGCTCAACACCATTGCGGTCAAGGATGCGTCCTCGAAACGCCGGTGTCGAAACATCTCTTGTCATGTTATCGGTGGCCTCTGCAGAGTATTTATCAGAAGAGATTACCTGCATGGTCCAAAGCTTAACCGTTAGCGTGCCAAAGAGTACGGCAACCAAAGCACCAAAAGCATAAAAGCGACCTCTGCGGTCAGGCCCACCCTTGAGGGGCGCCATATTGCCCGCACGTCCCAAACGATTGACATCTTGCATGTCGTAGGTGCCGGTGCGCTCAAAGCTCATGCCAGAAACAGGGTCGGTTTTGTATTTGCCATAAATAAACCATGCCACTATAGCGACAACCATGACAACAACAAAGACAGAAATGCCTATGATAGCAGCGATAAGATACACGTTCATGCTAACGAATCTTTCGCTCGGAAGTCCACTTCTTGGCAAAGGGCGACTTGTTCTTGGCAGCTTTTTTTGCTTTTTGAGCCTGCTTTGAATCAAGCCCTGCAAGTGCAGTTCTTTTCTTCGCCTCAGGCTTGCGCGGCACGAGCTTGGCTACAGACAAAACAATCAATACTAAAATGGTTTCAAAAAGAGCACCCGGCAGGGCTCTAAAGAGGAGTGAATGCACTATATTGGCATCGTAGCCAATAATCGCAAGCGCAACAGCGTGTAAGACCTCCGCTAAGAAAATAGCGACCGCTGCCACAAAGAGCTCAATAAGCCAGTTGCTCTCAAACGAACCTCGGTTAAGCGTGCTTAGAGTGTAGCCCATAACCGTGAGGATAAGAGCCATAATTCCCAGTGGTCCTTGCGAGAAGAGGTCAAAGGCAAAACCGAGAACAAAGCCATACACACTTGAGCGCGTGGGGGTATTAGTAAGAGCAACAACACACACCGCAACCATAATGAAGTTGGGAACAACGCCTGCAATCGAAATGTGTGGCGCTACCGCTATCTGCAAAATGAAGGCAAGAATACCAAGAACGATCACCGTAATGAGATGCTGTCGTCTTGAGGAGGCCGCGAGTTCAACAGGGGCATTTATCATTAGTTCCCCCTCGCAGAGCGTGCGCTCGAGTTGGCAGATGTGTCTGACGATTGCGACCCACCACTGTTTTGAGTGTCGTCGTTTTGCGCCTGCTGTGCTGGTTGTCCACCCTGTACGCTCAGCACGTCTTGTGTGTTTTGGTTTGTGTCTGGCGATTGTGCGTCATCTGGGTTTTCCTCGCCGTCTTTTTTGGACTCGGCGAGGGCATCAGGGTTCCAACTCACCTCAGACTGCCTGCCCGTCATAACAAATACTTCTTCATAGGTGTCAACTCGTTTGACGGGTGTAATGACAATCGTTTGATACACATCGGAGGAATCATGGGATACGCTGGCAACAACGCCAATAATAAGGCCTTTTGGATAGACACCGCCAGCACCCGAGGTAATAACCGCATCGCCTTGCTTTACAGGAGCGGCGAGCGGTATGAGATCGAGATACAAAAGTCCTTCCGATGAGCCAGAAACAACACCCTCGGTACGACTCGATTGCAAAAAGACAGCAACACCACTGCGCTGATCCATAAGCAGGCGCACCGTTGAGCTAAACAAGCCCACCGTTTCGACCTGCCCCAGCAATCCATCTGCATTCATAACGGGCATACCAATACTGAGGCCATCAGAAGTACCTTTGTTGATGGTTATAGTGCGGTTCCAAGAATCGGTGGTACGAGAAATAACCCGCGCCGTGGTACCCGAAAGCGAATAAGCATCAACAACATCAAGCAACCGAGCAAGACGCTCATTTTCAATACGATATTCCTCAAGGCGCAAGGTAAGCGCAAGCAGCTCCTCATTGCGAGCACGCAGCTCAGCAATATCTTCTTCGGAAGTTGTTATCTCATCGACTGTTTTTCGGACCTCGTCGGCTGGAACGCCAACAAAGGTGCCTGCCTGCTGCAGCGGAGCGGCAAGAGTAAGCGAGGCGGCGCGCACGCTGTGAAGCGGGCCGGTAGGCTCTTCAAGTATCCAAACGGTCATCATTACAACCGAAAGCAGGCTGAGGATAATCGTGACGATCCCCGCCGAAACACGTTTCGGTCTTTTAGGGGCAAGCGCCATAGAAAAGGCGACCTTTCTTATCGCTGGGTATACGAACGTTGCAGGGCATCTGGATTCTCCAGAGCCATTAGGCAGCCCATAACAACGTTGATAAATGCGGTATCAGAAATATAAACCGGTACTTCAAGCTCACGCGTCAAGAAGCCATCAAACATCTTGAGCAAACCGCCACCGCCCGTAAGCAAAATACCATTGGTGATAATATCGGCCGCAAGGTCGGGGTCGGTTTCAAGGAAGGTTTCTTTGATGGCGATAAGCACGTCATGCAAAGGACCTCGCAAACCGTCGCGCACGTCCTCTGATTGAATAAGCTCGCTACGCGGGAGATTGGTAGCCAAATCACGGCCAGAGATTTCCATATCAAGCTCGCCTGAGGCGATAGGCATGGCCGAGCCGATGCCGATTTTGATGTCCTCTGCCGTGCGAACGCCAACATTAAGACCATACACATCGCGAATATGACGCGCAATTGCCTCATCAAACTCGTTGCCTGCAATGCGCAAAGAACGCGAAGCTACAATGCCACCAAGTGAGATAACGGCAATTTCTGTTGTACCGCCACCCACGTCGATAACCATAGAGCCGGTGGGCTCTTCAACAGGCAAGCCAGCACCGATGGCAGCAGCCATAGGCTCCTCAAGCAAAAACGCCTGACGCGCTCCCGCCTGAATAGTTGCCTCAAAAACGGCACGTTTCTCAACGGAGGTAACGCCACAGGGAATACAAATAACAATGCGAGGCTTTGGTTGCCACACGCGGGTTTTGGGATTTGCCTTGTTAATGAAATACGAGAGCATCGCCTCGGTAACGTCATAATCAGCGATAACGCCGTCTGACAAAGGGCGCTCAACCGAAATATTGCCCGGATTACGTCCAATCATCTCGCGCGCTTCGCTGCCAACCGAGATAACACGATTGACCTCGGTGTCAACGGCAACAACTGACGGCTCGTTAAGAACAACGCCCTCGCCTGCTACGGCAACAAGCGTGTTGGCCGTGCCCAGGTCGATGGCCATGTCGCAGCTCCACTGGCTAAATACATTATCAAGAAACGACATAGTCGCCCAAAACTCCTAACTTAAGCTGCTTTTTGCAGCCAGAATAATATCTCGACACTTTTATCGAGAGTAAGAAACGATTTATTTTACCACATAAGCCCCGCTATCGTTTGGGGTTTTATAAAAACCCCCGTAGAATTCGGCATTGAGGCGCCGGCAAAAGTGTCAAATCGACACGGTGCGCTCAAGCCTCTTTCTTAGGAAAAATCTGGAAAAAAGATACCAATTTCGCGCTGGGCAGATTCCGGTGAGTCGGAGCCGTGGATTACATTTGCATCCATAACGAGCCCAAAATCGCCGCGAATAGTGCCCGGAGCAGCATCTTTAGGATTGGTAGCCCCCATGAGCTTACGGCAAATAACTACAGCGTCCTCGCCAGAAAGCACCATTTTTACTACTGCACCCGAGGTAATGTACTTTACCAGACCCTCGTAAAACGGCTTGCCCTCGTGCTCGGCATAATTTGCCGCTGCCTGCTCGGGCGTAACGTTTGCAAGCTCAAGGCGCTCAAGGTTAAGACCCACACGCTCAAAACGGGCAATAATCTCGCCAATATGACGGTTGGAAACCGCATCAGGCTTTAACATGACATACGTTTTTTCTTGCATAATCTACCCTTCTGTAAGAATCTATGAACTTTGTTGTGAAGCAAAGTTCAAATTGAGATCGGCTATTTTCCAACCAATGAATGAGCGCTCAAGCTTGACGGAGTAGCGAAGTTCTCCTGGTTTTTCAACCAAATATGCAACCACAATGGCCTCAGATTCGCTCATTGAAACACTTTCTATGCTCACCTCAACGCGCTCAGTGGGAGCAACTTGGTTCATTTTGCGAGCGATAATCTCCTCGCTGTCCTCCCCTGCTGCCCAGTATTGCAAAACGTCGTTTCCTTCTCGGTGAGCTGCAAACATATCAGAAATGACCATTTTTTGTGAGGGGAAGCCAAGACCTTGCCAATAGGCAAAAACGCCGCCGCCCAAAACAAGAACCATAACTATAAGGACGGTTAGCAGGATTTTGAGCCCCGCGTTGCGACCTCTGCGCTCTTTGCGCATCTGACTCTTGCCCATGGCGATAAGATCGTCATCAGTTGCGGTAAAGAAATCAGTATCGTTAAGAGAAGGAATGGTGCCCGTTGAGGTGTCGCCAAAGACCTCGGGCGCAGACAGACCGTAAGAGCCGTCGGGCATCAGCCCTATATCGCTACCATATCCACCTTGATACGAAGCAGAAGCCATGCCTGGTGCGATGGGAGCAGCATAGTTGCCCGACATCATGTCAGCACCAGCAACTGAGGCGGCTTCGCCAAAACCATAGTTGTCGTACGCAGCATTCGGCATTTCTGCAGTAGCTCCAACAGCATACGGATCTTGCCCTGCGAAACCAGCGCGATTTGCTGGAGCAGATGGAGCTGGTGCAACGGATTTTTGAAGTGCCTCTTGAGCCTTTTGGAAATCGAGTGCGGCTTCTGCAGAAAGAGCGTAGCGTCCGCCAGCGCCAGCAAAAGTAAAGGATTCGACTGCTTCCTTATAGCGGCCAGCTGCCGTATAAGCCTGCCCCAGTGACTCATTTACTTTTGAGCGCACCGAGTCGCTTGGCTCAAACTCAAACACCGTCTTATAAGACTCAATCGCATCTTGCGGTCTGTTGAGGGAGGCAAAGGTATTGCCGAGCTGCACTAAAGCCTTAACTGGATTGGGATTGCGCTCATCTAAAGCGGCGTTACGATACGACGTTCCTGCGTCAACCAACATACCCAGACGGGTAAATGCGGTTCCCAGACCCATGTGAGCCTGATAAGATTTCTGAAAAGTAGGATCTGCAAGTGCAGCGTTGAAGCTTGTAATAGCGCCTTCATAATCGCCCATACCAATTTGTGACTTACCGAGGTTTACGCGCACCGTAGCTTTGTCTGCATAGGCCTCGTCCTCAAGAGCTTTTCCGTAGGTTATGCTCGCCTCTTGGAAACTCCGCATCTTAAGAAGGCAATTGCCAAGGCGATAGCAAATAAGACCAACATCGCCTGGGCCAAAACTGGCGTTATCCTCCTTGAGGCAGGCGTAGTATTCTTTAAGTGCGTCTACGTACTCGCCTTTTCCGTATGCGGAGCGCGCGCGCTCAAAATGTAAACTGTTCAAAACCGTACCTTTCTTAAAACATCAAAAAGCGTCACCATCATGCCACATCGCTACCAAACAGCATGCGGGCAATCCGCCACCCACCTTAACCAAGCTAGCTGACGTTAAGAATCTCAACAGACGTAATCTCGTCACCTTTTTCAAGGGAATGAATAACTTTGAGGCTTTCCTCATCAACAGGATTGCCAAAAACGGTGTAGTTCGCATCGAGGAAAGCTTGCGGCCCGAGGCAAAAATAGAACTGTGAGCCTGCGCTGTCGGGTGCTGCTGAGCGAGCCATGGCAAGTGTCCCATCTTTATGAAAATTATTGGGATTGCTTGTCCACTCGCCTTTTATGGTGTAGCCAGGGCCACCGGTGCCTAACAGAGGGCTTCCCATACGAACCTGCTCGCGGGTGAGCTCGCGCGTATTGGGGCAACCGCCCTGAACAACAAAACCTGGTTCAAGACGATGGAACTTGAGGCCGTTGTAAAAATCCTTGAGCGCAAGTTCAATAAAATTGCTCACGTGTATGGGGGTGTCTGCGCCCGTTAGCTGGACTGCAATGCTCCCTTTGTTTGTGTTGATAACAGCAATCTCTGTGCCGTTTACTGGATACTCAGGGTTATAGATGGCCATAAATCCTCCTCAACGTGCTTCCATTCAAAAAGTTCAACGTATCAGTGTAACAGAACTTGCAAAATAACTCACGGCTCGATGGTGGTGCCCCCTGCAGGATTCGAACCTGCGGCCTTCTGCTCCGGAGGCAGACGCTCTATCCCCTGAGCTAAGGGGGCCTACAAACATTGTACCTGAAGCCTTCAATCTTGCGCCCGACAAACACACTCGTCTAAGCGCCACAAAAACTCTTTTTTGCGAGGCCAAGCCTTACTACAAGTTTTGTAACATTTTTTGTAACATTTACACGTATAGCCCTTGGTAAACCTGCTAAAATGTTAAAAACTCGTAATCACTTTGAAGGGGTTGGTTACGTGGCTGGGACAGTTCCTATACTTATTGAGTCGCTCGCTTATCACGGCGCAGGTGTTGGACGCCTGCCAGACGGGCGTGTGGCATTTGTTGAAGACGGCGTTGTGGGGGATACCGTCCTTGTTGAGTGCGTCGAAAATCATGAACGCTATGTGCGGGGGCGCATCGGGAGAATTGTTACCCCCTCCCCCCATCGAGTCGAGCCAAAATGCACCTATCATGCCAGCTGTGGCGGCTGTCCGTGGCAGCACATAAGCTACGATGAGCAGTGCGTTTGGAAACACAATAGCGTTGTTGAGGCTTTGCGAAGAATTGGTGGCATAGCGGAAGCAGAAAGCCTTGTTAAAGCGGTGGCAAAGTCAACAAAAACATGGGGCTATCGCAATAAAATTGAGTTGAGCATTCAAACGATTGACAAAAAATGTTCGCTCGGGTTTCGCGCAAGAGGCTCAGCAGAGTTTGTTCCCGTTGACGGCTGTCTGCAGCTGGCTCATAACTTATCTGACGCACCGCAGCGTATTGCGGGGGCTTTGACCTATACCTGCCGAGAAATACTGCCCGATTTACACCGTGTCAACATTCGAGCCTCCGAGTTTACTAAAGACGTTGAGCTGTCGCTATGGGCAAAGCCTTCTCCCCTTTCTCGCCAGTTGGTGGCGCGCGTGCTCAATGAAGCTGTGCGTACTACGAGCATGACGCGCGTTATCATTGATGGGGAACTCAAAGAGCGCAACGTAAAGCAGGTTGAGGTTTTAGCAGGTAGAGGTTATTGGCGCGAAATGCTTGACGGACGCTATCTCAAGTTGAGTTCGCCCTCGTTTTATCAGGTCAATTCTCCGGGTGCGCAAACGCTGGTGGAAACCGTTTTGGCGTTTCTTGAGCAGGCTGAGATTGGCGAGAATGATCATGTTGCCGACTTATATGCAGGAGCAGGAACGTTTACGATACCTCTTGCAGCACGCTATAATCGCGTAAGTGCCGTTGAATCCTATGGGTCAAGCGTTCGTGATTTGCGACGTAACCTTGAGGATAATGCACTTGATGCGCGGGTGATTGGCGGCGATGCGGCACGTGAGCTTTCGGGCCTAGGGTCGCTTGCCGCGGCAATCATCGACCCTCCTCGTTCGGGACTTTCTCCGCAGGCAACCGCAGCTCTCGTTTCTGCTGCTCCTCGCTGTGTTGTTTATGTTTCTTGCGACCCTTCTACTTTAGCGCGCGATGCCAGAAACTTTATTGATAACGGCTATGAGCTTGTCTGTGTGCAGCCCATTGACTTGTTCCCTCAAACCTATCATATAGAAAGTGTTGCTCTGTTTGTGCTTGAGGAAAGCATGAGTGTAAATACGGGTGACAAGGACACAAACGCGCCTCAAACGTAAGTGGTTGCTGGCAAAAGTCCCCCGAAGCCTCTGCGGGCTTGATGAGTGCGCCTGGTGAGTGAGCTTGATAGCGGCTTGATAGCGTGCTTGATGGCGTGCCCAAGTCAGAGTTGCCAATCAAAATGAGTTTGCTATACTATGCAAGTTGCTTTACACGTGGGGCCTTAGCTCAGCTGGGAGAGCGCTTGGCTGGCAGCCAAGAGGTCAGGGGTTCGATCCCCCTAGGCTCCACCAACAGTAAACTGGCAGGTACAGAAATGTACCTGCTTTTTTGTTCCTGTGTATTGTAAGGGGGAGCGAACCCGTGAGGGCGCGAGGCGTCATCAAACGTGCCCGTGGCACGTTTGTAGCCGAGCGGTCTGAGCGAGCAAAGCGAGCGAGGTCTCAGAATTTGCGCAGCAAATTATGCGATCCCCCTAGGCTCCACCATATCAATAACCATCTATTGATAAAAAGAATTTTGTCGGCAGGTGGTTTTTTGATTTCTTAAAATCCCAGTAACAGAGGGCTTTTGCTGGATTAAGCGTTTGCATTGTATCATTTCTTGGCAGTTTCCAGAGCCATTTTGTGGAGGACACTTGACCCGAACCCTGCCTGTTTTAAGAGTATCTTTTAACGATTCCATTTTTGAAAATCAAATCGTTAACAATTTGCACACCCCCTGCAAGGCAAATCGTTAAAAGATAGAAAAACAGCTCGCCAAGCGGTGACAAGATTGATGCATTCACCCCACTTTAACTAATTTTATGATAAGGGCGAGCAGTTCATCTAACGGAATATCCTTTCCGCGACGTTGCCACAAGCGAAAGAGCGACAAGACGGTGGAAATATGAAACTCATATAAATACGGTC
>WRHU01000002.1 GCA_009783085.1 Coriobacteriia bacterium
GGGGACAGTGCTTTTTACAATTGGGATAACGGCATATGGTTTTATACGGGGGCTCCTTACCTCATTAAAGGGGCAAAAAACTTTAAAAACGGAACCATTTGTTATCCCCCCCCCCCCCCCTCATTTTTCTGATCTTTTGAAGGTGAGGTTTGCTTATGCGATTCCAATGCTTACACACTTAAATAAACAACTTTTACTAGTATTCTGCTAGACATATGCTAACACAGTTTAGATTCTTGTACAGTACAATTTAGAAAATAATTACCGAGAAAAACAATCTGCGACAACAGGTCTTGGCTCTTTAGAGAACTCCCTAGTTTTTGCGCTTTGCCAAACGTACCTTGATAAGCCCTGCTACCGTGGGAATAAAGCTCACAACAACGATGGCAATAATAACCAGCTCAAAGTTATTTTGCACAAGTGGAACACCGCCAAAAAAGTATCCCAACAGGGTAAATATGCTCACCCACAAGAGACCACCGATAATGTTAAAAAAGGTAAAGCGAACAAAGGGCATATTGCCCATTCCTGCGAGGAACGGAGCAAAGGTGCGAATGAAGGGAAAAAAGCGTGTGAGCACTACGGCAAACATTCCATACTTCTCAAAGAAGCCCTGAGTTTTTTCGATACGCTCTGGGGTAAGTGCCTTTACGCGTCCGGAGCTGATGATTGCTTGTCCAAGCTTGCGTCCAATCCAATAGTTGGAAGTGTTGCCCAAAATGGCAGCAATGGACAGGGCAGTTATGAGGACAAAAAGGTTAAGTCCGCCTCCGTCTGCCGCAAAAACTCCTGCTGCAAAAAGGAGTGAATCGCCCGGCAAGAAAGGCGTGACCACAAAGCCTGTCTCGGCAAAAATGATAATGAACAATGGAAGGTAGACCCAAATAGGGCCAAAGGTGTGTATCCAATCCGCGATGAAGGTTCGCGGGTCGCGGAGTAGATCGATGAAGAATTGTACAATTTCCAAAAGTATCCTTGTTGGATGCGTGCACTCAGATAGTGCTGAGCTCAGGTTCAGTACAAAATGACAAGATGCCGTGCTACAGAAATCGGTTTCTGGTTTTTGTAGTGCGACAGATTGGCATGATGTGCTGGTTCTGAGCGAAAGGAGCGTATTACAATACGTGACTGAGCTCAGGTTCAGTACAAAATGACAAGATGCCGTGCTACAGAAACCAGAAGGCTTGGGCGCTCATCAGCGGCTCCTTATGGCTGCTTCCGTCAGGACCTGACCAGGTTCGAAACATGATGCCGCCCAAGCCACTAGTATTTTCTCATACTGGGCGCAGGTATGCAAAAGCAAATATGTACAGGGGAAGACTTACGTGAGTGCGATTGAGCAAGCGGCTGCGTTTATTCCTCAGCCAGTGCAGGAAAAAGGGACTCCTCGGTTTCGAGGTTGCTGAGCTCAACCATGCCAGTAAGAATATCTACGTACTGATAGGATTGGCGCGTCACCCGTCCGCGCTTTTTCTCGACTTCCATGATGAAAAGCTGCGGGTGCGCCTGCGTGAGGACTCCCTCACACTCGACAATTCTCGAACGACCCATATTGGCTTTGACCTTCAAACGCGTGCCGGTATGATCAACGAGCTTGTCGCGGATTTCGTCCACAACTTGAGCTTGATCTATCATTTCCATAACGCGATACCTCCAACAAATAATTATCCAGTTAGCAGTATAGCATTTTTTTACGACTGTTTGTTCTCGTTTTGGCAACAAAGATAGAAAAAAGGTGTAAAAACAGGCTTATAAGCTGCAAAAAGAGGGCTAGCGGACATACCCAAACACAAAACTACTGAGCTGCCATGTTCTCTTTGAACGCAACAACCTTGTTGCGATAGTCCTCATCTGCCGCTCCCAATATCTGCGTTGCGAGAATAGCAGCATTTTTCGCACCGTTTATGGCAACCGTTGCAACGGGCACGCCAGTGGGCATTTGCACCATCGAAAGTAGAGAATCGAGTCCACCCAAATCGCTCGTTTTCATGGGCACAGCAATAACGGGCAGCGGTGTGTACGCAGCAACCACGCCACCAAGATGTGCGGCTTTGCCTGCTGCGGCGATGAGTACGCGAATTCCTCGCTCGGCAGCTGTGCCTGCCCACTCATGCACGGTGGCAGGGTTGCGGTGAGCGCTTGCAACAATGAGCTCGTACGGTACGCCGAGCTCGGTAAGTTGCTCCTCGCAACCTTTCATTACCTCGAGGTCACTTTTTGAACCCATTATTATTCCTACCAGCGGTTTTGCCATGATTTTCTCCTGTCGGCGTTTTGCTGCTTGCTCTTCATTTACCATGATAGCATTTTTATACCTTGTTACCTCTTTGCAAGCTGCGCGCTGCAAGCTGCGCGCGCTCGGCAGGAGGAAACACGCTCGACAGAAGCTGCGCGCGCTCGGCAGGAGGAAACACGCTCGACAGGAGCTGCGCGCGCTCGGCAGGAGGAAGCGCGGCACGAGCTGCATCGCGCAGGTCGTTGATGCCAATAAAGAATTGTCGCATAAGCGCAACAATCAAATAGCGTCCTTTGAAAGAAAGCGTAAGCTCCTCTGGTGTGTCGGTTGCAAAAGCACCAATCGTTTTGTAAAAGGCGTATTCGAGAGGCAATCCAGCAGCAACCGTACAGCCAAAGTCGCATTCCCATTGACGCTTGTCAAGGCGCAAGCCCAAAAGCTGCATCATAAAGCGATAGCGCATGCGATCTCGGAGAGAAAACTCAATCTTGCTGATAGCCCTCGCTGCTCCTAGAACGCTCCCCCCATTGAATCGCTCAATATATTCACTCACACTAAAGGTGTTGAGATAAAGAGCCCCATCAAGGTACGAAAAACTGCCAGCTCCAAGAGCGGGGTATTCCTCGCAGTCCACAATATACTCATCAGTCAGCGTGGGAGTTACGGCAAAATGATGCGTTTGTTCAACGCGATTGAAGCTCCAGGCACTACCGAGCTTAAAAGCAGGAGAAGGGTTTTTGCACAAAGGCTCACTTTTGTTGCCGCTCCCAACCAAAACCTCACAGATAAGCTCATACAACTCTTGCTCTCGTTTGTAGCTGACCTTTCCTACCGTACTAGCGAGCGAGCTTGTTGTGCTGGGTGAAACCATTAACGGATAAAAACTTATCTGGTTGACGCCGCTTTCAAGAATACAGGCAAGGTCACGCTTAAGTTTTTCTTTGGTTTGCCCAGGGAAGTTAAAAATCATGTCGGCGTTAACCGTGGCAAAGCTATAGGTGCTCTGAAGTTTTTGAAGCCGACTGAGCGTTTCTTTGCCCGAGCCGCACTTCTCTAAACGACCCATCTGACGAAGCATCTCGTCATCAAAACTCTGCACACCTACCGACAAGCGCTGTACGCGCCCCTCAAGTTGTCCCAACTGTGCGGGCGCAAGATGATTGGGGTTGGTTTCGCACGAAATTGTTTCAAGCGAGAAACGTGTCTGAGCTTCGTCGATAAAGGCGCAAAGTTCGTCCATGAGAACCGTGGGTGTACCTCCACCAATATACAGAGATTTGAAGTCATACCCAAGTTCAGCGAGCGTCTGCATTTCGATGCGTAAGGCAGCAAAATAAGCACGAGCACGCTGCTCGTCAAAGGGAAAACGATTGAAGGAACAGTAGGAACAGAGCTGCTCGCAAAAAGGAATGTGAGCGTAGAGCATATAGGTGGGAGAGTTGCGTCTTGTATTTGTTTCGTTAGTGCTTGTGTTTACGTGGCCCGGTGCGGCAATCGCAGCGTTTGTGTTCTTTTCGTTGATGCTTGTCTTTGTTTCATCGATACGCTCTTGCGTTTCTCCTGCATGTTTGCTTTGTACTCGTGCGCGTGGCAGCATTTTTTCTCGTCCGCTCAGCGACTCTACGGCAAAATGGCGATGGCTAAGCCGTCGCACCATCAAAGATTGCAAGCGTTCAGCAAGCATAACTACAATCTCTTTCTTTGCGCGCCATAAAACTCGACTCACCCATGCCGAGCCCTATGCCCCATTTTTCTGAAGAACCCATTGTTCTGTCATCCAGTATACTGCAAAGATACGCAAACGAACGGCTCGTTTTGTTGCAATTTTCGTGCAGTTTTGACGCACTCTGTACGGCTGACGATACGGCAAAGCAGCAGGCAAGATTTGCACACCCTTTGAAGTATTTTTTGGTGCAATTCATAAAGAGCGTTTTTTGTTAGAGCTTGTGTAGCTACTCGTTTATTCATGAAGGGCGGTAAGGTTTTGTCCACACAAAAAAATACGTTGGCATCTCTAACTACTTCAGAAGCCGCCAGCGTTCTCAAAAAAGTTACCCACATCTACACCGACCTTGACGGCACTCTATTTGCCCCTGGTGGTCGCCTGCTTGCAGCGCACGACGGCACGCCTTCTGTGGCAACTGCTCAGGCTTTGGTTGCTCTCAAGCAGACTGGCGTTGAGATTATTCTCGTTACTGGCCGCAACCGAGATCAAGGGAGCGAGATTTTGCGGCTCCTTAATCTCAACACTTTTATTGGTGAGCTTGGCTGTGTAATTCAGGAAGGTTTTGGAGCCACTGCGCACGTGGAGTATGCTCTGGGAGATTGGAAAGATTTTGTTTTTGCCGAAGGGCTCGCGCCTGGAGAGCTCCCAGCAGGGGTTACGCCCGCCAAGCTTATTGAACAAAGCGGTGTTATCAAGCGACTCATTGAGGCTTTTCCCGGCCAGCTTGAGCCTCATAACCCCTACAAAGCTACGCGCGAAGTTACCTTGATGTTGCGTGGTTACGTGGAGCGCGAGGAGCTTGAGCGCATACTAAACGAGTGTTCGCTTCCGTTGAGCCTGCTAGACAACGGCGTTATTCACCCGCAAAAACATACGCTCGTTGATTGCCCAGAGATACACATCTACCATCTTATGCCTCGTGGAACAAGCAAGGGTTCTGCCGTTTTGGCCGACGTGGCGCGCCGAGGACTTTTGCGCGAACAAACACTTGCCATTGGCGACGCCATAGGCGATATGGAGGTGGGTGAGCACACGGGCAGTTTTGTTCTTGTTAATGGCGGAGCGATTGAGACCGTTGTTGAGGGCTACTACGCTGCTCGGGGCGATGATGCCGAAAAGCTTGGTACGCTTTTTGTCACCGAAGGCAAAACCGCAGACGGCTGGGCTGAGTTTGCCAACGCCTTGCTTGCTGCCAAAGGTGTGCTGTAGCAGCTAGGAGAGCAGTCAAAACTGCGCATTTGCACATATATTATTGGTCGTTTAGAATAATCAGTTCATGCGTGCGCGATTAACTCAGCGGGAGAGTGCCACCTTCACACGGTGGAAGTCACTGGTTCAAACCCAGTATCGCGCACCATCTTTTTTTGTCACAACACCTTACTGACTACACCACAATGCTCACGAGTTTGCCGGGAACAACCACTACTTTTTTGACCGGCTTGTCCCCTATTGCTCCTGCTGCCTCAGATAAAGCAGCCTCTTGGATAGCACTCTCACTCGCATCGACGGCAACGGTAATGCGCGCCTTGATTTTGCCATTGACCTGCACCGCAAGTTCGACAGTGGCAGCCTGTGCTTGAGCGGGGTCGTATTCGGGCCACGGCTGTTTGTGTACGCTATCAAAAGCGTTGTTGTTATCAGCGTCGTCAGCCGTTACGCCACCCGCTGTACCCTCGCCTACGCCGCCGGCCGCGCCACCAGCCACACCACCAGCTCCGCCGGTCACCCCGCCAGCCAGCACCTCGTTCCATAGTTCCTCAGCAAAATGAGGAGCCATTGGCGCAAGCAAAAGCACCAAAGAACGAGCAGCACGATTGCAAAGCTCAGCATCGCGTGCAGCAACCGGCACCTTAAGATAGCCAGCAATGGTATTCAAAAGTTCCATGATGGCACTAATGGCGGTGTTAAAGTTAAAGCGCTCAATATCAGAAACCACCTTGCCAATAACACGGTGCAACTCACGGTTAAGCTCGGCAGCTCGCTCGTTTACCGCAGCAGCGTCAAGCGTTTCGTCATACACGCTGAGCTTTATGCCCTCGCTGTCAACAACTACCTCGCCCGTCAAGTCAAATACCGCACGCCACACACGGTTCAAAAAGCGCGAAATACCCTCGATGCCACTTTGCGACCACTCAAGGTCTTTGTCGGGCGGCGCCATAAAGAGAATATAAACCCGCAGCGCATCGGCACCATACAGAGCAATCATGTCTTCTGGAGCTACCACGTTGCCTTTGGATTTGCTCATGGTTTCACCGTTGAGCTTGACCATACCCTGCGTAAGGAGGTTTTTGAAGGGCTCGTCAAAATCAAGAAGCTCTGCATCGCGCAAGGCCTTGGTAAAAAAGCGCGAATACAGCAAGTGCAAAATCGCATGTTCAATGCCGCCGATATATTGGTCAACCGGCATCCACGTATTTGCCACCTCACGCGCAAACGGCACCCCAGCATTGTGAGGGTCGGCATAGCGCAGGTAGTACCAACTTGAGCACGTAAAGGTATCCATGGTGTCAGTTTCACGGTGCGCTGGCTTGCCACACGCGGGGCAAGTAACGTCATAAAACTCAGGGTGAGCTGCCAGCTTATCTCCCTTTGCAACATCAACGTCTAAGGGAAGCACTACGGGCAAATCAGCCTCGGGAACGGGAACAATACCACAGGCATCGCAATAAATTGCAGGAATGGGATTGCCCCAATAACGCTGACGAGAGATGAGCCAATCACGCAGGCGGAAGTTGATAGACGCTTTGCCAGCACCCTGTGCCTCAAGTGAAACAATAACTGCCTCAGATCCCGCAGAATCTTTGCCGCCAGCAAGCCCTGTGAACTCACCACTTTGCACCATAATACCTTCGCCGGCATAGGCTTCAGTCCACGGAACGTCGTTTACTACGCGCTCACGTTTGCCGTCTAACTCAGCAAACAGGGCATCATCAGAGGCAATAATGACGGGAGGAATAGGCAAGTTATACTTGCGCGCAAAGGCAAAATCACGCTCGTCTCCGCTGGGAACTGCCATAACAGCACCCGTACCATAGTCCATGAGAATATAATCTGCTATCCAAACTGGCACTTTTTCGCCGTTAATGGGGTTGACCACATAGCGCCCCGTAAAGGCTCCGTGTTTTTCGCGCTCACCTTTTGAACGCTCAACCGCCGTTGCCGATGCTGCCTCCGCAATAACGGCACGCACGTCTTGCTCATATTCCGTGCCCGCAACAAACTCGAGGGCAAGCGGATGCTCTGGCGCGAGCAAGAAAAAGCTACAGCCAAACAGCGTGTCGGGACGGGTAGTAAAAACAGTAATGGTTTCTTTGGTAGGCTCACCAGACGCATCGCACAAAACAAAATCGACTTCAGCGCCGGTTGAGCGACCAATCCAATTTGCCTGCATTTGCTTAACACGCTCGGGCCAACCGTCCAAGGTATCAAGGTCGTCAAGCAGCTCTTGTGCGTAGTCGGTAATCTTAAAATACCACTGCTCAAGTTCCTTGCGCTCAACGTGCGATTTGCAACGCCAACACTCGCCGTCGCCTAAGACCTGCTCATTTGCAAGCACCGTTGTGCAGGAAGGACACCAATTAACCGGCGACAAACGACGCTCAACAAGATTGCGCTCCCACAGTTTTAAGAAAATCCACTGACCCCAGTGGTAATAATCAACATCGCTTGTTATGACCGCACGGCTCCAGTCATACGAAAAACCAAGCCGTTTGAGAGAAGCACGCTGTTTGTCAATATTGGCATAGGTCCAGTTTGCGGGCGTAGAGTTTTGCTTGATGGCAGCATTCTCGGCAGGAAGCCCAAACGAATCCCAACCAATAGGGTGCAGCACGTTAAAGCCCTGCATACGTTTGTAGCGACTTATCACATCACCAATAGTGTAGTTGCGAACGTGACCCATGTGTACATCGCCCGACGGATACGGAAACATCTCGAGCGCATAATAGGTTGATTTAGCTGCCAAGCTATCTGCTGTGTCGCCTATGACTGCATCCACCGCATCTATACCTGCCTCGGCCCAAGCAGCCTGCCATTTAGGCTCAATTTCTAAAGGGTTATATTCGTGCATCAAACGTACTCCTGTTCATTTTATATCCCAAACTGCCAGCACTCGTTAGGCAGTTTTCTTGACCTATTATTCGCTGCACCTCGCAGCTTGCGCTCGCCACCTAACTCTCCACCTAACTCGCCACCTAACTCGCCACCTAACTCGCCACGTTTAGGCAGCTTAGGGAGCTTAGGCAGCTTTTTTCTCCGTCTGCCCGGTACTGGCGCCCGAGCCAGTGCCAGCACCAGCATCTCCACCAATATACGCAGTAATTTTTTCGTCAAGTGTCCACAGCGGCACACTTCCATCGTCAAGCAACATGGCGTGAAAATCCTTGAGGTCAAACGCGCTGCCAAGGGCTTTTTGTGCCGCTTCGCGCGCATCAAAAAACGTAATCGGTGCAAGCCCATAGGGCAAAGACAATAAGGGCACAGCAGCAATCTCCTCGTAAATCTCTTTTGCAAAGGCCTCCATACCCCACGCGCGCAAGAACTTACCTGTTTCTTTAACGCTCCAACCCTCGTAGTTTACCCCAAGGTCAATACGCGCCTGCAGACCACGCATATACAGCTCGTAGGCGGTCAAATAAGCGACTTCTTTCTCGTTAAATCCCATGTACTTTGAACCGTATTCTTGAACATACACCGCATACCCCTCATCATAGGCAGTTGAACCAAACACCAATTCAACGGGGTGAGGGTTTTTCATACCAAAATAGTTATATTGGTAGAGGTGACCCGGAAAAGCTTCGTGGGCAAGCGTAGAGCCAAGCGTAAAGTGGTCGCTGATGTTTCGCGGATAAAAGATAATGCGGTTGTCATCAAGGTCATCCACGGGCGCAAACATATAAAACGCCATAATTTTATCTATCGTTTCGTCGTCAGAGGCAGCGTCTACCACAAAAGGTCGCATGCCAATATCCGGAAAATCCTCTTTAGCTTTCTTGTTGTAGAACGACACAATGTCTGTTGCGTCCTCGCCAAGCACTCTCAAAGCCCGCGCGCTCCACTGAGCTGGCTCCGTCATGCCAACAGGAGGACTGAGCAAAACGTCCCAATATTCATCGAGCCTTTTGTCGAGTATCTTAATGGCATCCTCGGGCGTTCCAGAAAAACCATAATAGTTCATTCTTGCTGTGTAATAGGCCTTTGAGTTGGGCAAATCTGCAAGCGATGCCGTATCGTTTGCTTTGGCGTACAGTTCTTCAAGCAGTGCAATCGTGGTTAGATACGCTGGAATTACCTGCTTTTCAACTATTGTGCGATGCTTGGCAGCATAATCATCACGTTGCTGCTGCGTAAGCTCGCTAAAGGGCTTTGCATTGCTTGCAAGCGAGGTTTCAAACGACGCAACAATAACATTGTGCGCCGCTTCTTTGGTGTAGGACTCCATCTCCTCAATCGCCGTTTTTATCGCCGAAGTATTGGGGATATAACCAAGTTCTGTGCGCTCCCGCACAATGTCATCTGCCTGCCCCATAATGCGCGGAACGTCTGTGATAAGCTCAAGATAGTCCTCAATGTCTTGCTGCGTTCTAAACGAATACATCATCAAGGAAAGCGGCAGATTTGCCTGCAGGCCTATCGAAGGCTCATACGGATTTCTATGGTAATAATAATCTTCAAGAGCAAGGGTGTTTTCGAGCTGGTTGGCAAGGCAATCATACAGTCGACGGTCGGCATTGTTCAGCGCATCTGCGTCAAGTGCGTAGAGCTCTGAGAGCAAATCAACGGCGTAATCAAAGTCAGCTTCTGCTGCCTCCAGCGAAATATCACCAAACCATTTTTTGTTTTTTGAGGCATCAAAACTAGCCGGAAGATTATCGGCATAATCGTTAGGGTGAGCAAGAAGCTGGTTGTATATGGAATAATCATCAGCAAGCACGTAGGCAAAATACTCGTCACCCAACTCCTTAATGGGGCGGGGCGTGCCCTTGAACTCTGGGATTTCGACATGAGTTGTGGCGTTAAGATGCTGCTCGTTAGAGCCAGGAGAAAGCAAGTTTGAGATCAGTTGTTCAGTTATGCCGCAGCCGTAAAGCGAGCTGGCAACAAGCGTAGCAGCAAGTGCTAAGGCGAGTGCCTGAGCGGCAGCCTTATGGTTGTTTTTTTTCATAATCACAAAACCTTTCTTAAGCCCCACCTATTTTGTAGATTGCAATTTTTTTTGAAGCTTTTTACGAGTTACCATACGAACCATTCTATTATACGCAATGATGCGGAGTATCTGCTCGTAAAACCTGCGGAACAAAAGCTTGCGGCGACCCCATCGCAGGCATAACACGCATAGAGCGCGCCGAGCTGTGATACAATCCTTGTAGAGTGGGTCAGGCGACTGCGCGTTTGCTTTTGCAGGCGTGAGGAAAGTCCGGACTTCATAGGGCAGGATGCCAGCTAACGGCTGGGCGGGGTGACCCGACGGAAAGTGCCACAGAAAAGAAAACTCCCCTGCTGTCCCACCTTGAGCCCACCCTTAAGGTGTGGATTTTTTGCAAGGTTGTGGCTTCCTTGCACGCAGGAGAAAAGCTGAAACGGTGTGGTAAGAGCGCACCAGCGTTGCGGCGACGCAGCGGCTTGGCAAACCCCATCCGAAGCAAGGGCAAATAGGAGTGCAATGGGTTGGCCCGACTCGCACTCGGGTTGCTCGCTTGAGAACACTGGCGACAGCGTTCCTAGATAAATGGTCGTTCAATGACAGAATCCGGCTTATCGACCCACTCTACTTATCAAAATGGTTGTGCTGGCGGCAGCCTAACTGCAGCAGCACCCTACCGGCTTATCGACCCACTCTACTTTTTTAACAACAGCGAGCGTCCCGTAAACTCGGGGGGAATGGGAAGCTCCATAAGATCAAGTAGCGTAGGAGCAATGTCTGCTAAGCGAGCAGTGCCCGCACCATCAAGCTCACGTTTATTTTCCTCAGAAAAATCAAGTAAAACCAGTGGCACGTCGTTAGTGGTGTGCGCCGTCCACGGCTCTCCCGTATCGTCAACCATTTGCTCAGAATTGCCATGATCTGCCGTTACAAGCGCCACGCCACCTTTGGCACACACCGCCTCGACAACTCGCTTAAGCCCTGCATCAACTGCCTCCATCGCAGCAATCGCAGCAGGCAACACACCGGTATGCCCCACCATATCTCCGTTGGCATAATTGACAATATAGACATCGGCAGCGTCTTGCTCAATGGCGGTAACGAGCGCATCGGTGACCTCTGCAGCACTCATTTGGGGCTGCAAATCATAGGTCGCCACCTGCGGGCTCGGAATAAGAATGCGTTGCTCGTCTTTTTTTGGCTGCTCAATGCCACCGTTAAAAAAGAAGGTTACGTGCGCGTATTTTTCTGTTTCTGCAATATGAAGTTGCCGCAAACCCAAAGAGGCAAGATAGTCAGACAGCGTGTTTTCTGGAAAAGTTTTTGGGAAAGCCACCAGCGCACCAAACTCGGCGGCAAACACAGGGTCATACTCAGTCATGCAAACATAAGTAACCTGCGGAGCTACTGGGCGCTCAAACCCGTAATTCTCAAAATCAGGGTCGATAAAAGCCCGGGTGAGTTCTCGAGCACGGTCGGGGCGAAAGTTAAAAAATACTATGGTATCCCCGTCGGTTATGCCATGCGTTCCAATGGCAACCGGCTCAATAAACTCATCGGTAACGCCGTTGTCATAGGAGGCCTGCGCCACCGAGGCAGGAGTTTTCTCGGCAAACACCTGTGTAACGTCGGGCTCCACGGGAACTACCAACGTGCGCCACGCGCGCTCGAGGCGCTCCCAACGATTATCTCTGTCCATAGCGTAATAGCGACCCATAACCGAACCAACACGTAAATTGAGCCCAAAGTGCTTGCTCACCGTTTTTGTCATAAAAGCGTCCAGCTTTTCGAGATAGGCACTGCCGCTTGTGGGCGCAACGTCGCGGCCGTCCATAAAGGCGTGAACCCGTATGCGTTTGTTGCCGTTTTTTGCCGCCATCTCGATAAGCGCTTCAAGGTGAGTGAGCATGCTGTGGACACCACCGTCGCTTACCAGCCCCATAAAGTGCACGGTTCCGCCTTCTTGCTTGGCAGCGTCAAAGGCCGTTAAAAGTGCCTCATTTTGGTTTAGTGAACCGTCCTCAATGGCTGCGTCAATGCGCGTAAGCTCTTGGTTGACAATACGTCCCGAGCCAATGTTAAGGTGCCCTACCTCCGAGTTGCCCATTTGCCCCTCTGGCAAACCAACATCACGCCCCGCAGCACTGAGGTTCCGACACGGATAGGTCGTATTAGAAAACAGCTCATGCAAAAAGGGTGCGTCTGCGCTGGTAACCGCATTGGTTTTAGATGGCTCGGCAAGCCCAACGCCATCAAGTATGGCAAGAAGTGTGGGGGTGCGCATGATGTTCTCCGTTTCTGCTTTGCCTATAGAGAACATTCTACCACGCAGCTAGCTCCATCTACCACGCAGCTAGCTCCAAATTGTATTGACTGTTAGCAACCTTATCGGCTATCACCGAATCTTGTCAGCTATCACCGAATTTTGTCAGCTCACCAAATCACATCTACCCAAGAATGCTCTTTTATCTGAGCGTCATCAGAAATGAGCGCGAGATTTTCGAGCGAAGCCTGGGCCACAAGAAAACGGTCAAAGGGGTCGCGGTGTTCCCACTCCATGGTGCCAGCTAAATACGTATGCGCAAGCGTGAGGGGCAGCTCCTCAACACCAAGCTGACGAGCAACATGCGTATAGTTCTCAACAATGAAGCCATAGCTTGCATCAAGCTTACCAAGACGCTGTTTGTTGGCAGCTTCAAAAGCACTTATGCTTGAGAGATACAGGCGAGCTTGAGGATTTTCTATTATTTGACGAGCCAGATTGCCCAGGCGTTCTGGATTTTTTGTTGCCCAAAAAAAGGTATGGGTATCAAGGAGGTAGCCTCGATGGTCACCAAAGGCACTTACAAACCCCATGCTGCAAGCTCCTCCTCTGGTAAAGGCTCAAAAAAGGCATCGTCCCAGTTTTCTGCGCCCCCAACAAAACCAAGCATGCGTTTTGTAGGCTGCTCATACGGAACAAGTTTAGCCAAAGCGGTGCCACGATTAGCAATAACCACCTCCTCGCCTGCCAAAGATGCGGCAACAAGCTTGGAAAGATTTGTTTTTGCGTCTTGCATATTCATAGTGATGGTCATGGTACACCTCCTCCTTTGCAGGATAAACCTGGGCGACATGGTTGCTTCATGTTTCATGAGGAAGCATATCAAACAATTAAGACCAAGTCAAGTTGACCTGGTCTTAATTTTCTAGCAATTTGAAGTTTAAGTTGAAGGTGCGCTTAGTGCTCTCCTTTTGCCCCTTCTCTGCTGCGTTACCTAGTCAAACGCCTTAAGGAGGTCGATGAAGTCGGCGGCAACAAGAGAGGCGCCACCAATAAGCCCTCCGTCAATATTGGGCAAAGGCTCAAAGTGCTTAACGTTGCTTGGTTTCATAGAGCCGCCATAAAGAATACGCATTTCTTGGGCGGTCGCCGTGCCATAAAGCTCGGTAAGCTCAAGGCGAATAGCGGCGCAGGTTTCCTCCGCCATTTCAGGCGTTGGCGTGTGTCCGGTGCCAATGGCCCAAATAGGTTCATAGGCAATAACAGCTTTCTGCGCCTCGTCTGCTGTTATTTCGGTGAGCGCAGCACGCACTTGCGCCGTTACAAAGCTCTCGGTTTCGCCAGCGTCGCGCGTTTCAAGAGTTTCTCCGCAGCAAATAATAGGTGCGATACCATGACGGATGAGCGCACGAGCCTTGGCGTTAACCATCTCATCGGTTTCTCCAAAAAACTCACGGCGCTCAGAGTGCCCAACAATGCAGTAGCTGCAGCCCAGCTCTTTGAGCATCAGCGGAGAAATAGCTCCCGTGTATGCTCCTTCGTCCTCCCAAAACACGTCTTGAGCACCAATTTTGATGCCAGATTTGTCGCTGTCAAACACCACGCGTGCGCTCCGCAAGTTGGTAAAAGGCGGACACACCACCACGTCCATATCCTCGTACCTTTTTTCGCACGCATAGGCAAGCTCCTGCAACAAAAAGGTAGCCTCGATAGTTGTTTTATTCATTTTCCAATTGCCTGCAACGAGAGGTTTTCTCGCCATAAATACCACGCTCCTTTTTTAGCTGGAATCCCTCGCGGAGGGTTGCAGCCGAGAATTACTAGCCGAGAACTTCTATCCGAGAACTTCTATCAAAGACCCTCTTACCGAGAACTTCTAACCAAAGCTTCTAGCCGAGAACTTCTATGCCGGGCAAGGGAGTGCCTTCGACGAGCTGCATGGCAGCGCCGCCTCCGGTAGAGATGAAACTCACCTTGTCCTCATAGCCAAACTGCTTGATTGCAGCAACACTGTCGCCGCCGCCAATAACCGTAGTTGCAGCCTCGTTTGCTGCCACTGCGCGCGCCACCTGACGCGTACCATTGGCAAAAGGTTTCATCTCAAATACACCCATGGGGCCGTTCCAAAACACCGTTTGGGCGCGCGCTATCTCACGCGCATACAACTCAGCAGTTGCTGGACCAATATCAAGACCCATTCTATCATCAGGTATCTCGTCAATCATGCAAATTTGAGTTTCAGCATTTTCGTCAAAGGCATCGGCGACCACCACGTCAAGGGGCAACAAGAGCTTGACACCCTTTTTCTCAGCTTTTTCCATGAGGGCCGTCGCACGCTCAATCCAGTCGTCCTCTCTGAGCGAGCGTCCCGTTTTGTAGCCGAGCGCCGCATGAAAAGTAAAGCACATGCCGCCCCCAACAAGCAAAACATCTACGGTATCAAGCAGGGCGTCAATTACTTTTATTTTGTCGGAAACCTTTGAGCCGCCGAGAATAGCCGCAAAGGGTCGCTTGGGATCTTTGAGCATATTGGAAAGCGTTTCAACCTCGCCTGTAAGCAAAAAGCCTGCGTAGGCAGGAAGCAGCTTGGCAAGGGCAGCCGTTGAGGCATGAGCACGATGAGCAACACCAAAAGCGTCGTTAACGTAGAGGTCAGCAAGCTGGGCAAGTTCGGCGGCAAATGCGGCATCGTTTTGCTTCTCGCGTGCGTCAAAGCGCAGGTTCTCTATCATCATAACCGAGCCATTTGCCAAAGCGAGCGATGCCGCATTTGCCGCCTCACCCGTCACCTCACCTACAAGCTCTACCTCCGTGCCTAAAATACGACCCAACACCCGCGTCGCAGGCGCAAGAGAATACTGCTCCTCAAAACCCGTGCCCTCGGGACGACCCAGATGACTTGCAAGCACCACGCGCGCACCCTGCTCAATAAGCCACGTGATAGTGGGCAGAGCAGCGCGAATACGGGTGTCGTCGGTAACGGTGCCCTCTGCAAGCGGCACGTTAAAATCAACCCGCACAAAAACGCGCTTGCCCGCTACCTCGGCGGTTTTGATAGATTTCATAGCTCCTCCTTCTTGCCCTTACTCTCCTTGGTGGTGCTGATGGGGTGCCCCTCGTTTTTGCCTCTACTCTCCTTGGCACCAGCATCGTCACTCTGCTTTTTGCCGTCCTTGGCAACACCATTGTCACCCTTGGTGGTGCCAGCTTGCTTCTCGTTCTCCTCCGCAAATGCCCGAGCAATCTCATCTATGCGACGAACTCGATGGTATACGGCAGATTTTGAAAGCGGTGGTTTTGCGAGCTCCCCCAACTCCCGCAACGATACATCGGGGTGCGCCAAGCGCAAGGTCGCAAGCTCGCGCAGGGCAGGCGGCAGCGAATCTATTCCTCGCTTCTCAATTAAAAGCCTAATGTTGCGCACCTGAACAAGCGATGCCTCAATGGACTTTGCCTGATTTGCCATCTCGGCATTGACCCGACGGTTCTCATCGTTTCGAATAGATTTGGTTACACGCACATTCTCAACCGCCAAAACACAGCGATGCGCTCCAACTAAGGCAAGAAAATCGACAATAGGTTCGGCACCTTTGAGATATACAATCCATGAGTTGCGTCGCTGCACCGCACGGGCAGGAATGTTGCTGCCCGCCAACAGAGCCACCAGCCCATTTGCCAGAGCCTCATGCCCACACGCTAGCTCAAAATGAAACTTGCTGCGGGGGTTGGCAATAAAACCGCCACCCAAGAAAGCTCCCCGCAAATAAGACGCAACACAACACGGTTTCTCAACAAGACGTGCGTTTATCCCCATTTCTAGCCCGTCTATCGTAATAATGCCGAGGTCGCGTATCGCCTCCTCAAGTCCAATTTGTGCTGGCACGGTAATCAGATAATTGTAGGTTTTGTGCAGCATGCTTCGCCGCGTAGTCACCTCGGTTTTGAGGCGATACAGCGTGTGCAAAAGTCGCACCACCGCACGGGCAACGGGCGCAGTTTCGGTAACAATCTCGAGCCGAAACTTGCCGGAAAGCTTGCCCTCAATGCGGATAAGCGCACTCAGTTCAGCCTTGCAGCACGTTTCATGCTCAGGAATGATGCGAGAAAGTTCGTCTTTTACCTCTGCGGTAAATGACACGCCCGTATCACCTCCTTAAACACCTCAGCCAGTTTATTGCGGTCGTGCCACGTGGGGCGCGTTGCATCGCGTAAGTCACGCGCAATAAGCAACGAACCTGCCTGACGAATACGCTCGGCGTCCTCACGAGTAAACGTAACAGATCTAAGGGCATGGGTGTGAGCAAATGCCTGTGCAGGAGCATCGTAGGCACTCGCAGAAGCAGGCGTGTAAGCAGGCGCATAAGCAGACGCGCCCGTATGCATACCCGTATGCGCACCCGTACCCGTATGCGTGCCCGCTTGCACGCGATTTCTTTGGGAAAGGTTGTCCTGAGAAATCGCTCTAAACACTCCTGTTACCGTGCCTGCAGGAGTAGCAACGGCTTCGGCATTGCGATGCACTATGACAACGTCAAGCGCACCACGCAAGCCATGATCCAACACCGCTTCAACGTGTTCGGAAGCCGTAAGCCCCCATGTTTCGCCTTGCATGTCGCCCAACGAGCAAACAAACACCTTACAAGCAGAGCTGGCACGAACTGCCTCAAGCACACCAGGCACCAACAAATTGGGAATAATCGACGTAAAAAGAGAGCCCGGACCCAGCACAATAAGGTCGGCGTCAAGTAACACGTCGATGGCTTCTTGATTGGGGCGTGGCTCGGCAGGCACAAGGCTTACCTGTGCCAACGCCGTCTTGGATTTTCCCAACATACTTTGCCCCACAAGACGCTGGCCATCTCGGGTAATGCCTTTAAGTACCACCGATTCCAGCGTTGAGGGATACACGTGTCCTTGGGCGTCTAACAGCTCCTCGCACAAACGAATGGCATCGGTAAAAGAATGAGTGACGTCTTCAAGCGCGTGCAGCATAAGGTTGCCCAGCGTGTGATTGTTGATATAGCCAAAACGCTCAGCGAAGGCCTTTGCCCACGGACTTTGCGGATCGCGCGCCATAGAAACAATACATTTGCGCACATCGCCCGGAGGTACTCTGCCCGTATGCTCACGCAACATTCCTGATGAACCGCCGTCGTCAGCCATGGCAACAACAGCGTTTGTCTTAACGCCGAGGGAGCGAAGGATTTTGATACTGACAGGAGCGCCTGTTCCGCCCCCTATCACCACTGCTTTCATAAACCTGCTTTCATAGCCGCTTCTGGCTTTTTGCATCACACGTTACTTCACACTTCACGCTTTGTTTCACACTCTATTTCACGCTTTATTTTGCACAACACTTCACACAACACTGTTGGTCGCCTCGACCAGCTCATCGCCTTACTTATCGCCTGGCTCATCGTCTGTTACGGCAAGTTCCTCGAGGGTTTCTGCCAGCGGTAAATCACGGTGCGTTACTGCCACCTGATACCCAAGCTCGCCCAAAAATGCGCTTGTTTCCTCTGCCAAAGCAACACTGCGGTGCTGCCCGCCCGTACAACCAATGCCAATCGACAAATAGCGCTTACCTTCTGCAACATAACCGGGCATAATTACCTTTAGCAAGCTGCGCCAACTTTGTAAAAACTCCTGCGTTTCCTCGCGGTCGAGAACAAAATCGCGCACTTCATCGTCAAGTCCTGTTTTCTTGCGCAGTGCCAGCTCGTAGTAAGGGTTGGGCAAAAAGCGCACGTCAATAACAATGTCTGCCTCATACGGGCTGCTGTATTTGAAGCCAAACGAAAACACGGCAACGTGCAACTCGTCCTGCTCGCTTTTTTGTGAGAAAATCCCGTGAATCTCACGCCGCAGCTCCCGAGCTTCTTTTTTAGAGGTGTCTATAACGTAGTTGGCAGTTTCGCGCACGCTTGCCAGCATTTCGCGCTCAGCAGCAATGCCTTCGGCGATGGTCATTGCGTCTTCGCACAGCGGGTGGCGGCGGCGCGACTCCTTAAAGCGGTTGAGAAGTGTTTCCTCATTTGCATCTAAGAAAATGATGGTATAGGGAATACCGCGATCTTGGAGATGAATAAGCTCGCCGTTGAGCGCGGAGAAAAACTCCTTTGCCCGCAAATCGCAGACCACCGCAAGCCGACGCTCGCCACTTGAAGGCAGCGAAGCAAGAGAAACTAAGTCTATGAGAAGCGAGGGGGGAAGGTTGTCGATGCAAAAGTAACCGAGATCCTCAAGAATATGCATTGCCACCGTGCGCCCAGCACCACTCATGCCCGTGATAATAACAAGGCTCGGTGCGTTGGTGAGGTTGGGCAGTTCGTCAAAGCTCGGCGCATCAGCAATATTTGCTGGCTCGTTTAGGGGGTCTGCCGCTTCGGCGAGGCTTAAAGCCACATCAGAAGTCACATCAGAAGCCACATTGGGACTGTCTGTTTTTTTTCCCACGACCGCCTCGCTTTCGACCCTCGTATTGCAGCAAGCTGCCCTATGACGCTATAAAGAAAAGTATAGCATCTTAGGGCAGCTTTAATTACAGCAAGACAATGGTAAGCGAGTTTGTTCTAAGAACGTTTTCTCGCTTGTTATTTCTTGGCGCTTGGCTTAGGAGTCACTGCTGACTTTGCGGCGCGCGTAGTTTTTGCAGCAGTCGTCTTTGCAGCCGTAGCTGTTTTGGTTGCTGCTTTTGTTGCCGTCTTTTTCGCAGCTGTAGCCTTGGCAGCAGCCGTCTTAGCGGTAGCAGTGTTGGTTGCCGCAACCTTCTTTGCTGCGCTCGTAGCCGCACCCGTAGCAGTCGTTTTTGCTCGCGTGGCAGCCGCCGAGGCAGTTCCAGCCACAGAAAGCGTCTTGTCTTTAGCTGACGCCGCAACAGCAGACACGGGCTTTGCGTACATATCGTTTGCCGTGCTTGCCGTAGCTTTTGCGCTGGCTTTTAGCTCAGCATACCGTGCGCCCTTGCGACCAAGCTGCAAAGAGATAAGGCCGGCAGACACAAGCGTTGCTACAAAGCCAAGGCACATGATGATAGCGGTAAGAAGCTTAGGAACATACTGCTCAATGTAGTACTTGTCAACATCTTCCTCGGGGGCTCCTTGCAATCTTGCGTCATCAAGCATGCTAAGTTCGGCCGAGCTGAAAAGGGAAATCTGAGCAATTCCCAAAATCAACACAACGCTAGCGAGGGCAAAGATAATAACCGGTACAATTTTTTTCAATTCCATCTTTAAGACCTCCAGTTTCGTTTTGGCAAATGAAATCTCTGGGGAAATTATAGCAGAGAACTCTTTTTAGTTAATAGCTATTCTTGCTGACGCAAAACGGCATAGACTTCCTCGGCAACGGCAGCGGGAATGCCGGGAGTAGCAGCAAGTTCCTCAAGAGAGGCTGCACGTAAGTTTTTGAGTGAGCCAAAAGTTTTGAGAAGGACTTTTTTGCGTTTGGGACCAAGCCCCTCTATGTTGTCGAGAATACTTGCGGTCATAGCTTTGCCACGCAGCTGGCGGTGAAAGGTGATGGCAAAACGATGCGCCTCGTCGCGCACTTGCTTAACGAGGTAGAGCGCGGGCGAGCCAGTGGGCAAGACCACTGGCTCGCCCGCGCCCCACGGAACAAACAACTCTTCATCGCGCTTGGCAAGACCAGCAACAGAAATATCCTCAATACCCAGTTCTTTGAGCTGCGCTAACGCAGCAGTGAGCTGTGGTTTTCCTCCGTCAATAATGAGCAAATCGGGCTTTGTTCCAAAACGACCATCAGCCATACGATCTGGCGCATACCGACGCGCCAACACTTCGCTCATCATGGCAACGTCGTTGGCTTCGCCTGTATCAAGCCGTACCTTAAAACGCCGATACCATGCCTTGTCAGGACTTCCGGCATTAAACACTACCATTGAAGCCACCGAATGCGTACCGTGAATGGTCGAGATATCAAAGCACTCAATACGCAAAGGCGGCTTGGGCAAGGCAAGTGCACTTTCAAGTTCAAGCAGCGCACGGTTGATGCGTTCATCGTCATAGCGCGTGCGCACCTTGTAACGCAGCAGCGTGTGTTTGGCGTTGCGCTCGGCAAGAGCAAGCAATTCGTGACGCTCGCCTCTCTTGGCAACACTCAGCCGCACCTTTGCTCCCCGGGCAGATGCCAACTTGCTCGTAAGCCACTCCTCAAGCTCGGTGGCGTCTTCAGAAAGCGATGCTATAACAATCTCGCGGGGAATATCGGTGGCCTGCTCGTAATAACGCAACAAAAACTGGCTCGTAAGCTCACCGTCTGCAATGTCAAGACCCTTGTCGAGCACAAACTCGTTGCTGATATTAACAACACCCTCGCGCACGCTAAACAAATGCACGCCAGCGATGGTTTCCTCCCTAAAAAACCCGATAACATCAGCGTTGAGGCTAGGAGCTACCACAACGTGTTGCTTGTCGCGCAAAGCTGCTATGGAGTTCAAGCGGCTCTTAGCACGTGACGCTCGCTCAAAATCAAGCTCAGCCGCCGCTTCTTGCATCTCGCTTTTGATGGCCTTGATAAAAACTTGATGCTTCCCTGATAAAAACTGACTAATTTGCCTAACATTGCTTCTATACTCTGCCGGTGTGCAGCCTCCCGAACAAATGCCGGGCCCTATACCAACGTGAGAATCAAAACACGGTTTGATGGTTGGAGGTGGCTCAAACTTGGCCCCTTCCTCCTTGTCAAACTCGGCCGCAGCTCCTGCCCCAAACTCCAGCTCAGGGTGAGCGGCAAGCCACGTGCGCAGGCGCTTCCATTCAACACATTTGGCAGAGCAAAGGGGCACAATGCGGCGAGCCGTGTCAATGGTCATGCGGGCGGCACGGGCATCGGTGTACGGACCAAAATAACGTGTGTTGGCAACAGGCTTTTCTCGCGTAAACTTTATCGCCGGAAACGTATCGCCCATGGTAAGCGCAATAAAGGGATAACTTTTGTCGTCTTTGAAATCGACATTAAACGACGGACTGTACTGATTTATGAGGTTTTTTTCCAGCACCAGCGACTCATGTTCGTTGTCGGTGACAATGTAGTCAAAAGACGCCACCTGTTCCATGAGCCGCGGAATCATAGCACGTTCGTCCGTCAACGCTGTGTACTGACGCATGCGGGCACGCAGTTGCCGCGCCTTGCCCACATACAGCACCGTGCCCTCTGCATCTTTCCACAGATACACCCCCGGCTCAAGCGGCACGGAGGTGAGCTGTTTGGCTATGTTTGCAAGCTGCTTCATGCCAATAATAGTACCACGAGGCCCGACCTCATGCTTTTAGTCGAGCCTCGCTTCTACTGAAATACTATGCCAAGCTTTTAGGGCTTATTTTGCGCTCCCTTTGGGTTTTTGCTTCGTTTCCGCTTTTGGTGCTTCCGTTTTTTGAGCCTCAACTTTTAACGATTCCTCTTCTATTGCTTGCTGGGCTTTTGCAAGCTCTTTTGCAAACCTCTTGTTTCTGCGTTTCTTGCGCGCCTTTATCACGATAAGCACGATCAGCCACAGAACAACACCAACCACCAGCAAGAAGATAATTACCGGCAATGCACCAGCGAGAAATACCACAACGTCTTGCAAAAACTCCCCAAGACCACTAGCAGAAAACGCAAAGGCATTTGAGGCACGCTCGCCAAGACGCTCGCCATCTTTACCAATAGTTTCTGGCGTAATAAGCTCCGTGAGCGAAATGTCCACCGTTGAAAAATCAACTATCTGGTCGAGGTGGCGCTTGTTGCTCTGGTAGCTATCAAGCTCAGACAGCACGGCAGAAAGCTCGCGCTCAAACTCAACGATGTCTTTGGCGTCTTTTGCCTCAACGAGATACGCCATAAGACGCTCTTTGCGAATCTCAAGCATTTCAATGCGTGCCTCGGTGTCAAAATACTCCGCCGTCAAATCTTGCGAACGCTTGGCTCTGTTTTTGATCTCACCAATACCGTCAAGCCCATCAAGAAATGAATCGTAACCAAGCGCAGGAACGCGCACCTTAAGCGTAGCAGTGCGTCCACGCAGGCGGTCATAGAGCTCAGAGTAATCGTCCATGTCCTCAGATACCACATAACCGTTGGAGTGATTAACCATGCTGATGATTGCTTTGTAGTCGGCATCAAAGTTCTTGGTGTTCAGAGCAATGCTTGCCCAAAACGTAATTTTGCGTCCTGTCTGTACGCTGCCTGTGGTGCTGGCAGGGCTTGTGTTGCCTGCGCCTTCTGCGGCATTTGCAAAGTCTGCTGAGCTTGCACTGTCTGCGTTAGTTGCACTGTCTGCTCCTCCTCCATCAGAAAGCCCCGAGTCCACGACATTCTTTTCTTCTCTTGGTATCGCTTCTGCTCTTGGTGTCGCTTCTGCTGGCGCTGCTGGTGCAATGTCCTCATCAACAGAGCCCTCATATCCATACATTCCATTTTCTGAGTATTTTGGTTCATACGGGCTTTCTGGACCTGTTGTATTTGCCGAGCCTTGCGCTGGACCGCTCTCAGTGGAAGCTCCGCCCATCTCATCAAATAAGCCTTCTGAGCACGCAGTGAGCGAAGCCAGAGAGCCGCACACCAGCAAAACCGCCAGCAATACTACCATGAGGGCTTTGAGCGCACGCACGCCTGTCCTTTGTGTGTTCATTTTTCTTTTCATTGTTCTACCACCTTTTCTCCTTGTTTAACTGTTTCTTTAAGTAGTTCTCGTTGCTTTGGCTCTGCAAGCTTCATCTTGCAAGGCAAAAAGCAGTTTGACCGTTCTTAATAAATACGACTGAAAAGGAGAAAGTGTCGGAGTGGGCTGGGGGAGCTCTTGGGATTAGGGGAGCTCTTGGGATTAGGGAAGCTCTTGAGAGTAGGGAAGCTCTTGGGATTAGGGAAGCTCTTGAGGTAGGCTTTTGGCAGAACGTTTTGAGGATTATCTTACAAGCGCTTCTGCCGAACCCACTGGTGAAGCTTCTCGCGGGTTTTCTCGTCAAGACGCTCTCCCAAGGTATTTTTGGTCGCAACCATATCGACCTCTTTAACCGTGGCTTTTTTGATGGCCCGTATCTCGTCGGCAAACCCAAGGGCAGACATACGGGTCACCCGCGTGCCCAACACTGTCCACTGCGTGGCAGCGTCCGAGGTTATCACCAGCACGTTGCGCCCCTGAGCAGCAGCCTCACGTGCGAGCCCTTCAATGGTGGAATCCGCCGTGGTGTTTGCTGCCGAGAAAATGACGCTTATGCCAGCGATGTCGTTGCGCTCGCCGGTTGAGGTTTCGTTGCCTGCGCCATCAAAGACCACCACAGCATCATAACCGCGATGAGCAAAAACAGCTACGTCGCTGATAAGAGCCTCGCGCGCCGCATTAAAGACCTCATGCGTGTGGTCGTCTTGTGTGATTTCAGCATACAGCCCACTGCTTCGCAGCACGTTATAGCCGTCAACAATAAGGGTTGTTTTCATACGTTTTCTTCTACGCTTTCTTTTCCAATGTTCTTTTTTGGCTTTCGCAGACTACTTCTCGTCTTTCCAAGCCGTCTCAACAAGAGCAAAAAGCTCGTTGCGTGAGTGAACATTGAGTTTAGCGTAAATGTTGTGTGTGTGGGTGCGCGCAGTGTTCATGCTGATATGCAAACGGCTGGCAATGCTGTCGCTGCCCCTCCCAAGCGCAAGCAGCTCAAAAATTTCTTGTTCTCGTGAGGAGAGGCGAAAAGAAGCTCCCACTCGTTTGCAGGCCTCAATATACGGACGTGCGTGTGGCTCGCCATTGGTATCATCGTGGTGCGCAGGTATCCCTTTTTGTGTTTTTAGGTCATCAAAATTGAGCTCTCTTTCAAAAACTGATGAAAATAGTCGGTCAAACTCTTTTTCCGAAAAGATAAGAATCGCACTCACCAACACCAACGTTGCCAAGACCACAAATACAAAGGATGTCCAAAACGAAGGCGTCATGGGTATTAACCACGCTCCTATCATCCAGCCCAAAACGCTCCCTACCACAAACGCTCCGCGCCCAAAACCAAAGACAGTAACGGGCGAAAGGTGATTTTGACGCACCACAAACGCAAGCAAGCACCAGAGGAGCAGGTCAAAAATAATGAGCGTGAAGCCAACAAAAATTGAGAAGAGTCCGCCGTATAACTGAAGAGATGAGGCAAAGGTTACCGTAGCGGCGATTCCCACCATGAGAGAAAGGTACAGTTTTCCAAAGTTGATATGCTTGACAATGCGCAGCATAAAATAGAGAAACACCACCACAAACAACATGCGCAGAAGCATAAGTATGTTGCTGTATATGAGTGTTTCGTCAGGAATTTGCCCATGAACTGCCAGACCACTTACTACGGAGGTAACGAGCGTAAAGAAGAGTACTGCCACACAAAGTTTCCAAAAACTACTCGGAAGCTTGGAATCCTGTTGTTTTTGGGGTTCGTTGGAGTGTGCGGCTGCAGTGGTTTCAGTTGTTGCTGTGTTAGTTGGGGAATTTGCGGTTGTTGCGGTTGTGGTGGTGGTTGCAGTGGTAGCGGTGGTTGCAGCGGTGGTTGCAGTGGTGGTTGCAGCGGTGGTTGCAGCGGTGGTTGCAGCCATCTCTGTTTCTGCCAGAGATTCAATCGGGGAGCTTGCGACAAGACCGCCTCCCGACGACGTAGTTATCAATGCAGCGCCTAGTATCGGCAAAATCATTAAGGCAATAATGCCTGAAAGCGAGGGGCCTCCAGGAACCGGGTGCCACCACTCAGTTCCCAAAAAGAGGAAGTAGATGGCTGCCACCAGCAGCTGTGACAAAACCACATAAATAACAACCTTGTTTGGGGCAAGATGCCCGTACAGCTGGCCACACTTAAGTATAAGAGGCGCAGTTCCAATTCCTGTCAAAACGCAGCCAAAATAAAACGGCCACGCAACTGCCAAATAATAGGGACCTGCCGCAATAATGCAGAGCACACCAAAGCTTACGAGTGCCGCACTGCCGTAGATGAGCGCAGGTCGGCCAAGTAACGTTGATACGCGTTTGTGGAGAAAAGGCGCAAGCAGCATGACGAGCGCAAGTGCGCCAGACGAAAGAAGATACATGTACGAAATGTGGCGCCCGTCTATCTCGGTGTCTGACAGCCAAAACGTACCGCTAAAGGCAAGCTGTTCCCAAGCAAGTAAAACACCGAGTCCAAGAAGAGGCAAGCCAGGCCATAGAGCAGTTAACTCATTAAGAAAATAGTGTTTATTACTAGGTCTGCCCATAGGTAAATCCCTAACTCTCTTGTTCAATTATACACGGAATACCCGCCTTATGGCTAGAAAATAGGCTTGTTGCAGGCTAAAAATTGCTTCTTTTCGCAAGACGCGCGCAGTGGTATTATCAAAACGACAGAAAATCGAGGCTTTGGGGAGGGTTATTATGCCCACTTTTGGTAGTGTTTTTCTTGCTGTGTGTCTTATTTTGCTTGCGCTCGCCGCCATTCTCGTTGTCATTTTTATTGTCAACGCACTGCGCCTCAAGCCTACCCCCATTAACAAGCCCTTGCCCACATCAAGCGCCCGCGGGGATGATGGTGCCGTGGGCCGTTTTCAGGAAATGTTGCGCCTTCCTACCGTTTGGGGAGCAGAGCTGCCCAACCCCAACCGCACGTCTTTTGATGAGTTTATTCCCACACTCAAACGTCTTTATCCCCGTGTTTTTGAGAAGCTTGAGCTTACCATGGTGGACACGTATGGCATTTTGCTCAAATGGGCTGGTTCTAATCCGAGCGCTCAGCCGGTTGTACTTATGGCGCACCACGACGTGGTAGAAGTGCAGCCTGAGGAGTGGACTCATGAGCCCTTTGGTGCCGAGATTGCTGATGGGCGCATTTGGGCGCGCGGCGTTTTGGACACCAAATGCGTTCTTGCGGCACTCTTTGAGGCAACCGACCGCCTGCTTGCCGAGGGCTATCAACCGCCGCGCGACGTCTACTTATGTTCCTCCAATAATGAGGAGGACATGGGCAGCACCGCACCCAATATGGTGGCGTTTTTTAAGGAGCGCGGCATTGAACCTTTGTTGGTTCTAGACGAGGGTGGTGCCGTTATTGATAAGGCTCCGCTGGGAGTAGCGGCTCCTTTTGCCATGGTGGGTGTTGCCGAAAAAGGAATTTGCAATGTTACGCTTACCGTTGCTTCAAAGGGCGGGCATGCATCAACGCCGTCGCCTGATGATGCTCCCAGCAAGCTCGCACGCGGCATAAGCACGCTTCTCAAAAACCAGGCACCTGCCCGCCTTAATGCACCAACCATTGCCATGCTCAAAGAACTCGCTGCTCGCGGCAGTTTTGGTCTGCGACTTATATTTGGAAATCTCTGGTTTTTTAAGCCGCTCGTGCTTGCCATTATGAAGGGCGACGCAGAAACCGCAGCAATGGTGCGCAGCACCTACGCTCCCACCGAGCTTGCGGGCGGACGTGCCATCAACGTTATTCCCAAAGAAGCGAGCGTGGGCGTTAACATAAGGATTTCTCCCTCGGAGTCAGGCGAGGTGGTGGTCAATCATTTGCGCGCCCAGTTTGGAGCGACGGCGCTTAAAAACGAAGTGGGCGCTGCGTCTGGGAGCGCTGCGTCTGGGAGTGCTGCGCCTGAGAGTGCTGCGGCTGAGAGTGCTGGCGACGTTCAAACAGAGGTAACCTATCTTAACGAGCCTTCGCCTATCTCGCCCTTTGATGATGAGGTTTTTGGCTATCTAAGCCGCATCATACACAGCCTCTATCCGAGCGCAGGCATTGCTCCTTATGTGCAAAATGGGGCTACCGATGCACGGCACTTTGCGCGCATTTGTCCGCATACCTATCGTTTTTCTGGCTTTGTGTTTAAGGCCGACCAGCGCACCACCATACACGGACAAGATGAGAATATGGACGTAGAAAGCTATTTGCGAGGCGTTGGTTTTTACTATGAATTTGTTCGTCATCTTGCTTTGTTGGACGAAGTCTAACCTTGTTGGGCGAAATCTAATTTTGTTGGACAAAATCTCGACGAACCTAATCATCATTGCTTTGTTGGGTGAAACTAAGAGAACAGGAACAACCATGGCACAAAAAACACCGTCTTCGCAGTCTTTGCAATCTTCGCAAGATCAGCAGTCTTCGCAAATTCCACAGTCTTTGCAAACTTCGCAACCCTCCCAATCTCCACAAGCTTCACACGGAAAGTTTTTCTACGGCTGGTGGATTGTAGCAGGCGGTTTTCTCATGATGGCAACCTGCTATACCATCTTTGTAAATTGCATTCCCTTGTTTCAGGCGCACGTTGTAAAAGATCTTGGGATCAGTATGGGGCAATTTAACACGGGGGTTTCGCTGTGCACGGTTGTAGCGATTTTTGCCTCGCTTGCTTTTGGCGCCTTGGTTGATAAGCGCAGCACACGTATGCTGGGAAGCGTTACCGTTATTATCACGGCTGCGGTGCTGTTGCTCTTTTCTTTTATCACAGAGCTTTGGCAGCTTTACGCACTGTGCGTTGCCGCCGGAATGATTGTGGTGGCAGGTACCCGTCTGCTGGTTTCTGTTCTCACGAGCAACTGGTTTAATATCCGACGCGGCTTAGCGGTTTCCATTGCTTTGTCGGGCTCTGGTTTTGGTGGAGTAATTCTTTCTCCGGTTACAAGTTTGATGATTGAAACTTACGGATGGCGTGCGGCATTTTTGCTGCTTGCCGTTATCAGTCTTGTTGCGGCTTTGCCCCTGATACTTCTTACTTGGCGCAACCGTCCCAGCGACAAAGGACTTTTGCCCTATGGCTCAAACGCCCCCGAACAGGCTTTGGCTCAGGTGCTCAAAGAGCGTGAAACAAAAATGTCTGGCGCTCCCGTTACCATTGCTATTGGGTGGAAGGTGCTGAGAAAAAATCTTGGTTTTTGGATACTCATTTTTGGCTTGGTATGCATGGGCATTGTCAACGGTGCCATTATCACTAATTCGGTTTCCAATATGACCTCGGTTACCTTAAATGATGTTGAGATTGTAACGGGAGGACACTCAACGCTGTGGGCGGGCAATGTTTGGGCTTTGTATTTGGGCGTGGTCATTGTTGCCAAGATTGCATTGGGTGCCATTTATGACCGCTGGGGCTTGCGGGCTGGCACGCTCATTGGTACCGCTGCTTGCATAATTGCCTGCATTGGTTTGTGTTTTCCTGCTACCCTCTGGGGTCCCATTTTGGGTGCGGTGGCCTTTGGTTTTGGTACCTGTATGGGCACCGTAACGCCACCAGTTATGGTGGTTAAGGAATACGGAAAGAAAGACTTAGGTCTTGTGGTAGGCATTGCCACTGCCTTCGAGCTTTTTGGTGCGGCAATTGGTGCGGTGGTTTCTGGCGTGTTCTTTGATGCGTTCCATTCCTTTGCACCTGCGTGGATTATGGCGCTTATTGCTTCGGTGATTATGGGCTTGATGTTACTCTTGTCGATACCGGCAGCACAAAAACTTGTTGAGCAGCGGAAAGCCCAGGGCGCTCCCGAACTTGATGAAGAGGGTCTTGAGATTGCTAGCTAGGTTGAGCGACGAAAGTTTTTGGAAACGCTCGACTGAGCGCCAAAGCCTTGCGAGAAATGCTCGTTTTTGCAAAGCGGCTTTGCGACAAATGCTAGGCTAGGAAGCGCCGTTCTATTTTTGGATAGAGCGCAACAAACAGCATAAGCAGTGCGAGCGAAAGACAAAAGCCCGCAAGTACGTCGCTTGCGTAGTGTACACCAAGATAAACTCGGCTTGTTCCAATGAGAAGTATGAGAACACTTAGGGTTGCCGTGGCAATGATTTTAATAGTTTTTGTAGGTGTTTTGCAAAAGCGAGCTCTGTCTTTGCTCGTTTGGTGTGTTTTGTGAGCTACGCGCCAAACAAGGTAAATCAGTAGCCCGTAAAATGCCATCGAGGCCATTGCATGACCGCTCGGAAAACTATAGCCTGCTTCTTGTATAAGCGTTAGTATTTGCGGACGTGGCCGGGCAAAAACCTCTTTGAGTGCCAAATTTATGAGTGAAACCACTGCCAAATTTGTAAGCAGCAATACCACAAGTTCTTTTTTCTTAAAAACAACCAGGGGAACCGCTATCGCAAGTAGAAGGAGAACGATAAAGCCTCCCAAATTAGTTACTATCATAAAAAACCAGGTTAGAGCAGGACTCATAATGACGCTTAAGGCATCATAAATGCTACTGTCAAAGGTGCTTGTTTTGTTGTTCGCCATACACCATGCAAGCACAATAAAAGCAGCCATAAAGACTGCGCACAAAAAGTAGAGCTGATGTTTTTTGAGAAAAGTACCGAGGTGCTTCATGCGTGCTGCCTGTATCATGCTACTCATTTCAAAAAAAACAGACAATCCCGCAGGATTGCCTGAAAGCTTACTGTTGGTGGAGCCTAGGGGGATCGAACCCCTGACCTCAGGCTTGCAAAGCCCGCGCTCTCCCAGCTGAGCTAAGGCCCCACATGCTGGAACGTACGTTACTTACCACTTGCAACAGAAGAATTATACCTGTTTTTGCGACTCGGTTGGTCGTGAGTTAGTTGCTCACTTAACCGCTTTGCAAATATTAATAAACGCCCTGGCGGCTACTCGGCTCACGCCAGGGCGTCTATTGCAAAATAAACGGCTTCGAAGCCCTGTTGGCACATCATTTTTCAACCTGCAAATGGTGGGCCCAACTGGATTCGAACCAGTGACCTCACGGTTATCAGCCGTGCGCTCTAGCCAACTGAGCTATGGGCCCCTAAAAAAGTGCTTGAACACCTTATAACAACGGAGCTCATTGGTCAAGGTGCATAGTACAGCTTTTTTTCAAAAATAGCAACAAAAACAAGCAATTTTGCAAAGGTTTGCGCAAAATAACCAAAAATTGGCTCAAAAACGGACAAAATGCGTCGCTGAACGGCTCTTTGCGCTGCCAAACTCCCCCTTGCTTGCTAGGCAGACTGTTTGTATCGCCGAGCGGCTCCTTTTATCTATTTCGAGCTTTTGTTCCGTAAGTCGCGGGAGGCAGCTGATTCGTTTTTGTTCCGTAAGTCGCGGGAGGCAGCTGATGCGTCATTGATCCGCGGCTCTCGAAAACTCGCATTGCTCTGCGACTCTCGCATCGCAAGGTTTCCCAAAACATTCATTGCGTCACTTTTTACGCCGTCAAGAGAACGCAGCGCTCTCTTGTCGTCATATTTGAAGTTCTCCGTAAAGGCCACCTGATAGTCCAAGTTACGCCGACGAGCCCCGGCAAAGGGTACAAAAACGCTGAGCGCCAGCTCGGGCCTGATGCCAAACACCCGATAGTATTTGTAGTACCAATAGACGTTGTACACCAGACAGCACAGGGCGTAGACAGCCGCCAGCCCAATGCCAAAAATCAGCCCCTCTGCGCCCGAAACCGTCCATGCAAGCCAAATAACAAAGGCGCACAGCAGCCACCAGCCTTCGAAAAAGAACATTTTCCACCAGTCCTCTTTGACAATGTCGAGTCGATACAGCGACCTCATAAACGGCACAAATGGCATCCAGTTCAACGTAGCACCAAGTCCGGCCTTGCGTCCAATGCACAGCCACTTAAAGGCGGTAAATGCCCAGTAAGCGAGAATGGCGAGGGCTACAATAATCACCACAACCGCCAGAAAGGTCTTGAAAAAACCTATTATCTCGTTGAACTTGTCTTGCGCCATGCCGATAATGCTATTTCTGACTAGGTCGTCCAGTGTTTCTCCCATGGTTCTCCCTCCGTCGGTTATTCTCACCACGTCCCTCATCATTTTGGCTATTTTACAAGAAATAGTAAAAAATAGATGGAAAAACCTCGGAAAACACCGTACAATGAGAGCTTCCCTATCAAATGATTGCAAGGTTGTCGCTCGGATGAGGATAGCCGTTGCGCCAGCTAACTACCAAGAGCAGCTACCAAGAGCAACTATCAAGAACAACTATTAAGAAACGAGATTACAGACTCATGCAGCAAAATACTATTCGCAATATCGCTATCATCGCGCACGTTGACCACGGCAAAACCACGTTGGTGGATCGCCTGCTGTTTACCGCTGGTGTGTTTCGTGAAAACCAAAATGTTGACGAGCGAGTGCTAGACTCCAATGATCAAGAGCGTGAGCGTGGCATTACTATTCTTGCCAAAAACATTTCCATTCGTTATCAGGACATCAAGATTAACGTTATTGACACACCGGGGCACGCCGATTTTGGCGGCGAAGTTGAGCGTGTCTTAAAAATGGCTGACGGTGCGCTGCTTATTGTTGATGCCTTTGAGGGCCCTATGCCGCAGACTCGTTTTGTACTCAAGCACGCCTTGAACCTTGGGCTTAAGCCTATTGTTGTCATCAACAAAATTGACCGCCCGGGTTCTCGTCCGCATGAGGCAGTTGATGCGGTCTTTGACCTCATGGTTGAGCTCGGTGCTACCGATGAGCAGCTTGACTTCCCCACCGTATATACCTCGGCGCACCTTGGCTACGCACGCTATGAGCCCGAGGACAACAACGAGGACATGGTTCCGCTGCTTGACACCATTATTAAGCACGTTCCCGCACCCGACTGCGACGCAAGCGGACCCGTGGCGCTGCAAATCTGCACCATTGACCATTCAAGCTACGTGGGACGCATTGGCGTGGGCAGGCTTTTCTCCGGCACGCTGCACCAAGGCGAGCAAATACTCGTCATCAAAAACACGGGCGCGCGCTACAACGCAAGCATCAAGCAGCTTTTTACCTTTGAGGCGCTGGGGCGCGAGGAGCAACGTGGGGCCACCGCAGGCGACATTGTTGCGGTTGTGGGCATTGACGATGCCGACATTGGCGACATGATAACCTGCCGTGAGCAGCCCATTCACCTTGACCCTATTAAGGTTGAGGAGCCCACCATGGCGGTTGTTATTGCTGCGTCTACGAGCCCGTTGGTGGGAAAAGAGGGCGATATTGTAGGCGGAAGGCAGCTCAATGAGCGCCTTATGCGTGAGGCAGAATCCAATATTTCCATGCGGATAACCCCACTTGATGACGGCGGTGTTGAGGTTGCCGGGCGTGGCGTTTTGCACCTGAGCGTGCTTATGGAAACCATGCGACGTGAGGGCTTTGAGTTTCAAGTTGGCAGGCCTCGGGTGCTGTTCAAAAAAGATGAGGCGGGCAACAAAACCGAGCCCATTGAAGAGGCAACGGTTGATGTGCCAAGCGAATACGCTGGCAAGGTCATTGAGGTTTTTGGCAGCGTAGGCGGCGAGATGGTGGACATGATTCAGCGTGACGAGCACACCCATCTTGCGTTTCGCATTCCCACCCGAGGCACTATGGGGTTGCGAACCCGCATTCTCAACGTCACACGGGGCGAGGCTATTTTGTTCCATCGTTTTTATGAATATGGTGCATACCGGGGCGAGCTTTCGGGGCGCAAATGCGGCTCTATGATTGCCATGACCGATGAAAAAAGTGTTGCCTATGCGCTTGACAGTTTGCAGCAGCGTGGCTCTTTGTTTGTTGGGCCAGGCGTGGATTGCTACGAGGGCATGATTGTGGGCGAAAGTGCCAAGGAGGGCGACATGGTGGTCAACGTGGCAAAGGCAAAGCAGCTCACCAATATGCGCTCTTCATCTGCGGATAAGGGCATTCAGCTTACGCCTCCGGTGACCTTTACGCTTGAGGAAGCCCTTGAATATATCGAGGACGACGAGCTGGTGGAGATTACCCCGCAGAGCATTCGCCTGCGCAAACGTATTCTCTCTGCCATCGAGCGCAAAAAGACTAGTAGGAAATAGGCAACGACGCAATTTCTGTGCTGCAATAAGCGTGCGATGTTCGTCATTAAGGTTTTGGGACCTGACGGGTTCGCCAAGAATTGTTGAAGCGCCTACTTGCGTGGGCGCTTCGTGCTATTCCGGCTCACACGCCAGAACTACAACAAAATCTTCCGCACCAAGGCCTCAATGTGAAGCCGTGTTGTGTTGAGAAGCACGGTGTCCAAATCGCCCTCTTGTATCATGAGCGGTAACTCGGTGCAACCAAGAACAAGCGCATCGGCTTGATGTTCATGGAGCAAACAATTAGCAAGTTCGAGCATTTTTTGCTTATCCTCTAAAACCACAATGCCATTTTCAAGATGCGGAAAAATGAAACTATGGATAAGCTCCTGCTCTTTTTCTGAAGGCACAACGGCAGTAATTCCGTATTTTTCAAAGGCCTTGGTGTATAGGCTGCTGCTCATAACAAAACGTGTGCCGAGCACCACTGCCTTTTTGCAGCCCTGCGCCTGAGCATATTTGCAGGTTGTATCCACAATGCTTACCAGCGGCAGGTCGCAGCGTTTTTGGACTTCATCAAAAACAATATGTGGCGTGTTGGAGGCCATGGCAGCAAACTCTGCTCCGGCTGCCGCAAGGTCGCTTATTGCGTCAACCAGCAGCGCAACAACAGTGTCCCACTGTTCATTTTCCACAAGCGTAAGCATCTTGTTCATGTTGATGCTCCTGATAACAAGCTCCGGATAGTCGCCCGTGCCTAATTGCATGTGCACGGCGCTGACGATGTCACGATAGTAATCCAAGGTTGAAGCAGGTCCAATTCCGCCGATAATACCAAGTTTTTTCATGAGAAATCCTTTGCTGTAGGTTGCTGCAGAAACTTTTGCGGCAAGCATTATGTGCTACCTCATATACTAACAGACCAAGCTCAGCAGTTCTGAGATGCTAACAGCGCAGATTGGTTGTTCCGAAGCAGCACAGGCTAGTTGTTCTTGAGCAGCGCAGTCTAGCCATTCTAAAGCAGCACAGGCTAGTTGTTCTGAGCATGAAACGCTCATAAAGCCCAATACAACGACCATCACAAAAAAATTAACGATTATCATTAAAAAATAGTTGACAGTCGTTCAAAAAGGGTCTATGATGGTTTCCATGACAGGTTCCACAACAGGTTCCATAACAGGTTCTTTGCGAAAACCGGTATCGCAAAGTTGCTGCAAAAAGTGTCAAGAAAAGCAAGGGAAAGGACTTACCATGGACACTCGGATTTCGGAAAACCTTGCACGCTCAAGCCGTGTGCTTGACATCATAGGCAAGGTACTCGCCATCATTTGTATCGTAAGTGCGGTGTTTACACTGTTTGGCGCAATCGCAATTCTCGCCATTCCAAACGACCTCATCATCAATCTGCTCAATCAAATACCCATTACACCCGTCACTTCAGACGTCATCAGCATTCCCGCAGGCACCGTTCTCGGCGACTACATCACCCTTTCTACTGGGTCGGCTCTTAAGGTCGCACTTATTGTTGCTGCGGGCGCACTTTGCGTATATTGCCTACTCAGTGCTGGTCTTCTCTTTGTTGTGAGCGGCGTTTTCAAGGCCACCGCTGTAAACAAAACCCCGTTTGTTGCCGAGAATGTCAAGCGTCTCAAAATCATCGGTATCATCATGATTGTAGCTTCGCTTGTACTCGGTTTAACCAACCTCGTTTTCGCATTCTGCGTATTTGCGCTTGCTTACGTGGTGCAATACGGCGTTGAGCTGCAGCAACAAGCTGACGAAACACTCTAGGGCGGTGTATTATGGCTATTATTATGCGGCTTGACCGCGTTATGGCAGATCGCAAAATATCGCTCAATGAGCTTTCGGAGCGCGTGGGTGTGGCAAATGTCAATCTTTCAAAGATGAAAACGGGCAAAATTAGCGCCATTCGCTTTACCACGCTCGATGCCATTTGCGACGTACTTGACTGCCAGCCGGGCGATATTCTTGAACATGAACGACAGACTGTTCTTGCAGACAAGCTCGAAGCTCGTGCAGAAAAAGTTGCGGAGAAAACAGAGGACGTTTCTCCCCCCAGCTCCTCCTAAGGCTCCGTAACAACTCTCTTGAGGTTTTAAGCACCGGGGCAAACGTATACGTTTGCCCCGGTGCTTTGCCGTTTATCCACATTTCGTCGTTTATCCGCGCTTCGCCGTTTGCCGGCGCCTTCCTTGAACCCTGCGCCGAGGTCTGCTACCGTTAGAGCCTGCAATAAACCCTATCAAGGAGGACAAACTATGGTTGTTGTATTGGCTCACATTGAAGTAAAAGAAGGTGCGGTGCCCGGTCTTATCGAGGCTGCCGACAAATGCGCTGAACTTACCCGCCAAGAGGCAGGCTGCATTTTCTACACGCTGTACGCAAGCACCGAAGACCCACAGAACTTTGTATTTGTTGAGGAGTGGGAGTCAAAAGAACTTTTGGATGCACACCTAGCCTCTGAGCATTTGAATGCCTTTGTGGCAGAAATCGAAAACCTGCTGGCAAGCCCTCTTGACATAAAAATCTACGAGGCAAATCAGGTTTAGACTTGGCTAGCTGGACTTAGGGTTCAAATCCCCCTCCACTTTTCATGCGTCTTCTTTTCTGGGGTGTTTTATGAACCTTCAAGATTACCGTGGCGGAGAGAGGGGGATTTGAACCCCCGAGCCCGGGGTTGCCGGACCAACGGTTTTCGAGACCGCCGCATTCAGCCGCTCTGCCATCTCTCCGCACGAAGTGATTATTGTACCACCAATGAAAGCTCCATGGCTCAAATCCAATTATTCTGTGACTAAAAACAAGTACGACCTATAAGCAAAATGTTGGCTTGCGTTGTACAGCACGTTATACTGGAAATAATTAGTAGCACATTTATACAGAAGGCGGGAAATTGTGATATACAAAAAACTCTTGTCGGTGATAGCTCTGGCACTGATGCTAACGCTGTGCCTTATGGTAACTGCGTGCAAAAACGGCAGCGATATTGCACCTGTGCAGGAGGAGGAAAGCCCTGTGCCTGAAACAGCACAGGGCAACGAGGACACAACAACGCCTCAAGCTGAGAAAGAAATCAACTATCTAGAACTATATGACGAGGTGCTAACGGAATGGAAAGCATCCTTGCAGCGCCACATTAACGATGAATACAGGGAAAACGAAAGTTTTGATTTTGGGTTTTATGGCGGCTATGCAGAATCACCCAAAACATATTATGCGCTCTATGACATTGATGGCAATGGAACTAAAGAGCTTTTATTAAAAAAGCAAAGTGACTACGAAGATATTATTGCCTATATATTTGTCATTACAGATGGTAAGCCAATCAATTTATTTGGCTATGATGACTATGGTGTTCCAAAAGAAGTTCCATGGAGCAGAGTAGGCTCGTGCAAGATTTTAGCTAACGGGTTGATAGATTGTCGTTCTGGCAATTACACAATATATAAGATTGCCGCAGATGGCTATTCCGTTATTAGACTTGCTTCAAGCAGTCCCTATGATTATCCCGACGAGGCATCTAAAGCGATGGCAAAGTGGAAATACTATGTTAACGAAAATGAAGTGGACTCTGATTATTATGTTCAATTTCTGAGTGAACAAGGATATCTGCTAGATGAAAATAATGCTTTGGCAGATATTGAGTGGATAGCCATAGACTAATCTTGACCCGCAGTCTTATTGCCCGTCATTGCGAGCGCTTTTGTCATTCAGGGCTTGACCCGCAATCTTATTGTTTGTCACCCAGGGCTTGACCGCAATCCTCGCCATCATTGTCCTTAACCTCTTTTGAGCCAAGGCGCCCAGCATCCTTGAGCGCCTTTCTCAAAATAAACTCAACTTGTCCATTGACACTGCGAAGGTCGTCTGCCGCCCAGTGCTCAACCGCCTCCCATAAGGCGGAATCAACCCTAAGTGGATATTGTTTTCGCTGCGTCATACTACGTCCTACCGTTCGTATTGCCTGTGCTGCTTGCCTAAATCCAAGCGACTAATTATAAAGTGTTCCCGTATTGAGTATGGGCTGAGCTCCCGTTTCGCCGCAAAGAACCACTAAGAGGTTGGATACCATGGCAGCCTTGCGCTCATCATCAAGCTCAACAACACCCTTCTCGCTCAAGTCTTTGAGAGCCATATCCACCATGGACACTGCGCCTTGCACCACTTTCTCGCGCGCAGCAATGACCGCCTCCGCCTGCTGGCGGCGCAACATTGCCTGAGCAATTTCTGGAGCATACGCAAGGTGAGTAAGCCGTGCGTCGTCAATGGCAACACCCGCTTTTTCAAGACGCTGTGCCAGTTCAATTTTCAAAGCATCAGAAACTTCCTCGATGTTGCTTCGCAACGTAATTTCGCTACCATCAGAGCCTGGAGCATGGTCGTAGGCATAGGTGGTTGCCACATGCCTGAGCGCCGTTTCGCTTTGCGTGTGCACATAGTTGTTGTAATCGTCAACGTCAAAAATCGCCTTGGCAGTGTCGGCAACACGCCACACAATAACGTCAGAAATCTCAATGGGATTTCCCTGCTTGTCATTAACCTTGAGGCACTCGCTGTTATAGGTGCGAGCACGCAAAGATATTTTTAGTGAGCGCTGCGCTGCTTCTTGCTGGGCGAGCTTCTTAATAGCGGGGCCCTTTGACTGAGTATCAGTGTAGCTCGCAAGTGTTGCAGGGTCTTTTGAGCGAGAGTAAAACGGGTTAGCCCAATGAAATCCCTCGTCAAGCACGGTGCCCTTATACGTGCCAAACAACACAAGCACGCGCGCCTGGTTTGGCTGAAGCGTAAAAAATCCAATGCTGAGCAGAATCGCAACAATCATGAGAATTGAACCCAGCGCAATAAGCACACCGCCTATAAGCCCGCTGCCGCTCCTTCCGCTCTCAATAAAAATACCACCTATCACCATGCCTACTGGGCTTACAACATACGAGGCAATGCAAACAAACAGCATCACCCAACCGCTTCTTGCCTTTACCACTTTTTCCTGTGTCATCTTAAACCTCCATTCCACCTTGGCTCTTGTGCCTGTTTGCAGCCGAGCCGTTTTCTGTTTCAAAGTTTTCTGTTTCTAATCTTGCTGATTTCTTTATGATATCACTTTGAAATCAAAAGTCAAGTAATTATTCAAATTCTCTATGAAGTGCTAATGTTTGACAAACAATTACAAAAACACTACAATCACAATGAACTATCAATTGATGGAGGTAAATTATGGCTACCATACAAGTTCGCATAGACGACAACACAAAGGCATCTGTAGACTCTCTTTTTTCAAGCCTCGGGCTTGATACGTCAACGGCAGTAAGGGTTTTTCTCATGGCGGCACTCGAAAATAATGGTTTGCCGTTCCCCGTAAAGCGCCTCACTCCAAAGGAAGACTTACTTGAAGCTATTGAGGATACGCGGCTACGTCGCAATCTAAGTGGCCCATTTAAGACTGCGGAAGCAGCGGTTGCCTCAATGCTAGAGGATTAAACAATGCTTGATATTGTCTATACCAGCAAGATGAAGCGCGCCTCAAACTTATGAAAAAGCGTGGCAAGGATATTTCTAGACTTACAGCTGTACTTGCGCTTTTAGCAAGCGGCGAACCAATGCCACACCAGTACCGCGACCACCAATTGCGTGGTAATTTAAGCGACTTTCGAGAATGCCACATCGAAAATGACTGGCTTTTGATGTACCAGATTTTCGAGGATACTTTAATACTATCTGCTTCTGCAACTGGTACACACTCCGACCTCTTTGGGGAGTAAGCAAGCCACTAAATGACGATGTGCCCAACGCTGCGTATGCAACAACCTTAAGATTGCGGGTCAAGCCCGCAATGACGGGTAGCCAAATCCACACAATGACGAGTAGTCCAAGCCCGCAATGACGGATAACCACAGCCCGTCATTGCCAGCCAACGCTGCCCTGGCACGTCGATACCCATTACCTAAACAGCACTACCCTGGCACGTCGATGCCCATTCCTGCCTACCCCGGCACGTCGATGCCCATTGCCATCATGCCAATGATGAGAGCCGTAAGCACTACAACCACAATAATAACGAGCCATGAGGATATGTTGGCAAATTTGCCGTTGGTGTAGGTGCCCATGAGGCGTTTGTCGTTAATGATTTTAATAAGAAAGAACAGCAAGATGGGCAGCAGAATGCCGTTGACAAATTGGGCGGTAAGCATGATTCCCAAAAGGTTTATTTCTGGAATGAGAATTACCACACAACTGAGAGCAATAACTGCGGTAATGATGCCCTTAAACGCTGGAGCCTCGCTCCAAGAACGATCTGAGCCGCGCTCCCAACCAAAGGCCTCGCAAATCGCATACGACGTAGTAAGCGGCAACACGCAAGCTGCCAAAAACGAAGCACCCAGCAAGCCTATGCCAAACAGCGGGATTGCGTAGCCCTTAAAAAACGGCACGAGCGCAAGTGCAGCCTGTTCTGCACTGTCCACCACAATACCCTGCGGAAACAGCACCGAGCCCGTAGTAATAATAATGAACCACACCACCACGCACGCCACAAAAGCGCCTGCAAACACATCAACGCGCTGAAAAAACAGCTCTTTGACGTTGACACCCTTTTCTACCACGTTGCTCTGCCCAAAAAACATCATCCACGGAGCAATAGTTGTACCAACAATGGCAATAATGAGCGCAAAGAACCCTTGCTCAAACACCACGTGCGGAACAACCGTGCTTACGGCAACATCTCCCCAGTTGGGAGCACTCATAAACGCCGCAACCACGTAGACTAAAAACACCAGACTAATTATGAGAAAGATTTTTTCGATACGACGATACGAGCCACCCATCAAAAGTGCCCACACCGCCAGCCCCGCAACGGGTACGCTCACGTACTTGTTTACGCCAAAAAGCTCCATCGCTGCAGCAATGCCCGCAAACTCAGAAAGCGTTGTGCCCAAATTAGCAACCAACAACGCAAGCATGGCAAAAGCAGCGAGCCTAATACCAAAGCTCTCGCGGATAAGCGCCGCAAGCCCTTTACCAGTTTTTGCGCCAAGGCGGGCAGCGCTTTCTTGCACCACCATCAAAAAGAGCATGGCAACAGGAACCGCCCATAAAGCGGCATAGCCATAAGAAGCGCCCGCTACGGAAAAAGTTGAAATGCCACCAGCATCATTACCAGCAAGCTCGGCGATAATGCCCGGCCCTGCTGCAGCCAACATGAGAACAATGAGCGGTTTCTTGCCCGTTGTTTTACTGGCTGCTGTTTTCTCGCTCGCCATTTTTTTAGTCATAGTTATATCTCCTGTTCCTGTTTCTTACCCAAAGAACAGGGTGCCAACGCTGCGTTGTACCAGCTCAACCATGACATACGTAAGTCCCAGTTGTACCAGCAAGCCAAACAGCATAACAGCAAAAGTCATGGAGGTGTTAGAAAGCTGCTTGCCTTTATCAAGCCTACGCCTGCTGTACGCAGTTATAAAAACACCTGCCAAAATAATCAAGAAGCTTGCAATAAGCGTGGGGATAAAGGCGGCCAAAACCAAAGTCGCAACTCCACCCAACGACCCAACAAAGGTTGTGGCAGGCTCACCAGATAGCAAGACGCCTTCGCCTTGGCCAGCACTCGGCAAGCCAAAAGACGTGCTCCCCAGCGCGAACATAACCAAAAGTCCAAAAACGAGTATCACCACAGCAACCACCAGGTTGCGCCCAAACAAACGAGCCATGGCGCTTGAGCCTTTTGAACCGTCATAGCTCAGCAGATCGCTAATAGAGAAGTTTACGGTGTTATCCGCCAAAATGAGTACAAAGGGCATGAGTACCAGCGCACCAGCAAAAGTCGAAATACCACCCGCTAACATAATAAGCAGAGAAACCACTACCCACACAATAAGCCACATCTCGCGGCGCAGCACCCAGCGCAGCAGACTGCTTACCCCACGCGGGCCTTCCTCACGTCCCAAATCACCCACGTTTGCACCGGCAATTTGCAGGTCCTCGCTGTGCTCTTCTTCAATAACATCAAAAGCATCATCAACGGTAACAATACCCAGCAACTTGCCGTCCTCGTCAACAACGGGCATGGCGAGCAAGTCATATTTTGAGATGCCCTCTGCGACTTCCTCTTGGTCGGCATCGGGCGAAACCGTTCTTAGCTCCCGTACCGAAATATCAAAAATGCGTGTTTCTGGCGCTGCCAACACCAGCGAGCGCAGGCTCACCGCACCAATAAGGCGCCCTTGCGAGTCCACGGAGTATACATAGTGAACGGCATCATATTCCTCACTTTTGCCACGAATCTGCTCAACCGTTTCTGCCACGGTTGCATTTTCAGATACCGTAACAAAATCTGTGGTCATAATGCCGCCGGCAGTTTTTTCTTTATAACCCAGCAAGTTTCTAATGCGTGCCTGGTCTTGCACACCCATAAGCCACAGCAATTTCTCCGCTTTTTCATAGGGCAAATCGCCGAGAATATCGGCGGCATCATCAGGATCCATTGAAGCAAGCAACTTGGAAGCCTCGGACTCGCTGAGGTCATCTATAAGATCGCTTTGGTACTCTTCTTCCAGCTCGCTCATGGTTTCTGCCGCCTGTTGGCTGTCAAGATGGTCAAACACCTTGGTGCGCTGCTGGGGGTCAAGTTGCTCAAGAATGTCGGCGATGTCGGCGGGGTGCATGTCGTGCAGGCGACGGTGCGTAACGCTCAGCTTAACGTTTGAAAGGTCGCGGTCAACCAGCTCCATGTAGTTCCACGCAATGATGTTTTCCTCAAGCGGACGGCGCACAACTTTGCCAACGCCAGCAACGGCACGCTCAAGCAGCGGCGAGAGGCCACGCAAAAGACCGCGCATGCCCACTTCGGCACCTAATAAGCGCAACTGATCGTTACTTTGCGAGAGTTTGAGGTCGTTTACACGCACGACCTTAAGCCCCTGCGTGTCCACGATTTGTTTGTTGAGCAAATCGCGCGCAAGCAGAATCTCGTCTGGCTGGAGATAACTAAATCGAATGTTGTGGCTCGAGGTGTTGAGAGTAACCTCGTCATTGCTAAACTCGGCGACGTATTTGCGCCACGAAACCATAAACGGCGTTTTAGCAGGGCCCTTAAAGGCAAGAGCAGTTATGCGGGGAAACACCTCGCCCGTTTGAATTGCGAGGTCGTTGATACGTCCAATTTCGACACCCTCCGAGTCGATAACAGGCGTACCAAGCATTTGAGAGAGATAAAACATACTGGTCTCCTTTGCTGGTTCTCTTGCTTGTTGCTTTGAGAGTCTTTGTGGTGAGCTGGCTACCCTCAGCGGTCTTGACGACCCGGGCGGCCTGCCCTCAGCGGTCTTGGCTCGCTGGGCACAAGCTTCTTGACCCGCTGGGCGCAAACACGCAAACACAAACGCCCAAAACGCACGCATACTGCGCACTCACAAAACTACAAACAAAATTGAAAAACATCATGACAGTGACTGCCCCTTGGTCACCGTCATAGGAGACGCGACCAAAGGACTACTTACTGTGAGGATGGTCGTGATTGCTCACGTTTGTCCTTTCTTTCGCCTACAGAATAGTTTGCAGAGTGCCCATCGGAGTTTTGTGTGCCACTCTCGCAAACAACCTTGCGGAACGCGCGTATACTGCCTCCGCAAGCAATTCAAGTATTGTAGCCCTTTTGCAGCGCATTTGGCAAGTCCAGACAGAAAAAGGACAAAATGGTATTATGAATATAGCGAAAGCGGAGGGCAGTATCCTTCGCTGATGCGGGAAAAGCTACCGTACAAGTGTTGGTGTGTGTTGGCGTATGAAAGGAACTACCATGGTTAATCCTCAAGAAATTCTCGTTGTTACAACCGAAAACGTTGCTGGATACCGCACGGTGCGTGTGCTGGGCGAAGTTTTTGGCTTTACCAGTCGCTCGCGCCATATGTTTTCTACCATGGGAGCAGGCTTTAAATCCATCGTTGGTGGCGAGCTGGGTGCTTTTACCAAGCTTATCGAGGAAACACGTGTTGAGGCAATGGCGCGCATGCGCATCAACGCTGCCAATATGGGAGCAAATGCCGTTGTTATGATGCGCTTTGATACCGAGAGCATGGCACAAACTGCCGGTGGCGTTGTGGCATACGGCACCGCTGTTATCCTTGAGCCTAACGAGGAATAAGCGCTCAAGTCTGTTGTGTCGCTGAAGCACACGGCATAAAGTCTGAGCACCTTTGGGAACAAAGAGCTCGTCTGGCGCTAAAGCATATGGCCAGCACCTTTGGGAACAAAGAGCTCATCTGCTGCTGTGATACAATACGGTGCCTACAATTAAATATGGGGATGTAGCTCAGCTGGGAGAGCGCGTGGTTCGCAATCACGAGGTCGAGGGTTCGATCCCCTTCATCTCCACCAAACGTTAGCAAAAGGGAGCCTGTTTTGGCTTCCTTTTTTGTGCGGACATAGATGAAGGGGTCGAACCCGAGAGGGCGCACTCTCACTGCTCATCCTAAGAATCAAGCAGGTATCTAGTTTATTCATTGAGAGGTGTTACAATAACCTTATGTTAATTGCCGAGGAATTATTGCTTCTTATCCACGATGATGAGAAGGGAAACGTCAATGTCTGGGTTGATAGCCTAGAGTTTCGCCTTGCCGAGATGCTCCTGCTTGAGCTGGAACATCTCCAGATGGTGTGGCTTACCAAAAGTCATGTTTCTCCCACGGGACAAGTGGTAAAAAAGGGCTGCGTAGTGGGCAAGAAATCTGAGCCGCTTACTCACCAAGAGCTTGACCTTGCGCTGGACACAACCCTTGCTCAAGCACTCAAACCAGTGCAGCTTGTGCCTGCCTTAAGCATAGGGTTGTATTCTCGTTTGCTCCTTGGTTTGGTTGAGCAGGGCATCGTGCGTCGTGAGGATAAGCGCCTTTCTACCTGCTGGCCAATCATAGATCGTGGCTCAAAAGCAGCTACCCGTGCGCGCCTTCAAGCCGTTTTGCTCAATGGCGCAGCTCCCACGTTTGCTGACACTGCGCTTTTGGCTATTGCCCAAGACAGCGGGCTTGTTAGAAGTCTTGTTCAAAAAAACCAACGCAAGCAAGCAAAAGCCCGAGCCAAAGAAGTGGCCCTCAAAAACTGGATAACTGAAGCAACCAAAAAGGCCCTGAAAGCGGAGCGGGATCGAAATGATGATGGTGGTGGTGATGGGTTGCTGGATATTCTGTCTGCCATACGAAAACACGCCGAGCCCCATCAAGGCCGCTACAAGGAACTATCCCGAGCGGCAAACAAAGAAAACCTGAAGCGTACCCGCCAACAATAGCTGCCAGCCCAAGAGCGCTGTGCGCCCTCCAACACTCTCAAGATAAACTCTGCTTTTGCCCCGGGCTTTCTACACAACTTCGTGCAGGGCATAGCGAAAATACGCAGCGCAGCTTCCCTCCGAGGAAACCATGCACGGACCAATAGGATTTTGTGGTGTGCATACTTTGGCAAAAAGCGGACAAGCTAAGGGAGCCATAACTCCTCTCAAAACCTCACCGCAGCGGCAGCCCCGTGATTCCTTGGTGGGCTCTTGAAGCTCGGCAAGTTCTGCAGCAAAGCGCCGTGTTGCATCAAAGTTGGCATACTCCTCGCGAATAACATAACCCGAGTTTGGAATAACACCGAGCCCTCGCCAAGCTGCGTCATTTACCTCAAACACCTTGTTGATGGCAGCAAGCGCAGTGGGGTTCCCTTCCTGCATAACGGCACGCTTGTAGGCAATTTCGATAGTGGGCTTGGCTGAGGTGGTGGACTCGGCAGGGTTGGTAGGGTTGGGAGGTTGGGAGGGGCTGGTGGCGGTAGCGCTCCCTTTGGCAGGCGCACCAGAGCCCTCAAGGCGCAGCAGCTGTTCGAGAAGCTGGGCGACACCTTGCAAAACGTCCACCGGCTCAAAACCAGTTATTACTCCGGGAATGTGATACTTCTCCGCAAGAAAAGCGTAAGGCTCAGCGCCAAGAATGGTGCTTACGTGTCCGGGCAAAATGAGAGCATCGAGGGCTACCTCGGTATCGTTTGCAAGCGCCTCAAGCGCAGGAGGCACCGCCTTGTGTACAGCAAGCACGCTAAAGTTTTCAAGCCCGAGCGCAGCGGCACGCTCTATAGTTGCTGCCACGAGTGGTGTTGTGGTTTCAAACCCCACGCCCACCAGCACAACCTGCATATCTTTGTCAGTTTTGTTGGTTTTGCCGTCAGCGGATTTGCCGTCAGCGGATTTGCCGTCAGCGGATTTGCCAACTTCACGAGACGTATCGACTTTGCTGGCCTTATTGGCTTCGCCGGCAAGACGCTGGGCAAGTTTAATCGCATCAAGCGGAGAATACACCACCTCAACATTTGCACCCTGAGCCTTGCGCTCTTGCAGCGAGGTGCTTGAGCCCGGCACGCGCACCATGTCGCCAAAAGTAGCAACCACTACGTTGGGAATATGCGTAAGCGCAATAATGCGGTCAATGTCAACGTTTGCCGTAACGCAAACGGGACAACCTGGACCAGAAATAAGTTCAAGATTGAGAGGCATAACCGAGCGAAAACCGGCGCGTGCAATGGCAACCGTATGCGTGCCACAGACTTCCATAAGCCTGATAGGACGGGGCTGCCCTGTTTGGTTAGGGTGCCCTGTTTTGTCGAGGTCGCCGGTTTTGTCGAGGTCGCCGGTTTTATCGAAGTCGCCAGCGCGCATGCGCAACTCCCCAATGCGGGCAGCACGTTGTTTTATCACCTCAAGCAAGTCTTGAACAAGCTCGGGGTTTTTGAAACTGGCAAGTAGGCTTTGGTCCATAAAAGTTCCTCGCTCTTACACCGTTTGGGCGATTTTGCTAGACAGGGTCAACCAGCTCGGGAAACTGACGGATAAGCTCAAGCGTTTCGTTGGCAAACTCCTCGCTTACCACCTCAATACCATAGCCCGCATGGACGAGTACAAAGTCGCCAATTTGTGCCTGCGGAATAAGGTCAAGCGCAATCTCGCGCGTAACTCCAAGAATATCCACCGATGCAATTTTATTTTCGTCCACTGTTGTAATTTTGGCAGGAATGGCAAGGCACATACCCGTTCACGCTCCTTTGTTTTGTGTTGCTTCTGTTTGTGTTGTTGTTTTCTCTGACTGGCCTCGTTGCTCCAGCTGTTCTCTGTGTTCTAGTATGACAGGCTTTGCGTGTGATGCGTTGCTGGCACGGGCTACCATCGCCTGACCGTACGAAATACAGCCGTCGTTGGCAGGAAGTTCCTTATGGAGCAGCACCTCAAATCCTGCCTGCTCAAGCAAAGGCACGGTATGTTCAATAAGATAGCGGTTCATAAACACCCCACCGCTGAGGGCGACCGTTGAAAGACCGCTTATTTTACGAGCGAACTCGGCGAGGTCTACCATGAGAGCGCAGATGGCATCGTGGAAGCGTCGTGCGATGGTTGGTGTTGGTGTGTCTATGGTGAGGTCTGCAAGAATTGCCTGGACAACCGGTTTGGGGTCTATGGTGAGCGGTATGGTGAGCGGCTGCGACGGCTTGGCCTGCGTAACGTCAAAATAATAGCGAGGGTCCCTCTCTTGCGCTGCCGCACGTGCCAGCTCGTTCTTTTTCTCTGCTTGAGCTACCGCCTCAAGCTCAATGGCAGGCTGTCCGTCGTAGGTTTCCTCCGTACAAATGCCCAGCAGTGCGCTCACAGCATCAAAAAGGCGCCCCATTGAGGAGGTTTGCGGAGTATTGAGCTTGCCCTCAATCATCTGGTCAAGCAGGGCACATTGCTCTGTGCCAAGGGCATCAAGCAGCGGTTTTGCTGCTGAATGGTCAAGTATTTTGCAGCTTTTGAGCAGCGCATACGCCATACGATTGGGGTGTTTGATGGCAGCCGCCCCTCCCGGTAACGGCATATACGCAAGGTGGGCAAAGCGTTCGTATTTGGCAAGCGTGGCCAGCAAAACCTCGCCTCCCCAAAGCGCACCATCGCTTCCGTATCCCGTGCCGTCAAAGGCAATGCCTATAACTGGTTTGTCTAAAGCCCTTGGTTGGGTGGTGGCGTTTTCTGCCAGAACCGCAGCAATATGAGCATGATGATGCTGAACCTCGCTTACAGGCAAACCACAAGAACGAGCCCACTTGCTTGCAAGGTATTCTGGGTGCTTATCGCACACAAGACTTTGGGGCGCAAGCGCAAAGAGCGTCTGGTACAAGTCTTTGGTGTTCATATAATTGCTAAAACTATTAGCACTTTCTAGGTCACCGAGGTGTTGTGAAACAAAGGCTTCGCTGCCGCGCACAAAACAAAAGGTACTTTTTTGCTCAGCTCCCGTGGCAAGCACTATCTCGGGAGAAGTGAGAGCGACGGGTGTATCCTCAGACACCTGCTTGGGTAGTTTCTCGGGAAGCTCCACCAACGCTTTCTCAGACACCTGCTCGTGTGACAAAATCGTACCGTCCCCTTCTGGCAGCGCCAGCGGTAAGGGGGCGTAGCCGCGTGCGCGCCGTATCATGTGGGTACGTCCATCTATTACCCGCACCACGCTGTCGTCATAGCGCGAGCGAATAGGACGATTGTTGTCAAGAAAGACATCGGCAACCTCCGCAAGCAAAGAATGTGCCTCGTTTTCAAGCGCAATAATGGGCTCTGAACTCAAATTGCCCGAGGTCATAACAAGCGGAACTCCTACTGCCTCAAGTAACAGGTGCTGCACAGGAGTTGAGGGGAGCATTACGCCAAGCTCGGGCAAAATGCCTGCCACCGAAGGAGCAATCAAGGTCTTGCTCTCTTCGTGCGCTTGCAGCAAAACAATCGGGCGAGCAGGGCTTAAAAGCAAGGCTTCCTCCTGCTCGTTGACCTCACAAATTGAGCGTACCCCATCAAGAGAGGAAATCATGAGCGCAAAGGGTTGGATTGGGCGGCGCTTGCGCTTGCGCAAGCGCCGCACCGCCTCCTCATTAGTTGCATCACAGGCAAGGTGATAACCACCTAGTGCCTTAATGGCAAGGATTTTTCCTTCTTTGAGCAACTCAGCACAGCGCACTATACAAGCGTCACTTTCATCACGGTTGCGCGCATGAACTACAAGGGGTGACGCCTTAGCTCCCCCTTCAACCAAGGTCAAAGACGGGCCACAGTCAAAGCAGGCATCAGGCTGCGCATGAAAACGCCGGTCTGCTGGATTGTAATATTCAGCGTCACACGGCTTGCACATATCAAAAGAAGCCATTGACGTGCTGGGGCGGTCATAGGGCAAGCGGTCAATGATGGTAAAGCGAGGGCCGCAGTTTGTGCAGTTAATAAAGGGATAGTGATAGCGACGGTCGCTGGGGTCAAACAGTTCTTTTAGGCAGGCATCGCAGGTTGCAAGATCGGGCGATACCAGCGTTGAAGTTTCGGTTTCATTATCAGAAGCACGGATTTCAAACAAACTGCTTGCCGTTGGCTCATGGGCCGCAGCCGTGGCAGCCTCAGCAGCCGTGGCAGCCTCCGCACCCTCAATGGCCTCAGCACCCTCAGCAGCCTCCGCAGCCTCAACAACCTCAACACTTTCAATGCGGGCAGCGCTCGGTGCTTCACTCACTAAGGCATGCGCAAAATCAGCCAGCTTTTCCGCCGTACCAGCTACCTCAATATGCACGCCATCACTTGCGTTAAGCACCCAACCACTCAAGCCGCGCTCTACGGCAAGCCGATAGACAAAAGGTCGCATGCCAACGCCTTGCACAATGCCTCGCACGTGTATATGTTGCGTTTCAAACCCCAAGTGCAGCTCACATTTCGCACAAACTAGAGATAAAGCCCAGTAGTGGTTGCCGTTAAGCGCCCGTGTTTGACACCCTTTACCCCCAAAATGGCATCGGCAATGCCGCGCACCACCTCGCTTTTGCCCCGCAGCACAATGACCTCAAGGCAGTTGTGCGCATCAAGATGAACGTGCATGGCGCTAATTATTTTGTCGTGATGGGCGTGCTGCACTTGGTCAAGCTTGCCTTGCAAATCGGCAGCATGATGCGAGAACACAATGCTCAGTGTGCCTACAATTTCTTGAGAAGGGTCGTCCCACTCCTCATCAACCAGTGCCTCACGAACAAGGTCGCGGATAACCTCAGAGCGATTTTTTGCCAACCCTCGGCGCGCGACCAAGCTGTCAAACTGAACCAGCAAGTTCTCTGGCATAGCCACCGAGAAGCGGATAAGCTCGCTCACAATCTACACCAGCTCTACGGTAACGCCGTCTGTTTCTCCAGCCTCGCGCTCAACAATGTCGCCTGCTTCCTCAAGCAAGGCACGAACATCGTCAAGCAGGCCCTGGGCACTCTTAAGCTTTGCAGCAGTTTTGGGCATTTGTCCGTCCTCAGCACTATGAAAGCTCCGGTGCGTCCAACGGCGCGTGAGGGCGACCGCCTCGTCAATTTGCTCAATAGTGCCCTTGAGCTGAACAGCGTTAATGCCATTTGTACACATGATAGCCTCCTGTGTATCTCTCGCGGATTCTTTGGGATTATCGAGTTGCTAGCGGAACACGAGGCGCATTCCACAGGTGCGTCTTACAGCGCCTTACAGGTGCGGCTCAATACGATTAAGCAGTTCCTCTTTAGGCATAGCACCAACCATAACGGTAGCAGCTTCGCCGTCTTTGAACAAAACGAGCGTAGGAATAGACATCACGCGATAGCGCATGGCAACTTCTTGCTCCTCGTCAACATTGAGCTTGCCAACATAGATTTGCTCGCCCAGCTCCTCAGCAATTTGCTCAACTACCGGCGCAACCGCTTGGCACGGTCCACACCACGCAGCCCAAAAATCAACCAAATAGGGCTTGTCTGCCTGCATAACCTCGGTATCAAAGGTAGCGGCGGTAAGTACGGTAACGTTCGACATAAATGTTCCTCCTGTTGTAAAGCGCGAGTTTCATGGCTCGCAACAATAATCGGTAACAATACTCTTGTAGGATACCACCTTAGCACTCCAAGGTGATTCCACTATGGTAACACGAATGTGACAATTCGTAACCTGCTAATGTTATCTGATGCCGCCAGTGGCGGCGGCTTACTTCTTTTCTGGACTTCCAACAAAATAAACCCTATTGGGCTGTATGTCGCCCCGTAGCTTGCATCTCCGTCAGCTCAACCTCGAAGTACTCATCTCTCTCCGCATTGTTTCGTTTATACTTTATGCCTATCAGCAAAAAGGTTCCGAGGAGGTTTTCATGGCTCTACTTGAAGCGCACGGACTCAAAAAGAACTTTGGCAAGGTGCAGGCACTTAGAGGCGTTGATTTGGACGTTAACGAAGGCGAAGTCTACGGTTTTATTGGTCCTAACGGCGCAGGAAAATCTACCACCATTCGCATACTTTTAGGTATTCTGCGTGCCAGTGAGGGCACAGCGCAAATCTTTGGGCGTGATGTCTGGAAAGATGCCGTTGAGATTCACAAAAATATTGCTTTTATTCCCGGCGAAATGAACGTGTGGAACAACCTGAGCGGCGGCGAGATGATTGACGTTTTGCTGCGGATGCGTGGCGTGCGTGACGCTCGCTACAAGCAAGAACTCATTGAGCAGTTTGACTTTGACCCCACCAAAAAGTGTGGTTCGTACTCCAAGGGTAATAAGCAAAAAATCGCTCTCATTGCTGCGTTTTCTTCAGATGCAGAACTCTATATTTTTGACGAACCAACCAGCGGACTTGACCCCCTCATGGGAACAGCGTTTAAGGAGTGCGTGAGAACAGTCAAGGCACAGGGGAAAAGTGTGTTGCTCTCCAGCCATATTTTGAGCGAGGTTGAAGATCTTGCCGACCGCATCAGTGTTATCAAGTTGGGCAAAATTGTGGACAGCGGCACGCTTGAGGATATGCGACATCTTACCCGCAACAACGTAAGTGCCGCCTTAAACACCTCTGCCGAGAAAATCCTCCCTAAGCTCAACGCACTTAAAGGCGTCTACGGTGCAGACGTCAAAAATGGCAGACTCAGCTTTCAAATGGACAATAATGCCACCGAGGAGATTATGAGCTTCTTGGTCAAGCACGGCGTTACGCATCTCAATTCAACGCCTCCGACCCTTGAGGAGCTTTTTATTCAGCATTATGACGCTGATGAAAATGGTGCTGATACGATTGATGGTGCAAAGAGTGACGTTGCCGAGGTTGACGTTGCCGAGAATAACATTGCCGAGAGCGAGGCTTAAAAATGCCCGCCACTGCAGCAACTCACAAACAAAAATTGAACTCGGGCCAAAATCCTGCTCCAAGCTCAAGCCCAAACCCTGCCCCAAACCAGAACCCTGCTCCAAACCCAAGCCCGAGCACGAGCTCAAGCCCTCTCTCGAACCTACTATCTGCCCTCACACGCACACCGAGCCTTTTGAGATTTACCCTACGGCTCGACCGTCTTTGGTTGCCGGGGTGGATACTTGCCTGCATAGTTTTTGCCATCAGTTTTATCCCCGTTTTACCCTCGCTGGTGGGCGACGAGCAAATGCTCAATGCGCTGCAAGAAACTATGAGCAGTCCTGCAGTAATTGCCATGTGCGGCATGATGTATGGAGATGAATACACCTTTGGCGTTATGTACACGCAAATGATGTTTGTGTGGTCGGCGCTGGTGGTTGGCGTTATGAATATCTTTCTTGTCAACCGTCACACACGCAGTAACGAGGAGGAGGGCCGCAGCGAACTTCTCGGTTCTCTGCCCCTTGGAAAGGCCGCTCCCCTTGCCTCGCTCACCATTATTGTGCTGGGTGCTAACGTGCTTATTGCGCTGGGCATTGCCGTTTGTATGCCCGCCTTCAATATGGAAAGTATCGATGTGGCTGGCTCGCTGGTTTACGGTGCGGGCATTGGTGGTATTGGTCTTATTTTTGCTGCTCTCACTATGGTTTTTGCGCAGGTGTGTTCCACCTCAAAAAGCACCATAGGGTTCTCGTTTGCGGCTTTAGGCATAGCCTATCTTTTGCGTGCCGTTGGCGACATGGGCGCAGATGCTGCCACTAATCCGTTGGGATTTATTTCTCCGTTTGGATTGGGTGAGAGAACCTTTCCGTTTTATGAAAATCTGTGGTGGCCCCTTGGCGTTATGGTCTTAGCGGCTGCCGTGCTTATCGCGCTGGCGTTTGTGCTCAATGCACGCCGCGACCAAGGAGCGGGCCTGTTGCAGGCACGCCGTGGCAAAGCGCACGGCAGCCGCTTTCTCATAAGCCAGATAAGCTTGAGCTTGCGCCTTTTGCGTGGCACCATTATTGCCTGGGCGTTGGTAATGCTTATCCTTGGTGCATGCTACGGGCTCGTGTTTAACGACCTCAGCAGCTTTTACGATGCCAGCCCAACCATACAAGCGGTGCTGGGCATTGTTGACGGCGTTACTGGGCTTGAGTTGCTTAAACCCGTTATTGGCACACTCACCATGATGATGGCAACCATTGCCGTAGTGCCCGTGGTTATTATTGTTAATCAGCTGCAAAGCGAGGAGCGCCGTGGACGACTTGAGGTTTTGTTTGGTACTGCCTCGTCAAAAATTATTGCCTTGCTGAGCTACACCATTATTGCGGCAGTGTGCGCCCTGGTTTTTCAGCTGCTGGTGGGTCTTGGCATGTGGGCAGGAGCACTAGCAGTTATGGACAACCCACCCGCCTTTGAGATATTCATCAAAACTGCCCTAAACACCGTGCCGCCTATTCTTGTTTTTGTAGGTTTGGCTGTGCTTCTTGTTGGCGTTGCGCCCAAGCTAAGCCCCATGCTGTGGGTCTTTTTAGCGTATGCATTTCTTATGGTGTACTTTGGCAGCGTTGTTGATATTCCCGAATGGGCAATCAAAATCTCACCCTTCATGATTGTTGCTAACTATCCTGAGGAGGCTTTTAGGCTTGCTCCTTGGCTGGCGCTCACAGGAGTTTTTGTTGTTTTAAGTGCCGTGGGAATTATTGCCTACCGCCTGCGTGACATTAAGGCGTAGGGTTAGCAGAGCTTTGTCACCCAGGGCTTGATGCCTTTGTCGCCCCGCGCTTGACGTCTTTGTCGCCCCGCGCTGCTAGCATGTCGCACCGTGCTTGACACGGTGCCTGGGATTACGGCTGTGTATTGGGCAGGGTGTTGTCCAGAAAACGTATGCACGAACCTTCTGGACAACAACTACCACAAACCTACAGCTCTCCCGCTAGGCCCCGCGTCAAGCGCGGGGCGACATACTACAAGATTGCGGGTCAGGGACGCAATAACGCTACAACAAAAGGGTGGTCGCGGGATTACTCCCGCGGCCACCCTTTTGCTCCATACCTCTCCTTGTAGAGTACGGCAGCACTACTCTGCAGCAGTGCTTGTGTGCAGTAATTTTTACGCAGCAGCAAGTGCCTTTTTGGCAACCTCTGTTAAGGCTGCAAAAGCAGGGGCGTCATTTACCGCCATGTCGGCCAAAACCTTACGGTCGAGCATAATGCCGGCCTTTTTCAAGCCGTTAATAAATACCGAATAGCTCATACCGTTAATACGAGCCGCAGCGTTGATACGGGTAATCCACAAACGGCGAATAACACGCTTTTTGTTGCGGCGGTCGCGGTAGGCATATTGTAGCGAGTGCTGTACCTGCTCTTTTGCGGCACGATACGAGCGCGATTTTGCGCCATAGTAGCCCTTTGCACGGGCGAGAACAACACGACGTTTTTTTCTTGCAGAAACTGAACGCTTAACGCGTGACATTGACAATCAACTCCTTTTTCAAATCCTTCATAACAATGGTGCGGGCTCGACTAGCGCAAGCCCAAGTTCCGCGCAACAACCTTGTAGTCAGCCGTAGCAACTTCGCTCTCGTGGCGATAATTACGCTTACGCTTTTGCGACTTCTTTTCAAGAATGTGGCTCTTATAAGCCTTGCTGCGCATAATTTTGCCAGTTCCCGTTACGCGAAAGCGCTTTGCGGAACCTCTATGCGTCTTCATTTTTGGCATCTGCTTCTTCCTTTCCTTCAAAATCTGTAGCGAGCATGTCCTCGCCTGTATCCTCACTTGCGTGCTCTTGAACGTCTTGTTTTGTTTCCTTTTTCTTGAGCGGCGCAATGAGCATAAACATATTTCTACCTTCGAGCTTGGGCTGGTTTTCAATAACCGCCTGCCCTCTTAAATCCTCGGCAAGCCTTTCAAGAATGTTAAGCCCAATATCGGGGTGAGCCATCTCACGCCCTCTAAACATAATCGTCACCTTGACCTTGGCGCCAGCATCAAGAAAACGCAGAATGTGCTTTTTCTTGGTTTCATAATCGCCCGTGTCAATCTTGGGACGAAACTTCATCTCCTTGACTTCCGCCTTAGTCTGGTTCTTGCGCGCCGCCTTGGCCTTCATTTCCTGCTCGTACTTATACTTGCCGTAGTCCATAACGCGACACACAGGCGGGTCGGCATCGGGAGCAATCTCAACGAGGTCATAGCCCTCATCATCAGCAAAACGCTGGGCATCTGCAATGGCAAAAATACCTACCTGCTCTCCGTCGGCACCAATAAGACGGCATCGGCTCGCACGAATCTCATCGTTAAGCCTTGGCTCTTGTGTGCTTATAGTCGTTCACCTCCACTGGCCGTTCTTTTTCATACATCCAATACGTCAAAAGTTACTCATAGAGTTGCGCGTGCTTTCCTAACACCGGCAAGCACCCCGCAAGCTTCCCAACAAAAAAACCTGCCAGCAAAGTTGGCAGGTCTTGGGAAAACGCCTTGGTGCGACACAGCGCCCGAGGCAAAATATCCTTGTAAGACCAGACAGCTTTGCGCCGTAAGGTGGGGAGAAAACCTCCCGCTTGTTGGTACTTTGTTGGTGCTTCGTTTTTGCACAAAACCTGTCAAAAACGCAGCTTATGCAGTTTAGCAGAATTATTGGCGCTCGTAAAGAACAATTTTTTTGGGAATTCTCTGGGGAATTGCCTGAGCGCTTTCTGGGCAACAACCCACACGTATCCTACCATTCTCCTGCTAGGCACCGCATCAAGTGCGGTGCGACATACCGCCAGACCTCCTGCGAGATGTTGCGAATTTCCTGCGAGTTTGCCGAGAATTATTGCCTGAGTAAATTCAGCTCACTTTTTCTAGCTATTCTCGCTCAAATACCATCTTGTCGCCAGCTTTTTGTACCGTAAGCTGGTCGTTTGCGTAGGTTCCCTCCACGCCTTCGCTTCCCTCAAGCGTGATGGTAATGCTCTGCGGGCTGTTGATTTTCCATGTTCCAGTAAGAATTTTACCCATGCTATCAAGCTGAGCCGTTTTGTCTTTATTCAAAACGAGCTTGATAGTCATGCCGGCGTCCTCAAGAACCGCTACTGTTTCTGCGGGATCCATGTCGGGTCGCTCAGCGCTTTGAAGACTAACAATTTCCCACGTGCCAACAAAGTTTTGGGTATTGGGGTCGTCAGCGCAGGCCGAAAGCGCAAAAAGCATACCCAGCGCGAGCATAAGGCTTGTGGCAAGAGCAATACTTCTCTTTTTAAGGGAGGTGTTTGTAGTGGTACTCGCTGGAACGCTTGTCATACGGACATTCGCGGCGCTCACTGGAGCACTTGCCATAAGGGCGCTCGCAGAGCTTTTCAGGGGATTTTTCATGGTGTTTCCTTCTGTTTTTTGTTTCTTGGGCTGCAACGGCTAGAGTTTTGGACCACAGCGACCACGTTTCTTGGGCTGCAACGGCCAGAGTTTTCGCTCGCAACTGCCAAAGTTTTTGCCAAAGCGTCCAGAGTTTTAGCTCACACCAGCTAGAGTTTTAGTCCGCAACCACCAAAGTTTCGACCACAGAGCCCAATTTTAAGCAAATTAACCGTATTTCGCGCTTTTTTGATAGTAATACTATACTATACTTTCATACACCGAAAAACCATTAGACCATCAGAAAAAGGAGCAAGTTACTATGAGCGACACCACAAACCAATCTATCGAAACCACGTGTGTGCAGGGCGGTTATCGCCCCGGCAATGGTGAACCGCGCCAGGTTCCCATTATTCAAAGCACCACTTTCAAATATGACACAAGTGAATTCATGGGCAAGCTTTTTGACCTTGAGGCTTCGGGCTATTTTTACACCCGCCTGCAAAATCCCACCAACGACAACGTCGCAGCTAAGATATGCGAGCTAGAGGGCGGCTCTGCAGCAATGCTTACCTCCTCGGGGCAAGCGGCAAGTTTTTTCTCCGTATTTAATATCGCTGGCGCAGGCGACCATATTGTTTCGTCCTCAGAGCTTTACGGCGGCACCTATAACCTGTTTGCCATAACCATGAAGCGCATGGGCATTGACTTTACCTTTATCCCCTCAACGTGCTCAGATGAGGAGCTTAAGGCGGCGTTCAAGCCCAATACCAAGGCAGTTTTTGGTGAAACTATCGCCAATCCGGCGCTTTCGGTTTTTGACATTGAGCGCTGGGCTACCGCTGCGCACGCCCACGGTGTGCCGTTGATTATCGACAACACTTTTCCCACGCCTGTTAACTGCAGGCCCATTGAGTGGGGCGCTGACATTGTTGTTCACTCGACCACTAAGTACATGGACGGACATGGCGGCGCGGTTGGTGGCTGCATTGTTGATGCTGGGAAGTTTGATTGGAATGCTCATGCGGATAAGTTCCCTGGGCTTACCCAACCAGATGAGAGTTATCACGGCGTGGTTTATACTGAGCGTTTTGGCTTGGCGGGTGCGTATATTACCAAGGCTACAGCGCAGCTCATGCGTGATTTGGGTGCTATCCAAGCGCCGCAAAATGCCTTTATCCTCAACTTGGGGCTTGAGAGTTTGCACCTGCGCATGAAACAACACTGTGCAAACGGCCAAGCTGTTGCTGAGTTTTTGGAAGCACACCCCAAGGTTGTGCAGGTCAAATACTGCGGATTGCCAAATGACCCCTATCATGAGCTTGCCTCAAAGTATTTGCCCGATGGTTCGTGTGGCGTAGTAAGCTTTAGGGTGGCTGGTGGACGCACGGGTGCAGAAACCTTTATGAAAAACCTTAAGCTCGGGATAATCGCTACACACGTTGCTGATGCACGTACTTGTGTATTACACCCAGCTAACGCAACGCACAGACAAATGACCGATGAGGAGCTAACCGCAGCTGGCATTGAGCCCGACATGATTCGCTTCTCTTGTGGTATTGAGGCAACGAGCGATTTGCTTGCCGACATACAGCAGGCACTTGAAGCTGTCTAGATAAAGTGTCAAAGAGTTATAAGCTACAGGGGGCTGCCTCGAAGAGGCAGCCCCCTGTTTTTTTGCGCTCTTTCGCAGCTTTTCTACCGCCTAGTCTTCCTCGCCAACATCAAACTGGCTGTTATAGAGCATGGCATAAAAACCGTTGGCGGCTAAAAGCTCGTCATGTGAGCCTTGTTCAACAATGTCACCCTTGTCCATAACAAGAATTAAATCGGCATTTTTAATGGTAGAAAGACGGTGTGCAATGATAAAGCTCGTGCGTCCGTGCATGAGGTTGTCCATCGCCGTTTGAATAAGCAGTTCGGTGCGCGTATCAACCGATGAGGTTGCCTCATCGAGAATAAGAATCTTGGGGTCAAGCAACACGGCTCGGGCAATGGTCAAAAGCTGCTTTTGCCCCTGCGAAATGTTGCTTGCCTCCTCGTTTATGAGCAGGTTGTAGCCATCGGGCAGCGTGGTGATAAAGTGGTCTGCCTGCGCCACCTGAGCGGCAGCATGAACTTCCTCATCGGTTGCATCAAGACGGCTGTAGCGGATATTATCGGCAATGCTGGCGCTGTATAGCCACGTGTCCTGCAGCACCATACCAAACAAGCCGCGCAGCTCGTCGCGCTTAAAGTCTTTAACATCATGACCGCCCACCAAAACGGCACCAGACTCCACGTCGTAAAAACGCATGAGCAGCTTAACAATGGTTGTTTTTCCAGCGCCCGTTGGGCCAACAATGGCAATTTTTTGACCTGGAGCTATCTCGGCAGAAAAATCGTTGATAACAGTTTTGTCTTCGGTATAACCAAAGTGTACGTGCTTGAAGCTCACGCTGCCGTCCACAGTTTCGGGGTCAACCGCCGTGCCGTCAGTTTTTTCGGGAACTTCCTCGGGCTCGTCAAGGAAAGTAAATACCCGCTCGGCGGCGGCCATCGTTTGCTGCAAAATATTTGAAATCTGAGCAACCTGCGTAATGGGCTGCTGGAACGTGCGCATATACTGGATAAACGCCTGAATATCGCCCACCGAGATAACGCGACCCATGGCAAGATAGGCACCCACAATACAGATAATCACGTAGCCGAGGTTGCCGATGAAGTTCATCAGCGGCATCATAAGGCCAGAGAGAAAGTTTGCCTTCCACGCTGCGGCGTACAGCGTTGTATTGCTCTCGTCAAAGCTCTCAAGAGCAGCCTTCTCGCCGTTAAAGGCCTTGACCACCGTATGTGCGCCGTAGTTTTCCTCCACCAAACCATTGACCTCGCCAAGATAATTTTGCTGGTTGGTAAAGTGCTTTTGCGATTTGCTCATAATAAATCCGATAAGCCCCAGACTCAGCGGGAGCGTAAGGATTGCAATGAGCGTCATAAGCCAGCTGATAGAAAACATCATAACGAGTACGCCAATGAGCGTAGCCACGCTGGTGATAATTTGTGTGACCGACTGATTGAGGCTTTGGTTGATGACATCAACATCATTGGTGATGCGGCTCATAACGTCGCCCGTTGCCACTTTGTCGTAGTACGAAAACGGCAGGCGCATAATTTTTGCGTCAATGTCGCGGCGCAGGCGATAGCTTACCTTGTTTGAAACATTTGCCATAACAAAGCCTTGTATAAACTGAAACACCGCACTTACGGCATAAAGGCCTAACACGGTAAGCAAGATACCGGCAATAACCGTAAAGTCGGGACCGTCGCCCGAGCCAGCAATTTGTCCTAAAATGCCCTCGAACAGCTCGGTGGTTGCCATGCCCAAAATCTTAGGGCCAACAATGGCAAAAACCGTCGAGGCAAGAGCAAAAATCAAGACCACCAAAATGGCTATTTTGAACGAGCCCAAATAGCGGAGCAGATTTTTGAGGGCAAGCTTGAAGTTTTTGGGTTTCTCGCCCGGCATTAAAGCGTGCCCACCGGGGCCGCCCCGTCCAGGGCCACCGCCACGGCGACGTTGCTGTAGCTTAGCCTGAGGCTTTTTTCTTTGCTGCGTGGTGGCAGGGTTTTGCTGCGTGGCGGCAGGGTTTTGCTGCGTTTCGATAGTAGAACTCTGCTGCGTTTCAGCGGCGGATCCTTGTATCATACCGGCAGAACTTTGTGTCATATCTACTTTTTTAGGCATGATGCAACTCCTCCTCATTTAACTGGGAGGAAGCAATCTCATAATAAGCGGGGCAGGTTTTCAAAAGCTCGTTGTGCTTGCCCCGCCCTACAATCATGCCATCGTCAACTACATAAATCATGTCAGCGTCCATGATGGTACTCACACGCTGAGCAACAATAAGAAGCGTGCTGTCTTTGGTATGGGCATGAAGGGCCGAGCGCAAGGCGGCATCAGTTTTGAAATCAAGTGCCGAGAAGCTATCGTCAAACAAGAAAATGCTGGGGTTGACAGCAAGGGCACGCGCAATAGAAATACGCTGCCGCTGCCCACCAGAAACATTGGTGCCACCTTGGGCAATGTCAAAGTCAAATCGCTCCTCGCGCGAGTCGATAAACTCGGTAGCCTGCGCAACATCGGCAAGTTTTTCGAGGTTTTCTTGCGACAAATCATGGTTGCCAAAGGTGATATTTTGAGCAATGGTGCCCGTCAATAAAACGCTTTTTTGCGGAACGTATCCGAGGTGCGAACGCAATTCTTGCTGCGTTAGGTTGCGCACATCTACGCCGCCAACCAAAACCTCACCAGCCGTTGCGTCATAGAAGCGCATAACAAGGTTGAGAATGGTAGATTTTCCCGAGCCCGTTGAGCCGATAAATGCGGTGGTAGAGCCGGGTTCGGCAACAAAAGAAATATCGGTAAGGGCATCGTGTTCGGCACCTTCAAAGCGGAAGTCAACCGACTTAAACTCCACGCGACCGAGCTGCTTCTCGTCCATAGAAAGAGGCTTTTTGGGGTCACGAATAACGGGTTCCGTTTCAAGAACTTCTGCTATACGACCAGCAGAAACAGCTGCGCGCGGCACAAAAATGAACGCCATCGCAATAAACATAAAGCCCATAACCACCTGCATGGCGTACTGCATATATGCCATCATATCGCCTACTTGCATGGCAGAGGCAGCAACCTGATGAGCGCCAACCCAGATGATAAGCACCGTAAGGCCATTCATAAACACCATCATCAGCGGCATCATAAATACCATCGCGCGCTGGATAAACAAATTGGTCTTGGTAACGTCAAGGTTGGCGACCTCAAAGCGCTCGCGCTCAAAACCGCTGCGCCCAAAGGCGCGAATAACCATGAGACCGTTAAGTGTTTCGCGTGCAACAAGGTTAAGGCGGTCGATAAGTTTTTGGATAATTTTGAACTTAGGCATGACAATAATCATGAGCACAACAACCATGCACATCAAAAAGAGAACTGCGATGCCGATAATCCAACTCATCGAAACCGACTTTTGCACCGCCATAATAGTTGCACCAATAGCCAAAATGGGCGCATAGCAAATCATGCGAATGCCCATAGTGAGCAGTGTTTGTATCTGTGTAACGTCATTGGTTGAGCGGGTAATAAGCGAAGCAGTTGAAAAACGGTCAAACTCTGCGTGAGAAAACGAGGACACCTTGGCAAAAATATCGCGTCTGAGGTCGCGCGCCAATCCGGCTCCAATGCGTGACGAGAGAAAACCAACAAAGACCGAGGCCGCACCGCCCACAAAGGTGATAAGGAGCATAAGTGCGCCAACGCGAACAATGTAGCCAATTTCAAAATCACTCATGTTCATGCCGAGGTCGCTATAAAACGCACCCGTAAGGGCCGTGGCGGTTTGCTTGCGCATGAGCTTATCCGTTGCACGTGCTTGGGTGCGCGCGTCTTGGAATACTTCTGGCTTAAATTCAGCCATGAGCTTAAGTTTTGGGGTGAGTTTGTAGATTTCCGAAATATCGAGGTCGGTGAGGCCGGTTTCGGCGATTGAGGTTTCTTGGGTGTCGCCTGCTTGGGCAGCTGAGGCTGAGGCGGTTGTGTTTCCTAGAGTGCTAGCTGTGCCGCTCGCTTCTACCTCATCGGCCTCATCTGTCTCATCGGCGAGCTGCTTAAACACATTGAGCATAGTCCACGCCGTAACCCCAAAGGTTTCATCGAGAGCAGTGCGATTTTCGGGCGTTATGTCTGCGTCAAGCACATAGAGAGAGCCGTTTTTAGCCGCAGGATACAAAGACTGATAGCTCTTGCCCGAGGCATCGGTGTCGCTTGCTTTTACGGGCGTATAAGATTTCTCAAAAAGTTTTTTGTCCTCGGCGCTCATAAAAAGACCAACAAACTCAAAGCCGTCTTCGCTGAGCGCGCGCGGGGTGCGCTCCTCAACACCGCCTTGCTGTATGCCCACATTAACAATGTCGCTCATAAGTTTTGGAAGATATAAGTCACACATCGCCTGCCCAAACAGCAAAACGAATGCCATGAGAAAACTTACTATGAACGGCTTGAGATAGCCTTTGAGCTTAAGCACAGGCTAAAATCTCCTCAACTAGTCTGATGCGGTGGTTCTGTGACGCCTTTTACGATAGTTCTACTGCTGCGCTTGCGGCGCACGGGGCGACCTTACACCTGTGTGCGCTTTCTCGAGCAACCTATCAAGTATAGACGAGGTCGGTTGTTTTTCAAGTAACTTTTTTGTACGTTCAAAAAATGTTGCCAAGCCGTCTTGTAGGCTAAGCGCAAGCTCTCGGACTAACGGGGGCTACAGGTTAATTTGGTGAATACAGTCAACACCTTGTTCCTCGCAGAGTTTTCCCAACTTGGCATCAAGCGTAACAAGCGTGGCACCATTGCGACGCGCCAAAGTAAGATAGAGCATATCGTAGACAGAATGCTTGAGGCGCAAAGACTCGGTAAAGGCTTCGATGTAGTTTTCGTGAATGGAGATATACTTAGTAACCAACCCAACAGCATCCCTTATAAGAATGAGTGCCTCCGCTTCAGTCATCAAATCAAGTTTTACATATTTGCGAAACGAACTAGCAGTTTCTATAAAAAGGAGTTCTGAGCTAATAACGTCCTCACCTTTTTCTATCAGCGCTCGCAAGGCGTTGCCCTCAGACGTTCCTTGGGCAATGTTGGCCGCAGCACTACAGTCAAGCACTATCATCGCGAATCCCTGTCCTCACGTATCATTTGTTCTGGTGTAGGAAAACCTTCGGGAACTATAAAGGGGGGACGCGCGTCAATCCTATCGAATATCTCTTTTGTACGCCTCATACGTTCAGCGCGCTCAACATCCTCGGATTTTCTGAGCAAAGCTTCTCGCCTTTCCGTTTCTCTGCTAACGTAGTCTTTAACCGCAACAATAGTTTGCTGCGCCATGCTGCGATATTCGCGCTGCGCGCACAAACGCAGCTCCTCGTAAAGCTCTTCGGGGAAATCCCTAACCTGTAAGGCTGGCATAGCACACCTCCTTCAAACAACGTGCCTACTCAAAAGCAGCAAACGCATTTCTCTGCATGCATGTTGCTATTATAATGCATGAACTCGTTAATGGCAAAGAAAACCCCCGCGGGGCGCTCGCCTCGCGGGGGTAATCTCTAATCAGCCAAATGTTTGCAACTCCCTATTGCGAGCCCTGCCCCCGTATGTCAAGCGTGCGGACTGAGGGCATGGCAACAGCAAGCGCAGAAATCGCCACCAACACCACGCCACCAAGTATGAACCAAGGGGTCATTCCTACTACCTCGGCAATAGGACCGGCTATCAGCAGGCCAAAGGGTGCGGCGACTGAGGTAACAACCCCCATAAGCGCCATGACGCGCCCGAGTTTCTCCGCAGGAATACAACGTTGCACAATGCTATTGAGTGGTCCGTTGAAAAAGGCACCAAAAATGGCACTAACGCCACTAAGCACTACAAACAGCACAAACATGGTTGGCGTAAGAAAGCCAATAACGGCAAAGGTAAGGCCTTGCAACACCATTGAGGCAACCACCACATGCATAAGACGCTTGCCGCCTCCCCAAATGCCTAAAACGATAGAACCGAGCAAAAAGCCCGAGCCAAAAATCGCCTCAACGAGAGCAGCATCAAAGCCGCTTCCGCCAAAAAAGTCGTAGGTCATAAGCGGATACAACGAGGCAAGCGGCATAAACGCAGCAACCCCGATAAAAAAGAGGACAAATAAGGCGGTCATGCCCTTAACAGCTCGAACGGCTCGGAAGCCATCGAGCATATCGCCCAGTACGGTGGAGCGCTGGTCTTTGCTCATCTGGTACTCAGGAATGGTCACAATTACTAAAATAAGGCAGGCAATAAGCACGCCAATAACGTCGATAAATAGCACCGCCTGCAGCCCAATGCTCACGTAGAAAAAGATGCCGATAGCGGGAGCAATGATGTTTCCCGCTGCCTGAATACCTTGATCGAGCGTGTTTATGCGCACAAGGTGGCGATTGGGCACAAGCAGCGGCATAACTGCAAGCATGGCAGGTTGATGAAAGGCGGTGCCAATGCTTCTCAAAGCGATGGCTCCTAATACCACCGGGATAGAAACCATGCCCGCAATAACTACAAACGCCATAATAAACATGGCAAGAGCGATGCCCAAGTCTGAAAGTATCATAATGGTTTTGCGGTTGTATCTATCAGCGATAGTTCCAGCAAACGGCCCGAGAAGCGCCATTGGCAAAAAGAACATCGCAGTACCAAGCATGAGAATGAGGGGGCTTTCGGTAGTTATGGTGAGGTGCCAGACCAAGGCGTATCCTGCTGCCCCGCTCATAACAAAGGACACCGCTTGCCCGAGCCACACCCACACTACCACGCTGCGCCAGTTTTTTGCCACCGGGGTATTCATTGCTGAGAGCTCGGGAGCTTGGTCTGCAGGCACCGTTTGCGAAGTTTGTGAAGCTTGCGAAAGCTCGGGGGATTTATGTTCTAGCTCGCCTTGAGCTAGGTCTTCAATTTTTTTATCCATGGAATACTCTTATCTATGAGGCGCAAGCAAACCCGCAAGCGTGCTTGCAAAAATGAATTGACAAAACGTATGGAGGCTTCTATCTGCCAATCATTAAGGAATCATTAAGGACTCCCTCACCCTTCACTCATAGTCTTCTCTACCGACTGCCTCGCTGCTTTGCAGCTTGCAATCACTCTTATTCTACTACTTTGGTTGATTTATTGCTAGACGGGAATCTGGGCACAGTAAAAATGCTCTTTTTGCCGAGCAAGTGCTTATTGCCGAGCGACTGCTTATTACCGAGCGAGTGCTTATTGCTCAGCAGGACGTTTGATTGCCGAGATGGCAGCGCAAAAGCGGTCGGCAAAGCGGCTTAGGGTTTCTGAGCCGTTGGACGCCAAGTGTATGTGGACCGCTCGGCGACCTCGCGAAGCAAGAACTTCAAAATCGCCACGGGCCTGGGCAACTGCGAGGTCGCCGAGCGTAAACTTCTCGCCGGGGACAACTAAATCGTTATCCTCGTCGGCAGAAAGATACAAAAAGACGCCCGTGTTGGGTCCACCCTTGTGAAGTTGCCCCGTTGAGTGCAAGTAGCGTGGGCCAATCTCAAGACAAGCTGCCACACCAAGGCGGCTCGCCACACGATTTCTCATGCGTTCTAGTGCCTCACGCCTGCCGTAGCCCCTAAAGGGCAAAAAAGCGTTAATCGAAAAATAGTCGCCCGCACACAGACTTTGCAGCAAAACACGCAGTGCAGCGTCTGCCGAGGCAAGCTCCTCGAGGTTCTGCTCAGCAATATCTTGTTCTGCAGTATCTTGCCCTGCAGCATCTTGCTCCGAGGCACCCTGTCCCAAAACACCTTGCTTCCCAGAAAGAAGTGCCGCACTAACACGCACGGTGCGCAGATAATCAGTTACTGGAAAGTCAATTTGTTTATAGTCGGGGCTTCGAGGAGCGCTGCCAGGCGTTTGCAGCAACAGTGTTTTAACCCGTTTTTTAGTTTCCTCAACATCGGGCTGGTTAAAGGGGTTGACCTTGAGCAAAATACCGAGGAGCGCCGCCGCATACTCCCAAACAATAAAACGTGCAAACAGCTCCTCAACCGTATTGAGCGCATAGTGCCGTGTTGGAATACTCTTGTCAAAGTTTTTGAGCGACTCATCAAAACCCTCAGCGTGACCAACCTCATAGGTAATCGCACAGCGATCAGCGTGCGGCGTACTCAAAAGAGAAGCATCAACCTCAACATTGGGGAGAATGCCCCTGCCATCTTTTCCAAGCGACTCAGCCACCAGCTGCTCAATCCACAAGCCAAAAACTTGTCCAGAAGGGGGCATAACAAAAGAAACCTTGTTGCGGCCTTGTTGGTAGTTCTCGTATAAGAAACAGGCAAGATCTAAGGCAGGATTATCTGGACTATCCAAGGCACCGAGCGCCTCAGTTTCAGCCGCCTTTGTAACCGCCGTTTCAATGTCTATTCCAATGAGCGCGGCGGGGAACAACGCAAATGCGCTCAACGCCGAGAAACGCCCCCCTACATTACTTGGGCCGGGCAGCACCAAACGATAGTTTTTCTCATGCGCTAGCTGCTCAAGCTCGCTTCCCTCGTCGGTAATAGCCACAAAGCGTTTTGCCGCACCCGTAGTACCCAAATGGCCGGTAACATATTGCCACACCACGCGCTCAAGCATAAGGGGCTCGATGGTTGAGCCCGATTTTGAGGAAACAATATAAAGCGTGCGGGCTGGGTCTGACGAACCAAGAATATGATTGACAAATACGGGAGAAAGCGAGTCCATAGTGCGAAACGCCACGTCGGTGCGTCCCGTGCTTACCTCATGCAGCTTGGTGATAGTCATAGATGCCTGTGACGAGCCACCCTGTCCGAGCAACACCACCGCGTCAAGCCCTTCCAAGCGAATGCCAGAGGCGATAGCCATTATTTCACTGGTTGCAAGGGGGGGCTTGGAGCAAAGCGTTGTCCAACCAAGGCGCTCGGTTGCATAAGCTTCAGCACCAGAAATCTCGTTGTAAAGCGAGGCATCGCACGCTGCTAAACGCGACGGTGCCTTGAGCTCGATAAGAGCTTCAAGGCACGCACGGTATTCTTTGCTGTATCCTCTACTTGGTTCATTCATAATGGTACCGTTCGATTATTTTGCTAAATAATTTAGCAATTATTTTTCTTCAGCTGCTTCTTTGACAGCGTCGGCTGCGTCGACAACTTCCTCGGCTGCTTTTTCGGCAGCCTCTTCGGCCTTCTCGACAACTTCCTCGACTGCCTTTTCGGCAGCCTCAGCAACAGCCTCTTTTGCGTCCTCAGCTACTTCGGCAGCTTTATCGGCTACATCCTCAACAACCTCGGCAGCTTTATCGGCTACGTCCTCAGCTACTTCGGCAGCTTTATCGGCTACAGCTTCGGCAGCCTCTTCAGCCTTCTCAGCAACTTCCTCAGCAGCCTCAGCCACTTCAGCAGCCTCCTCGGCTACAGCCTCAGCGACCTCCTCAGCAGCGTCAGTAGCTTTATCAGCAGCAGCCTCAACGCCCTCGACGGCCTCGTCAATTACCTCAGCGCCGTCTTCTTCAGCTTTGGCTTTCGCCTTGGCTCCAGCTGCCTTGGCTCCAGCAGCTTTGGCACCAGCGCCCTTCTCGCCCGACTTCTCGTCAGCAAGTTTTTCTTTCTTTTTAACAGGCTCTTGCACCAGCTCCATAATCACAATGGTGGCAGAATCGCCACGGCGTGCGCCGAGCTTGAGGATACGTGTGTAACCACCCTCACGGTCTTTGAACAGACCCTGCTCAACCTTGGCAAAAATCTCGCCTACAAGATCCTTATCGCCAAGCTTTGCAATCGCAAGACGGCGAGAATGTACATCGCCACGCTTTGCCCACGTGATAACGCGATCCACGTCGCCGCGAATCTCCTTAGCACGCTCAAGCGTTGTTTTGATGCGGTCGTTGGTAAACAACGCCACACACAGGTTTTTCTTAATGGCCTTGGTATGGCTCGCGTCAGTTCCGAGCTTACGGCCTTTCTTGTAGTGTCTCATTTGTGTGTTCCTTCACAGTATGGTTTGACTTAGGGCTTTAAGTCCAGCTCAATCGAACGAAGCTTGTCTTTGACTTCCTCGATTGACTTTGCCCCAAAGTTTCGGATATTGAGCAGGTCGTTTTCGCTCAGGTCAACAAGTTGACGCAGGCTGTGTATGCCCGCACGCTTAAGGCAGTTGTATGAGCGCACCGATAAGTCCAGCTCCTCAACCTGCTTGTCCAGCTCAGTGTTGACGCCTTGATTGTCGCTCTGGAAAATGCTTGCTACCTCGCGCTCAAACTCACCCTCACCCAGTATCATAAATGCCTCGGCATGCTGCATAACAATGTTTGAAGCACGCACTACTGCATCGGTAGGGGTAATTGAGCCGTTGGTTTCGACCTCAAGAATAAGGCGATCGTAGTCGGTACGCTGACCAACACGAGTGTCGGTAACATTCATCGTACAGCGTCGCACCGGCGAGAACAGAGAATCCACATGGATAATACCAATGGGGTCTGTTTCGCGCTTGTTGCGGTCGGCGCCAATGTAGCCACGTCCAACACCAATGCGCATTTCCATCTCAAGCTTGCCACCCTCGGCAAGCGTAGCAATAACATGGTCGGTGTTGATAAGATTAAACTCAGCTGGCACGGCAATATCGGCACCGGTAACCACACAGGGGCCCGTTGCAGATATGGTCGCCGTAGCTTCCTCGCCTGTTTCCATCGAGCTAAATACCAAACCTTTGACGTTTAGCACAATGTCGGTAACGTCTTCGATGATGCCCTCGGCGGCGGTGAACTCATGTTGCACGCCTTCGATTTTTATAGCGGTAGCAGCGGCACCGTCAAGCGAGGAGAGCAGCACGCGACGCATGCTGTTGCCAAGCGTTTGACCGTAACCACGCTCAAGTGGCTCGACAATGAAGCGTGCAAGCGTATCGCTGACCTCTTCTATTTTTACTTCTGGTCGCATGAACTCTGTCATTCGTGAATCCCTTTCGCTTATTGTTTATACGCGTAATGTTTACTTCAATACGTTTACTTCGAGTAAAGCTCGACGATGAGCTGCTCTCGAATATCAAGATCAATCTGCTCACGGGACGGAAGCTCAAGAACTGAACCTTGCAGCTTCTCAATATCGACCTCAAGCCACTGCGGCACCTCGGTACGCTCGCTTGAAACTAGCGCGCTTTTTATAACGAGGAGGTCTTTTGCCTTGGTTGCAACCGCTACCAAATCGCCAGAGCGTACACGGAATGACGGAATGTCAACACGACGACCATTTACGGTGATGTGACCATGGCGCACCTGCTGGCGAGCCTCGTCACGCGACTTGGCAAAACCAAGACGGTACACCACGTTGTCCAAGCGAGATTCCAAGATACGCAAAAGGTTCTCACCGGTAACGCCTTGCTGGCGGTTTGCTAATTCATAATAACCACGGAACTGTTTTTCGAGCAGTCCGTAGATACGTTTGGTTTTTTGTTTCTCGCGCAATTGGAGTCGGTACTCAGACTCTTTTACGCGCTTTTTGCCGGCCTCACCCGGCGCATAGGGACGACGCTCAACCGCACACTTATCGGTATAGCAACGGTCACCCTTTAAGAACAGCTTGCCACCTTCGCGTCGGCAAAGACGACAGTCTGCTCCGGTATATCTAGCCATTGTTATTCCTTCCTAAAATACAAAATAGACGGCAGCGCAGCCGTGTGACAAAGCTTTTTGGGCTTTAGGTTCACACTGTGCGTGCCACACACAATCAAACGTGATTACACGCGGCGACGCTTGCGCTGACGCACTCCGTTGTGCGGAATGGGCGTGCAGTCCTGAATAGACGCAACCTCCAAGCCAGCAGCTTGAAGCGTACGAATGGCCGTCTCACGACCAGAACCAGGACCTTTCACAAAAACAGCCACCTTGCGCAGACCGTGCTCTTGGGCAACCTTGGCGCAAGCCTCGGCAGCCATTTGAGCGGCAAAGGGGGTAGACTTACGCGAGCCCTTAAAGCCCACGGTACCCGCACTCTTCCACACAATGACGTTGCCCTGTGGGTCGGTAATGCTAATGATGGTGTTGTTAAAGGTAGACTTTATGTGCGCCTGACCCACTGCAATGTTCTTACGTTCCGAACGCTTGACGCGGGTGCGCACCTGTTTCTTAGCAGCCATTACTTCTTCTTACCTCCGATCTGCTTACGAGGACCTTTGCGCGTACGTGCATTGGTATGCGTACGCTGTCCACGTACGGGCAGACCCCTGCGGTGACGCAAACCACGGTAGCAGCCAATTTCCATTAACCGCTTGATGTTTTGCGATGTTTCTCTGCGCAGGTCGCCCTCGACCTTGAGGTTTTTGTCGATATACTCGCGTAGGTGGACTGTTTCTTCTTCCGTAAGATCCTTGACGCGCGTATCGGGGTTAATACCCGTTGCCGCAAGAATCTCATGCGAAGTGGTCAGTCCGACTCCGAAAATGTAGGTCAACCCAATCTCAACGCGTTTCTCGCGCGGTAGGTCAACACCGGAAATACGGGCCATGCAGTAACTCCTCCCTAGCCCTGACGCTGCTTGTGACGAGGGTTTTCGCAAATAACGAGTACCCTGCCATGGCGTCGGATAATTTTACATTTGTCACACATTTTTTTTACCGAAGGTCGTACCTTCATGATAGTTCTCCTTGCTCGTTTGTAACACGTATTTCTACGTTGTAACTCGTATCTCTACGCCGCAGCCGCCGGCGTTTATTTTCCTACTCTTATATTATGTCCACGCCGCAGCCGCGGGCGTTTATTTTTCTACTTATAACGATACGTAATGCGCCCACGATTAAGGTCATAGGGAGAAAGCTCCACCGTTACCTTGTCGCCGGGAAGTATGCGAATGTAGTGCATACGCATCTTTCCTGAAATGTGCGCAAGCACCACATGACCGTTTTCAAGCTCAACCTTAAACATTGCGTTGGGCAGGGGCTCAACTACAACGCCCTCAAGCTCGATTGCATCTTCTTTACTCAAAAAATCTAACTCTTTCTCACGTTGTTACACAGCGTGTTAGCTCTCTAAAGCTGCACATTGGCAGCGCACATGTTGCGCATAAATGACGCACAAGGCCACGTAAACATTACGCATAAGCCATGCATAAAACTACGCATGAGAGCCACACGACACCCCGCGGTGAGCAAAATAAGCCCTCCGCAAAAGGCGCAACTTGCTATGATAGCGCATATTCCCTCATAAATGCAAGGGTTTTGAAAAAATAATTTGTGAAAATTTGAAAAGGGCGGCTTGCGGCACGCTCTTTGCCAATTCTGTCGAAACTACAAGAAAACTTACAGAAAAAATGCCCGCTAAACAAAAACGCGATAGGTGTAGTGAACAGCGGAGCTGCCGAGCAGGTTGTCGGTTCGAAAATCATAGACTTTTAGCGTGGCATTGAGGTCGGTGAGCTGGGAGAGATCGTAGGCGGATTCCAGAAAAAGGGTGGTTTCATAACTCACGCCTGCGGCGACCGACTGAGCATCAAGCTCTGCGTAATTGTCGCGATACCCATTTATCTGCACGCCTTCAAGTTCAAGCCTAATCCTGCTCTCTGTTTTGTTCTTAACAACCACCACAAAATCGGTGCCATGCTCATAGCGACGCGCCGTTCCCGTAAAGGTAATGGTCACAAACTCATTGTCGGCAAGCACGCGAGCACTACTGGTAGACGGAGCCTGAGCAATAAGCCCCCCGGAGCTCGCTTTGCTTGTGTTAGCAAGAGCGACCACCATGATGCCAATGCTCAGAAGAACTGCCGCAGCAAGAATAATCATAAGTACGGCGGAGCTGAGTTTCTTTTTGGGCGGTTGCAATACGGATTGGTAGCCAGCTGGGTAGGCCGATTGGTGAACCGATTGGTGGGCCAGCTGACCGATTTGGTAGGCGGGCCACTGGCTGGGCTGATAGTTGGGCTGATGGTTGGGTTGATGGTTGGGCTGGCCAGCTTGATAGCCAGGCTGGTAGCCGGATTGATTACCTTGGTTGCTGGGTTGGAAGCCAGGCTGATAGCCAGGTTGATACACGCCAGCACCCAGCATCTGCGGATAATGCGTTCCTTGCGCACCAGGCGGGTAGTGCGGACTTTTGGTTGCTTGTTGGTGAGGTGCTGCTAGTTTGAACTGAGCTTGCCCGCCGGGATTTTGTGCGTTGGGCATAACGCGTCCCAACTGTTGCGGAGCAGGTGCTGGTTTGGTTTGTTTGGGCTGCATAGGTTGCGGAGCGGGTTTTGTTAGTTTAGGTTGCGTGGGCTTAACCGCTGCTGGTTTAGCGGCTCGCTTGGTAGCAGCTTGCTTAGTGGGCTGCTTGGCGGGTTGCTTGGCGGGTTGCTTGGCGGCAGTTCGTTTGACTGGTTGTTTGGTGGCTGCTGGTTTGGTCGTAGCTTTGGCAGCAGCAGTTGCGGCAGCTTTGGTCGTAGCCTTGGCAGCAGATTTTACAGCAGCCTTAGCAGCAGGACGTTTTGCGGCAGCCTTTGCAACAGGCTTAGCCACCCCTTTGACAGTTGGCTTAACCGCCCCTTTGACAGCAGGCTTAGCCACCCCTTTTACAGCGGGCTTGGCAGCAGCAGTTGCCGCCCCTTTGGCAGCAGCATTTTTTGCTGCTGCTCGCTTGACAGTCTGCCCAGCAGCCTTGGCTGCCGGCTTAGCTCCCTGCCCTGTTGTTTTTTTAGCTGGCATACGCTTTAGCGCTCTCCGTCGGTAGTAAAGAACAAAGCAACCGTTCCCGGTCCTGAATGAGCGGCAATAACAGGGTCAAGATAGTGAATAAGAATGTCGCTCACGCCGTACTTCTCCTTAAGTGAGTCGGCAACAAACTGAGCCTCCTCAAGACAGTCGCCATGAGAAATAGCAACAAACTGCTCGGCTTTGGGCTCGGCAGCGGTTTCTCCAAACTTGTCAACAAGAGCCATAAGCGACTTTTTGCGACCGCGCACCTTGTCAACAGGCACAAGTTTTCCCTCGGCGTCAATATGAAGCACCGGTTTGATATTGAGCATCGTGCCCGCAACGGCAACGCCTTTCGAAAGACGTCCGCCCCGCTGCAAGAAATTGAGGTCGTCAACGGTAAACCAGTGCGCAAACGTGAGCAGATGCTCCTGCGCCCACTGAGCAACAGCCTCCAAAGACTCGCCTTTGTCGCGGCGCTGAGCAGCCTCAAGCACCAAACGCCCCATACCAAGTGCGGCAGCTTTGGTGTCAACGCAAAAGAGTGTGCGCTCAGGGTACTCGGTGGCGGCAATGCCTTTAATGTGCGTGCTTATCATATCGTAGGTGCCCGAAAGCGCAGAGTCAAAACCGAGATACAAAACGTCGCGCCCCGCATCAAATTGCTCACGCAGGAGCTTCTCGGCATCTTCAATGCGAGCAAGCGAGGTGAGAATAACTTTGCCCTCACGCATCATGTCATAAAATTGCTTGAGGTCGGTAAAATCACCCTTGAGATAGCTGCGATAAATTGCTCCCTCAACGTTGAATTCGAGGGACATAATTTGAAGGTCGTATTGGTCGATAATCTCCTCAGGGAGATTTGATGATGAATCGGTGAGGATTCCAAAGGTCATGGTAGCTCCTAGCTTGGTTGGTCGCTGGCGTAATTGTTAGTGCCCAACACCAGTGCACGTGTTGGCGCGCAATTATTACTAAAGTCATCACTAATATAACGGCTACTATGATAACAGGTTAGACGGCCTGGGGGCGCTCAAACACGCACACCGTTCGCTTTTTGTTTCAATCCATTTTGCCTTGTTGGTGCGGGGTTAAAACTCTGACAATCGCCTTGGCACACGCTTGACAGCTCATGCGTAGAGGAGTATCATTTGTAATACGGTATTACAAATAGAGGAGAATGCTCATGGAAGCAATGGTGACGGCACGGGTGCCTCATGAAACAAAAAAGCGTGCTAGCAAGGTGTTTGACTCCTTGGGCGTTACCACCTCGCAGGTAATAAACGCGCTTTTTGAAAGTGTTGTTAGCAATAAAGGGTTGCCCGAGTTTCGCTCGGAGGAACAAATTATGTTTGAAAATAAAGAGCGAGTACTTGACCCGCAAAACCTCACGCCCAAAATGAAGCGCATGCTCAGAGCAATGAAGTCTATCCAAGACCAGCCACCCATAGATTGGGGCGAGGACGCAAATAGGCCGTTCAAAGAGCTTTTAGAGGAACGTCGGGAGGAGCGCCATGAGGCTCTTTTTGGACACTAACGTTCTTTTTGACTATATTTCTGGGCGTGAGCCCTTTTTCTACGATGCGCAAGCGCTCGCCCTAATGAAAACATTTGGAGACGTTGAGCTTTCTGTTTCAGGAAAGTCCTACACCGATGTGTTCTACGTCCTGAGAAAATACCGCAACTCTCAGCAGGTGCAGCAGTCTTTTGTGAACAGCCTTGAGCTTTTTGATGTTTGCTCTTTGGAGCAAGATGACCTTACGGCAGCCTGCGGGCTTGGGTGGCAAGATTTTGAGGATGCCCTCATTGCGACAAGTGCCCAAAAGGCAGGGGCAGACTACCTCGTAACTCGTGACGCTGCATTTGAGCGTTCGCTCGTACCCGCAAAAACTCCCGAGCAAATTGTTGAGCTTTTTGCGGAGCAAGGGCTCAGTTTTGCAGAGATAGACCTTGCTGCGGTAGACGCCGATGCCCTTGAGTCCGATGCCTAAACGTTCTCCTCGCTGCCTAGACGCTAGCCTCGTTGTGCTCTCGTGGCTCGCTTCGCTGCTTTGAGCGTTCGCCTCGCCATGTTCTAGTGGCTCGCTCCGCCGTTTTTCTCAAAATTGCTCTTTGCCACACTCGTCATTAGCTTGATGCGATTGAGCTGGTTGACTTCACTTGCACCAGGGTCATAATCCACCGCAACAATGTTGCTTTCTGGGTGCAAACGACGCAACTCCTTGATAACGCCTTTGCCCGTAACGTGATTGGGCAGGCACGCAAAGGGCTGCGTGCATACAATGTTGGGCGCGCCGCTGTGGATAAGCTCAATCATCTCGGCAGTGAGCAGCCAACCCTCACCCATACTATTGCACAAGCTCAAGACGGGGCGAGCAAAATCAGCAAGCTCATAGATGGTCGCAGGAGGCTCAAAGCGCTCGCTTTTGCGCAGTGCTTTTACCAGCGGACTACGCAAAAAGTTAAACGCTGCAATGGCTGCTTTTGAGCCAATCGATGACTTCCATGGCTTGGTAAGTTCTTGGTGCTGCCAAATGCCGCCACTTATGCCAAAGAGGAAAAACTCGGCAAGGCCGGGCACTACGCACTCGCAACCTTCTCCTTCAATAATGTCAACAATGCCGTTGTTTGCCGTTGGGTGGAACTTAACCAAAATCTCGCCCACCACACCCACGCGCGGCTTGCTGCGGTCATTGACAAGCGGCAACTCGTCAAACTCGCGCACAATAGCCTTGGAGGTTCGCCTAAACTCACGACGATTTATCTTTCCAAAAAGACTTGCCTTGCAATAGTCCATCCACTTTTCAAACAAAGCCTCAGCACTGCCAGCCTCTGCCTCATACGGCCGGGTGCGATACAAACACTGCATAAGCAAGTCGCCATAATAAATGGCATAAATAGCCCTGCGCAACATATCGGGCTTAATCTTAAATCCGGGGTTATCCTCGCCAAGCGAATGGAATGACAAAGCAATAACGGGCACGTGCCCCGCTCCCGCCTCTTTAAGAGCCTTGCGGATAAGCCCAATGTAGTTGGTCGCACGGCAGCCGCCACCTGTTTGCGTAATGATAACCGCCGTTTTGTCGAGGTCATACTCGCCGCTGGTAATCGCCTCCATGATTTGACCCGTAACAAGAATGGAGGGGTAGCAAATATCGTTGTTGGTGTACTTGAGCCCCGCCTCAACCGCACCTTGGTCAACCGAAGGCAAAAGCTTAAAGTTGTAGCCCGCTTGATCAAAAACCTTGATGAGCAAATCAAAGTGAATGGGTGCCATCTGCGGGCTTAGAACCGTATAGCGGTCTGCTTTCATCTGCTCGGTAAACTGCACTTTTTCAAATGCGGTTGATGTTGGTTGCATTTTTGCGCCAACCTCGCGCTGTTCTTGTAAAGCAGCGAGCAGCGAACGCACACGAATGCGTGCCGCACCAAGGTTGCTCACTTCGTCGATTTTTAAAACGGTGTAAATCTTGCCTGCTGGCTCAAGTATTTCTTGCACTTGATCGGTGGTCAAAGCGTCGAGCCCACAGCCAAAGCTGTTAAGCTGAATAAGGTCAAGCCGGTCTTTGGAGGTAACAAACTTGGCAGCTGCATATAAGCGCGAGTGATACATCCACTGGTCAACAACACGCAACGAGCGCTCAGGTTTGTAAAGGTGCGCCACAGAATCCTCGGTCAAAACCGCCAAGCCAAAACTTGCCAAAAGCTCGGGGATAGCATGGTTAATTTCTGGGTCAAGGTGATACGGACGCCCTGCCAGCACAATGCCGTGCGCCTCAGTTTCCTCAATCCAAACAAGAGCTTCCTCGCCCGCCGCACGCACATCGCGCTTAAAGGCTTCGTCCTCTGCCCACGCCAACTCAACGGCTTCTGTTATTTCTTTGAGCGTTGGCAAGCTGCCACGCATATTCTCGCTGGTTTGCCACCATTTGGTCATTTCCTCATGGATGCGGCGTGGCAAAATGTCGATGCGGTCATAGGGCAAAAACGGATTAAAAAAGTCAACATGACTTTCCTGCAAATCCTCAACATTGAGTTTGATAACCTCAGGATAGCTCACCACAACGGGACAATTAAAGTGGTTGGGTGCGCCGTCGTCCTCTTTGCGCTCATGGCGAATACAGGGCATAAAAATGAAATCAACTTCTTTTTCGGGATTGAGCAGGTTCATAATGTGCCCGTGGCTTAACTTGCCCGGATAACACACGCTCTCCGAAGGCATGGACTCGATGCCTTCCTCATACGTTGATTTACGGCTCTCGTCGCTGAGCTGCACCCTAAATCCAAGCTTGGTAAACAGCGTGAACCAGAAGGGGTAGTTCTCGTACATATTCAAAACACGTGCAAGCCCTACGGTTGCTCTCGTTGCCTCATTTGATTCGAGTGGAACATAGGGGTTTTCTGGCGTGCCGTTAAACAGGCGCTCCGTTTTCCACGCAAACAAATTGGGGAGGTCGGCGACTTCTGGGTGTACGCCCGCCCCTCGCTCGCAACGGTTGCCCGTGATGAAGCGTCGCTTTTTGCCCGTTTCTGGGTCGGTGCCAAAGGTATTAATAGTGAGCAAGCAGTTATTAGAACACAGCCTGCAGCGCGTAGTTTTGTGGGTGGGACTGAGAGCTTTTAGCTCTGTTGGGGCAAGAAGGGTTGATGAGGCTACGCCTGCGCTCCGCTCGCTTTCTGAGCTGCTGGAGGAAGTGGTGGTGCTTGGAGTGGCATCGTCAGAGGCAACGGCACTGCTGGCGGCCTCAAACCGGTCGCGCGCAAGCAGGGCTGCTCCGTAAGCACCCATCGTACCAGCAATATCCGGACGAACCGCATCGCAGCCCGAGAGCAGCTCAAAAGAACGCAGCACGGCATCGTTTAAGAAGGTGCCACCTTGGACAATTACCTTGTCGCCAACATCTTTGGGGTCACGTATTTTGATAACCTTAAACAGGGCGTTTTTGATAACACTGTAAGAAAGCCCGGCGGAAATATCGCCCACCGTTGCGCCCTCTTTTTGGGCCTGTTTAACCCGAGAATTCATAAAAACCGTGCAGCGGCTTCCCAAATCAACGGGACGCTTTGCCTCAATGGCAGAGCGCGCAAACTCCTCAACGTCCATGTTCAAAGAAACCGCAAAGCTTTCGATAAACGAACCACAACCCGAGGAACACGCCTCGTTAAGCATGATGTGGTCAATAACGCCATCACGCACGCGCAGGCACTTCATATCTTGTCCGCCAATGTCGAGGATAAACTCAACACCCGGCAGCATTTCTTGTGCCCCACGCAAATGTGCAATAGTTTCGATTTCGCCGGAGTCGCACTGTAGGGCTTCGAGCAACAAGCCCTCGCCGTATCCCGTAACGGTGGTATGCCCAATGGTCACTAACGGATCGCTGCTGTTTTTGTCGGCGGGCAAAGAAGCGTATATCTCAAGCAGAGCGTTTTTAGCCGTTTCGATAACCTCGCCTTTGTTGTGTGCATAGTATTGTGTGAGCAGCTCGCCGTTGCGCCCAATAAGAGCAGCCTTAAACGTGGTTGAGCCCGCATCAATGCCGAGAAAAGCAGGGCCACGATAGTTCGCTAAATCTCCCCGAGGCACTATCGCCTCAGCATGACGAGCAACAAACTCATCATAATCCTTTTCGTCGGCAAACAAGGGGTCAAGGCGCACCACCTCTGATGCCTGCGTATCGCCCAGTTTTGCGAGGCGCGCCACAATGGTGTCAAGGGTAATTGGCTCGCCGTTTGCACCCGCCAAAGCCGCACCCTTCGCCACAAAAAGATGGGCGTTGTCGGGCTTGATAGTTTGCTCAGGAGTCAACTCAAGCGTAAGCACAAAGCGTTTTTCAAGCTCTGGCAAATACTCAAGTGGTCCACCGAGAAAGGCGATGTTTCCTCTGATGGGTCGTCCGCAAGCTAGGCCGCCAATGGTCTGCGTTACCACGCTTTGAAAAATGGAAGCGGCAATGTCTTCCTTGCGTGCGCCCTCGTTAAGGAGGGGCTGCACGTCGGTTTTGGCAAACACGCCGCAGCGCGACGCAATAGGATAAATAATGCTGGCGTCGCGCGCAAGTACGTCAAGTCCCAGCGCATCGGTATTAAGAAGGGTCGCCATCTGGTCGATAAATGAACCCGTTCCACCGGCACACGTGCCGTTCATGCGCTGCTCAACGCCGTGGTCAAAATAGATGATTTTTGCGTCCTCGCCACCCAGCTCAATAACAACATCAGTGGTGGGGATAAAAGCCTCAACGGCAGTTTTTGAGGCAATAACTTCCTGCACAAAAGGTAGCTCGAGCCACTGGGCAAGCAGCAAGCCGCCCGAACCCGTAATGTTCACGGTCATGGGCGTGTCACCAAAATGCTTGGCAGCGCCGCCGATAATTTCTGCAATAGTGGCACGAATATCAGCGTGATGCCGCTGATAATCCGAATAGACAATGTTGTTTTCTGAATCAAGCGCCGCACATTTGACTGTGGTAGAGCCAACGTCAATGCCCAGAAAAAGCGGCGTATCAAAAGCGGGCGACGTTTCTGGTGCGGGCGGCGTATCTAAAGCGGGCGGCGCAGGCGTGGTGCTTGGCGCAAGCGGCGTATCTGGAGTATTCAAAAGCAGGTGTCCTTTGTTTTAATGTGAAGCCCCAACGCAAGCAGCAAACAAGCCCTGCGCAAGCCCCACAAGCTTCCCGTATAAAATGGCTGCATGCATGGATTCACGCAAACAGCCCCCTCTAGTTGCAATACATAAGTACAACAACGTAAGTATAGCGTGTTTGCTGCTGAGGAGCGAGGGCGATTGGGTGTCAGTTAGGTGTCAATCGACAGTTCTGGGTATTAGTTTATGAAGTCATATGATATCATTATGTAATCAAATGACAACACTATTCTAAACCTCAAAGGAGGCATTATGAACACCACGCTAACTGTTCGCATGGATAGCGAACTCAAAAACCAATTTGCGGAAGTCCTTGACACGCTCGGGCTTGATGCCCCAACCGTTGTTCGTATGCTTGCCAAGCAAACGGTTCGCAACAAAGCAGTCCCGCTCGCCTTATCGCTGGCCGAAACTGAACGAGACACCCTTGCTTTTCTTGACAACGTCAGAGCTGATTGGGGTGAGTGGTGATGCCAGTCTTTGGCGATGTCGTTCTTGCAGCTGGTGGAGCATATTCTGCAAAACCAAGACCCGTACTCATTTTTCAAAGTCAGGATTTTAACACTGGAGAGTCGGTTCTCGTTATTCCGTTCACAACAACGCATAATCCAAATATTATTACACGCCTCAAAATTGAACCATCAAAAAACAATGGGCTTAACAAGCCGTGTTTCCTTGAAATAGGCAAGCTTTCTGCTATTAGTATTGCCTGTGTTGGCAAGCGCATTGGTGCACTCAATACTGCCGAGCTTGAAAAGGCAAAAGGTCTTGCTGCCAAACTACTCACGCTTGAGTAAGTGTTTTTGCGCCAAGCACGCCCCTTGGGTTCGTTTTAGTCAAATCGGCCGGTGTGACGCGTGCGCGTTTCTGAGTTATTTTTTTTACGTCGTGCCCGAGAAAACATTTTGGAAGCCACAAGATAGATTACAACAAGGGTCAGCAGTCCAAAAAGAAGCAAAAGTTGAGAGGCTATTCGTTGGGCGGGAAGCTCAACGGTGGTTAAAGGCACAAGGTTGCCGTCTGCAGCAGTGAGTGAACGACCTTCGCTGAGTGGAGGAGGAGGGTCTTCTATGGTAGTTACCTCAGAGCTTTCGGGTGCGGTGGCGTTGTTGGGTGTGCTGGCGTTGTTGGGTTCGGTGGCTTCGGTAGGTTCGGCTCCTCGTGCAGATTTTACAAGTTCGGCGGATTCAGAAGCCCCCGTGGACTCTGTGGCCTCAGCAGGAGTTTCGGACGCTTGTGCCTGCTCTTGTTCTGGTTCGGCAGCAAAAACTGGATGCGGCAGGGCAAAACACAGCACGCAGCCAAGCAGCAGCGACAAAGACAAAAACGTCGTGCCCATCACAACAAGGGACTTGTTAGCCTTCCCAACCAAATGCCCACCAAGCCTTACCCCAACACAAGCGACACTGTCAGACGCAGATGCGCTTTTGTGCCAGACACGCATACGCAGCACTTCTGCACGTACGCAACGCTTACCTCATTCTACGCTCTTTATGGTACTCCTTTTGGGGGTTTTGTGTGTAGCTCGTTAGCTTGGGAGAGGGGCGCTACGTTGTGCGGGCTTTATTGGACAACGGCCGTAACTATCCTACAGCTCCCCCGCTAGGCCCCGCATCAAGTGCGGGGCGACAACCTAGGATACAGACCAGCTTGGCACAAAGTACGACAACCATAAGGTTGCGGGTCGGGTCCGCAATGACGCTCCTCGGATTTTCACTTTGTCGCTTTTGTCCTTATTGCTTTTACGCTTTGTCGCTTTTGTCCTTGTCGTGCCGCAAGCGTTTTTCAAAGCGGTCGATGGTGTCGATAATTTTTCCGTTAAAAATGATACCCAAAAGCCCCAAGCCGCCAACTATAATCGCAACAATAATGGCAGACGTGTAGTTTCCTTGCATCATCGCCTTGCCAAAAAAAGTTGAGGCAACAACGGCGGGAGTTCGTGCAAGTGTACTGATAACAAAGTAGTGGGCTGGATGAATATTGGTAAGCGGAACAAGATAGGTAAAGAAGTCTTTGGGCAAGCCGGGGATAAAAAAGAGGATAAAAACTATGACGTTAAGCCGCTTGCTGTCTTGCAAGAAGCGCATTTTATCCTCATGCTTTTTGCCAATCATCGCATGGACAAAAGGTGCGCCAAGTTTTCTCACCACATAAAAAACAAAAATGCTAGCAATAAGCGCACCAAAAATGACAATGAGCGAGCCCCAAAGCGGGCCATATATAGCACCAATGGCAAACTGGACTGCCTCGCCCGGTATAACAGCAACCACAACATGAAGGCATTGCAGCCCGAGGCATATCAAAACGCCCCAAATGTGAGCGTCGTGAATCATTTTTACGAGCTCTTGACGACCTTCGTCGCTGGTGAGGTGACCAATGTAGGGCAAGAGCATCAGCCCAATACCTACCAGCACAAGAAATGCCGCTACCAGTCCAAAAAACTTGAGTTTGTCGGCAAAGGAAATGCCTGCGGGTTTCTCGTCTTGCGGTTTTTCGGGCTGAGGTTTTTCAGCTTGGAACTTCGCAGTTTGCGTTTTCTCGGCTTTCAGCGGCTTCTCGGCTTTCAGCGGCTTCTCGGCTTTCAGCGGCTTCTCGGCCTGCGCTTTTTCGAGCTGTACCTTCCCGCCTTTCAGCGGCTTCTCGGTTTTAGTTTTATCCGTACTCTGCGGTTTTTTGCTCACTGAATGCGCACCTTCCCGCCTTCGTCTATAGACACGCGGCCTGTGGCAACAAGTTGCAAAACCTCTGGATACAGCTCATGCTCAACGTCGTGGATTTTTTTCTCCAAGCCTCTGATCGAATCATTCTCCTCAACAACCACCGCACGCTGTGCGATGATAGGACCCTCGTCATATTCTCCGTTGGCAAAATGCACCGTAACGCCCGTAATTTTGACGCCTGCTTCGTAGGCATCAAGCACCCCGTGCGCGCCCTTAAAGGAAGGCAACAACGCCGGATGCAGGTTGATGACCCGATTGGGAAACGCATCAAGCAAGCCGTTGCCAACCATGCGCATATACCCAGCCATCGCCACGTATTCCGCACCGGCGCTTTTAAGTTCTTGAGCAATAATGGTGTCGGCTTGCTCACGGTCTTGATAAACCTCAGGTGTCAGGGCCATCGTGGGGATTCCCGCCTCGCTTGCACGAACCAAACCGTATGCATCGGGCTTACTTGAAACCACCAAAACAATCTCGGCATCAAGTGTGCCAGCAGCTATTGCGTCAATGAGCGCTTGGAGGTTTGTTCCGCCACCCGATATTAAAACGCCAAGTTTCATCATCATTTCCCTTTCAGTGCCTGCCTACGTTCAGGACTGTTCTATTCGTAGCGAACACACGGCTCGCTGTCTGGCAAAGTTGCGGCAATAATTTTTCCGATAATAACAGCATCGTCGCCAAGCTGCTTAAGCACCTTGCTGGCGCACTCGCTCTCAACAATAATCGCAAGCCCAATGCCCATGTTAAAGGTCTTAAGCGCCTCTTCCTCTGAGAGAGAAGCAGCATCAATAACGGCCTCTATAACAGGCGGAACAGCCCAAGAGCCCCGTTTGATGAGTGCGTCGTTGCCTTTTGGCAAGGCACGGTTAAGATTTTCGGTAATGCCACCACCCGTTATGTGCGCCGCAGCATGAATGTCTGCGCCAAAGGTTTTGATGAGCCCCAGCAAGTCTTTAACATACATACGAGTAGGGGCAAGCAGTGCTTCTGCAAGCGTGGTGGTATTTGAGGTGTCAGGAACGTCGTCAGAGGCAGCGCCAAAGTCGGGCAGCGTTTTGCTGTGCAGCTCCTCATCGCTGAGGCCATCGGTAAAAGCACGGCGCACCAGCGAATATCCATTAGAGTGCAGCCCGCTTGAAGCAAGGCCAATAATCACGTCGCCTGTGCCTACTCGATCCGGGCCAATCATCTGCGCACGGTCAACTGCTCCAACACAAAAGCCGCTCAAATCATAATCTGTAGCAGCCATAACGCCTGGGTGCTCCGCCATTTCTCCACCGATAAGCGCACAGCCAGCTTGCTTGCAGCCCTCGGCAATGCCTCCAACCACCTCGGCAACAAAGGCCGCATCAAGTGCGCCAAGCGCAATATAATCGAGAAAAAACAGAGGGCGAGCTCCACAGGTTACAATATCATTGGCACACATAGCAACTAAATCTATGCCCACGCTTGCATGATTGCCAACACGCTTTGCCAACTCAAGCTTGGTGCCCACGCCGTCGGTGCCGCTCACCAAAATAGGATCGTCCATCTCTTTGAGCGCAGCAGCAGAAAACAGTCCGCCAAAGCCCCCTAAATCACCAATAACCTCAGGTGTATAGGTTGCCCGAACAGCATCTTTGATAGCGTCAACCGCACGAACACCCTCGTCGATGTCCACGCCGGCTTGCTTGTAGGTTATTTCTGACATATCTCTCCGTATAAAATGTCGTCGCTTAAGGTGGCCCCTAAGCAAGCTTGCCTAAACCTAAAAACTAAAAACTAAAACATCGCTTTCATGCCAAGGCTTTCTTGCGGCCACCACTCAGGCTCAAGCTCGCTGCAAAACGACTGGTTTTGCACTTGCTCCGGAACCATAATAGGATACGAGCCCGAGAAGCAGGCAGTGCAGTAGCCAGGATTATCGCCCTTAACGCTGTTGAGCAGACCGTCGTAAGAAATGTACGCAAGCGTGTCGCTGCCAACGTAGTCGTTTATCTCATCAATCGTCATTTTTGAAGCAATAAGCTGATCTTGCGTGTCGGTGTCGATGCCGTAAAAACAGGGCCAAACAACCGGGGGCGAAACAATGCGCAGGTGTACTTCGCTCGCTCCGGCATCGCGCAGCATTTGCACAAGCTGTCGAGAAGTATTGCCGCGCACAATGGAATCGTCAACAACTATCAGGCGCTTGCCTTTAATAGTCGCCGAGAGTGGATTGAGCTTAAGACGAATACCTCGCTGGCGCAGCGTTTGCGTAGGCTGAATAAAGGTGCGTCCCACATAGCGGTTCTTGATGATGCCCTCGGCAAAAGGAATGCCGCTGCCCTGCGCATAGCCAACCGCAGAAGGCACGCCACTGTCGGGCACACCGATAACAATGTCAGCCTCAACCGAAGCTTCGGCTGCCAAGTTGCGTCCCATAGCAACACGGGATTCGTAGACCCCTTGCCCGTCTATAATGCTGTCTGGGCGTGCAAAGTAAACAAACTCGAAAATGCACAGTGAGCGCTTATGCGTAGCAATCGCCTGCTCGCACGAAAAGCCGTCGTCGCCCACGCCGCTCAAACGAATAATCTCGCCGGGTTCAACGTCGCGCACAAACTCAGCGCCCACAATGTCAAGTCCGCAGGTTTCAGAAGCAACAACCCACCCACGGTTGTTAGGCAAACGGCCAATAGAAAGCGGCCGCACGCCATGTGGATCCCTAAAGGTATACAGAGCATCGGGCGTAATGAGAACCATGGCGTACGCACCCTCGATAAGCTCCATGGCCTTGCGAATGCCCTCGCGAATATGATGCGTTTCCTCGGTGAAATAGCCGATAAGCTTGGCCGCAACTTCGCTGTCTGCCGTTGAGCGAAAGTCGATGCCGTTATCTATAAGAAACGCTCGCAAAGCAGCAGTGTTGATGAGCGTTCCGTTGTGAGCGAGTGCGATGATTTCCTCGCCGATAGTTGAAAGATGCGGCTGCGCCGCCTCCCACGATGCCGAGCTGCCGCCCGTTGAATAGCGTGTGTGCCCAATGGCAAGCTGACCGGTGAGCGTTGAAAGGGCGTTCTCATCAAAAACCTGCGTTACAAGCCCCATGTCTTTGGTGGCAAGAACCTCAGCGCCGTCAGCAACGGCAATGCCAGCGCTTTCTTGCCCTCGGTGCTGCAGGGCATGAAGCCCAAAATAGGTCATGCGAGAAACGTCCTCGTCGGGGGCGTAAATGCCAAAAATGGCGCAGGCTTCCTCGGGGTGATCGGGGCGTTCTTGGCTTAGGTCTTGTGGTTGAGCTTGACGTTGCATTTGCTGTTGCGCTTGCTGGTGCATTTGACGCTGTTCTTGGTCGAAATGATCCTGATCTTGGGTAGTCAAGGTAGCTCACTCTCTCTGGGCTAGAAGCGTAAAAAATCTATTACGAATTCATAATGCGTCCGTAATAAGTCCACCTGCGATTTTAACACACGCACTCGACTACGGCGCTGCGAATGGGCTAAGTTTGACAGCGGATTTTGGTGTCGGCGGGCTGGGCTTGTTGCCGCAAGCGGGCTGGGGCTGCTGATGCAGACGGCTGGGCTTGGTGCCGCAGCAGACTGGATCCGTTGCCCAAGTGGGCTGAGCCTACGCCCTAGGCTTCAATGCTGCGCACGGGCACTGCAGTAACAATAATGCGATACGAGCTGTCGGGATCATCGCACGTTGCAAACAAATAAAGTGACTCAATCCTCGAACGCATTCTGTTGAGGTCGTTTGCCTCGTAAATTGCATAGCCAAATAGGTCGTCCCGGTATGCAACATACTCTTCATCATCTTCAAAGGTGTATTTTTGCAGAGCCCCTGTTCCTAAAAATCTCAAGGTCGCAACTGCACTGAGCTCAAAATTACGGACAGGCGTTGCGAGAAATATCGTTTGGTGCTTATTGAGAAAGTCGCTTGACTTGTAAAGCAAAAGGTCAGAAAACATTGAGCCATCGAGCATATTGTGACCATAGATGTAATTGCACTTGCCATCAAGCGTTGCGCTGCCATGAGAATCAGCAAATATTGCTCCGGAGCTATTGCTTGTGCCGTCAAAAAGATGATACAAATAGAACTCGTTGTTAGTGCCCTGAACCACCGGATAGTTAATTTTTGTACCCGGAATAATAATCCAGCCAACAACATCGGGGTTTTTTGTGTGCAGCTTATCCCAATCCACCTTGATGTCCTCAAGGGTGAGCGAAGTGCTAATTTTTCCTTTTTCTTTTAGCAGATTAAGGCCAGCATCAGAGCTGAGGTTGCGGTAGCGATTTTGAGCATCAAGATACCCAAACGCAAGATAGCCTCCAATAACTAATGCGCCAACAAGCAGCAAGCTTCCGGCAACAATAAGGAGATTTGAAACAAACACGCCGCCCTTTGAGCGTTGGCCTTTTGAGTCTTGGCTCTTTGTGAGTTGCGTGTCGTTGTTGGTCTGCGCCGTAGTTTGGGGCAGGTTGCTGAGCTTTTCTGTGTGTGAACGATTGCGCAAGTTGCTGCGCTTGCTGTTTTGCTTATCTTTTGTGCGTGCTATTTTTTACCCTTTTTGATTTCCGCAAAAAAGCCTTTGGCAATAAAGCCTAGAATCAGCAAAACAACAATGACTACAATCACAATAATGCCAATAGTGATTACCTCAGGTGACAAAAGCTGTTCTAACCATGACTGTTCCATAAAAACACTTCCTTAGCTCGCAGGTTTCATAATCAAATCTCTACACGTCGTTTGGCATATTCTTTTGCAAAACGACACCACAATTTTAGCATAGTGCTACGGAACCTCTTTGTCAGAGATGTCCTCATCAGTGAATTTTTCAGCCTCGTTGGCAAGCTCAACTTTATCGTCAACCTCAACCTTGTCAACAACTTCAGCTGCAGATTCGCCAGCAGGAGCCTCGCCCAAGGAAGCCTCGCCCGCAGAAGCCTCACCGGCAGGAGCCTCACCAGCAGTAAGCAGTTTTTGAGGAGCTTTGGCAGCACGATGCGAGAGCTGAAACACCACAATGCCCACAGCAAAGGGCCCCCAAAACACAATGCCACGGAACACCAGCGAAATTGCGGTCGCCACACCAAGGGGCACACCGTAGGAGGTGAGCATGACCACGATGGCTGCCTCAACCACGCCAAGACCCATGGGAGTAATCGCAATCATGGTAAAGAGAATGGCAACCACGTAACCACCGAGCAAGGCAGCGGGATCAGTTACGCCAAAAGCGATACCAACCATAATAAAACAGCCAAGCTCAAAAAGAGAAGCCAAAACCGAGAGCAAAAAGACCCGCACCGCCCAGGTTGGATTTTTGGCTATCTCCCCTGCTGCTTCACAAAGAGCCTCACCTGCTTCAATTGCCCAAGGCTTCATGGATTTTTTACGAAAACGCTTTGAGAACCTATTGGCAAGCTGCTCGAGTGGACGCAAAATACCTGCCAAACGCTGGGGGCTTCTGCGCGCAAGCACCAGTGAGCCTCCCATAATCCCCACCAAAACTACTACCCAAAGTCCCACAATAAAAATAAACGGCGTAAGCGAACCATTTATATGAATGATGATAAAACCAATAATCATGATGACCATAAAGCCGGTTTCGATGCTCGTTTGCATGAGAATAACGGCTGCCGTTGCCTTGCCGCCACCAATGCCACGCCGCCGTGCCACGTCAACAAACACCAAATTGCCCGAGGTATTAAGCGAGGGCGCAACCGTGTTCATAAAAAAGGCACTAAATACCAACGGAAAACAAAGCTTGGGACTCAGTCGCTCCTCAACCGTTCTAAACGAGGCGGAATAGGCAAAACCCTGCGCAACGTATTTGCCCATTTGCACCACAAAGGCAAGAATAAGCGGGATAAGCGCACCTCTGCTCATAGTTTCAACGAGCTCAACAAAAGACTCGCCTCTGAGCAAGACAATGCCGAGCGCTATAACAAAAACCGCTCCAATGATTATGTTTCTAATGCTGCCTTTGTTCACCGTTTTCCACCGTTTTGATCGTTTTTTCCGTTTTTAGTCGTTTGCCACCAGACCACCGCTCCACCGTTTTTAGTCGTTTGCCGCCAGACCACTGTACCACCGTTGCCAATCGCTTGCCGCCTGCGCTCATGCTCACCGCTACAAATCCGCACGACGCTCCATCTTGCGCTCACGCTTATCGTTATACATAATCTCGTCGGCAACACTGAGTAGATAGCTGCCTGTGTTCTCGTTTTCCTCGGTGACCTCAACCACACCATAACTTATGCTGCGCTGGTATCTACTGTCACTGTTTTTGGCAAGTTCCTGACGCATATTTTCCAACCGCTCGTCTGCCTCTTTTTTGCTCCAACCCTTACAAAGCAGCATAAACTCATCGCCACCAAGCCGACACAAAACGCCATTATCATCAAAGCCTTTAAGAAGCTGCGTTACTGCAATAATGTATGCGTCGCCCTCATTGTGGCCATAGGTGTCGTTAACGTATTTAAGCCCGTCCATGTCAATAAAGGCAATGATGAACTGCTCCTTATCCCGCAGATATTTTTCAAGGAGATTCATGCCATAGTAACGGCTGTACGAACCGGTAAGCGTGTCGTAATACGCAATAGTTTCAAGTTTTTCTCGCTCGATTTTTTGCTCGGTGATGTCGGTCAATACAAAGGCGAGCGCCTTGTGATCGCGCCAAACAACCGGATACCATACCGCCAAAAAGCACTGCTCGTCGTCATCATTTTCAAGGCTAAACTCAAGCGAACTTTGGTCGCCCGTTTTTTCTATCTCATCGGTCTGAGTATTTATCCAACGCTCCAAATCCTCAAGCCCTGAAAGAAAATGCAGTATGCGTGTGGGGTGATGGTTGCTGTAGAGCCACTCCTTGGACTCGCAATCAATTACGATAATCCATTGAGCAATGTCCTTGGCGATGGACTCAAAGAGGCGCACGCTTTGCAGCAATTCGTCGTTTCTTTGCATGCTAAGGCCCGTTTCTGCGTAGGCCTCATCGTGCGCGTCTGTGTGTGAGCGAGATTCTTGCTTGTTCTCTTTTACGTAGTCAGTCATGAAATCTTCGTTTCCGCCCTTTCTCTAAGAATATGATACCCGATTTGAACATCTCAGCCAAATCAGCCAACAAGCCAACGGGCAAATTGGCTAATAATTCAGCCAGCAAACCAACAGGCGAAATAACTAATAAATCAGCCAACAAGCCAACGGGCAAAACAACTAATAAATCAGTCAAATCAAACACGCCAGCTCAAGCACGGCTTGCCTCAAATAAGTTACACTGTAGTTGCCAAGATTTTTAAGCTTTTGTGAACGAAAGGACAGCATGCGTCTGTGGTCAAAACCAGACGCAAAACAAATATGGCGAGAAACCCTGACAGGCTTTTCAAACGAGAAACTTCAAAAGACCCTGCCAGCCTAACACAAGAAACGGGCAGGAAAAATAAGCGTGCGACTGAAGGCGGGCGCGCTGTCGAAAGTCGCACCACCGAAGGTCGTGCGGTTGAAGGCGGTCGCGCCGTCGAGGGGTGCACCATCGAAGGGCGCACTGTCGAAGGGCGCACCAGCGAAGGGCGTGCTGCCGAAGGGCGCACCAGCGAAGGGCGTGCTGCCGAAGGGCGTGCTGCCGAAGGGCGTGCTGCTAGAAATCGCAGCACGGAGAGCACTCGCAACCAAACAAATCCTCACGGTCTTAGCCAAGAAAGCCCTCACGGTCTTAACAGTGTTCGTGAAGCACACGCCGCGCGCACCGCAGAAAAAACTAAAAAAACGCCCCTCAAAGAACACAAGCCGGGCTTTTTTGCTCGCACCATAAACGGTTGGTTCAATCGAATTATCGGAGCTGCCGTTGATGGCTCATTCAGCAAGCAAGAAGCCCTGTATGCTGCTCACCATACCCGACGAGATTACACGTGGAACACCATTGCCATTGCTGCATGGGGTTTCATGTTTCCCCTCCTTACTATTGTCGCAACTCAGCTGGTGGGCGTTGAGCAGGCGGGCATGTTCTCTATGGCGCTTGTTGTGGGAACGCTGCTCATGTTTGTGGGCAACTACGGCGTGCGAACCTATCAGGTTTCTGACATCAAAGAAGCGCATTCGTTTTCTGATTATCAAATACACCGCTGGCTCACCTGCATAATTATGGTGGTGGCTGGTCTGCTGTATTGCGTTGCAAGAGGTTATGCCGAGAATATGTTCGCCATCAGCATGGGGGTCTATGTCTACAAAATGATAGACGGCCTGGCCGATGTGTACGAGGGACGCCTGCAACAAATGGACAAGCTTTACCTAGCTGGTGTTTCGCTGGCGTTGCGCTCCGTTCTTGTTATCGTTGTTTTCTCCGTATGCCTGCTCATTACAAAAAACCTGGTGATTGCCTGCATTGCCATGGCGATAGTGGCGGCCGTGTGCTTTGTTCTTGTTACTTTTCCCTTGGCGCTTTTGGAAACTCCCAAATCACGCAAGCGGAGCCTGGTGAGCATCAAGGAGCTTTTTGTACAGTGTTTTCCTCTGTTTATAGCTCTCTTTGCTTATGCGCTCATCGACGCCATGCCAAAGCTCATTATGGAAGGCACGCTCACTTATGACAATCAGCTTTACTTTAATGTTATGTGTCTGCCTGCCGCTGCCATTTTGCTCATTGTGGGGCTCGTGTACAAGCCACAGCTTTTGCGCATGGCAAACCTTTGGGCAGACCCTCGACTTCACCGTCAGTTTGACCTGATGGTACTTGTTGTTATTCTTGTGGTTGTTGTGCTCAGTGGCTCGGTTATTTTTATCATGGCAACCGTTGGAATTACCTTCTTTAGCTTTGTTTATAATGTTGATTTTGAGCGATTTAGGGAGCTGTTTTTTGTCATGGTGATAGCCGGTGGCATTACGGCTATTATAGATTTTCTTTATCAGGTCATTACGGTTTTGCGCAAGCAAGCTGCGGTTATGAAGCTTTACATCATCACGTTTGGTTTTGCCGCTTTTATCCCCGTGCTGCTCATTAGTTTTACCGAGCTTCCGGGAGCGGTTATGAGTTATCTTATCGTCATGAGCATTTTGCTGGTGCTTTTGGTGATGGAGTTTTTCCGCATTCGCTATAGTTTTTCCCGTGAGCTTGCTACGCAGCGTGCCGAGGAAACCCGACGCAAGCGACGTGACGAGCTGGAGGCAGGAACCTATGCCGACAACTATGCGGCTGCACAAGAAAAGCGGGCTCAACGAGAGCGGCGCATGAATAAACGAAACGAGTAATATTAAACAAAGGAGCGTACGATGCAGCAAGACATGATTCTGATTTTAGATTTGGGAAGCGAAGAGAACAGTGCTCTCGCCCGAGAGATTCGCGCTTTGGGTGTCTATAGCGAGATTTACAGCCATGACATCACCGCTGAGGAGCTGGCTGCGCTGCCAAATGTAAAAGGAATTATCTTAAACGGCGGAGAAAACCGTATGGTTGACGGCGTTGCAATCGACGCCTCAGATGCCGTGTATGAAAGTGGCATTGCCGTGCTGGCAGTCGACCATAAGGCGCGTCGCATTGCTGGCTTAACTGCGCTTGGCGCTTGGTCAAATGATACTGAGGAGCACCTTGCTGAGCTGCGTAGCTTTGTTTTTGATACCTGCAAGGCAACACCCAATTGGAGTATGGAAAACTTTATTGCCGACCAAGTTGAGCTTTTACGCCGTCAAATTGGAGATAAAAAGGTCTTACTTGCTTTGTCGGGCGGTGTGGATTCGAGCGTAGTGGCTGCCCTGCTCATTCGTGCTGTGGGCGACCAACTTACCTGCGTGCACGTTAATCACGGCTTGCTGCGCAAGGGCGAACCCGAAGAAGTAGTGAGCGTATTCAAAGAAGAGCTTGGCGCTAATCTTGTTTATGTTGATGCCATAGACCGCTTTTTGGACAAACTTGCCGGCGTTGCTGACCCCGAGGAAAAGCGCAAGATAATTGGTGCAGAGTTCATTAGGGTGTTTGAGGAGGAGGCACGCAAGCTTGAGGGTATCGATTTTCTTGGACAAGGAACTATCTATCCTGACATCATAGAGTCGGGCACCAAAACTGCTCAGGCTGTTAAGGCACACCACAACGTAGGTGGGCTCCCTGATGATTTGCAGTTTGAGCTGGTTGAGCCCTTGAAAATGCTTTTCAAAGATGAGGTACGTGCCTGCGGGCGGGCATTGGGTTTGCCCGAGAGCATGGTTGAGCGTCAGCCCTTCCCCGGGCCGGGGCTTGGTGTGCGTTGCCTTGGGGAGATTACTCGCGAGCGTCTTGAGTGCGTGCGTGAGTCTGATGCTATTTTGCGTGAGGAGTTTGAACGGGCTGGTCTTGCTGGCAAGGTGTGGCAGTACTTTACCGCCGTGCCTGAGTTTAAGACCGTTGGTGTACGCAATAACGCTCGTTGCTTTGAGTATCCCGTAATTTTGCGTGCCGTTAATACCATTGATGCCATGACCGCCACCATCGAGCGGCTTGACTATGACCTGCTCGAACGCATTGTTGAGCGCATCACCACTGAGGTGCCAGGCGTAAACCGCGTGGTCTTTGACCTTACCCCTAAGCCCACTGGCACAATTGAGTGGGAGTAACAAGCATACTAAAGCACCAGCCTTGTGAACTCGTGCTCTTCAGTTTCCTATCGTTTTCGGCAAACATTAATCACTTAAGGTGTCCAAATTAACGTACAGATGCTAAGAAAGCAAAGCGCTATTCTTATGGTTTGGATGACGCTGTTTTATTCCAAAAGGTGTAGTAGAAGGGTACGTTTCTAGAGTAGGGCGGTCAGAGAGTATGCCGTATATTCCTAAAGAACACGAGAAGTATGATTTACTCCCAACATGCAGGAAGTATGGTGGAGAGGTTTTCAGCTACCCTAGCGAACTAGCTGATATTGATGATAGAGTTATTGTGCTTGAGTATGGCACTGATGGTTATGCCCCATCTTGCATTACGCCTTATGGATACAGCAGCTATGATGAATACTATGAGAGTCTTGATGAGTATATCGACTTCTGTAGGGATATTGACCTGGCGTTATCGCAAGAGCTGGTTTCCCTTAAGAAAACCATGAAAAAGATGAATATCAAGGAGAACTGGTCAATCGTAAGGTTCGTTGCAGATGTCGAAACCGGGGCTTTTGGGCTGACGAAAGACCGTTGTTATTACTGGCCTTGTTCGGCTGAGGAGCCTGAGTATGAAGGTGTAATCGACGATGAAGAGTTCACCTCATACCTTTATCCGTGCGACCCTGGATCATGGGTGATTGAAGAAGACCCGACCGGAATGGCGAAGCGTGCCTTAAGTGGTCGGGCAAACGCGGTACAGAAATGGATGCTTGATGAAGAAAGTTTAGTTCCTGTGGGTGCCCCATATTATCGTCTTGTGAAAGCTACAATTGACAAGTGGAACCCCTATTCGTTATTGCCTGACGCGCCGAGCGATGAGTTTGACCAATACAGCCTTAAGATAGCCCGCAGGATTTCCCCGGAAGATAGCGTAGTGGTCATTGCTGAGACTATCGCTTCTGCAATGGGCGAGTTCCTTGATGATAAAGACCCAAGGTGCTATCTCGACATCGCTGAAAGCCTTTTCAATGCTATATCCACCAAATCACGATAAAGAGGCCCTAGGGTATTTTCCCCTCTATAAGCGAGAAAGAGTGTTTTGTTGGCGTATTGCCAAAACCTCACCATTTATGGTAAGGTTTTGGCATGACTCATTATGACAACATATACGAGGTTGCCGCCGACAACTACGGGCTTATCACAGCTGCCCAAGCAAAAGAGCTTGGAATCTCCGATAAGGAGATGAGCGCTCTTGCAAAGCGTGGTCGCCTTGTCAGGCGTGGGCATGGCGTCTACCGACTGGCACACCATGTTCCTACTCCAAACGATGCTTATGCAGAGGCGGCGGCTCTTGTTGGACCAGATGCCTACCTCTACGGGGAGACTGTTATTGCGATGCTTGGCTTAGCTCCGACGAATCCTGCGAGGCTTTTTGTCGCAACTCCTGTCCGCGTCAGAAAAGCGCTTCCTCAGCATATCGTACTAGTCAAGGCCAATGGTGAGGCAACCTGCTACGATGGGATACCCTCCCAAAAGGTGCCTGATGCCATTAGGGCGTGTAAGAGAACCATAATGCCCGATAGACTGATTGAAGCAGTAAGCGAAGCCAGAAGACAAGGGTTCATCACAGATTCAACTAAAGCAGAATTGTTGAAGGATCTGGAAATAGCATGACGGAACAACCGAACACCAGAAGGAATCTTGACGCGGCGATTGAACGGGCTTTTGGCCCAGGAGAGATCTTCTTGCAAACAAGGATTCTTATTGCCAATGCCATCGTCGGTCAGATGCTTCCTGCTGGCGTGGTCAAAGGTGGAAGTTCCCTGAAGTTTCGCTGGGGAAACAAGTGCACTCGCTTTACCAATGACCTGGATACCGCCTATAACACCTCGCTTGCAGATTTCGAGCAGAAGACGGCTCAATCCTTGACGCAAGGTTGGCACGGCTTTACAGGAAGGTTGGTAGCCAAAAACCCAGCCAAGCCCAGAGGTGTCCCCGAGCAATACGTTATGCAGCCCTTCGAGATAAAACTGTCCTACTTTGGAAGACCTTGGCTTACCGTACCTTTTGAGGTCGGGCATAATGAGATTGGTGATGCTGACGACCCCGAGTACCAGTTATCGGAAGACATCGTAGAGTTATTCAGGAGAGTCGGCTTGCCTGAGCCTGCTCCGATACCATGCATGGCGCTTCACCACCAGATAGCACAGAAGCTCCACGGCAGTAGCGAAGACGGAAGTGCTCGCGCCCATGACCTTATCGACCTGCAACTGATCATCAATAACGAGACCATCGATTACAAGGCGACCCGAGAAGCCTGTGTGCGGCTGTTTGCCTACAGGAAGTTACAGGTATGGCCACCACTGATTGAGGGCAAAGAGAACTGGAGTGCACTTTATAACGCGCAAAAGACCGGCCTATCCGTCATTGATGACGTTAACGACGCTGCTGCGTGGGCAAACGAACTGATAAACAGCATAGATGCTTCGCAATAGGTAGAGACTGGGTACAGGGTAATAACCAAACCAGCTCCAGCAAATCGCAAAATTATGCTATTTTACGTCCTTGTTTTAGCCATTTTGAGCCATAATAATGACGTGCCGTGCAAAGGAGAAAGCCGTGGGTTTTATAGAGAACTACAAAAAAGCAAGCAAAGGAGAGCCGCTGGGTTCGGAGTTTGTGGTTGGTGGCGCTAAGGTCACCTGCTCGCATTGCGATACAACCCTGTTTCTCACACGAGAGGTGCTGCTAAACACCGCAGGGCTCACTTTTCTTAATCTCGGTTGGGCAAATGAGGGAGCAACAGTTTTGGTATGTGAGCAATGCGGAAAGCTAGAGTGGTTTCTTTCTGAGCCAGAGAAACTGAGCTAGCGGTAGGCGAAATCATCGAGAGTTACGGCTCTGGCGAAACCAAAACAGACAAATACCTCTTGACTATTTAGTTCGTATATTTTATATTATTTACGAACGATAAAGACAGGAGGTGAATTCCGTGGAACAAAAAAAGACAATTGCTAAAATCTTGAAAGAGACCAACGGGATCCTCCGAGCATCCGATGCAAAACTTGCTGGAATCGACTACAAGGAGCTGCAACGGTTAACTGAGGCAGGATTGATCGAGCGCATCAGCCACGGCCTCTATATCTTCGCAGCTGATATAGCGGATGACTATCTTGTTGCACAATACCGATGCGGCAAGGGCATATATTCTCACGAGACCGCACTGTTCCTCCACGGGCTTTCCGACAGAACGCCGCTTCAACTGATGATGACAATTCCGAGTGGCCATAACACGAGGCTGCTGAAGGATAAGAGCAGCTTCCGTTTCTTTTACTGCAAGCCAGACCTACACGACCTTGGTATAACAACGGTTATTTCGCCATACGGAAACATTCTACGTGTCTACAATCGTGAAAGGACACTCTGCGATTGCATCAAAAAAAAAGACGTTTTGGACATTGACCTGGTGTTGCTGGCGGTAAAACAGTACCTGAGTGAGAAGGGGGCTGATCTTGCTCAGTTGCTCGACTATGCAGAAAAACTCAAAATCCGCAACACTGTGAGGCAATACATGGAGGTACTGGTCTGATGGACAACACCCAATTCCCTGTCGACAACCCACAGCGCTTAAAAGCTTGGATAAACAACGTGGCCAAGAGAAGCAACCTCAATGCAAACACTGTGCTGCAAAACTATATGATGGAACGATTCTTGGAGCGTGTGTCAGTCTCGGAGTACCGCGACAGCTTTATCCTCAAGGGCGGTTTTCTCATCGCAGCAATGGTGGGGATTGATGCCCGCAGCACTATTGATATGGACACAACCATCAAAGGTATTCCTGTGAGTGAGGCTGAGGTGATGAGAATCGTCTCGAAAATCCTAGATATTCCCGTGAACGACAATGTGACTTTCGAGATAAAGTCCATCAACCCTATACGCATGGCAGGCGGTTACGAAGACTTTCGACTGGGCTTGGTGGCAACATTTGGCACAATACGTGTTGATTTGAAACTGGACGTCACCACGGGTGACATAATCATTCCGCGCGAGATAGACTATTCGTTTAAGCTGATGTTCGAGGATAGGACAATCAGTATTAAAGCATACAACCTGAACACAATTCTTGCGGAAAAGATAGAGACCATCCTTGCACGAAACGTCGCAAACACGAGGGCAAGAGACTTTTACGATGTTTATATCCTACTCAAAACCCGACAGGGAGACATAGTTAAGCCAGAACTTCTCAATGCGCTCAATCGCAAAGCCGAGGAGCGCGGCACTCTTGTATACGTTGAGCAGCGAGAAAAGTTCCTGGCTGACATTCGAGAGAGCCGTGACCTGCTTTCGATTTGGACAGCCTTCAGGAACAAGTATCAGTATGCAGCGGAAGTCGAATATCTAACAATTATGGACTGCTTAACGTGGCTGTTTGAGTAACTGAGTCACCCAACATTGGGCAACAGAAGGGACGTCTTATGTGGACACATAACGAGGGAAACGTCGACTCTGAGTCTGCAATAGTGTTTAGGCAAGATCTTCTTGAAATAGTTATTTCACAAGAAGAAAAAATAGAGCTTAATAAGCTTGTGGGCGGTATCGATCGTATTGCGCATGACAGCTCCAAGCCAGAATCTTGTCATGTTTGTGGTAGCGCTACATTTCAATTGTGTAGCTCCCATACAATTCCCCGATATTGCTTACAGGAAATTGCAGATGACGGAATGCTATATGCTGCAAGTGCTCTGCTTGAAACCAACCTTCTAAAAGCAGAAATCGGAGTTAATGAAGCTGCGATATTTAGATGCATTTGTAGGAAATGTGACACCGAATACTTCAAGCTCTACGAAACACCATCAACGCTTTTACAAGCTCCTTCGTCTCGTATTATGGGACAAATAGCTGCAAAAAATCTGCTTCGAGAAATCTCGAAAGCTAGACATTCTATTAGTAAAAATAGAGCACTAGAAGACAAGAGTACGTCAGCGCTAAGTACAATGGCAAACGTACGGGCAGTTGATCTTGAGGAGGATGAGGCTGCTTTCAGGATTGCAGTTAGAGTCGGAAAGAGTTCGAGTGGCAGCAAGGCATACCATCTTGTATTCCATAGGGTTCTTCCATATGTGGCACCCTTTGCATTTCAGCAAATGGTTAGCCCGATTGCGGATTGTGATGGCAGCCCTATCAACTATTCTTTTAATCCAAATCCAGACTACAGAATGGAACCAATCCACATATGTGTTCTTCCGTCAAAAGGAAATACAGTTGTGATGATGTTTCGCGGAGAGAGAGGAAAACGATACAGAGAGTTTGAGAGGCAATTCAGATTATGCAACGATGATGAGCAGCTGGAAATCATTGTCAAGCTTATCTTTGCATATTCGGAAGATGTATTTATCAGCAAAAAAATTAATCCGGCTGCCTTGATGGATTCAAACCTGAAGACTCTTGCTCGGATGAATCATAACTACTCTGGGTTTGGAAGCTCTGATTATGCTTATAAAAAAGACGTACAGTTAGCAGCTGTCCGTGATTTCTCTATAGCAAATTTACCAAAACCTCCGGGCTTACTGTTGAAGTCTTATGCCCTTAGCTCTATTGATAGGAGCTCCTTTAACTAATGCGTTCAGCCACTGTGCACGGCAATTTGTGTCTTTGTTTTTCCAGCTCGTGCTTGCCGATGACATCGACGGTCTGCGACCAGTTGAGTTTTTGTTCGGTATATTTCTCTTTGCTGATAGCCCGCTCAGCGGCTGCCCTTGGTGAGCTGCATCCAAGTGTTACTTGCAATCTATTTGTATGAGATATAGGAAAATAACTGGTATTAGTTACTAGTTGTGATGCTGATATAATGAACGCAGTCAAATTGTTCTTAGGTAGCTGGATGTATTTTTCCGAATATTTTGAAGTAGAGCCTGAGTTGCTGCAGAGCTATGGCACAGTCGATATCCCGCTTATTTGCGATGTGCCATTCTTTGTTGACCCAATGTTGATTTTTAATAGTGATAAACCTGAATACCAAGAACTGCATCGGTCAATAATTCGCTATTTCCATTTCCTCTACGAAAAATCAAAAGACAATCAAAGCGATGGCGCATTAGGCGCATGGTTTAGATTCAGCGAGGTTCCAAACAATTGGCTTGGCTATTCATTGTCTGGCAACAAAGGCTTGGCTCTTGGACGTGACTATGCCGAGTTTCTCTTTAAAAATATCGGCTTTGCAATAGAGACAAGTGGCATTTCAAAAAGTGAGCATTTAGAAAAAGCAATGCTGCTCTATCCTGGGAGTGGCAAAGATAAAATCAGCGACTTAACTGTTAACTTGATTAAAGGATATTTATGCCGACACACAGAAACCTTTGCTAAATCGCATATTGATGAGTCGTACTGTGCGGAGTTTGATGTTGAAAGAACCAGTTTTAGCTACACTACTGAAAGCTTTGTCAGCTCTACTTTCCATTTGCCCTTCATTGTTGATGCGAAGGGAAACCTCGAGTTTGTCTTATTGACCCCAAAAGACATTCTTCGCTCTGATGAACCATCAATTAACAGAAACCACATGTTGAAGAATCATGAGCGCATAAGAAGATCCATCGAAAATGACGAGTTGAGAGCAGTAGTTAATAACTATATGGCAAAGGCAGTACACAAATATGAAGAAGAACAAAAACGTCAGAGGAAAAAACCGAGGGAACGCGCCATAAAGAGTATTGAGAAAAGTGCCTTTGAAGATATGCTTGTCCAATATCCAGTTCTTTATGACTACTATATAGCGCTCCGAGAAGAAGACACAGATGAGATTAGGTCTTTGTCGAACGAGGAATTCATTTCTCAAAATGCAAGATATATCGAAGCTTCAAAAAAATTGATTGAGCAGTTTAATCAAGGCGCATACGCTTACGACGAATCGCTCTCGGCAGCTGAAGAGGCGAAAAGGAGACTTCTTTTCTTTAAACATGAACTTGAAGACTGTGATGGATACAAGTCGCTATACATTAATGGAGAAGTGGTCGCACGTGAAGATCAGCTTCAGAGATTCTGGAGGTTAGTTTGGTACGGCACCAGTTACAAGCTGGACGCGGAAGCGAATAACGGTCGTGGCAATACTGATTTCATTATTTCTAAAGGGCTTTACAACCAAAATATCGTTGAGTTTAAACTCGCAAGCAATACACAGCTGCCTCATGTTTTCACTCAAGTCAAAATTTACGAAGCTGCCAACTGTGCTGAAGGTAGTTTGATCGCAGTATTCTTTTTTAGCGAGCAGGAAGAGAAGCGAGCTCGTGCGGTTATACACGCTGCTGGCTACGAAGACTATATTGATGCTTCGATATTTCTGATAGATTGCAGAGACGACAACAAGCCGTCAGCCTCGACTGCAAGATAGACAAGTTCTATGACTGTCCGCTTGAGCAGTGGGGTGAAAACGGGGTGCCGTCCTCCAAAAAGTGGGAGTAAGTACGTCCTGAAAATCGCATAATTATGCTATTTTACGTCCTTGTTTTAGCACAAATAGGTTAAAATAAGGACGTATTAAAGCAACTGGAAGGATACGCTATGGAACGCCACGCAATGTCTAGGCTTGTGGACTGGAAAAATACTAGCTACAAAAAGCCAATCATCATCAACGGTGCCCGGCAGGTGGGCAAAACGTGGCTGCTCAAAAAATTCGGATCGCAATATTTCGACAACGTTGCCTACGTAAATTTCGACAACAATACCCCGATGAACATGCTCTTCGAGGAAGGCTACGATATCCCCCGTCTTCTAACAGGAATACAAGCAGAAACTAAAGAGCGCATAATTGAGGGCAAGACCCTTATCGTCTTCGACGAAATACAAGAATGCCCAAAAGCCCTAACTTCACTCAAGTATTTTCGCGAGAACGCTCCCAATCAAATGATAGCCGCCGCCGGGTCGCTTCTTGGTCTCACCATCCACCAAGGAACAGGCTACCCCGTAGGCAATGTCACAACACTTGATTTGTATCCTTTGAGTTTCCGAGAGTTCCTTGATGCCACAGGAAACCAGCTGCTCCGCGAACTTTTTGACGGCGGCGATGTTGCTGCCCTACCAGCGCTCTCCCCCAAGATTATTCCTCTACTACGGCAGTATTACTATATCGGCGGAATGCCCGAAGCAGTCGCGGCGTTTGTGGAAAGCGGTATTCCCGAAAGCGCGCGCACAGTTCAAAACCAAATCCTCTCCGATTATCGCCACGACATTTCCAAACATCTCACTGCGCTCGAAACAGAGTACACCCTTGCTGCGTTGGACTCGATACCAGCTCATCTGGGACAAGAAAACAAGAAATTCATATTTGGACACATCAAAGAAGGTGCTCGTGCGAAAAACTACCGTTCGGCAATTCTTTGGCTTACCGAAGCTGGGCTTGCCACCTGCGTTCGCCGCATTTCCAAGCCCGATATTCCGCTTTCAGCGTATGCAGACGAATCCTCTTTCAAGCTTTTCATGCTTGACGTGGGCCTGCTTGGAGCAATGGCAGGACTCGACTCAAATAGCGTGATAAGCGGAAGCACCATATTCACGGAATTCAAAGGTGCCCTCACAGAACAATTCGTTTGTCAACAACTCATATCCGATTGTAAAGTTCAACCGTTCTATTGGTCTGCCGAAAATTCTCGTGGCGAAATTGATTTCCTTGTCCAAAATGAGGGTCAAATCTATCCCATTGAAGTCAAAGCAGAAGAAAACCTGCGCTCAAAAAGCCTCCGTGCATTCAACGAGAAGTACAAAGGAATGAATGCGCTTCGCTTTTCCCTTTCAGGATATCGCAATGAAAGCTGGATGCGCAACGTGCCGCTCTTTGCAGTTGGAAACATCGATAGCTGGAAATAAGTTTTCGTCCCCTCTCGGGGTTTGGGGTTCATAAGCGACGGGAGCAGAAATGATTATGACCGTTGACGAGGGTTTTCGTCCCCTCTCGGGGTTTGGGGTTCATAAGCGAAGCCAGAGCCAGTGCGATTGCCTGATACCGAGGAGTTTTCGTCCCCTCTCGGGGTTTGGGGTTCATAAGCAAACAAGCCTTTGAACTTTGGGAAGACGACTGGAGTTTTCGTCCCCTCTCGGGGTTTGGGGTTCATAAGCGGAAGCTACGAAGTCTTTTCTGCGCGTTCAGGTCATTGTTTTCGTCCCCTCTCGGGGTTTGGGGTTCATAAGCGCTAAACGAACCGCAAAGGCTAATTGAGGAAGTCTTTAAGCAGTCGTTTTCGTCCCCTCTCGGGGTTTGGGGTTCATAAGCAGTGTATCTGCTTTCTCTTACTCTCAATTCTACAACCAGTTTTCGTCCCCTCTCGGGGTTTGGGGTTCATAAGCGTTGAAGAGCTAAGAGAGTGGTTTGAAGACGTGGTTGATTGTTTTCGTCCCCTCTCGGGGTTTGGGGTTCATAAGCGAGAACAATGTGTAAACGACATCGAGTTGATACTTAGCGTTTTCGTCCCCTCTCGGGGTTTGGGGTTCATAAGCTCGAAACGCTTGAGCGCATTGTTAACGAGGCAACAGTTTTCGTCCCCTCTCGGGGTTTGGGGTTCATAAGCAACATCACACTGCCCTACGAGGCTACCATGTCGCCCGTTTTCGTCCCCTCTCGGGGTTTGGGGTTCATAAGCACAAGGCGCACGGTGACAAAAGGTACTTCGTTATGATTGTTTTCGTCCCCTCTCGGGGTTTGGGGTTCATAAGCACAAGGCGCACGGTGACAAAAGGTACTTCGTTATGATTGTTTTCGTCCCCTCTCGGGGTTTGGGGTTCATAAGCTAAGGCAACGCCAAAACAAGCATATGAGCAAGCAATGTTTTCGTCCCCTCTCGGGGTTTGGGGTTCATAAGCGAAACAGTACCTGCTGGTTCAACTATCGAGTTTACGATTAAGTTTTCGTCCCCTCTCGGGGTTTGGGGTTCATAAGCTAGTCTATGCTGCAATGCTCAACGAACCGACTAGACTGTTTTCGTCCCCTCTCGGGGTTTGGGGTTCATAAGCTTTTGGGAGGATTTTATCCCGCCACAAGAAATATTGTTTTCGTCCCCTCTCGGGGTTTGGGGTTCATAAGCTTATAGATGACACAGAAAAAAAGGAGAACAAAATGAATAACACAGTTTTCGTCCCCTCTCGGGGTTTGGGGTTCATAAGCAACTCAGGGGAAGCTGAGAAATACTTGCGAAAGGTTGCCGAGTTTTCGTCCCCTCTCGGGGTTTGGGGTTCATAAGCATTGAAAGGATTGAAAGATGATTGATTGGACAATGTTTTCGTCCCCTCTCGGGGTTTGGGGTTCATAAGCACCTTGCTACGCCATACCCAACGGAGGCTATCGCAGTTTTCGTCCCCTCTCGGGGTTTGGGGTTCATAAGCGGCAAGCAGCAGATTATTCTAGTGTATGCTGCAATGTTTTCGTCCCCTCTCGGGGTTTGGGGTTCATAAGCTTGAAGGTCTATTAGCCAATGTTCCAGACAAAGAATATAAACTGTTTTCGTCCCCTCTCGGGGTTTGGGGTTCATAAGCGTAGAAGATGGAATTGAAAACTATAATTCTCTTCTGGAAGAGTTTTCGTCCCCTCTCGGGGTTTGGGGTTCATAAGCTTTGTCGGACAAAATCCACACAAACAGCTAAATAACGGTTTTCGTCCCCTCTCGGGGTTTGGGGTTCATAAGCATTAACTTCGTTGCTTGTCTGCTTTTTAATTTCTGTTTTCGTCCCCTCTCGGGGTTTGGGGTTCATAAGCATGAACAACACAATCGACAAGGAAAAGCTGCTTGAGTGTTTTCGTCCCCTCTCGGGGTTTGGGGTTCATAAGCCAAAGGTGTCAAGGCAACAAGCAAGAACCATAATTCTAGTTTTCGTCCCCTCTCGGGGTTTGGGGTTCATAAGCTTTTTATTAGATTGATGTTGATATGTTTATCAATTTCTAGTTTTCGTCCCCTCTCGGGGTTTGGGGTTCATAAGCGAACCGCACAATTACGGCTAAAACGGCTAAAGCCTTGTTTTCGTCCCCTCTCGGGGTTTGGGGTTCATAAGCGTACAATTTTGTCATGCAGTGGAAACCTGAAGCAATGTTTTCGTCCCCTCTCGGGGTTTGGGGTTCATAAGCGTGGCACTACTGGTTTGCCCAAAAGGTTTTAGCGCAAACAGTTTTCGTCCCCTCTCGGGGTTTGGGGTTCATAAGCAAGACGAAGATGGTGTATAATTAACTTCGTTGCTTGTGTTTTCGTCCCCTCTCGGGGTTTGGGGTTCATAAGCTCTCTGGACATTCTGGATCAAATGTGCTTTGTGGAATGTGAGCTTTCTGAACACCATACATCTCATTCTAGCAAATAAGACAATAATTTGTCGCATCGAAAAATGCGTTTTGCTAAGCACCCTTGCCAAAGCCGTACGCAGGAACGTTGAATGGTGCGAAAAGCGAGGTTGAAAAACTAGGAGGTCATATTTTGCCTCGCATCAGATGAATATGTTCTCTTCAAGGGTGGTGCTTTCGTATGTGCCGAAAACTGTCACCTCGCAGTTTCCTGAGATTCTATAGATTCTTACATTATCCGATGGGTTGATGTACTTCTTCGATGACATTAGCTTATCGATTGATTCTACGAGTTTCTTAATTTGAGCCCGTTTGAGGTGGGCTTCGAAGATGGATTTCTGGATCCTTAAGCTGTAGTTTTTTAAGATTCTGATGAGCAGCCGATATTTTTTGACGTCAGAAATGTCAAAAAATATCAAGACATAGTACAGATCATCTGCGGGAGATGAACCGCCAATCTTACCTAATGTCAGGCAAGATTTTTCCGACTGGACACTCATTGCCTGACAAGCTTCCAGACCAAAGGTCTATAAATGCTTGCATCGCGCTTCTCAATTGCGTGGATGAGGCTAGTAATTTTTTTGTCCAACATGACTTGAAACCCATAGGATTTCTTGTCACCGCCATTAACGAAATATTGTTGGTTCTTTGCGATTATTTCTGAGAACCTGTCGGTGAGCATTTTTAATGCGTTTTTCGTCATATAGATCGCCCCCGCATCATTCTTGTAGAAATCGGAAACCTCAATCTCGCCGGAGTTAACCAACTCAACTACTGTCTTATCGATCAGCGGAGCTCGATACTCCTCAATCAGGTCTGAGGCCAATGACGCATGACCGAATTTCAGTTTATGCATGTAGGCAAAATATGGATGCAAGCCATGCCTCTCTATCGCGCCTATGATATTTCTGTAAAAAATACTGTAACCGTATGACAGCATAGAATTGAATGGGTCTTTGGGTGGCCTTGCGCTACGCCCGCTGAATATGAAATCCTCATTTTGCAGCAATTTCGGTAGACATTCGAAGTAGTTTTTAGCGGCATTCCCCTCGAAACCCAGGAGCATTTCAACGCTGTCTGCCAGCTCTAAGCTTGCCATGGAATGATTTAAGTGCCTTATATCGCTTGAATCGAATTCGCATACGTCAGAGAATGAACTCAGTAGCGCAATGCTGTTTTGTATCTTTGCTGAAATTATGGCTCTCGACCAACAGAGGCAGAACTCTTGGTTGTCTGTAAGGTAAATCTGCTTCTTTTGTCTGAGAGGATCAATTCTTTCTGACGAGCTGATGTGCCCGAAGAAATGGCCGTCATCCGAATAGAAGCTGATCGGGATGTTTTCTGAGAGGCACTCCCTGATGAGCTGAGTTGAGAGCTGGGGCTTGCCAAAGACAGAAATCCCGCTGACATCCATAAACGGCAGCTTGCGCTCGCTTCCGTCGCTTACACTCTTGATGGTAAGCTGGCCTTCGCTGTAGCCAATTTTCTGATTGCTCTCAGATATGTATATATGAGGCAGTTCAGGCTCCTTCCTGTTTCAGCGATTCTACAATCATCCGATTTATCCGCTGATAAAGTCCGAGCGTCTCTTTGTTGAGGTCTACAAGGAGTTTGAGTATTCCTTCTATGGAATACCCGCCCATTTTCTCAATTGCTTTTTTGTTCGCCCTTTTGATTTCATGAGCTAAATAGTTCCTGGCACCCTTTTCAAAGCCTCTGAGTTTCTCACACTTCTCTATCTCCTTTTGCTTAGAGAATTCTCGTATCAACTTAAGTAGCTCACTGCTGTTGAGATAATTTTTTTTCGTAGGATCTTTTTCACCGAGGACAGTGCGTAGCTTTTCATCTGCGTTAATCTTTTCCGTATCGAAGAGGCGCTCTGCTACGCCGCTTTTGAGAAATTTTTCCTCAGGCAGAACCGGACTTAGCAGCGCCAACATAGTCTCAGTTATGGCTGGTGTAAGCGCACGGGTAAAGTCTGCCCATTGTTCTTGTTGCAAACGAACTTCAAGCATATTGAGGTATTCAAAGAGTTGCTTCGAAGGGTCGTAGGCTACCTCGGTACCGCCAAAGGCTTTTGCACAGCACGAACCATCTAGGTTGAGCCGTTCCTCAGCTCCCTCGATCAGTTCCTTCGTCTTGTGCGACATGCTCTTTACCTGAAAAGCAAGCTTAGATGCGGCGGCATAATTATAGTTTTCAATCAATTCAAGGATGTTGTCTTTTAGCAACCTGTCGCTGAAGTTCAGTGAAGAAACCTCCAGGATGCGGCTTTCTGCATCAGAAAAATTATCCGGATTCAGCTCCCAAAGCGTATCGAGGTCAAAATCGTTCGACTCCTCACGGTCATAGCGCTCATTTGGCCCCTTTCTTGGAGTTGCGACTTGCAGGGCTTTTAGGTTATGGCGCCCAAAGGCATCCAGATCCACAAGTGCCTGCTGCATGGCAGGAGTCCCCGACGAGGTGTTTGCGAGTACTTGAGCGCCCTTGTTGCTAGATTCAATTTTTTCGAGTATGGCCTCGAATTCCTCAATGTAGTGATCGTAGACATGGACGTCAGAATGTTCAGAAAAATGGGGCTCCACGCACGGTGCTTTTTGACCAGCGCTCTCAGCTAATAGTTCAATCGCTTTGGTGTAACGCCCATCTTGGTGATGGATTTCTGCCATTGCTGGTGAGAGGAATAGAACCACCTTCTCTGGCTGATGGTGGCGCACAATGTGCAGCATAGGACCGTCGCCAAGCTGGGACAAAGGATCGGCGGTGCCTATAGGGGAGAATAGAACGGTCATTTCAGCTCCTTAATTTCGATGCGGCATTTGCCCATGGGGTAGAGCTTGCTGCCAATCTCACCAAGCTTGAGGGTGGGCGGGGATACCTCGAGTTCTTTATAGCGCCAGTGGCGGGGGTCGTTCTTTGCTTTTTTAAGCTTGCCGTTTCTAAGCTTGCCGTTTCCGTCGTATTCCGCAGTCATGGGCTCAAAGCCCGCATTGCGCACAAAGCCACCCAAGATTTTGTTTTTGGGTAGTGATTCATCAATTTTGGTAGGAAACTGACTATAGAGAATGTGCGCTGTTTCTTCTAGGCGGGTCTCGTCATCCTCGAACAGGGCGTTTATTACAGTCTTGCTGCCAAACCCCACTCCGCCTCCGAGGTAGCAGATTAGTTCTTGAGTGGCTTCCGCCTCGTCTGACCCTTCGACAGGTTGACTTGCCTTGCATTTGTGTATTCCGCAGTATCCCGTACCATTAACTGCCTTGTTTGGGCATTGCGAGCCAGCGGCAGGGCCGGTCTGAGCGACGTAGCGGCATTTTCCGTCGTTGCCCAGGCCTGCACGGCTTGAACCTCCGCTCGAACTGCCATCTGGGCTGGTGCCCGAGCTGTCATCAACGTCAAAGCGGCTCAAAAAGCACTCGTTGTAAAGATCGTAAGACTGCTGCAATATCGCACGCAAGCTAGCCGGATCGAGCTTGAGATGCTTGTTGATACGCTCGTCAATATTCAGAGTGAATTCTATCTTTGTGCCTGGCTTTAGACTCTCCCGATAGATATTCAGTTTATTGCCCTCGTAGTATTCAGGGCCTGATAGTCTGCCCATCTGGCGCTTATGCGTCCCTGCATCTTTTTTCGAGAACTTGTCATACTTCTTGACCAACACCAAGTCGCTTACAGAAAGCGGCTCTGAATCAGAAACCGAAAGATAGCGCATGATGTCATTTGCTTCTTTGGGATTGCTTGGATCAGGAATCTCACAACAGAAGGCCTCCTTTTCTATGTTTTTACTGGGTTGGCTTTGTCGAGATTTGCCCTGCACTTCGCGCCTATCGTATAGCTGCTCAAAAGGGTTTCTATCATTGCTGATAATATCGGTGAGGATGGCTGTTCGTAGCATTCCTTTGAATGTCGAGCCCGGCACGTAAGGACAACCATAGACATCCTTGGTAAACTCATAGACATCAAAGTATTGATATGTCCCTCTTCTTAGCCCCAAGTCGAAGTGGTATGCCTCTGCCTGATCTGCAATGCCGGACAAATTATGTCTGTCCAAGAAATCCTGCAGCCCGTCTGAAGAGGAGGTTTTCAGGAATTCACAATATGCTTCAAGTTGCTGCGCGTCCAGCTTCGAGACAAACTCGGCGGCATCGAGAACAGTAATCTTTCCGTTTCGCAGATAATAGTCTTTCTTACCATATTGGTTTCCTGTGCCAACATGCACCGGGCCGATAGCTGTCAAGGTGACCTTGTAGTTAGTCGTGCTCATCAGCTACACCTCCATCCACATAGCCCGTGCATATCGGTACACGGGGTGGGCGTTCGATGTCTTGTTCACATCAAAAATGCTGCCTGCGAACTTCTTTTTGAATACCGAGCCAGCAGCAAAAGCATAAAGGTCGCGCTTTTTCTGCAGGTTGGCGCTGTGGGTTTGAGACTGCACAAACCCGCCTTTCCGTACAAGCAGGTAGCGTGCCCCACAAAAAAGCTCTTCGGAAGTCTCGCTGGCGGTCGGCACAGAGGACGACAACAGGATGAAACAGTTTTCACGCGCAATCCCCGTGAGACTGTCGGAAGCCTGCTTCAGAGGATTATCTTCGGTTATCGAATAGGTAAAGCGCCCATAGCCGGACGAGCGCTCGCCTCCAATTCCTGAATACTGTAGCTGTTCGAGCAGGGGTTCCAGAACAAAGGAGCCTTGGGCTATAAAATAGAGGCCTGCATCTTGCTCAAAGGAAAAGCTGCCAACTTGATAGGGTTCGGCATCATCCTTGTGCTCACGAGTAAGATTGACCTTGGTCTGCACAGCGGAGACTCCAAGCTTCATCTGACGAAGCTCGCATGCGGGGTCAAGCGTTCCCGCTAAGTAAGCACCTAAATGACCAGCTGATATGTAATTGAGTTTTTTAAAAGCCTTCTTGGCTATTGAGTCGCCTGTGCTTGCGGTTAGTTGTTCTGTGTCTGCAAAGACACCTGGAGCCATCATCGGCTTGGGAATGTAATAGGTGTCTCCGACGAAGGGCAATGCATCGCTTATTGTGAGATCACCCGAAGTCGCAGCCTCAAGCAACGACTTGTCGAGGCCGAGGCGAAGCGCCTCGATGAACAGAGCGCTGAACAGTGTTGCGGCATCGCAGGTGCTCTTGCTGTCGGAAAGCCTTCCATCGCCAAAATGCACCGGAGTCAAGAAGTTGAGCTTTACTGTCTTGGTATCCATGGAGCACTTCAGTTCTTCAGCTCTGGAACGGTCATCTTGAGGTCGCCGGTAACTGGTTCGGCCTTCAGGTCTTTAAATAGCACACGCCCATTACCGCGTGTGCCACCGCCACCGAGGTAATCATTCTCAAGCAAGTTCATGGCTGTGCCGATGTTTTCAAAGTCCTCTTCCAGCTGCTCGTGGTCTTCGACGTTGTAGATAATCTCCAGGCCAAACTCGGCTCCACGCACAACACGCTCGATCTGACGGGGATTAGCAACAGAGCTGAGACGGTCGATGGTGTTCTCGAACTTGTTCTCGAAAATCTGTGGAAGATCTTTCTTGTTCTCTAGAAAGCAATCCGAGAACTGAAGTCGAGACATTTGTATGCCCGTGCACTCGGCGTTGCTGGTGTCTGAGCTGGATCCAAAGAGACGCTTTATTTCCGGACAGTCATTCTCAAAACCTGCTGTTCCTTTTGCTGGTACGGTACCCTTTTCTCTTGCTAGAAGTGTGCGAAGTTTGCCCTTGAGTGTTGATCCTGGTATGACAGGCTCGCGGGTGCGCGGGTCACGCACCACAGGTGAGTCAATAGCGCCTATGGCGCTGAAGGAATCGTCTCCTCCGATGTGCAGGCCGGTCTTAATTTCAATGGTGCCGGTTATCCTTATTTTGGTGTAGCTCATACCCTTAGTCCTTTCCACCGTAGTACACAAAATAGGCCACCAGGCTTTCAGCATAGCGGCAGTAGAGCAAGAACTGCTCGTAAGTCTTTATGTAATCAATTGCTTTCATCAAGTGCGTTTCGTCCAAGAAGCTTTTTATCCCTTCCCCTCGGTCTTGCGCCCTGCCAGCATCATAGGCCATCTTGACTTTGAGATACTGAATCTCTGGTAGGTACTTCTCAAAATCAGATTTAGTGTTAATCTTTGTGTAAATGTTCGTTATCAGCCCATAGATATTGCGAAGCTTTGTCATGCTGAGTGCGGGGTATCTAAGAACCTTTGCGCCATTCTCACTGGTTTTGCTAATTCGCTTTTCAGCATAAAGGGCAAAGCTTGTGTCATCAAGCTGACTGTCGTCATCGAACTTTAGCAGCACCACCGGTTTAATTTCTTCCATCGTTTATCCTCTCTCCCTGATACTGTAAACATACCATTCAATCGCAGCAACCAGATACTTGCGCTCGTGCTTATCCGAAGCCCAATCATAAATCTTTCTGCTTGCCTCCGTGCCATGTTCTTTGTCGTCTTCAAAGCTCTTGGCGAGCAAGTATGCCAAGCGGGGAAATGATATCTCGTCTTCGGTATTTCGCAGCAAGTCGAGCAGTCGATAAATAAACGCCTTCCCTTTTTCATTCTTATCGAAGAGTCGTGCTACCTCATTATGCTTTGTCTGAACATTATCTATAAACTCGTCCCAACTGAAGACTGCCTGCGCAGACCAGAGGGCTATGGCATCTTTAGTGGGCATCGCGTTTTCTTTGTTGGGGTACTGTTTAGCACAGTCCTCCAGCTCGCCAACCTCTGAAGCCATGCGGGCTATGGGGTACTTGCTGTCAAACATGCCGATGCCTGCGCTTATCGTGAGTGAGCCGTTGCCCGTGAGCTCGTCAAGCGCCCTTCGAATCTCTAGCGCAGCATGAATGATATCGCTCCAGTTGCCAATGATGAACATATCGTCGCCGCCAGAATAGACAATCTGCATCTCATAGTTCTTAGCTGCTAGGACTTCATTTATTTGGGCTTTAAAAAAATAGCTCAATGCCCGACTGAGGGTCGCGGTGCGGCTGATAGATATCTTGTTGTCCGGCAATCCGCTGATCGTGCCCTCCGAAGAGCTGCCTGCGAACACGGCGCCGAGATTATCGACATCTGCGCGAAGCACCCCAAGACGTTCGATTCCTAATCCATTCTCAAGCGTGGAACTGTTTTTTGCGTAGGTTCTGATACCTTCTTCCCTTTCCTGTTTTGCCGTATAGTCACCCATCCAGATATGCGTGGCGAGGTCGATGCCAGTATGCCAGTTATTTTTGGTATAAATACGCTGCAGTCCTTCAGGCGGACGTATTTTGTACTCCTCGACAGAATACATCGACAGCACTCTGTCGAAAGGCAGGATCAAGCAGGTTTTATCGAGCTCGTTTGTGGAGTCAGCCGTTGCTTCCGGTGGGTCTGCCCCAGTAACCACGAACACATCCTTTTCCACCAGGGTTTTTGATATGCGCCCAAGTGCAGCACAAATCGTACATTTTCCCTCGCTGTTGATATGCAGGTCAGAGCGTAGGCACTCGGTGCACTCGCGGCCGTAATCCAAGCTGGCTACGCTGCCATGGTTCAGTTCTTTTATTGTCGTCGACGAATAGCGTGCTGCCTTTTCATCTGTTAGCTTCTGTGATAGTCGGCGGTACAGGTTGCGGTAGCGCTGCTTGTCCTCGCCTCTGTTAGCAAGATCGTCAGCGCAACATTCCACCCAATCGCCAGCCAAATAGAGATCAGTCCTGTAATGCTCAAGCAGCCAAGCCTGCAAGTCTTCCTTGAAGACCTCGATCAACGCTTTCACGTTCTCGGTATTCGGCAGGAGCATGTAGGCGTGGCCGCCGCCGGTATACAGCAGGTTGGCACGGCTTAATCCCAGTCGGTCGAGCAGTTCGTCGACGGTGTGTTCGAGCATCATTTCCAGATAGAGGCTGCGAGCCCTCAGCTGCTTGAGAGCGCCATCGCCGCTAATGTTGTAGATGAAGCTTTGGATGCCGCTCATGTCCCACGAATAGAGCAGAAACATGTTCCTGCTATACATCTCCTGTGATTCCTGCTTGTCAAACAAGGTTTTCTTATAGTCAGTCGTTCCCTGCTCGGCAAAATACTCGTAAATGCATGCTGCTATGCCTGCCGTTGTCTTCACATGGTCGAAAAGCGAGACATCGACGAGCTCTGCCATATTTGTCGACGAGGGCACAGCATGCGTCGTGGCTTCAAGCAGGTTCAATAGCGAGTTGATCCCCCGTGCTGAAACCTCGATACCTGCCAGCCCGCCCTTGATGCGCTCGCGGATGCTGTTGTAGTCCTCGTGTTCGATTGTGTTGTCATCCGTGTGCCCGTTAATAATGTTAAATATCTTTCTCAGCTTGACTCCGCGGTCAAAAAAGGCTGCCTGGTCGTCTCCCCCTTCGTTTTTCCTGTCCATGCCTGCCGATATGTTGTCGGCAAAGTAGGTTATCCAAGCAAGAGAGTTGCCTGAGAGCGATTTTGTGGCCGACATCTCACTTGCGTGATGGAAGCGTATCTGCTCCACTATCTTCTTGCCGATTTCTCCATCAAAACCACTGTTCAAGGCTGCAACTTCTTCGGAGATGAAAGCGGCACCGAGTTTTGAGTGTGTACCGCTTGACGAGCTTCCGCGATACACTATCTTTCCTATATCGTGCAGCAACGCGCCAAAAGCCAATTCTACCTTGTCTTGCACCATGTTCCCTCATTCCCCTTGCGCTGTGCGTGTCTTTAGCTGGTTGGGAGCCTGTCTGTATATCATACCCCCCATACCCATGGATGTCTTAATGCCAACACCTGCATATTCGCCGAACTTCAAAAGCATTTGCACAAGACCGGTAAGCGCCTGTGGTCCGTCGGTACTTAAAGACAAAGTGCCCATAAATCCAGGTATCTTCCTGGAAGCCGAAGCGCCTACCATAGGAGAATAATACCTTGAGCGCAGGTTGTAGGCAGTAATCCTCGTGTGTGCGTCCATGTAGTCGATACTGTCCTGATCGATTTCCTTGTCGCCCTCATAGACTTGATTGTAATGCATGAGCAGGTTTTGGAATATAAGTCGAACGGTGGGCATAAAGACATAAGCACCCGCACTTTTGAAGGCAGTTGGGGTGAGAAAGAACAGGCTAGCCTTAGTGTCAGCAGAGTTGTGAATCATGTCGGTGAGGCTTTTTAACTCTATGGTCGTCTTCGTTGTTGCCGTGACAGGGAGGGTGGCACCAATGCTTCGTACAGTGACTGAATCAATGCCAAGCAGAGGCTTGAGCAACTGTTCGTAAGCCTCATCTGTAAGCGTGTTAATGCGCCAGGTGACAACACCTTCTGTCTTGTCCCATAGGCAATAGAGGCTGTAGGGATTAAACGGTAGCTGATGCAACTCTGCCGCATACGATGGGATTACATGCTCCATGAGAACGCCCTGCAGAGAGGGCCCTAACGCACCCAAGAGGTTGGGGCTTAAACATAGCTCTTCGGAAGGCTTTAGGCTGAGAGCGAGAGTTGCAATGTGTTGCATGTAAACCTCCTGAACGATTTGCCAACAGAAGACAGAAAAAGAATCTGTAACGCTTTCCTTTTCAAATGATAGCAGATTTTGCTAAGAAGTTCTGTATTCTGTATCAGTCCAACAAAACAAAGACTACATAAAGGAATTGCCTCTCAAAATAGTCTAAAAATGCGATTTTACGTCCTTATGTTAGAGTGGTTTCTTTCTGAGCCAGAGAAACTGAGCTAGCCTGTTATTTCTTTGTGTCTGTTCCCTTTTTGCCCTGCGGCAAGCGGGCGTTCAAGGGAGCTGACTAGGCTAGGTTTGCTAGGCTAAGTGCCTTGGGCGGCGGGCAGTTCTCTCTCGCATCTCTACTGAAAGAGAAATGAAGGCAAGTCCGAGAAGGAATAAGAGAGCGACGCTGTAGCCCCACGGCCCCTTAACGTCTCCCGTTTCTGGAACAAGAATCTCGTCAGAGTCGTCGGGGTCGTCGGGGTCATCAGCAGGATCATCGCCGGGGTCATCAGCAGGATCATCGCCGGGGTCATCGGGGTCATCACCTGGGACATCGTTCGGAGCAAAGTTAGCCGTAATAGTAACCGCATTGTCAGGCATATCAAAACTGGCAGGATTTGCCGTATTGCCACCGGGAATCACTACCCCATCAACCGTCCAGCCCGTAAAGTGATAGCCAGAGCTTGGCACTGCCGTAACAGAAATGGGCTCTCCTGCTGCATAGATACCGCTTGGCGTGCCCGTTACACTACCGCCAGCGTTGGCGCTTGCCGTCAAAAGATGCAGGGCCAGCGGCTCTTCTTGTATTACGTAGACAATGTAGGTTCTTGTTGTTTCCCCATCCTCTGCGGTAACCACGTAAGTAACTGGCGTTGAGAAATCGTGCGGTTGGCCCGCTTGATGATCGGGGTCTATGTAGGCATAATCAGACGGAAGGATAGAGGTGATTTCTAGGTTCTTAAGATCTGCATCTGCGGAAACAACAACCGTGATGGTGCTTGGCTCATTGGGGTCTGTTGATTCGGTAATGGTGGTAGTACCAATTTGTTTTTCGGTAGTGAATTCAATGATAAAGCAGTCCTCAGAGGGTAGCACCGTAAAAGTTGCTTCTACATCGGCACTGGGAGTTCCCAACACTTGAATGCCGTCGGAGTTTGACCCACTCACCGTAATGTTTCTCTCATAGGTGCCTAGCCCAAGTTCTGCATCAGGACGTACGGTAAAGGTTGTCGCATCAGCAAAGTCCAGAAGCAACGTCTCTAAAAGGTCTGAAACAGAATAATCAAGAGGTGCCCCTGGCTGAACAAGCGATACCGGGCCCGTACCTATGTTGTAAACAGTTACGGTCTGGGCAGGAGGTTGCGTATAGGGACGTGGGATAGCGCCAAAGTCTACCAGCTCAGGGTCAACCATGATTTTGCAGCTCAAGACAAATGCTCGGTCGGTCAAATCAAAAAAGCCACCTGCGCCCGTGCTTGCTCCTTCATAGCGAATGCCACTCAGAGGAAAGGTTTCTAAATCAATAAATTCGGTATCCCAGAACACCTCTGCACCGGGAAGCGTATAAGCGAGACGGTCATCCGTGTTTGCCAAATATTCGTCAGTTATTGGTGTAGGGTTAAAGCTCGGTTCCTGTGGAGTCCACACCACCACTACAGCATCATCAGTAATGCTTAGATTGCCCGACGTCACCCAAATAGTGCTGTTGAGGTTAGTGCCCGACGGAGTTCCCGTGCCATAGGAAAAGACAAAGCCGCCGTCTACGGTAACCGCAGTAGTGGTGCCACCATTTGTTGTCCGAATCCCCAGACCTTGCTTGGCAGAAATCTGACCACCACTCACGTTAACGGTAGCATTTGCTCCCGAAACACCAATAGCGCTTCCAGAGCCCCATGCTTGAATCTTGGCATCGCCACTTACCGTAATGCTTTGCGCGGTACCCGTGGTACCACCATTAAGATAAATTGCTGAGTTGTCCGCTCCTGTGCCGGTGGAAGTTGATTCGCAATAAATCAACCCTCCCGTTACCGTCACGGTAGAGTTTGTGCCATTTACACGAATAGCGTTGCCGCTGAGAGTGGTGGTGCTATATCCTGCCGCCCAAACCGTGCCGCCCTTTACCTCAACCGATGCGTTGTTGCCGCCACCTGAGCTTGCCGTACTGATAGCAATACCACCGAGAGCTGTTGCTTCTACCAAACCGCCCTCAATGATGGCTTTGGGAGTGCCATTGCCAATAAGATTAATGGCGCGCCCTTGCGTGGCAAAGGTTCTCAGTTGGGCATTTCCAGAAACAATAACCGTGCCATTTGTTGATACACCGTAACCACCGGCTCCTGTTGCCCGTGCTTCTACTACAGCGTTTTCTGTTATCACTACCGTTGAATTCGCGCCGCCCATAGAGATGGTTCCGTCAGAAGTGCTGCCGCTTGAGGAGTAAACCAGTGCATCTCCCTCGATAGTTACCGTAGCGCTTGTTCCTGACGCAGCAATTGCAGCCCCCGTATTAGCTCCCACCTCGCCACGTACAATGAGCTCATATGATCCAGTTTGTCCGTTGATGGCGGCACCGTTATACGTGTTTATCACCGACGCACCCTCGGCAATTATAAGCGTTCCGTCGCCCTCAAGGCCTACAAATGCTCCGCCTGCAGTTGCTTCATAGTTGGCCAGCCAGGTAACCGTCACCCCGGGGTCGATGTCAAGCGTGAGCGAAGGACCAGCTAGATTGCCAATTATTGTTACATCACTGTGTATGCGATAAGTTAGGCTTCCTGCGTTGTTGGCAGTCCAATACCCTGGGTAGTTTGCGTTATTGTTAGTGTCGGCAAGGTCAATGGTTGTGGCATCGCTTACCGCATAGGCGTCTTGAGGCGCAAAGGGAGAAAACGGCACAGGTGCGAGCGCAAGCAACAAAGCCAGTGCCACCATTGCCGGCAACCTCAAAAGCGTCCTTGCTTTTTTGCTCTTCCCCATCAAAAGATTACTTCGTTTCTTTTGTGCTGATCCACCAACCAGCTCCTTTGTCTGCACCTGCTTCATTTTTAGTAGTGTACGTGCAAAAACTCGAGCACATCAGCCCTCTCAGACAAATGTGTTCATTTTTTAGCAATTTTACCACAAAAGTAATAAAAAAGCTGCAAAATCCCATAATATATTGAAACGGCGCATTGGCCCTGCGCTCGCTCTCATAATGGTGGCACTTTGGTGACAAAACCTTTTAGTCACCAAAGTGCCATAATGAAGCCCCTGCTCAAGCCTTTCGGCTTGAGCAGGGGCTCTCAGCAGGGCTTTTCATAAATCCCTGACCCTTGGAATAATCAGCTACTACCTCCGCAAATTACCTCAGCAGAGCAGGGTCTGTTGCAAACGCAACAACGCCCATCCAGTAAAAGCCCGAAACACCGGTGTTTCCAGTTTTCTCGGCAACTTTTTTGCCAATCGCATAGAACTGGTTGTCGTTCAAACGATAATCCGTACGAACCACAACAAGCTCCTTGGAAGCAAGCTGCGTGACTATCTCGTCAACTACAGCATCTTGGTCAAAGAACATTCCTTCAACACGATAATACTCGTCCTCGTCGCTTTCGTTGGTGTACTGTGCAATGGAATCGTCCATAATCCACATCGTGTCCTCGACCAACGTGGTAGAAATAGCAGAATCGGGAACGTTCAAAAGGGCATTTGACACAATGTCAACGTCGTTGTTGGTGCTGTCGATAGTTACCCAGTGCCCGTCGCCTAGGTTGATGCGATTCCACGCATGCCCAAGCGAACCATTGAGATAGCCCGTCACAACCACGGTTTCAAGACCAGCAGCATCGCCCAAAACCTTAAAAGCCGCCGAATAGCTGGCACACACGCCCACGCCATTTACCAACGCACCATAGGCAGTAAAGGAGTCGTAAAACTCGCTGTCAACCTTCATAAAATCATACTGCTCGGCGTTATCTAAGGCCGCTATGTCATAGGTAACCGTGTCGCATAAGTACTGGTTAATGGCAAACTCTTTTTCGCGCGGGGTCATAGTGGTAGTGATAATCTCAGCAACCACGGTATCAGCCTTTTTAGCAATCTCGCCCTGCTTTTTCTCACGAGATTTTTGGTCGTCCTCGTATTCGATGTACAGCGTTTTGCCGTCATAAGAAGCGCCCACATCTGACACTCCTAAAATAAGCGGGTTTTGATAAAAGGCTTCTCCCCATGCGTCAATAAGGTAGTCTTGGTTGCGCGCCTCGGGGAATAGGCTCAAGTCAATGACCGAAGCACCACTCAGCATGTTGATTGCCAGATACTCGCTCAGCGCACTGTTGGCAGTAACGGCGGTGTCCCCAACAACAACCTGCGTGTCATTGCCTTTTTCTGGCTGCTTCTTGGGCTCTTCTTTGGGTTTGTCTTTTGGTTCGTCCTTATCCTGAGGCTCGTCTTTGGGATTATCTTTCGGCTTATCTTTGTCGCTGCCCTGAGGATCATCTTTAGGTTTATCTTTGTTCTTGTCATCAGAGGTTCCCTCAGAGGTGCTGTCGGGGGTATCAGCGTCGTTCCCTTCTTCAAAGGTTATCTCGCGACGCACGTCACCCGTCTTGCTCCGCAAGGCATCTTGACGTGCTTTTACCTGCTCGAGTTGGGCTTTCCAGTTCTTTTCATCGTACTCCTCAACTACAACCTTACCGCTCAGTGCAGCACCCTCAAGCACATAGGGAACCACAAGTACATCTCTACGATACGCCTCAGTTGGCATGCCGTCATCGTCTAAAACCCCATAAAGCTGCGATTCAATGCTGGCTGCATCAAAATCATAGTTAATGAGTCGCTGCGAGAGCACACCATTGCACATAACAATCCAGCGATAGGCCGGCAAGTTGCTGATAACACCGTCCTCAACATATTTTTTGAAACCGTCCGCAGAAGACCGTTCCATGTAAAAAGCAATTGATGCCGGAGCAAGCGGAGCAATGTCTTTGACGTCTAGCATGCGAGAATATGTTGACATACCTTCTTCGTTGACGGCAATCACGCAAAAGAATCTATTTGCCTTGCGGTCATCGAGTACAACAACGTGGTCTGTTCCGTGCTGCTCCTCGTAGTATTTAACTGATTCTTTGTTTGTATTGAGCCAGTCATCTTCCGAAACTTCATACGTTTCAAAACTTCGGTTTATGGCAAATTTGCCATCAGTATCTGTTCGAGGCCTACTTTTCCACTTGGTGTCAGAGGTGTGCCCTATCAAATGCGCACTATCAAGTTGCGCTTTGTTGTCCTTGTCGTAAGGTATTTCGAGAACATAGTATTCCTTAGCGTCTTTAACTTCGTTCCACTTTAACCAAACAGTGCCATCGTCGTCTATTTCCATAGAAAGCTTAGGAATAGCCAACTCTCCTTTGACAATAATCGGTTGCACAATTGGCTTGTCAAGTTTTTCGCCCGTCTCTAAGTCAACAAACGTAGCCAGATACATCTTGCCAAGGTTGCCCCAATCTTCCTCATATGGCTTTTCAAAAAGGTAACTCGACTCTTCCTCAGAGCCATAGAGATAGTGGTCTTTGTCATCGTCAGATATGTAGATTCTGTTGCCTGTATATCTTCCTGGAGAGATTTCGTAGGATTTGTGGCCCTCGCCCACCCAGTCGTAGGTTGATGAAACATCTTGTGTGAGCTCTGCATCATAGTAGAGGGCAGCAACCTGGTCGTAACTCTCGAATCCAAGGTCAACAGGATCAAAATCATGCTCAATAACAAAGTGATGGTCGCGGGCAACTACCAGCGCATCTCCAAGAAAGAGTTCGTTTTCGTCCTCTTGCCCGTATTTATCTCTGAGCGAGGTTACCAGCGCAGACATATCCTGCTTTGGCCGGTCGTCGATCTCGCCTTTTACGCAGCCAACAAGAGCGGTTGATGCCGCCAGGACAAGCGCAAGTACGCACGCCAGTGTTTTTTGCTTTAGATTTTTTTTCATTGTTTCCCACACCTTCCCTTACTTTTGTTAGGCGTTCTTAGCAAAATACGCCTCGAGTGTTTCTATAAAGTGAGCCTCGCTGTTTTTATTGCTGTTGGCGTTTTTGTTTGGGTCGCCCGTATCATCAAGAGCGTTTGACTGAAGCAGCACCCACGTTTTGCTCGTATTGTCCTCGCGATACGCCGCGTAATACTTTGCCTGCTCTTTGTCAAAGCCAAGATAGACCAAATACGTGCCAAATGTAGTGGGCGTTGCATCAAGAATGCCTTCAGGCAAAAAGGCTCTGGGGCACTCGGCATACTTGAGATCTGTTTCTGGGCCACCTTGCTGCTGGCCAATGCTTCCAAATTGGAGCCCACCAGCAACGGAAACCTTTCCGTTGACAGGCTGAAAGTCATAACCTGCCTGCGTGTTTTGCCCAAGCAATCCCGCAATCTGCGGAACAGCAAGTACGCCTACAAGGGCAAAAATGAGGCAGGCAGCAAGGGGCAAGGCTGCTCTAAAGAACAGAGGTTTTTTGGCGGTGCGCTGTGATTGGGCAGGCTGTTGGGCCTGTGGCTGCGCTGGCTGCGTTGGCTGCGGCTGCGTTGGCTGCGGCTGCGCTGGCTGCGTTGGCTGCGGCTGCGCTAGGGGTCGAACCTGCGCTGGCCTCTCACCCAGCTGTTCAGCCTGAAGTTTTTCCTGCTCCGCTTGCATTTTTTTCAAAGTATCAGCAATCAGCACCTCAGAGGCGTGTGTGTCTTGCATTTCTTGTTGATACTGTTCCTTAAACATCTTGCACCTTCTCCAAGGTCTCTTTGAGCATTTTGCGCCCTCTTGAAAGCTGCGACTTTACCGTTCCTTCGCTGCTCTCAAGAATCTTTGCAATCTCCTTTACCGACCTATCCTCAAAATAAAACAAATACATGGCGGTGCGGTACTTCTCTGGGAGCTTTTGCAGGGCATCAGTTGCTGGTGTGTCTGGCTCGTCAAACGGGCTTTCGCTCATCGACGCCGTTTCTGGCAACTGCTCAACTGCAAGTTCATTGCGCTTTTGGGCGCTGGCAAACAAGCTTTTGCACCGGTTGGTGGTTGCCCTAATAAGCCAATACCGCAAATGCTCCTCATCGTTAATCTTGTCAATAGAGCGAACCAGACGGATAAAGACCTCCTGAAAAATGTCCTCAGCGTCTGCCTTATTGCCCACGTTTGACCGAGCAATACGAAGAACCATATCTCCGTGCTCGCGTACTACTTGTTCTAAATCACACTGCACCTAGTAACTCCAAACGTATTAACAAAACCCCACCAAGGGCAATTAGGTTGCATGGCTTTATGGTTTTGCGCAAATTGTTGTACAAATCCCACACCACAGCTACCACCTGTTTTCCTACTTATTTTTCCGAAAGTTCGGCGTCAATTTTGGGCATCCATTCGCTGATGGGAATATCTTGCGGGCACTTGGGCTCACATTCGCCACATTCGATGCAGCCCTCCGCAGGGCCTTTTGACCAAAGATTGTAGACGCGGCGGGATTCCTCCTCGATACCATAAATGAGCTTCTCGTTATAAAGCTCAAAGGCAAAAGGAATCTTTACGCCGTACTCGCATGGCATACAATAACCGCAGTCCGTACAAGGAATGCCCTCTTGAGCAGCATAGATGCCTCGTATTTTTTTGATGAGCTGATGTTCTTCGGAGCTAAGCCCTCCTGCAAGCGCACGCTCGGCAAAGCTCAGATTTTCATTGAGCTGCTCAAGCGTAGTCATGCCAGAGATGGCAACGCCTATTTGCGGAGTATCCCATACAAAACGCAAGGCCAGCTCAACAAAACTCGATGAGTAGCCCTCCTCTTTAAGAAATGCCTCAACAGCAGGAATGGGTTTGGCGAGCTTGCCGCCTCGCAGCGGCTCCATCGCAACCACACCAATACCTTTCGAGGCGGCAAGCTCGACGCCTTTGGCACCCGCCTGATTTTCGATATCCATGTAGTTGTACATAACCTGAGCCATATCCCAGTGGTCATAACCGTTGATAATTTGCTCGTATGCCTCGTATTCGCCGTGGAAGGAGAAGCAAATGTTGCCAATGCGTCCGTCGGCTTTTGCTTTTTCGGCACACCCCAAAAGTTCAAGGTCGCACATCTTTTTCCAGAGGCTTGCGCCAATGCCATGAAAAAGATAGAAGTCAATATGGTCGGTGCCAAGGCGGAGCAACGAGGTATTCAAAACACGATCAAAGTCTGCTTGCTCCTTGACCATTCCCAAAGGCAACTTGGTAGCCAGCTGCACTTTATCTCGATACCCACCAGCAAGCGCCTTGCCCACCACTTCTTCACTTCTTTCTTGGTGATAGACATAGGCGGTGTCCAAATAGTTAATGCCTCCGTTAATAGCTTGATGGATAAGCTCGATAGCGGCAGGTTCGTTTATATTCGCCGAGGACGTAACGTTGTCAAGCGCAGGCAGGCGCATGCACCCCAACCCCAGCGCCGAAACCTCAACACCTGCTGTGCCTAGTTTTCGATATTGCACCGCACCCTCCATTCAAGCTCGAACTATGAGCGCCGCCTTTGCAGAGAAAGCGCTCATCACCGTAAGAGAATTAGTATGAATTATAGCACGGCTCTGTTGAGGCAGGAGGTACTGCTCACTGATTTCAGAAAGGTTTAAGCTGTTTTTGGCAGCACGTTTTGGGAGCAGGTTTTGGCAGCAAGCTTGGCAGCACGTTTTGGCAGCACGTGTGCTGCCGCAGTTGTTGTAGTGCCTGACTAACCTAGGTGCTCGGGGCTGGCTTGTCTTTTGGAGGGGCGTGCTTGGCAGCAGGCGCATACAGCGGAATCGAGATTGCCTGAGCGGGGCACTCCTCCTTACACACGCCACACTTGGTGCATTCATGCATGCCGTCGCTAAAGTGTGGGTCAAGCCCTTCCTCGCACACCGAAACACAAACGGTACACTCACCGCCCTGCTCACGCAGACATTTGCTGCTATCAACTCGTGGCCTAAACAAGCGGTTGGGAATACTCATGAGCGACATAACCGCACCAAGCGGACAAAACTTGAAGCACCATTTTTTGAGCACAAAAAGCTCGACAATAATAATTAGGGGAAATATAAGCAGCGCCCATGAGGGCTCGTTAAAGCCCACCAGTCGCCAAAGCGCTACGATTGATGCAAAGGTGAGGCCAACCGGACACACGATACAAAAAACGGGGAAACCAAAAATGGCAGTTGAGACAAGTGCGCCACCCAGCACTACGTGGCGGGAGTCGAATTTTTTACGTTTCTCGGCACAGCTGGTACACCCTGACGGACAGGCTGCTGGATCTTTTGCGGAATCACAAGACTCAGGTATTTTTATCTCGCTGGCGAGAGCAGCAGTCGCCTTACTCTCGCTGCTCGGCTTGGCGCTCTTGGCGCTCTTGGCGCTCAGCTTGGAGCTCTTGACACTCTCACCGCTCAGCCTAGAGCTCTTGTTTCCTGACTCGGCGTTTTCTCCCTCTTTCTTAAAGGGGTTTTTGAACGTAAAAAACTTACGCAGAGGCGGCACGGGGCACAGCCAAGCGCAAAATACCTTGCCAAGCACCACGCCAACACCAATGAGTATCACAAGCACTATAAGCGCACGGGGAAAAATAGTCTTTGAGGCAAGAAAGGTTTCAATAGCTCCCAGAGGACAGATGGCAGCGATACTCTCCCAACCAAAAGAAGAAAGTGTTCCGGTTCCTGCGCTTACGGCAATGCCACCAACAACAGCTAGTACCACAAGCCATAAGGTTATCTTGCGGGCGGTCGTGATTTTCATGCTTGACCCCCTTTGGCCTCAATAGGATTGCCCTCGACAAACTCGGTGCGAGAAATCTCGCTCGGCTCTACCACAATGGCTCGTTTTGTTGAGCCACTGTAGGTACGGTAGGTATTGGACGGACAAATAAACTCGCAATACCCGCAACCGTTGCACTTCTCGGTATCTACCACAGGGCGTCCATACTCGTCAGCAACTATGGCATCAAACGGGCAGCCCTCAATACAGCGCATACAACTGCGTGCAACACCATAGGCAAGGCACAGCTCGGTGTCCAAAACAGCAGCCCCTATCCACTCGGTATCAGGGTCAAACGAGCCCAGCGCACCCGTAGGACAATTCGCACGACAAAGTGGTTTGCCGTCGTTTGCATCAACGCAAAAATCACAATAGCCTTTGTGAAAGTCAAGTTTGGGAGTACGAGAATTAAGAAGCCCGTCGTTCATGTTGGCGGGCACTACGCATTTTAGTGGGCACACCGTCCAACAGCGGTCGCACTTGATACAGTTTGCGATAAGCGTATCTTCGTTTTGCCCTCCCGGAGGCCTCAGCATTTGATCAGAGCCAAACGCATATTTAGCCGTGCCCCCTACCGCCAACAGCGCAACAGCTCCTGCTCCTCCGGCAATAAAGGTTCTGCGTGTAACGTCGTCCACGTTTAACAACTCCCTCGCACAAAAGCCCTTACGACAGCTCCTCGAGCATATCGTCAATCGTTTGTAAATCCATGAGAAGGTAGCCAGCAGTTATCTTGAGCACGCCCCGATAAAAGCGTGTCTCGATAAGTTTGTTTGCAAGATCAGAAAACTCTTTGAACCACGGAAGAATATGGTTTTCGATAAAATCATGCGACTCTTTGAGGCGCGTGCGAGCCTCTTCGAGCATGTCACCGGCAGACTCCTCAACAGCCTCAGCACGCAAGGCTTCTGCGGCCCGATCGCTCATAACTGCCAAAAACTCGAGCATGAAACTGAGGTGATCGTCGGGAATGCTGGTATCGGTAACCCGTAAAAGATTGCGGGCAAACACCTTGAAAACATCTGCGCGCGGCTGCTGACTAAGCAGGCCTTCCTCGCTCAAAAATACCGAAGCATACGGCACTGCTGTGCGCCCCTCGTATGCCTGTGCCCCACCAAAACTCGACGTAAAATCGACCGCAAGCATCTGCCTTGTTCCTGTGTTTCGTTTGCGCAGATAGCGAGTGATGTCATTAAAGCCATCTTCTAACAAAGGCTCACCGCTGGCGAAATCCGTGTAGTCGGTTTGTGCCATCGTGTCGATTTGTTCTTGCGTAAGCGGCTTAAAATAAAAGCCTGCCAACGCCAAGTAAAACTCACGACGCCCCTCCAACACTTGAATAAGTACCTCTTTTGAGGTTTCTTTTGGGGTTTCTGATTTTTTGGACAAAGCAATCAGCCCTTTCTGTTTTGGTTCAACGAGCAGTCCAATAGGAGCAAAAAGGGTGCTGCGTAGCAAGGTAGGTACAACACAGCACCCCTTAAGCCTCAAACACTAGAACGGAAACAAACCTCTGCTTCCAGAAGCGAGCTCGAACAAATCGGGCGTATAAGCAGAACCGGCAAGCCACATGACAATTCTAAACGTCACGCCGCCAACAAGAACAGCCAAAATGCCCAAAAGTGCCATTGACAGGCTGGCCTTAGAATACGCCATCCAAGCAGCCAAAACAGCGATCACGCCACCGATAAGCACTGCGCCACACCAGAACACAAGAGCGACATTGCCAAGCGGAGCGGTCAGGCCATAAAGCACCAGTGCGATTGCCTCTAGAACAGCAACGACGAGAACTATCAATGCCGTCTTTTTGATAGCATCTGCCTCATCCTTAAACCAGATTTGGAGGGCAAGGAACAAAAAGCCACCCAAAGTCAAGGAGGTCAAGAGATACGACAAAGACAACACCGGAGTTGACCATGCCGGACGCGTCTCAATAACCTCATAGCCGTGTCCAGAAACATACATGAAGATGATGCCCACCACGATGCCGATAGCACCAATAATCTTTGAGAGCCCACCTTCTCGGTTAATAACAAAAAGATACACAAAAGCAACAATTGCAGACAGCCCAAGAAAAATCAGCTCAAGCGAGATTGGCGAGAAAGAGCCGAGATTAAACGCTGCTGCCATAATGTTTGCCGGATTTCCAAGGTGCAACACAGATGCACAGCCGCCCACAATCAACAAGATGATGGCGATAATGGCAGCCATAAAGCGCACTTTTCTGCTTGCACCAAAAAACTCACCTAATCCAGCAAAAACGAGGAGTCCGGCGCCTGCGCCGGCAATTACGGTGAAAAGAACCAGGGACCATTCAATACCCATTTATATCAGCTCCTTCCACTCTGCGATTTCCTCTGAGAGGATATACCTTGTGAGAGGCTTGGCGTCGGCCTTGTCGACCAAGGTGTGAACGCCTCTGCCCTCTGCCTCTGCAGCAGCAACAGCCTTAGACGCACCAGAGTTGGGATCGTCTAAATCACCAAAGAAGCGTGCGCCACACGAGCAGTTGTGTACGCACGGCGGCACTGCATGCTCAGGGTCAAACGTGTCTGCAATGTTTTTGTTGCCGTCTGATTTTGCAGTGAGATGGTTGCAGAGAATACACTTCTCCATAATGCCCGTTTCTTCGTTAAAGTTACGAACACCGTAGGGGCAAGCGTACATACAATAGCGACACCCGATGCATTTTTCTTTGTCGATAATAACAACGTCGTTGTCTTTGTCGCGAGTAGACGCACCCGTTGGGCAAACGTCAATGCACGGTGAGTTCTCACACTGCTGACAGAAAATCGGCAGCCAATACATTTCAATGTCGGGATATTCTCCCGTTGGACCTACTGCGATAACACGATTCCAGTAGTTACCCAGTGTTACGTCGTTTTCAAACTTGCAAGCGACGATGCATGAATCGCATCCTGAGCATCTATCACAATCGATTACAAGAGTTCGCTTAGCCATTACATACCACCTCCCGGTACCGCATTAGGATCCCAGTCGCTAAAGGCGACCTGCGGGGTTTGCTCCATGTCAAGAGCAGAGCCGATACCATCAACATACTGGTTGGGCTGCGACGGCAAGAACGGAGTAAACTCTTTTGGCTCGACCCAAACACCTTCGGGGCGTACGCCCTTTTTGATGTTGACGGCAAAACCACGGTTGGTATAAGAACCAAACACTTCGTTGTACGGAGCAGAGTTTTTGGTGATAACGTTAATGTTGGACTCTCTCCATCCGCCCGTAATCTTTTTCTGTGAGCTATCAAAGCACTCGGGATTCCAGAAACGCTCCATCCACAAAACACCTTCGGCCATGCCGTTGTGAATGTAGACGCGCCCCGTAATAGTACCGCGGCGTGAGGTAACATCGACCCAATCCATGTGCTTAAGACCATAAGCATCAGCAGTTTTTTGGCACATACGTACATCAGGTGCAGGATACAGCTCGCGCGCAAAAGCGGAGTGGCGCATCGTGCCATGATGGAAGTAATACACACGACCAGAGGTAATAACCAGCGGATACTCTGGATCGTAGCCAATTTGACCCTCGATGGGAGACTCGATTGGCTCAATGTGCTGACAGATAGGCGAATACGTGCCCACATAGTCGTAATCTGGGTTTTGGTCTTTGACTTCTTGACCAATACTTACATCTACTGCCTCTTGCGTGCGCGGATAGCAGTACGGGTGTCCGTTGGCTGCCATCTTAACGAGCAAGGTGCAGTACACCTCGCACTTGCGAGATTCAGTACCAAAACCTGCTGGCAGACCGTCATCTGCCATGCCCAAATGTTGGTCATAAATCCAGTATTCCTTAGGATCTCTGTAGCCAAAGTTGGGGTTGGGCTCTCCTGTGAAGTTTCCACTTGCATCTAAGCCATAGCTTGCACCAAAGGGCTCCATGTACTTGGGAACATCGCCCATAAAGGTGTCATAATCGGGAGCGCCGTATTTCTCAGCATGCTTTTGCTGAATAACGGAATCCTCTTGCTCGCCACCCATAACACCCAGACCAAAGGGGAATACCATCTCAAATTGATCTGCCTTTGAGCCATGATAAACCGTTGCGTTGTTGGAGGTTTGCTTCTCCTCTGCGCCACCTCTTGAAGGCTGAGAAGGATCTGCAGGGCCTGCACCCTTAGTAGCACCAACAGCGCCAAGAACAATCTCGTTGCCGCCTGCCAGATAATCGTTGAGTATCTTGGAAGCTGCATTGACCACTTTTTGCGGAGGCACAGAGTTAGAGACTGTCTCGCCAATGTGAACAACGCCCGGGCTGGGGAACGGATAGTTAAGCTGACCAAAGCCAGAAGCACCTGTTGCCTCAAGCCACTCCCCAAGCGGGAAGATAAGGTCGGCAACCTCAATTTGGAATGAGGTAATCATCGGATACTGGCAGATGCAGAAGTCGACCTCGTCAAAGGCGTCGTACCAAGAACCTGCATTGCCCAATACAGCAAGCTTGTTGCCCGACATATCGTACCAAACGCGCGGTTTGTAGGGCACGCCTGTTTTGATAGCCTCAAGCACGCTTGGAATGTGGCTGTGACACCACTGGTACAAACCTTTATGGTTTTTCATACCTAAACGGTCAATTAAAAGCTGGTTCATAACGTACAGCGTACCTTTGCCACCGGGGAACATTCCTGGAGGCATGGCATCAATACGAGCCTTGTTTTGTGCTTCGGTCTCGCCAACACGATACCCGATACCAAAGATAGAACCAAACATACCACCAAAGCCGTTGAACGTTGCAACCGGACGCTCTTTGGGAGCAGGACTATTTTGCGTAAGCGTAGCACCAGGCTTATTGACATAGCCCATAATCATGTCAAGACTCATAAGGCCGAGCGGTACTTGCGAGGCAATTTGTTGCATGTCTGAAGGCACGCCATTGGCGATACCAGCGACCTCAGCCTCAGCGTAAATCTTGATGCCTTTTTCGATGATGTCTTTGGGAACCCAGCAAACCTCTTCGGCTTTTTCAAGCGTCCAGGGCTCTGCAGTGTCCTTGTAAATCTGACCAGCAGTGCAGCAAGTCTTGGCCTTGCCGCCCACTTTGACCTCGCCCTTCCAGAAAATCTCAGGGTCAACGTCTTTTGCCATGTACTCAAAAGGCTTCAAGGACTTGGACTTGTTGTCATAGCACACATACGCCGGGGTGTTATCCGGTGCAATCTGCCGATATTCTGGGAATACCTCTGTTGCATAAAGCGGCAAATGTGTGTCGGGGTCAACAACAAACGGCAGGTTGGTCCACGTTTTGACAAAGTCTGCATCGTAGAGTTTGTTCTCAAAGATGTAGCGATGCCATGCGAGGATGAGTGCACCATCGGTTGCCGGTCGAACACGCAGCCACACCGTTGCCTTTACGGCATCGGGCGACATATTAGGATCAACAACAACCGTCTTGCAGCCAAGGGCTCGAAGCTCTGCCATGCCGCGTCCAGACTGAGCGGTCTGGCTTACGGAAGGCTGTGCGCCCCAAAGCACCATAACCTTGGTGTCTTGTGTTGCGCCACGAGCAACCTCCAAAGGTGCAAGACCTTTGAACGACTCTAAAACAGCGCAGTCGGCGATGGATTGATCGGCTCCATGGTACATATAATCAGCAATGGAGAAGCGCGGCAGATAGCACTGCGCGCAGCCGGGCTCAAATACCGTGGGCGAACCAAAAGCCATCGGAATGGTCATAGCTTGCATAAACGAATACGCACCGCCGCCGCCTACTGAAGCAAAGAACGAATACGTTCCGTACTGCTCAATAGCCTCGGCAATTTTTGTAGCAGCAAGCTCGATAGCCTCATCCCAGCTAATGCGCTCCCACTTGGCGTTCTCCGCACCACGCTCGCCCGAGCGTTTGAGCGGATAAAGAACACGGCGGGGGCTGTACATCGTGTGCAGCTGGTTGAGACCTTTGAGGCACAGGCTTCCCTGACTCGTTGGAGCTAGGGGGTGTCCCTCAAGTTTCACCACAGTGTTGTTTCTGACATACACACGGCACGGGCACGCCTGAATACAGCCGTGGCACGTGGACACATACATTTTAAGTTCGTCTGTGTTCTCAAGTGCCCACGCTTGGTCGGTCTCTACAAGAGAGCCCGCCACTTTTGTGCTTAAGGCGGCAGCCGCACCGGCAACTGTTGCAGCTTTAACAAAGCTACGACGTGTCATGGTGAGTTTTTGCATAGATGCTCCTTTCTTATACTAAATCCAATACGACTTTCGTTTTTCTCTCCTCCGAGCTCTCCTTTCCGCAGCTCTTTCCTCCGAGCTACTTTTTGCAGCCCTTTTGTTCACTGAGGCTGCTTTTCATTCTGGTTACTTGCTTTTCTCCAGAGTTGCCAACAATTCCCTTCCTTCAGGAGTGATAATCCAACCACTCTCCCAAAATATGCCGCCCGCCTTCTCCAGCTTGTCAACAAAAACACTCGGCTGAATAGGACGGTCGTCTGGCTTCCTGTTTGCCATGAGCGCTTCACGGCCACGCAAAAGGGTGTCTATCTCTGCCATGCTGCGTTTCTCGGTGAGAAACTCCAGCACCTCGGTGTAGGTTTCGTAATACGCCGGCTCAATGTCAAGCATTTCTAAGAGTCGATTTTTGGGATTCATTTGCTCAACAAACGCAAGTCCGACCTCATTGGTTTGATAGGCGAACTGGGCGATAAGGTCGTCGATTTCGTCTTCGGTGAGACCTTCTTTTTGGGCAGGCTCGATGACTGCCCCAGCCTCATCAAGCTCAAAGGTATCTATACCGCCACCCTTGAGAAGAAATAGCAGCAGAAAATAGGGGCTTTGCGATGCCTTTTTGAACTCGGGACAGCCTGCGATAAAGTCCTCTACCTCAGGCAGAATGCGACGCTCAGCGCAAAACTTGAGCGTCTTGTAATTTATTTCACGATGGAGGGGATTACGCTTGGCGGAGCTGCTCAAATGTTTCAAGCGCTCCTCAAAGCTTAGTTCAGAGTTTGGCTCCAAATTTAGCTCAGAGCTTAGCTCAAGGTTCTCCTCAAAACAAAGCGCAGTTGTTTCAAGGTCTGCCTGGCCTGTTTCGCCGTCTTGAGCGTTTGCATTAAAATCTTGCTCAAGCTCCGCCAAGCCCCCACCAACGTCTACTGTCTGCTTTTCATTACTCAACATGAACCTCCTTAGTTCTCGGGAGTATTTCCCGGTGTATTTCCCAAACGCATCCTTGGAAAAGAACAATCAACGAGATAACACGAGATAACACGAGATAACACGAGATAACACGAGATAACAAACTAGGGTAAAACCCTTTGTTTCGATAAGCAATGATTTTGCAAATTGCTGCCAAATCCTCCTAAAACATTATAAAGCCTCAAAGAGGCGCTGAGTTTATAAGCAATAATTGATTAAGGGTGAACTTCTTAGGGTGTTCGAATTTTTTTGCTCAAAGTTGGACTAATACAAAATTGTGTATTTGGCATTTTTGCATATTTTTTGAGTTTTATGTAGATTTTTGCGTAGCTCTTGGAAGGGCTGCGTAGGGAGCTTTGTTTGTGTGCACCCGCTCGCCCTAGGCTTCCCTCAGCAAAACTTCCAGCGAAGCCATCTTGACGCAAAGCACAAACAGCTTGCCTGCTTCCTTGAGCTCATCGAGTGACGGATAGGTGGGAGCAATGCGAATGTTTGCGTCGATGGGGTCGTTTCCGTACGGATAGGTTGCGCCGGCATCGGTGAGCGTGAGGCCAGCCTCCTTGGCAAGCTGCACAACCCGCTTTGCCGTATTGGGCAACCCGTCAAACGAGATAAAGTAACCGCCCTTAGGGCGCGTCCACTCCCCTATGTCAAGATCGCCCAAGCCCTCGTCCAGCATTTCAAGAAAGGCCGTGAACTTGGGTGCCACAATGGCTGCATGTTTTTTCATGTGCGCACGCACGCCGTCTAAATCTTTGAGAAAGAGTACGTGACGCAGCTGATTGAGTTTGTCTGAACCAATGGTTCTCAGGGCAAGCTGCTCGGAGATTTCTGCGATGTTTTTGGGTGAGGAGGCCAACGCCGAGATGCCCGCACCAGCAAAAGTAATTTTTGACGTTGAGGCAAACATATACCAGAGGTCGGAGTTGCCTGCTTTTTCGCATGCCGTTTTGATGCTTGCGAGGCTGTCGCCCGGCTCGGTGAGGTCGTGGACGGCATAGGCATTGTCCCAATACAGGCGAAAATCCTTTGCCGCTGGCTTGAGCTGGGCAAAGCGCTCAACCGTTTGCTCTGAGTAGGTAACGCCCGTAGGGTTAGCATATTTGGGCACACACCAGATACCCTTGATTGAAGCGTCGTTGTTTACTTGTTGCTCGACAAAATCCATGTCTGGCCCCTCAGCGCTCGTTGGCACCAAAATCATCTCGATGCCAAAGTGTGCCGTAAGAGCAAAGTGGCGGTCGTAGCCAGGCGCAGGGCAGAGAAACTTTACGGGCTCTCCCAGCTGGGCCCACGGTGTTTGGCCAGCAATGCCGTGTGTTTTTGCGCGAGCAACGGTGTCATACATAACACTGAGGCTCGAATTGTCGCACACGATGGTTTCTGCTGGGGCAACGTCCATAATGGCTGCCATAAGCGCACGTGCTTCTGGTGTTCCGGTGAGCCCTCCGTAATTGCGGAGGTCGTCAGCTTGTTTTTTGCGGAGAAGCGCAGCGTCAGTTTTTGATGAAAGCACGTCAAGTAGGGGCTCGGAAAGATCGAGCTGCTCAGGGGCAGGTTTACCGCGTGCCATGTTGAGCTTAAGGTCTTTTGCCGCAATGCGTGCGTACTCCTCGCTCAGCGCGTCGAGCTGTGCTTGCAGGGCTTCTTTTGTGAGCGTTTTGTATGGAGTATTGTGTGGAGTGTTGTCTTGGGTGTTGTTTGGGGTGTTGTCTGCCGTCATGGTTCCTACTTTCGCTGTTTGGCCTTTTTGCTATCGCTTGCCTTTTCTATTGTGGCCTTTTTGCCATCGCTTACCTAACCTTTTTCTTATAATACCAAAGCATTGTGCAAATGAGGCGTGATATTCCTCCGCAATTCTGATAGAATTGTGCAGCGCTCATTGCGCAGACCATGCGTCCCCATCGTCTATCGGCTAGGACACCACCCTTTCAAGGTGGAAAGGCGGGTTCGATTCCCGCTGGGGATGCCACTTTTTACGGCTCATCTTTGATGCCCGTAGGGCGTTAAAGGTGAGCCGTAATGCGGTTGTGCCAGCGGGAAGCGAAGCCAGACATGGGACGAGGCGTCATCAAACGTGCCAGTGGCACGTTTGTAGCCGAGGGTCCGAAGTGAGCCGAGCGAACGAGGACACGCAATTTTGCGGTTTTCAAAATTGCGTCGATTCCCGCAGGTGTTGCCACTTTTTACGGTTCGTTTTTGATGCTACAGCCTATCTTTGATGCCCAGCCACCTTTTGTTCAGGAACATAAGGAGTTTGCCATGGAAACACCAAATTGGAAAAAGATAAACGGCAACGAACACACGCTGTCTAACTGGAGCATATCAAGCTGGGGCACTTCTTATGACCTTATCGCATTCGAAGAATACTTGAATGAAATGATTGCGCTTGGCTGGTGTCCTGTGCGCATACGCTGGGGCTCGCAGTTTACCTTTGTGCCCTGCGCTCCTGGAGAGTATATCTGTCGCATTGCCCTGCCCGTTACCCAAAACGGCTCCTATGATAGAAAATGGGCCACTGAGTTAAGTGAGCGCCTTGTTGCAGACCAAGCCTTTCTTGTAGAACAACGGGCTTCAATAGCTAAACGACCGGGAATTATTGCCCTACGTCATGCCTCGCTAGGGTCGTTTGAGTTTTCAGACATCGAGTCGCAAATCACTCATTACAAAAACCTCAAGAGCTATTGCAACCTATTTCTTATTCTTATGCTTATGATGAGTATGATGTATTCGCTCTTTACTTTTTCGTTCAGAGCTTACGTCTTTTTTGTTCCGTTTGCCCTTTCTCTTGTTCCTGCGTACATACTCTGGCATTCATCAAGACAATACAAAAAATATATTAAAAAGCTTCGTGCAAAGCAAACTATGCCTCAGCCTTAGTGCTACCAAGCCCGATGATAGTCTGTAGAAAGAAAACAAAGCGGGCGGGGCTTGCCGTAGGGAAGCCCCCCCCGCTCCACTCCGGTAGTATCACTTATTCGCTACCTTGCTTTACGCAGCATTCGCACCATTCGCACCATTCTACGCCGCTACCATATCGCGCTTTTGGTAAAAAACAAATCCAGCAACGGTCAACACAAGGGCTATCACCGTCATAACAACAAGCGGCACAAAGGTCATATCCTCCATCGGCAACCTTGGAACATGATACATGGGCGAAAGCCAGTTAACCCACTCGGGCAGCTTGAGCATTCCGCCAATAAAGGAGGTAAATGCCACAAAGCCATACACCGCCCAAATGGCTGCGCTTGCTTTTGGAAACAGCCCTACGAGCAAAACTGCAATGCCTATCAAAACCCAAATTGCTGGCAGATATGCAAAGAATGAGGTGAGCAGTCCGCCAAAGGTAAAGGGATTATTCTCAGCCATTGCGTTTGTTGCAAGGTAAAGCCCCGTTGCCGTAGCAAACTGTATAAGCACGCTTGCCACAAAAGCGATTGCCACATAGCCTGCCAAATAGCTCGGACGCGACACCACTCTTGACAAGATGTGTTCGCTTCGTCCCTCGCGCTCCTCGGCACGAACCTTTGTTGCCGCAAGCAAGATGGGCACGATGCAAACGAGCGTCATCATAATGGTGATAAACGCAGCAAAATAGTCAACGATAATCTTGCTTTTATCGGCTTCGGTCATGGTGTTCACAATTTCTGCGGGAATACCAATGACCTGCAGATATTCGGGGCTGTCGCCCACAAAGGTTCCTATATCCCCAATAACTGAGCCGTAAGAAGCGCCCAGCATGAGCATAACTACAACCCAAATAATGACTGTTTTGCTTAAGAGGCGTGTTGCCAAGCCAAGCGGCGAGCGCAGCAGACGACCTGCTTCTTTGCGGCCCGGCTTTGCTGCGATAAACCCTTGTCCCAAGTCGCGTATCGAGTTGAGCTTGTAGGCAACAGCAGCAATAACACCAGCAGCTACGAGCAAAAGAAGCAAAGGCCATACGTAGTTGTTCACATAGACCTGCGCACGTTGCGCCAAACCAAAGGGACTAAAACAAGCGATAAGGTCATTGCCCTGCGCATCTCCAGCAGCACGTATCATATAGGCAAGACCCAAAAATCCCATCGCCATTCCCGTAGCACCAGCAGAGCTTGCAAAAAGCTGGCAGCACAGCGCAGTAATGGCGGCAAACACTAAGCCAACCGCCCCCACCAAGGCACCATAGAGCATACTGCCGCCAAAGCCCATGCCATCAACGCCGCAAACGGCAAGTCCAAGACCTATCAACAGCGCAAGCACTCCGTTAATAATCACTGCTGCAATCATAACTGCGTTGATGTTGGCAAGGCGCCCTACGGGTAACGAACGCACTACTTCGCTTTGCCCTCGTTCCTCATCTGCTCGGGTGTGGCGCGTCACCAAAAAGATGTTCATAACCCCAACGGCAATCGCAACCCACAGCAGCATCATGCCGCCGTACATTGCACCCGTGGTAAAGTTATCGAGCCCGTAAACAGGGCCCATCATGGCAACCATAATGGGGTTGTCATATATCGAGGCAATTTGCGTTCTGGTTTCCATATCAGAAAACATTTCATGCATGCCTGGCGCAAGCACTATTGAAAACGCAGTCAAAATTACAATCCAAATTGTTGAGCTGAGCCGTTCTCTCCTCAAAATGAGGCGTACAAGCCTCAGCGTGTTGTCAAAGTTTCCGCGCACAATCATGCACCCCCCGCTGTGTTGTAGTGACGCATGAACAAATCTTCCAAAGTAGGCGGTGTGCTTTCAAGTTTTTTAACGCCAAACTTTCCGATAAACGAAACTACCTCGCCAACGGCATCGGAGTCTACCTGGAAGGTGGTGCCGCCTTGATGCTCGGTAATTTCATAAACACCTTTTACCTTCTCAAGGCCCTTGATTGGAGCTTCCGTTTTGATAGTCATGCTCATTCTGGTGAGGTGGCGCATCTCGTCAAGCGTTCCCGTTTCGACAATTGTGCCCTCTTTTATTATGGCAATTCTGTCGCAGAGCTTTTCTACCTCAGACATGATGTGGCTCGACAAGAATATGCCCTTGCCTTGTTTTTTGAGGTCGAGGACAGCGGCTTGGAACACCTGCTCCATCAAGGGGTCGAGTCCACTGGTGGGCTCATCAAGAATGTAAAGGTCGGCATCAGATGCCAAAGCTGCTACCAAAGCTACTTTTTGACGGTTGCCTTTTGAGTAGGTACGGCATTTCTTTGACGGGTCAAGGTCAAAGGCTTCCAAGAGTTCTTTGCGCCGTTTTTTGTCATGTTTTCCGCGGAGGCTCACAAACAAATCTATGACCTCGCCGCCCGTTAGATTGGGCCACAAATTAACATCGCCTGGCACATACGCAAGTCTCTTGTGGATTTCAACGGCATCTTTCCAGGCGTCCATACCAAAGACTTTTGCTGTGCCCTCCGATGCCTGAAGGATTCCCAGCAGCACACGTATGGTAGTTGTTTTGCCGGCTCCGTTTGGGCCAATGTAGCCAAACACCTCGCCTTCTGCGACCTTGAGATTGATGTCATTGAGCGCGGTAAACTTACCAAATCTCTTTGACAAATTGACGGTTTCCAGACTTAACTCGGACATGGTGGTTCCTCCTCAATAGACGGTACTTACAAACGTGGTACTTTCAAACGTGGTACTTACTTGCCTTCGTAAAAGTGCTTTTTCATGAGCTCGATAAGTGCATAAAATTCGTTTACGAACGAGTCAATTTCGTCCAAGCTCATATTTGATGTGGAGCTGCTCACAAAGCCCTCGCTCGCCCACAAAAAGAACTTCTCCAAGAGCTTTGGATCAACGCCCTCTTTGAACTTTGAAATGTCGGTGCCAGTGAGCAATATCCGGTCGCGGTCGGTGGCGCCCTTTTTTGCAAACTCTTCAAGAATATCGGCGACCTCAGGGTCGGTTTCGTAATAAAACTTTGCCAAAAACGAAAGTATGGCGGGGTGTTTTTTCATCATGGAAACTTTTACTTCTGTTGCCATTTTGATTTTGTCGAAAAAGTCGGTGACGTTTTTGTCGATTCCACCCTCGACTGCTTCCATAAGTATTTTTTCGCAATGCTCGGCGAGAAAGAAATACAGATTTTTCTTGCTGCCAAAATAGTACATGACCATGCCTTTGCCAATGCCTGCCTCTGCGGCAATGTCGGCGACCGAAGCTTTTTTGTATCCGTTGCGTCCAAACACCGCAAGCGCAGCGTCGATGATATGCTCTTGCTTTTTGGCTCGAAGCTTAAAAAAGCTCTCCAAAGTTTACCTCCAACAGGCTGGCTGAGCGAGCAGCTAGACGGGCGGTAGGCGGGCAGCTGAGCAAGCACTGAATAGGCTCTGAGCAGGGCCGTCTACCGCTAGAACAAAACGAATAAACCAAATCGTTCTAAATTGTAGCACAACTTATTTAAGGCACGCAAGCGGTTTTGAATCGTATACGATTTTTGCTACGGTTTTTACTTTTAGATCTTGTGAACAAACAAGCCGCTGCGAGGCTTGGGCTCAAACCACGTTGACTTGGGCGGCATGAGCTTGCCCGCATCGGCAACGGCAAAGAGCTCGTCGAGCGAGCAGGGATACAGCGCAAACGACACGCCTCCGCAGGCATCTGCCCTGCGTTCCAACTCTTTTAGACCGCGCACGCCACCCACATAAGCAATGCGCTTGCTTGAACGAGGGTCGTCAATGTCCAAAATGGGGTCGAGCAAAAAGTCCTGCAAGACCGACACATCAAGCCCCAAAACAGGGTCTTGCGGGCGCAAGGTTTCGGGTATTTCAAGACGGTACCACGTGCCCTGAACGTACATTCCCACAACGCCGCAGGCCTCGGGACGATACGGACTCTCCTCGCGCGCAACCTCAGAAAGCTCGAACTTATCACCAACTAAGCGCAAAAACTCCTCAAGCCCATGCCCGTTAAGGTCAAAAACCACCCGATTGTAGTCAAAAATGGCAAGCTGCTCAGAGGAAAACAACACTGCCAAAAAGCGGGTGGCTTCTCCCCCTTCTTGCTCGCCAACCAGCGCAGCGGCGGCGGCACGGTGATGTCCGTCGGCAATATAAAGGGCGTTTATCTCAGAAAATGCCTGCTTGATGGTCTCTGCTGCTGTTTCATCGTCAATGCGCCACACCGTATGCTGCACTCCATCGGGTGCCGTAAAGTCAAAAAGCGGCTCGCTGGCACACGCGCGCTCAATCTCTGCGTCAATGCGCTCATGCGGACGATACGCCAAGAGCACGGGACCGGTGTGTGCGCCCAAAGCCTTAATGTGCGCCACACGATCATGCCGTTTTTCGGTGCGGGTGTTTTCGTGTCTTTTTATGACGTTTTTTTGATAATCGTCAGCAGAAACGCAGGCAACAATGCCCGTTTGCGCATGTTGGTCTTTTATAAGACGATACACATAATAGTGAGGCTTACCGTCTGCCTCCGGCACAAGCGCACCTGATTTCTCGTCAAGGTCAAGCAGCTCTCGAGCACGAACATACACACGAGCATCATATTCATCAACTGCCGGTGGCATCAAGGCGGCGGTTTTATCAATGCGCAAAAAGGACGTTGGGTGCGCCTCTATTTCTGCTGCAGCCTCCGCGCGGCTAAACACATCGTAGGGCAATGCCGCATATTCGGCAGCATTTTCTGGGGTGGGACGATAGTTCGCAAACGGCACAACGTGAGCCATAATTTCTCCTTCAGTTACTTTTTTGTTACCTTTTCCGACCGTTCTTTATTCGCATTTTTACCCGTTTTTTCACCTGTATTTCAAAAGTTTTCCACAGGTTTTTCTGAGGTCTACCTTGGGGTTTGCAAAAAACCTTTCTACAATTATACCAAGGACTTAACCTTATCTTTTCAAATTCCAACGCATACGGGCAGCTCGTGACAATACGCTTCGGACATGGTATCATATTACCTCATGAAATCGACGTTTCGAGGAGTATTGGTGCAATTGATGATAAAAAACGCTCGGCACCGCTTAACAAAAATAGCTCCTACCGCATGTATGGCCCTTGCGCTTACGGTTGTTATGACCTTTAGCATGGTGCCTGTTGCGCCGTTTGTATTCGACGGAGAAGAGCTAGGTACCTCACAAACCGCATACGCTGTAACCTCTGCTGAGAAGCAAAAAGAAGTTGACGCTGCCGCAGAGCGCCTTGATGGTCTTCAAACCGAACTCAATCATATCAATTCTGGCTACGAATCCGCTATTGTCGCTCGCACAAAAGCTGAAAAACTTATGAAGAAGGCTCAGAAGCGTGAAAAAGCTGCTCGCAAACGCATTGGCGAGCTGCAAGATCAGCTGGGTGTTCTTGCTGCTGACATGTACCGCAAGGGTCCCGCCTCCTATCTTGAGGTTATTTTTGGGGCGCAGTCTTTTGGTGAGTTTGTCTCTGTTGTTGAAATGTCAAGCCGTATAAACGAACACAACGCCGATTTAATAGGCGAGGCTAAAATTGTGCGCGAGGAAGCCGAGGCTGCTCGTAATGAGTACTCCGCACAGCAAAAAGTTTTTGCTCAGCAAGAAGCCGAAATGAAACAGCTTAAAATCCAGCAAGAAAGCGCAGTTTCCCAAATGCAATCGGAGATTACTGCTTTGAAAAAGCAGGCTGCTGAGCTACTTTTCCAAGAGGAAGCGACTGCTGCTGAAGCGGCACGTGCTGCTCAAGCTGCTCAGAGTGCTGGCAGCGACGCTTCGACTGCCACTCAAGGTTCAATTGACCCAAATCTGGCTGCTCGCGTTCCTACCCTGACTTTCCCGTGTCCCGGTTATACAGCTATTTCAAGCCCCTATGGTCCTCGCTGGGGAGGCATGCACTGGGGCGTTGATTTTGCTGCTCCCATAGATACACCTATTCTTGCCGCAGCAGCAGGCACGGTAACTGCTTCTGGCTATGGCTCATCGATGGGCAATTACCTTATCGTCGCTCACGGAGACGGCGTAAGAACCATCTATATGCACGCTAATGCTTTGAACGTGAGTGCTGGCGCAAGTGTTTCTGCTGGCCAGCAGATTGCCCAGGTGGGCTCAACAGGAAACTCAACTGGTCCCCATCTGCACTTCCAGCTTGAAGTCGACGGCTACGCAATCAATCCAATGCCCTTCTTATAGGTTTTGTTTAGCAGCCCTAGACACTCCGTGTCTAGGGCTGCTTCTTTTCTGCACTATATATCCTTTTCGTGTTAAGCACTTAAAACTATTTCTTAACAGTAATCGTAACTTTCTTTGTTGCGGTTGCTCCATAGTTTGCAGCCTTGACAGTAATCTTATAGGTTCCTGCTTTAAGCCCAGCTGCTATAGTAAGTTTGCCAGCCTGAGTAATACTAATTTTTCCTTTAGCACTCTTTGGAACCGAAACACTCACCTTGGGAGTAGGAGCACCTTTGATAGTAAAGTTTTTGGACGTAGCCCTATAGCCCACCTTAAGCGAAATAGAACTTACACCAGAGATTGACGGATCAACATATTTTTGTGGCAGCACTTTTCCAGAATGCCCACTCTTGTTAAGCCACGACGTAAGAGCTGAAGTGTTCTTTATGTAGTTGTTGTAGCAATACAAATGCACCAGCTTTGTGTTTTTGCTGATATTGAGAGAGGCAAGCTTGTTGTTGTAGCAAGTCAGGCCAAATAGTTTCGTATTCTTGCTTACATTAAGCGAAGTAAGTTTGTTGTTGAAGCAGTCTAGGGTCACTAGTTTCGTGTTCTTGGTTACGTTGAGCGAGGGAAGCTTGTTGTTTTCGCAAAGCAGGTACTGGAGCTTTACAGCCTTAGTCACCTTGAGAGAAGTAAGCTTGTTGTTAGGACAACTCAAACACACTAGTTTTGTATTCTTGCTTAGGTCAAGCGAGTCAAGGTTGTTGTTGTAGCAAAGCAAATTCACCAATTTAGTGTTTTTTGTTACATCAAGAGCAGTAAGCTGGTTGGCTGCACAAGAAAAGTCAGTGAGCTGCGTGTTTTTTGTTATATTGAGAGACTTAAGTTTGTTGGAGTAACAAGACAACACTTTTAGCTTCGTGTTCTTTGTTGCGTCTAGTTTGGTAAGTTTGTTCTCAGAACACATCAACTCTTGTAGCTGCACGTTTTTTTCAACATTAAGAGAGCTTAGCTGGTTGCCCTCGCAATACAACCATCCTAGCTTTGTGTTTTTTGTTACATTGAGGGATTTGAGCTTATTGCTTGCGACATATAGCCCAAACAACTTCACGTTCTTGGTTACATTTAGAGAAGTGAGCTCATTCATCATAGCGTAAAGCCACGTAAGTTTCGTATTCTTGCTTATATTAAGCGAAGTAAGTTTGTTTCTAAAGCAGCCCAAATACTTTAGTTCCGTACACGCCTTTACATTAAGCGAAGTTAGTCCAAGCTCTGCGAGACTCACAGAGACAACATTCTTGCCGCCAAGCGTTTTGGGAATAGTAACCTTTTTCGACGTTCCCCTGTAGCCAGTAACATATGCACCATTGCCGTAGTCACCATTTTTGACCGTATACACAATACCGCTTGAGGTGGTCGCAAGTGAAGTAAGCTGGTGGTTCTCTCCACCCTCCTGCGCAAATGCCGCAGCAGGAGCTACCGCAAAACTTGAACACATCAACACCAGCGACAAAAGAACAGCAAGTGTCCGCTTGTGTAGCAAAAGGGGTGTGTGTTGGGCTGTGGATAGAGAGTTCGTTTTAGGGGCAAAGAGAGATGTCTTTCTGGTTTGAGGCTTAAAAAACATGGGCTATTCCTTTCTATAGAAGAGCATTACAGTAAGCATTATTATGCCTGCCTCCGTCATTTTTGTCAATAATCGTATGGGAGCGCACGGCAGTTATAGGCTTATAGGACGTGATAGCGCATGGCAGCGGGCAGCTCCAAACCATGCGCCTCAAGCAACTCCTTGTCTTTTAACAGTTCGCGCGTTGGACCATCGGCGACAATGCGTCCTTCATCAATAATGATAGAGCGCGGACATAACTCCCACACCATATCAAGATCATGCGTTGCCAGCAAAATGCTGTGTTTTATGTTGCTCAGAAGCTCCATCATTTGGCGACGCCCCCGCGGGTCGAGATTGCTTGAGGGTTCGTCCAAAATAAGAAAATCAGGATGCGTGACAAGAATAGTTGCAAGAGCCGCCCGCTTGCGCTGCCCAAAGGAGAGGTCTTGCGGAGCTTTTTGCGCGACGTGCTCGAGGTCAACTTCTTTGAGCGCTTTGAGAACCCGTTTTTCAAGTTCCTCGGGGCTTAAGGGGTGACGGTGCGGTTCGTAGGCGTGTTCATGCAGATGTTCACAAGCGGCGGCTTGCGTGTTTGGCGTGACGCTTGAGGTGCCTAGATTGTCATCATGGCTGTGCGCATGAGCAGTTTTGTTGATGGTGTGAGCGCCATCAGAGTCATCATGGCTGTGTGCGTGAGCATGAGCAGTAGCACTCTGATTAAGCAAGCCAAAAGCAACGTCATCAAAAACCGAGGTCATAAAGAGTTGGTCGTCGGGATCTTGAAAAACAAGCCCCACCCGCTGGCGCACCTCAACAAGTGTTTTCTTTGAAACCTCCACATCGCCAACCGTAATGCTCCCCTCTTGGGGCAAAAGAATACCATTGGCAAGCAGCATAATGGTACTTTTGCCAGCACCGTTAGGGCCAAGCAGGGCAACATGTTCGCCGTGCCCCAGCTCAAACGAAACACCCTTGAGTGCCTGCGTGCCGTCGGGATAGGCAAAGGCTACCTTGTTATACGTAAGATTGCAGGTCATTGGTTCTCTCCTTGTGTTCTCTTGGGTAGTGCCTCAGTGCGTTCAATAGTGTTCTGTTTTTCTGCGCTGCCCTCATGTCCTAAAGCAGCACAAAAGCAATTCCGAGAAGTACCGCTACTGCCACAAGCGCTGCGTCGGGCAATCCAAAACGTTGGTGGGTGCTGCGCGGCAAAAGACCGGTAAAGCCACGTGAAAGCATGGCAGCGTGAATGCGCTCACCTCTGCTGTGAGCACGAATGAGCATCGCACCTGCTAGGTTGCCGTACAGCAGCACTTGCTTGCGCGGGCTAATGCTCGGCGCGCGCGACACCAGCGAACGATGCGCTGCCGTAAGCTGTGTGCGCATTACTCCCACATAACGATACATAAAAGTCAAAAGCAGCGTGAACGCCCGCGGAACGTGCAAGCGCTCAAGTGCATACAGAAGGTCTTTTTCGGGACAAAGCTGCACGAGCAAAAGCATCACCAACACGCACATCCACGGGGTTAAAATGAGTTCTACAACGCGCCCTGCCCCTTGTGCATAGGCGGCCGCAATGCCCGATGAGCTCCATTCGGTAACGAGCCGTAAAGGTGCAAAAGCAGCCATGCAGCCCGCTATGGGAATAACAATAAGCGAGCGCAGAAACAGTTTGGGAAGGTTGACGTTAGCCACAAGCCCAATGATGAGAACGAGGGCAAATATCGTTATTATTTCAAGTGGCGCATGGGGCATACCCACAACAATGCCTACCACCAAAACAACGGCAGCAAGCAACATTCCTTGTGGTGAGAAGGGTTTGGGCTCGTTCGGCTTAAGCTTGTTTGTGTTAGGCGTGTTCATCTGGTTGGACTCGCTTTTCTGCGTTGTTGCTCCCGTCAGCTCTGGTTTTCTTATTCGTCTATTTCAACGCTTTTGGCTATCTTGGTTTTCTCGCCCGTTCTATCACGCCCACCTGTTCTATCACGTTCGCCCGTTCTATCGCGCCCACCCGCCCTGCGCTTGAGCACAACAACCAAACCAAGAATAAGCGCGCCCGTAAGCACAACGCCAACTATGCCTGCGCCAATGCCTGCAAGCAGCTCACTTCCAACGCCCGGCAAGAGGTAGTCGCTCATCGGAGCGGCGGCGGCATGAGCCCCTTCCTCAAACTCTGCACCTACGCCAGAATCAAAATAGACAAACTCAAGTCCGTCGGGCGAGGTAGAGGCAAGAAAACTGAGTCCTGCGGCAATGAGCGCAAGTGCACCCAGCACCACACAGATGCTCTTAAGAGAACGCTTGGTGTGCAAAGCACCCTCGTCGCCCAGCAGCTGAGGACGCACTTTGGCAACGTAGGCAATAAGCCCCGCCGTGATGATGCCCTCGCCAACACCAATTATTGTGTGCCAAAAAGTCATTGCGCCCAGTGCCGCAAAAAACTGCGCATTGTTTGAAGCCCACAGCTCCAGTGCAACCGCCGCAGACGAAACCACTACCGCAACAAAAGCACCCGTAAAAGCGCCCGCAATTTTGGAAGCATAACCACTGCGAACACGCTGAAAAAGCTCATAAATAAACGCCCCAACAAAAGGCGCAATAATGCCAAGGTTAACAATGTTTGCGCCCAACGTAGTAATGCCACCGTCACCAAAAAAGAGCGCCTGCACGAGCAACACAGCCGACATCACAATGCAAGCAGGCCACGCCCCCAGCAAGATACCAGCAAGGGCTCCTCCGGCAAAATGACCGCTGGTACCTGCCGCAATGGGAAAGTTAAGCATTTGCAAGCCAAAAATGAGAGCGGCAAGCACCGCCATAAGCACGATTTTTGAGCCGTCAAGGTTTTTTCTAATCCACCAGCTCGCATAGCCAATGCTGCCTGCTCCGCCAGCCCACAACGTGCCAAAGGTTTTTGGGTCGAGCATACCGTCGGGAATGTGCATGAACATCCTTTCTTGAGTTCTCGTTTGTGTGCCTAGTGTAACACGATTTTATAATTCGTAACACCATGAAAGAGTAGGCTCTTCGCTCAGCGGCACTACGGGCTCGCAAAGGGAGGTTGGGTGTGGCGAGATTTGGCTCTAACTTTGGCTTGCGCGTTTTTCTCGGCAACGCTGACAAACCTCGGTATGCCCTTGTTCGCCCGGGCAAAGCTCCTCGTTGGTGCTGCAGGGCTCGGCATGAATAAGCACCTGCGTGCCGCTGAGCTGTGCGGTAACCTCGTCTTCGATAAGGTCACACAGCTCATGAACCTTGGCAACCGACATATTCCTTGGAACTACCAAGTGGAGGTCAACGTAGCGCTCGGCACCAGACTTCCGCGTTCTAAGATCATGAAACTCAACAAACTCCTCTTCATACCGAGCAAGGCAGTCGGTAATAATCTTTTTCTCAGTTTGAGGCAGGCTCGCATCAACCAACGGGAGAAAGGCCTCTTTGAGCAAATCATAGGCAGCTTTGGCAATTATCACCGCAACACCCAGCGCAATAATGGGGTCCAAAACGTGCCAGCCGGTAATCATAATTAAAAGCAGGCCCACAAAAACACCGGCGGAGGTAAACACGTCGGTTCTCAGGTGCAGGGCGTCTGCTTGCAAAGCCACGGAATCTGTTTCTTTTCCCACCTTCATTAGACGGCTAGAAACAAACAAGTTGATGAGTGCTGCGCCTCCCATAACCACAAGGCCCAAGGTAAACGCCAGACCACCGAGCTCGCCGCTGCCACCGTGCGCAATTTCAATGAGCTTCTTTATTGCCTCGGTGACAATCATTACCACCGCCACCAAAATGAGGGCTGCTTCGATAGTTCCCGAAACATTTTCTATTTTGCCGTGCCCATATTCATGGTCTGCGTCTGCGGGCTTGGCTGATTGCTTAACCGCAAAAAAGGCTATGCAAGAAGCAAGTAAGTCGAGCCCAGAATGAATGCCCTCAGACAAAATGCTTACCGAACCACTAATAAATCCAACTATGAGCTTAGTGAGCGTCAGTAAGGTATTTGACGCAACCGAAAGCAGCGCAACCCGTGCTTTCTTTTTATCCTTTTGCTCACTGTCTTTTTGTGCAACTTCCAAAACTGACCTAACCTTACTTCTTGGTTCCCTTACTTTAGGTTCAGTTACATTTTACCGTATCTTTGGCAGTTTTCCGTTGCCTTGCGCTTCTTGTCCGTATCTTTCAAAAACTCCTGCGACCATACTTTTTGAAAGCAGCTATTTCCACACAATATCGGTACTTTGCCTCATACAAATACCGTCCTCTCGGGCATAATAGCTCGTAAAGTCCTCGGCTCCTCTGTCGTAGGTTTCTCGCTTAAGTATGGTGCTTCCCAATTTGCCTTGCTCGTAAGTTTCCACAACAAGGTAAGCCGTTTCTGCTTGAGCTTCAAAAGTTTTGGGCACTTTGTTTGGCTCGTATTCTGTTTCTGAAAGAAAGACGCTGCGAGAATCCATTTCATACACGACAATTTTTTGAGGAGCGCGCATGAGCTCAACTCCAACACTTATGCTTGCCGTGTCGACCAGAGTTTTGCCACCCCTCATTCGTTTCGAGGTGACTTCAAGCAGGTTGCTGACGCCTCCCCCAACGGAGCCAATAAACGTGCTTCCTTGTTCTGTTACTTCCAAAACTGCATAGACATATCCGTCAGGGGTCTGAAAAATAGGGCTGGTGTTATAGTAAAGCCCCTCACTTGACGAAGCCACATAGACAGTTCCTTCAATTTCTATTCTAGAGCCACCGTCGGGGTGATTGCCTGCACCAAAGGATATTTCAGCGATTTCATCATCATATATGAAATCAGAATGCACAACATCTCCTTTTTTATCAAAAAAAAGCGGGCAAAAGGCGGCATATCCCTCGATGTTTTCAAAAACATATTCTTTGCCCTCAATTTTTTTGTTTGTTTCCTCGTCCACAATAATAGTTTTCGGCTTTGCAGTAGCATAAACACGCTTTGGAGATACTATGCTTCGTCCAGTAATAAGGTAAAACAGGTTTGTAAAGGGACCGTAGGAGTGATAACTTCCCTCCTCCTCTCCGAATTCAATTTCTCCAACTACGCTATGATTTTCGCTCGCAGCATCAAGTTCTGCTTCCTCCCGTTCGCACTGTTCCTCTTCAAGGGCTTCTCGAGCCACACGTTGTTCCGCAGTTTCCACCATTACCAAGACCCCTATGATCATGTCGTCATTGGGGTTTGAGCCCAAGCCTTCTCGTGCTAGCTGGCAGCCCGAAAGCAAGCCTGCTGCCAAAACAACACACAAAACTGCGACCACGCTGCGACGCACCAAAACTAATACATTACGCTTCATCATTACCCTCCAGTTTTCCGTCGAACTTCAAGATGTCACCCACATCACACTGCAAGTGCCAACAGATTTTATTTATAGTGCTAAAACGAACACCTTTTGCCTTGCCGCTTCGCAGAATGGAAAGGTTTGCTTCCGTTATTCCCACAAGCGCACACAGCTCTTTTGATGTCATGTTTCTACTTTTAAGAATATCCTCGAGATAGATTTTTATAGCCATGACGTACCCCTAAATAAACTTTTCGTTGTCGTCCTTGAGCTGCTTGCTGTCGGTAACAAAGCGAACGAGCAGCAGAGTGCCAAGAACGAGTGCTATTGAAAAGAGGGGAACCTGTACCGAGCCATTAAACACCATGAGCGATTGCGCAAACACGAGCTGCAAGGTGTTGAACACAATGTTTACCAGTACGGTTATTGCTAAGGCTGTTACGCAAAGCTTCGAAAGAAAAGTGGCTTTTGTAAGGGTTTTCTCAGAATAGCTTTCTGCTTGCAGCGTACTCAAAAACCCTAGAGCTGCAAAGACGATAATCACGTTGAGGATATAGGGCACAACGTCAACAATAAATTGGAGAACTAAAAAGACCGAGCTTATGTTGAGGTGTCTCAAGCTTGAATAGTTGCCCGATCTTAATGTTGTCATGTTCTCAACAAGTGAGTTCAGGCAAGCGCCACATACCATATAGACGCAATATGCTCCCAACAAGCCAAGCATAAGTATCATATAGCCAATGAGCTTGTTTGGCTTGTTGTGCAAAAGCAAACGAGCCAGACATAAAATTAAATATCCACAGAGGATTGAATACACAATGCCTCCCATGAGCGCTTTTCCTACGACCTCTCCGAGCATTGCGACGGGCAAGGTATAGGTGAGCCCCGGGTTTATCATGTAATATAAAACTACCAAGAGAACAAGGCTGAGTAATACCAGCAGCGTGTCTTCTGGGCGAAGCTTGCGTTTTGTTTTTAGAATGAATAGGGCAACAATCGGAATAAGCCCCAGAGCGATATAGATAGCAAGTGCTAGTGCGTTGCCAGCTCCACTGACAAGCGAAAGGCTGCGCAAGCCCATTCCAATTTGCTCAAACGGAAACGCCGTGGCAGCGGCAAGTGCATCTGGCAAAGAGCGCTGCGTTGCACTAAAGGCAATGCAAACCGCAGCCTCGATGCCCAATATGCCTGCGAGCACGGCTATCAACAGTTTATGGCTTGTGCGTTTTGCACGGCTCGTGTCTTTTGCGTCTTCCGTGTTCTTCATGTTGTCTTTCATTTTGACCTCCGAATTATTGTAATTCGATAATTATTTGTACAGAATAAAGCACAAATTATTGTTTGTCAATAATTATTTGAAAGTTTTTTGGATTTTTTTATGGAGGTGTTTGGGAGCGCTTTTAGCGGTGCGTGGTGCACTGAGCGGTGCAGCATGCGGTGCGACCGTGGTGTGGTGCGGCACGTAGTGCACTGAACAGTGCTGCGAGCAGCGCAGCTGCACAGAGGCTGCCCTACGCTTTCTTGAAGACGCGCACCTTTACCTTGTTTTTGGCAGCGTCTGCCTTGTCAACAACCGTGGTGTAGGTTATCAGACGCTCCTGAATGCCACAGCCCGTGAGCAAATCGCCGTATTCGGCACAATCCTCAAGCTTGTCGATAATAAATGAACGCTGTTTGGCAAGGTCAAACCCAACTACCGTTGCCGTCGATTTCACCATGAGGCAGTTGTTAATATAAGCAGCGGGCGAGGCAGGCTCACGGTTAATGTAGAGCGCCTTATCCGTTCCCTCCTCCTCAAGCATTTCATAGGTGCCAAAATAGCGCAGGCCTCCAGCAAAGTCGTAGCTCCCCTCAATGCAAAAGGTAAACTCGTTGTTCATGTACACGCAATCGCTCACACGCAGACCCTCCGGCAAAAGGCTCGTTGCAACCACTTGCTCCGTTTCGGTACTCAAAGCCGTAAGCTGGTAGCGAACCACGTCTATGTCAACGCGGGGGGCGATAACTACGTGGCCCTCCGTCGCCTGTGGGTTGATAATCATGCGACCGTGTGAGGTATACACCGTGCGGATTTCACTTGCTCCGCCGGTGTTAAGGTCGGCGGCTTTAAGGTAGGAATCCTCCGTATAGGCAGGGCCGTTGGCGTCAGGCATGATTGTCCAGTACGCCGTTGAGCCGTAAACGCACAGCAGGGGCGGGTCGTAGTCGGTGGTACCCTCCTCCAGTTTTTGAGGAGTTCCCAGCTTGGTGCCCGAATGCGGAGCAGCGTACACAATCCAATCGCCTGCGGTCATATCGCACTCGACCCACACGGCGATTTTATCGCTGAGGCGTGCATCGTAGATGCAGTAGCGGTTCTCGTCATTAAGCGCAGCAGGAAGCAAAATGGACAGCTCTCCCTTATCCATATTAAGTGCGCCAAGGCGAATAAGCACATCGGTGGTTTCTCCGGGCGCAAGCACGCAGGCAATGTTTTTGTCGTCTTGATAAATCAAGCTCCCAAGCGGCAGCTCAAAATCTCGGTCAAAAACAAAATAGTCTTTGCTTGTTGTGTCCTCGAACTCATACCCACTAATAACTTGTTCGTCGGTGAGGATAAGTGAGCGTACGTCTGCACCAGGCGTTGCACGACGCAGCGCCCTAAGAATCTCGCGATCCGCCTCGCCTGATGACTTGCAGCCCGTTACCGTAAGTCCGCTGCCGGCCACAAGCACGCCTGCTCCCACCATGCCTGATATGAATTGTCGTCGAGTAAGCGTCAAAATGTCTTCCAATCATTGCGCCCGAGCGCCGTTGTTGGTGCCTTTGCCAAACCGCCTAAACAGGTTCGCAAAATGCCTTTCAATCATTCGTTTTCTGTACGCCTCTTATGGTACAGTAGTCTAGGCGATAATGCCAAACGGTTGCGGAAATGAGAACAAACATTTACCCCGCACGCTACGTCAAAAAGAGGAGAAACTATGACGCTTCAAAACGACATCGCACCCAGCTCACAGGGCAAGGTTCGTGATTTATATGATTTGGGCGACCAGCTGCTGTTTATTGCGAGCGACCGCATTAGTGCGTTCGATTATGTTTTGGAAGACGAGATTCCCTTTAAGGGCGAGGTTTTAACGCGCATCTCTCTGTTTTGGTTTGAGCTATTGGCAGATTGTGTGCCCAATCATCTTATTTCTGCTGATGTTGCTGACTTGCCCGAGCAGTTTGCCCCGTATGCCGATGAGCTGGCAGGACGCTTTATGCTCGTCAAGAAAGCGCAGATGTTTCCCGTTGAGTGTATTGTGCGCGGCTACCTTGCCGGCAGTGGGCTTAAGGAGTATGAGCGGGCAGGAACGGTGTGTGGGCTTCCGCTGCCTGCCGGGTTGGTAAACTCAAGTAAGTTGGAGGAGGCTCTTTATACTCCCTCAACTAAGGCAGAAATTGGCGAGCATGACGAGAACGTAAGTTTTGAGCAAACGGTTGAAATGATTGGTGAAAAAGACGCAAACGCCCTGCGAGAGCTTTCGCTTTTGGTCTATGGTCGCGCGCGCGATTATGCCGCTGAGCGTGGGATTATCATTGCCGACACAAAGTTTGAGTTTGGTGTCTATGATGGAACCATTGTGTTGGCAGACGAGGTGCTAACCCCTGATTCCTCGCGCTTCTGGCCCATTGACGAATATGAGCCCGGCAAAAATCAGCCGAGCTTTGACAAGCAATTTGTGCGTGATTGGCTTGACGAAAATTGGGATCGCACTGCCTCGCCTGAAGTGCCGCCCCGCCTTCCCGCCGAGATCATCGAGGCAACCTCGGCAAAATATATTCAGGCGTATGAGCAGCTTACCGGCGAAAAGTTTGTTCCGGTGGGCAAAGGCTAAGTAACAACTGAAATCGTTGTCAAAAAACACGAGCGGAGCACAACCTGAGTATAGGCTAGTTCTCAAACTATGGGCTAGTTCTCAAAATACATGATGCAATCAAGGTCTTTTTGATATTCCCTAAGAGCCTTGTCTGACGTAAGAAGAAAAACCTGTTCGCTTGAAGCCTGAGAAAGCAAAATGCGATCAAAGGGATCTTGATGGAGTGCCGGAAGCTTCGCAAGTGACAAAACATGACGACTTGTTAGCTCAAGCTCCCTGTAGCCACTTTTCAAGAGTTTTTGATAAAACACACGAGAGTCAATGGAAAGTCGTGCGCGCTTGAGTTCTATTTCCCAAAGGTTTACTGGAGAAAAGAGAAGTTCGTTTGATGTGTCCTCGATAAGCTTGCGCGCGTCTTTTGAAAGCTCGCCCTTCGCTGCCCAAAGAAGCGTGTGGGTGTCAAGTAACAGCCTCATAAGGCTGGCTCTGTAAATAGGGCTGCAATTCTTTCTTGATCAAGCGTGTCAAAATCATCAGGGATTTGAATCTCTGGCATAAAGCCAACCCGCTGATTGGGCTCGTCAAATACCTGATAAGAATACACAACAACCTGTGGGCTTCCAGATTTTGCGATAACAAATGGTTCGCCAAGTACCGCATCTTGCACGAGCGATGAGAGATGCGTTTTTGCTTCATGCATATTTACCTGCTTCATAGGTGTCTAGCCTTTCTCAAAATACGCGTCTTGTTCAGTAAGTAAACTAAGTCTGTAGACTAAGTCATAATAACACAGAGATAAACTTGTGACAAGCCCACATACGCTGGGGCTTTAATAGAATTATTGGTCTTGTTCTCGGATAGCCATAGAGTGGGAGACAGAGTAGGTCTGGTGTGGCAAGCTAGAGAAGCTCATCGTTGCCAGCGGCGAGGGCGTAGGCTTCCTCCCGAGAGATGTTGAACTCTTGGGCAAGGGCTTTGGCAATTTGTGAGCGGCGCAGCGTTTTGTGCGCCAGAAGTTCGTTTGCACGTGCTTGGATTTCTTGCAGAGTGGCTGTTTTGGTTTCGCTGTTTATGGCAAGCTCCTGTGAGGTTGCCGCATCTACCACAAGCACCATTTCTCCCTTGAGAGTTGCTTTCTTTGCTGTGCGCTCCTCAATAAGAGCAAGCAGCCCTGCGGGCGTGCCAAACAAAAGCTCCTCATGCAATTTTGTAAGCTCGCGTGCAAGACAAAGCTGCCGAGTGGGAAAAACCTCAAGCAAGGCTTTGAGGGTTGCTTTAAGGCGATGGGGTGCTTCGTAAAAAATAAGTGCGGTGTTTGTTAGTGAGGCGAGTGGCGCAAGAAAGCTCAGGCGTGCCGAAGCGCTGCGGGGCAAAAAGCCTCCAAAATAGAAGCTCTGAGCCTCAAAGCCACTGGCAACGAGGGCGCATAGTGCTGCGTTGGCTCCGGGTAAAACTTCGAGCTTGAGGCCTGCGGCATGGATTGCGCTCACCAACTGAGAGCCCGGGTCGCTAATGCAGGGCGTACCGGCGTCAGTGGCATAAGCAAGGTGCTCTCCCGCAGCAAGACGTTCTAAAATCTGCGGGATTTTGCTTTCTAAAACGTGTTCGTCGCAACGCTCAAGGCGTGTGTGAATGTCATAACGAGCAAGCAGCTTGCGCGTAACACGTGTGTCCTCGGCGTAAATGACGTTGGCGTTTTTGAGGGCCTCAAGTACCCGCTGAGTTATGTCGTCAAGGTTTCCGATGGGAGTTGCGCAGAGGCTGAGCGTGCCCGGTGCGGCTGTTGGGTTGCTTGGTAGCGCAGCGTCTGCTGGCTTGCCGTTTTGCGGTGTGTTGTTTGGCAGCTTGCTCTTTGGTGGCTCGGGGCTTGTCTTGGTGCTTGGTTTGCTGTTTGATTTTGATGAAATCCCTGCCAGTGGCATGCTGGCTTTTGCGTCGCCCGAAAGAGTGCCCGTAACTTTGCCGTAAACGATGCGCTCACGCGTAACCTTTGCCCCATTGGCAAGCACAAGCCCTGGCGCTCGTTCGAGCAGTGGAGTTACCACAAAGTCACGTTCAAGAATGCCCGGGTGAGGCAAGGTCAAATCAGGGTTCGCAGACACAACGCCCTCATAGTCAATGAGGTCGCAGTCGAGCGTGCGGGGGGCATTTTTGAAGCTACGCTCGCGTCCAAACTCCTGCTCAACCGCCTGTAAGACCGCAAGAAGCTCCTCGGCAGTTAGCGTGGTTTGTATTTCGAGTACGGCGTTTATAAAGGGAGGTTGGTTGTCAAAAAAGGCAGGCTCGCTTGCATACAAGCTGCTGAGCTGCACCGAGCACACGCCCTCAAGCAAACCAATGCGCTGGGCTGCAGCTCGTAGAGTTTCTGCGGCATCGCCTGCGCCGCTTGCCTGATTGCTCCCCAGTCCAATGAAGGCTCGTTTGGTTGTGGAGTTGACTTGGTAGCTTGAGCCAACCTTTGCGCTGCTCGTGTTGTTCTTGCTGTTCTTGCTGTTCTTGCTGCTCGTGTTGTTCGTGTTGCCTGCATTGTTTGCGATGCTCATAGTGCTGCCCCCTGTCCAAAACCTTCAAGCACCTGCGCCGTTTGAGCAACGTCATGTACCCGAAGAATGCGTGCGCCCTGAGCTGCTGCAAACAAAGCAACGGCAACCGAACCCGCCACTCGCTCAGATGGTTCTTCAACACCCGCAAGCTCACCGATGAACCGCTTGCGCGACCAAGCGGCTACCAGCGGATACCCCTGAGAAGCAAGGCGGTCGGTGGCATACAAAAGAGCCTTGTTGTGTTCAAAGTTCTTGCCAAAGCCAGGGCCAGGGTCAAGGGCGATGCGCGCGCGCGCTACGCCGTATTCCTTTTCAAGTAGCTGCGCGCGCGCGCATAAAAACTCCTCTACTTCTCCAACCACATCGTCGTAGTAAGGAGCGTCCTGCATCGTTTTTGGTTCACCTTGGGCGTGCATGACAATACAGCCCACCTGAGTTTCTTGGGCAAGCTTTCGCATGGCTTCATCTGAAAAGCCACTTACATCGTTAATGACAGCAGCACCCTGCTCTATGCAGACAGCCGCAACTTCAGCGTGGCGGGTATCGACAGAAACAGCAATGCCCTCGCTGGCGAGCGTTTGAACAACAGGCAAAACACGCCTCAGCTCCTCCTTTGTTGACACCTCATCTGAGCCCGGGCGAGTGGACTCCCCTCCCACATCAATAATTTTTGCCCCTTCAGACACCATGCGTCTTGCGTGGTTGCAGGCGCGCTCTATCCCCTGTGCGGTTTGTTCGGAAGGTTTTTTTGCGCTGCTTTTGGCGCTTAGGCTCGCGCTGCTTTCAACACGAGGCTTTGCGCTGCCGTTTGCATCGCTTTTAGAATAATAAAGCCCACCGTCACTAAAGGAGTCGGGGGTTACGTTAAGAATGCCCATGATAAGAGGCTTGCTGGTATCAAAGGTGTAGGTGCCACACTGCCACATGGGCTCTCGCTTTCTGAGCGCGCTTTCTGCTTTGCTCGCCTAACTGAAATCTGCCGAACCAAGTTCGCTCGTCCGATGCCTTAGCCAAACCCCAGCCGCAACCCATTTGGCTCGCCTCAACAGGCGTGTCTAGCCCAGCGTGCCTAGCCAAAAATGAGAGAAAGAGCCTCGTCACGAGTTTTCTGCGAAGTTTCAAATGCGCCTCGCACGGCAGAAGTAATAGTTTTGGAGCCCGGCTTTTTTACACCACGCATCGACATACAAAGGTGTTCCGCCTCAATAACAACAATAACGCCATTGGGCTTAAGCTGCTCAACAAAGGTGTTGGCAATCTGAGAAGTAAGACGTTCTTGAACCTGAAGTCGCTTGGCAAACAAATCGACGAGCCGTGCTATTTTGGAAAGCCCACAGATAAGACCCTCATCACCCGGCAAATACGCAATGTGCGCCATGCCAAAAAAGGGCACAAGGTGGTGTTCGCACAACGAGTAAAAAGGAATGTCTTTTACCAGCACCATCTCGCGGTGGTTCTCACCAAAAGAGGTTTTGAATAGTTTGGGCGCTTCTTCATGCATTCCGGAACAAACCTCGACATACATGCGAGCAACACGCTGCGGAGTTTCGAGCAGTCCTTCTCGCGTTGGATCTTCGCCGATGCCTTCCAGCAGCAGCCTTATAGCTTGCTCGATTTTAGCGGTGTCTACTGCCTTGGCAGTGTCGGTGGTATCAGGCTTGGTTTTGTCCACGTTACTCATCGCCTTTGTTCGCTGGTTTCTTGGGCGTGCGCTTGCTTGTTGTTGGAGCTGCTGGTTTCTTGGGCGCGCTTTTGCGTGCAGCTGATGCTTTTGGCTGAGCGGCTGCCTTTGGCTTGGTCGCCGGTTTTGCTGCTGGTTTGGTCACCGGTTTAGTAGCCAGCTTTGCCGCTGGTTTAGCCGCTGGCTTGGCAGTCGTCTTTGCGGCCTGCTTAGCAGCTGGTTTGGTTGCTGCTTTGGCGGCAGGTTTTTTAGCAGTTTTGGCTGTCGTTTTTGCCGCTGGTTCAGCTGCTGGCTTCTCTTCTGGTTTTTCCTCAGGCTTCTCATCGGGCTGAGGATGAGGTTGTTCCCCTGTCATCAAGTCTTCAAGCTTGATGCGCCCTGAGAACACATCGTCAAGCACAAAACGACCCTGCTCAGTATCCTTGTTAGAAATCCCGCTGGCAGGAGGAACCGGGTCGCCTATTCCATTCGTCGGCGGAACTGGGCCGCCAACGTTATGGCCGCCAACGCCAGGGCCACCAAAGCCGCCCCCGGGAGGAATGGGGGCAACGGGAGCTACCGGCAATTTGCCGGGCTCCATGCCTATCTGGGCATGAATCGCAGCCTGCCGCGCTGCCTCACGCTGCTCTGCAATACGACGTCGCTCGTCATCTTCTTCTTGTTTTTTAAGATCGGCTGCTCGTTTCGCTAAAATCTCGTCCTCGTGGGCAATGTAGTTGTCCCACGTGTTAGTAAGCAGCGCCTCAAGAGCGTCGCCCTCAACCGTTTCGCGGTCAAGCAACACGGCAACCATAAGCTCCATCTGCTTTTTACGACTGATAAGCACCTTGTAGGCACGATCGTGCGCCTTCTTCATAATGAGGGCAACTTCCTCGTCTATGCGGCGTGCCGTTTCGTCACTATAGTCGGGCGTTGCACCATAGTCGCGCCCAAGAAATACCTCGTGGTTTGCCTCACCGTATACCTGCGAACCAAGTGCTTCGGTCATGCCGTAGCGCGTAACCATCTGACGCGCCATTTTGGTCGCACGCTCGAGGTCGTTTGAAGCACCCGTGGTAATATCTTTGCAAAAAATCTCCTCGGCAACACGTCCACCCAAAAAGACGGCAAGATCGTCATACATCTCCTCGCGCGTATTCAAAAAGCGGTCCTCCGTGGGAAGACTCAACGTATAACCCAAGGCCTGCCCGCGGCTAATAATAGAGATTTTATGAACGGGGTCGGAGTTTTCAAGTATGTGCCCCACCAGCGCATGTCCGCTTTCGTGATACGCAATGGTGGTTTTTTCTTTCTCGGTGATAATACGACCTTTGCGCTCGGGGCCGGCAATTTCGCGCTCCATCGCCTCGCTCAACTCGGTCATAGTAATGAGCTTTTTGCCTCTGCGCGCGGTGAGCAGGGCAGCCTCGTTCATAAGGTTGGCAAGGTCTGCTCCGGTAAATCCGGGCGTAAGACGAGCAAGGCGCTCCAAGTCAACGCTGTGTGCCAACGGTTTGCCCTCGGAGTGTACCTTGAGTATTTTCTCGCGCCCCTTAAGGTCAGGGCGATCAACAACAATTTGACGATCAAAACGCCCGGGACGCAGCAGCGCAGGGTCAAGAATATCAACACGGTTGGTAGCAGCAATAAGAATGACGCTTGAGTTCTCCTCAAAACCGTCCATCTCTACCAGCAGCTGGTTGAGAGTTTGCTCGCGCTCATCATGTCCGCCGCCGAGTCCCGCACCGCGCTGACGACCCACAGCGTCAATTTCGTCAATAAAAATAATCGAAGGGGCTGCTTGCTTGGCACGCTCAAAGAGGTCGCGCACACGAGAAGCACCCACACCAACAAACATCTCTACAAAGTCTGAACCGGAGATAGAGAAAAACGGTACGCCCGCCTCGCCCGCAACCGCACGAGCGAGCAAAGTTTTGCCCGTGCCCGGAGGGCCGACCAGCAAAACACCCCGAGGGATTTTTGCGCCAAGCTCTTGAAAGCGCTGCGGGTTGGAGAGAAACTCTTTTATCTCCTCCAGCTCCTCGACTGCCTCGTCGATGCCCGCCACGTCGGCAAACTTGGTTTTGGGGCGTTCCTCCATAGATTTTTTGGCTTTTGCTTTGCCAAATTGCATTTGCTTGTTGTTTGCCTGATTAAACTGCGTAAAGAAAATAAAGATGATGACACCAAACAGCAGCAGCGGCAGCAAGTAGCCCAAAATGTTAAAAAGGAAGTCTGGGTTGCTTGCGTCGATGTTAAAGCCAATTTCTGGATGAGCCGCCATGAGCGCATTGAGCGAGTCAACCCCCACAAAACTCGAGGTAAACTCCAGCGCATCTGCTGGGTCGGTTTTGCCGTTGGGCAAATACGTGCCGCTCAAGCCCGCCGTTGACGGGTTGTACTCCACAGAAAGTACCTCAAAGTTTTCGACCGCCGCAGTAAACTCGCTCGTCGAAAGCTCATCGGGCTTTTGTCCGTCTGCATTCCTAAACAGTTGCGACGACAAAAGAAATACGAGCAGGAACAAAAGTCCTGCGTAGACAATCCATGTTCGTGACCTGCTTGTTTTCACGCGCTCTCGCTTCCTCAATAGTTGCTATGACTGGTTGCTACGAATAGACCGATTTCTCAAGAATGCCAATATAGGGCAAATTGCGGTATCTCTCATTATAGTCGAGTCCATAACCTACAACGAACTCATCGGGGCAGGGTAGCCCAATATACTTGCAAGCGATACGTGTTTGTTGCTTTCCCTCCTTGAAAAGCAGGGTTGCGACCTCAATGGACAAAGGTTCGCGCGCCTGAATGTTCTTGAGAAGGTATTTGAGCGTAAGTCCGCTGTCCAAAATATCCTCGACGATAACAACGTGCCTGCCCTCCACGGGAGCGTTGAGGTCTTTGATAATGCGCACCACGCCGGAGCTTTTAGTTTCAGAACCGTAGCTCGAAACCGCCATGAAGTCGATTTCCACATCACCTTCGATGCAACGCACCAAATCAGCCATGAAAACAAAGGCGCCCTTGAGGACGGTGACGAGCAGCACTTTCTCGCCTTGATAATCCTTTGAGATTTGCGCACCAATGCGCTTAACCGCCTCTTGAATCTCCTCGGCGTTAAAAAGTACCTGCTTGATCTCAGGGTTAGTGCTGGTGTTGGTGCTGGGAGAGCCGCCGTTTTCCATGACTATGTGCCTTTCGTTTGTGCGCCCACCGAGGGCAGCGTTCCACTATAACTGACCCGTACTATTGTAGTCGTTTTTGGCGTGACTTTATAGCGGTCGTCTTGCTGAATGCCAACAATCCAAACGATTTCTTTGTTTTTTTGGGGTGAGGGGTTCGCGCTGGTGCTCTTTGGGGCAGCAGCTGTGGCAGCAGCTGTGGCAGCAGCAGGCACTTCGACGCAAACCAGCGGATAGTTTTTGCGGAGACGAGCAGGTATTTTGCGGTCGATAAGCACGTCGCTGACAAGACGATGTTTGCCCGCAAGACCCAAGGGGCAAAACTTGTCGGCAATTTGGGGAGTGGTGAGAAAAAGAAGCGGGTTGGGGGTGGTGGCGGGGTTGGAGGCGCCAGAGCCATTGGGAAAGCTCGGCAGGGTTTCAGCGTCGATAAAAATGGTGGTGGGGGTTGCGTTGTTTTTTGCATAAGCAACGGGGTCATTTTTGAACTCTTTGAGGTCTGCTAGTTGAAGGATTCTCAAGTCGAGCTCTTGATATGCGGGGAAGTCCTTGGCCGGACACTCTTTAGGCTGCCGTGAAAAACGCAGCGTGCCGTACTCGTTGCTAACCTTGACGTTTCCAGGCAGCGTAAGCCCAAAGCCCTGCTCAGGGCCTTTTTGCACGATTTCCTCAATATGTTCAAAGGTAATGCGCTCGTATGAGGGCATGCTTCGGTTGCAGGCTGTGCGAATTACCCGACGCACCAGTGGCAGAGGCTCCCCAAAAAGTTCGCCAGAAACAAGAATAGCCTCTCCCTCTGAGCTAACAAAACGTGTTTCAAGCTCATGCGCTTGTGCGGCGAGCAGGTCGTCCTCTGACGCAAGAATATCCATGCTGCGTTGCAGAGCACTCAAAACCTGTGGGTTGCGCTCGGTAAGACGGGCAAGCACCTCGTGACGCACAAAAGAACGAAGGTAGGTAGTATCTGCATTGGTTTCGTCCTCGCACCACAGGGGATCTTGCTGAGGTTCAGACGCAAGCCACGCACGCAACTCTGAGCGCGTACAGTCAAGCAGCGGACGAATAACCCGTCCGTTTTGAAACGAGATGGAACGCAAGCCAGCTGGCCCAGCACCCACCAGGCTGCGCATAAAAAAGGTTTCGGCTCTATCGTCGAGCGTGTGTGCGGTAACAATGCGCCCTTCGCTTCGTTCACAGCCAGCCTCATCGCAAAGCTCATCAAGCAGCTCGTTCGCAAAACGATGCCGCTCCTGGCGCCCTACTTGTTCAGCATTATTAGGGTGGCCGGACGAGTCCTGCAGCTCAGCCACATTTATGCGGCGCACCTCAAGGCGCAAGCCAAGGACGCAAGTAAGTGAGCGCACAAACTCCTCGTCTTTATCAGACTGCTCTTTGCGCAACTGGTGGTTGACGTGAAGCACCGTAAGGCTGTCAAGGCTCGTTGGAAAAAGCTGCACAAAAAGGCGCAGCAGCGCTACCGAGTCTGAGCCGCCACTTACCATAAGCACCAGCGGGGCCGACACTTTGTGCGCTTTGTGCGCAAGCGAAAGCAAGTTGTGAGCTTCAATAGTCGCCCGCATCTTGTCTAAAACGGTATATGGTTCAGTTTTTTTCACAGATATATTGTAGGGGATTGCATAAAAATTATGAAAGGAGACTGCTACGGCTATTGAGGGGCTAGTAGCAGTCTCCTTCCTTCTAACGGTCAACTCAAACGAAGCTACTCAGTGCTGGGGGAGGCTTTCTGAGACCGCGTTCGGCAACCCATGGTGTGGTACTAGTTCAGGGCACCGGTTAACATCGTTAGACATTATTCACTACTGAAAACCCCCGGCCCCACCGTCATTTCCGAGACTCAAAGTGGCTCTTCTATTTTTTGTTATTTTACCACAGATTTACCTATTTGAATAGGAGGAAATCAAGAAGCCGACAAAGAGGGAGGTAAAACCCCCGGGGCGGCGCTTCGCGCCGCCCCGGGGGTGTTTTTTTCTCACAACAACACTTGAACGTTGTTGCTACAACTTAGTACGTTCTAGTACATTCCGCCGCCGCCGCCCATGGCGCCAGCAAGCGCAGCAGGGTCAAGTCCTTCTTTAGGAATATCATTGACCGTAGCCTCGGTAATAAGAATGAGCGCAGCAACACTTGCGGCATTTTGCAGTGCCGTACGTGTGACCTTTACCGGGTCGATAACGCCCATTTTCATAAGGTCGCCATACTCACCCGTAGCAGAGTTAAGACCTTGTCCGTCCGGCAAGCCTTTAACTTTCTCAACCACAACAGAACCCTCGTAACCTGCGTTTTGTGCAATAACGCGCAAAGGCTCGGCAAGCGACTTGCGAATGATGTTGATACCAACAAGCTCGTCGTCGTCAGTGGTCTTGATTTTATCCAAAACGGGCAGCGAGTCGATAAGAACTACGCCACCGCCAGCAACAATGCCCTCCTCAACAGCGGCACGAGTTGCCTGCAGAGCATCCTCAATACGAGCCTTGCGCTCTTTAAGCTCAACTTCGGTAGCGGCGCCAACCTTGATAACAGCCACACCACCAGCAAGTTTAGCAAGACGCTCTTGGAGCTTATCGCGGTCAAACTCGCTTTCGGTATTGTCAATCTCCGCACGAATCTGAGCAACACGGGCATCAATATCTTTTTTGTCGCCCGCACCGTCAACAATGGTAGTGGTGTCTTTGTTGACGCGTACTTTTTTGGCGCGACCAAGCATCTCAATAGTAGTCTGGTCAAGCTTCATGCCCAAATCCTCGGTGATAACCGTACCGTTGGTGATGATGGCAATGTCCTCGAGCATGCGCTTACGACGATCGCCAAAACCCGGTGCCTTAACAGCAACACAGTTAAGCGTGCCACGCAGGCGGTTGAGCAGTACGGTTGCCAATGCCTCACCCTCAAAATCCTCGCAGATAATGAGCAGCGGACGGCTTGACTGCATAACCGTTTCCAAAATAGGAAGAATGTCTTGAACGGAGGCGATTTTTTGTGAAGTGATAAGAATGTAGGGGTCGGTCAGATCCGCTTCCATGCGCTCCATGTTGGTAGCCATGTACGGAGAAACATAGCCCTTGTCAAACTGCATGCCCTCAACCGTGTCGATGTCGATACCAAAAGTCTGGCTCTCCTCAACGGTGATAACGCCGTCTTTGCCAACAACTTCCATTGCCTCGGCAATTTTCTCACCGATAGTGGCGTCGCCTGCGCTAATAGAACCAACGTTGGCGATTTGCTTTTGGTCAGAAACCGTAACGGCTGCGTCTTTAATGTTGTCAACAACTGCCTCGACAGCCTTTTCAATGCCACGACGAATAGCCAGTGGGTTAGCGCCCGCAGTTACGTTGCGCAGGCCCTCATTAACAATGATCTGAGCAAGCAGGGTAGCCGTAGTGGTTCCGTCGCCTGCAACATCATTGGTTTTGACAGCGACCTCGCGCACGAGCTGAGCGCCCATGTTCTCGACCTTATCCTCAAGTTCAATTTCTTTGGCGACGGTAACGCCGTCGTTGGTGATGAGCGGCGCACCAAAGGAACGCTCAAGCGCAACGTAGCGACCCTTGGGCCCGAGCGTAATGCTTACTGCATCAGCGAGTTTTGAAACGCCAACGGCAAGCGTGCCGCGAGCCTCCTCGTTAAACTTAATGTCTTTTGCCATGTGATAATCCTTTCATAAAATTACATAGTTATTTAGTAAGAATAGCGTAGATGTCATCGGCGCGCAGGATAAGATAATCCTCGCCGTCGATAGTGACCTCAGTGCCGCCGTATTTGCCATAAATAACGCTGTCGCCAACCTCAACGCCTGGCTTGACAAGGTTGCCGCTGTTGTCGAGTTTGCCCTCGCCTACCGCAATAATAGTGCCCCGCTGCGGTTTTTCTTGTGCCGAGCTTGCGATAAGAATGCCCGACGCAGTGGTTGTTTCTGCCTCATCTTGTTTGAGAATGACGCGATCTCCCAAAGGTTTGAGTGACATGTGTTTCTCCTTTTCTCTTTGTTTCTCTTTGCGGTACTCTTTGAGAAGTACCTGGTTTGTCTTTTTCTTGTCTTTTTCTTGCTCTTGCTCTACTTTTTTGCCTTTTGTCTTTTGCTGCCGTTTCTTGGTTTGTTCTTGGTCATTTTTGCCCTGCGAGCGTTCTATTTAAGCCCTCGCTAGTCCTAGCACAAAGATTTTGAGAACAAATTAGCACTCTCAAGACAAGAGTGCTAACAGCTTTGAATATGATACGTGAGTTGCGGATATTTGCAAGCCCTGTGCGCATCTTAGGGCGCATTGTTACAGAGCTGTAATTTTGGCTTCAGCAATAAAGGGGCAGGGCTGCATAAGCCCTTGCGAATCCTCGTAAGGGCTTGTACAAAACGGTACTTGATACTATAGCTTTTGTGATATATAATATCTATATCGAAAATGATATAGGAGCAACTATGTTCTCTTTGGAGTTTTACGAAACAAAAAACGGCACAAAACCCGTAGAGGAGTTTTTGCTTGCACTTTATAACAAGATGCGCACCAAAGCGATACATGAGCTTATAATGCTTCGAGAAAAGGGCAATGGGCTCAGAGAGCCTTTTTCAAAGGCAGTAGGAGAAGGTGTTTTTGAGTTAAGAGTTCAGCAAGGGAGCAATAATGCAAGGATTTTCTATTTCTTTTTTATTGGCTCAAAGATAGTGCTCACCAACGGGTTTATTAAAAAGACCCAAAAGACACCGCCAGAGGAACTGTCCCGAGCAAAAAAGATACAAGGCTGATTACGAACGGAGGTCTGATGGACGATCTTGATAAGTTTCTTAATAAGCAGCTCGAAAACCCTGAGTTCGCTGAGGAGTGGGAGCGCTCAAAGCCTGAGTATGAGGTTATGAGACTTCTGGTTGAAGCTCGCTCGGAAATGGGCATGAGCCAAAGCGAGCTTGCTCGTCGCACTGGCATCAAGCAACCAAACATCAGTCGTTTAGAGCGTGGCGCTTGTAGTCCAACACTCGACACGCTTGCCGCACTTGCACAGGGGCTGGGAAAAGAAATGCGCATTAGCTTTGTATAATGCTTGTTTCTTTTGCTAGGTTGCTGAAAAAAACGTAAAGCCTTTTGCCAGCTGTACAAACTCCTCTTGGGTGAGGGTTTCGCCGCGGCGCTTGGGGTCGATGTCTGCACTTTTTAGCAGCTCATCTGCCAGGTTGGGGTTTTGGTTATGTGCGGAGAAATATGCGCACATTGAGTTGCGAATGGTCTTGCGTCGCTGGGCAAAGGCGGCATCGACCACAAAGGCAAAGTTTTGGTAGCTTTCTTGCGCTGGGGATTGCGAAGTTTTTGCTGTAGCGCAGCGATCAAGCCGAATAACCGTAGAGTCTACCCGAGGCGGCGGCATAAAATTATTACGAGCAACGGCAAAGCTGCTTGTTGCTTTTGCCAGTGCGCCCAACTTAACCGTGTAGGCTCCGTAGTCTTTGGTGTTCGGTTGGGCGCTCATACGCTCGGCAACCTCACGCTGCACCATAACAGTCGCACTTTGGAGCAGGGGGAGCTTTTCAAAATAGCCAAGCACAATGGTCGCAGCAACCGCATAGGGCAGATTGGCAACGAGCTTGAGTGCCAAGGTTGGCTCCCCTTGTTGTTGCGCGCTCGCAGTCGCGTCGGCAGCAAACGCAGCAGAAAGACCCTTGGCAACGGCTGCCAAATCAAGTGCATCAGCAGCAACAAGCGAAAAGTTTGGCTCATGTTCAAACGAGGTAGTTAGAGGTTCGAGCAAGCGCTGGTCTTTTTCTATGGCACAAACTTTGGCACCCTGAGCAAGCAGCGCAGCCGTAAGCGTACCAATACCCGGGCCAACCTCAACAATACAATCGCTGCTGCCAACCTCGGCGCAGGCAAGAATGCGGCCCACCACACCGTCATCTATAAGAAAATGTTGTCCAAGAGATTTTTTGGTATACAGCCCCCATTGCTCAAGAAAGGCTCGTGTAGCTGTAGGGCTTGCAAGGGGAGAAAAGCGCGTCACGTTGTTTCTTTCGGGCTGTCGTCCTTTGCGTTTTTGGTTTTTGCGGTTTTATTCTCTGGGTTATTGCTCTCGGGGCTGTCGTTTTCGAGGTTTTTGCTCTTTGGGTCGTCGTCTTCCGCACTGCTGCTTTCTCGATTATCGTTTCCTGAGCTTTCAGAGTTGCTCTCCTCAGCTTCGGCCTTAGCCTTAGCCTCAGTCTTGGTGGCAGCCTCAGCTTTCTCGCCCTCTTTTTTGCCATCGCCAGCAGCTTTTGCCTCGCCAACAACCTCTTTTTCTGTTTTGTCCTTTGCGCCATCAACAACAACACCAGCTGCCTCGGCGGCGGCAGCAACAGCTTCGGCGGTTTCGGCAGAAGTTTTGTGATGCGTAACGCCCGCAACGCTGCCTCTCAGCTCCTCAAAGGCTTGGTCAATGCCAAGCTGCTTGGAGTCAATCCCTGCACCGTCAGCCTTAAATGCCGCAATCTCAGCCTCAACCTGCTCAAGCTCAGTAGTAAGCGTGTTTCTCTCGTTAATTCTCTGCAAATAACGCGCAAAAGCTCCTCCGGCATTGGTGGCACGCTGCTCAAAGTCGGCTTGTGCGGCAACCGCATGACGCAGCTGCGCTATCTCACCGCGGGTCAAATGCTCGCGCTTGTCCTCAGGCGGCATAACGGGCACGTCCTCTTTGGCTTTGAAGCCAACAAAAGAGTGTGTTTTCTCGAGATTAAAGCCCGCAACCGCAAGAGCACTTTTGGTAATGCCTACCAGCGGAGCGTGCCCGTGTGGGTCGCCTCCGGCACCTATCACATACAGTTGAGCAGGACGTTTGGTGCGTGGCTCTTGTCCCAACACGTAGCGCTTTGCCCAATACGGCTGAAGCCTATCGAGCAAGGCCTTGTACTGCGCCGAAGGGCCAGAAAAATATATGGGGGCGACAATTACGAGGGCATCAACACGCTCGATAAGCCCGTGGAACTCAAGATAGTCGTCGATAAGACGGTCGCGCGCGGTTTTGTTTGCCAGCGTACACGTGCCGTTTTTAGTGCACGTGCCGCAACCCGTGCATGGTGCAATTCGCTTGTTGGAAAGGAAAAAATGATGGGCTCGTCCGCCAACGGCTTTTGCGCCTCGTTCAATGAGGGCAATAAGTGCCTCGCTAGTGTGCGAGCGAGGAGAGCCTGAGATGTAGAGAATGTCAGGCTTGTAGGACTCCGTTTTGTCTGTCTTGCCGTTTGTCATAGCTCTATTATACGGTAAGTGCCGCATCAAGTGCAGCACAATAGCTCGCAAGACCCTCTTTGACAGGCAGCCTTACTCCAAAATATTCTCGCTGCAAGAGCGGTTTATTTTTTGTTATATTTGCAAATGGTATTTTTAGCAGTGAGATTACAGCAGAGCTTACCTGTTAGGAGTGATAAAAGTGGACATTGATTTTAATGAAATAATTCCAGACACTCAAGATGGCAAGAAGTATGACCCCGATTCCTCACCAAAAGCCTGGGAGGACTACTACAGAAAAGCTTACACTGTGGAACACTGGAGCCTTTTAGACGAATTTGACATGGAAAATCCAAAAAGGTATTCCAACGAAGGATATTCCCGGCTTCGAATCCACCTGAAAAATAATTCTCCAAAAAAAGCTTCCGGAGAGTTTTGGAAACTTTTTTCTATTGGTGGAGAAACGGACTTTAATTTTAATGCCGATAAAAAAAGAAGTTTGAAAAGCTTTTAGATGGACATGGCAAAGACCTGCTTGAAGAATGCGTGCGCTCCCATCATACTCTGAAAAACTTTTCGCTTATGGCATCAACTGGTAACATGCAGGGTGTTAAGGGGGCTAATCGTTTTGACAGACTCGATACATTTGTGCACAATTTGGATGCCTATTTTTTAGGGAAAACAGCTGTAGTTTTAAATAGGTCAGACGTAAATCTCCAGCCTCTAAAAAACTATCTTTCGACATTTACCAGTGTCTACGATTACTGTAACAAGGTCTATTTTATCAAGGACAAAAAATTTGTTGATAGAATTATCGAAGAAGGCCAGCAACCCATTGGCTCTTGTTCTGATGCGATTAGATACATGGAATTAGCAAAGGAGTTTTGGGTGAAAAAAGTGAAAGGAATGTCCTAAGAGTTTTAGGGGTAAGCTGGCGGAGAAGGAGGGATTCGAACCCTCGATACCTTGCGGTATACATGATTTCCAATCATGCGCCCTCGGCCGGACTAGGCGACTTCTCCGCGCGAAAAGAAAGTATACCGCACTAGCAAGATTCTGAACACAGCAACGTTACAAAAACAAGTCTTTGAAAAACTTACAACGCATTGCTTGTTGATACTAGGGCTTAGGGTTGTTATCCCTAGAGCCTTCTTTGCGTAGTTTAATAAGGTTGTAAATGTAATAGGGTACAAAAGAGAAGATTCCCATGTACACAATAATCAAAAAGCTAACCATAAATAAGCAAGAGGCAAGTACTTTTAACGTGAGCGATTGTTGAGAAATAAACCTTGTAAAAAGAATAGTGCCACTTAAAAGACCACCGAGCAAACAGCCACCAGCCAAACCGGCAAGCAAGCCCTTCAACACCCTATTGAGAACAGTTTCGTCAAAGCTCACAACAGCTATAGCTCCATACAGCACAAACCCTACGCAAAAAATCGCAGTGGTTACCGCAAAATAGGTCATGCGCTTTTCCCTCAAAATACGTCCTTTCTGCAGAGCCAAACTACAACATTGCTTGGTTTTTCTGTTACCTAGTATGCTTCCTCAAGATTGGTACTGGCAGCGGCATCATCGGCAAGTGAGGCAAAGCGTTTTTCTTGAAAGCGATCGAGCGCTACAGCAGCAATCATCGCTGCGTTGTCGGTACAGGCAACCTCGGCAGGTGCTATGACCTTGATGCCTTGGGCTTCCATGGCCTCTTTGTAGGCAAAACGCAGCGCCTTGTTGGCAGCAACACCACCGCCAAGACAAAACACCTTTGCTTTTGTTTCTTTGAGCGCAGCAAGAGCCTTGGCAACCTGCACGTCAATAACTGCTCGTTCAAAAGAAGCGGCAAGATCTGGCACGTTAATCTCGCGCCCCGCCTCTTGCTCTTGTTTGATATAAGTAACCACTGCCGTTTTAAGCCCACTTAACGAGAAGTCAAAATCTCCGCTGTTAATCAACGCCCGCGGAAACTCTATCGCAGCAGGATTGCCCTGCTCGGCAAGGGTTGAAAGAATAGGGCCACCCGGATAACCGAGTCCTAGCGCCTTTGCAACTTTGTCAAACGCCTCGCCCACCGCATCGTCAAGCGTTTGCCCCAACACCTCGTAATCTCCCCATTTGCGCACGTGAACAAGCATGGTATTACCGCCGCTCAAAAGAGCAATAATAAAAGGTGGTTTGAGTTTGGGGTTGTCAAGGCGGTTCGAATAAATGTGCCCCTCAAGATGATTGATCTTGATGAGCGGCTTATCAAGCGCCCAGCTGAGGCCCTTAGCAAACGCAAGCCCTACCACCAGCGCTCCAATGAGTCCGGGGGCATAGGTGACGGCAATGGCGTCGATGGCGTCTTTGTCAATGCCGGTGTTTGCGTTGTTGGTGTTTGTTTCGCTGGCGCCTACAATACCGCCATCTGCCAACGCTGCGTCAACTACGCTCACAATGTTTTCTGTGTGCTTGCGTGAGGCAATTTCGGGAACAACGCCACCAAAACGTGCGTGGAAATCCACCTGACTCGCAATGATGTTGGAAAGCACCTGTCCGCTTCCGTCTATGACTGCTGCTGCTGTTTCATCACACGAGGTTTCGATGGCAAGAATATGCGGCGAGCTCTGCTTTTTTATTGCAGCTCGAGCTTCCTGTGCCGTATCTTTCGTTGTTCCGCCACCAGCAGCACCTGCCAATGCTTCGTCACCAGCAGCACCTGTCGATACTCCGCCAGAGCTCACCAGAACCGACACGTCTTTCGACGAGAGAATAAGCGCGTCCTCACGCTCACCCTCTGCGCACCGAGGAGCATAATAATGAGGACGTATGCCCTCTTGCTCCAAGCCAAGTGCGGCATAAAACGCCTGCGCACCCTCATTAGAAATACGTACTTCAAGCGTGGTGGAAGTAGCACCGAGCGCAGCGGCGTCCTCAATAAGACGAAGCATGAGCCCACGCCCAACGCCCTGTCGGCGATAGGCTGGCTCAACGGCAATATCCAAAACGTGCAGCTGCCCGTCAACAACCCAGCCACCCACAAATCCTACCAGCGCATTGTTCTTATAAGCAACCCACCAGCTGCGGTCGGGTCGCGGAAGCTCGTCGGCAAACATTGCCTGTGTCCAACATTCTCCAGATGTTACCGAGGCTGGGGAGGTCGCCGTTGCGCCGTCCGAACTAGCTGCTACTGAACACTCCGCCCCCACCTCAGCAGAAAATACTTTCGTTTCTAGAGCAACCACTTGTTCAAGATCGCTTGTTGCCATGGGGCGATAGATAATTTGCTCGGCAAGCGCAGGGTCGGCAACGCCACTTTGGGGAACCTCAACAAGCGCACCTTGTGCAATGGCGCCGTCATCTGCGAGGCGCTTGCGTTCGTTTTCCTCGGCATCAGAAAGTCGAGTGTAAATAGGGAGAAGCGCCGCGGGCTCTCCAGCCAAACAAGCGTTTTCAGAAAAGTCAGCGTCGCCCTCAAGTGCCATTTCGCCCCGTTTTCTTGCTGCCCAAAACTCCTGCAGCAAGCCTTGTCCCGTAGGAATCCATTGTGCCTCTGACACAAAGCTCAATGCCACGCCAAACATGAAAGTTTCAAAATAGTTGCGCAGTCCGTCTCCGGCAAGAATGAGCGGCTCGCCAGCCTTATTCCATAGCTCTGCCACCGCCTCGGCCTTGGCAACCGTGTGTGCGTCACGCCGAATGACACCGGCATCGGTAAGGTTAAAACGAGCCGGATAAACCTCGCTGCGCAGGGCATCGGTTACCACGCCCAGCACACCACGAATGCCCGTTTGATGCGCATTCCACGCAATAGATTCCATCGTTGAAACACCAAAAAGCGGCACACCAAGACCACGAGCTATGCCTTTTGCCGTAGAAATTGCAATGCGCACGCCCGTAAACGAGCCCGGCCCACGCCCACACACCACGCAGGCGATGTCTTTTTTGTCGAGCTTGTTTGCGGAAAACAGGGCATCAACAGAGGGCATAAGCTGCACGTTTGCCTCGCGACGGGCAGGGTGATTGTCTGCGGCTATAAGATGGCCGTTAAGCGTACCTACGGCAAGTGCAATGTGTTCGCTAGCGGTGTCAAAAGCAAGAACGAGATTTTTACTCATGAGAAAATCCTCCTCAGTTCCTTTGCGGTTCCTTTGTGGTTCCTTCACGGCTCCCTTGTGGTTCTTTATGAAGCGCTGCTCGGGTCGTTGGGCTGCGCCTCGAGCCTTTCTTTTAGCTGTGTAGCACGTATACCAAAGGGGCGCACGGTTATATTGCGAGTGGTAATTGGTGCTGGCGGTGTCGCTTCTCCGAGCTCCGCTGCCCCACCCAAATCAAGCTCTCGGGCATTTCCGTTCAAGCCAAGCTCTCGGGCATTTCCGCTCAAGTCAAGATCCAGAGAAACCTCAAGATAGTCCTCGGGCAGCGCCTGAGAAAACTTATCGCCCCACTCAACCAAACTTATCGCATCGCTTTCCAAACAGCCAAAATAGTCGATATCATCGAGCTGCTCAGCCGCCTCAAGCCGGTATAAGTCAAAGTGTTGTAGGGTTTTATCCGCAGCTTTATACACCAACATAAGATTAAACGTTGGGCTTGTTATGGGCTCCGTTATGCCGAGCCCCTGTGCAATACCTTTTGCAAGCTGAGTTTTGCCTGCGCCTAAATCTCCCGTAAGGATAATGATGTCGCCTGCCTGCACCAAACGCCCCAACTCAACACCAAAAGCAAACGTTTCCTCGGCGCTCTGCGTCATTACTCGATAGCCAGCTCCAGATGTCATGGTGTGAGCTCCTTGCGCCTTTTGGCAATCAGCGCCCCCAAAAGCTCAAAGTCGCGCTCCATTACCTCTTTTTTGCTAGGATCATACAAAGCTGCTGCAGGGTGATAAATAGGCAACACGCTAAAGCGTCCCGTCAAATGAACTTGCCCCCGCAAATTGCTTATGCCCACGTCGGTTTTGAGAATGAACTGTGTCGCAAAACGTCCCAGCGTAACCAGCACCAAAGGATTGACCGCGCGCACCTGGTCACGCAAAAACGGAGAGCATATTTCTATCTCTGAAGGGAGAGGGTCGCGGTTGTTGGGCGGACGACACTTGAGCACGTTGGCGATAAATATTTCCTCACGGGTAAGTCCTGCCACCTCAAGCAGAGAATTGAGCAGCTTGCCTGCCGCTCCTATAAAAGGCTCGGCACCTAAATCTTCTTGCTTGCCCGGTGCTTCCCCAATAAACATGACCTCTGCCTGCGGATTGCCCACGCCAAACACAATGGTCGTGCGCGTTTCGCAAAGCTCGCAACGACGGCACTCGCCAAGCTGCTCGCGAACCGCCTCAAGCGTTATCTTATCCGTACGTTTGTCCATGTAACCTGCTTAGTCGCCGCCTAAGTACCTTCTGCCAAGCCGCATGCCAAACCTACAGGCAAGATCGTAGTTGATAGTGCCGAGCGCACGCGCCATGTCATCAAGTGTAATTTCAAGCGCTCCGCTGCGACCAATAATAACCACCTCATCGCCAATAATGATGTCTTGTCGCGGCTTAAGCGGCGTAGAGCGCAGGTCAATCTCAAACATACAGGCGTCCATACAAATAGTTCCCACCTGCGGATACGCCCTGCCGTCCACCAACACGTCCATACGGTTAGACAAAACGCGCGAAAGTCCGTCGGCATACCCAAGAGGAATGGTGCCAACAAGCACGTTGCCCGGCGAGCGATAGGTAAAGCCGTAGCTCACTCCCTCTCCCACGGGCACTTGTTTAAGCTGCGTAATGCGAGCTCGCACGCTCATCGCCGGCTTAAGCGCAATAAGATCATTGGTAATCTCGCTCGTGTGCAAGCCATACAGCGCAATGCCCGGGCGCACCATGTCAAAGTGCGTTTCCTTAAAACGAATAAGTGCTGCGGAATTGGCAGCGTGCACAATGCCGGGGCTTATCCCCATATAGCGAATGTTTTCGAGCGCCTGATTAAAATACTCAAGCTGACGGCGAACATCAAGCGTATCGTGAGCATCTGAGGTCGCAAAGTGGGTAAACACGCCGTGCAGCTCAAGCCCCCGATGAAAATCAACCGTACGCAAAAAATCTCCAGCGTCGCTGTAATGTACGCCATGACGGTTCATGCCCGTGTCAATTTTAAGATGGTAGAGTGCCGCCGTATCTTGGGCGTCGGCCGCCTCGCCAAGCGCAAGCGCAAACTCCGTTGTTTGAACGGTGGTAATAAGGTCGTAATCTAAAATAAGCGGAATAGATTCATGCGGAGGCTCAACGAGTACCAAAGTTGGAGCGTCTATGCCCGCCTCACGAAGCTCAACGCCTTCTTGCACGGTAGCCACGCCAAGATAACTTGCGCCACTTGAAAGTGCAGCACGAGCGGTGGCAACAGCCCCGTGTCCGTACCCTTGGGCTTTGACGACCGCCATAATGTGTACGTCAGAGCCAATATGCTTACGAATTGACTTGGTATTAAAACTAATGGCATCGAGGTCAACGTCTGCCCAAGCCCAGCGAAGCCCTGGTGCGTTTATACCCTCAAAATCGAGGTCAGAGGAGTGAGAGTCGCTTTTTGAGCCACGGGCTTTGGCAACAGCATTTGCCTCGGCGGCATCAGCGCCAGCATCAACGGCAGCGCCTAATGCGTCAAGCTCCTCAAAGGGGTCATCAAAAAAGGGGGCGTTAAGCTGGGTGCCCTGACGGCTATCGAGGTCGCTTTCTTGCGGTACGCCCCATTGTGTGCTGCGAGTTGCGCCGCGGGTTGTGCCGCTTGTTGCTCCTCGGGTTGTGCCGCTCGTTGCGCTGCGTGTTGAGGTTCGTGATGCGCTCTTTTGGGTGCTTTTCTTGCCACCCGCCGAACCACTGCCAGACGGACGCTCGGGCTCTTTTCCTCCCTTTATTACCTTGAACTGACTCACGTGCTGCTCCTCAAAACGGTCTTTGTTTTATCTCGCTTTTATTTTGCGCGTATCGGTTCTTTTTGAGCACTTTTCTTGCTCTCTCATAGTGTATCACGCAGACATAACTTGCAGGGCAAAAGAAATCTCGTTTAGGAGGTCTTCGGCAACAACGCTGCGTCTTCCTTGGCTTGTTTCGGCAGCAATTCCCGCTCGAGCATGAATAATAACGCCCAGCCAAGCTGCTTCAAACGGTTCCATTCCCTGAGCCAAAAGTCCTCCAATAATGCCGCCTAAAACATCTCCCGTTCCTGCTTTGGCAAGCGCGGGCGTTCCTTCGGTGCATATTTCTGTGCGAGTGCCATCGGTGATGGTGGTGTTGGGGCCTTTTGCAACAACTACTGCGCCGAGTTTTTGTGCCAGCTCCTCAGCGGTTCTGCACGACGTTGCCTTAAGCAGGCGTTCAAGCTCTCCGGCGTGAGGCGTTAGGATAGGTTTTGGGGTTTCACGTGGACGTACTGCAGCCAGTGACGCTGCGGCCGGTTGTGCTGCGACCAGTTGTGTTGCGGCCGGTGACGCTGTGGTCAAGAGAGCGTCGCAAAGGGTGCTGCAAAGTGCGTCGGCGTCGAGCACAAGGGGCACCTTTGCCTCCGCAGCCCACGCCTGCACGGCACCAACAAAAGCCTGAGTTTCGTTGGTGGCACCCATTCCCGGGCCAAGCACAACAGCGTCTATATGTTTGACCTCGCTCAAAATGCCTTGAAGCGCATCTGCAGCAAAAGCTCCCTCTTTTTCTAAACCACCAACAACGGGAATAGAAAGCAGATGGCTTTGCGCCACAGGAACAACGGAGAAAGGCACGGCAAGCGTTACGTAACCGGCTCCTGTGCGTGCTGCAGCCCATACAGCTAAAATGGGCGCTCCAACAAAACGGGCGCTGCCGCCTGTCACCAAAAGCGAGCCTCGCGTGTATTTGTGTGCATCAGCTGGAATCGCGGGAAGCGCAGGAAGATTAGAGGCTTGCGGGTTCCTGGAGGCTTTGGGGCTCTTGAGGTTCTTGGGTATCTTGGGAGGCTTCATCGGAATCATACTCCTTTAAGCGAGCGTCCATGTCATCGAGCATGGCACGCATCTCTTTGAACTGTCGGGTGAGCTCCTCGCGCGGATCAAGGTTTTCCTCCTTGCGCGGACGATGTTCCTCTTTGATAGCAACCGCCGAAGCCACGCCTACCTGATGCGTGTAAGAAAGCGAGAGCTGAACCTCAACAACACCCTGATTGTCTGCGACTTCTTGGGCATGACCATGCAAGACGGCAAGGGGCTTGCCGTGACGATCGTGAACAACTTCAACGTCGGTAAACCTCATGCCAGAAAATCCCGTGCCAAGCGCCTTGAGCACGGCTTCTTTAGCGGCAAAAAACAGGGCAAAGTGGGTTGCCGGGTGTGCTTTGGCCTGTGCATACGCACGTTCCTCATCGCTAAAAATCCGCTGAACAATGCGTGGCGTACGCTCGATGGCACGCTCCATGCGGTCAATTTCAATAATGTCAACGCCGAGCCCTGCAAGCGTTGATGCGCCAACACCAAGTCGCTGTACTGAGCGCAGAGTTTGTTCTGTTTGTTTTGACCTTCGTGCCACGTGTGCGTCGTTTCCTTTCGTAAAGTTATTCCACGGTCGTAAAGTTACTCCACGGTCGTAAAGCTATTCCACCGTCGTAAAGTTATTCCACCGTCACCGATTTTGCCAAGTTACGTGGCTGATCCACATCGCAGCCCCGTGCAAGCGCAATAAAGCGAGCAAAAAGCTGAAGGGGCACGCTTGCCACCAGGGGGCTTACGTGTTCGGCTACTGCTGGAACATACATAACGTGTTCGGTCAGCTCGGCGATGCGCTCGTCACCTTCGGTAGCCAAGGCAATAACCTTAGCTCCACGTGCTAAAACTTCCTCGATGTTTGCAACCATTTTATCGTAGGTAGCACTTTGAAGAGCAAGGGAAATAACCGGTGTTTGAAGACTCGGGTCTTCCAAGCCAGCCGGTTCAATAAGAGCTATGGGGCCATGTTTTATCTCGCCAGCACTGTACGCCTCAGCGTGCAAGTAGCTAATTTCTTTGAGCTTGAGCGCTCCTTCGTAGCACGTTGTTGCTCCAACCCCACGCCCAATAAACAGAGCCGTATGTGCGCCAACGCATTCAGCAGCGCAGCGCTCGATGGCTGATGTATCCGCAAGTACCTGCTCGACAGCCTGAGGTACTTCGCTCATTTGGTTGTACGCCTCAGCGATAAACTCAGCAGAAATTGTTTTACGTTGTTGCCCCAGATAGAGCGCAAAAAGCGTTAGCAGAGCAACCTGGGCAAGGAAGGATTTTGTCGCCGCAACAGAAATCTCAAGCTCAGCCTTAATGTAGAGCACCGTGTTTGCCTCAAGCGTAATGCGCGAGCCTAAGGTATTGGTTATCGCAAGCACATACGCTCCCGCACGGCGCGCAAGCTTAACCGCCTCAAGCGTATCGGCTGTTTCGCCACTTTGCGAAATTGCGATGACCAGCGTTTTGCTCGTTACAATAGGGTCGCGATACCTAAACTCGCTGGCAACCTCAACATCTACGGGAATGCGCCCCCAAGCCTCCATATGATATTTGCCGATAAGCCCTGCGTGGTACGAGGTTCCGCAGGCAACAATGCATACCCGCTCAATTTCTCTCAAATCAACGGCGGAGGCAGGCAACTCCTCAAAAAGAATGTTTTTGGTTTTCTCGTCAAAACGCCCGGCAATGGTATCTCGAATAACCCGGGGCTGCTCGTGTATTTCTTTGTGCATAAAATCAGGGTGACCGCCCCGCTCGGCAGCCTCAAGCGTCCACTCCACATGGATTTGCTGTGGAACATACGCGATGCCCGCTGGATCAAAACATTCGATGTCGCCATTGCTGTGCAAAATGGCAAGGTCGCGGTCATTGAGATAGATGACATCGCGAGTGTGCTCGATAAGCGCCGGTATGTCTGAGGCAGCGATGGCACCGTCGGCACATGAACCCAAAGCAAGCGGTGAGTCGTTGCGCGAAACAATAATGGTATCAGGGTAGTCGGCATGGATAACTGCCAGCGCAAACGAGCCTGAAAGCTGGGTGATTGCCCTGCGAACGGCTTCCGCCAAAAGGTCGGTGTTGGTTTGACTCGTGTCGGTTTGGGCAGTGTCGTTTTGGGCGGCGGCCTCAAACTCCTGCTCAATAAGATGCGCAACTACCTCAGTGTCGGTACGAGAGGTAAAGCGGTGCCCTGTTTGTTCAAGTTTTTCGTGAAGCTGGGCGTGATTTTCAATGATGCCATTATGAACAACAGCTATTTTGCCTGAACAATCGCGGTGGGGGTGGGCGTTTTCCTCACTTGGCACACCATGCGTAGCCCAGCGTGTATGCCCAATGCCCGTTGTTCCTTGAGGCTTGCTCTCGTCAATAGCTCCTTGAAGCTCAGCAACTTTGCCCTTACGGCGAAGGGTCGCAAGCTCACCGTCTTGTATCAGAGCAATTCCTGCGCTGTCATACCCCCGATACTCAAGACGAGCAAGCCCGCCCATGAGGATTGAAACAGCATCGCGTTTTCCTGTAAATGAAACAATACCGCACATATTTTGCCTATTCTGCTCGTTTTACCTGCATTGCCACTAACTATACCTGTATTACCACTAACTTTATCTGCGCTGCCTTTAACTGCATTGTTGGTTTTGGGGTCTAGAATTATACCGCACTTTGCGCCCGTTTTTTGGCCATTAGAGGAGCCAGAGGCATTTGCAGGCGGTTTACAAGCGGTAAAACAAAGTGGCACGTAGAAAAATGAACAAACTGTTACAATAATATCGCTTCAATTTTATAGGCTTGAAAGGAATGTGGTGAGCAAAAGCCCGCAACGCCCCAGATTGTCTGCTCGGCGACCAAAAGTGCGCCAACAAGAACTTGAGCAGGATAGACTTGAGCTGCACAATGAGCTCGGGGATTTGCTGGTGCCCTTTTTAGAAAACGATGATGAGTTTGAGCCCGATTTTGAGCCAAATCTCGCGCCAGCACCACAACCCACAGCGCAGCCAAGACCACAATCGAGGCCATCGGTGCGGGCACGGACAAACCAACAAAACCCGCAACTAGACCCACAGTTTGACCCAAGATTTGACCCTAATCCGCAGTTTAGGCCTGACCCAAGATTTGAGCCAACTCCTCGATCTGGGCTTGAGTCGAGACCAAGAATTACTGCTGGAACAGCGTTTGCACCACCAAGGCAAGAACCAAGGTTTGAGCTTGAGCGACAGGTTGCCCCAAGGCTTGAACCAAGGTCGGTGCCCTTACAGGACTCATCAACACGACCGTTTTCTCAGGCACCACAAGAGGCCTTGCAGGCAAACACATACGGAACGCAACCATTCTCCCAAGCTCCACGTTCCCAAACTCTGCAGGAAGCTGCGATGGCACGAGCCTACGCTGAGGCGCAGGCGGCACCGGGCTTTTCGCAACCTTCGCCCGAAGCACTGTTGGCTGCTTCGCGCCCGCAGCAGCAACCTGAGCCTAACTTTACCCCCGAACAAAGGTTTGAACTTGAACAAAGCTATGCGGCGGAGCAAGCGTTTGCAGCTGCACAAAACCTTGCAGCTGCACAAAACCTTGTCCCCGCACAGGAACCTGCAGCACAAGGCCTTGAGGCTGTGCAAAATTTCATAACCGAGCAGGTAGCTGAGCAGATGACAGAGCAAGCTGTTGCGCAAAGCGAGGCACCCGCTGCAGAACCTAAGCCAGTGGTTGCTCCTGAGACCAAGTCCGCCGTTAACTTTGCTGAGCTCAACCCAGCTGATCTTGCTGCATCCAGCCCAGATGCCCCTCCCACGGCTGCTCCTGCTGGCGTTCCCACGGCTGCTCCTGCTGCCACTTCCACACCTGCCCCGAGCCCCACAGCCGCTCCTGCACCCACGGCGCCCACGGCGCCCGCAGCACCCACGCCCAGCCCTGAGCCAGGGCCTGAATCAGGGCCTGAGTCGCGCCTCGAGTTCACTGCAGAGTTAAAGCTTGCGATGGAGCAGGCTTTTGCTGCTGGGCCAGTGCTTGCGCCAGACCAGGTGTCTGAGCCAGCATCTGAGCTGTCGCCCGCACAAGAACACAAACCCGAACCTGGGCAAAAATCTCTGTCTGAACAAAAGTCTGAGCCAGGGCAAGCGGGCACGTCCAAAGGCACATCCAAAGATACGTCCAGCCCAACGCCTGTGATTACATCCAACGCTGATTTGGGGTCTGCTTCTGCGCCCGAATCGCTCGTCGCTGAGCCAAAATCTTCCTCAGCGCCTAAGCAGGCGCCCGAACAAACACCTGAACCAGCGGTTCAGTCGACGCCCTCACAACAGGCAACAAAAGCTCCTCTTTCTGGGCAAGATTCTGCACCAATACGTGAGTTTACGCTTGAGCAAGAGTTGGCCTTTGAGCAGATGTTTGCACCAAAACCAAAATTTGTGCCAGAACAACCCTTTGTGTTTTCCTCTACACAGCTTCCTTTGCAAGGACAAGAGTTCGACTTGGACTTTGATTCAGAAGATTATGAACCCGAGTTCGACCTTGATTTTGACCAAGAAGAAGAATTCCAGAGGCCAGCATCAAGACCTCGCGGCACACGACAACGACGCGTTCCTGCAGAGGCGCTCGAAGGCAGAAGAACAAGGTCTGCCCAAAACAGAAGTTCCGATTCAGAATTTGATTCCGAGCTTGACCCATCGTTTGTGTCGTTATCCCCAACACAAGGACAAGCAGCATCTCCCTACGAACACCTTCCTCTTTTCAACCTTTCAACAGGGCGAAGCATACCTCGCATCGTAAAAATCGGCATTATGGCTCTTGCTGCACTTGCGTTGCTCGCGCTGCTCATTATTGGAGTTTCTTGTGGCCTGAACCTTGCTGATCAGGCTGCAAATGGTCGCGACAGCCACACAGGGCTTGCTCCTGCCGGAATTGGTCCAAGCGCAAATGTTGTTGACAAGGCAGGGCCCTACACAAATGATGGCATGGGCATATCGCTCACCTTGCTTGACGACTGGAAGCTTTATGAGAGCGACACGCTTCCCAACGAGCTTTTAACCATAGCGCCTGTTAACAATGAAGAGGCTTTTGTCTGGATTGACCGCTATCCCAATCTTACTGTTCAAGATTTTCTTGACGAAAAAGGCGACTGGCTTGCCGCCTATTCGCTCGGTGCTGGAGAGGCCACTACCCTTATTTTGAGCGAGGATACCGTTGAACAAAAGGGCATAACGTGGTCTGAAACCCGCTTTAACGTAACCAATGATGACGAGCGTCATTCGGTGGTGCTCTACGTTGCCGATATGCCTAACGAGAAGGGCTTGCTCATGTACGCCGTCTTTGCCCCCGTTGATACTGCCGAGAAGCAGGAACATGCTGCGCTTGTTGACGGACTTGCAATGTTCAAAACGTTGGATTTTCTGAGCTAAATGCGACAAAATGATATAGAAAGCAAGGGGTTTTCCCTCGAAAACAAAAAAGCAACGGAAGATTACGTTTTCGTATCTAGGCTCGCCTTGAGGCAATTTGTTGTTTTTTGAATGCTAGGATGGTATGATAATTAACCTAAGTACGCTGGAAATGGCAAAGGAGCTTAAACGAAGATGCCTAAAACCTGCGAGACTTTGAACGAATGTTCTCAAACTAATGTCTCGAAACATTGTGATGTACCGCTCTCTCGACGCGGCTTTGTAAGCTTGGCTGCAGTTGCTGCTGCAGGCGTTTGTGCAACACAACTGCTTAGCGCACCTAACGCTTTTGCAGTCACTTCTGCAGAAAAACAGGCAGAAGCAGACGAAGTGCGTCGTAAAATGAGCGAGTGGAACGCCCTGCTTGACCAATACTCCAACGATTACAACAACGCCCTTGACGCTCATGACACAGCTGTTGCTGGCATGGATGAGGCGCAAGGACGCATAGATGTTGCCCAAGCACGTCAAAGTGAGCTGCAAGATATGCTTGGCAAGCGCGCCAGCTCTATGTATCGACAAGGCCCCCTTGGTTTTCTCGATGTTATTTTTGGGGCGCACAGCTTTGAGGAGTTTAGTACATCTTGGAGGATTTTAAGTGATGTTAACGAGCGCGATGCCAATCTTATAGATGAATCCAGAGCAGTAAAGAAAGAAGCTGAGCTTGCACGCAAAGAATTTGCGAGCCAAGAAAAAGCTGCTGCCAAAGCCCTCAATGCTGCTGAAGCAGCTAAAGCAGAGGCTCAAAACATAGTTAACACCTACCAAAGTGAACTCAGTGGGCTTGAAGATGAGGTTGCTAAGCTCGTAGAAAAAGAGCGCAAGGCTGAGGCAAAACGCAAGGCTGATGAAGCTCGCCGCGCCGAAGAGGCTGCTCAGGCTGCCTCAAATCAGTCCTCTGGGTCAAGTGGCGCAAGCGCAGGTGGTTATGTGCCTTACGATGGAGAAACGTATGGCAGTATTGTAGAAGCTGCCCTATCGCGTGTTGGTTGCGACTATGTTTGGGCGGCAACTGGACCAAACTCTTTTGATTGTTCGGGGCTTACCATGTGGTCGTATAACCAAGTGGGGCTTTCTATCCCTCGCGGTGGCAACGCCCAGTATTCAGACGCGCCAATGCGTCTGAACGTTTCTGATGCTCAGCCAGGTGATATTCTTTGGATGTACAATCATGTTGGCATCTACATTGGCAAGGGCAAGTTTGTCCATGCGCCAAGCCCGGGTCTTACTGTTTGCGTGCAGGCCGTTTCTGGATATGGCTGGCAAGGTGCCGCCCGCTGGAGCTAGAGCCAGCTGTTATTTAGGTGGGGATAAGGGATTCGCTGATTGCTTGTAGGCTACAGGTCGGCGGTGTTTTCTCAAATTGCTTTCTAAAATGAGCGGGTGTTGCCAAGCGGTAAGGCCCAAGCTTCCCAAGCTTGTACTCGCGGGTTCGAGTCCCGTCACCCGCTCCAGTGCCCCTGCAGGCAGCGTGAGCGCAGGGTGTTTTGTTTTTGGAAGACGGGACGAGAAGCCAGACGCCTCCCCTTACCACAGTTGCGTAAGAGCGGCGCGCACGTCCTCCTCAAAACCTTGCTTGCTTACCACCATTACCGCATCCCCCGGCTGCAAGACCGTAGAGCCATTCACAATGGCAAGGCTCTCCCCCTTACCAACCGCCACAAGCAGGCTTTCCTCGGGCAAAAGGGGCTTAATCTCGGCAACCGTTTTTCCTTGCTCGCCCACACAGTCAGAGCACAGCGGAATAGTCACCTCGGTCATTACTAAATCGCCTTGCGTCAAGGACATAACAGCGTGCATAGCGCCCTGCGTTGCCTCTACCTCAATTAGACGCGAGATAATGGAGGTGGACGAAACAGCCTCGATGCCCAAACGTCGAAAAATGCGCTCGTTTTTGGGCGTATTAACACGGGCAATAACGCGAGGAATTTTTGAAACAAGCGAGGCGATTTCGCAGGAAACCAAATTTGCATCGTCGGCACCGGTGGTTGCAACAAAAATGTCGGCATGCTCGGCACCGGCATCCATCTGAAACGCCGAATCGCAACCATCGCCCAAAATCATCAGCACCTGCTGTGGTAGTTTTGCCGCAAGCTGATCAATTTTTCGTTTACTTTGTTCGATAATGGCAACGCGGTGACCGCTGGCAATCATCTTTGTTGCCAGATACTCGCCAATCTTGCCGCCACCATTAATAATGATATGCATTTTGCAATCTCCAAAACTCTAAGAAGCCATATAACTCGAAAAACGCTCGAGCAGGTTTTCATGTATGCAAACAAGCACAATATCGCCTGGGTACAGCACGCTGTCTTTGGAAGGAATAGAGCTGAGCGAGCCATCTTTGCGCTCAAACGCAATTACGCGAGCCTCATGCTCTCGCTCCAAATCTCCTACTAAAATACTCTGTTTTTCTGTGTCCTCAAGTTTTAGCACAAAGCGTAAAACCTCAAAGTCTCCAAACTTGTCAACATAACCACTGTGCTGAGCCATAACCATTGAATACATCTCTTCGGCAACCAGCGTGGTGTCACAGACAAAATCAAGTCCGAGCTGTATGTACGAGTTTTCGCGGCTCGGATTATAAAGGCGCGCAAACACACGGGGCACACCAAAAAGCGTTCGCGCAACCTCTGCAATCATGAGATTAGTGTTATCGTCGCTGGTCACCGCAAGAAGAACATCACATTCCTCAACGCCTGCTGCAATGAGGACGTCCTCGTCAAAACCAAGTCCGGTAATGCTGCGTCCCTCAAAATAACGATCCAAACTGCTAAAGGCCTGAGGTTCGTTGTCAACAATCACAACACTATTCTTGTCGCGCGAAAAAAGCGCAGCAAGCTGCACGCCAACCCTACCGCATCCGACCACAATAATGTTCACGTGCACTCTCCTGCTTGTTAAAAGTGTGTTCCTACGAGCTCTTTACCATCTCAATGGCAAGGTCTACTGTTTCTTGAATAGCACCTTCACTGATAAGGCTGAGGCGGTTGTCCATCCAGCGCCATCCAGGTGGCACTTCTTTGCCCAGACCCATAATTGAAATAGCGCGCGCGCCCTTTTTAAGCGCCTTTGTCGCACTTGTTTCGCACGCGCTAAACACCGCTGGAGCAATTTCAAGTCCAAGCGCGCGCGCCGCAGACTGAGCCAAACCCTGCAGACGATGGTCGGTTTTGCTCTTAAGAACGCTTCCTTCCATAACGGTGTAGCACAGTTCGCCCGCTCCAATACTGTCAAGATTTATGATGAAGGAGTTGCGCAGCTCGCTTGAATACTCCTCAAGCAAGCTTTCCATTCCTGCGTTTCCTTCCTCGTGAGAGCCAAGGGCCACCAGCCAGATTTCCTTATCAAGAAGCTCGGACGAAAACGATCTGATTGCTTGTGCGTTGTCAGCAAAGCTTGCACCGCCATACGCACCGCCCTTCCAGTCGTCTGCGCCACCCTCTGCAAAATTCTCCCACGTACCAATAGCGTTGCCCTCTCTGCGGGCATCAAAACCTTCGTCCACGCCAAGCCAATCGCGCGGAGACTCATCAAAATCAAAGCTGTCGCGCTTGCGCCTACCACCAAAACGCTCTCCAAGGCCTCCAAAAAACGAACGAGCCCGCGACTGTGGAATATCAATTTGTTGCGGTTGAGGAGCATAAGAGGCGGAGTCGTCAAAGACGGCAGCAGCATGTGAATCATCAACATCAGCAATATAAACATCTTCGGAGTCATGATGGTAGTCAAGCAGTTCCTCGCCAACCGGCTTCATGGTTCCCGTCGCTCCAAGAGCTGCAAAAGAACCCGTAATGTTGATTGAAGAATCGCTCCCCTGCCCAAACTCTTCAAGCGAGACAAACCCTTCGTCAAGCACCGCCTGTTGCGCGGGCATGCTGCCAGAATCTCCCGGGAGAATGCTGGGAATGGCTAGCTCGCGACGGTGTTCCTCAGGAACACTTGCCTGTGTTGATGCTAAAACGTCAGGCAAAATGCCTGCGCTTATCTCAATGGTTTGCCCTGCATTCGGCTCGCCCGTTCCTGCAAAAGCAGCCGTTAGGGCATCAGCAGTGCCTCCAAGAGGTGCCTGAGCGGGGCTTGCGCTACCGCCTATGGCAGGCTCAGAGCCCTGTGCTGGCGCCACAGCGGCATGGGGGACGTATTGTCCTCCAACAACCTCAAACGCTGCCTTATCAAGACCGCTCATGTCAACGTCTCCCATTTGACGAGCAGCTTTTTGTACGACACCACCTTGCACGGCTGCGCCCTGCGCGGTATCGCTCGGGTCAACCACTCGAGGTAGTTTCGAAGAATCCATAAGAGTGCTCGCCTGAGAAGGCTGGGCATCTGATGCGGTGTCTGGTATGTCAAAAATGGGTATATCTATTCCAAGCGGAGACTCAACTATCACGTTTCCGGCCTCGTCGGTCGAAGTGCCTTTTGTGGCATCTCCTCCCGCCGTGCCACTCGCTGCCACACCGCCTGCGGAGCCAACAGGCACGTTCGCTGAGGGTGCTGCGGATAAGCCTGCCAACGCGCTTGCGTTTGCGGAGGCAAGCGCAGATTCGGCTTCCTCGGCAGTCATAGGCACATCGGCAAATTGAGAGCGAGAGCGCCGTGCGTTAGCATCGTCACTTTTTGTGTGAGCAGCTTCTTTGGCGGCAGCCTTTTTCTTGGCTTTGGTAAACCAGGCGGGCATGTCCCCTTCCTCTTGCTCTTTTGTATTTCCGAGCTGCGACTCAAGCCAAGCAATTCTGTCTTCCTCATTTTGCAGGTCAGCCAGGCTTGTCCGTTTTTGAGGAGCTGGGGCATTTTTGGCAAGCTCGCCAGCACCGTACTGCATGCCTTGCTGCATGCCTTGCTGCATGCCGCCTGAAACGCCCTGCACGCCCTGTGCTGCACCCTGTAGTGCGCCCTGCGCCTCTTGCTGAGCAGCACGCCGCGCAGCCGCTTGTGGCTCTAATGAGCGTTGCGAGGGATGCTTGCTTATGAGGCGTTGCGCCGCCGGTGCCTCCATAGGGTGTTCTTGTTCAGACTGCTGCGGTTGGGGCGGTGTTAGTGCGCCCTCCTGCATATCTGTTTCTATACGTGCTGGGGCTTCTTGCCCTCGCCCGTGTCGGTCTAACAGTTCTTGCAGCTCAGCTGATTTTGGTTGTACCTGAGCCGTTTTTACGTTTTCCGGAATAAACACGGGGTTTTCGCTCGTCGCATCGTCAAGAGATTTTTGAACTTCAAAATCTTGTGTATGGTCGTCAGCACCGGCGCTGCGACGCTGTCGCGCTCTTACACGCCCTGTGCTAGAGCCGTCAACTCCAACGCCTCCAAGAGCAGCACCAGCTGCTCCAGCACCGGCTAGTCCAGCACCAGCGGCACCAGCACCAGCGGCACCGGCACCAGCAACACCAGCGGCACCTACACCAGCTGCGCCTGCCCCCAAAGAACCAGCCCCCAACGCACCAGATGCCACATCTCCAAGCCCCGCCTGAAAGCGTCCTCCGCCTGTCTCTCGAGCATAAACCACGCCTTCTTTTCTCTGGCGTGGTATTCCGGCTTCTGCAATATCTCCGTCAGCTCTACCACTACGTAAGTCATCACCAAAACCACTGTCATCGGGCACAACATCGCCGCTGTCAGAGTACTCTCTTGGACGTGGCGCACCACCCTCCTCGACTATGCGATCGGCAATGCCCACCAACGTTGCAACACCTGAGGCATTCGAGTTGGCACCTTGGTTATAGGGCATAATAAGATTGACGAGTTCAAAAATGAGAGCGACAAGCACAATGGCGCCAACGAGAAGCGCTACGTAGCCCAGTATTTGAAACACAATCTCGGGCAAAAATCTCATCATAAATACAATGGCAAGCGCCAAAAGAACAACAAGCGCTCCCCACATTACAAGACGAATCACTGAATAATTATTGGCAAGCAGAGGTGCCGCCTGAACCTTTGAGCGACCAGCGTCATAGTGCGCCACAAACACAATTTTGCGACGACGTTCTATAGAAGTGCTGGGAGTATAGCGAGCAACAACATTTTGGCTCAGCCCACGATCAAAAAACTTGCCCAGCGGATTAATGCCGAGCACATCAAGGGCAAGCAGCGCGAGGGCAAGAATGACAAGAAACAGTGCCGTTGGTGCGGCATCGGGGACAAAAAACAAAAGATATGCCGCTATAGCCGCCAGCAAGTTATAGGCAATACGCATCCACCACGCATTGCGCGCACAGGTAAACTCCTGCATGACAGTATCAAGACCACTGTCCTCAAACTGCTTAGCAATAAACTGTGCGGCTCGGTGTTCTCCGTCTGAAGTAGACGGACGCGTCTTGGTTTCTCGAATAAGTGCATCAACAAAATCGACTAGTTTGGCCATAAGACCCCTTCGCTCAAAGACTGCGTTGTCTTTTTTTTCGTTTTGTCCTTGTCTATTTTACCTTTATTTGACAAAATCTGCCCACAAAGACCTACGCAACGTTATCATTTTGCTGACAAGAAGTGGTTTTCTTGTGTATGCCGGGTTGAATTAGAGGTTTTTTAGGCTCTTTTTGAGCAATTAAGCCCGTTTGGGGCCAGCTTGACGTTTTTAGGGCTTTAAGGGCTGGCCTGCCTTTGTCTTACGCCTAATTTGCTGTTTGGGCAGTCGCTTGGGTTGGGGTGGTCGCTTGGGTTGGCGTGGTCGCTTGGGTTGGGGTGGTCGCTTGGGTTGGCGTGGTCGCTTGGGTTGGGGTGGTCGCTTGGGTTGGCGTGGTCGCTTGGGTTGGCGCGCCCGTATATTCGCGAATAAATTCATCGGCTTCAGCTGCGGAAAGACGCATTTCCTGATAATGACCGTATGCCTCGGCAGTCACCTCTTCAAAAGCAGCATTTATCAGCGCAATTATATCTTTTGGAAGTTTCTTGGCAGCCTTAACAAGCGCCTTGTTCTTGGCGGCAAACTCCGCATTATAGCTCTTTGCATCACCAACATTGTTGTCGAGAAGTGCCTCGTCAACCTTAAGCGCAAGCTCAACCGCCTCTTGCTTGAGAACCAAATAGGTAAAGTGCGGGCCATACCCTACTTGAGGAAACGCCGCCTGCGCCTCGGTGAGCTTCTTTGATGCCTGAGTAAGTTTTTTGATGGCCTTGCGGTTGGTTTTTGCTGCCTCCTCAACCTGCGGCCTGCTTCCGCTTTCTCCCAGCTGAACCGCCTTCCGCATTGATTTATCGGCATCAAGCAGATTTTTCCAAGCTGCCTCAAAGGCTAAAAGGCTCGCGAGCGCTGCTGCATCCGTTTCAACAAGCACCGTGCCACTTTCAAGCGTGCTTTGCCGGTACTTGGCAGCGTCAAATACGTGCTGGGCAAGCTCTTTATCTTGCTCCGAATAGAACAGTTTTCCTGCTTTTTGTGCCTTTTCGCCCGCAAGTGCAAGGCTACTTTGAACGGCAACAACCTGCTCAAGCAAGGCCTGATGCTGAGAAAGACTGTCCTCGGTTATTTGCTCTTCGATTGCCTGATTGAACGAAACAAGAAAAGCATCGCTCTCCTGAATGAGCGCGATGGACTCGTCGAGAATTTGGTAGCCGTCGCGGCGCTGCTCGTCTATGAGTGCTGCCTTTTGATACAAAGCCCCGTAGGCGACAATTCCCGTAACAAGAATGGCAGACAAGAGCGCTGCAATAACAAGGGGCCAGCGGCGACGTTTTTGCTCAGAAAGCTCCCCGTCTTCTAGTTCCTCGCCAAGAATAATGTCATCAGAGGCTCTGTCCTCGTCAATGTCTGTCCGTGAGAGCTTTTCTGTAAACGCCTTTGCGGACGAGGTTTTTTTGGTGACGGAGGCAGGCTTTGTGGTTGTTGTTGGCTGTGCTTGTGCTGCAAGCTCCATGGTTGGTTGCGGTGCGGTTTGCAGAGTTGGCTGCGTCATGGGTTGTGAGGTTTGCAGAGTTGGCTGCGTCATGGGTTGTGAGGTTTGAAATCCCGGTTGTTTTGTTGGCAGTGGTACTGGTGGTGCGCTCGGCGGTGTGGTCTGCGTTGGAGACTGCAGTGCCGGCTGTTTTGTTGCTTGCGCGGGACGCCTTATCATAGGTTGCGGCGCAGGCTGTGCGAGGGTCTCGTTATTGTTGTCAAGTGCGTTGCTTGAGCCAAGGTTTTCTACCAACGTTCCAATCGAGCCCAGCAGGTCGTCGCCAAGTGCAACATTTGGCTGAGGCGCAGGCACGGCTGATGCTGGTACTGTTGGTGTGGACGGTGCTGGTACGGGCGCTGTTGGTGCGGGCACAGCTGGCGCAGGCGGTGCTGAGGTTGCTGCGGTTTCCGCTGGTGATGAGGCAGCTGGCACAGGCGTTGCTGGTGGTGCTGAGGCTGCTGCGGGCGCGACAGCTGGTGCTGCTGCTGGTGCTGCTGCGGTTGCGGCTGGTGCAGGGGGCACAGGCACCGTGGGGGGTGCCGACTCTGCAGTCGTGGTGGGCGCAGGTTCAGCTTGCTCAGAAGGCACAGCAGGCGCTACAGAAACGGATACGACTTGCTCAGCAGGCTCGACGGGCTCCGCAGGTGCAAGAGGCTCGGCAGGCTCGTCATACGTCTCTGGTTCAGCAAAGCTGTCATCCAGCGTATCCTCAAGAAAATACTCCTCTTCGTCTTCCTCAGAAACGTGGGTGGCGTAGCGTCCCCTTACGGGAGTTTTGCTGGCGTGCTTGCCTCTTTTAATGTGCGCAGTTGTCAAAGGTTCGTCAAACTCATCGGCGAGGGGCCCTGACGCGTGTCTTCCCACAACGGGACCAGAACCGTGCTTGCCCGTAGGTGGTAAAAGCTCCTCTGACTCAGGCATTCCGTAATTTGGATCCAAAGCAGCTTGCCGTGGGTCAGACGCAGGCTGGTATGCCTGTGGTGCCTGAGGTGGCGCTTGGGGTGACATCTGGGATGATGGTATCTGAGGCACTGCTTGGGGTGGTGGTGCCTGAGGAGGTGGCGCCTGAAACGACCGAGAGGGGTCTGGTTTTTCGGGCGTATGATAGCTCGGCGGAACATAGTCTTGGTTCGAAGAAGAATACGGCATCTCTGATGCGCCGTAATACGTTTCCTTGTCGCCTGAAACAGCATCGTGAGTGGCAAAGCGTCCTTTTACGCGCTTGCTGGTGGTACGCCTGCCCTGCAGGGGAACCTGCGGATAGGGAGCTGCCTCGCGCGCGCGCGCAACAGGGGTAGGAGTGTTTTGCGTAATGGAGGCGGCGGCAGTGAGGCTCGTTTCTGGGTTCGCCTCAGCGCGCGCGCTCGCACCAGCACGAGCGTCGGCACGGGCATCGGCACGGGCATCGGTGCGCGTATCAGCACGAGCATCACCCCGAGCATCAGCGCGCGCGGTAACAACGGTACGTCTATCGCTTACCCGCTCCCCTTTTTGTTCTTCAGAAAAACTTCTCCCCAAAGCCTGACTTCCCCTCAAAGCCGCAGCTTCTGCTTGCTCCGCTTGAGCCTGCAGCGCTGCAGTAGTTTCCTCCCCCATAAGCTCTTTTGTGGCGTCTTTGCTCCCCCTGCCACCACCAAAAAGCTCTGTTGCTGTTTCTCTTACCCGAGCTGTTGTCGTTCTTATTTGCTCGTCAATTGCTCTATTTATGCCGGCATCATTTTTTGGTGCGCTTGTGGCAGCTCTGCCAGTAGTTACAGCCGCAGTTGCCGCTCCCTCAGCAACGCCTGCCGCTGATCGTTGGACAGCCTCAATAGCTTCGACCTCTTTTTCGGTCGCCCCTTGCGCGGCGCCTGCAGCTACCTCGGCATCCGCAAAAAGCTCGCCCACAATGGACTTTGGTGGTTTATGGGGCTTCTTTTTGTCCATCTTTGACAAACCTTCAAGACAAATCCTTGGCGTCAGCACCGTAGCGATGCTGTATTTCTGCCGCCAGTGCAGAAGCGTATTTTTGTGCGTCTGCCTCAGTGGCAGCCTCTACCATAACACGAATGAGTGGCTCTGTGCCAGAAGGACGCACAAGAACGCGCCCGCCACCTGCCTCAGCAAGCTCCTCTTCAATAGCTGCAATGCTCTTGGCAAGCTCGGTGTCTTCGCCAAGGTCAATGTGGGCAACCTCATCTTTTGATTTTCCCAGATGAACGTTGATAAGCTCCTGCGGATACTTGCGCATAACCTGCGCCAGCTCCTCAAGGCTTTTGCCCTGCGATTTCATAATGGCAAGAATTTGGAGAGCCGTAATAAGTCCGTCTCCCGTAGTGTTGTGCTCAAGAAATATCATGTGGCCGCTTTGCTCGCCGCCGAGCACATAACCACCCTCGCGCATTGCTGCAAGTACGTTGCTGTCGCCTACCGCTGTTTGCACCACCTTGATGCCTTGTTCGGCGGCAGCTTTAGTAAACCCGAGATTGCACATCACGGTACTCACCACGGTATTATCAGGAAGCGCGTTGCGTTCAAGCAAGTCGCACGCGCAAATCATTTCAATAAAATCGCCGTCAATTTCGTTGCCGTGGGCATCTATGGCAATAACCCTGTCGGCATCGCCATCGTGGGCTATGCCGATATCAGCCTTCGAAAAAGCCACCAGTTGTTTAATTTGGTCAAGATGAGTTGAGCCACAACCAACATTGATGTCGTTGCCGTCAAAGCTCGTGTTAATTGACGACACTTTTGCCTTGAGCCGCGCAAGCGCCTGAGGCGTTGTAAGCGCTGCTGCGCCATGCCCGCAGTCCACCGCAACACGAAGCCCCTTGAGATTTTCAACGCGCGGCGTAATGCTTTCAAGCGCGTGCGTAATATAGCGTTCCGCAGCATCAGGAATGGGATACACCCTGCCTATCTCGGTGCTGCCTGCAAGAGCAGCCTCAAGAGTGTTTTTGTTTTCAAGCAGCTCATGGAGGCGTTTTTCTATTCTCTCCTCAAGTTCAGGGCTCGGCTTAAAACCGCCCGCGTCAAAAAACTTTATGCCGTTGTATTCGGGGGGGTTGTGAGAGGCGCTGATAACTGCTCCGCCTGCTGCTTCAAAAGCACGCATAAGATAAGACACCGCTGGAGTGGGAACAATGCCTGCCGTCATAGCATCGCCGCCTGCTGCGGTAATGCCAGAGATAAGTGCCGCTTCAAGCATTGCGCCGCTGCGTCGGGTATCGCGCCCAACAATTATGCGCCCCTTAAAGGTTTCTGCGGCAACAACACCGAGCGCAAAAGCAAGCTCGCAGGTCAATTCTTTATTTACAACGCCGCGAACGCCGTCGGTGCCAAAGTAACGTGTCATACGGCTGACCCTTCATGGTTTTCAAATACTGATGTTGTCAGTGGTGGTGCTCAAGGTACCAATACTGGTGCTGGTAGTAGTTGCCAGTGGTGGTACTCGTGTTGCCAACAATGTTGCCGACAGTAGTGCCAATAACAGTGTCAGTGGTGGTGCGAGCAGAGCCCGCCACACGCGGCAGGCTCTGCAAAGTTGCCCCTAAAGAAACTTGAAAGGTAGGGGCCACCCTCCTTGTATTAACGCTTGGAGAACTGCGGACGCTTACGAGCTTTTTTAAGGCCATACTTTTTGCGCTCAACCATACGTGAGTCGCGTGTCAAAAAGCCTGCTCGTTTGAGCTCAGCACGGTAATCGCCTGCTGTAAGTAAGGCACGTGCAATACCATGACGCAGTGCGCCAGCTTGCCCAGAAACGCCGCCGCCCGTTGCGCGAGCGATAACGTCAAAGTGGTCGGTTGTATCCGTCACCTTAAAAGGAGTGAGCGCATAGTTGAGCAATGCCTCACGTCCAAAGTAGTCTTTGCCATCGCGGCCATTTACGGTTACCTTGCCCGAACCTGGAACAAGGCGCACGCGCATAATCGCGTTCTTGCGACGACCTACTCCTAAATAGATTGCTTCATTTGCCATGAATTAACCCTCCAGCTTTATTTCTTGCGGATTCTGCGCTTGATGCGGATGCTCCGCACCAGCGTAAACCTTGAGCTTCTTGCCCTGAGCACGTCCCAGCGTGTTCTTGGGAAGCATACCCTTAACGGCGCGCTCAATAACGCGCTCGGGGTGACGCTCCATCGCACGGCTAAAGGGCTCCTCTTTGAGGCCCCCGGGATAGCCGCTGTGCGAGTAATACATCTTATCGGTCGCTTTTGCGCCGGTAACTTTAATTTTGCTTGCATTTACGATAACCACAAAATCACCCGTGTCAATGTGAGGGGTGTACTGCGGTTTGTGTTTGCCTTTAAGGATTTGAGCAGCAGCCGATGCTACGCGACCCAATATTTGGTCGGTCGCGTCAATCAAGACCCACGCGCGCTCTACCTCGCCTGGCTTGGCCTGGTAAGTCTTCACGAATAATCCTCCATAGAGTGCTTTCTACTGAGACAGCGATTGTGCTTGCAACCTGGACCGAAGCTTGCACGAGGTCTCTGCCTCACCGTTACGGTTCTCAAAGTTTCACGGGGCTTTGAAAACGAACCCTCAAATTATATATGCATGAGCCAATAAACGCAAGCATAGAAACGGGTTTTTTGGGGTTTTTAGGGTTTTTTGGTTTTTGCGCCTTATTTTTGACCTGCCTGGCTCCTTAGCCAAACAAATCGCCAATGGCGCCCGTCTGTGCAAGGAAGATTACAAAGAGTATCTGAATGATAACAACAGCCGCAATCGCACCATAGAAAGTCCCTTTGCTGATGTCTGTCTCTTCTTCTTCCTCGTTGGCGCTTGAGAGCTGAGCCTGTGGTACTGAGACATACTCGACTGCAGGAGCTGTAGTTATCCCTGCTGTGTCGGTTGTAAATCCAGTAGTACCAAATCCAGCTGCGCCAGCGGCGGCAGGTGCAAGAACACCTTCTTGCGCGCCAATATTCGTACCGATGCCCTCGGTCATGAGTCGCACAAAGTCAAGCTCTGCCATTTGAGAGGCTTGGGGGTCTTGCGAGTAATCGACCGTTGAAGCAGTTTGCGCGTAGGGAGCATACGGAGAGCCCTGCAGATAGCTCGCTGCCGGTGTATAGGATTGCTGAGCTGCTTGCGGTACACCTTGTGCGTAGGTCACCAGTGAGCCGTCTGGCTGAACGTAGGTGAGCGGTTGTCCATAGGATTGCTGAGGAGCGGGCGCATAGCCAATAATTGAGCCGTCTGGCTGCTGCACGTAGGTAATTTGGTCTTGGGCATAAGCAACATCTTGGGCATAAGCAACGGGCTGCACCAACGGCTGCTGGTATACCTGCGTTGCATTTTGAGGTTGATAGAAGTTTCCAGCGTCAATGCCTTCAACAACGGTGCCCTCAAAGAGTGTGCCTTCAGCAGGCGGCGTGGTTGCTTCCATAACAGAGGTAGCGTCAAACGAAACCTCAGGCTGCGGAATAACTATTGCTGCAGCTGCAGCTGCGGCGGCCTCTGCGGGCGTAATGTCTTGGGGTGCAACCTCAAACTCAGGAGCATCGAGTATGAGAGCCGAAGTATCAAGTCCAATCGTGGAGCTTGAAATTTGGTCTACGGTGATTTTGGAGGGGGTTTCTCCCTCGAGCTTTATCTCAACATCAAGGTTTTCCTTAACGCTGGGCTCAGAGCCGTCAATCTTAACTTCAATCTTAGCAAGAGCGTCATCGTCAGCTTCGCGTCCCTTGTCGTTTACGTGCGAAAGCTCAACGAGCAAATCAGCTATAGAGGGCGGGGTATCGGAGAGCGGGGTATCGGGGAGCGACACGTCAACAGCGGAAGCCTCAACAGAAACCTCAATTTCAGCCTCGGTTTTAGGCGTTGACTTTCCGCCTACCGCAGCAGCAATATCCTTGAATACCGACGAGAAACGCGACGAAAGCTGGGGTGCAGGTGTAGTTTCAACTGTTGCCGTGGCAGTGCCAGGAATAATTTCGATAGCAGGTTTTTCTTCAAAGCCAAAATCAACAGCAGGCTTTACATCAATGTCTACAAGGGTAGCAACAGGAGCAGAAACAGCGCTAACCGTGCCAACCGCAGCCGCAGCTTCAACGCCAGCAGCACCAACGGCATCAGCTACCTCAGCAGCAGCAGCAACCGCACCTCTTGGAGCAAAGCCGGTGTCGGGCAGGGGCTCGGCATCCATTACCGTAGTAATCTTGGCAGCAGAATCCGTGCTGATAAGTGCTTCTGCCTCAAGCACCGCAATCGGGGTGGTTGAAACCCCCACAATATGTGAAGGAACAGGAGCTGGCATGCTCCCAACGGAGAAAGAATCAGTTATAACTGACGAGCTAACCTCTTTGAGAACGTCACCAATCTGACCCTTGATTTGAAAGTCAAGGCCCATAAAGGTGTCGTTAGAAAAGAAATCATCGCTAAACAATCCGGTCTCAGAAGCTTTGATATCGGATCCGACTAGTGTCAAAAGGTCTTCCGCCATTCATGTCCCCTTCGGAAAAGTCAATCTAAACAATTTCTTCGAAGGGTGCTTCCAAGTCTCCCTCAATAAGAGTGCGGACTGTGCCGTTGAGAACCGCACCCGGCTCAACAGCAAGAGAAGCAGCGGTTACATCGCCAAGACAATAGGAGTGGCTACGCAGAACAACAACGCTCTCTGCATCGATATTACCCCTTACCTTGCCATCAAAGATAACATTTTTTGTGCTTACGTCACCGTCGATAACAGACGTATCGTTGACGATAACACCTTGCTCGGCTTTCAGATTGCCGCGCACGCGACTATCGTAAAGACCAATCTTCTCACCATCAATGTTGCCACGAACCTGTCCGTGAACAGCAACGTCACCTTCTGCAGCAATGTTGCCACGAACCTTACCGATAACATCAATGTGTCCCTCGGTGGTCATGTCGCCAAAAACCGTGAGGTCGTGTGCGATGATGGAAATGCCTTTTTCTGGAATTTCCTCGGCAGGAATGCTTTGCGCGCCTCCGTCATCATCAGTAGCAACAGAAGTTGCAAGGGTTGAGGAGCCAAACGTCGCATCTGCCGACACCGTGCCAGCATAAGGACTTGCAGGCTCCGCAGCCACGGCCGCAGCAGTAGCGGCAGCAACAGCGTCTGCTTGGTCGTTCGAACCAAAGCTGCCCTCAACGCTTGCAGCATAAGAACTGGTCTGGTACGCAGTCTGGTACGCAGGCTCAGGCATGCTTTCAGGCGTAGCGGGTTGGGGCTCGAAGGAATTGCTATCCCCAGCGTTAAAATAAGTGTTTCTCTCGTCCATGTTTTATCCGTTCCATGAATCGTACATACAACAAACTAAGGGCTTGCGCCCATATATATCCATCGCTATTGTACCTCACCTGCCATAGTTCGCACAATGGGAAATCTCAATTTTTTGGTGCAAATGGCAATTTGGGGGTACTTTTTGCACTAAATGAGGATAGATAGGGGGCATTTTGTGGTTTTTAGGGGATTTTGAGGGGTTTTAGGGGGTCAAAACGACAGCAGCCTCTCCAAAGGTCAACGAGGCTGCTGTCAAACACTTTTAGGTTCTCTAAATGCCAGCTTACGAACTACTTGGGTACCGGCAGCGTTCCCAATCTTTCTTTGTTGTTGCTGTAGATGATAACCTCATCTTTTTCGCGATCCCACAAGAACACGGGCGTTGTGTTGCGCTCCTCCGTTGCAGGAAGCGCACCAATGACGTTGTAGTTGCGCACGCCATCTTCTTCTATCTTCTTACGAGCTTCGGCAAACGTGTAGTTGATAATCGCTTGCTTGCGGCTATCTGACAGATTTTCCCAATCAACGTCCTCGTTAAGATACGCCGTGTAGTTGGTGAAGGGAACTTCTCCCACTTTCTGGTTTTGAGATTTAATCTCCTTGACTTCACTCGGAGCCCCACCAAAACAGCCCGTTAGCGCGAGAGGAGCGCCCAGAGCCAATACCAGAGCCACGGTAACTGCAACGATCTTTTTCTTCATGTTTTACCTCACTTTGTAACATTGCCAACAGTTGTACTAACAATTTGTATACCACCAGTTTACACATTTAGGCAAGCGCTAAGTTTACGGTTCGTCCTCAACAAACAAACGCCTGTTTAACTTGCAAAACGTGCCTTTTTGGCTTGTTTTGGAGCTTGGCGAAGGTCGCAGGAGGACATTGTCTGCGCTTTTGTACGCAGTTTTGCGTCTAACCCTTTGTGCAGCTTATTATTTTACCTTATTTGTGCTTTTGAAAGGCGGAGAAGGTGCGGGTTGAGGCTCATGGTGAGGTTCGGTGGCGCGGACTGAAGCTCTTAAGGCTCATGGTGAGGCTTGATGGCACGGACTAAAGCTCATAGGGAAGTTTGGTGTTGCAACTTATAGCTCATAGCGAGATTCGATGGCGCGCCCAAGACTTATCTCGTCGGCAAACTCAAGATCGCCTCCAACCGGCAAGCCGCTGGCAAGGCGCGTTACTTTGACCTCGAGCGGTTTGATGAGGCGAGAGAGATAAATCGCAGTTGTTTCTCCCTCTACATTGGGGTTGGTCGCAAGCAAAACCTCGGCGGTTTTCTCGGCATCAAGACGGTGGAGAAGTTCTTTGATAGTGAGGTCGTCGGGGCCAATGCCATCCATGGGCGAAATTGCCCCGCCAAGCACGTGATAGCTGCCGTTAAACTCGCCCGTGCGCTCAATAGCGGTTATGTCGCGCGGCTCGCTGACCACACATATAAGGGCAGCATCGCGCTTGCCAATTTGGGTATCTGCGCAGATTTTGCAGAGTTCGCCCTCTGCATAGTTGAAGCAACGGTTGCAAAAACGCACCGTGTCTTTAACGTCGATGATTGCCTCGGCGAGATTTTTGACCTGCGAGGGGTCGCGATTAAGCAACCAGTAGACAATGCGCTGGGCACTTTTGGGGCCGATGCCAGGCAGGCGTTCGAACTCATTGAGAAGTCTTTGTATGGAGCTTGCTTGCGTCATAGTTTGCTGAACCTTGGTTTGCTCGGGGTCGGATTTGCTGGTTTGCTCGGGTCTGGTTTGCTCGGGTTTTGGTTTCTAAGTTTGCTAGAACCCCGGAATACCAAGGCCGCCCGTTACGGCATTGAGCTTTGCAGATGCTTGCTCTTGTACCGCACGCAGGGCCTCGTTGACTGCTGCTGTGATGAGGTCTTGGAGCATTTCAACGTCGTCGGGGTCTATGACCGAGGGGTCAATCGTGATGCTTTCGATGACGTTTTCGCCCGTTGCCACCGCACGCACAACGCCACCGCCTGCTGTGCCCTCAGCGGTAAGCTGGGTTGCTTCCTCCTGCGCTTTGGCGAGCTCCATTTGCATTTTGCGCGCCTCTTTCATCATTCTGTTCATGTCCATTGCCACGAGGGGCTCCTTTCGGGTTGGTTCTCTTTTTTGCTCTGCGCTGCTTCTGTTTTTTTTGCTCTGCGCTGCTTTTTTTAGTTCTGCGCTGCTGCTCCTTTTTGTAAACGTATTATAGTTCCTTGCTGCTTGTTGCGCTGCCTGCGTTATACCTTAGAGCTCCTCAAAGTTTATTGCACTGCCCATGCTTGAGGAGAGCATTTGCTCAAGTTGTTCTTTTTCGGCTTCGTTTGCTTTTTGCTCCTCTGCTGCTGCTTTCTGTTTGGCTTTGCTTTGGTTTTGCGCTGCTGCCTGTGCTGCTGCCTGCGCTGCTGCTTGCTCGACAGGTTCGCCAAAGTCAGGAACGAGCGGGCGAGCGGGGGCTTCGGCAGGCTGGTTGCCCAAAACATAGACTGGCTGATATTCCGTGCCAGAAACCTCTGCAATGAGCGTTTTTATAATGCCAAGATTGTCAGGGCTTTCAAGCTTCTTTTTGGTAAAGCCTGCGTCACCTGGCAAAGTGATGGTTATGGTCTTTTTGTCCTCGTCTATCTCTGCTTCTGAGCCCGTGAGAAACGAGCCCAAGAGTTTGCTCTTTTTCTTGGCTGCAGCCTCAACCTCAAGCCACAGGCGATGTGTTCCTGAGGTTGTGGCAGCTGGCGCATTTGAGTTTGGTTCAGCTGTCTGCGAAGTGCTTGCGAATGGAACGGCTGCCTTCGCAGATGAGGTTGCCTTTTGTGCAGGGCTTGCCTGCACAGGATTTTCCTGCGCGCCGCTTGGCAAAGGCGCATAAGCTGAGGTGTTGTTTCCTTGCTCAAGCAACGCCACCCGAGATGCCAAGGCATCGAGCGTTACGTCACTTGCGGGACGCACCATACGCGTGAGTGCAATTTCAAGGGCAAGACGGGCGTTGGTAGCGCTTTTGAGCTCAACACTTAAATCGCCCAAAACCCCCAGTATGTGAGCAAGGCGGTCTGGTGAACCAAATGCTCGTGCCTGGTTTTGATATTGCTCGCAGGCTTCGCTTGTTTCTGCCGTAGGCTTATCGCTCTTGCCGAGACCAAGAATACTGCAAAGCTCGGAAGTGTTTTTGATTACGCTCGCCGCATAAAGATTTCTCATGTGAGCGGCAAACTCATTGGTAAAAAGTGCGATGTCGGTTGCGCTTTGGGCAAAGCCGTCAACCCAAGCAAAACAGGCGGCGGCATTGCGGGCGGCAACAAGCTCGGCAAGCTCAAAAAGCTGTGAGCTGGTTACTTCGCCCAGCAGGTTTTCGACCGCTGCAAAACTTACCTGTCCGCTGCCAAATGTTGCAACCTGCTCCAAGGCTCCAATGGCATCTCTCATTCCGCCTTGGGAGCGCGCGGCAATAAGCTCAAGTGCGGCGGGTTCGGCAGAAAATCCTTCTTTTTTGCAGATGGCAGCAAGCCTGCTGGTAATTTGCTCCTCGCTCAGACGCTTGAAATCAAAGCGTTGGCAGCGTGAGATAATGGTTGCGGGAACTTTGTGCGCGTCGGTGGTGCAAAGAATGAAAACGATGTGCGCGGGGGGCTCTTCAAGCGTGAGAAGCAGTGCGTTAAAGGCGGTGGTAGAGAGCATGTGGACTTCGTCGATAATGTAGACCTTATATGCGCCGTGCGTGGGGGCAAACTTGACGCGACTGATAATCTCCTCACGGATATTATCGACGCCCGTGCGCGAGGCAGCGTCGAGTTCATGGACGTCTGGGTGCGTGCCCTCGGCAATGGATTGGCATTGCTCGCAGGTTCCGCAGGGAGTGGGCGTAGGTGCTTTCTCGCACAAAAGAGCTTTGGCAAGTACGCGCGCTGTGGTGGTTTTGCCGGTGCCGCGCGGGCCGCAAAAAAGGTAGGCGTGTGAGGGCGTGCCGGTTTTGACGGCGTTCATAAGGGTTTTTTCGACGTGCTCTTGCCCAACAACGTCGTCAAAGGTTTGCGGGCGGTATTTACGATAAAGCGATATAGCCATGGTTATCCTTTTTCTGCAAGGCTCAAGAGAGCTTGAGGGTGTTTTGGCGTTCTTGTCCATTTTACCCTATCTGGCTCGCGGGCTGGGGTGCTAGATGGTTGTTGTATGGAGGTGGCGGGACAAGGCTGCGGCTTGCTTGGGCAACAACGGTAAGATTGCGGGTCAAGCCCGCAATGACGAGGAGGTCTATCCTCACAATGACAAAGCATTTCTGGACAACAACCGTTACTAACCTACCGCTCTCCCTCTAGGCACCGGGTCAAGCCCGGTGCGACATACCGTCAAGTGCGGGGCGACATACTGTCAGGCCCGGTGCGACAGCGTAGACAAAAAAAGACACTCGCGTAAGCGAGTGTCTTTTTAGTTGCTTTGCCTCCCCCGGCAAGCCCTCTATGGTGGTGGGTAGGGCTTGCCGGAAAGAGTTTACTTAAAGCGACTACATATCCTTTACAGGAGTGTCCTTTTGGGGACTATCCTATGTAGGTCCGTTGCACGGTTTGTGGAACGGGAGCTTGGACTACAACCTGTGGTTGCGGTGCATAAGGCTCTCTGTCGTCGCGGTTCTTTTTCAGCAGCGCTGCCACCATGGGCACCAACAGCTGAACGAACACGATAAGTGAAAGCGGTAGTGAGTACTGGTCGATAATACCCATCTTGGCAGTGAAGTCTTGAGTTACCAGTAAGACAACCAAACCTTCGATGAATGCTATGACAGCGATCAACAGTACTGGAGCGTTAACGTACATGCTCTTTTGCTTAGCTGGTCTATCTCTGTCTTCGTCTTCTTTACGACGATCAAAGAAGAACTTGATGAGGAAGCCTAGTGCAAGCAAGGCAGACAGTATTACCACTAACAGGTTGAACAGTGACCAGAACTTCTCTTCTGGCGGATCTACCACTACTGGCGGAGTCGCAGGTGTTTTATCGACTTCAATAATCCGAGTCTCACCAGGTACCGTCACCGCTGGCGGAGCTGCCACGTTCACATACGTTGCAGGTGGGTTAACCACGATGCGCGGTTGTGGAGGTGCAGCATCTTTAGTCCAGTGTGCATAAACCGTGCGGTTTGCGTTTACCGTAGTTGAAGCGGTAAAGGCAGAGCCACCAGATTTCTTGGTGTACCAACCATTGAAGCTGTAACCCTTACGTACAGGATCACTTGGCAGATACGCAATAGTAGTTGCAGGACGCTGTACATACAAAGCGCTTGGACCAGTTAGACGACCACCATTGGCGTTAAAGGTTACTTTGTAGCGCGGCAGCGGCTGCGTTACGGTTGCCGTAATGGTCTTTGTCAGAGTTGCTGCAAGCGTGTCAATTGTTGCGTCTGCTGTATCAACATCAACAGCAAGCGTGCCAAGTGACGATGTGCCAGCATCAACAACGGCGATAACTGGTTTGTAGGTGCCACCAGCATTGGTGTAGCCACCCAAAGCGCTTACGCGAACTGATACGGGTGTGCCGTCAATGCGCGTTGCTTGAGCAGCAGATTGTTGCAAGATCTGAGCTGCACGGTTGTTCATGTTAACTGCACTGTGTGCAATAGTGAAGTTCTTGGCATACAAGATGTGCGTTGCATCAAAGACAATGTTGCCATCATCAACAACAACCGCAGCTTTAACTGATGAGGTGTTGCCATCGCTATCGGTAACAGTCATGGTTACCTGATAGATGCCCGGCTTGTTGGCAGGAACATTGCCGTCAACCTTAATCTGGCTGGTCAAATCGCCATCCTCAACGTCATACGCCGTTGATTTGCCACGTTTTTGATCGTTGGTCAGGTTGCTACCATTGTTAGGTGCAACAGGAACAACTACCGGACGCTCTGGGGTCAAAACAGGCAGGTTGCCTGTGCCAACTGTAAAGGTAACGGTTGCCTCAACGCCACCAACGCCCTCAGGGATAAAGGTAACGGTGTAAGAGCCTACCTTGCCCTCAATGTTGTTAGCAGAAACCGTAACGTTGTGCGGCTGTGAGCCACCAGTAGCAGCAATCTTAAAGCCTTGAGCCTCAGCTAAAGCAACAAGTTTTGCAACTGATGCAGCATCGGTCTTGCCAGCCAACGCAGCTGCCTCAGAAACACGAAGCATTACGTTGTTAGCACCAACGATGTAGCGATTGGTATCGTTTGGATCATTGGTATTGGTGTCATTAACGTTGCCGTCTTCATCAGGCGTGTTGCTAATAACATCTTTGTTGATAACCTGAGCACTAATCTTTTTGACGGGCTTGTCTTCTTCTGCCACGCCAATCTCGATATTTGAATACGTGCCAACTGCAGCTCTAAAGCCACCGTTGTTCTTAACTGCTGCAGGCCAATCCTCAAGACCGGTTACGTTGCCATCAGCGTCGCGCACAACGTGTTTTGCTTGTGCGTGCGACAGTTGCAAGATAAGGTCATTGGGGTTTGTTGCACTGTTGATATCATTTACCGTAGTAATGAAATCACCAGCGTTAACAGCATAGTCGCCATCAACTTCCCAACCTACCATGACATAACCAATAGCAGACGTCGAGTTGTTTTCAGTATCCGTTACGGTGTAGGTAACCTCATAGATACCCTCTTTGCTCGTGTCAATGCTTGTCGGAGCATAAACAACCTTCAAGTCTTTAGGATCATCTTCTGCATCACCATAGGTAACATCGCGCATAAAGTCAGCATCGGTGAAGTTTGCATTAAGTGCCACGCTCTTAAGAGCAGGAACGTTAATCCAAGGATACTCACCATTTGAAACGATAACGTCAACCCATACAAAGGCTTCGTGATCTTCATCTACCCAGAACTTAACCGGAATAACGGTTGGGTAGTTAGGATCGGTGCCCGGATGTGGATCAGGCGTAAAGGTTGCTGTTCTAAAGCCACCATCGTCTACGAGCTTAGGCGTTCCGCCTTGTGACAAATTGGTGTCAGCGCGGACATAGCTTTCTACCAGCGCACGCGTGAGGAACTCGTTGTCATACGCACTTCCATTGGTGGACTGCAGTTTTGCAGCATCAGCCAAGTTAATGCGGAATGAGCGAGCCTTGATTGAATACGCATCGCCGTTTCCACCAACTTCGGGGAACGGAGGACGTGAGTCAAGTACGCGAGCGGTAATGGTACGCGTGAAGTTAGGAGCCTCTTGGATAGCAAGTATCGGACGATACGTGCCAGCCATGTCGTTCATCGATGCAGTATCGCGAACCATAGCAGTTGCGTCACTACCGTTAGATCTCCATGCTTTTGCCTCTGAGTTCTCGAGGATGATTCCTGGGATGTTGTTGTTGTCAACATCTTTGGACTCGATAACAAAGGAGCGTGCTTGCAAGATCCAGTTCTCATCGAATGAAATTGAACCATCGTTGACGATAAGTGCACGGGTGACCTGAGCGGTGTTAAGGTCAGAATCCATTACCCAATACGTAATCTGCGTCACACTTGCGGTGTTAAGCGGAATCTGAGGTAAGACCTCTTTATTGGCTGAATCTGGGTTAATAACAACCTTGTCGGTCAAAACGCCGTCTTCAATATCATTTGCCGTAACACCGGTCATAATCTGCTCACGGCTTACCATTGCCGTACTTCCCTCGACCCAAGGAATATTCAAAGGCATCGGGGTTGCTTGGATAGTTGGGAAGTTGCCCTCGCCAACTTGGATAGTAAGCGGCAAACTGATGTTTTTGCCAGCGTCAGAGACCGTTACGTTATACGTGCCCGTCTCTGCCTTAAAGCCACCGAAGTTAGGCTCAAGGATAATGGTCTCAAGCGTGTCAACCTCACCAGTTGGGTGTACCCAACGTGAGCCAGCTTTAAGAGCTTCTACCAAAGCAGCTTGAACATTGCCAGAGTCCAAAATAGTCTGAGCCTCACCAATGCGCAGCTGCAAGTTGCTACCAAAGATGGTGTATTCGCCATCGGTAAAGATCTCTTCAGCGTCTACAACCTCACCAATGATATCTTTGTCAATAAAGCCAGTTGGTACGTCAACGCCACGAATGGTAATAGGATACTTACCAACAGCAGCACCGTAGCCACCATCTCTCCATACCGACACATCACCAGCACCAAGTGCCTGGCCGTTTGTGCCGTTGAATAAGGCAGCCTCAGACCTACCCAAGATATCAGTTGAGTAAGGTGCCTTGACGTCTTTGAGCAAAGCAATAAAGGACTTCGCTTGCAGGATGCGTCCGTCGCCTACTTTGTAGGTTCCGTCGTTAACAACTACGATGCGCTCAGCGGTAACCGTGTTGTCGTCAGAGTCGGTTACTGAGTAGTTGATCTTATACAGACCAACGCCATCTTTGGTTGCGTTTACAACAGGACCGTCAGGGGTTGCCGTAATGTTAAGCGGCTTGCCGTCGCGGTCATCTTCAAAGTCAGTAGCAGAAACCTCATGCATATCACCGGTGTACTCGCTTGGCAAAATGCCTGAGCGACCAGCATAGTTTGGATCGCCAACCCAAATCTCCAGCGGCGTTGAAACGTTAAGTACCGGCACCTCACCTTGAGATACAACACCAGTAACCGATACGTCTTGTGTAGGGGTAACACCCTCAAGACGGAAGGTAATGGGTGTATAGGTGCCAAGTTCTGCCCTAAAGCCACCGTTGGTACCAAGCAAAATGCTCGTTTGAGGTGGTTTGGGGTTGGGAACTAGTTTAACGTAGCCGGCATTAGCAGCGTTAATGTAGGTCTGTGGAGCACCTGCCAAAATAGCCGCAGCTTGCGTAAGGTTTACTCTAAAGTCTGAAGCGTAAATTGCATAACTTGCCGACTTATCGCCTTGGTTTACATAGTCTGCATCAACTACGTGAGCAACAATGCTCTTGGTGGTGTTGCGATCAGCAGCCTTCCACGTAATAGGATAATCACCCGGATCAGCATTTTGTACATAACCCATAGGAGCAGCAGTCCAGTTTACCACAAGAGCCTTACCGTCAATGTCATACGCTTCTGCCCATGACAGTGATCTTGCTTGGCCTTCGGTGCCGTCAACAGAGCCATCGCCCTTTGACTTAACAACATAGTCGCGTGCACCAATGATAACGTCATCGTTTTTGTCGATAACATAGCGGCCATCGTCTACAACAACAGCGCGCTCAGCGGTAGTGGTATTGCCGTCAGTATCAGTAATTGAGTAGACAACATTCCACACGCCAACGTTTGCTTGGTCAAGCTGTGTAAGACCACCAGCGATGGTATAGGTGGTTTTTGCCCACAGGTCAATACCAAGGAAGTCGTCTTCAACATCAGTAACCGTCATCTTTGCTTTGATGTCTGCTGCGGTCAAAATCTTAGAATCAGCAGTTTTCTCAAAGACAAGTGGTGCTTCTTGGAAGGTAATAATTGGGTCATTGCTGGCAAGCGTGAAGTTTACGGTTGCCGTAACGTCAGGTTGACCTTCTGGCATAAAGGTAACAGGATAAGCAGTTCCTGGAACGGGGTTAGCCGGAATGGTGTTTTCTTTGACAACAGGACGTACGTCACTGATGCCCTCGCCACCAACAGATTTCCAAGCCTCAGCAAATGCGCGCTCGATTACGAGAGCTTGTGCAGTAGTGCTTAAGCCCGTAAAGCTTGGAGCTTCGGTGAGGGTGAACTCAGCGTGCTTTGCACCAACAATGTAGCGAATATCGTCCTCGTCAAAAATCTTGTCGCCGAGCACGTCTTTGTCAACTACCTTGCCGACAACGTCATGCGTTTCTGGGCCACCAACATAACCAGGCTCAGGATTAACACCGAACTTGATTGGGTAGTCGCCTACCTCTGCTTTGTAGCCATCTTTGTCAACCGTCAAAACATGATCTGAGGCAACAGGCAGCTCTTCGGTTGGGTCGTTGCTGACATAGCGCCATGCGTGTGCAGCAGCAAGTCCAATAACAACGCTGTCTGAAGTGCCGTTTGCCATAACATTGTCAACCGTTTCAACAAAGTCATAACCAGTTACAAAGTAATCCCCAATAAAGGTACCGGTGCCAACATAGACCTTAACTGTCTTAGTTACGGTGTTAAAGTCGGAGTCAGTTACTTGATAAGAGATGTCTTGATAGACGTTTTTCTTCTCAAGGTTAACCGGACTTGAGGTGTTGATGGGTTTAACCTCAGTAAAGGTAGTTCCCGTTAAGGTTCCAACCTTAATAAGGCTAGTGATGTCATGATCTTCAGGATCGTTAGCCGTTACACCTTGCATGCCGTTTTGAGCAATCCAGTCGGCTTTTGAAATCCAACGAGGATCACTTGGCATCTTAGCAGGATCGCCACCCCAAACAAAACGTACCTCAGGAGCAGTAATCTCTGGCAGACCACCGTTGTTAACGTACATAACAATAGTAGTAGTTGCCTTGGTGTCTTCTGCGCAGCGAACCGTCAAGGTAAAGCTGTCGCCTTCTTTAAGCGTACCAGGTGCTGCTTTAAAGCCACCGTCTGAAACCAGTTCTTTGGTCATAGAAGGAGCTTGTCCAAAGCTGTCAGAAGTACGGTCACGAATCTCTACGCCACCAAGCTCAAGAAGCTTAGGATACAGCGTTGAGGTTGCTTCAGCCTTCATTTGATTAGCAACCGTTTCGTTAACGCGGAAGTTGTGTCCAATAACTGAGTAGGTAACGCCATTTTCACCATTGTAGTTACCCAAAGGTGGGTTGTTAGTATCGCCGTCAAAGACAACTTTACCAACGATGTTTTTGGACAGCGTGCCACCTTGTACTTGGATAGTAATCTTGTAATCCATAGCAAGCGTGCCGTAGCTACCCGTTGCAGATACGGTTACGCCTGCCGTCTCGCCCTCAACCGTCCATGCACGTGCCTCTGATTTCTCAAGAATCTGAGTAGTTGCATTCGCAGTATCAACATCAGATGCACGAATTACAAATGACAGTGCCTCTAAGATGTTTTTATCGTCTACGACGTAGCGTCCGTCATTGATGATGATAGCGCGTGAATCGGTTACCGTTAGATAGTTAGCATTCGTGTAGCTGTAGACTACCTGATAAACACCTGGTTTATCCGTGGGGATATTGGTAACGTCTTTGCCAGGAGCGCCGTCAGTTACGTCTTTGATGGCGTAGGTAGCCTTGTCAGTTACGTTGCCCTTAGCATCAGAGATAAGAGGATCTGAAGCTACGAGGCCTTCTTTAATCTTTGCAGCCGTAAGGTTGCCACCACTTTGGTCGCCAGAAGCAACCGGCATCATGATGTTCAAAGGCTTAGGCGTAACAGAAATCTCTGGCCAGTTATCATCGCCTACGCGAATGGTAAGCTCGATAGTGGTTTCGCCTGCCATATCAGATACCTTGAAGTGGTAATACCCAAACAGTGAAGTTGGGTCTGCAGGGATAGTTCCTGAGAACTTGGTAACGTAGTTATCCATGTCCTCAACAATCTTAACGCCTGGTTTAGAGCTTGAGCCATTAGGCATCATCTTGGTGGCAGAAGCCTCCAAAGCGGCAAGAATCTTAGCCTCAGCACCACTTGCAGGCGTAGCTGTTGAAACAGCCTCGTCTACCGTTTGCGTGATGTTGTTGCCGTAGACATAGGTAACCGGACCAAACGGATCTGGATTGTCTGGACCAATAACGTCAGCGTCTACAACCTCGCCGATAATGTCTTTGCTAATTTGACCCGTAGGCGTGTCATTAGCGTTAATCTTGATGGCGTGTTCGCCCTTTGTAGGACCATAGGTGCCACGCTGAACAATGACGTTTCCGGCATTGTCAACTTTTGCGCCCGTGGTTCCGTTGTACAACTCAACGCGACCCATGCTCAAAACTTGGTCGTCGAGTCCAGCGCTCGCAGCAACGTCGGAAAGCTTAATAACAAATGAACGTGCATACAAAATGCGTCCACCGTCATTTGGGCTTACCACATAGCTGCCATCATTGACAACTACCGTGCGGAACTTCTCTACATAGTTTTTGTCAGAATCGGTAACGTCATACTTCAGGGTATAAATACCTGGAGTAGCAACGTCAACGCCTGATGCAGGATTAAGGAAGGTAGTGTTGATAACAAGCGGAATGCCTGCTGCATCATCTTCCTCGTCCGTTGCCGTTACCTGATAAAGGTTATTAGCGCCCGTCCACTGAGCAGGAGTAATGGCGTTGGGGTTAGAAGAGCTGCCATCGCCAATCCAAATCTCAATAGGCGTAGATGCCGTCAATACTGGCGGCTTACCATTTGAAACCGTACCCGTTGGGTTTACTACGGTTGCAGGAGAAGTGGTAATGGGGGTCTTGTCAGAAACAAGCTGAGCACCAAAGCTCAGAGGATATGCTGCCTCTTCTGCCTTGAAACCACCGTTGTTAATAACGTAAGGCTCTGCAGCTGGAACACCGGTAACGAGCGGATATACCTTAACCTCTGTTTCTTTAATCAAAGAAGGATTAAGGCCAGCAGCAATCATTGCCTGTGCGTACTCAACGTTTACCCAAAAATCATTTGCTGTCATGGCGTATTGGTCATTGTCGCCACCGGGGAAAATGTGGTCAGCGTCAACAACGGTACCCGTAATGGGTTTGGTCAAGTTGCTCATGCTACCGTCAACTCTCCACGTAAATGGATAGTCGCCCTCATCACAGCCTGCCTTATAAGCTGCAGGCAGTGGTGAGCAGGTCAAAACGAGCGGTGCTTGGATGGGGGTGCCGTCTACGTTGTAAGCATACGCACGTGAGTAGGTAGCTACTTGAGCCTCAGAGCCATTAACCTCAGATTTTTGGATAATGAAGTTTTTGGCACCAATGATAAGACCGTTTTCTGGGTCATCATCAACAACATAGCGACCATCGTTAATGATGATAGCGCGCGTTGCAGGCTCAGCAGCAAGACCAATGGAGTTAGTAACGTTGTAGGTTACTGAGTACACGCCAACAACGCCTTTAGAGATAGTCTTGGTTGCAGAACCATCAACGGTAAAGGTGACCTTGTCCCACAAAGTTGCAGAATCGTCTTGGGCATCTACTACCATGAGTTTATCTTTGATCTCTGCAGCGGTGAGGTTTTGAGTGCTTCCCGGTACAAAGTCGATAATGAGTGGAGCCTCTTCAAATACGATCATTGGAGGGGTGCCACTTACGAGGTAGTTAACCGTTGCGGTAATACCCGGAGACTCTTTAACACCAAAGGTTACGGTGTAGGTAGAGCCATTGGTGGGGTTAGCAGGAATGTTGTTTTCAAGCACTACAACGCCTGCTTGGTCAAGTGAGGTCAAATCAAACGGAGCGGTATTAAGCTTGTTAGCAACATCAGTAAGATACCATGCCTCTGCTTCTGATTTGTTAATCAGCATCAGTTTGACAGCATCGCTTGAGTTTGCCGGGCTTCCGCTGTTTGCATAAGCAGCAGCCTCAGATACCAAAAGGTTTACGTGGTTTGCACCAACGGAATATCTCTTGTTGGTATCAGGATCAGTACCTGTTTCAATTACGTCTTTGGTAATGACAGTTGCCACAATGTCTGAAATAAGACGCTCATTGGCAGGCCTGGTGTCCTCTTTGATTTGAATCTGCAAAGGATAGTCGCCTACCGGGCAGTTCATGGCATAGCTGCCAATGCTTGATTGTACTACTTCTGGCGTGCCTTTAACCTTGCCGTCAGGAGCACTTTCGTCCCAAATCCATGCCTCTGCTTTAGCGTCGGTAAGAATAGTGTTAGGGTCAGACTCGCCTTGCTTTTTGACAAAACCGGTTGCCTTGATGGCGCCAAAATCGTCAATCTGGAAGCTACCATCATTGACAATAACTGAGCGCACAGCAGATACGGAGTTGCCGTCATCATTGGTAACAGAATACGTTACGGGGTAGATGTCTACCTTTGTTTCATCCCAGGTACCCGTATAGGTTACTTTGTCGGTGATGTCTGCGCCTGCCAACTCTGACCAAGCGGTAACGCCATACATGGCGGTAAACTCGCCGGGCAAGAATGAGTCGGTTTTCATGCGCTTAGGATCGTTAGGATCGTCGCCAATCCAAATCTCGATGGGATTTTTCAGTTCAATGATAGGCATGTTGCCGTCGATGACGGTAGCCGTTATGGTGACCTGATCTTGCCCAATAGGCGTACCTGCAGGAAGCTTGTTTGGCTCTTTGAGGCCAAAGGTCACGTCATACTCGCCTACTTTTGCTGGATTAGGAATTGCCACAGAAACTACCTTGACGTTTGCTGCATCAAAGTCATCGTTGACGTTGTAGCGACCTTCTGCTCCTGCGAGCTCAATAAGCTTGGCATCGCGGTCTGCAATAGGAAGGCTCATGACCTCAGTTGCATTGTTTACCGTAATAGTAAAGTCATTGGCACCGATGAAAGGAGTGCCCTTTTCAAACGGTATAACTGTTATGTAACCAATACGGTTAATGCTTGGATCAGCGACTACGCCATAGGTAACGGCGTAGACTTTGCCCTTAGGATTCAGTGCCTTGAACTCAGGTAGGTTGTAGTATTCTGCCACGTCCCACATGGGCTCAACGCTCAGTACCTTAATAGCAGGATCCATAGTGACGCTTGCATTGCGCTTTGTGCCCTTAGCATCAAGAACCTTCAAGAGTTCTTCCCACTGAGCGGGGCTGTCTTGGCCTAAGTCTGCAATCTCAGCAGCCTGAATGGTGCCGATATAAGCATCAGTGTGATCAAGCAAAATGTCGGGCAAAGAAACCGTCATGTAAGGAGCAGCCTCGACCATGATGTCATGGCAGGGGGTGTCTTCAAGCGGGTTTCTGTTTTCGTTCTCGTCCTCTAAGACGATATAAATCTTGTCGCCCTCTTTGAGGGTTGAAAGTTTGTCTTCAGGAATGGTGTAATCCCAAGTGCCGTCTGTGTTTAAGTTAATCTCGCCCAGCTCGGTTTGAGTTGTGCCAGATACCAAAATGGCATAACCAACAACAGCAGGCTCGGGGTTGTGGGGCTCAGCTGCTTTTTGTGCAGCCTCGTCAAGCCACGTACCCTTAATCTGGTCGGTAATACCTGCCCAGATACGACCATTCTTGCCAGCATCAGGGGTTGGATCGGTAATAACCGCAATAGCTGGCGGCAAGATGTCTATAACAGTAGCGCTTCCACTGTTAATCTCGCTTGGATCAGACCGGTGAATCCTCTTAGAGTTAGGATCATCGTCTTGACCACGCCATGCATCGACGATGGTAAGAACATCGCCTGAGTGCAAGTAGCCATCGTTAGGCTCAAAGTAGCGTACAACACCTTCGTAGGTTCCTACATCTGTTTCTACTTCATAGTAGTCATCGTAACGTAGTGAGTCAGTTTCGCCAGAACCAGTATTGATGGTGTTGCCGTCGCGTTGGATAGTCCAGCGTGTGTAGGCCTCGTCATCCCAAACGTGACGACCGCTGAAGTTAAGACCTTCAGGTACGGTTGCGAATGCACGGGCATATTTGTCGGCATTGGTAATGGGATCAACGAAGTCACCAATTCTTGGTGCAGCGTTGTTACCAGAAACACGACGATAGGGCCACGTGCCTTGGTTACCAAAGTTTTCAACCGTGTTAGTAATATAGGGCTGGTCGCCAGAAGCAAAGTTTCCGATAAAGTTGTTACCAGAAAGGCTGAGGTCTGAAACCATAGTCCATGTCATATACGGGTTGCCGTCAATAGGATTGTTTGAGCTATTAGCAGGAGTACCTGCGGCATCTGTCATACGGCTGCGTCCGTTACCCCACACTGCAATATCAGAGTTCGTTTGTGTAAACGTTGAACCTGCATTGACGTTAAACGCACGCACGCGCTGGGTTAAGCTGGGGTTAATGTTTACAAAATCGTAGAACAGTGGCTGGTTGCTTGTAAACTCAAAATTGGTTGAGGTATCAACTGCAGCAACGTCGTTGGCGTTTGAATTACCCTCTGCAATAAACACGGTGTCTTTGCCCATGTTTACCGAGCCGTTAGCTGCACTACCAGCACCAATTGCAGGGCCTCTTAAAGAGTGAATCTCAACAGCTGTTTGGTAGCCCGTAATGTCAAATGACCAGCGAGCTCCACGATACTCAATACCTGAGTTGTTGTTATCACCCGTAGCAGAGGTAGCAACGGCAGCAGAACCTTCGTTAATAATATGAATGGTTGCGCCAGTTTCTGCAATAAAGCTGTTGTCTGTGCCATAAAAACGAATGGCAGCAGCTCTATAAGAACCGTTGTTCTCATGTCTAAAAACCGTAATGTCCGCTTTGTTGGTTGCCTTAAAGGTTTGGTTTGCGGTCAAACGGAAGCGCAGGGTTGCGCCAAGGTTGTTTGATTGTCCCCAAGAATGGAACTCAAGCTCCGTACCTTCGCCGTCAGCCAAGAACTTGGTGCCGTTACACTGCGTAACGAGTGCACACTGTCCGTTGTTGTTCGGTGTACGACTATATATAGAGCAGTGGGCTCCACCAGTAACCTGGAAGATAGCGTTATCTCTACCTGCAACGAGGCAGACAGTACCACCGTCTTGATCGGTTCCTCGACCGACACCTTCAACTATAAGTTCCGTACCTTCGCCGTCAACATAAAACTCAGTTCTTGTCTGTGCGTTTTCGTTGACTTGCATGTTGATGGTGTTGGTGTTGCCGGTGTTGCCGGAGTCAAGAAGCACCTTTGCGCCACCACGTACGTCAAAAACATTAAGACCGTTGCTTATGTTTTGTTCGATGAAGTTGGTTGTGGTGCTTATGTTCTCATGACCAACAATATTTACCTCGGTTTCTGCACCGCTGTAGTACTGCTGCATCGTGTTCATAATCATGGCGTTTGCACCGCCAGAATACCAGTCAAGCTTAGCATTCGTAACCCTGATTATGGACTGGTTGGCAAATACCAAACCGCAGAGCACGTTGCCCTTTGCACCCTCTAGGTTCTCAAAGACAATGGTCCAACCAGCAGAGGCTGGTGCGTTGTAGCCGTTGCCGTTTGCCGCAACAGATGCGATAAAGTGACCCGTGTTTTGGTTGGCTGCTGTAGAGCCAACGTTAGTTTTGATGACACTGAGGTCTTTAATGGTAAGGGTTGCATTTGTGGCAGCCTGAAGACCAATACCGCGTCTGTTGATTGCCGTGGTGGCTCCGCCAGCGTTGAAGTCGAGCGTAAAGCCTTTACCGTTGATGGTAAGGCTTCGAGCGATTGCCGGAAGATCGGTAGCCTGAGCAGTTTGGCCGGCGGTACGCTGGATGTTCTGCGTAAACTCAATGTAGTTAACGCTGGTGTCTGCCATAGCAGCACAGAGGTCTACCCAGTTGTCAACAGAAACTTGTCCAGGACCGAGCGGCGTTACCGTCAAAGGCGCAATCGCCTCGTCGGGGTCATCTGCCTCGGGCTCGTCGACTGCTTCGAAGGTGTCCTCCGGCTCAATTACGTCATCGACCTCATCGGCCTCGTCGGCATACTCGACATCGTCGTAGGTGGCTTCTTCTTCACCTCCGTCCGTGCCTTCCGTAGATTGTTCTTCTTGTGTGCCGTCAGTTGCCGCCACCAGATCATCACTGGGGGGTGCGACAACTTGATCAGCGATTGCTCCCGCTGGAATCATAAGCATGATTGCCATGTTGAGAGCTAGCAGAATTGCAAGAGCCTTCTTGAGAGGCCCTGCGCTTCCGCTGCGCTTTGCAGGCTGCCCGACTGCTCGGGCGTGATTGCCTGCGCTTCGTTTCGCGGTCATAACTTACCCCTTTCCCTGGGTCTTGGTTAGCCAGCCTCGCTGTGACTTGGCTTTTGTGCTAACCGTTTGACTACCGCATTCTTTCTTTTATTCTTCCTCCTGTGTTGTGCTCTCGTCCCTTGTTTTGCCTTTTCCTCTTTTTTTGATTCTTTTTTAGTGGTGCAGTTGTTGCTGTGCTCTCTTTTCTTGCTGTGCGGTTCCTTTTCTTGTGTTCTCTCCGTTTCTTACACGCTCTCTCTTATATATGTTGGCGGGTGGCGTTTTGCGTTTTGCTTCTTGCTTAGTGCTTAGTGCTTAGTGCGCCGCTGCCCGTTGTTGTCAACTTAACCGTTAGTCCTGCTTTGCCGCTTCTGCTCCTTGTTCGGCGGCTGCTTGCTCGGTGGCTGCCTGTTCGGTGGCTGCCTGTTCGGTGGCTGCCTGTGTTTGAGCGTTGCCAGCTGCTCCCGAAACGCCCTGCGAAGAAACAGCGTTTGGTATCTGTTCAATATCGCTGAGTACCAAGGTGTTGCCCTGTTGCACAAACTTGTACAAGAAAACATCGTAAAAGACGTCGGTGGTTTCGGCGCCTTTGGTAAGGCGGTATTGCGGATATGCCAATGCATAAATGCGTGAACCACTGCGACGTATCTCGCCGATGCCAAGACGGTAGGTTTCAATTCGAGAGCCATCGAGATTGGTTACAAACTGTTTGGCTTTGCTGTTATCCAATACGTCGGTAAAAATTGCGCTGTCGCCTTGGTTGAGATAGGAAGACAAGTGAGCGTTAAATGAAATAAGACGACCGACTGTTGTCTCGTCTATAAGAATGGTTTGGACTTGGTCGCCCGTTTCAACTTTTGCAAGGAAGTTGTTAGTGATTGGTTTGAGGCTGCGTGGGTTGACCGATGTAATCTGTGGCCCAAGAGCTTCAAACGTAAGCGTTGTGTCATAGCCCGTTTGTGCTATGACCTGATTGTGGTTGTTAATAAGTTGCGATTGAATAAGTTTGGTGGGATCGTCGATGGGCTTTGCATTGCCGCCTACACCAAAAACGCCAAAGCCTCCCGAGAGGAAAAACAGCGTTGCCAAAACAACGTCAATTGAAAGCACGGCGGCGATGAGCGCAATGATGGTGCGCTTGCGACGCGCCTCCGTGGTTTTAGGCTTGCCTGTTTTTTTGGTAGCGGTTTTAGTTGAGCTTTTTGCTGAAGTTTTTGCCGAAGGGGCGCTTGCGGTTTTGGTTGCTGCCTTGGCTGCTTTGGCTGCCTTGGCTGCCGACTTTGAGGAGTCCGCTGTGCGCTTCGCTGACGAAGCCTTTTTTGTTTGCTTGGTCTGCTCGGCTTGCGCGGCTTGTCTGGCTTGCTCGGCTTGCGCAGTCAAGTTTTCAACCACCGGCTTGGCGCTTGCTTGCGCATTCGTTCCCGCACTCGTTCCTGAGCCGTAAGCACTAAAAGCACTCGAGGTGCTAAAGGGTTGCGTTGTAAGGAATGTTGCGAGGTTTCTCGTAGCGTTTTTCGCAAACGCACCAATACTATTAGAGGGAGATTTTGAAGCGTTGGCTGAGCGGGTGTTTGAGGGTGCGCTTGAGAACTCACTTGAGGGCGCAGATACAACACGACAAGACAACCGCAGAACTCTGCCCATTGCCTTGGGGGATTGCATCGTATGTTTTGTTTCGGTCGGCCGCATTTCACCTGCAGCTCCCCACCACCACTTCAAGATTTCTAGCCTCTCTCTTGATCGCGCCTCGTTAACAAGACCGCTGTTCAAGCCTCACCACAAGACCACTTTCAGACACACTTCAGACACATACTTTCAGACACTTTTTGCCGCTGAATTTCCAGCTGCTCGTTGCCGATATTTTCCACCCGACAACGCCACAAAAGCCTCCATGCCAACTTCTCGCATGAAAACTTTCGTAAATATCTTGTTATATGTTATCTCTTTGGGTACGATACGTCAACAAAAATATCAGTTTTTTTGGCAAAAAATTGACGAGTGGCTTGCCTTTGAGCTGGTAGTACGACTTGCGTGAGGGATAGTACACAACATAGTGTTTTTGCTGGGCGGAGCGACACTATATGTTGGTGTTGCAGTGACAGTGGATGTTTTTGCGATTTTGTTGCTGTTTTGAGGGTTATTGGAGGTGTTTTTGAGGAGTTCTTGGAGCGTCCTTGGGGCAATGGCGTTTATGTTGAGCGAGCGTTCTTTGAGCGGTGGTCGCTGTTGCCCTACAGCCTTTCTGGGCTACAGTTCTGGCTACAGCCTTTCTGGGCTACAGTTCTGGCTACAGCCTTTCTGGGCTACAACCGTCACCAACCTACCACTCTCCCGCTAGGCACCGGGTCGAGCCCGGTGCGACAGGTTGGGGCATGCGCTCCCCTCCTCCTCCGCTCAACACTTCGGTGCGACATACCGTCGAGCCCAGGGTTGACGGTTCTCATGAGGGCGCCGTAAAGATTGCGGGTCGGGCCCGCAATGACGATTGCTCGAGTCCGCAATGACAGTAGTTTTCTGGCCTGTTTTGGGTGCGCGGTTTTTGAAGTAGTGGTATGCTTGTAGGTGTTAATGAAGTGACGTTTGCTGGCGTGCAAAGCGCTGAGGTACGTATGCGTGATTGCTCACAAAAACAGTCTTTGTTCGTGTGATGAGAAGGTTGGGTGAACAGATGGTTCCGGTAACGATTGAAACTTTAGTAGTGGCTGTTTTGCCTACGCCCTCGGTGGTTGTGCTGCGTCCGAAGCACGATGATGCGGCTTCTGAAAATGCCTTTTCTGAGCGCGTCTTGCCTATCTGGATTGGCCCAACTGAGGCGGCAAGTATCGGCATTGCTTTGGAGGGACAAACGCATCTGCGCCCGATGACTCACGACTTTATTGTTAACACTTTAGGGGCTTTGAAATCAAAGGTTGAGCGCGTGGTTATTGACCGTTCTGAGGGCTCGACTTTTTTTGCTACGGTGTATCTTGAGCGCGAGGGGCAGACCGTTAATATCGACGCGCGCCCAAGCGATTCCATTGCTTTGGCGGTGCGTATGAATGCGCCTCTTTTTGTTGACGAGGACGTTTTGAACTCGTCGTCTTATCCGTATGATTTTTCAAAAACTGATGATACCGAGGCCACCATGGACGAGTTTCATTCGTTCATCGAATCGCTCTCGCCCGAGGACTTTTCTCATACTGAGTGAGGGTTTGGTGCGGGCGCAATTCAGTCTTTGTCGTATCTTTTTAGATAGTCCAGCGGGTGCAATATCTCAGGACGGTCTATCTTGATTTCGAAAAAATCTTTGTCTCCAGTTACCAGTACGTCAACCTGTCCTGTGATTGCAGCGTGCAAAACAGGGTAGTCTTTTTCGTCGCGTATTTTTACTAATGGGACGCTGCCGTCGGCGCCAGGCTCAATGAGCGTGTACGGGTAGTCCTCAAAAAATTGAGAGATATCCTTTTTGGCACTGCTAAACTTTTTATTGAGAAGCTGCTTGGCTTCCTCAATCGAATACGACGCTATGCAAAGCTCATGCTGCTTGGTAGCGCTTTTCAAAACGTCATTCATTTTTGAGCTCTTAAAAACCATTGCAGAGATAATGATATTGGTATCTACCATTATCCTCATTTTATTTTCTTTCTGCTCCGATATTCTTTTACTAACATCATCACGTCGTCGTCCGTGAGAATACCCTGCTCTGCAGCAAGCGGCGCAAGCACGCTTTGGATTGCCTCTAGCGCTGCCTCTGGGTCATTCTTTTTGATGACTACTTTCTCTCCGTCTTCAAAAAACAGCAGTTTACTTCCCGTTTTTAGATCAAGCTTTCGTCTAATAACAGAGGGAATAGTAACCTGTCCTTTTGATGTCACAGTTGCAAGCTCCATGTATACTCCTTGCTCTCCTTACTTTCCTTGTATTCCTTACCTATTGTAACACTTTTAGAGAGAAGTGTTGTGTGGGGCTTGGAGCCTCTTAGTGCAGCGGCGGCAGGCAGGTGCTAAAGCACAAGATCCTCGGCTTGAAGACGCGGGAAGAGCGGCTCGCCAATGGTAACTGCGTTGCCTGCGGGTAGTTGGCCCCATTGGCAAACGGCAGCAAGATTAGTAGTAGCGAGTACGTCGCCAAGGCTCAGGCGCTGCCATACCTCCGCAGAGGTTTCTGGCATAACGGGAGCAAACAAAGCTGCTGCAATACGGATAGCCTCAAGATTGTTATAGAGCACAAAGGCAAGACGGTCGCGCTGGGTGGGGGCGGCGTTGGTGGGGGTGTCGCTGGCAGCGTCTGCGGCGGCGGTTGCAGGGGCGGCGTTGGTGGGCGCAGGCTCCTCAGCCTTAGGAGCCTCCTCCGCACGCTCAGCCTCCTCAGCCTCAGCAAGCTTGGCGATACTCCACGGCGCGCTTTGCTCTAAATATAAGTTTGCGGCAGCAACAAGCTCCATCACCGCTGCCATGGCGCCCGAATAATCAACGTCAAACAAGCAGCTGCGGTACCGACTGTAAAGGCCCTCGGTAGCTGCGGCAAGCGGGTTGCCCATCTCCTCAGCAAGCTGAGCGATAGTAGCCTCAGACAGTGCCGGCACTTCTCCGTCAAAATATTTGTGCGTCATGTTGAACACACGCGAGCAGAGATTGCCCCAACTGTTTGCGAGGTCGGCATTGTAGACCTGCGCCATGCGCTCAAGCGAAATTGAACCGTCTGCGCCAAATTGCACGTCGGAGAGAAAATAGTAGCGATACGCGCTCACACCAAAAATCTTGGCAAGCTCAAGCGGCGACACGGCGTTGCCTTTTGACTTGCTCATTTTCTCGCCTTTGGTGAGCAGGAAGCCGTGGGCGAACACTTTGTGCGGAGGCTTGAGCCCTGCTGCCATGAGCATGGCGGGCCAGATGACGCAGTGGAAGCGAATGATGTCCTTGCCAATAAAATGTATTTGGGCGGGCCAGAGTTTGTTAAAGCGTTCTTGGCTGGCAGCATCATCGCTGCCGTAGCCGAGCGCCGAGATATAGTTGATGAGCGCATCGAACCAAACGTAGCTCACGTGGCCGGGCGCAAAGGTAATGGGCACGCCCCAGTCAAACGTAGTACGCGAAACGGAGAGGTCTTTGAGCCCCGAGCGCACAAAAGAGAGCACCTCGTTGCGGCGTGTTTCGGGGCAAATGAAGCTGGGGTTCTCCTCATAAAATGCGAGCAGCTTGTTTTCAAAGGCACTGAGCTTAAAAAAGAGATTGGTTTCTTGAATGAACTTGAGCGGACGCTTGCAGTCGGGGCAGACGAAGCAGTTTTCTTGTTTCTCGGTTGCGGTTGGGTCTTGCTTTTCGGTTGTGGCTGCGTCCTGCTTCTCGTTGGCGTCCAAGTCCTCCTCGGCAAAAAAGGTTTCCTCGTGCACGCAATACCAGCCCTCGTACACGTCCTCGTAAATATAGCCATTCTCGCGCACCTTCTCAAAAAAGCGCTGCACGCCTTGCACGTGGCGCGGCTCGGTGGTGCGGATAAAATCGTTGTACTCCACGCCGAGCGCCGTCCATGCCTCTTTGAACTTCGGAGCAATGCTGTCGACCCACTCCTGCGGCGTGGTACCCGCTTGCTCGGCTGCCTGAGCGACTTTTTGCCCGTGCTCGTCAAGGCCGGTGAGAAACCAAGTGCTTGCGCCGTCCATACGTTTGGCGCGCGCGAGGGTGTCTGCAGCGATGGTGGTGTATGCCGTGCCAAGATGTGGCACGCCGTTGACATAATAAATGGGCGTGGTGAGATAGTAGTTCTCGGTTGGCTCGTTTGTTTTTGCGTTTAGCGCGTTTGTCATTGGTAGTTCCTGTTCTTAGTTTTAGTCGATACTTGCTTGGTTGCTGCGTTTCTCGTTTGGGGCGAGGAGTTTTCTGGGCAACAACCGCTCCTGTCCTACACTTCTCCCGCTAGGCCCCGCATCAAGTGCGGGGCGACAACCTATTATATAGCCACGCTTGCTGCTGGGGTGACAACCATAAGATTGCGGGTCAGGCCCGCAATGACAGAGAGCCATATATAGCCGTACTTGCATCAGAGGGCGTCCAGATATTCTACCGCAGAGAAGCATGCGAGTTGTCCCTCGCCTACTGCTTTTGCAATTTGGTGCGGTTTGCCGGTACAGTCCCCTGCCGCAAACACGCCTGCGAGGTTGGTTTTTTTGGCTGCGTCTGTTTGTATGAAATCGTCTTTAATCTCGAGTGCGGAAAGCAGCGAGCTGGGAGCAACAGAGGGGCGCAAGATAAAAACACCTTGGCAGGGTATGGTGGTTTCGAGGTCGCCTTCGGTGTCGGCTTCTTTGATGCGCACGCCGGTAACACCAAGCGCGTCCCCTTCGATAGCAAGAACGGTTGCCGTATACGTGGTGATGTTTGGTTGGTTTATTTTGTCTGCGCTTTCTGCGTTGCCCTTTGCATTGCTTTCCGCTGCGCTCTCCGTGGCGCTCGCCTCCGAAGCTGCTGCCGCGCTCTCCTCCGAAGCTGCTGCCGCGCTCTCCTCCGGCACAACATAGTGAACGGTCGCACCAAGCTCGGCAAGAAAAAGAGCCTCCTCTTCCGCATCTGAACTGAGGCCTATCAGACAAACGGTGGCATTTCGAAACAGCATGCCGTCGCAGGTTGCGCAGTAGCTTACGCCGCGCCCGAGATACTCGGTTTCTCCGTCAATGGCCTTGGCTCCCGTGCTCGAACCTGTTGCCATAATGAGAGCTTTTGCCTCCACGACCTCGCTGCCGGTAGTTATTGAAAACGTAGTTGTGTCCGCATTTTTGATGGGCAGCACGGTGATGACGCGGGCGTTCATAAACGCGCAGCCGAGATTGCGCGCTTGAGCTGTCATGGTGTCGAGCATTTCAAAACCGCTGGTGTGCGGCATGCCCGGATAGTTGTCAACGATCTTGGACTTGGCAAGCGGACTGTTCTCAAACTTGTTGGAAATAATGATGGTTTCTTTGTTGCGCGCGCGTGCTGTAATGCCAGCGGAAAGACCAGCGGGGCCTGCGCCTATAATGGCGATGTCGTACGTTGTCATACTGCTTTTCTCCTGTCGTTATTTTTGAGGGCTTGCTGGCGTTTTTTGAGCACCGAGCGGCACGTCTTCAAGCGCCCAGGCGAAGAGCCGATCGAGCAGCTCGCCAAACGAAATGCCCGCTGCACGAGCAGTTTCTGGCACGAGCGACGTTGAAGTCATGCCGGGAAGCGTGTTGACCTCAAGCACCCAAGGAATACCTGCAGCATCAACAATGATGTCAACGCGCGCCACGCCACGGCAGCCGGTAACCTCATAGGTAGCAGCAGCGGCTTCCTCGCACGCGCTGGTTAGTTCAGGGCTCAGGCGCGCGGGAATAATGTGGCGCGAGCCTCCCTCGCTGTACTTGGATTCGTAGTCGTAAAACTCGTTTGCAGGAATGATTTCGATGAGCGGCAAAACCTCAAGTTCGTCGTTACCGATAATAGAGGCGCTGACCTCAACGCCTTCGATAAAGCCCTCAACAAGGGTTTCGTTGCTCACTTCAAAGGCAAGCACCAGCGCCTCTTTGAGTTCTGCTTTGGTGTGAGGAATTGAGATGCCCACGCTTGAACCGTCTTTGACCGGCTTGACCACGCAGGGAAGCCCGAGGTCTTTGATGATAGCGTCGATGAAGGGGTCGTCGAAATCGTCGGGCTTGAGAGGGTGGGTTGAGTTTTGGTTGGCGGCGGTGTCTTTGGTGGCGTTGTCTTTGGCAGCGGCGCCCGGGGCGGGTTTCTCGCCTTGTTCGGCAGCTAACCGAGCCTTCTCCCCCGCCTTAATGTCTGTCGAAGTGATGACGATTGCGGGCGGCGTCATAAGGCCTGCCGCCTCGATGAGAATCTTGCTGCGCATTTTGTCCATGCCGAGCGCGCTGGCGGCAACACCGCTGCCCACGTAGGGAATGCCCATGAGCTCGAGGAGGCCTTGCATGGTGCCGTCCTCGCCGCCGATGCCGTGGACTGCGATGAAGGCAAGGTCGGCGTTACTTTGGCGCAGTTCCTCGATAAATTGCGGAGCGCCGGTGTCAATCATCACAACCGTGTGTCCGTTTTTGATAAGTTCAGATTGTACGTTTTTGCCCGTGCTGATTGAAATCTCGCGCTCGTTGCCAATGCCGCCGTGGAGCAGCGCAACGGTGAGCGGACGGGAGGTGATATAAGGAGCTTCTGCAGGTTGCTCCCCTTGCGCGGCAGCCTGCTCTGCGGGGTGCTCTGCGGGTTGCTCTGCAGGTTGCTCTGCAGGTTGCTCTGCGGGTTGCTCGGTATTTTTTTGGGGTGTTTGGTCTGTCATGCGCCCTCCTTGTTCTGTATGCCATAATAATACCATGACTGACCTATCAACAAGAACGGATAAGCTCGACATTAAGGCGTTGGACTCTGCGGAGCTAACCGCCCATCTTGCCACGCTGGGACAGCCGGCGTATCGGGCGCGACAAATTGAACGGTGGCTGTATGCGCCGGTGGGAATAGTTGGTGCGGACGAGGTGGCGGAGGCAGTGGTTGACTCGGGGGCGCAGGCTGCAGAAGTTTTGGGCGAAGTGGCGGCGGGCTCAGAAGCGGAGGCTTCAGGGGCGCAGAGCACGGAGCCGCAACAGGCAACCCAGCCGCGCGCAGGCGTGCGTTCCTTTGACGAAATGACCGACTTGCCGCTTGCTTTGCGCGAGTTGCTTTCTCGTTCGTGTTCGCTGTCTTTTCCCGAAGTGAGCAAGCGTCTTGTTTCTCGCGATGGCTCTCGTAAATATTTACTTCGCCTTGCAGACGGTGCTTTTGTCGAGTGTGTGGGCATACCAACAAAAAGCTCGTTGACCGTGTGTTTTTCGACGCAGGTGGGCTGTGCGATGGGCTGTGTGTTTTGCGCGACGGGGAGCGCAGGGCTTGCGCGGTCGCTTACGCCGGGCGAGATGGTTGACCAGCTGAGCGTTGTTGCGGCGGACTTTGAGGGCAGGCGCATTACCAACGCGGTTGCCATGGGGCAAGGCGAGCCGTTTGCCAATTACGACGCGACGCTTGCGGCTTTGCGCTTTATGAATAATCCTAAACTTTTGGGCATTGGCGCGCGGCATCTTACGGTTTCTACGTGTGGGCTGTTGAGTGGGCTGCGGCGCTTTTCGACTGAGCCGGAACAGTTTACGCTTGCGATTTCTCTGCACTCTGCCGTTCAAAAAACGCGCGATGTTCTCATGCCGGGCCTTGCTACGCAGCCGCTTTTGGAGCTGCAAAAAACCCTTGCTAATTATGCGGAGAAAACGAGGCGGCGTCCGTCGTTGGAGTATGCGCTTATTGAAGGCGTTAATGATACCGACGAGGAGCTTGAGGCCTTGATAGCTTTTTGCAAGTGGGGGTCTGAGCGGCGAAGCTTGAGTTTTCACGTGAATCTTATTCCGCTGAATAGTGTTGGTGGGGCTGATGATGCTTCGGGTGGCGGGGCTGCTTCGAGTGGTGGGGCTGCTTTGGGTGGCGGGGCTGCTTCGAGTGGCGCTGGAGGCGGTGTGCGTGCTTCGAGTGGTGGAGTTGGGGCTGGCGGGGCCGCTTCGAGTAGCGCTGGAGGTGGTGTGCGTGCTTCGAGTGGCGGAGTTGGGGCTGGGGCTCTTGTCTTAAGACCGTCTTTGCCTGCGCGGGTTGAGGAGTTTGCACGAGCTTTGAAAAATGCTAGCTTAGAGGTAACAATTCGCTCCTCTCGAGGTGATGACATTAACGGTGCCTGCGGACAGTTGGCGGGCAGCCGATAAAGGTGGGCGGCTGGTGCTGCTGGTAGCTGGTGGACGGCGGGTGCCAGTGGGCAACTGGCAGGAGCGAGCGAGTAGCCTACTGAGCTTCAGTTATAATCTTTCAAATTTTCATAGTAAAAAAGTAGGAAGCAGCATCCAAAACTGAATGCTGCTTCCTGAAACCCTTCCCGAACAAATCTCTCCGAAACCCATAGAGCCCCCATGATTAGCGCTACAGCGTTTGGGAAAGGTCGGGTGTGGGTTCATAGTCTATTTTACGGCGAACGAGGCAAAAAAGAAAGCCCTGTTTGTCGCGATGAATGGGAATAAATAGCGGGCTGGGCGTGGTGCTCGGAGTGTTTTAGACGTGCTCGTCCCACTCGGACTCATAGGCAGCAAGGTTATAGGTTCTCGCCTCAAGCACATGCTGCGCCCTTTGGTTGGATACGGAGTCGCCCAGCGTTTGCGACCCAGAAAACACGTCTTGGGCCACGTTGAGCACGTCTTGCGTTACGCCCAGATAGTTTTTGAGTTGCTTTCTTAGTGCCTGCTCAATGCTAGGATTGTCGCGAAAGGCTCCTCTGATGACGAGGACAGCAAGTGTCGCGCCTGCTGCAAAGGTTAGTATTTTACTAAGATTTTTTGACATCTTGTTTGCTCTCTATTGTTCACAGATTTCTCACAGGTCTTGGCGCTCCGCACTCCCCTTCTAGTCCATTATGTTTATTTCAGAGCTTCTGGGAAGTTTCTTGGCAGTGTTTGTTCCAAGGTCTGGCGGGCTAGCTGCCGGACGCGTAGTTGGAAGAGCCGTTGGTCGAGCTGCGGGACTGCTTGCTTCTTTGTTTGAGGTCTTGGCTGCCGGACTGTCTTTTGGGCTGTCCTTTGGACTGGCTAGCTGGTCGGCTGCCGGACTCTCCGGCACACTGCCGGGAGCATTGTCGGCCGCTTTGCTTGCTGAGCCACCTGCCGCACCGCTCGTCACGCTGCTCGCCATGTTGCTAGCCACGGCACGAGCCCCACCGTCCGCCGAGCTATCCTCATCAGCGTCTGTGATCCCGCCACCTAAAATGCCTGCGGGCACACCGCCTAAAATACCAGCCGGCACGGCGCGATCTTTTTCAACTCTGCTGCTTGGCTGGGCGCTTGCGCTTTGTTCCATAAGGGCAAAAATGCGCTCGAGCTCTTCCTCGTCTTTGAACTCAATCTCTATCCGGTTCTTGCCGCGAACAGATTTCACGCGAACATTGGTATTAAAGAGCTGCCTAAGCTTGCGGGCAACGAGCTTGAAGGAGCGCGGCGAAGGGAGCTTTTTTATGCGTTCAAAGTCCTGCGTTCCATAAAGGCGGGCAATGTTTTCGGTTTCCCGCACTGAAAGATGGTCGTCAACGATTTTTTTAGCAAGTCTGATGCGCGCTTCCTCATCGGAAACGGAAAGTATGGCGCGGCCGTGTCCTGAGGAGAGCAGACCCTCAAACATGAGATCTTGGACTTCCTCTGGCAAATCAAGGAGGCGGAGTGCGTTAGAAATGGTCGTTGGCTTTTTGGATACTGCCTCAGCGAGTTCTTTTTGCATACAGCTGCTTAGGTCAATAAGACGTTTGTAGCCCCGCGCTTCCTCAATGGGGTTGAGGTTGTCGCGCTGAAGGTTCTCAACAAGAGCAATCTGTTGGGTTTCAACATCGTTGAGCACGAGCACGCGGGCTGGAATGGTTGTGCGCTCAAGACGCTTGCATGCTTGCCAGCGACGCTCGCCGGCAATAATCTCATACCCGTTGCCACTCGGGCGCACCAGTATTGGTTGGAGGAGGCCGTCTTTTTCAATCGAAGCCGTAAGCTCCTCAATGCGCTCCTCGGAAAAGTCCGTACGAGGCTGGTTGGGGTTGGGAATTATCTGGTTAATGGGAAGCTCAAGAAAATCTATGTTCGAGCCTGTTTCTGCGCTGGCATCTCCCATGAGAGCTCCGAGGCCCTTGCCAAGTCCACCTTTAGCCACGACTAATCACTTCCTTTGCTAGTTCTCGGTAGGCAGTTGCGCCCTTACCGCTGGGGTCGTATTTAATAATCGACTGGCCAAAACTGGGGGCTTCAGCCAGTTTAACGTTGCGAGGTATCACCGTTTTGAAAACCTTATCACCAAAAAAGTTCTTTACCTCGTCAACTACTTGATTGGCGAGAGAGGTGCGCTTATCGTACATGGTCATTACCACGCCAAGAGATTCAAGCTCTGGATTCATGCGAGCTTTGACAATTTTCTCTGTTTCAAGAAGTTTTGTCAGACCTTCCAGCGCATAGAACTCACACTGGATAGGAATAAGCATGCGCTGCGCGGCGGTTAGGGCGTTCATGGTGAGCTGCCCAAGGGAGGGAGGGCAGTCAACTAGTATGTAGTCATAGTCATTTTCAATAGGAACAAGGAGCTCTGCAAGGCGGCGTTCGCGAGCGTATTCGTTCATAAGCTCTACCTCTGCGCCAGCAAGGTTGATGGTTGCGGGAATAACATCAACGTTTTTAGAGGCGTTTTTGATAATGAGGTCTTTTACGTTGGCGTCGTTAATAAGACCGTCATAGACACATTTCATGCCCGCATGCTTCTCAACACCGAGGCCGCTGGTTGCGTTACCCTGTGGATCGAGGTCTACGAGCAGTACCTTTTTCTTGAGTTCTCCAAGCGCATCTGAGAGATTAACGGCCGTGGTGGATTTGCCAACACCGCCTTTTTGGTTGATTATAGCAACAATAAGTGCTTTTTTTGCGCCCGTTTCAATCACCTGCCTTTCATTCTTACCAAAAGCAGTATATCGCATATTTGGGCTTTGTTACAGAGAATTGCAGATTTTTTGGGATTTTTTTATGGTGATGGCTGCGGGAGTGGTTTTCACGTGAAATGTAGAGGGGAGCGCCCTATTTCTTTTGTGTGAGCTCTGCCCTGGCTTATGCCGTTAGATTTCACGTGAAAACTGCTTCTGCCAATACGACGGCTATTCTGCGAAGGAGTCTACGAAGGAGAGTTCCATTTCTACAAGACCTGCTGGATCGTTTTCCTGAAATCCAAGCTTACGATAGACAGGTTCTCCCGCTTTTGTTGCCGCAAGTTTGATACTCGATACGTTTTGGCGCTGCGCCTCCTCGATAAGATGTTTGAGAGCTCGAACAGCGTGACCCTGCTTACGGTACTCAGAATGAGTGTAAACATTGGTAATGAGCCCAAGCTTGCCCGTAGGGCTCTTAAGGTTTGCAGGCTTGTCTTGTATGCTGAGAAATGCGAGCGACAGTATTTTTCCCTCCTTTTCTATGAGGGCGACAAAAAGCTCTTTTTCTAGATGCTTAACACAATAAGCTCGAAAGCTCTCCTCTATGACAGCGTGCAGCTCAGGTGCGGCCTTCCACTTTTCTTTGTGCACCTCCGCAAGAAAGTCGAGCCGAATGCAGACAAGCGTTTCTATATCGAGATTGGTTGCCATTCTCAGAGTCGGTTCCATACTTCTCCTTTTTCAAGTTATTATCTATTCCCAGCAGAGTTTTCACGTGAAATGTGTTCTACGGGTCATATTGTAGCACGGAGCAGCGCTGGGAGGGTGTGAAACAGCTATTTTTTAGGATATTACCTGACAGGGTACGAGAGGCGCTTAGCGTGTTCCGAGTGGTCGCTTCTTGGCCATACCGTTTCTCCGTGGCAAGGCGATGCTGGGTTCCTCGACCTTTTCGTACCCTACGATTGTTCGCTGGGTTGTTCCGTCGGAAAGAAAGCAGGTTCTGAGGCTCTTTTCGATAAGCCCACACACGCTGGCAGCCCCTCTGCCGCGCGCTAACTCCTCTGGAGAGGGTTGGCCCTTGTAACAGACAAGTTGCCCGCCTAAAGCCAGCAGAGGGGCTGCCAGCTCTACCAGCACCGGAAGTTCACTCACCGCTCGTGCGGTCACCACGGCAAACGACTCTCTGGCTTCACACGCAAACTCCTCGCTGCGCTGCGCAACAACGGTAATCTGGCTTCCAAGCCCTTCCTGGTCAACAAAACACTGAAGTGCCTGCGCTTTCTTTGCAATAGACTCAATGAGCGTTGTTGGGCGACCTGTTGCAATAGCAAGAGGAATACCGGGAAAGCCTCCACCGCTCCCAAGGTCGGCCAAGGGGCCCTCTGGAGCCTGTTGTAGCTCCTCAAGCGCCATAAGGGAGTCCTCAACGTGCAAAAGCAGTCCTTCTTTAACCGTAGAAATCGTGGTTAGGTTAACCTGCTTGTTGTAGTCGAGAACAAAGGCTAGATGCCGAGAAAGCAGTTCCTGCTGCTCTAGGTTCAGTTTTTGTTGAGGTTTGGACACGGAGGCTCCTTTTGTTCCTGGTTCTAACCTTTTCTCAGTCTTTCGACAAAAAACCTTGCTTCATAAGGTTCTGTCAACAATACCACATAAAGAAGCGGCGCGGGGGGAAAACTCCCCCGCCGCCCCCAAACCCCCTCTTTTGGCCCCCTTGCCCAATAATTTACAAAGCCACAATCAAGCCACAACAGTTTAGGAGAGCGTTTCAAATCTTTTGTAATGGGCACAAGC
>WRHU01000003.1 GCA_009783085.1 Coriobacteriia bacterium
GGGAGGGATGAAGGAAGGAATGTTGTGGGTGTTTTTTTTTGGGTTTTTTTTTTGGGCGGTTGCGCTCGGGGGTGGGGGGGGGGGGGAGCGCACAGCGGGTTGGGCCCCCCGCCCTTCAAACGAGCCGTTATTAAAGCCCAAGCAAATCTTTTTTAGCAGCGTCAAAATCCTCTTGCGTAATAACGCCGGTATCAAGTAGGCCTTTAAGCTTCGCAAGTCTTTCGTAGGGATCCTCACCAGCTGTTTGGGCAAGTGTTTCGGCTACGGGTGCTGTGGGCGCAGCAGCTGCGCCAGGAGCCATTACTGGGGTGCCGTTTGCGTCTACTACAACACCGCCTGCAGCAGCAGCTCCCCCAACACCAGTGGCTCCTGCGACAGAGCCAATGCCCATGCCCATCATGGCAACGGCAGCAGGACCACCGCCACTCTCGTTTTTACCAGCAGCCTCTATACCGCGTGCGATTGACTGTTGTTTGAAGGCCTCAAGACGGGCGCCTCCCAAAGCCTCAGTTTCCATGACCTTATCAAAAATCTCTCTGGATTTTTCGTCATAATCTATGGCTTGAAGTGCCGCTTTGACAATGGTAAGTCCGCGGTCGGTTGCCCACTGGTATCCCTGCTCAACTGCTTCAGACAAGGTCTGAGCAAACCCAACGCTGTCGCCCTGTATTTTCGACATGGTGTTGCCACGGGCAGGGTCGTTGGTATAGATAGAAAAAGCTGCTCCGAGCGACTGAATAACTTCGTTAAAGAGCTGCTGTACAATAGGTTCGCTCTCATAATCCTGAAAGTCAAACACCGGGGCGTCCTCGGTGAGGTACTTCACGGGCAAAAAACCCTTTATGAAGGTAAGGGGGTCGGTAATTTTAAGCGTATACGTACCACGTGTCATGGCACCAACCTGTGCCCCTACCCAGCCATCAAACCAGTAAATTGCACTTTGAGTTCCAAAGCGGTTGTTTGCTATCTCTTTTAAGTTGACAAAGAATATGAGTTGTTGCTCGGCGGGCATTCCGCGAAACCCAACACGTTCCCAACTGTTTTTAAGGATACTGTCAACAATTCCTCCGCCTGCGAAAAGCGAGGCGGAATGTTTGGAGTCGGTGCTGTAGATATAGCCACCTGGCTCGGAGGCAAAGGCGGTAATCTCTCCCGATTGAATTGTTACGATGCCATAGCCTTCTGGAATAACGATTTTTGAGCCGTTGGTGATGATGTTCTTGGTGCCTTTTTGATCTGTAACACGGTTCAATCCTACTTGTGGCATATTGTTATCAACTTCCATTGCAGGAAAAACACCTGCAGTAGATGAGACGCCTGGTGGAACCGTATAGAACTCTTTCCACTGGTCGGCAAAAGTTCCCGTAAATGAGCCTACAAATGCTTGAATTAATCCCATCACAACCACCTTTCATACGGTCTTTTGAGTACCGCTTTGTTTTTCGCCCCACCATCTTAAAACGAGCAAAGTGGGCGATACTTCTTTTGTGTCTAGCTCCTTTGTTTCAAACAATAAGCTATTTTGACTATACTCAGAATACCATAGTGAGATAAAAATACCACAGCAATAACCACAAGGCGAACTCTTTTTTCAGTCTTTTCTCCGTCTTGCCGATACCGTGCTTTTGGACTGCGGAAAAACCCTTAATATGCGATAATGTAAGGGTACCGCTTAAGTGGCAAGAGGGCTGCTTAAAGCTGGTAATGCGTATGTTCCAGGCGTCAGCAGAACAGTTCCGCAAAATTGAGGAGTAAACAAGGCATGGGTGCTTCGAACTTTACAGAAGAAACACTTGCGGGCAAAAAATCGGACTACCAACAGGTAGTCGAGGATATAAAAGAGTCCTATGACTTTGATTTTGTTGCTTTAGGACTTACCGCCTTTTTGGGTGCACCGCTCAAATGGATTTACGGAGCGGGCGCTGCTGATGAACGCTACAAGCGCATTGTGCTTCCGCCCGGACGAGGCATTGGTGGCATTGTTATTAAGTCGGGCAAGCCGATGATGTTTCTTGATATTGATCGTCAAATTGACCCGCGTGAGTATTCCTCATATCCTATTGTTTTTGCTGAGGACTTGCGGAGTTTTTGTGCGCTACCATTGACCATTAACGGGCGCGTTGTTGCCTCGTTGCTTTGTGCGTTTCGCTCAGTTCAGGCGACACATAAAGAGGTTTTTTATCGTCTTATTGACGACCTTGATGGAAAGATTTGTGACCTCGATGTTATCTCTGAGGACTTTATGTACGTTGCCGAAGAGTTTGCTGGCTACAGCAAAACAAAAGGCGTTGGTTCTGAGATTGACGGCAGCGAGGACGACTATCTTTCTCCCTCGTCACTCTCGTCGATTATTTCTGCTCAAGAAGATGAGCGGAGGCGTATCTCGCGCGAACTTCATGACTGTATAGCCCAAGAGTTGGTGAGTACCACGTTTTTGCTCAAGCGCTTGCAGGCAAAAGGACTGACCGAAGCAGAGGTTCGGCTGGTGTTAGAAGCCCAAGGAAAAATAAACGCCATTCTTGATGAGATTCACAATCTTTCGGTTGAGCTGCGGCCTTCGGCGCTTGATGATTTGGGGCTTATTCCTGCCCTTAAATCGCAGGCCCTTGTGTTTGAGAAAACTTACGGTATGCATATCCATTTTAGGGGCAAGTTGACGCGCAAGCGTTTTGATCATACTCTCGAAACCCAGATTTACCGTATCTGTCAAGAGGCTATTCTCAATGCGGGAAAATACTCTGGCAGCGACACGGTAACGGTAAGTTTTGAGGAGTCTGACGACTGGCTTCATGCGACGGTTGTTGATGCGGGCCGCGGCTTTGATGCCTCGCGTCCTTCTGTTAAGGGTGGCGGTTGTGGTCTTGTTGGTATTCAGGAGCGTGCGAACCTTATTGGTGCGTCGCTAAAAATAGATTCAAGTTCAGAGGGAACTACAGTAACGCTCGTAGCTCCTATGGGTTTCAAGGAGGGGGACGCTCATGATTCGAATCGTACTCGCTGACGACCACGAAGTCATTCGCGCCGGAATCAAGATGCTACTTACCAAAGATCCGGATTTCTCTGTTGTTGCAGAGGCAGCTGATGGTGTGCAGGCCTACGACATCGTTGTGCGTGAAAAGCCCGACATTATCCTTATGGATATTTCTATGCCGCCGGGCGAGAGTGGACTTATTGCCTGCGAGAAAATTGGACGGGAATGTCCAGATACAAAAATTATCGTTCTTACGATGTTTGCCGAGCCCGAGTATCTTTTTAGCACGCTGCGGCTGGGTGCTTCTGGTTATATTCCTAAGACTTCAACGACCGAAGAACTCATTTCTGCGATTCATGCAGTTTATGAGGGCGGCACCTACATTCACCCCAAGATGGCATCAAGTTTGACTAAGCAGCTTATCGCGCCAGAAGGCGAGGACGGAGAAGCTCCGCACCGCCTGCTTACCAAACGAGAACTAGAGATTTTGAAACTGTTGGTGAAGGGCTTTACCAACCGACAAGTTTCTGAGCAGATGTATCTTTCGGTCAAGACTATTGAGGCGCATCGCAGCAAGATTTACACGAAGCTTGGCTTTAAGAGTCGCTCCGACCTCATGGCGTATGCCATCGAACACAAGCTGATAGAAACCTAAGGCCGTACGTCCGCAAGGCTGGCTTGGACGACAACCATAAGATTGCGGGTCAAGCCCGCAATGACAATCGCTTAAGCCCGCAATGACGAGGTTGCAGGTAACAACACCGCGCGCATACGCTTTTATTTTTTAGTGGTATCTTTTGCGGCAGGCTTTGCTGCTTTGGAAGCCTTTGCCGCGTTCGAAGGCTTAAAGTGCTCAAGACCGAGCTTGGCGCTCAGTGCCTTGGTGGGGCACACGTCGATACACTCGCCGCACAACATACAATCTCCAGCGAGCACGGTGGTCTCAACGCCCTCTAGCACTGGATCAAGAATTTCAGGGTCGGTAAGGCATTTTTCGCTACAGTTGCCGCAGTGGGTGCAGCGGTCATAATCCATACGGATGTTGATGAGCCCTACGCGTCCCAGTACCTGATAAAAACCACCCAGTGGACACAGCGAGCGACACCAAACACGATGTCCCCAGAAAAGCTCAACAAAAACAATGGCGATAAGTACGACAAGCCCCGTGGTGCTTCCCAAAACAATGCCTCGGCTGACAGCGCCAATGGGGGTAAACACTTCAAAAATGGGAATGCTCACTAATGCAGAAACGAGGAGTATGCCTGCGGCCACGTAGATTTTTATGCGGCGGGGCACAACTCGTTCCTTAACCTGCAGCTTAAGTTTGGTACGTAAAAAGTCGACACCCTCAAGCAAGAAGTTAACGGGGCATACCCAACCACAAAAAACTCTGCCTCTGATAAGTGCATAGAGCAATAAAATAGGTAGGGCATACCAAAGCCACTCAAGCATGAAGGTTTTGGATGCGAAAACAACCTGCAGCGTTGCAAAGGGGTCGGTGAGGTTAATGCCGACTAGTTCCGAGGAGGAAAGCGTCCCATAAAACGGGAAAAACGGGAGCTCGGCCGGAGTGGCAAGAGGATTAGCTCCTCCGACCGTACCCCCAAGGAGAGTCCAACCCGCCAGAAGTATTGGAAGTGCGAACAGAACAATGGAGGAAACTTGAACGCACCGTCGAGCAATACGCCATCGTTGACGGGATGGTGCAGGAAGGGAAGGGTCACTCTTGGATGTTTTTGGGCGTGAACTCATTGAGATACTGCCTCTATTATGTCGGGGTCATCTTCAAAGTTGGTGTAGACCAGATTTATGCCGGTAACACCTTCGATGTTGATGAACGAACTTGCAATTGCGTGTGACGCATCAACGGTTTCTGCTTCTACGAGAACGACAACCTTATAATCCTGCGTTGAATGCACTTCAACATTGTCAATCTTGGCAAGCTCAGCTGCCACGGAATCAACTTGGTCGGGAATCGCCTCTATAACAAGACTTGAGATAACCATGTGCGCTCTCCTTTAGTAAAAACTACTCATATAAATAACTGTCAGAAAACGAGCAAGAACTATTGAAACACGAACTATTGAAACAGTAAAACTAAAACGTATCAAAAAAATCTTTGGTGGCGCGGCGGTCAAAGTTCCTTTGACCGCCGCGCCCTCGGTACTTCGCTGTTGCTGAACGCTCCAAAAGCTCACAGACGTTCTAAAGACCCACCACGCAACAACAAAAGCCCGTCTTACACAAATCGTACTGGTTGCACAATGCTACTCAGCAGCCTCGCCACCAGGAGTAACCGCATGACAGGTGTTACACATCATCCGCCCTGGATCAAGTGCCTTGTTGTCATAGCTCCCGTCAACATAGTGATTCTCGGGCAGAGCCTTTGAATCTTTGTCCTGCGGATTGCCAGCATCGCCGTTGCCGTGACACGTGTAGCAGTAGTCAGCTCCACCAGTCTCGAAACGTTGCGCATGGTCAGCAGGAGCGAGAGGAGGCATGCCAGTTTGAGGAGCAGGAGCTAGAAACGCAAAGTATGCGAGTGCGCAAAGCACAGCGACAATCGCAATGATAAGCAATGCAATAATAACTTTTTTCATAGCAACTCCTCCTAAGCCTTCGTAATAGAGACGCAGGTCTTCTTATAGTCCGGCTCTTTTGATAGCGGATCGTAGTAATCATGCACAGCAAGATTGATTAGCGTTTCTTTGGCAAAGAACGGTGCGAACACCACGCCAGCAGGAGGTGCAGTACGTCCTGCGGTCGAAACCCTAATGTTAAACTCACCATGTCTTGATTTGACCGTGACCATGTCGCCATCTTTGACTCCGAGTTTCTCGCAGTCGGCTGCGTTCATGTCAAGCAATGCCTCGGGCAAAGCGCGGTCGAGCTCAGGAACAACACGGGTCATAGAACCAGTGTGCCAGTGCTCAAGCAAACGTCCGGTGCAGAACCAGAAAGGATACTCAGCATCAGGATTTTCCGCTGGCGGCTCGTAAGGACGGAAGGTAACAGAAGCTTTGTACTTCGCCGTCTTATACAAGTCAATGTTGCCCGGCTTAGAAATCAGCTTGCCAGCATCATCCTTTTGACCGTACTGTGCAATACCGTACTCATCAAAACCGTCTTCTTGCTTACCAGCAGCAAAGCGCCACTTGGTTCCGAGCCACTTACCGTCAACTTCGCGAACGGGCCACGTAAGACCATGGTTGCTGAGGTACTCATCATACGGAGCCATTTGTTTGGCGAACAATTTGAGCTTAGCGGGAGTATAGGTACCATCGTCAGCCGTAACGCCAAACTTATCGCCAACATCATTGTTAATGTCGTCAGCAGTTGGGTTCATGGTTGGATTGGTAAAGGTACGATACTCTTCCCAAACAATCTTGCTGATTTCGCGCTGGCTCTCGTTGATAAAGTCTTTTTTGTCCTTATCCCAGATGGTGCCAAAGAGGGTATCGAAGGAATCGTTACCACCAATGACCTCACCATCGAGTACACGCTGGGCAACCTGCATGAGAATCCATGCATCCCATTTTGCGTCTCCTGGAGGATCAACTGCTTTTTCAAAGATAGCGGTACGACGCTCGGCGTTACCAAACTGGCCTTCGCGCTCAATCCACATAGCAGCAGGGAATACAACATCGGCATAATCGCATGAAAGCGTGGGGTAAACCTCACTTACAACGATGAATGCGTCCATGATGCCCTTCTTCTCACCCTTGCCCAAGAAGCGGGTAAGGTTAGGCAGTGAGCCTGCCCAGTTGTTGTGAGCTGACCACAAGAAGTCGATGTCGCCATTTGACAAATCACGGAAGATTTTAATGGTGTGCTTGCCTGGCTTCATGATGCCTGGGTTCTTTTCCTCGTCGTCGCCAAGGTAGCCACTGGGGAGACCCCACAAAACCTCGGTGTAGCGACGATGTTGTCCGTTTGCAACCAAAAGGTCGGCAGGCAGACGGTGAGCAAACGTTCCAACCTCACGAGCAGTACCGCAAGCGGTAGGCTGTCCGGTGAGAGAGAAAGGTCCGCAACCCGGCTGAGCAAACTTGCCGCTCAAAAGGTGGATATTGTAGATGTTGTGATTCATCCACGTACCACGATTGTGCTGGTTGACGCCCATGGTCCAAAGAGACATGACCTTTTTGTTCTTGTCTGCAAATACTTCTGCAAGTTCTTTGAGGTCTGCTTCAGAAACGCCCGAAAGCTCAGAAGTGTACTTAAAGGTGTACTTCTTGAGCATATCGGCATACTCTGAAAACTCAATGCCCCAAACGCCGTCATTGCCTGTTGCCTCTTGGAGCTTATCGGTGGCATCCCAGCCATCCTCATAAGCGTTGCCCAAGTCCTCAGTACCAGCCTTGAACTGGCAGTGAGCCTCAACGAACTTCTTGTCGTACTTCTCCTCGCTTACGAGGTAGTTCGCGATGCAGTTAGCAATAGCGTTGTCCGTACCCGGCTTAAAGAGCATTGTCTTGTTCGCACTTGCTGAGGTACGGGTTTTGATGGTTCCCAAATCATAGTGCTTGACGTTTGAGTCGTTGAGCTTACGAGCGGTAAGGCGTGAGTAAAGCACGGGGTGTGCCTCAGCCATATTTGCGCCCCATGTGATAAACACGTCTGCGAGGTCAAGATCCTCGTAGCAGCCAGCAGGCTCGTCGGTCTGGAATACGTTCATAAACGCAACAACCGCGCTTGCCATACAAAGGCGAGCGTTGGGGTCGATATTGTTGGAAAGCAGACCGGCTTTCCAGAACTTCGCTGTCAGGTAACCCTCAACGATGGGCTGCTGACCACTTGCCCAGAAAGCAAGACGTGATTTGTCCTCTTTCCAGACGGCTTTTAGCTTCTCAGCTACCAAATCTAATGCCTCATCCCAAGATGCCTCGGTAAGACCTGAGTCGGTACCCTTGGTTGCTTTGTCCTTACGGATAAGCGGCTTGGTAAGACGATCCTTACCATAGAGAACCTTAGCCAAGTAGTAACCCTTGACGCAGTTAAGACCCTTGTTCGAAGCATTGTCTGGATCGCCTGTTACAGAAACAAGACGACCACCAGCGACCTCGCAGAGTACGCCGCAACCACAGCCGCAGAAACGGCACACCGAGGTATAAACCTTGGAGTTGCCTACTCCCAAGACGCCGCCCTGACCACCGCAGCCAACGAGTGACGACAGAGTTCCTGCCGCTGCAGCAACGGCTAGCGTAGCAGCAGTTGCTTTTACAAAGCTACGTCTGCTGAGTTCGCTGTTGACTGCCTCACTCACGATGCTGGTGCTATCAGGCACTTCGTTCAACATCTTTTCTACCATACTTGCTCCCTTCCTTTTTTTCCAACCTTATCCAACAGATTTTCTTTTCCGCCACTTCGTCGCTTGCTCTCGCTTCGAATCTTTTCTCCTCGTCTTGTGCTTTTTATCGTATGTTTTTATGTTGCCGTGCTCTTAGTTCGTGCATTCTTCTTATGTTTTGCGCTGCGTTGCACCCGCGTGCTGCGCTACACTCGCTATACCCGCGCCTGTTGTATGTGGGTTTCCTCGATTGCCTTTTCTCGATCGCGAACAATCTTGATGGCAAGGTCGGGATCATCTATTACGCAGCGCTCCACGCACAGCCCGCAACCTACGCACTTCTCCGCATCAACCTGCGGAGCAAAAATGGCGTGGATAGAATCACCTTCGCGCGGGCGATAGTCAATGGTAATAGCGGTGTCGATAAGAGGGCAGACGCGATAGCAAACCTCGCAGCGCATGCCCTTCATGGCGATGCAAAGCTCGGTGTCGATAACAGCGAGCCCCATGTCAACGTCTGCTCGGGATTCTACGTTGCGCAGTGCGTCAGTTGGGCAGGCGTTAACGCAGGGGAAATCCTCGCAAAGTTTGCATGCTTGGTCGCGTACGTTGAGAACGGGAGTGCCGACTGCCATACCAGAGGCGTCGTTGGCGGCTTTAAGACAGACATAAGGACAGGCTTCTATGCAGCGTCCGCACCTAATGCAGCGGGCGAGAAAGTCCTGCTCGTCTTGTACTCCGGGGGGACGAAGCAAGTCATGTGAGCGCTTCATAGCGTGCTGCACAGCAAAAATAGCGGCCTGTGCCGCGACGACCCCACCAGCAAGAAATGGTGCAAGTTTCTGAGTCTCCATTGCCCTTCCTTTACGTCTTGTTTACATTTTGTTGTAAAGAAAGCAATATGCCAATCGGGGTAGTTGCTTTTGGCGCTCAGGGCAATCCCCTTGCTATATAGGGGTTTTTATAGGAGTATTAGGGTTTTTCGGAAGTTAGCTGAGGTTTTGCTGTGCTCAACTGCGTCTTTGTGAGGTGAGCTCACGAGGCGCTTTAGCCGGGCTTGTTGTTTGCTTGTTGTTTGACCAGTACAAATGCTAAAACAAGGCAGATTACTATGAAAAATACGTAAAGCGCAAATCCGGGGGCGTTTGAGTTGGTCATTCCGAAGAAAAAGGCGAGTACATGGGGCGGGAAAAAGCCTCCAAAACCACCAATCATCGCCACAATGCCATTTGCGGTTCCCACTTGGTTTGGAAAGGTGCTCGGCACGAGCTTAAACACAATGCCGTTGCCCAAGCCGCAAAAAACGCTGATGGCATACAGCGCTGTGAGAAAGACGGGCAGGTTTGGCGCAAGAGTAAGTGCAATGGCGGCAATGCCCATGCCCGCAAATACCATCATGAGAAGCTTGTTGGGGTTTGAGCGGTCGGCAAGCCAGCCACCCACAATACGCAGGCAGGCGGCAAGCACAATAAATACTCCGGTTGCCCAGCCGGCGCTTACGCTATCCAAGGTAAAGTGGGTCACAAAATGATTAGGCATAATGATGGTAAAGGCAACAAAGGCTCCAAAGGTGATGAAATAAAAGAGCGAGTACGCCCAAAGCCGTATGTCGCGCCAAATCTCTTTGAATTGCGCCGTGATAGGAGTGATAATTTTTTGTTCGTTTTTATCGCCGAGAAAAAAGTTGAGCGCAATCATAATAAGCATGAGAACGATGTAGAACTTGATGGTAAGACTCCAGCCAAAATGCTGAGCAACCACCGGCGCGCCAAAGGCGGTAACGGCAGTTCCGATGTTGCCAAAACCGTAAACTCCGTTGACAAAACCTTGCCTGTTTTTAGGATAATAGCGTGGCAGCGACGTTACTCCTACCGAGAAAACTGCACCTGCCACACCAAGAATAGATCCGCCGATGATGAGGTCTGCTGCTGTGCTTGCTTCGCTCAAAAAGAAAAGCGGGAATATGAGGACTATAAAGCTTGCAAGGTAGAGGGGGCGTGCGCCGTACTTGCCCGCAAGGTAACCAAAGGGGATTCGTAGCGCTGAGCCTAGGATAACTGGTATGGCAATGACCCAAGCCGCCATGCCCTGCGAAAGCTCAATGTCTGTCCTGATAACGCTGAGCAGGGTTGAGAGTATGACCCATACCATGAATGCCACAATAAAATCTGCTGTTTGGAGCGGAAGCTGAAACTTTTTTGCATCAAAGTTTTTCATGTGTTTTTGCCCGACCCTCCGGTTTTCGACCCTCCACAAAACCTTCAATGGTTTCCCGTAAACCCTGTGCGAGCTTTCTGAAAACCCTGCAGCGGGTTTCTCAATACCCTGTGTGGTTCTCAAGTATTATGGTCAAAGCGAGGGTCTGTCAATCTCGCTTTACCCTTATATGTATAATCGTTTTACCCTTTGGGCAAATGCACGTTTCTACTTTAACACCATTCGATTGGATTGCCTGTTTCTATTGAAGCTAACAACAGTTTGCGCAATGCAACAAAAGGGGACGGTACAGTTCTCCACGCTTATCCCGTTCGATTCTCTCCCTCACGAAAACAAAGCTTCCTAAAAAAATAAAAAACTTCCGAATCTCGTCGAGCTGCTGTCGCAGCCCTGCTACATGTGCTATCTAGCTGCTCACACACACCAGCAAAAGCTCTCTCCGCTATACTAGGGGATAGTTTTGAGAGCAAAAAGTAGTGAGAGAGCAGGGTATGAGAAGCACGTTACGAGCAAAAAAAATATGAGATAAGGAACGCCTTGTGACAAAAAACATAGAAAACGATGCGGTGCACATGACAGCGCAAGAGGCCGAAGCCGTGCGTCCAGCTGAGCATGAAACCGAAACCGTGCGCCCAGCAGAGCATGAAACCGAAGCCGTGCGCCCGGCAGAGCAAGAAAACCACATAAGCCAGCCCTTTAATTCAGTTTTGATAATTGGTGTGGGGCTTATCGGCGGCTCGGTTGCTGCTGCACTTAAGGCTTTGCCGCAAGCTCCGCATATACGAGGCATCGACCTCGATGCACACGCTTTAGAGGCGGCGCTTGAAGCTGGTTACATAGATGAAGGTGCCTTGCCTACAGATGAGCGTGTTGCGCTCTGGCTTGGCGAAAACGCTGCTGCTGTAGGTGCTGAAGGCGCTGCAGACGCTGAATACGCTCGCTCAGGCGATAGCAAGAACACCAACACCAACACCAACACCAACAACCCCTGCGACCTCATCGTTTTAGCAACACCGGTGTCAAGCGCACAAGATTGGTTTGAGCGTATCGAAGCTTCAAACTTTGCAGGCGTTATTACCGACGTTGCTTCAACCAAAGGACTCATTACCACGCAAGCTTCAGCTGCACTTTCAAAACCGGAGCGCTATTTGCCCGGACACCCCATGGCAGGCAGCGAGGTCAACGGTATTGAAGGCGCACGTGCAAATCTGTTTGCCGGAGCGCACTGGATTGTGTGCCCCGATGCCGCCACCGAGCCCGCCGTTTTTACTAAAATGCATGAGTTCATTACGGCTCTTGGCGCACGCAGTATTACCCTGCCGCGCGAGGAGCATGACAATATCATCGCCATCGTAAGCCATGTGCCCCACATGATTGCCTCTGCCTTGGTGCAGCTTGCAGGTGCGCATGCACAAACCAATCAGGAGATTTTTAGGCTTGCCGCCGGTGGTTTCAAAGACACCACACGCATAGCAGCAGGTTCGCCCGATTTGTGGTGCGGCATTGCGCTTGACAACAAAGAAGCGGTGGCGCAGGGCTTGCAAGAACTCAGCCAGATTATTGGCTCCTTTGAATCGTCCATAAAAACTGCCGACGCTCGCTCGCTCAACAAGCTGCTTGCCAACGCCGCCGACTTGAGAAAGGCAATTCCTGCTACCTGGGTGCCCGACTCCGCACGTCTTGTTGAGGTGCGTATCCCCATGGCTAACCGCTCGGGCGTTATCGCCGAGGTCACGGGCATGGCGGGCAAGGTCGGCTGCAACATTCAGTCCATCGACATCGACCACATCAACGAGGAAACCGCTATTCTTGAAATTATTCTTACCGATGAGGGCGATATTGGGCGCTTCTCGGCACTGTTGCTCGATGGCGGTTTTGATGTTTCATTTCGTCCGCTGACGCCGCAGGAGTAAGGAAAGAGGCACGATGCGAGGAGGGGAGAGGCTATGACCCAATTTAACGGAGCAAACTACACTAATAAACCGCTTGTTGGCACTACTACCGTGCCGGGCGACAAGTCAATCTCGCACCGCATTGCACTTTTTGCGGCGTGCGCAGAGGGCGCTACAAGGGTGCGTGGGTTGCTCAATTCGGCAGACGTGCACTCAACGCTTGACGCTGTGGTCGCCCTTGGTGCTCAGGTTGATCTAACCGAGGACGCAGATTTCCCTGATACGCTGTACGGAACTATAACTGGTTGGGGCAAGGCTGGTCCTGCTCAGCCCGCACAAGCAATCGACTGTGGAAACTCTGGCACAACCGCACGTTTGCTGATGGGATTGCTTGCGGGTTATCCTCTGCGTGTTGAGCTTGTGGGCGATGAGTCGCTGAGCCGCCGTCCAATGCGCCGTGTTGCCGAACCACTTACGCAGATGGGCGCACGTTTTGAATCGGCGGGCAAACTGGCAGGCAAATCGATTGGCAAGCCAACAGACAAACAAGAATCCCCCGAGCTTACCTTACCGCTCGTTGTACACGGCTCAAGCGAGTTAAGAGGCATACACTATGACAGTCCTGTTGCTTCCGCACAGGTCAAAAGTGCGGTGCTGCTGGCTGGATTGAATGCCCAAGGTGCTACCTCAGTTACCGAGCCACGCCTTAGTCGTACTCACACCGAACTTCTTTTGCCAAGTTTTGGTGTTGAGCTGGAGCGCAGGGACTATGGGCGCACCACTCTTATCGAGGGTGGGCAGCATCTGCAAGCTTGCGAAGCAGAGCTTCAGGTGCCAAGCGACCCCTCCTCGGCTGCGTTTTTGCTGATAGCCGCTGCGCTTACCTCAAGTAGCGAGCTTACCGTGCAGGGGGTTTCACTTAATCCCACCCGTACGGGCTTTTTGTCGATTATGCGCCGTATGGGCGTTAAAATAGCTATTAGAAATAGCAATTTAGAAAATGAAGAAGAGGTGCCCGCCCTAAGCTTTGAATCAAGGGGAACAATAACGGCGTTCTATTCGCCCGAGCTGCAGGGCACCACCATAGAGGCAGGCGAAATCCCAAGCCTCATAGATGAAATACCAATACTTGCCCTCCTGGCAACCGCTGCACAGGGAACAACCCGTTTTTGCGAGGTAAGCGAGCTGCGCGTTAAGGAAACTGACCGCCTTGCCGCCATTGTTGAAGGGCTTACCACGCTTGGTTTTATCGCTTATGTCGAGGAGAATGACCTCGTTATAGAAGGGGACGGTACGATTTTGTCACACCGTTCTTCTGCCGCGTCGCACAGCTCCTCCCTAACCAAGCCGAACAAAAATGTGACAAAATCGTACCGTCCCCTCAAGGCACGCATTGCCCTTGCCACGCACAACGACCACCGCCTCGCCATGACCTGGCTTGTTGCCGCCCGTGCTTTTGCACTCAATCTTGATATTGACGGGCTCGAGAGCCTTACGGTAAGTTATCCTAGTTTCCTCAAAGATTTAGAAAGGTTAGGCTCACTATGATTCTTGCCATCGACGGCCCTGCCGGAAGCGGAAAATCAACCATTGCCCGCCTGGTAGCTGCGCGCCTTGGCTTTGCGTATCTCGACACGGGTGCTATGTATCGTGCCGTAACAGTGCGTGCGGTAAATAACGATCTTGACGTGCATGATGAGCAGTCGGTAGCAGAGATTGCGCAAAATGCTCCCATCACCTTTGGTTATACGCCGGGCAACCCCATTCCTACCGAGGTTTTTATCGACGGCGAGGACGTAACTTATGACATTCGTACGGCGCAAACCGACCTTTATGTTTCGCCGGTTTCGGCCTTACCTGCGGTGCGTCTTGCTTTGACCGACCAGCAGCGTGTGTTAGGCGCAGAGCGTGACACCGTTATGGAGGGGCGTGATATTGGTACGGTGGTTTTTCCGCATGCGGAGCTTAAGATTTTTCTTACGGCATCGTCTGAGGAGCGAGCGCATCGTCGTGCGCTTCAAAACGTGGAGCGTGGCGTGCAGCCAGTTGATGAGGCTGCCGTCCATGCCGATTTGCTGCGCCGTGATGCGGCGGACTCCTCGCGCGATGTGGCACCGCTTGTTGCCGCGTCCGATGCCGTTACCGTTGACACTACTAATATGAACATTGAGCAGGTAGTTGAGCATATTGTTGAGCTGGTTGAGGCAAAAAAAACTGAACTTGAAGCTACGAGCGCCCAAAAATTGTTTGAAGCTACGAGCGCTCAAAAATCGCTTGAGCCTAGCGGGGAAACTTTATGAAGCCGCTCGACTATTTTTATGACACTCCTGCCGAGGGAAAAGGACATTTTCCCCAGCGTTTTGCAGCCTTCTTTTTTGGTTTGGTCTGGGTGATTATCACACCGCTGTTTCGCTTCAAGTTTTACAACGCCGACTTTCTCAAAGAAGGGCGCTTGCGTGCTGCCAAGAAATCTGAACAACCCGAGCAGTCTGAGCAATCCGCCCAACTTGAGCAACCTGACCAACCCGAGCAAGTCAATCAGTCAGGCTTCATCATCGCGGGCAACCACAGTTCATATCTTGACCCGCTTTTTGTCATGATGGCCTTGCGCCCACGTTCCATGCGCTTTATTGGCAAAGAAGAGTTTTTTAAGATACCGGGCATCAGGCGCTTGGCTGCGTGGGTAGGTGCGTATCCGGTCAAACGTGGCGAAGCAGATATGAAGGCGGTTAAACGCTCGGTAACAATGCTCAAGCGGGGCGAGCTGGTGGGCATTTTTCCTGAGGGAACGCGGGGGCGTGGTCATGAGGCAAATGCACCACGGGAGGCGCACGAGGGCGTGGCACTTATCGCCCAGCTTGCCAAAGCACAAGTAGTTCCCGTGCGTTTGTGGGGGGCTTCAGAAATCTCGCCACCTGGTGCACGCCGCTGGCATTTTCCTCGTATTACTGCGTGCTTTGGAGTGCCTTTATCGCTCGCTGATGAGCCCTATGCCTCGCTTGACAAGCACCAGCGTCTTACCCAATTTACGGCTGATGTTATGGCTGCCGTTTATGAGCTTGAAAACCCGCGCGATAAGGGTAAGGCCACCGCAAACAAAACAAACACCACAAACGACACTAACGACACAAACGACACGGCAGGTACCGCATAATGAACATTCGGCTCTCAGAATATGCGGGTGCTTGTTATGGCGTGGAGCGTGCGCTTGCGCTCGTTGAAGATGCCGCCCGTGGCGATGTGCCCGTCTATACGCTCGGGCCGCTTATCCATAACCCGGGCGTAGTGGCCGAGCTTGAGGCGCATGGAGTTAAGGTAGTAGATAAGGTAAACGAGGTGGACGAAGGTGTGTTGGTCATTCGCTCACACGGAGTTGCGCCTTTGGTAATTGACGAGGCGTGCGCACGGGGGCTTGCGATTGTTGATGCTACGTGTCCACACGTACTCAAAGCGCAGCGTGCAGCACGTTCTTTACGGGAGGCGGGTTGTACGGTGGTAGTTGTAGGGGAGAGTGGTCACCCCGAAGTCGAGGGCATTAGCGCCCATGCGGGCACTGACGTTTTGGTGGTGCAAACGCCTGATGATCTGCCCAAAAATCTTGGCTCTGCCAATCCAGACCAGCGCATTGGCGTGGTGGTTCAAACTACACAATCCCCCGATACCCTCGAGGCCATTGTAAATGAGCTCCATGCACGCAATCTAAGTTATGAAGTGCGAGACACTATTTGTTCGGCAACACGTCAGCGCCAGCAATCGGCACAACGTCTTGCACAAGAGGTTGACGTTATGCTTGTGGTGGGTGGTTTTAATTCGGGAAACACCACCCGTTTATACGAGATATGTAAGGCAGTGTGCCTCAATACGCATCACATTGAGTCGCCCTCAGATTTGAACCCGGCGTGGTTTGCCTCCGCCGCCGATGATTTTGTGGTAGGGGTAACCGCAGGTGCCTCTACTCCGCAGGAGCAAATTGCCAGCATTGTCGAGGCGCTCAAAACCAGTGGCACAACTACAGCCGCAGCCGCAAAAGGAGCATAAAAGGGAGCAAAAATGATACGACCGAGTCCACGCAGAGTTGCAAAAACTATACAGAGAGCTGCTTCAAGAAAGCCAGGTTCCTATCCGCTCTGGATGCTGATTGTGCTTGTTTGCGTAGTAGCTGCCATAGTCCTCTTTTCTCTTTTGAGTGATAAGGTCTTGCCGCCACACGATCCCGCTCAGCAAACCACAACTCAGGGAAGCGAGCAACAAGGTACTCAGAATGCGCAAGAAGGCTCCCAAAAAGGCTCCCAAAAAAACGTTCATAAAACTGCCACCACTACCGTTTATAAAACAAAGGCGTTTAAGGTCTACGACGGTGATACCTTTCACGCCATGGTCAATGGCGTAAACGAACGTGTGCGGGTTATTGGCATCGACGCTCCCGAGATGGACGACGAGGATTTTCCCGAGGAGGCAAAAGCTTCTCAGCGCTACGCTTCTCAACTTGTTAACAACAAAACAGTGTGGCTTGAGGTTGACAATGGTGCCGAGCGTGACCGACACGGCAGAATCTTGGCGTATGTGTGGTTGGTTGACCCCGCAGGTTTTGACGATAAAGAGGAGCATATAATTCAAAATACGCTCAACGGGCGCATGCTTGATGCTGGTTATGCAAAGTCACTCACGGTCAAACCCAATACAACCTATCGTGAGATTTTTGAGTCCCGTTCGCACTGGGCGCGCAAAAATGATGTGGGGCTTTGGCCCACGGGCGTGTTCGCTCGCCGGTAACAGCAACCAACGACGTGTTTGCTCGCCGGTAACAGTGACCCACTGGTGTGTTCGCTCGTCGGTAACGGTAACCCACTGGTGTGTTCGCTCGTCGGCAAAACTGCTAAAATGAATACATTATGAGCGCAGCCATGCAAACACGACTTCCTGCCTATGTGCCCACTGCTTTAACGGCGAGCAGGATTGTTGGTGCGCTCGTTTTAATGTTTACCGAGGCGTTTTCACCCCTCTTTTTTGTTGTTTACCTGTGGTGTGGCACAACTGACGTCTTTGACGGTATTCTCGCACGCAAACTCAAAAAGACGAGCGAATTCGGTGCAAAACTCGACAGCTTTGCCGATCTCCTTTTTTCAATAGCCCTTTTGCTAGTACTCATTCGTGCGCTCTCGTGGAAAATGTGGATGTACCTGCTTCTGGGGCTTGTTGTGCTTGTACGCCTTGCCTCTGCCGCCATTGGTGCGCTGCGCTTTCACACCTTTGTATCGCTTCATTCGTATGCAAATAAGGTGTCGGGCGTTGCGCTTTTTTTGCTTCCGCTGCTGTATCTGGCAGTGGGGCTACCCGTGGCAGCGTTTGTGGTGGGTCTCATTTGCCTGCTCGCTGCAACTGAGGAGCTTATTTTGGTACTGCGCATGAAAGAACTCGACCTAAACGTGCGTGGACTTGCGCTGCAAAAGAGGCATTTTGGTACGTGAGATGGCCGATGATACACAGGTCTTTCAAAGTGGTGCCAACAACACCTGCGTTGCGCAGGATAGCGTAGGCGGCGACGGTAACGTTGACAGTAGCGGCGACGGTAACGGCGCCAGCAAGACGGCGCACGAAGCGTTTATAAAATCCGTAACGCAAGGCTCGCCTGCGGAGCAAGCAGGGTTGCGCTCTGGCATGCAGATTGTCGAGGTAAACGGAGAGCAGCCGCGCGATTATATAGACTGGCTCTGGTTTACCGACGGAGAAAAAATCGAACTTGCTCTTGCCGATGGTTCGCAGGTAGTAGTGCAGCGCAATGCAGGACAACCGTGGGGAATTGACTTTGACGGCGTGGTATTTGATGGGGTAAAAACCTGTTGTAATGCCTGCACGTTTTGCTTTATGGCAATGCTGCCAAAAGGCATGCGCCCCTCGCTTTTTTTGCGCGACGATGATTATCGCCTCAGTTTTTTACAGGGAAACTTTGTTACTCTCACCAATACCACCAATGCAGATATAGAGCGTATTATTGCGCAGCAGCTCTCACCACTCCATGTTTCGCTCCATGCGATTACGCCCGAGGTGCGCAAGCAGCTTATTGGCAAGAGGCAGGCACGGGGTATGGAGGCGCTCGAGCAACTGCTTGCTGCAAACATAAAAATACAGGTGCAGATTGTGCTTGTGCCAGGCATCAACGATACCGATGAGCTCGAAAAAACGCTTGCTTGGATAGAGCCAAAAGAGAATATTACGAGCGTGGGAATAGTGCCCTACGGTTATACGCAGTATGCAACGCTGCAGGAAAAATTTACTGTTGAGGCTGCTCAAAAAGTGTTAGATAAATTAGCAATTTATCAAGAACGTTCACGGCTTGCAACGGGTGTAACCCGCTTTATGGTAAGTGACGAGTTCTATCGTCTTGCGTATCCCGATGATTTTATGCGCAAGCTTCCACCTGCCGAACACTATGATGGGTATCCTCAGTTTGAGGACGGCATAGGTATGTTGCGGGCTTTTTTGGACGAGTGGGAGCTGCACAAAGGGTTGTTTGGTGCGACACAAAAGAACTGTTCCTCTGTGACAAAAAACGTGACAAAATCGTACCGTCCCTTTGTGTCAGGGCTTGACCCGCAATCCTACCGTCCCCTTATCCTCGCCACTGGAACTGCTTTTGCTCCGGTGTTGCAAGAGCTTATCGAAACGCTACCGCAGTGTGAACACGTTACGGTGCGTGCGATCACCAATACCTTTTTTGGTGGCAATGTTGATGTTGCGGGGCTCATAACCGCCAGCGATCTCATAGAACAGCTCGCCGACCTTAAAACCGCAGATGCGCCTGCAGCCTGCACGCCCACAGGCCTACCTGCACCCCGCCCACCCGCAGACCCACTCACATCCCGCCCGCCCGCAGACGCACCCACAGGCCTGCCAACAGCCCCGCCCGCACTCCGCCCGCTCCTCGTTATTCCCAGCGTCATGCTCAACGAGAACGGCCTTTTTCTCGACGACCTTGCCCCCAAAGACGTGGCACAGGCGCTCAACGTGGAGCTTGATGTAGTATCATGTAACGCAGAAGCACTTATCCAATACCTCAACGCAAGGAGTTTGTGAGCGCATTATGAGTTTGCCCATAGTTGCTGTAGTGGGTCGTCCCAATGTGGGCAAATCCACCTTTGTTAACCGCATAGCTTTATCGCGCGATGCCATTGTGCATGAGCAGCGTGGTGTTACGCGCGACCGCTCCTATCATCAGGCCGACTGGAATGGCGTTCATTTTACGCTCATTGACACCGGCGGTATTGAGATGAGCGCAGACGACCAATTTCAAACCCCCATTCGCAGCCAAGCCGTTATGGCAACCGAGGAAGCCGATGTCATTCTCTTTTTGGTGGAGGCATCAACGGGAGCAACCAGCGATGACCTTGCGGTGGCAAAGCTGCTCAAGCGCTCAGAAAAGCCCGTGTTGCTGCTCGTTAATAAAATGGATAACCCGGCTCGCGATGACGAGCTTTGGGATTTTTACTCTCTGGGGCTCGGCACGCCATGGGCAATTTCAAGTGTTCATGGTCATGGTACGGGCGACGTGCTTGATGAGTTGGTAAAACTCTTGCCTGCGCCCGAGGAGTGTGAGGACGATAACATCGACGCTATCAACGTGGCGATTATTGGGCGTCCTAATGCGGGAAAATCATCGCTTACCAATAAGCTTACGGGTTTTGAGCGCTCCATTGTGAGCGAGGTGGCAGGTACTACGCGCGATGCGGTTGATGCGCTCGTAGAAAAAGATGACAAAACTTATCGCATAGTTGACACGGCTGGCTTGCGGCGCAAATCCGTTATTGACGAGGACGTGGAATACTACGGTTTTGTGCGAGCGATGCGTGCCATTGACCGCGCCGACGTTGCCTTACTTATGATAGATGCAACCCTCGGACTTACCGACCAAGACCAGCGCGTTGCCGGTTTTGCCCATGAGCGCGGCTGTGCCCTTGTGGTGCTTCTCAATAAGTGGGATCTTTTGGAAACCCCTGAGGAGCGTGAGCTGGTGCGTGACCAAGTGGCCGATCGCCTCGTGTTTGTGGGCTATGCGCCGGTGATTGCTATCTCTGCCAAAACAGGGCGTTCGGTACATCGCATTTGGACGGCGATTGACAAAGTATACGCAAACTTTACTACTCAGCTGCAAACCAGCAAGCTCAACGCCTTTCTCACCGAGCTGCGCGATTTTGGTCACACCATTTCAAAGGGGCGCATGCGTTTGCGCATCAACTACGTTACGCAAACCGGCACCCGCCCTCCGCAATTTACGTTTTTTGCCAATCATCCGCAAATTATTGACGACAACTATGAGCGTTATCTCGAAAACCGCTTGAGGGAAAACTTTGACCTTGAGGGCACGCCCATACGTTTGCGTTTTAAGAAAAAAGACTAGGAGAGATATGCTGCTTTTGGGTATAAGTTTTGAAACGGCTTTTGAAAATCTATCGCAAAATGCTTCAATGCATTTTTGGACGATAGATATGTTTGGCTCAAGCGCATCCGCCTTGTTTCCTACCTACTTTTTGCTTGTGTTTATTGCTCTGGTGGCTGCTTATTTGTGCGGAGCTATCCCTGTTGCGCTTATCGTTGGACGCTTGGTCAAAGGTATTGACATTCGTGAACATGGCTCGGGCAACACGGGAACAACCAATGCCTTACGCGTGTTGGGCTGGGGGCCAGGTGTGGTGGTGCTCGCACTTGACGTTCTTAAAGGTGTGCTGGGTTGTTTGATTATGGCCTTTGTACTTGAGGAGCTTGTGGGAGAGCGCTTTTCTGTGTGGATTAACGGTCCCTTCTGGGACATTCCCCTCGCTCTTGCTTTTATCGCCTGCATTGCGGGACACATGTTTTCGCCCTTTATGCGTTTTAAGGGTGGCAAGGGAATCGCCACGGGCTTTGGTTCTCTTTTGGTAGTTATGCCTCCGGTGGCTCTCTTTGTGCTGTCGGTTTTTCTTATTTTTGCCTTTTTGAGCCGCATAGTTTCGGTTGGTTCGGTTGCCGCTGCGATTGCGGTGCCTGTGGGCGTATTACTTTTTTATCGGGGCCCCTTTTTCTCTATCTCATTTATCATTTTTGGAGTTCTTGCGGCTGCGGTAGTATTATTTGCCCATCGCAAGAATATTGTGCGCCTTATTCACGGTGAGGAGCCCCGTTTTTCGGTAGGCTCGTCAAAGAAAGCAGCCGAAGAGCCCAAGAAAACGCCTGAAGGAACAGACGAGAAAGCAGCCGAAGAACCTGAAAAAATCGAAAAAAAATTATCACAAAAGGAGTAGGAACAACTATGCGCATAGCGGTTATCGGAGCAGGTTCATGGGGAAGCGCCGTTGCACGTCTGCTTGGCACAAAAGAAACCGAGGTCAATCTTTGGGCCCGAAACCCCGAGCTTGCCCAAGAAATAAACGAAACCAAGAGCAATCCACGCTACTTATCAGGTGTTGCTTTTCCGCAGGCTGTTACGGCAACAAGCGACCTCGCCGAAGCGCTCAATGGTGCAGAAGCAGTGGTGTTTGCTACGCCGTCTAAAACAGTGCGCGAAATGGCGCATACGCTTGCAAGCAACAACCTGCTCAAACAAGATACGCCGGCGGTTATCCTCTCCAAAGGCATTGAACACGAAACAGGACTTTTCTTACTTGACGTCCTTGCCGACGAGCTGGGCAACAAAGAACGTCTTGCAGTGTTGAGCGGGCCTAATCATGCCGAGGAGGTTGCCCGTGACTTCCTTTCCGCAACGCTTATTGCTGCTTACAATGAGCACGTGGCTCGCTATTTTCAAGAGGCACTTACCACGCCACAATTTAGGGTTTACACCTCAACTGACGTTACGGGTGTTCAGCTTTGCGGAGCAGCCAAAAACGTCATTGCCATTGCAGCGGGCGTTATTGCAGGCAAAGGGTTGGGCGATAACACCATGGCTATGATTATCACACGAGGTTTGGCAGAAATATCGCGCTTAGTTGAGGCAGCAGGCGGCCTGCCACAGACCTGTATGGGGCTTGCGGGCATGGGGGATCTTATCGTCACCTGTACCTCTGAGCACAGTCGCAATCGCAGTTTTGGCGTGGCACTTGCGCAGGGCATTTCTCTGGAGGAATACGAGCGCACAGCTCACATGGTGGTCGAAGGTGCGCTTGCCTGTAGGACTATTCCGCAGCTTGCTAAAAAATATGATGTTGAGATGCCCATTTCTAACCGTGTGTACGATGTGGTGTGGGGCAAACAGCAATTAGATGATATGATAGTTGACCTCATGGAACGTCCGGCAAAACCGGAGTTTTATTAGGTTGCGCATTGTTCAGCGGTAGGTCGATGTAAGGGAGTTGCCATGGCACGAACGGTTAAAATTGCTCCATCTATTCTCAGTGCGGATTTTCTTAATCTTGAGAGAGATGTGACTTTGCTCCTGCAAGCCGAAACTCCGCCAGAATGGCTTCATATTGACGTCATGGACGGGCACTTTGTTCCCAACCTTACCATTGGTCCGCCTTTTGTCGAGGCGCTTAAAAAGCTCATCAAAAAAGAGAAGTCTGACACAAAGCTCGACGTGCATATTATGGTAGATAATCCTATTGCTCAGCTTGACTGGTATCTTAAGGCGGGCGCTGATATTCTTACCATTCATGTTGAGAGCCACGCCGCTGCGGTGGCAAATGCTTCTGCAATCGGGAGCGTGCAGCCGTTGCGTCACAAGGGAACTTCTTATACCATTACGGCACTTTCAGGTTCGCAAATAGATGAACTCAAGTATGCTTTGAAGCGCATTCGAGAAGCTGGCGCTTTGGCAGGCATTGCGCTTGACCCCGATACTCCTGCAGAGGTATTGCGTCCACTTTTGGGTTCATTTGACGTGGTTATGCTTATGTCCGTTCATCCGGGGTTTGCAGGACAGAGCTTTATTCCCTCATGTCTTGAAAAAATTGCCTATGTGGCACAGGCGCGTGAGGTTATGCGCGAAAAATTGGGTGGCGCTGCGAGCGCAGGGGGTGCAGGCGATGCAGGTGGGGTAGGAGCAGCAGGCGGCAAAGCCGGAGCAGGCACAACGGGCGCAGCAGGCGATTTTCTTGTTGAAGTTGATGGCGGCATTGACGCTACCACGGTAGCCGCTGTTGTTGAGGCGGGTGCTGATGTAGTGGTCGCTGGCAAGGCAATCTACGGCGCAAAAGACCCGCAAAAGGCACTTACAAAACTCCGCAAAACCATCAACGCAGCTTTGTGAAAAACGAGGCGCTAGAGCAATCAGACGAAAACGTAATCCTTGGTCTTGCTTAGCGAAGCGAGCCTCCTTGATGCCTCTTATGATGAAAATGTGCTACAATTCCAAATAAGGAAGTACGCAGAACCCTTTGGTTGGGGTGGTACTCCGGCTGTGTTTTTGGAAGTCGTCCTAGCGTTTCCGCTGGGGCGACTTCTGCGCATCTGGCATCTCGATGTTAATCTTGACGTTCATGCGCTCGATAATCACAACTTTTGTAGCCTCCTTTCGTCCTCTCAGGCCTATCACAATAGGCACGATTAGTTGAACAAGTGTCGGCACTAAGCCGAATAGAAGTTCAAAAAAGGTATCTCCCATGAGTATGTACTCCTCTCAATTAAGAAATAATCGAAACCGGAGTACCACCCAAGGCTCTAAGCCTGCATTAGACATTAAAAACAACACTGCTGAGGCAAGTTTCTTTGACAACACCTTGTATATCCCCACAGGACTTGGCGTGGGAACGTATAAGGTGACCATTACGGCAAAGAACTCTCAGGGTTCGACTGAAAAAGTCGTAACGCTTAAGGTTGACCCCAAACCGGCAAAACCGAGCATAAGTGGTGGCAAGAAAAAGATTACCTTAAAGAAAAACTACAAAAAGACCTCGGTGTCGTTTGCAATCAAAGGTTTTCCTGCTCCTAAAGTAAGCGTGGCAGCTCCCAAGAGCATTGCCAAAAAGATTTCGATTTCTAAGACGGGCAAGCTCACCATCAAAAAGGGCATTAAGCCGGGAACCTATAAGATAACTATCAAGGTCAAAAACTCGCAGGGTTCGGTGAGCAAAAAGGTAACGATTAAAGTCAAGAAATAGCGAGTAAGCGTGTGCTAAGCGTGCGATGAAAAAGCGAGCGAGCAGGTAGACAGGCGAGCAACGGGCTTTTACCTGCACCTAAAACTTAGTGTGGATTTTTCGAACCCCCGCTCTGATGCTTCGGAGCGGGGGTTCTTTTTGCAAAGGTTGCCAAAAGAACCTCTGTTTCTCTACAACAAAGGAGTCAGCTTTTGATGCGCAGCCCCTTGACAAGAAAGATAAATATTATTACTATTTATATAAATAGTAATAACTCTGAAAGGAGCATTATGACCACCGCAACATTCAGTGTTCGCATGGATCCCGACATTAAACGTCAACTCGACGAGTTTTGCAGTGAAGTCGGAATGAACACGTCAACTGCCATAAATCTTTTCGCACATTCCGTTGTGCGAGAGCGTCGCTTGCCTTTCAACATAACCACTAATAATCTTTCAGAAGAAGAGCTTTTAAGTCGTATGGCTGATTTGAAGGCAGGGCGCAATGTTGTTACAAAAACTTTGGAAGAGCTAGAGGCAATGGAGCATGAGTAGCCTCATAGATTTCCAAAAAAAGGCATGGGACGATTATTTGCATTGGCAAACGCAGGATAAGAAAACACTTCAAAAAATAAACAAGCTTATTCGTGACATTCAACGTTTAGACGGTAAGGGCATCGGGCAAGCTGAGTTATTAAAGGGTAATCTTGCAGGATTAAAAAGCGTACGTATCGACCAGAGCAACAGGCTCATTTATCGTGTCGAAAAAGAAAGGCTGCAGATATTTTCTTGCAGGGGTCATTACTAATTTACAAATCAAACGCAGTAGAATGGAGCAATAAGCATGGTAACGGCGGCAGGCAAAACAATATATCTTGACTATGCGGCAACAGCTCCGTTAGCGCAGGGTGTCTTAGAGGCTATGAAGCCACATCTGAATGAGCAGTTTGCCAACCCCAATGCGCTGTATAAGGCAGGAAAGCAGGCACGCTTTGCCCTTGAACAATCGCGCGAAAAGCTCGCACATGCCGTAGGTGCTGCACCAGCTGAGCTGGCATTTTGTTCTGGCGGAACCGAAGCAAACAATATGGCTCTGGTGGGTATCGCCGAAGCAGTGCGTCGTAGCAGGGGAGCGCAGGCAAATCATATTGTATGTGCTGCCTTTGAGCATCCGTCGGTTCTTGAAACGGTCAAGGGCCTCAAGCGTGCCAACTTTGAGATAAGTTTTGTGCAGCCAAACCGTGAAGGTTTTATCAGTGTTGAATCACTTAAAAGTGCTATAAAAAATAGCACAATATTGGTAAGTGTTATGTTGGCGCAAAACGAGATAGGCACTGTCCAGCCTATCTCCGAGTTAGCAGCTGCGGTACACGAGATGGGCAGAGAACAAGGTCAGGAAACAGACCACGGTAGGGGGCGGCAGACTACGAGCAAGCGCAAGGCGCAGAGTGCGGGACCGCACAAAGGTACTGGCGCGGGATACGGTGCGCGGCCGCACAAAGGTAGTGGCGCAGGGCAAGGCATTTTATTTCATACCGATGCCGTGCAGGCATTAGGAAAGATACCGGTAAACCTTGCTGCTTTGGGAGTTGATGCCGCAAGTTTTTCTGCTCACAAGATAGGCGGCCCTAAGGGAGTAGGAATGATATATCTCAAGCGCAAAACGCCGTTTGAGGCGTTGCTCCGCGGCGGCGGCCAAGAGGCAGGGCGTCGTAGTGGTACGCAAAACGTCGCAGGGGCAGTTGGTTTCGCCGCCGCCGCTAAGCTTGCAACAGACCCGCAGCGGCTTGCAAAAGAAAGAGAACGCCTCATCAAGCTGCGTGATTCTTTTGCACAAAAGCTCAGCGAGCTTGACCCTCGGGTGCGCTTGAGCGTGCCGCTCGCCTCCAGCAACTCAACGCACCATCTCCCTAATCTTGTTTCTTGCACCATAGATGGCTTTGAAAGCGAAACCTTGCTTTTGCTCTTTGACGAGGCAGGAATTGCTGCAAGCGGTGGTTCTGCCTGCTCAACGGGCTCGCTTGAGCCAAGCCCCACGCTGCTTTCCTTAGGCATGTCAAAAGACAGAGCCTACGGTGCTCTGCGCTTTACCTTGGGCGCTTCGACTGCGCAGCACGACCTCGATAGCTGCCTTGCCGTCCTATCTAATATTCTTGCTCGCCGTTAGTCTTTCTCTCGCGCAAAACCCCAATACGCCGATATTCTCGCTGTTCATTACCATGCTCTCTGGTATTCTAAAAAGGTGTAAAAACAAACTATGGGATACCAAAACTTTGGACAACGTACATACAAAACTTTAGATAAACGAGCAAAATGGAGCTACTATGACTTGCTTTGACGCCCACACCCATACCTATCTTTCAAACCACGGCATTGGCACGGTGGCAGAAGTGGTCGCCACTGCCGCCGAGCGTGGGCTCAGCCTCGTTGCCCTAACAGAGCATCTGCCCTTGCCGCCAGAGGTCGACCGCAACGGCACTTTTGCCATGGACGAGGACAAGGTAGACGACTATTTTGCTGCTATTGAGGCGGCGCGTGAGGCTTATCCAGAAATTGAAATCGTCCAGGGCATGGAGATTGACTGGCGAGCTGGCGCAGAGGACTACCTTCTTAGCAAGCTTGCGGCACTTCCTCGTCCGCTTGAGTTGCTGTTAGGTTCGGTTCACATGCTCACCGACGCCGAGGGAAACCATTGGGAGTTTGACCACCCTGCCTATATTGACGGCTGGCATGAGCGTGGCGAGGAGCAGGTGTGGGCTCAATATCTTATGTTGTGGATAGAGGCGGTAAACTCTGCCGTTCCTTTTGATGTTATGACCCACCCCGATTTGCCCAAAAAGCTCGGCTTCAAGCCCGCCTTTGACACGCGGGAGTATTATGCGGCCATGGCTGAGGCTGCTGCCAAACGTGATGTTATGGTTGAGGTCAATGTGTCGGGTTTGCGCAAGCCCGTTGAGGAGATTTATCCCGCTTCCACACTGCTTAAGGCTTTTTACGAAGCAGGGGTTTCTTGCACCATAGGCTCAGATGCGCATGACCCTTATGATGTGGCGCTCTTTTTTGATCGAGGTTGCACGCTGTTGCGCGCGGCAGGTTATACCGAGGTAATTATGCCCCTGCGCTCCGGCGACCGCAAACCCATACTCATTGAAGATTTTGAGGTTTCTTGGCGCAAGGGCCAGTTGTGCTTGAGTTGTGGAGGTCCTTTATGAGCGAGCTGAATAAGCAGTTGAATGAGCAGTTGAATAGGCTGCGTGAACAAAGTGAGCTGAATGAGTTGGGGGAGCTGAGTGCGCCAAATGAACTGAGTACGCCAAGTGAGCTGCGCGAGCATGCAGCCAACGTGATAAAAACAATCGCCGTTCTCGTCAATCCCGTTGCTGGTTCAGGGCTCGGTGCAAAAACGCTTGTCCAAGCACAAGAGCAGCTGCCCGAGGTGTTTCCTGCGGCGCAGATAGATATTGTCAAAAGCCAGAGCAAAGAGCATGTTTCCGAGTTTGCAACTACCACCCAAGCCGACCTTCTCATAGTTATTGGCGGCGACGGAACGCTGCACGACGCAGCGCAAGGTCTGCTCACCCGTCCGCAAAAAGAACGACCACTGGTGACCCTTATCGCCGTTGGTTCGGGCAACGACTACGCACGTACGTTGGGCATCTCGCAAAATCCGCAAGAAGCTTTTGCCGCTTTGGCACACGCCGTGCCGATAAGAGTTGACGTTGGTTGCTGTACCAGCAACGCAAGCGACACGCCCACCTACTATCTTGAAACTTTGAGTTTTGGTGTTGATGCAGCGGTGGGGCTTAACACCCATGAGCTGCGCAAAACTACTCGCACTAAGGGTCTGCGTCTTTATGCGCGTGCGGCAATTTCTGCCATTTTTACCGAGCTCAAGCCCTACCATGCGGTGTGCAAAATTGACGATGAAACGCTTGAGGACGACCTGCTCATTTGTGCGGTTCAAAACGGCCCCACCTACGGCAGTGGTTTTAAGGTAGCTCCGCAGGCTTCTATCACCGACGGTTTGCTTAATATCTGCGTTGCTCAGCGCATTGGCACCCTGCGTGCGCTGTATTACCTCACCCGCATCAAGGCAGGAACGCACGAAACCTTGCCAGCCGTTTCAACGTATGTGGCTCGTCGGTTTGACATCAAGCTTGACCGCGAAGTGCCTATTCAGTGTGACGGGGAGCGTTTGCTGGGAACGCAGTTGAGCGTTGAGCTTTTGCCAGCGGCACTTGAGGTGTTGGTGCCCAAGGACTCTCCCGTACTTACTGCTCCTGCGCAAAAAAGTGCAAATCCCACCTCAGAGCAGCCCGCAGTCATAAGGCCCGCCGCCGAGCCCGCCGCCGAGCCCGCCGCCATAAGGCCCTCCGCCGCAAAGGACAAGCCTCATGCCTGAGGAGCTCCAGTCCTCTAAAACCGCTCCTGCTCCACAACCGCTTGCCTCATGCTTTGCCCGGGTTATTCTTGACATTCCCACCCGTGCGCTTGAAACCACCTTTGACTATGCCATACCGCCCGAGCTTGCAAAGACTGCGCAAGTTGGCTGCTGCGTATTGGTTGAGTTCGCCCACCGGCAATGTGTGGGATATCTGGTGGAACGTATGCAAAAACCCTCAAAAGGTGTTGATGCCAGTCGCATAAAACCACTGGAAGCGGTGCTTTCCGAACCCTATTTTGATGAGGTTTCCGCCGAGCTTGCCCAGTGGATCGCACATGAATATCTCGCACCGCTGAGCGAGGCCATTCGTTTGTTCACGCCGCCCGGCAGCACGCCGCGTCTTGTGCGCGATGAAAATGAAAACTGGCAGCTTTTGCGCGCGGGCATTGGCGCTGTTGATGACCGCTGGGTGTCATTAACCGAGGAAGGCTTTGATTACGAGCCACCAGCAAACGCCGCCAAGCAGCGTGCCATCATCGAGGCATTGCGTATTGGCGAGATGCGTGTTGCGGAGCTTTCTGTAAGCATCTCTAATCCTGCTACTTCGCTTAAGGCCTTGGAGAAACGTGGTGTTATCCGCATAGAAACACGACGACGCTTTAGAGGGACAGCCGCCTATGGCACGGCAGCGTATGGTGCAGGTGACACATCAGAAAAATCCAGCGACAAAACCCAGCCCTCTGTTTCGTATTCGTACCGCAGTTTTGAAAGTCTTACGTTGACCGAGGGGCAGCAAACGGCGCTTGATGCTATTTTGGCAACCCAAGAAGGCGACTTCACCTCATTCGAGGCTTCTGCGTTTGGAGCCCCCGCCAAAGAAGCCCCCGCCCCAGAGGCCCCCTCACCAGAAGCCCCCGTTATTCTCCTTGATGGCGTAACGGGTTCGGGCAAAACCGAGGTTTATTTGCGTGCTATCAAACAGGTGCTCGACAAGGGTGGCAGCGCAGTGGTGCTGGTGCCCGAAATCTCCCTTACTCCCCAAACGGTTGCACGCTTTCGCTCACGCTTTGGTACAACGGTTGCGGTTTTACATTCACGCCTTTCTGCGGGTGAGCGTTTTGATCAGTGGGATCGTATTCGCACAGGGGACGCTCGGGTAGTAGTGGGCGCACGTTCGGCATTGTTTGCACCCTTGCATGACCTCAAGCTCATTATTATCGACGAGGAACACGAGGGCACCTACAAGCAAAGTTCCTCGCCACGCTACGTAACACGCGACGTTGCCGCCCGGCTTGCCTCTAAACGAGGGGCAACACTTGTTTTGGGCTCGGCAACACCCTCGTTTGAAACGCTTGCGCATTGTGAGGCGCAGGAACTCAAAAAAACAGAGGATAAACAGGGGCGGGAAGGGGAGAGCAAAAAGTGTGACAAAATCGTACCGTCCCCTTGGAGGCGCATTGAGCTCCCGCATCGTGCGTCGGGAAAATCGCTGCCTCCCATTCAAGTGGTCAACCTTTCAGCTGAGTTTCATGCGGGCAACAAGAGTATGTTTTCGTCCGTATTGAAGCAGGAACTTCAAAAAGTTATCGAGAAAAAAGAAAAAGCAGTCATCTTGCTTAACAAGCGTGGCTTTGCGTCCTTTTTGCTGTGCCGCGACTGTGGATACGTGCCCATGTGCGAAAACTGCACCACCTCGCTTACCTATCATGCCCGCCCGCCGCGACTCATCTGCCATCACTGCGGCGCAACACACACGCCTCCAAAAACTTGTCCTGAATGTGAAAGCCCCTATTTCAAGGAGCTTGGTCCCGGCACGCAGTTTGCCGAGGAGCAGATGAAAGCGTTCCTTGCGCCCGATACACCCATCGTTCGCATGGACGCCGATACCACCCGCGGCAAAGCAGGTCATGAGAAGTGCCTCGATGCCTTTATTGGAGCAAGTCACGGTGTTTTGCTCGGAACGCAGATGATTGCCAAAGGGCTGGACTTTCCTGAAGTCACGCTCGTAGGCGTGCTGGTTGCCGATACCACGCTTAAGTTCCCTGATTATCGTGCTGCCGAGCGCACGTTTCAGCTGCTTGAACAGGTAGCAGGCAGGGCAGGGCGTGCCGAGAAAGACGGACGTGTTATTGTGCAGACCTACTGGCCCGACCATCTTGCCATTCGCGCCGCTGCCTCCCACAATCGCAACCTTCTTTTTGACGAAGAGCGTACCGTGCGCAAGGAGCTTGGTTATCCTCCTTACGGCAGGCTTGCCGACATTTTAATATGGGGAAAAAGTCAGCAACAGGTACAACAGCAAACTGTCCTTCTTGCCGAGGCGCTGCAAGCAATTATTCCGCCCGAATGGCAGCTCTTGGGCCCCAGCCCGTGTTTGCTCTCAAAGCGACAAGGCGACTATCGCTGGCATATACTCATAAAAGCTCCCTTAGGAGCGGACATTCCTGGTGTTATCTCTCCCGTTTTGCGCAGCCACAAGATGCCCGAGGGCGTACGCCTTGCCGCCAACGTTGACCCCTATGACATGATTTAGCAATAAAGTTTTGAATAACCAATTGAATCCGCCAGCGCCCTCGCCAGCGCCCGCCTCTATACCCACCGTGCAATTGCCCTTAGGTCTGCAATAAAACTTGCCATTGCGCCCACAGCACGGGCATTATATACTGATGGTATACTGATGGCACGCAGTTATGGTGTCTGAATGGGTGGCACCCTACAAGGGTCTGTTAACAGGTGGAGGGAACAAAAAAAATGGGAAAAAGGATAGCAAGAAATACCGTGTGTTTTGTGGTTGTTTTTTCGCTCCTCTTAAGCGGAACCTTTGCTTGTGCAACCCAAGAAGCTGCTGAACAGCCTCCCTCCGAAAGCCCAGCAGAGCAAGCTCCAGACAACGATACGCAACCAGTTCTCTCTGGTTGGGTTGTCAAAGGAAAGCACAAGTATTATTACTATAATGGGCAAAAACTCACGGGCTGGCAGAAAATTGCTAAGAAAAAGTATTACTTCAATAAAAAGGGGCAACTGCAGACCAATAAGATGATTTCAAAGAATAAGTATGTCAACAAAAAAGGTGTACTCATCGACAAAAAGTATATTTTCAAGCACGGAAAAAAGGGCCTAAAGCCCCTCGAGAAAAAACTCAAAAAGATGACCTCACAATACGGCGGCACCCATTCCATTTATGTCAAAAATCTTGATACCAACGAGTACCTGGTGATAAACAACCAACAGCTATACCCTGCCAGTGTCATCAAGGTTTTTACTATGGGGTGTACCTATGAGCGGATAGAAAAGAAAAAGTTCAAGAAAACAACTCAGGTTAAAAGCTGGCTCAATAGCATGATTACCGTGAGCAGCAACGACTCCTACAACCTTTTGATACAAAAAATTGGCAACGGCAGCATTTATAAAGGCACTGACAGGCTCAATGCGTTTTGCCAAAAGCATGGCTACACCAAAACAACGGGTCACGGAACGCTTCATCCGAGCTATTTTGAACCTCAATTCAACGGTTATTCATACACTACCTCAAAGGATTGTGGACATATTATGGAAGATATTTGGCGCGGCACCCTGGTGAGCGAAGCAGCGTCAAAAGAGATGCTCGGCATACTCAAAAAGCAAACATTTAGAGACTCGATACCCGCAGGGCTGCCCCGGGGGATACGGTGTGCCAATAAAACAGGTTCCATTCCAGGCATTGACCATGACGCTGCGATTGTTTTTGGCAAAAAGACCAACTACGTTATTGTGGTTTTGACCAAAGACGACGGAGCAGCTATTGCGCACACCAAAAGTATTTCAAAAGCAGTGTACAAATACCTGAACTAATACCCTGAATTAGGAGTGTCGAGCCGAGCGTTACCATCTCGCCTGCCTGAGCGAACCAAGCGTATTCAATCTAATAGATATGTTTAATGCTGAACAGCAGCCCTTTTGCTGCCATGCTTCGCTTGGGCAAAGCACGCCCAAACCCGCCAAAAATACCCTGTTCTTACCTCATTTGCCGCCACACTGAAATTATCAAAAACCTATTTTATCAGGGAAAATGCCGTTCATACGGACAGATGGTTTCTTGACGAGCATAATACAGTGGCGTACTATGATTAACAGGAACCGCGCGCACACGTTAACCGAGGTCAGCTCCAAAAAAGCTGCATTACTAAAAGACCAAGCGCGGGTAATAGCTACAAAGAAAACGAGAAAAAAATCGTAACAGGAATACGACGCAAAACACGAAACAGAACACGAAACAAAATACGACGCAAACAGAAACGCAAACAGAAACGCTAAACAGAAACGCAAAACAGAAACTTGAGCACAAAACAAGTAGCCAGAAAGAAAATCGACAAGAAAAAAAACAGGGAAGAAGAATGGTGGCGTATAAAAACGCTCCGTAGCAAAAAAAACGACGCTCAGGGAACGCGTCCAAAACGGGGAGGTTAGACATGGAAGCGAAGGCTCATAACCAAAAACGCGCGCGCGCAAACAACACTAAGCAACGCACAACGCGCGCCGAGCAAACAAGCAAAGAAATAAGAGAGAAGGGAATGCTCACACGCGTTCTCGCTGTTGTGCTTGCTATTAATATGGCTTTTATGCTGGCTATGCCCGCAGGAGCTATTGCTAATCAAGCAACGGCACTTTCTGAGGATTTGGTAGCGACAAGCGCCCAAGCCGCAGAAAGCACCAATGAGGCTCAACAATCTAACGCTGCGAATGGGGGTGACACCGCCCCTTCGCAAGAGGGCGCTAGCGACGAGCATGCAGGCTCAGCCTCCTTTGATGACGAAAATCCCCTCTCAGGAGATGCCTCTACAGAAGACACCGAGCAAGCTGGCCAAAGCGCAGCTGAGGCAAACGACGAACAAGCTGATGCTGCGGTTGATGAGGAGGCCGCCCAAGCAGAGGCTGACGAAGCCGATGAAGCAATCGCTCCTTTAGCAACGGTTACGCTTGGTCCCGGTCAAGTCGCCGTTGATACGTGGGACGACCTTCGCTCCGCCATATCCAACACCGCCAACAACTACATTCGACTTGATGCAGACATCACTCGCACAAACACAGCAACGAGTGCGGATTTGGCAACCATTGGGCGCACCCTTACCATCGACGGTAACGGGCACACGCTCAATTTTGGTGGTTCTATCACCCGCAACGGCTCTAACTTCCAACTTACGAGTGCCGCAACAGGAACGCTTACCCTCAAGGACATAAAAATCGTACGCACTAACGCATCGTATGATTACAGTTATCTGATTACGTCGGGGGCTCGCGAGTGGAATGACTACACCGATAATTACAACGCAAACTATGATGAGTGGACGTGTTGGTGGTCACCTGCAAACGTTACCTCAGGTCGCAACTGGACGGTAAGCCTTGAAAACGTTGAGGGTGTAGGTACGCAAACCGGTGGTTTGGTAAGCAATATCGCAGGCTCACTGAGAGTCACGGGTAACCTTATCTGGCAAACTGGCTACAACACTGACGCTCGCAGAAATAACGAAGCAGTAGTAAACGTACGCGACCAAGTTTACAACGCTGCCACGGTAGATATTACGAGCAATGGCAATCACTTAGTACAGTCGTCAGTACGTCAATCCGGACTTCTCACGACGTGTACTGTTTCGTTTACGGGTGGCACAAAAGCGCACCTGTATACCTCGCGTACAAACTCTCCTCACACCTCTGCCCTTCTCATTGGAGGTCAGACCATTTATGAGCTCGATGGTTCAACTATGAGCGACCGCAGAATCCGTGCTGAGCTTAATGTGAGCGGTGCAGGTACTGAGCTCGATATCAGCTCCTACAGCCGAGCTTATGCTTCAGACGCATGGTACGTTACCTTGTTTTGCGTTCCTCTTGTTTTGACGGGCAGCGAAGGTGGCATCAACATCACTGGTGGTGCTAAGGTTTCTGTTAAATCTTTAGGAACGGGCAACAGCGGTAGCTCTGCGCTCTATCAGCAAATTGTTGGTGGTACCTTTAATCTTGATGGTCAAGGAACCCAACTAACCGTTGAAAACTTTGGCAACGGTCCCAACTCAAAAAGCAATATACCAACCTTCCATTTTCGCTACGTGGGCAGCCAAACCCTTAACGTTTCTAACGGAGCGGAGCTCAAGGTTTGGAGGCACTTTGCAAACAACACCGTTGACACCTCTGCCCTTCGCTTTGGCTTGGGCAAAAACAATAGCTTCATAATTAAAAGTGGTGGTCGCGTTATGATTATTAACGAAGGCAACAATTCGCCTGTTTCCACTACCTCTCGCCAAACAATGTCTAACGCTGGCATTGAATACGGAAACGATAACTTTACCTTTGATATAGAAGGCTATGGCTCTGCTATCGAGGTTTATTCTGCGAGAGGTGCAGCTATTGCGGCACAAGACTCAGGTGGTCAGGCTGATGGCTTTGATAACGGACGCATTACGGTTGGAGAAAACGCGATTGTTGTTATGGAAGGTAACGTCAATAGCACGACTGACGGCATTTTTGGTACACGCGACAATCTTGTTTTCCAGCTTAATCATCCTATGTACTACAGTTTTGCAAACATAAACACTCGAGTTGGTGCGCGCGTATTTTATAACCGTAGTGGCGGGCCAGCGCGCCTTCTTTCTACCAATTCTGACGTGGCGGTATGGGGCAACGGAAACAACTCTCGCCCTAACAATCAGGTTGACGGTGACCCGTATCAGTCGTGGTCGCTTATTAACTACGAGCTGCGTGGAGCAAACTTCAGCACGCATCAAAGTTCAAGTGACACCACGTTCCAAACAGCGATGAATAGTGGCGGTATGCAGAACTACCGCCGTATTTCAGGCAATAACTCACCAGCATGGATAGAAAACTTGCTTGAGCCCACCAATGCCGACAAGTATGTTCGCTTTGTCGGTAAAGTGCCCGAGGGCATTGAGGATTTGGTGTATGGCGGCGAAGGTCGTCATGTGTGGACTAACGAGGTGTATGGCCGCCTCAGCATTACTCGAGCTGACGGTTCAACAGAAACCTCGACAGCAGGGCAGGTGAGCTCGCTTCGCTCAGAAAGCATTTATGAAGTAGAGCCTGCATCTGAGATTGAAGGTGTGGTGCGCTATGCGAACCCTGCAGGCTTCTTACACACGGGCGATACCTATGAGATAACTCAGGCATGGCGTGGCGAGGTTGATGACCCTACTTCAACCAAGGTACACATCTCACAGCCTCATGATATTTTTGCTACTCCGGTAACGGTCAAAGACGTTTTGCCACCAGTTCCGGCTAGCATTACTTCTCATGGCACCGGCAAACTCTGGTTAGGCCTTGGTAGCGAGATAAGCGGCACGTGGCTTGATGCTGCTGCCCAAAAAGCGGCTGAACCGCACAACCCTGAGCCAGCGGTTAAGCTTTATGCGGTAGTAAACACTGCGGACAACGTTCTCAAAGACGGTGGTGAGGTTGTGTATGGAACGCTCAACGCAAACGGCACGTGGAGTTTTGTGCTTACCGAAACCGCTGCAGCAGGCTTAAGCGTAGGCGACAAGCTTTACTTTGTGCTTGAAGACGAGAACGAAAACGCTAATCCTCTGGTAGCAACTCCTATTCACGACACCACTAAGGCAGCCGCTCCGTATCTTACGGTAAGCCTCTCTGACCTTATTTTGACGCATGATGACGCCTATATTGGAACAAAAAGAGCTGCTGAAATTGCAGACCTTATTGCAAACAGCACTGAGCAATTTGCTGAGCTCAAAGACCTCATAAACGCATCCGCAGCCAAGCGTGTTGAAACAACGCTCGGCACGGAGGTTGTAGTAAATCACGTTGATCCATCGTGGAATGAACCAGCCTATTATGAGCTTGAAAACTTCAAAACTATCAACCCAGATGGCGAGGAATATGGTGTTAAGTACGCCTCTGTTTCTGACCCGTCTTTAGAGAATATGGGCAAAGTTACGGTGCTTCCTTTTGAGCAGGCAACCGCCTTTATTGGAGCAAATGACTTTACTATCTCGGTCAATAATGCAACGGCGTTGATGAACCTTTCTAATGCCGAGCGCAATGTCCAGCTTATCGAGTTGGCTCAAGCTTTGGCACGCGCGAACAACACTGACCCCTTTACTGCCGACATGGTGCAGGTTACCAGCGTGGCAATTCCTAATCCAGCAATGGCTGGAAGCTATGACGTGACCTTTGCCGTTAAGGGCATGACTCCCGATGCGGCACATTCCGTAACCATCAAAGCACACGTAATACCGGGCAACGTGCCTATTCTTATGGTTACTACGCCTATCGAGGTTTGGATCGGCGATCCAGCTGACCCTGCTCGCTCTGCAAGCTCCATTTTGCCAAACGAACTTGACCTTAATGCCGGCATCTTGGCTCTTGCTGCAGAAAACGGCGAGGACATCACCGATTTGGTTACCTATGATCAAGGCATGGCAGATGCGCTTGATCTTGCCAAAAAAGGTATGTATCCCATTACGTATTCGGTGGTCAATTCTGACGGCAATACTGCAACCGCCACTCGCTTAGTTGTGGTTAATGACGGCAGCTACGTTGTGGTAGACCCCGAGGAATATGACGACGTTTATATCTTGCACGCACAAAGCTTTATCAAGCACGTAGACGAGGCAAATGCAGCAACTATTCTTGTCGATGCTAAGGCACAGGCGTGGCTCGTTGATGCTTCTTCTGCAACAGGTACTGCCCCTGCGACTGCCATAGTATTTGATAATCCTTCAGGGTATGGCTCAGGTTGCGCACTTGGCGAGTACCCCCTTGTTATTGCCGTTGACGAGGACACAACAATTGTTCAAAGCATTACGGCAACCGTGTGGAACAAAGATGAAGAAACCGACGAAGAAGACCCAGAAACAGGCTTTAGGTATCATCTTGGAGCCAATGATGTGGTCTTAGTGGTCACGCAGCTGGGCGACTACGTAGGCGACAGCGAAACGGTCAAGAAAAACCTCATCAACGCTTCTTTGGCCGAGGCATATCGTCTTACCAACAGCTCTACTTATTTGGGCGATCCGCTGCCTTTAACTTCGCTTGATAATGCGGGCGTGGTAGTAATCGCCAACAACATTGAGGCAACAGGCAAAGCTGGCGACAGTTTTACGGTGACCTTTGGCGTAAAAGAATCTCCTGCTATACAAGTTACTGTTACCTATTTGCTCTATGGCACTGCACCCACTATCAGCTTCGACCCCGAAAGCTCACCAGGAGCACTTGATGGCGGCGACCCGCTCGTTTATCCGTGTCAGCCAGGCGAGGACGCTCACTTCCTTACCGCTGCTGAGATTAAGGCAAAAATGCTGGTTTGGGACAATGAAGACGGCGACTTGTGGGACGAAACTACCTTTGTGGTCAGCGGAGCCGCTGAGGGCCTCATACACACGAAGACCCCCGGCGTTTATTCCGTCACGTATTCAGTTACTGACAGCGACGGCATGTCTGCTACGGCAACGCGTGCCCTTGTTATCCAAGACGGTCGTTACGTGATAGATACCGAGGAAGGCGTTATTATCGGCGCTAAGAACTTTGTTATCGCACAAAGCGATGTTCAAGGTACTGAGGGAGAGGTACGCAGTTATTCTCGTGCCTACGCCTACACCACCAAGGGCGCACCGATTGCTTCAAGCGATTTGTACCTCGCAGGTTTTCCGCCTGCTGGTTATGTGAGCAATGCAGAGCCTGGCGACTATCCCTTTACGTGGATGGTTTCAGGCAAAACAACTGAAAAACACATTACCGGAACCGTAACCGACGCTGACGTTGTGTATCCGGGCGGCAACACCGACCTGTACGCCATTGTGGCTAACAACTTTACGGTCAACCTCGCACAAGCGCAGGAAATGATTGACGCAGGTCTTAACAACTCACTGCTTACCAAGTCTGACGTACGGGTGTATCCGCTCGTAGACAATATCCCAACTGGCACGCCTTACGTTGCTAACAATGGCAACTTTACCAGCGTGCTCAATGCAGATCCGGGCTATCCGCTCACCTATGGTGTTTTGGTTGAGGGCAAGCCGGTCATTACTAACCCTTACACGCAGGTGATGGCTCGCGGTAGAGTATCGCAAGGCGAGATGCCCACTATTACGGCGCTTACGCCGCTTGAAATTTGGATAGGGGAGGCAGACAATAAGCCAGCCTCGGCACTGTTGCCCGGCCAATACTTTGATTTGTATGAGGTATACGCAGCTGATGCCGAAGACGATGCAGCAGGCATTCCGTTGGTTATTACGCCGAGCTATCTTGACCCCACAACGGGCGTTAATGTTAATGAGCCCGGACTGTATACCGTTAGCTTCTCAGTTACCGACTCTGACAACAATACTGCTACTGCGCAGCGTGTTGTGGTAGTAAACGACGGTCACTTTGTGGTAAGCGATGATGAGGAGCAGGGCGGACGCATTTTATACGCAAGCTCATTCTTGACGCTGCTCAGCGCTGTGAGCACCAATCCAGCCCTCATCGAAGCTGAGATTTTGGACAAGAGCAGAGCCAAGCTCTTTGACGGCACAACGGGAGCGCAAATAGACCTTGACGCAGGAACCTTAATAAGTGTTTCAACCGGTGGCTATGGTCCGGTTGTTGATACCTACAGCATTGCTATTACGGTACACGACACTCCCTCTGGCGAGCTTACCAAGCACATCAAAGGTGTGGTAGTTGACGCTGAGGTCATTACGCCAGAAGTACCGCCTACTTTTGGTCCTGCTACCTATGTCTACGGCAACAATATTAAACAGCTTATTTCTGAGGCTGAGGCTACGGCTGCTTTAGGGAGCGCTGGTATTATCGCTGCCTTAAATGCACATGCCACGACCCTGTGGCCCGAGGGCAACATTACCGATCCGGGCGTAGTTATAAGCGACACCGACGACTTTATTACCCGTCTTACAACTGCTCCGCTTACCGATGTTGTGGACCGCTATCGCTTCCCCACGAGCGACACTGATCTTATTAGCAGCATTGACTTGAGCATTACGGTTTGGGACGGCAACCCGCCAGAAATTACTATTTTGGAAAAACCGCTTGCTCTTGACTTCAAAACCGAGGCATCCGCCTTTGATAATGGTTCGGGCTTTTTGACGGACGCAAAAATCCTGGAGGGCGTAACGGCCTTTGATATCGAGGACGGCGACATCACGCATTTGATTAGCTATGAGATTGCTGAGGTTACCGACGGTGAGCCGGGCACTACCATGACGGGTATTCCTGTTAACCGGCCAGGTATTTATCAGGTTGTTTATACCGTTATGGACTCTGACCACAACATTGCAACAGACAGTCGTGCGATTGTGTTGCAACATGGCGAGTACGTATGGGACGGCGAATATATCCTTAAAGCGTTGAGCTTTGTGATTCGTTCGTCTGAGGTTAATACGGTGCGTGCCGAGGAGCAGGTACTGGCGATGAGTGAAGCAGCGGTCGCATGGACTGTTGACGGTCAACCACGTACCGCTACGATAAAAAGCCTCGGTGGCTATAACAAAACTCCGATGGATTATACCGTTACGGTTCAGGTGTTTAGTCACCCCACGCTTACCAAGCAAGTTACGGCACGGGTGCTTAATGACGGCGACCCACAGGCGCAAAAGCCAGGCGACATGCATGGCGATAACGGCACTACCTGCTCAGTTGTTGCGATGAACTTCCGCATAAACTCGGTTGATGCCAATGCGCTTATCGCCGCTTACGGTACGGTTGGTAACGCAAGCTACGATGCTGAGTTTATCAACCGAGCAGAAGTTGCGATTTATCACCGTGCAACCGCCGAGATGGATCCCGCTCCTTCTATCAACAGAAAGCTTGTTGCAGACGGTGGATTTTCTACCTCTGGTGAACTCAAGCACGGCGATTCATTCAAAATTACCTTTGAGTGTGGCGAGGACGATGCCGCTCAAACGAGCATAACTGCCTTTGTTGACAACGGCCTGCCGCCCATTATCTATGCGCCAGAGGTACGGATAATTTGGGTAGGGGAGCCTGGCGATAAGCCCGAGGGCGCACTCTTGCCAAGCGAGTGGCTTGATGCTGAGGGCAAAAACGGCGTAACCGCTTGGGACGATTATGATGGCGACATCACTGCCCTTATTAAAACGGGCTCTCTTGATGCGCTGGACAACTTTACCGAGGGTGACCCCATTGACCTTGCCAAGCGTGACGTATTCCAAGATGTTTCCTATTCGGTTACTGACAGCGATTACAACACAGCAACCAAAACGGTTAAGGTTTTTGTAACCAAAAATGCAGTTATCGACGGCGACTATCTTATCTTGGCGTACAGCTTTATTGAAAGCCTCGACAATGCAAAAGCTAACGGTACCGATGATGCTGAGATTTTGCGTCTTGCAGCTGCAAAAGCGTGGCGCATTAAGAACAACTCGGCAACGATGAACGAGCAGTTGCCCGTTGCTGCTGACTCCTTATTAGTAGTCAACGACAGAGCCGATTATCAAGCGAAAGTGGGAACGTATGAGCCCATTATGATAGGCATTATTCCGCAGCCTGGTTTTGGCAATGGCGTAAAATCCTGTGGCATTACCGGTGTAATTGTTGATAAAGACTCCATTGATGACGGCTTTGACGGCGATATTCGCTACGTTGTTGCTGCCGACCACGTAATGCTTACCCTTGACGAGGCTTTAGATTTTGCCGGCATGAGTGCGGCAGTTAAGCTGCGTCTTATTGAGCGTGCGGCGGCGTTGTCGTGGATAATTGACGGCGACATTGACAGCTGGACTCCTGACGTTTATTACAACGAGATTGGTGACATTGACCACCCCATTGAGCCTCGGGGTACCTATGAGGTTACGTTTATACCCACTGGTCAACCCGACGTGCGGGCTACGGTTATCTTTGAGATTGATAACGGCAATTCTCCGGTTATCAGCTTTATTGAAGCACCGCTGGTACTGCAAAAAGACGCAGGCTCTAAAACGCCGCTCACCGATGCAGAACTCAAAGCCCACATGCTCGTTACCGACATCGAGGACGACGCAAAAGGCATAGATTTGTGGGCTGCTACTACGGTAAGCGCACTCGATGGTTCGCCCCTTAATCTCAATCTGGCAACCGTTGGCGTGTGGCAAGCACTCTATACGGTAACGGATAGTGACGGAAACACCACAACGGCTCAGCGTGCTATCGTAGTTGACGATGGTCGCTACATAATTGACGAAGACGATGACATTATTATCGGCGCACGTGATTACGTGGTGCCTCGAGTGGGCGACGGGCACGTAAACGGTACCGAGAGCCAAGCTAAGCATTTGTCTTACGCAGAGGCCTATGACATTGATGGTTATCCGCTTTCTGTGAGCTGGACGGGTGCGCCTTCTGGTTATGTTGAGGGTGCCGAGGCGGGCGATTACCCCATTACGTGGAAGGTAGTAGACCGCGACACCACCAAGAGTATCACTGCGCATGTTGTAGATGCCGATGAGGTAGACAATGGTAACAAGTCTGCCAGTTATGCTCTGGTTGCATCAGACTTCCGCGTAAACCTTACGCAGGCACAAGAGATTTTGGATACGGGTGACGCTGCCTACATCAGCTGGGCAAAGGTTCAGGTATTTCCGCTTGTTCCGAGTGCTGTTCCTGCAGAACCCGTGCTTATAGATACGGCTGGTTTTGATGCTGAGCTGGGTACCTATGCACCAATTACCTTTGGCATTACGGGCGTGTTAGCAACCGAGCAAAGCGTTGGCATTACTGGTACGGTTTCTCAAGGTGAGATGCCGGTATTGACGGTTCCCACTCCCGTTGAGATTTGGATTGGCGAGCCGAGCGACCCCGAGCGTTCTGCGACCTCTATTACGCCAAGCGAGTACACGGGCGATCTCTATAACGTAACGGCGAGCGATTTTGAAGACGACCGCAATGGTAAAACACTTACCGTTGTGGCAACTCCTGATGTTTCAACAGGGGCAGTCAACGTAGGTAAGGTTGGGCTGTACGTCATCAACTATTCGCTCACCGATTCTGACCATAACACCGTTACTGCACAGCGTGTGGTTGTGGTAAATGATGGTCGCTACGTTGCAGACAATCGCATCTTGCGTGCCAAGTCTTTTGTGACCTTGCTCAGCAACGTAACGAGTGTTCCGGGCAACATCAACCCAGAGATACTGAGCAAGTCTAGCACCGCACTGTTTAACGGCACAACGGGCGAGCAGCTTGCGCCAGATAACACCTTTGTCTATAACTCGGGTGGTTATACCAATGCCGTTGGTGTGTACCCCATCGTAGTGCGAGGCGCCAACGAGCCTTCGGGCTATCTGAGCAAAAATATTACCGGTGAGGTGGTTGATGCTGACGTTATCGGTTCTGGGCCCGATGATCCCAATGAGGACACCACGTACGTATTTGGCAACAACATAAGCATGCGTATCGCTGAGGCACAAAGCATTTTGGACGCTGCCAGCTTTGATGCCGCCTTACTTAAGGCTCTGGGAGCGGGCGCACGTAAAACGCAGGCAGACGGCACGATACTAACGCTCACGCCGCTACTCAGTGATGACGGCGACTTTGCCGCCAAAGTTGGCACGTATACGGTTGAGGTTTCAGACCCTGATGGTGTTGTTACCATTCAGCTTACCGTGCAGGTAACAGCGGGCGATGCTCCGTGGATTATTGCTACGCCCAAGCCGCTCAACATCGATTTTGAGCCTCAAAGTAGCGATAGCGTAAGTCGCACGCAACTAATGCAAGGCGTAACAGCAGGCGATACTGAGGACGGCGTACTTACTCACAAGGTTGTTATTAACCCTGATGCAGACGGCAAAGAAAAACTGCCTGCAATTCCGCTCAATGCTGCTTCGGTAACGCCCGTTGTTTATTCGGTTACCGATAGCGACAACAACACCACCACCGAAACACGCATGGTAATAGTCAATGACGGTTCGATTGTCTATGACGATAAGTACATCTTACAGGCCTACTCTTTTGTTGTAGCATCTGCTGACGTTGCAGCTGCGGACTCAATCGAGCAGCTTATTATGAACTATTCGCAAGCGCGCGCTTGGAACAGCGATGGCGAGCTTGTTGATGCCTACGTAGTGGACACGGATTCCATGACGGCTACTCCTGATGATTACTATCCCACACTTGGCATCAAGGACTATCTTGACCTTACCAAGACCATCACTGCTCGTGTTTTGCCCGAGGGCACCACCGGCGGAAATGGCGACCGCTACGCTATTACGGCGCATGACTTCCGCTTGAGTTTGGCAGATGCGGGAGCTCTCCAGGCGATTGCTCGAGCCTATGGGTATGAAGATGAGTTTATCGCCCGAGCAGAGGCAACGAGCTATCTGCGTGCGGGCAGCGATTTGGTTTCTGGCGGCGTACCGCAACTCGCCGACGACGGAGGATTCTCTACGGCTATCTTTGCCGAGAGGGGAGATGCAGACTACCCAACGGTTATACCAGTGAAGTTCTGGGTTACCGAGGATCATACGGCGTTTTGCTGGGTCAATGTCACGATTTCTGATGGCGACGCCCCTGTTATAACCTTCCCACCTTTGCGCGTTATTTGGATTGGCGATGAGAATGACCCCAATAGAACACCTGGTTCGGTAACGCCTGACGAGTGGCACTATGTCTATGGCCCAGACCATGCTACCACCACCAGCGGTGACGTTATTGCAACCGACACTGAAGACGGCAATATTACCAATAAGCTCATTTGGGGTACCCTTGAGGGCGTAGATACCTTTGTTGAGATGGACGATCCGCTCGATATGAGTAAGCCGGGCTTCCAAAAGGTTACGTATTCGGTTACCGATTCTGACCGCAATACCACCCGCGCAACTGACCTTGTTTTGATCAATGACGGCACGTATGCCGTTGACGGTGCCTATGTTATTCAAGCGTATGACTTTATCAAGCGTCTTGCTGACGTCAAGGGCAGTGACGAGGAGATACTTGCGGCTTCGTTTGCCAAGGCATGGCGTGTCGAAACCATAAACGAGGCAGAAAAAGCGCTGCTTCCTCTTGAGGTTACCGAGCTTTTGATGGTTGTTGACAATGCTGGCTATAAGGCAGAAGAAGGCGACTATTACCCTATACAAATTGGACTTAATCCTGAGTCTGACTATACTGGAAGCAATCCTATCCGCAACATTACGGGTAAGGTTGTAGACAAAGACGTGCTTGAGGGTGGCACGGTAGGAGGCGCACGCTATGAGGTTGGCGCCAACAATGTGACCCTCAAAATCTCTGACGCCCCCGAACTTGTGGGTTTAAGCGATACGGTAAAACAACTGCTGATTGCGGCTGCCAAGGCTGAGGCTTGGGAGATTACCAGCGCCATCGAGGATTGGGACGTTGACGTTATTGCAAACGAGATAGGTGATGCTGCGCACCCCATCAAACCTGGTGGCACGTATAACGTTACCTTTATTCCTAAGGGCACAAACGGTGTGAGCGCAACGGTTACCTTTAGCATTTTTGCCGGCAACCCGCCTGTTATTACTCCCGAAAGCCCCGTGGTAATTCCGGTATCTAACAATGCAGGCAACTTGACGCAAGCTCAGATGCTGGGCGCAACCACGGCTGATGATATTGAAGACGGCGATTTGACCCACAAGCTTACTGCTACGGGAACGGTTCCAGCAAATAAGCCTGGAATCTATCAAGTTACCTACAGCGTTACCGACTCTGACGGTAACACCACAACGGTCAAAAATGCTGTGGTTATCGACGATGGAAGCTTCATCTTTGGTGATAACTACATCTTGGGAGCGCACGACTTTACCATTGCTGCAAGTGCGGTAAATACTGTTAATCGCTCAAACCAAATTCTTGAGCAATCAGGTGCGGTGGCTGCCAGAAATGACGGTACACCCGTTGCCGTTCAAGTGTCAAACGAAGGCGGCTATACCAATGCAGCCGGTCAATATCGACCTACGCTCAGCATTGTTGCCGATGAGGATTTGTCCAAGCAAATTACGGCGACGGTTACCGCTGTGCCCGCTCGCTACAAAGTGACCTTTAACGCCAACGGCGGCACGCTTACGGGAGCATCTGTTATTTATGTGCAAGCTCCAGCAACCACAGTTGGTAGCCTGCCGTCTGCTCCAACGCGTAGTGGATATACCTTTGCCGGTTGGTACACCGCAGCTTCTGGCGGAAGCAGATTTACAGCTAACACGCCCGTTACGGATGACATAACGGTATATGCGCACTGGACCAAAATCCCGGTGACGCCACCGGTGACGCCACCCGTTGTTGACCCTCCGCCTACGGTTACGCCTCCTCCAGCGGTAACACCACCACCTGCACCAGTTACCTATGTGCCGGTTACTACGCCTCCAGCTCCCGCACCTGCTCCTACGCCCGAGCCAGAAGTAGTAGATACGGTGCCGTTCTTTGATGCAACGCAAAAGGCGCAAGACGCTCTTACCGGTATCTTTGGAACTGGCATTCCACTTGGCCAAGGTAGCGGTATGGCAGGAACGTGGTCACTCTTTGACCTCTTGGCCGTTATTGTTTCTGCTCTTGTTGCACTGTTTGCATTCGGCAAACTCTTTGTAGACAGACGCAGGGATAAAAAAGAGGCTCGTGATGATGAGCGTGCAGCTTCTCATGAGAAGCAAGCACCTCGCAGCGAGGCTGATATGAATAGCGACAAGGACGAGAAGCGCAAACAACGCGTGTTCTACATCAACATTCCAGCACTTGCCATTGTCGCACTTGCCTTTATCGAGGCTTTGATTGTTCTGATTGTTACGCAAGACTTTACGGCTCGAATGGTGATGTTTGACAATTATTCCATTCCGCTGTCGCTTGTAGTGCTTGTGCAGCTTCTTACCCCAGCGGTAGCAGCCTTGCTCAAGAACAACCGAGATGATAATTCGGACGATCCAGCCCCGTCTGGAAAGGGAGCTGGTAGTGGTTCGGCTGGCAGGGTGGTTGCTGGTGCTGCTTCATCGGTTGCGGTTGCGCAAGCACAGGGCCATACCCAGGCTCAGGTCCAAGGGGCTCCGAATGTGCAGCTGCCGTATCAACGACAGGCCTATACGGCACAAGCTGGCAACGCAGGCTTTGTTGGCACCACGCAAACGCCGCGCTAGCTTCTGACACAAAAATAGGATATGACGAGAGCCAGCTGGTATGCATGTCAGCTGGCTCTCGTCCTGTAAGCCCATAAGCCTATAAACCCTCAAGTCTGAGCTTGAGATTAAAGACGCAAAGAAGCGCCGGAGTAGGTAACTACGTACCTTTCAGGCGCTTCGATGCTATCTACTCTAGCATAGATCACTAGGTGATTTCAACCACAATCCCGTGCCGATTTATAAACTTGATGCGCTTGACCCCCTTTGGGATTATTATTTTTGCTGTTTTTTGTGTATGCATAGCTCAATCCATTCAAGTTATCATCACCATAGCAAGCAATTCTTGCTGGGCTCTGTACCGTTTCTATACGTGGGCTATATTTTTTATTACTTATTTATTAGCCGGTTCTTACTCAGTGATTAAGAATTGCAAAATATGCCCCCACACCCCATTTGCCGTTCGCCGTCCAAAACCTACTGCTTACCGCAAATACTGCAAACAGTCCCTCGTAGTATCCCTCAAAATGCCCTAGTGCAAACAGGCGTACCCTTGACAAAGGCGATTTTGGTTGGCAATATATGCGAAGCGTTTGCAAAGGAAGGTTCAGTTGTTTGCAAAAAAGGTTTGAATTGTCTGTAAAAATCTTTGAGCAAACCCCTTGAAAAGGCCAAAAACCTTGGGACCTTCACCGTCTGCTTTGCTTTTGCGTGCCCCAGTGGTGGGGCTGGTGGAACGAAGTTTTGATGGGTGGAAAATAGGGTGGAAAATGGGTGGAAACCTCGTTGGGTTATACCCTTCATTTCTAACTGTGCCTTTGTGCGCCAACGCAATTGGTATTAACGGAAAACAGTTAGGAAGAAAGGGTTTAACTATGAACGAAAAACCGTATGTTACCAAAATGTCCCTTACCAAAAGAATGATTGCCACGTTTTTGGCGGTTATGCTTGCCTGCGCTACGATGGTCGTAGCTCCAGCATCTGCTTTTGGTGATGAGGGCGAGCTTGTGTCTGCTGGGTTCACGTATGTGGTAGGAGATGAGAATGCTGAGCATGGTGCTGGCATTTATATCAAAGACTACGATGGTGGAGCGAGCACTCTTACCGTTGGAAACATATCTGCTGATTTTAGCTGGGCTGACGTTGTTTCCATCGAACTGAGCGACTTAAATCCAAAGCTTACCAGCCTTGATGTACAAGCGTGTGTTAACTTGGCGTATCTTGATTGTTCCAATAATGCGCTTGCGACCCTTCGTGTGAAAGAAACGGTACAGGGGAACACTAATCGAAATAATACGCTCGTATATCTTGATTGCTCAAACAATAACCTTTCCTATCTTGGTAACCTCCAGCAGGGTAAGGGTGTGCAATACTATGAGAAGCTAGAGTGGCTTGTTTGTTCCAATAACAAGCTTGACAACAATAGTACGAGCGAACTTATGTTGCCAGCTTCCCTGATACATCTTGACTGCTCCGGCACTGGCTACAAGGCTCTTAACATAAGCCTTTGCACAGAGCTTGAGTCCTTAATCTGCTTCGGTATGACGAACCTTGGTGCTTTTACTGTTAACCCTAATCCTCTCATTCATCTCACTACGGTTGACTACGGCAATACCCCCGGCATACCGTCAAACATTACTGAGGGTTTTGATGCAATGGCTATCACGAGCTTTGAGATTGACGGAGTTTTTGGCGACATTGATGAGGAAGCTGGAGAAATCACTCTTACCTTTCCTTATGGCACTGACGTAACCGCTCTTACACCAGTTATTGACTGGTCGGGCGCAAGCATTTATCCAGAGGCAGACGATAGCGCTGTTGATTTTACCGATGACGTTGTTTATACCGTAACTGCCCAAACAGGCGGCACAAAGGAATACACGGTTTCTGTTGTTGTTGTAGATCCCAGTGATGAGTGCGACATTGTATCGTTTGCAGTTGAGGGTATTGACGATGACATGATTGTTATGGACGGCACTGACATTGCGGTAACCGTACCATTTGACGCAGACATTGCTGACCTTGTTCCAACTATCGAGTGCAGCGAATTTGCAACGGTTTCGCCAGAGAGCGGAATTGCAATGGCTCTCGATAACTTGGTTGCAATCTATACCGTAACAGCTCAAGATGGCACTACGCAGGACTACACCGTTACGGTTACTGTTGCTCCAGACCCAAATGCAGAAATCATTGATCCTGACGATGGCACCGGCGACAACAACAACAATGGCAACGGTGGCAATAACGGCAACAACAACGGCGGACTTGCTGCTCCTGTTGCTAAAGCACCTGCTATTTCTGGTGTTTCAAAGGTGACGGTTAACGCTGGCTACAAGAAGTTCAGCAAAACCTTTAAGGTTACAGGCTCACCTGCACCTGAGGTAAGCATTAAGGTTCCCAAGAAAGCTAAGGGCAAAATCAGCATCAACAAAAATGGCAAACTGACTGTCAAGAAGGGTCTCAAAAAGGGAACCTATACCGTACACATCACAGCAAAGAACGCTGCTGGCGTGTACTCTGACAAAAAGGTCAAAATTGTTGTTAACGCCAAGGGTTCTGCTCTTATCGCTGGTCCTGACCAAAAGGTTTTGAAGGTTGGCTATAAGAAGACCACCATCAAGTGCAAGGTTACTGGTGCTAAAGCTAAGGTAAGCATCAAAGTTCCTACGGCTGCTAAGGGTAAAATTAGCATCAACAAAAAGGGCAAAACAACCATCAAGAAAGGTCTTAAGGCTGGCACGTACAAAGTGACGCTTAAGGCGAAGAACAAAAAAGGCAAGATGGACAGAGTTCTCACGATTATTGTGAAGTAACACAGCCCACCTTGTGAGGCACTGTCTAAGACTCTTTTGTGGGGATACAACTGATGCTACATCAGAAAGGGTCTAACAAAGCCTCACGTCGTTATAGCAAACAGGCGGCTGCGAAGCAGCCGCCTGTTTGCCTTTTTTAGAGGCGTCCGCTCAGCGTAAAAACCATGTCTTTTAGTAGCATATCCAGCAAAAAAATGGCATTTTATCTATACAGACATCCCCAAAAGATGCTATAGTCTAGCGTGACCTATTTATACGCAATTCTTGTAGTTTTGCAGGTGTTCTTGGAGGAGTATATGAAAAAGACCAATAAAGTCTTCCTGAGCCTTATTGTGGCTTTGGTTTTGATAGTTTCGAGTGCTGTGCCTGCGCCTTTTGCGTTCGCCAACGAAGCGCTACCAGGCAGCGCGCAGGATGCCAATCCGCTGTCCGATAGCCCTGATGAAACAAGCAATGCGGATGCCATCTTAGACGCTGATGCAGCTGTCGATGAAGACGCAACACATGAGGACGCTGACGGCTCTGCAGATACTTTCTCAGACGCTTCAGAAGCTTATGAGGAAGATTCTTTCGACGAGGATTTTTCAGCTCATTCTGACGGCAGCATAAAACCTCTCGCTGCCGAGCCCCGCTTTGACACCCCTTTGGCTCCTGGACGATATCTTTTGCGCCCAGCAGCTTCGAACACGCGCGTTTTAGAAGTGGCAGATGGCTCTAAAGACAACAAGGCCAATGTTCAACTCAACACTTCAGACATGACAAAAGCTCAGCTCTTTGACGTGCGATTTGACAATAAAACGGGCTTGTACACTTTCAAAAATGTAAACTCGGGCAAACTACTTACTGTTGCTGCTAAAAAAGCGAAAGCCAAAACAAATGTCTGGCAAGAAAAATCAACGGGCAAGAAAAACCAAAAATGGATTGTAGCCGCAGACCCCAACAGAAATGGTGCGTTTCGCATTACGAGTGCCTTGTCGGTTGCCTCAAAGAATGGTGAGCGAATTGGCAAATTTGCGCTTTCTATTAAAGGGGGCAATAAAGATGGATCAAATGCTCAGCTTGCCAAAACAGGTTCAAGCAAAGCGCAAACTTTTTATCCCATGCCCAAAAAACCTCTTGTTTCTGCGGGCAACGCGAGCGTAGCCACCGGCTTTTACGCGCTCGCTACAACGCTTCCTCAAACACGTGCAATTGGCGTAAAAGATGATAGTTCAGAAAATGCCGAGATTCTCGCCCTTGCTACCAACACTAAAACCTTGGAGCGAACCGTTTTTGTGCAACGTCAAAGCGATGGGTTCTATACGCTTCGTTTTGCGCACACGGGTGCTGCGGTAGCCGTTCCAAAGGGTAATTTGGTGGCGGGCATACGCCTGCAACAAAAGAGCATAAAAAAGACGGCAACTGCGTCCCAACGATGGGCAATTATCGAAAACCAAGATGGAAGCCTTTCGTTTGTTTCAAAAGCGAGCGGCATGTCACTTGCTGTCAGGGGCAAAAAAGGTTCTACGGGCAGTGTGCTGCAACAATGGTATCCCAGCAACTCGGCTCAGCAACGCTTTACTCTGCAAAGCATCTCAACGGTTGCACTCAAGGGCCCCTATGTGACGATAAATCCTAAAAACCCTTCAACGATGTTTATTGAGGTCAAAAAGTCTTCTCGAAAAAATGGGGCAAAAGTACACGCAGTTGTCGGAGCTGGTGGCAATGGACAAATCTTTGAGCCTCTACGTGTTTCTGCGGGGATTTATGCGTTCAAATCAACAAATTCTGGCAAATACCTCACCGCAAAAAACGGCAAAGTTGTACAGCAGTCGGGCTCGGCTTCTGGTCCACAAACAAACCAACAGTGGCAACTTACTCCAGCGATTGGTGGCATGCAGCTTACCAATGTTGCTACCAATCAAGCTTTGACCATAGCCTCAAAAGGCAAGAAAACACGAACCCTCAGCCTCAAGCAACCGTCGAGCGGCTCAGCGCAGGTGTTCAAAGTCAACTCGGCACCCCTTCCGCTTGCTCAGCAAACCTATACCATTAGCGGTACCTCCAAAAAGCGTATAGCGGGCGGAGAAAACCGGGCAAGCGTGGGAACACTTCTCAATATGGAAAAAGCGAGCAAATCATCTGCGCAGCGTTGGATGCTCTCACACGTGCGAGGCGAATATTTTGTACTTAAGTGTGTGCGCTCAGGAAACACCCTTGAAATCAAAAAAGGTTCGACAAAAAATGGTGCGAAGGTTCAGCTTGGCGTGAACCGTGGCAACAAAAAGCAGCTGTGGCGCGCCATTCCCACAGGAGATGGTTGGTTTTATCTCCAGTCTGCCAGCGGAATGTATCTTACCAGTGGTTCGGGCAGTAAACTTGTCGTGCAAAAAAGCGCATCTGGAAAAGCTCAGAAGTTCCGCTTTACGCAAACGAGCTATACGGGCCTTACGGGCACCTATGTTGATGTTAATTTGAGTACGCAACGCCTGAGGTTTATCAAGAACGGCATGGTAACGCTTGAGTGCGACGTGGTAACAGGCAAGCCTTCTACGGCAACACCTCCTGGTACGTTCCGCATTATTTCAAAGGCTCGAAACGTTACGCTTGTTGGTCCGGGATATGCAAGTCCGGTCAAGTATTGGATGCCCTTTACGGCTGGCGGTGTGGGGCTGCATGATGCCTCGTGGCAGTCAGCATTTGGCGGAAACCGTTGGAATACGGGTTTTGGCTCGCACGGTTGCGTAAATATGCCTCTGTGGGCGGTGCGCGATTTGTACGGACAAGTAAAGGCTGGCACGGTAGTGCAGGTGCATCGCTAGGTAGCGCTGCGTAATCTGAGGCTGTCGCACCGGGCTTGACCCGGTGCCTAGTGGGGGAGCGGTAGGTTAGAAGCGGTTGTTGTCCAGAAAGGCTCTGCACCCAGGGCTTGACCCGCAATCTGAGTGTTGCACAAGCAGCGTTCCTACGGCTCCATACTGCGTGCGGCGTGTTCTACTAGTTCATCATATAAGGTTTGATAATCAAGCTGGTGTTTGTGTGCTAAGTCACGCACAGCATCGTGCTCGGGGCGTATCCATACTTCGCTCTCGCCAGTATCGGCAAAGCGGGCAAGCTTAAAGGGCACTGACCCATAGGGCGTGTCAAGAGTAATGCAGTGGCGCGGTGCTACCAAGCGTTCAACAAAGCGTTGGCGAACCCCCAAACTCCCTGTTTTTGTGATGATGCTTTGGGCGAGCAGCGCAGAGGCGGACGGGTGGCAAAGCACGCAGAGCTTAACGGCAAGACGCCCCTTTTTCATGGTGATAGCTTCTTGCCAAACGTCCAAAGCACCACTGCCTAAAAGTTCCTCACAAATATAGCTTAAGGCCTCGGGGCTCCGGTGGTCGATATTGGTTTCGAGCAACACGCAGCCTTCGCGGGCTAAGAGAGCTGCTTTTGGGGTGTCAAGAATACCCGCAGCATCACGCTCGCGCTCACCAACAAGTACTCGCACCACATTGGCAGCTCCACTGAGCTCTCTGCTTCCTGCTCCGTAGCCAACTTTTTGTACGGCAACACAGGGCAAGGGCTCAAAATGGGTTACAAAACTGCGCACGAGGGCAGCACCTGTAGGGGTGGTGAGCTCACCTTCGATTGCTCCAGCATACACTGGCAATCCCTCAATAATACGAGCGGTAGCAGGGGCAGGAACAGGCAGCGTTCCATGCGCACATTCAAAACTGCCAAAACCTAACGCAAGCGGGGCTGCATACACTGTCTCAGGTGCTAAAGCGTCAAGCAAAAAGCAGCTACCCACGATGTCAAGAATTGAATCCGCCGCCCCAACCTCGTGAAAATGAACCCGTTCAAGCGGCTGGTCATGCACTGCTGCCTCTGCCAAAGCAACGAGCTCAAAGGCTGCCAGCGCCCGTGCGCCAGCTGTGGCAGGCAGCACACCGCTCTTGGTGGCTGCTTCTATCAGTTCGCGTATTTCGCTCCAGTGGCGCACGGGCGCCTCAGGTTCGCCGATTTCAAGAGAGGTTGCTGCTATCCCGCTGCGAACTACCTGCGTGCGCACAATACGCACGTTTGGCACAAGAGCTTCTCCCAACCGTTCTAAATCCGCAAAACGTGCCACGCCCAATGCTTCGCAAACCTCAAGGAGTGCACCCAGTACCTTATCGCCCGAGGCCCCCGTGCTCAATTCAAAATGCAGTATTCTGCCCATAGGTTTAGTGCCTTTCTCATGTTCGCTTATCAGGCAATGTTTGCCGAGCTGCCCGCTTGCCAAGCATCCTAAAACTTAAAAACCAAACAATGCAATAAGCCGTTCAAGCAAGCTGGGCTCATGTTCCAAAACAGCTGGAGGAGCAGGCTCTTTTGGTAATTCGATACCTGCAGTGCGGAGAACAAACTGCACGCTCTCCGTATTTTTATTTTGCGTTGAAACAAAAGAAACGGGCTCAAAATCTGCTGGCTGATATTCCGCCATAAACTCCTCAATTTGATCCTGTACCTTGGTGGGCAAATCGGCGGTTTCAATGCGCAGGCTGGTAGTGCCGCTTGCGTAACTCTGCATGCCCTTGCTGTAGCTTGCTAAACCCTTATCAAAATCCTTGAGCCCACTATGAAAGCTCTTGTAGTTTGTCGAAAGAGTTTTGATGCTGGCCTGCAGCGTGTCAAGCTGGTCAGAAAAGCCGTCAATCGTATCCTCGTTGGGCAAGGCACTGGCAAGCGTGTTTAAGCCGTCAGAAACCTCTCCCAGTGCGTCTGGAAGTCCCGCAAGGGTGGTCTCAGCCGCCGCAAAAGCCGCCTGCATCGAGGCGTAGTAAGCAACCTTAAGGCCCGTGCCCGCAACATAACTTTGATACATTGCCTGCAATGCTGGATTAGTTGGGTCGCTCATAAGATACATCTGCACCTCTGCGTCGAGCGCATCGCTTTTATCGGGGAGGTTGCCTAGCGCTGTTTCAAGCCCGAGCTTTGCCGTAGAAAAACCAGTGGCAAGCGGAGTGATATTGGTTGCAACCCCATCAAGGCCATCGGCAATGCCCTCCAAAATGCCGGGCAGCTCTGTGAGTTGATCAAACTCAAACGACCCACTTTGCGAAAACCCACTGTCGATAAGCCGCAATGCTTCGTTAATTTTACTTGAGCCGTCAACAATTTTTGACATATTGGTCGAAAGCGTTTGCGCTCCTTCTTCCAAATCACCTGCGCCACTCTCCAAAAGTTCTATGGCATCAACCAAATCTTGAAATCCGTCAGTTGCATCAGACGCATCGGGCATATCAAAGGCCATCGAAAAAGGAAGAGCAACTATCTCAATAGGTGCAAGCTCAAAATCGCTTACTTGTGCAGAAAAGGTATGCACGGCTTCGTTGTTGGGCAAAATGGTGAAGTTGAGCACCCGTTGCCCGCCCGCCAGCACTATCGTAGCGGTTTCTGAGCTGACGTCGCTTACTTGGTCGGGGTCAAGTACGACCGTTACCTGCAGCATATAATTCTCAAAAAACGGAGTATTTTTTTGGGTAAACCCGAGATCACCCGTGTTATTGTGCAAGCTCAGCGCAAACTCGAGTTCACCGGTGGCTCCTGCAAGTTTTTCTGGTGGCATGCTGTTTCCGTCAAGCGTGTAATTTAAGGTGATATTCCAAGGAAGTTGCTGAGAAACAAGGTTTCCTTGATAACTAAAACGCTCGGTATTGGTAGTGAAACTTATGCTGTTGGGGCTGTGTTTTATCTCGTTGGTGTTGGTGAGGTTAACCACACGAGAAAACGTGCCGTAATCGGTGATGGTTGTAAGCGGCGCTTTGCCAGCTTCTGTTTGTGACGTAGCAGTGGTAATGGTAGAAACGGCGTAAAGGCCTTCTACCTTACCATCGGCACTGAGCCTGCCGTAAATGACCTCCTCGCGAGAGGGAACGGCTATGCAGTTTTCTGCCTGCGTTATTGAAGTTCCCGTTTGCGCAGTGGCACCGGTGGCAGCAGCTTCACTGGCAGCAGCTTCACTGGTCGCGGCTTCGGTGGTCGCGGCCTCGCTGGCAGCGCTATCGCTCTCGTCGGCAAAAGCATGAGAGAGTGAGGAAAAAGACAGCATTACTAAAAGCAGCAACAAAAGCAGCAATGCGAGAAAGCCCGGAGTTCTGCGAGCAAACAAACTCAAAATCGCTTTTTTATCTGATTTGAAGATGTTCATGGTCAAGCCTTCCTCTCCTGAACTTCATCATCAAGGATAGCATTTTCGCCAAACAGTAAGGGTCTATTGTGCCTCTGGGGCAGCTTGTCGGCAACCCGCAAAAAGTCTGAGCGGAGTGTTGTGATGCCAACAAAGCGGTCGAGCAACAGCAAAATGCCCGGCAAAAAGAAGCAGACGAGCAACATAGAAAGCAGGGTTCCGCGGAAGAGCAACAAGCCCAAAGCCGCAACAATAGGACTTGCCGAGGTAAGCCACAGCGCCCCTCCAGAAAGACTTAAGATAGATGCCGACACAATAATGGGCTGGAAGCTGTCGGCATGAGCTGCTTCAGCCGCGGCGCGCGAGGGTTGCTGTTTTCGCCGAGCGAGATAGCGACTGGTGTACAAAATGGCATAGTCAACCGTTGAGCCAAGCTGCACCGTAGAAACAATGAGATAGCCAATATATTGAATAGGAGAGCCAGCAAAATACGGAATGGCAAGGTTAATCCAAATAGCAGCCTGAATGGTGAGCACGAGAATAAAGGGCAGACTTAACGAGCGGAACACGAGAAGTATCACCAAGCCAATGGCGATAATTGCCAGCCAAGAAACCACACGGTTATCGGCGGTAATAACAAGCTTGAGGTCGTAGATGCTCGTGTTTTGCGAGGCAACATAGCTTTCGTCGTAGTGCGTTGCTGCAAGGTCGCGTACGTTTTGCACGAGCGCAAAGGACTCCTCACCCTCATTTTCTGCATTGGTATACATGATGATGCGCGCAAGGCTGGGGGAGTAGAGGCGAGAAACCTCCGCTTCGTCCAAAAACTCAGGCGGAACGCCAAGCCCCACCGTGTCCGCGTAAGAAACCACCGAATTAACGCCCGGTAGCTCGGCAAGTTGGTCAGTTAGATTCTGCTCTAAAACCATATTGCCCCGAGGCACGGCCACCACCATAGGAGTAGAAACGCCAAACTCCTCCTCGATAGCGACGGTGTCGGTTGCCTGACGTGTGCCAGGCTGATAGCCGCCGAGGCCGTAGATAAAGTTGGACTGCGATTGCGCAAGAAAACAAGGAGCAACCAGCAACAATACAAGGATAATCGCCGGTATACGCACTTTGAGAATAGTCGCACCCGCACTCTTGAAAGAAGGCAAAATTGGCTTATGGCTAGTGCGCTCAAGAAGCTTATGGCACAAAAGGGTGAGCGCCGGCAAAAAGATGGTGACCGAAATAAAGCTTAAAGTCACGCCTTTTACCAAACTGATGCCGAGGTTAGGGCCAATGCCAAAGCGCATAAAGCACAGTGCCATAAAGCCAAAGAAGGTGGTTGCCGCACTGGCAGCGATGGTAGGAAAGGCGCGCTGCATGGCTTTGACCATGGCGTTGGTGGGAGAGCGAAGTGCGCCAGTTTCATCAGGTTCATTTTTGTAATCACGAAACGCGTGGAGCAGAAAAATGGCATAGTCAAGCGAAACTGCGAGCTGCAAAATAGGACTCACCGCATTGGTGACAAAGCTCACCTCACCGGTAAAAATGTTGGTTCCCATATTGATAAGCACAGCAACGCCGATGGCACTGATGAACAAAAGCGGCTCAAGCCACGAAGTAGTGGTGAGCAACAAAATGAGGAGAATGAGCGGCACAAGAATGAGAATGGCAGTTGTTACGCCACTGCCCGTAAGCGTTTTTCCGGCGTAGGACACCAGGGCATCTCCCGTGACGGCTCCGCCAGCAGGGTTGCTATCGCAAATATCATAGATGGCGTCGATTGCAGCGTTGTCGCCAGAGATGGCAGCAAGAGAGAACAGGGCTGTGCCTCGTCCGGTTTCGCTGTTGTAGTGATAAGAGCTTTCGGTGCTGCTTAAATCTGCTATTTCAAGTGGCAAATTAAGGTTGACGAAGTCATCAAGCCACATTACATCACGAACATTGGGTATTTCGGCAAGTTTTTGCTTGTATTCAAGAGCCTCCATGAGGCTTACGTCGTTAATCATAATGCGGAGATTAGGCACGGCTCCAGAAAACTCGCCACTGAGCTTATTCATGGCAACGGTGGATTCAGCGTCGCTTGGCAGATAGTCAATAAGGGTGGGGTTGACCCTAACGCCGGTCGCAAGTATGCCGCAAATAACGGTTATGGCAAGAAAGAAAGCTACCACGAACGTGCGATGTCTTAAAATGCTGTATGAAAAGCGCTCAAGCATGGGGCTATCTGTTCTCGCGTGTCTGGCTGTTTGCGGCAGTATTACGGCTTGCAGAAAGTGGGACACTGCTGGCAGGCGATGCAGTATGGCGGGTAAGATTGGCAGATGGTGCGCGGTTTGCTTCGCCAGTGGCGTTGGTGGCCTCATCGGTAAAACGCGCAGGTGGTCTGTTAATTCTATGGGCGATAAGCCCCGCTCCAAAACCGTTGTCGATATTGACAACGCTTACGCCACCAGCGCAGGAGTTAAGCATACCGAGCAGAGCCGCAACACCACCAAAACTTGCGCCATATCCAACCGAGGTGGGTACGGCGATTACGGGCACGTCTACCAGCCCAGCAACCAGTGAGGGCAACGCACCTTCCAGGCCAGCTACCACCACAATAACGTGCGCTTGGCGCAGCGTGTCTTGATGGCGCAACGTGCGGTGTACGCCAGCAACGCCGATGTCGGTAAGGAGCGTGGTGTGTGAACCCATAATGCGAGCAGTTACTGCTGCTTCTTCGGCAACGGAAAGGTCGCTGGTGCCAGCGCAGCAAACAAGCACGTTGCCGCCCCCGCCGTCCTTTTCAAGGACGGCGGGGGCAGTTTCTCCTTCAATACGCAAAGGCAAAGCGCGGCGGTCTACATAGAGCAAGCCACAGGAAGCTACAAAATTGCTATCAGAAATAGCAGATTTTAGGGCTTGGGCGTGTTCATCAGAAGCGCGTGTAACCAAAGCAACCTCGTGGTGTTCGAGCAAGGCGGCAACTATAGATACTACCTGTTCAGGTGTTTTTCCCGCACCGTACACCACTTCGGGAAAACCACAGCGTTGGCTTCGGTCAAAGTCTAAATCGGCGAAGTGCGCCAAGGGCTCAGCGACGCTGCCAGTAGGAGCAGCGCCACCAGCGTGAGCAGTGTCGCTGGCATAGGCAGTGCCATCAGCATGAGCAGTGTCGCTGGCATAGGCAGTGCCATCAGCATGAGCACCGCCACCCGCACGTAGCAAGGGCTCAGCACCACTACTCGCACGCAGTACGGGCTCGCCTGTGCTCTGAGTGTCACGTATAGTATGAGTGCTGCCCATGGTTCCTCATTTCATGTTGTTTAGGGCTTAGGCCATCACACCTTCGTGTTGTCTGGGGCTTAGGCCATCACACCAGAGAGCTTTTATTTGCCTTATAATAGCAGCTAACCGCCCGCATAGGGCGCACGAACAAAACCCGAGCAAGAATGTAAGGCAATGGTAACGAGAGGCAGCCCGATGTTTCCACGGCTATCCGAGGACATACAAAACTTTAGCTTCAAAAACACAAACGAGGAGCGCGTGGTTTCCTCCCACTTTTTCTCGTGGTATAAGGGGCATCTGGTTTTGAGAATGGCGGGGCTGGGCGGTAGGTCGTTTAGTTTTGGGATTTTGTTTCTCTCCTCAAAGCTTTCTGCTACTGCGCCTAGTACCATCACCACGCTCAAGCACGAATATGGACACACGGTTCAATTTGATTTGCTCGGCCCACGCACGTACTTGCTCCACATTGGTAGACCGTCGATGCGCAGCGGCAGCGTGCCGTATAGGGATTACTATAACTTGCCGTGGGAGGCAACGGCGGATTTTTTTGGTGGTATTACCGAGAGAGTCGAGCCAGAAAAGCTTGAGGAGGCACGAGCTTACTTGGGTAAGGTGCTTAAAAATAGATGGCGGCCGTGAAAACCTGTGAGGCATTTTGATGCGCTTGTGAGAGCTGCATGAGATTGTGAGTGCCGCATAAAACTGTGAGGGCTGCATAAAACTGTGAGGGCCGCATAAAATCGTGAGGGCTGTATGAAAGAAACCGATGGCAAAACGAGATGAAAGAAACCATTCACCTACATAACATGACCTGCGCTGGCTGTGCGGCGCGTGTTGAGCGTGCGGTTGCGCTTGCTTCTGGCGTACAAAGTTCAGTTGTCAATTTTGCCACCGAGCGGCTTACGGTCGAATACGACGAAACACAAACCTCAATCCAAGAGATTGGCGCAGTGGTGAAAGCAGCTGGTTATGATTGGTCGCCGATAAAAGATGCGCAAACCGCCCTTGAGGAGGAGCGCACCAAAAAGGCACAAGCATTTTCCACGCTCAAAACAAAGACGCTCATAAGCTTGGTGTTTGCTCTCCCGCTGTTATATCTTGCGATGGCGCATATGTTTCCGCAGGTATTTACGCTGCCACTACCCGCAGGGCTCATGTCCAGTGCTCACCCCCTCCGTTTTGCCGTACTGCAGCTTGCGCTGGTTTTACCCATTGTTGCAGCAGGTTGGCGTTTTTATTACGTAGGCTATCGTGCGCTGTGGTTGCGTGCGCCCAACATGGACACGCTGGTTGCGCTCGGCACCACCGCAGCGATCGTCTATAGCTTGTACGCGACATTTATGATTGCAACAACAGGCAACCACGAGTGGACTATGCAGCTGTATTTTGAGAGTGCCGGTGTTATTATCACGCTTATTCTTTTGGGAAAAACGATGGAAGCTCTTTCAAAAGGACGCACGGGTGAGGCACTGAGAAAGCTTGCTGAACTCGCTCCCAAAACGGCGTGGGTTCTTAAGGAACAACAAGAAATTGAAATCCCCATTAAAGACGTGCTGGTAGGCGATGTGGTTGTGGTCAAGCCCGGCGCACAAATACCTGTTGACGGAGAAGTGCTGGAGGGCACCAGCTCAGTTGATGAGTCCATGCTCACGGGTGAGTCCATGCCGGTTGACAAAGCGGCAGGTGAGCGGGTGTATGCGGCAAGCACCAATGTACAAGGGCGGCTGGTGGTGCGAGCCACCAGCGTGGGCGCAGATACCGCCTTGGCGCACATCGTAAAACTGGTTGAGGACGCACAGGGCTCAAAAGCTCCCATTGCCACACTGGCAGACGTGGTTTCTCGCTACTTTGTGCCGGTGGTGCTGGCAATTGCGGTGCTTGCCGCCGCCGCTTGGTTTATCGCAGGACAGCCGCTTTCTTTTGCGCTCACCATTCTTGTTTCTGTTCTTGTTATTGCGTGTCCGTGCGCTTTGGGGCTTGCCACACCAACCGCCATTATGGTTGCAACGGGAAAAGGGGCCCAGCACGGCATTTTGGTCAAGGGTGGCGAAGCGCTTGAGGCGGCTCGCAAAATACAGACGGTGATACTTGATAAAACGGGAACTATAACCGAAGGAAAGCCGCAGGTTACCGATGTCAAAACAGAAGCAACTGTGGAGGCACAAGAGCTTATCTCGCTTGCTGCTGGTATCGAAAAGGGGAGTGAGCACCCTTTAGGCGCTGCGATTGTGGACTATGCTGCCGAGAGGGACATACCACCTGCACCCCTCGATTCTTTTGAGGCACTTGCAGGCAAAGGGGTACGGGGCGTAAGTGAGGGACGTGTTGTTTTGGTAGGAAACAGCGCCTTTATGGAGGAACAAAAAGTGGTGCTTTCTCCGGCTGCTTGCAAATACGCCGAGGAGTTTTCTCGTGCTGGAAAAACGCCCGTATATGTGTCGGTTGACGGCAAGCTAGCTGGCAGTATCGCCGTTGCCGATGTGGTAAAGCCTACGAGCAAAGCCGCTGCTGCAAAACTTGAAGCAATGGGGCTTGATGTTGCTATGATAACGGGAGATAACGAGCGCACTGCCCACGCCATTGCCAAAGAAGTTGGTATTGCCAGCGTTATGGCTTCGGTGCTTCCACAGGATAAGGCAGCGCACGTAAGCAAGTTGCAGGCAAGCGGGCAGCGTGTTGCCATGGTGGGCGACGGCATTAACGATGCCCCTGCTCTTGCGCAGGCTGACGTTGGCATCGCCCTTGGAACAGGAACCGATGTTGCGCTCGAAAGCGCCGACATTGTTTTGATGCACGGCAATTTGATGGACGTTGCCAGTGCCATAAAGCTCTCAAAGGCCACTATCCGAAACATCAAGCAAAACCTCTTTTGGGCGTTTGGCTACAATGTCGCTGGCATTCCGCTAGCTTGTGGTCTGCTTTATCTCTTTGGGGGCCCGCTCTTAAGCCCCATGTTTGCTGCCGCTGCTATGTCTTTAAGCAGTGTGTCCGTGCTCGCCAATGCCCTGCGTCTCAAGCGCTTTAAGCCTTACTAGGGGACGGTACGATTTTGTCCCACTTTCCTGTCACATGCTGGCAGAAGTGCGGCAGGATTGTTCTTGTATGAGGGTAAAAAATGCGGTTTTTAGCAAGGCTAAAGTGACAGATTAGTTATAATTTTCTGCCCAAATCCCAGCATATAAGCCTTTTTCGCGTGCTATGCTAGTGCAAGAAATGCAATCTACCCTATGACATTTCTGGAAAGGAAATAAGATGTTTACCAAAAATTCTAGCACGACAAAAGGCACCACAAAAGGCACCACAATAGGCACGCAGAACCAAGCCGCTCACTCCAAAAGGCTTCCAAGCAGGTTTCTCAGGGCTCTGGGCAGTTTGGGAGTTTTCATGTTGGCTGCCGCTCTCTCGTTCTCGCTTCTGGGTTGTACTCCCGGTCAAGATGCAGAGCCAGCGAGCACCACATCTGCTAACCAAGATAACCCAGCAACTGAGGCAGAGGGCACAAAGCCCGCCGAAGCAACCTCCAGCGCAACGCTTGATTTGGCAAATCCAGAGGACTACAAAAAGATAAACCTCTTTTTGAGCAATTTTTCTGAGGCATTGTTCTGCGTGTATAACAGCAATGGTTATGAGTTCGATGCTTATGATCATCTCGGAACTCTTGCGCACTTTGCCATTGATCACAATTACATAAACACACCTGGTGTGGTGGAGCTTGGAAGCTATGAAAACATAGATGGAAAAGACTATGACATCCGCATTTCTGCCAAGGCTGCCCAGGAAACTATCAAAACCTTTTTCAAACAAGACGTTGATGTAAGCACGCTCAAAGACATGGGCTATCCCTATTACCACAATGGTTATCTTTACACTGCGCAAGCAGGTGGCGGACTTGGTGCCTATGGCATTGCGGTTCCTCTTACTCTTGAAAAAATCGGCGACAATCGCTACAAGGTTCTGTTTGAGGTCTTTGCCGGTGACAACTACGATGCGACCGACCAGTCTTTGTACGGATTGTCTAGAGACGAGCTTGTAAAACGTGGATTTGCCGGGTATCTTACGGGAGAAGCGGTTATCGAGCCCCTTAATGATGGCACCATAGCTCCCTTCCTATTGGTTTCGTACTCAGTAAAAGACATCTAGCCCATCGAGCTACAGCAAGGGCAGCGAAGGAGCATGCAGAAAATCAACTGTTGCTGCTAGCTCCAACGAGAGTAACCCCGCCCGCTGCCGAAGGCAGCGGGCGGGGTTTGTCGGGATTTCCGATTTTTCTACCAATCGAGAAAGAGTTTCTCGAAAGCATCAAGGCACTTGAGAAAACGGTTGAAAAGAAAATAGAAACAACCTAGCCAAGAAAAAACGCTATACTAGATTACCTCACAGTATGCTCTGCTCCAACTCAGCAGGGCTTAAACGTGTAGTCAGCTTGCGGTGCACCCACACAGTGGCTATACCTCAATAAAACGGTTAAGGAGAACGACATGGCACAGCACACTATTACCCTTATTCCCGGCGACGGGATTGGTCCAGAGATTTCGCACGCGATGCAACGGGTGGTTGACGCAACGGGTGTTTCAATAGAATGGGAGATTGCTGAGGCAGGTGCACATCTGCTTGAGAGCGAGGGTACGCCACTTCCGCAAAGCACCATAGATTCTATCAAGCGCAATAAAGTTGCCATTAAGGGCCCAGTTACCACACCGGTGGGCACGGGTTTTCGCAGTATAAATGTTGCGCTGCGCAAAGAGCTTGACCTGTATACCAATTTGCGTCCGGCGTTTTCTTTGGAAGGCACGGGCACGCTGTATAAAGACATCGACCTCGTGGTGGTTCGTGAGAACACCGAGGATTTGTATGCAGGCGTTGAGTTTGAGGAGGGGAGCGAGGGCGCAAAGGGCCTTATCGAGTATTGTGCCGAGCAAGGGGCTGGTGTTATTCGCCCAGATTCTGGCATCTCCATCAAACCTATTTCAATTACTGGTTCACGTCGCATTGTTAAGTGGGCGTTTGAGTATGCGCTCGCCAATGGGCGCAAGAGCGTGTGCGCTGTTCATAAGGCCAACATTCAAAAACATTCCGATGGCTTATTCTTAAAAGTGGCTCGTGAGGTTGCCGAGGAGTATGAGGGGCGCATCGAGTTTGAAGATCGCATTGTTGACGCCTGCTGCATGGGGCTTGTCTTAAATCCGCAGCAGTTTGACGTTTTGGTGCTTCCTAATTTGTATGGCGATATTGTGAGTGACCTCTGCGCGGGCATGGTGGGCGGTTTGGGCATTGCTCCTGGTGCAAACATTGGTGAGGATTATGCCGTGTTTGAGCCCGTACATGGCTCTGCTCCCAAACACGCAGGCAAGGGCATTGCTAATCCTACGGCCTTGCTGCTGACGGCTTCTTTGATGCTTGCTCATCTGGGTGAGCGTGATGCCGCCGACCGCCTTGTTAACGCTATTCGTGCGGTGCTCAAAAAAGGCACGCAGGTTACCTATGACATCAAGCGCACCAACACTGGCTCAACTGACGGCAGCGTAAGTACCGAGGAATATGCTGATGCGGTTATCGCAGAGCTTTAGTTGGAGCTGGAAACGCATATGCCCTCGGTAAGTCTTATAACGCTCGGTTGTGCAAAAAATGAGGTTGACAGCAACCGCATGCACGCCTGCCTGGCGGCTTCTGGCTTGGACGTTGTTGATGACCCCAACGGCGCGGACATTATTATTGTTAATACCTGCTCATTTATTACTGAGGCAACCGAGGAGGCCCTTGAGCTTATCTTTGAGCTGTTGTCGTGCGAGTCTTTTGAACAGGGTAAAACAAAACTCGTGGTTGCTGGCTGTATGCCGTCACGTTACGGCGAGGCATTGTCTGCGGAGCTACCAGAGGTTGCTGCTTTTGTTCCCGCTGCCGACGAGGATAAAATCGCTGAGGTTTGTTGGGAGCTTTTGGGTTTAGCGAGTGCGACTGAAAGCTCTGCTGCTGGTGCGACTGAAAGTGCGGCCAAAAGCTCTGTTGCTCCGCAGCGCTTGATTGCCGAGCCATGGGCGTACGTAAAAATCTCCGAGGGCTGCTCGCGTTCCTGCGCGTATTGCACCATTCCCTCTATTCGTGGACCGTATCGATCTTTTTCCTACGACGAGATTGCAGCAGAAATCACCGAGCTTGTTTCGCAAGGGGCACACGAAATTGTTCTTATCGGACAAGATACGGGCATCTGGGGCAGTGATTTTGAGGAATTGCAGACGACATCATCAACTTCATCACCTGTATCACCTGCATCATCTGCATCACTCCAGTCGACCTCGCCACGTAATCTTGCTGAACTTATCGACGTATTAGCTCTGCAGCACCCGCAGGTGTGGTTTCGGATTATGTATCTCCAGCCGCAAGGCATCACTGACGAGCTGCTTGCGACAATAGCTCGACACAACAACATTTGTGACTATCTGGATATTCCGCTGCAACACGCCAACGCACGTGTTCTCAAAGATATGAATCGTGCGGGCAGTGGTGCGGAGCATCGCGTTTTGCTTGAGCGGGTACGCAAGGCGCTTCCCAACGTCACCTTACGCACAACGCTTATTGCTGGTTTTCCGGGAGAAAAACGCTCGGACGCGCAAGAGCTCAAGGATTTTGTTCTTGAAACAGAGTTTGACTATGTGGGTGCTTTTGCTTATTCACAAGAGGATGGCACCGCTGCCGGTGCGCGCAGCGACCAAGTTGCGTCTCACACCAAACATGCTCGCCTACAACGTCTGCGTGATGCAGCCGATGAGGTTGGTTTTGCGCGCGCAGCTTTGCAGCTGGGGCGTGAGGTTGATGTGTTGGTTTGCGGTGTTGATGAGGAGGGCGTCTACGGCCGCACGCAGGGCCAAGCACCAGAGGTTGACGGCATTGTTTATATTACGGAGCCTGCCGCAAAAAAGATTTTGGACAAGGGCTTTGTTCGTGTTAGGATTGTCGACGTGCAATGCTACGATCTCTATGGGGAGGTTATATAACCGTGGCAAACAAGCAAGTGGACAAGCAAACCAAAGCGCAAGCCGAGGCGCAGGCTCACAATCCGTATCAGCAGATTTTTACGCCGGCAAACATTGTGACCATGCTTCGCATTGCCTTTGTTCCCGCATTTGTGGTGCTTATCTTAGCTCCGTGGCCAAGTTGGGTGCCCGACATTTCTGCGAGCTCCGCCTTACAAATGGTCAAGCCACTTATCGCTGCAATCATCTTTGCGCTGCTGGCGTTTAGCGACAGTGTTGACGGCTATTTGGCGCGCTCCCGCAACGAAGTTACCACGCTTGGAAAGTTCCTTGACCCTCTCGCCGATAAAATTCTGGTGACGGCGGCGTTGCTGGCACTCGTTGAACTGGGTGATTTGCCCGCATGGATTGCGCTCGTTATTATCGCCCGCGAGTTTTTAGTTTCAGGCCTGCGCATGGTTGCCTCGGTAGAAGGGTTTGTTATCGCTGCTTCTCCCTTGGGTAAGATAAAGACGGTTTTGCAAATCGTTGCACTCCTGCTTTTTATCGTCAAAGGAAGCACGTTTGTGAGCACCTTTGTTGGTTCGTGGATGTGGCTTGTTAATACGGTGTCGTGGTTTGTTATGGCGGTTGCCCTCTTGTTTACCTTGCTTTCGCTGGTGGATTATTTTATGAAGTCAAGCGAGGTTCTTGGCTTGCCGTTGAATGGCTCTCAAGGTATTTTAGGGATACCTTCGCGCCTTGCTGCAGGACGCAATGGTACTAAGGGTGGGAGCGCTGCTGCTGTTGTTGCTGCTGCTGCAGAAACCCCTCAAACCTTTGAAACTTCTGAAATATCTCAAGTTACCGAGGCAGCCCGATTTACTGAGGCAGCCCAAGTTGCCGAGGCAGCCCAAGTTACCGAGGCGACCCGCGTTATTGAGTTGGCGCGCGCGCAAGGACGCACACTGGGAACGGCTGAGTCGTGCACAGGCGGGCTTGTTGCTGCAGCCTTGACCGAAGTGCCGTGCGCATCGGAAGTATTTTGCGGCACGGTGGTAAGCTATGCCAATGAGGTAAAAGCCTCTGTGCTTGATGTTTCCAGCGATGTTATAAAGAGCGAAGGTGCGGTAAGTGCTCAAGTTGCCGAAGCTATGGCGCGCGGCGCACTTGTTGCATTGGACGTTTCTTTGAGTGTGAGCGTGACGGGTATTGCAGGGCCAACAGGAGGCAGCAAAGAAAAGCCCGTTGGAACGGTGTGGTTTGGCTTGGCACAGCGCAGTGGTGGGGAAGTGGCTGCGTGCTCAGAGGTGCATCATTTTTCGGGGACACGTTCTGAAGTGCGCGCACAAGCTACAACGCAGGCGTTGAAAATTCTTGCCAAAAAGCTTTGTGAGCGAGATTGAGTGTTGGGCGTTAGACGCTGTGCGCTGGACGACGGACGTTGGGCGTTGGACGATGGACGATGGACTTTGGACGATGAACGTTGGGCGTTGGACGTTGGACGATGGGCGTGAGTAAGCCTAGAAGCCTCCCTCCCTCCCTCCCTCCCTCCCTTTTGCGCCAAGTAAGAGCTGAGTAAGAAAAAATACAGAAACGAGTACAAAAAACTTACTCAGGGCTTACTCACCACTTAATTTAATAGGCTGACATCCCTGTTCAGCCAAATTATTTTGAAAACTCATAAAAAAATTGCTTCTAACCCTTGACACCGAACAAATGTTTGACTATTCTTAGGATAAGGAAAGTCGGTAATGAATGGAGATGCAATGAATCAGGCAGAAAAGAGCACCGCTCTCAAAGTTGCAACAGAGCAAATTGAAAAGAGGTTCGGCAAGGGTTCTATAATGCGCTATGGTGAGGGTGCGCCAAAGATAGAGCTTGACGTTATTCCCACGGGAGCGCTTTCGCTTGACCTTGCGCTGGGCTTAGGTGGCGTACCCCGAGGGCGTATAGTAGAGATATACGGCCCAGAATCGTGCGGTAAAACGACGCTTGCGCTTCAGATACTTGCTGAGGCTCAGGCGCTTGGCGGGTCGGTTGCATTTATAGATGCCGAGCACGCGCTTGACCCAGGTTACGCGGCGCGTCTGGGCGTTGATATAGATGAGGTGTTAATCTCGCAGCCCGATACCGGCGAGCAGGGCCTTGAGATATGCGACATGCTTGTGCGCTCCGGTGCTATTGACGCCATAGTTATAGATTCGGTTGCGGCATTGGTTCCTCGCGCTGAGATAGAAGGGGAAATTGGCGACGCAGGCATAGGGCTTCAAGCACGCTTAATGAGCCAAGCCTTGCGTAAGTTGGCGGGCTCACTTTCGCGCTCTAATACTACGTGTATCTTTATCAACCAACTCCGTGAGAAAATTGGCGGTTATGGCAACCCTGAAACAACAACCGGTGGTCGTGCGCTCAAGTTTTTCTCTACGGTGCGTATTGAGGTGCGCAAAGGAGAAACGATAAAAAAGGGCACCGAGGATATTGGTATCTGCGTAAAGTCCAAGGTGGTAAAAAATAAGGTTGCACCACCTTTTAGGAAAGCAGAGTTTGATCTCATGTTTGGTGAGGGCATCTCAAAAGAGGGTTGCATTCTTGATTTGGCAGTTGCCGCAGGTATTGTTAAGCGTTCGGGCGCATGGTATTCCTACGGCGATGAACGTCTCGGTCAAGGGCGTGATGCCGCAAAGCTCGTCATGCAAGAAAACCCTGCCTTGCGTGACGAGATAGAGGAAAAGGTTCTCAAAGAAATTGGCCTTTCGAAAGACGGAAAATCTGGTGGAGTGCTTAAGGATGTTGCAGATACTCGTGCTAAGGCGAGCAAAAAAGACGATGCTGAGAACTCTGATGATAGTGCAGAAATTGCCGCCGCTGCAGATGGCGATACGGCAGATGGCGATACGGCAGATGGCGACGCTGCAGAGGAATAGGAAAGTTGTTACAAAGATTGAGTAGGCGTGGGCAGGTGCGATGGTGATTGAGTCAGAAGCAGTTGACGCAGAAGTTGATGCTGAGGATGCTGACACGGAAGCTGCCAGAGAGATGGCTGACGAAGCCTTCTCGGACAACTCAGCCCTGGCGTATGCAAGAATTATGCGTCTTGTTGCCGTGCGTGACCGTTCGGTTTTTGAAATGCGCAAACGCCTGCAAGACGAGGAGTTCGACGATGATGCAGTCGAAGTTGCTCTAGAACAAGCGTTGAACTGCGGGCTGCTTGATGACGACCGTTTTGCCCAAGCTTACGTGCGTGGCAAGCTGCACTCTCGTTGGGGGCGCAATCGCATAGAGCGCGAGATAGAAAACTACGGCGTAACCCTGAGTGCGCTTGATGGCTACCCCGAAGTCTTTTTTCAAGACAGCGATGAAGTAAAGCGTGCCCTGCAAGAATTGGAACGTCACAGAACCAAAGCAAAAAACGTACACGAGGCTCGCTATCGCCGTCTTGAGAGCAAAGGCTATGCACCGTCAGTTGTCCAAAAAGCTGTTCAGGAGTTTGAACGTATCGAACAGACGGGAGATTTGGTACTATAGGGGCATACCGTTTAACGCTAACACGAAAGGCAGCGGCTATGTCAGGTCATTCAAAATGGGCTACTACTAAGCACCGTAAAGCAGCGCAAGACAAAAAGCGCAGTGCAATTTTTTCAAAACTTTCTCGCAACATTACCGTTGCTGCCAAGGAGGGTGGGGATCCTAACCCTGACAACAATGCCTCATTGGCTGCGGCTATTGCAAAGGCAAAAGGCTATTCGCTTCCAAAAGACAAAATTGATACCGCCATTAAAAAGGCTTTTAGCTCAGGCAGCGACTCTGCCAACTATGAAACCGTTATTTATGAAGGTTATGGTCCTGCGGGGGTTGCCGTCTACGTTGAGGCTCTGACAGATAACCGCAATCGCACGGCTGCAGATGTGCGGAGCGCTTTTAGCCACGGCGGCGGCAATCTGGGCACAACTGGTAGCGTGGCGTTTCAGTTTGAGCGCAAAGGGCAGATAACCATTGAGAAAGCTCAGCAGCCCGACGAGGAGGAGTTTATGCTTCAAATCGCTGAGGCTGGCGCTGACGACTACGATGACGCCGAGGACGAGTGGGTTGTATTTACCGCTCCGACCGAGCTTGCAAACGTCAAAAATGGACTTGAAGCTCAAGGTATTGAGGTCAAGGGCTACGAGCTTACCATGGAGCCCACCACACCAACCGAGGTGAGCATTTCTGACGGCAAAAAGGTTATGCGTCTTGTTGATAAACTTGAGGAGCTCGAGGATCTCCAAAATGTTTATCATGCCATGGACATTACCGATGAGCTTGCAGAAGCGTTAGACGAATAAAACTCATGCGTTTGTGTTGGGGAACAGTCCTTGAGGTTATAAATGAAACCGAGGCTCGGCAGAAATTGCGCGTGAGCCTTATTGTTGAGGGTGAACCTGCTGGCAGGGGTAAACAGGAAACAGGCAGTGAATGTGTTGCCCTCAATTATCTCAATCTTGCCCCAAGCCTTACGGTAGGAGATCGGGCACTGCTTAATGTAGTGGCTCTTGATTTGGAGCTCGGCACGGGCGGCTGTGCTTTTGTTGTTCCTTCTGAGGCATTCGAGCAGCCCAATAAAGACGGCTACGGTCATATTATAAAGTTGCGCTATACACCGCTTCAGCGTGAGGCTGCCACTATAGAGGAACAAGATTCTCCCCATCATGCGACTCTGCAAGAAGCGCACTCGCTTGATGCGCTGCCCGTGGTGTGTTGTGGTCTTGCCAGTCAAGTTCCCCTCGTTGCTGCAGCCATCAAAGCAATACTGCCAAATGCTACTGTTGCTTTTTGCATGACCGACGAAGCTTCACTCATGTTTGAGTTTTCAGAATTATTTTGTGCGGCTCGCAAAGCCGGGCTTATTGACGTAGCAATAAGTTGCGGTCAGGCGTTGGGTGCAGACGCAGAAGCCATTACTCTCCATTCCGGCTTGCTCGCCGCCCGCCATGTATACCAGGCGGATGTTTGCATTACGAGTATTGGTCCGGGTGTGCCTGGCAGCGATACGCCGTATGGGCACGGAGGCATTGCGCAAGGCGAAGCGTTGAATGCAGTTGTAGCGCTTGGCGGAGTTCCTCTTGCACCCCTGCGCCTCTCTTTTGCCGATGCGCGTGTGCGCCACAGAGGCGTTAGTCACCACACCCTTACCGTTCTTGAGCGTATCTGTTTAGGGAGGGTGAACGTGCCTCTTCCAGAAAACCTGTCTGCCGAGCAAACAGAACAGGTCGAGCAGGCGCTCCAAAGCGCGGGGCTCTATGACCGCCACGCTATTACGCCAGTTTCCTTTGATGAGGCAAACATTGACCTGCGGGGTCTTACGGTTACCACCATGGGGCGCACCCAAAAAGACGACCCTGCTTTTTTTGCGGCATCGTTTGCGGCAGGTGCACTTGCGGCAAGTTTTGCACAACAAAACCTTAACCAGCCGTCCACTCCGTAGCTTATGCCTAAAACTGCACAAAACAAAACTGCTCAAAGTGAACTCATGGCAGATGCCGATCAAGCGCTCACTATGCCACGCGCAAAGCAAACACTCACCATGGCAGGTGCCGAGCAGGCACTTAAAGATTACCTTGTGTACTTGTCGGTTGAAAAGGGGAGTGCGGATCTTACCAAGCAAGCCTACCGGCGTGACCTCGCCCGTTATTTGGATTGGCAAAGCTCTTCTGGCATAAAGCACATTTCTGCCATACAGCACCAAGACATTATTGACTATCTGAGTTGTTTGCGTGAGCTGGGTTTTGCTCCTGCGTCAATTGAACGGTTAATTGCCTCGATAAAAGGCTTTCATCGTTTTATGGTGCGCGAGGGTTATGTTGCAGATGATCCAACTGCCACCATTCGCACCCCAAAAACAACTCGTAAGTTGCCCGACACCTTAAGCATTGCCCAGATTGCTTCCATTCTTGACCAAGCCTTTGATCCTACGCCAGCTGGTGCGCGCGATAAAGCACTACTCGAGGTTTTATACGGTTGCGGCCTGCGCGTGAGCGAGGCTGCAGGGCTTGATTTGTCGCGTGTTCTTTTTGAGGAAGGATACCTGCGCGTATTGGGAAAGGGGAGCAAAGAGCGAATTGTACCGCTTGCCGGCAGTGCCGAAACCGCCCTCAAATCTTACCTCTTTGCTGAGCGCGCAAAACTTCACCCCAAAAATGTTCTTGCCCCTGCCGACGGTAGCGCGGTGTTCTTGAGTGTTCGGGGGCGCAGGCTTACGCGCGATGCCATATTCAAAATTGTGGTGCGCGCTGGTGAGCGCGTAGATATTGCCAACCTTCACCCGCACAGCCTGCGCCATTCGTTTGCAACGCACTTGCTTGAGGGTGGAGCTGATCTGCGCACTATTCAAGAGATGCTAGGCCATGCAGACATTAGTACGACACAAATATATACGCACGTAAGCCGCACTCATCTCCGCGAGGAATACCTTTCAACCCACCCACGTGCTTCGTTGTAGGGTTAGCACTTTTGCGCCCTAAAAACCCAAAAGGCTCAAAAAAAGTTCAAAAACACCACTTTTCAAAAATTTTTTCAAAAATATTCCCACGGCCACCCACAACTTTCCCACCATCTAACACCAACAACCTTCACGTTTGCAAATACTCCTCTATTTGGTAGCTAAGAATTGCTAGATACAATATATAGTAGTATTTTTCATCAGAAAAATCATCAAAAAATCCTCATTTCCCTGAGCCTTTCCAAGCGCTCACACCATTTTCTACCCCCTTTTTAAGGCATTTTGAAAAAAAATGTAAAATTATGTTGCAAAATGTGATAAAGTGGGATACTATGTGAAACATACAATACTTCAGGAAGCAGCAAACACACCAAGGAGGTGAAGTGTGAACGGGCTCGTTGATGTAGTAAGTGGTCTTAAAGGAAAGGCACCAGCGACAATTGACGCAAAGGGCCGTGTTTCGCTTCCCGCCAAATATCGCAGGCTGCTTCCTGAAGATCTTGTAATTACCAAATCGCCAGACGATGAGTTTCCCGCACTGGTTATTTACACCTCGAGTGGTTTTAACAGCTGGATGGACGAAGTCCTTGAAAGCAAGGGCGGTTATACGCCCACCGATAAAACCCACGACCGCATAATTGAGAAGTATCACGAAAATGCTGAGGACGTGAAGGTTGACGGAGTAGGGCGCATTCTTATTCCAAACGAGCTTCGCGACTACGCCCAAATTGACAAAGACGTTGTCTTTTCGGGCGTGCGAAACCACCTCATAGTTCGCAGCGTGGCAGTATGGGAGGACTATCAAAAGGCTCTTGTAGAGGTAACTGCCTACGACAAAACTCCGAATCAGGCGTAGCACCCTAACGTCTGACTGCTTGATAAAAGCATGTGAGAACATTGACAGCGGAATATCGGCACATACCCGTTATGCCCACCCAATGCAGGGAGGCACTTGCCCTTAAGCCAGGCGAGGTTTACTGCGATTGCACTCTTGGAGGTGCTGGCCATGCGCTTATTATGGCGGCAGATATCAACCCGAGCGGACTTTTGATTGGCATAGACCAAGACAATCAGGCTCTTAACGCTGCTACTGCACGTATTTCGCAGGCGTTTCCAGAACTACCCACAAAGATTCTTAAAGGCAATTTCGCAGATTTCGACGCATTACTTTTAGAGGCAGCAATCCCTGGCATAGACGGCATTTTGTTTGACCTCGGAGTTTCATCTCCGCAACTTGACACTCCTGAACGGGGCTTTAGCTACGCCGCAGATGCCCCTCTCGATTTTCGGATGGATCCAAGTACACAAACCCTAACTGCAGCAGAGATCATCAACACTTATAACGAAACAGATCTCGCTTGGATTATCCGAAGCTTTGGAGAGGAGCGATGGGCCTTACGCATTGCACGTTTTATTGTGAAGAAACGTGAGGTCGCTGCAATAAAAACAACCACTGAGCTGGTTGATATTATTCGTGCGGCTATTCCCACAAAAGCTCGCTTGACCGGTGGACACCCCGCCAAGCGCACGTTCCAAGCCTTTCGCATTTATATCAACAAAGAACTTGAAGTCCTTGAATCAGGGCTTGAGTCTGCTATTCGTTGGCTTAATCCTGGTGGTCGCATTGCAGTTATTAGTTACCACTCCCTCGAGGACACCATTGTCAAAAAACTCTTTGCAAAAATGAGTCAAGGGTGTATTTGTGAGCCCGAAGCACCAATCTGCACCTGCGGGCAGCAGCCGATATTTTGTAAAACGAGCAAAAAGCCCCTTGTGGCACGTAGCGAGGAGCTCGAAGCAAACCCGCGGAGCAAAAGCGCAAAGCTCAGGTGGGGGATAAAGAAGTAGCAAGAAGCGCACAGAAAACAGCACCAAGCGTGTAAGCGCCAGAAGCAGCACCAGGCGTGTAAGCGCCAGAAGCAGCACTAGGCGTGCAAGCGCCAGAAGCAGCACCAAAGCACCAAGCGTGTAAGCGCACCAAAAACAGCAAGGTACGCCTCGTGGCGTCAAACACAGTAGAAACGAGCTAGGACGCAATTATGGCAACACAAGCAGCATACGCATACGATTATGACTATGATTACAGCCCTCAAAGGCGCCCGCGCGAGGTTGAAGTACCGCGCCCGCCTTTACGTGCCTTACCAGGACGCCGTGCGGCTGCTCAGCAAAAGAGCCTTGTTGGGCAGCTAGCGCGAGTAGTTTTGTCTACGGGCGCATTTTGTTTTTTGTTTGCGATGGCAGTGGGCGTAACGAGCATTACCGTATCTAACGCGACGGTTCAAATGCTCCTTGAGTCTGAGAGCATTACTGAAACTATCGGAGAGGCACGCTCGGTTGGCCTTGAGCTTGAGGTGCAACATTCTATCGCCACCAACCCTGCTCGCGTTCAAGAAGCAGCTGGCGCTCTTGGCATGGTGCCTGTTGGCCAAATTGACAAGCTCGATGCAACTACAATTCTCGACCCAACAACAGTTGAAACTATAGCGCAGGCTGCCGCAAAAGCCGAGAAAGCAAAGGCAGCCAAAGCTGCTAAGGCCGAGAAAGCCAAAAAGGCAAAAGCGGCAAAAGCAGCCAAGGCTACAGCAGGTGGCGGTGTAACAACTGCCAGCTCAGACGGTTAGCAGCTCTCGGTATTTCTGGCAACTATAGCTTAGGCCTGTGGAAAATAATCGGCAAAAAAATGATCAGCAGAACATAATCAGCAAGGAGATAGGCAAGAGTCAAAGTAATGAGTAGAAACACAAAACAAGCGAACAGTGCAAAGCAGTCACGTCTTTTTGGCTTAAACAGCGAGATGTGGGTGCTTTCCCTCTTTGGCGTCTTAATAGTCTTTGTCCTTTTTGGTTTGGTAAAACATTCTGTAGTTGATGCCAAAATGCTTTCCGACTTGTCGCAAGACCAACGAACAAGTCCTCCTTTACCCATTCCAGCCAAGCGCGGTACCATCTATGATCGAAACGGTAGTCCGCTGGCAATGAGTGTTGATGCTACCACTATCTACGTAAATCCCTCAGAGGTTATCGACCCGCAAAAAACAGCCCTTGCTCTGCAAGAAACCTTGGGAGGAGAGGTCGAGGACTATCTCAAAATTATTTTGAAAAGTGAGTCGCCTACCTTTGCCTATGTGCTTCATAAGGGCGACGTGCAGCTGGCGCGCGATTTACAGGATAAAGACGACGGGTTTCGCAAGGCGTTTATTAACGAGCTCCCGCAAGGAAGCGACATACCTGCTAACATTCCCACAGCTCTAACCGGCATTCATTACCTTGAGGACAGCAAGCGTGTGTATCCGTTTGGCAATATTGGTGCGCAAGCCATTGGTGCGGTAGGCATGGACGGGCACGGCATCAGTGGCCTTGAGCTAACGTACGACAGTATTTTATGTGGCGTGGACGGCACGATAGTTGTCGAGCGTGGTAGATACGGAACGCCTATGGTTGGTGGTGTTCAGGAGAAAACCGAACCGCACGACGGGCAAGACATAATAATATCCATCGATATTGAAATGCAGCAGTGTGTTGAAAGCGAACTTGCCGCCATGAGCAAAAAGAGAAAATGCAAAAATGCCAACACTTTGCTGCTTGACGGCGACACGGGGGAGATTCTTGCTGCCGCATCTATCCCGCTGTATAACCGCGAAAATCTCAAGAAAAAAGATGTAGAAGCAGGGGCAACAGCGCTCAAAGCCATCACCATGGCATACGAGCCAGGTTCGACCTTTAAGGCTGCAACTATGGCGGCAGCACTTGAGTCAAAAACGCTTAAGCCCGACGACGAGCTGTTTTGTCCCGCCAGTTTGGATATATACGACCACACCATAACAGACGCGCACGAGCGCTCAGATACCACGATGTCGCTCAAAACTATTTTGGCTAAATCGTCAAACGTGGGGGTGAGTCTTGTCGAGCGGAGAATGACTGACAAGACCTTTGCCAGTTATTTAGACCAGTATGGCTTTGGCAAGTATACGCACGTTGACTATCCAGGTGAGGCTGCCGCACATATTGACGAGGTAAAGAGTTGGAACCCAGTTCAAGCGGCAAATATCTCTTTTGGTCAGGGCGTGCAAACAAGCTCGCTGCAAATAGCCTCATTCTACGGCGCCATCGCAAACGGTGGTGTGCTGCGTCAGCCGCACTTTCTTATCGCTCGCCCGCAGTATGACACGCCTCCCGTCTATGATTTTGAGGCTATCATGCCCTCATCAACTGCCGAGGATCTCGAGGAGATGCTAGGACTTGCAGTAACAAAGGGAACAGGCAAGGCAGCTGCCATCGAGGGATATGAGGTAGTTGGAAAAACTGGAACGGCAGAAAAGGCATCAAAAGACGGTGGTTACATAGAAGACGAGTACGTGGTTTCCTTTGTAGGTTATTTTGCTAATTCAAATAGCAAAATAGTCTGCATCACCTCATTTGACAACCCTCTTGGTGCATGGGGCAACTCGCCTGCGCCTCCCTTATTTAAGACGCTGATGACCTTTGCGATAAATCGCTACATGATACTTCCTGCAGATGAAGCCGTGCCCTCAAGTTTGACAGCGCCGGCACCGTCAGCCTCAGAACCGTCAAACCCAGAGCCGTCGGTCTCTGCGCCGTCGGCTCCTGCATAAACATCCACACAAACGTCCTCTCCAACCTGATAAAAGGAACAATTTTTATCAGTGTTTTATTGCTTCAGGCCAAACGCAAACGCACTTTTACGCTACAATGACGCAGGGCACTTTGTGGCATAATTCGTGGCGCAAGGTACTTATTTGAACAGGAGAGATAACCAACACTATGCAAATTACGCTTTCTCAAATAGCGCAGTTCTCTGCGGCTCGCGTAATTGTTGAGCCAGAAAACAGCGAGCGTGTTATTACTCATTTGACGTGGGACTCGCGCACCGTTATTCCCGGTTCGCTTTTTGTAGCCTTAGCTGGAGAAAACACCGACGGAAACGAGCATATCACCGATGCATTAAGCAAGGGAGCTGCTGCAGTTTTGGCATCGCGCGAAACAAGCGAAGCTCAGCTACAAAAAGCGCGCGAAACGGGTGCTCTGCTCCTTGAAGTTGATGCGGGTACAGGGCTTGAGGCATTGCAGGCCTTGGCGAGTGGGTATCGTGCCTTGCTTAACGCAACCGTCATTGGCATTACGGGCTCGAGCGGCAAAACTACCACAAAAGACCTGGTGGCTGGCGTGCTTTCCTCAGGCTTTATCACGCACGCAACGCAAGGCAACTACAATAACGAGATTGGTGCACCAGCAACGGTGCTTGAGACAGACCCCTCTGTTAAAGCTCTCGTGGTAGAAATGGGAATGGAAACCTTGGGAGAGATTGCCTTACTCTGCCGCATTGCGCGACCAAATATTGGCATTATCACCAATGTTGGCGTTGCTCACTGCGAGCGATTAGGCTCACGAGAAAACATCGCCCGCGCCAAGGCTGAGCTCATTGAAAGCCTGCCAAACGCAACGGGCATTGCTATTCTCAACGGCGATGACCCCTTTACGCCTTTTATTCGTGAGATAGCCCAGACTAACGAGCGTGGTATTCGGGTTTTACTTTACGGACTTGGCTCGCACAATGATATTCGTGCCGCCCATATTGAGTATGACCAGCAAGGCCACCCGAGCTTTGACCTGTGGCTTCCCGACGGCATTGCGCGTCGCACCAAAGTGGCGCTACAAGGCGAACACAACGTCTACAACGCCTTGGCTGCTGCAACCTGCGGACACGTTTGCGGTATTGCTCCGGAGAGCATCACTAAATCCTTGGCAAATGCTCGCCCTGCTGCGATGCGGCAAGAAACGGTAGAGCTTACAGCAGGTGCGACCGTCATCAACGATACCTATAACGCCAACCCAGATTCCATGCGAGCTGCACTGGCGCTGCTGAGTCGTTTTGACCATGAGCGTCTACATATTGCAGTTTTAGGCGATATGTATGAGCTCGGCGCAGAAGAAGAGCGTTTTCATCGTGAGGTTGGCGCATACGCACACATTAGCCGTGCAGACATGCTGGTGACCGTTGGAGAAAGGGCGCAATTTATTGCCCAAGGGGCACTCGATGTAGGAATGCAGGCCGAGCGTGTTATAGCGTGCGCAGACGTTGACACAGCCTTGACGGCTCTCAAGCCCTATCTCAGTCAGCGTCCGGTTATTTTGGTCAAGGCTTCGCGCGGAATGCGCCTTGAACAGCTTGTTGATGGTATGATTAAGCATGATGACGGAGCTGCTCAAACTGAGCACGCTGAAGTGACAGGACAAACTTAAGCAAGCTGAAGGGACAGCGCAGTAATGTTTACCGAAACAGCACTTTCGGCATATCCGAGTTTTTTAGTGTTTTTGGCAGTATTTATTGCCATGGCACTTACGATGATATTGCTTCCTTTTTGGATTCGCCTTTTGCGTGTACGGCAAATTGGACAACAAATACGTGCCGATGGCCCTGAGCATCACCAGATAAAACAAGGAACGCCAACCATGGGAGGCGTTATTATCCTTGTTGCTGTGCTGGTAACCGTCATGCTTTTTGGTCAATACAAAACCTCTGCCGGCATGGCCTCACTCATTTTAGTAACCGTTGTTTTGGTGCTCACAGGTGTTATGGGCTTTATTGACGATATGTCAAAGGTTCTTATGGAACGCTCTTTGGGCCTGCGACCCAACGCAAAAATGATTTGCCTTACCTTCATTTCGGTTGTTTTTTGTTTAGCTGCCATCAACTTGGTAGGCATAGAGCCAATAGTGACCATTCCGTTTTTGCCCTCTTTAGACCTTGGGATTCTCACCACGTCTATTCCGCTTGAAAACGGTGGTAGTTTTGACATTCCTTGGTTGTATCTTATTTTCATCTTTATTCTTATGGCTGGTATGTCCAACGCTGTCAATTTGATTGACGGACTTGATGGGCTTGCAGCCGGTACGGTTATGATAACAATGCTTGTTATGGCGGCCGTTGCCTATCGCACCGACCAGCTCAATCTTGCCTTGTTTGCTGGAGCAGTCGCAGGTGCGTGTGCAGGTTTCTTGTGGTTCAATGCCCCTACCGCAAGCATTTTTATGGGAGATACCGGCTCGCTTGCGCTTGGCGCTGCTTTTGCTGCCCTCGCCGTCCTTACGGGAACTGAGGTAGTTTCCTTGGTGATAGGCGGTATGTTTGTGGTCGAGGCCATGAGCGTAATCATTCAGGTGCTTTATTACAAGGCCACGCATAAGCGCATTTTTCTCATGGCACCACTGCATCATCATTTTGAACAAAAGGGTTGGTCGGAATCACAGGTGGTTATTCGCTTCTGGATTCTTACGGCCCTGCTTGCTGCTGTTGGTTTTGGCTTGTTCTTTGCGCAGCCACAATATGGTTTTGAAACAGACTTTGGAAAATCCATAATCGAGCATGGATTGGCCCTTCTTCCGCACTAGTTTGTAGGCTATAAGCAGGCAGGGGTGGCCCTGCGCCCCCACTTGTTTCACAAAGGGGCACAGAACCACCCCTGCCTGCTAGAGTAATTATCCCCCTCTATATCTAAACGCCGCACCAACTCTTTTGTGGTTGCCAGCATTAAAGCGGCGCAGACACCCTGCACGCTGCAGCAACTGCCGCGCCAACCGTCATCTGGCAGTAAGTACCCATGCGGCTGCACCATCTCTCACTTCGTCATTGTCGCACCGGGCTTGATGGGTTTGTCGCCCCGCACTTGATGCGGGGCCTAGAGGGGGATTGGTAGGTTAGTAACGGTTGTCATCCATCAAAAATGATTTCCGTACCCTCATTTTCCTGCTATTTTGTCAAAAAACCTTGACAAAAAGAGGGAGAGGAAGTATACTGCATACGCATATCCGAGTGGTGGGACACTCTGCCACAACTTAAGAAAGGTTCAGCTCATGAGCTCAAAGTTTTCAACTCACAGCGCACTTTTTGCTGTGCAAAAAGCTCCAAAAACAAGTGCTCAAACCAAAAGCCAGACGCTTCTTCATGCGGGGTTCTTAAAGCGCACGCTCGCCATGCTTCTTGCGCTAATTTTGGCATGTTCGGGCCTTATTGTTTTCCCAGCAGCTGCTTTTGCCGACGAGCCTGCTGAAATTGTTGTCATCTCTGAAGCAACGCAAGACGACGGCATCGAAATCGACGACACAATTGAAAGCAGGGAAGACATTCGCGGCGCAAGCGACGCTGAGGCAAAAGATGATGAAGCAAGCGACGATGAAAAAATAGTTCCACTTGCAAGTACTATCATTACTGACCCAACTACAAAAATCAACTACTATGTGTGGGGGGAATATGCTACCGTTTGTGGTTATGCAGGCAGCAATACGTCTTTGGATATTCCAGAAAAACTGGGCGGTTGTTTTATCGATTGTATCGAGCTTCCTCGAGGTAGTCTCAATTTGACCTCCCTCACGGTAAGCAAATGTACGGCACTTGGGTATCTGGATTGTGCTGACAACAAGCTCACTTCTCTTGATGTAAGCAAGAATAAGAAGCTTTGGTATTTGAAGTGCTCCGACAATTTATTAACCACCCTAAATGTGAGTAGCAACCCTGATCTTTCCGAATTGTATTGTGACTACAACAAGCTAAAAACACTTAATCTAGGGAGCCTTTCCAATCTTGAATATCTAGGCTGCTCCAGCAACGAACTCACCATGCTTGACGCAAGTAAAAGCACGGGGCTTTCCAGGCTAGCTTGTCACTCCAACAAGCTCACTTCTCTTGACGTAAGCAAGTTTCGTAAACTCGAAAATTTAGAATGTTCTTCGAACCAGATTTCCAGCATTAACGTGAGCAACAGCCCTGCGCTTACGAGTCTGTCTTGCAGCGAAAATCAGCTTACTGCACTCAATATAAGCAATAATCCCAGGCTCGCAAGCATCTACTGCAACAGCAACAAACTTTCTGCGCTTGACGCAAGCAAAAATCCAGCCCTCCGCTTTCTTCAGTGTTCTACCAATCAAATCAAAGTGCTTGATATAGCCAAAAACAGTGCGCTTGAGTATCTGTATTGCGATGCCAACCAGATTTCCGCACTCAATGTGGCTAACAAACCCAAATTACTAAGTCTTTCTTGCGGAGGCAACAAGCTCACCGAACTCGACGTAACTAGAAATGCTGAGCTTAGTTCGCTGGTGTGCGGAAGCAACAAACTTGCCGTACTTGATGTAAGCAAAAACGTCAAGCTAAAGTGGCTGCGCTGTCAGATCAACGAACTTACGGTTCTTGACATTAGCAAAAATGTACTATTGCAGCATCTGAGCTGTGAAGCCAACTATATTGTTGACATCTCAGCACTGGTAGCTTGGAGTAAGCAGCCTGGACACACAGATTACTATACAGAACTGCAACACTCATTTACTGCTCCCACCATCACAGGAGATGCAGCCATTACGCTTACTGCTGGTTATGCGGCAACTACCAAGGCGTATGGCATAACTGGTGCTCCAGCGCCTCGGGTATCTTTGGTGGGCGCTCCTGCGGGGGTTACCATTGCTCAAAACGGCACTTTAACTATTCCAGCAGGACTTAAGGCTGGAGCCTATAGCTTTAGCATTAAGGCCTTTGTTCAGGCGGCGCCAGCGACTAAGACAGTTAACCTTAAAGTCAATCAAAAACCTTCCATTACAGGTGGCAAGTCCAAGGTTACCTTAAAGAAAAAATACAAAAAGACCACCGTTACCTTTAAGCTCAAAGGCTTTCCTGCACCTAAACTTACGATAAAAGCACCTAAGAGCATTGCGAAAAAGATAACGATTTCCAAGACAGGCAAGCTCACCATCAAAAAGGGTATTAAGCCGGGAACCTACAAGGTAACCATTACGGCAAAGAACTCGAAAGGCAAGGCAACAAAGAAGATAACCATCAAGGTTAAAAAGTAGAATAAAAATGGGCACCATGCCCATTAGAAGCACACAGAGCCCTTTGGTTGGGGTGATACTTCAGTTGTAGTTATGGAAAGTCGTCTATTGCTTTCGCTTAGGCGACTTTCGCACATTTGCCGTCTTGGGTTAATCTCGATGTCAAATCTCAGCCAGTTTTTACGTGGCGATTAAGAAAATCAAAAAAACTCACTTTTCTCTTGCACTTTAGTACAGTAGTGTGATAAAGTGTTACGAAAGCACTGTAAAATGCTTTATACTACTAACAAGAAAAGGCAAGAGGAAAGGAACCTATGATGCTCCCGGTTACTCCGCGTGGCTTTAAGGACGTGCTTCCTGAGGAGGCTCGTTGGCGCGAGAACATAACTACCAAGGTCAAGCAGGCCTTTGAGCTGTGGGGTTACGCTCCCATCGAAACGCCCACGCTTGAGGTACTTGAAGTGCTTGAACAAGGTGGCGTACTGCCAGAAAAGCCTTTTAGGCTCTTTGATACCGACAATGAGCTGCTGGTGTTGCGCCCTGACGTTACTTTGCCGGTCGCACGTATGGTGGCTTCTCGACTTGACGCACAAACCTTGCCTCTGCGTTTTAGGTATGTCCACCGGGTCTTTCGCGAGGAGGAATCGCTTAGAGCGGCCGCTCGCGAATATACTCAGATTGGCGTGGAGTCTCTTGGTATGGTGGGGCCCGCCGCTGACGCTGAAGTCCTCCTCTTGTTCATAGATGCGCTCAACGCCTGTGGGCTCAAGGACTTTACCGTTGCTTTTTGCACGGTTGGCGTTTTGTGCGAATTGCTTACGGCAGCACAAGCTGCAAATAACCTTAACGAACAGTGGGTTGAGCAAGTGCTTGCGGCGTTTCATGCCTCCAACCTTGTTGCCATCGACCAGCTTACTTCAAGCGAGCGCATAAACGAGCGTTATGGCTCGGTCATTCGCACCTTGGGCACTATAAACGGAGGCAGGGAGGCTATCGAAAAGGTTCGTTCTCTCGTCGAGCCCCTTGGCTGTCTTGATGGTCTTGATGAGCTTATGGCAACGTGGGACATTGTCGAAGGACTTGGTTATTCCGATAAGGCACGCATTGATTTTTCGGTAATGAGCACCTTTGACTATTACACAGGACTGGTTATCGAAGCCTATGCCCCAGGCGTGGGCACGGCCATTGGAACAGGCGGGCGCTACGACACGATGCTTGAGGCTTACGGAAAAAGTGCTCCGGCAGCTGGCTTTGCCTTTTGTTTAGAGTCGGTCATGCACGCTCTGCTTGCTCAAGGCTGCACCGACACAACATCTGAGGATGACGCAGCTGCCTGCGTTGAGTTGGCGTTTCCTGCCTTTGAGAGCGAACAGAACGCAAGCGATGCAGGTGCAAAAGACGCGACCGCAAAAACCATCGAAATCTTTCAAGAGGCCCTCTCTTTGAGAGCTCAGGGCACACCAGCCGTTTTGAATATGCCAAGGAGAAGTTTATGAGATCGCTAAAACTTGCTGTTCCAAAAGGAGCACTGTTTGAGGAAAGCGTAGCGGTGCTTAAGGCTGCTGGGCTTGACGTAGAAGGTCTGCGCAACCCAGGTCGTCAGTTGGTAATTGCTGCAAAAGATGTCGAGTATTACATCGTGCGCCCTACCGATGCTCCCGTTTTTGCTGCCCACGGTGGTGTTGACGCTGCATTATGCGGCAGAGATTCTTTGTTGGAGGCAGCACTGGAGGTAGTTGAACTGGTTGACTTAGGTTACGGAGCTTGTCGTTTTGTGGTAGCTGAACCCGCCGCCGCTGCCGAGCGTGCCGATGACACCTACGCACGTCTTGGCGTGTTGCGGGTTGCTACAAAATACCCCCGCATTACGGCGGCCTATTATGACCAAATAGGCGTTCAGGTAGAAATTGTTAAAATGCATGGCAATATAGAACTCGCACCGTTGTGTGGCATGGCAGACCGCATTGTGGATATTACTGCGACCGGCACCACGCTGCGCGAGAATAACCTCGTTATTGTTGACGAGGTACTGCAGTCAACGGCTCGTTTTGTTGGAAACCCTGCAAGTGTGCGCACTGACCCAAGGGTTCGAGAGCTTGCAGAAAAGCTCACCGCATCGTGCGTTGATAAAAACAGACCATCTTGATTAAGGAGAATTTATGCGTATCGTAACGCTTGCTCCCTCGGAAGCACCGAGTTTAGAAACCCTGCAACGTAGCACCTCTTTTGATGCCGAGGTGCAAACAACGGTTGCCGAAATAATTGAAAACGTTCGCACGCAAGGCGATGAGGCATTATTTGCCTACACTGAGCAGTTTGACAAGGTAAGGCTTGAGGAAACTCGCTTGCCCGAGGCTGCGACTGTACAGGCGCTCCGCAAGGTGAGCAGAAGTGTGACGGTGGCATTGGAGCAGGCAGCAAAAAACATTACTGCTTATCACGAGCAGCAGATGGAGAAAAGCTGGTTTGAAACACGCCGTGATGGCTCGGTAGTGGGCAGCAAGATAACGCCGCTTGAAAGCGTTGGTATCTACGTGCCTGGTGGCAGAGCTTTGTATCCCTCAACCGTGCTTATGAATGCCATTCCTGCCCGCATTGCTGGCGTGCGTCGCATTGTTATGTGTACGCCTCCGCGCCAAGATGGCAGCATTGACCCTGTTATTCTCGCAGCGGCTCAAATTGCAGGTGTTACTGAGATACACGCTGTTGGTGGGGCTCAGGCTATCGCTGCGCTTGCGTATGGAACACAAAGCATAGCCGCAGTTAACAAAATAACGGGTCCGGGCAATGCGTATGTTGCCGCCGCCAAACGTCAGGTTGCTGGCGATGTTGGAATCGACATGATTGCTGGCCCGTCCGAGGTTTTGGTGCTCGCCGACGACACAGCAGAGCCTGCACTTATCGCCATTGACCTGATGGCGCAAGCAGAACACGACCCGCAAGCGGCGTGCTATTTTGTTACCACGGACGAAAGCCTTGTAGAGGAAGTGCTTGAGGAGATACAAGAGTTTCTTATTGACTCTCCGCGTGCTGAAATTACCAAAGAAAGCCTTGACAACAATGGCGTAATTTTTGTTGCCCCAGACCTCCAAACGGCTTTACTCGCGGTTAACACCATTGCGCCTGAGCATCTTGAAGTGCAAATGGAAAACCCCTTTGACCTGCTCGGGCTCATTGATAATGCAGGAGCAATTTTTCTCGGGCCGTGGACGCCTGAGAGTGTGGGAGATTACGTCGCTGGGCCCAATCACACGCTACCCACGAGCAGCACGGCACGCTTTTCGTCGCCCCTTTCGGTCAATGACTTTCTCAAGCGTTCAAGCATTATCAGCTACACCTATGCTGCGCTTAAAAAAGATGCAGAAACTATCACCACGCTTGCCGAGTGTGAGGGTTTGTGGGCACACGGCAAGGCAGCTCGCGCACGGTTTGAGCTACTAGAAAATAGGGAAGAAAACGAGGTTGAAAACGACAAGGCGGACGAATAATAGAAGAGCAAACTCTTTGGAAGCCCGCACAGAAAGAATAGAAAGGAAACAGCATGAGAGAAACTCACATAGAACGTGAAACAAACGAAACCAAAATTGTGTGCACCCTAGCCCTTGACGGAACGGGCGAGGTTGCCGTTGAAACGGGCATTCCCTTCTTTGACCACATGCTTTCTGCCTTGGGACGGCATGGGCAGTTTGATATGCGTATCGAAGCTCACGGCGATTTAGAGGTTGATGCGCACCACACCGTTGAAGACGTAGGCATTGTGCTTGGACAAGCAATTGCGCAAAGCCTGGGAGAAAAGGCGGGCATCACCCGGTTTGGCTGTGCTTTTGTTCCGATGGACGAAGCGCTGGTTATGGCCTCAGTCGACATCAGCGGACGCGGTCAGCTGCACTGGGACGTGGAGCTGCCCATCGAGTTTATCGGCACCTTTGATACGAGCCTGTTCAAAGAGTTTCTTATTGCGCTGGCTACCAATGCTGGTATGACTCTGCACGTCCGCTCGATTGCCGGAGAAAATGCGCATCACATCATAGAGGCGGCGGCAAAGGCAACGGCACGGGTCTTACGCACCGCACTTTCAATTGACCCCCGCAATGCAGGGCAAATACCTTCCACTAAGGGCGTGCTGTAATGTATCTCTTGCCAGCAATTGACCTGCTAGACGGAAGGGCAGTGCGTCTTGCCAAGGGCGACTACAATGCCGTTACTGTCTACAACGAAAATCCCGTAGCGCAGGCGGAGCAATTTGCCGAGCAGGGCGCAGAGTGGATTCACGTTGTTGATCTCGACGGCGCGCGCACGGGCACGCCGCACAACACAGCTCTTATCGAGGCGATTATCTCGGCAACGGGGCTTAACATAGAGGTTGGCGGGGGAGTGCGCTCGCTTGCCACCATTGAACACTTACTCAACGCAGGTGCGAAGCGTGTTGTGTTGGGCACAAAACTGATTGTTGATCCAGATTTTGCGCGCGAGGCCTGCAAGCAATTTGGCGAGGCTATTTGTGCCGGCGTTGACGCACGTGGCGGCGAAGTTGCCATTGAAGGCTGGCGCGAAGGAGCGGGTGTTCCTGCCGAGGAACTGGTAGGCGAGCTTGCCTCATGGGGCATTCGTCATCTGGTATATACCGACATAGCACGCGACGGTATGCAAACGGGAATCGATGCTTTAGCCTACGAGGCCTTAGCGCGCAGAGCAGGATTTCCGGTTATTGCTTCGGGCGGTGTTTCTACGCTCGATGACCTCCGTGCCTTGTGCGCTTTGCCAAGTGGCTGCATTGAGGGAGTTATTGCCGGACGTGCTTTGTATGAAGGTTCGTTTACGGTTGCAGAAGCGGTTAAGCTTTTGTACGAGGAGATGCAATCGGCACTTTGCTGCGATACTTGTTTTTAGTGATGGAATGTTTGGAATACAAAAAAACTTCGTACTTTTTAAAAAGTACGAAAAAAACGAAAGGATAAAAAATGTCGTTTAAGCGAGTCATACCCTGTCTTGATGTAAAGGGTGGCAGGGTTGTCAAAGGGGTAAACTTTGTCAATTTGCGTGACGCTGGTGACCCCGTTGAGCTGGCAGCCGCCTATGATAAGGCTGGTGCCGACGAAGTGGTTTTCTTGGATATTGCTGCTACCAACGAGGAGCGTGCCACTACGATAGAAATGGCAGCGCGTGCCAAACAAGAGGTGAGCATTCCGTATGCTGTGGGAGGTGGTTTTAGGGATTTGGAGGGTATTGGCGCCATGCTCAAGGCGGGCGCAGATAAGGTTTCCATAAACACGGCTGCGTTTAAGAACCCGGAGCTGCTCAAGCAGGCTGCTCAGTTGTATGGCTCCCAGGCGGTTGTTTGCGCCATTGACGTAAAGCAGGCCGTGAGCTCACTTGGGCAAGCGCCCGACAAGTGGACGGTTCTTACTAACGGCGGAGAAGTTGATACCGGCGTTGATGTTATTGAGTGGGCTCAGGCGGCGGCGCGCTACGGCGCGGGCGAGATATTGCTCACTTCGCTTGATAGAGATGGCACCAAAGATGGCTATGATCTTGCGTTGACCCGCGCCGTAGCGCGCGCTGTTGACGTTCCCGTCGTTGCCTCTGGTGGTGTTGGGCGTATTGAGCACTTTGCTGAAGGTATTCTTGAGGGAGAGGCAGATGCCGTATTGGCGGCCAGTGTCTTTCACTTTGGTGAGCTGACTATTCGTGAAGTCAAAGAATATATGGCAGCGCAAGGTATTTCGGTGCGCCTGCCCACCATATAGTTATTTCGGCATGAAGCGAAGCAGTATAAAAAAGGATTCTCTATGAAAGAACTATTAGACAAATTGCGTTTTAACGAACAAGGGCTTATCCCTGCCATCGTGCAGCAATACGACACAGGCGAGGTCTTGATGATGGCATACCAAAACAAGGAAGCTCTTGAGCTTACCCTTAGCACCAAGACTACGTGGTTTTGGAGCCGCTCACGAGGAGAACTCTGGAACAAGGGTGCCACAAGCGGCAATATCCAAAAGCTGGCAGATATTCGCTTTGACTGCGACGCCGATTGTCTGCTTCTTTTGGTAGACAGTCCTGGCCCTGCTTGTCACACAGGCGAGCGCAGCTGCTTTTTTCGCCCGCTTGACGCACCAAGGCCAAACGCACAAGAACCAAGCGCACAAACATCAGGCTCACAAGCACAGTCCGAGGAAGGATAACTCATGGGAGAGAGAACTGCCAACGTAGTGCCCGGAAACATCGGCGAAACACTTACCGAGCTGGCTGCGCTTATCGCCCAGCGCCGCAAGGAGCTTCCCGAGAATTCCTACACCACCAAGCTCTTTACTGAGCCTGTCGACTACGTCTTAAAAAAGCTCAATGAGGAGTCTTTAGAGCTTGCGCTTGCCATAAAAGACGATGATTTTGAACACATTCGCTATGAGGCCGCCGACCTCGTTTATCACCTTTTAGTAGCGCTTGAACGCTCAGAGGTGTCGCTGGAGGAGCTTGCGGGGGAGCTCAACGCCCGCAGACACTAATTTTGCTGTACAATAAAGCACAATAACCGTATTTTGGCAGGTGGGTGATTTATTGTGTCACAAAAGAAACAGACCCCAAACGTTTCTGCGTCAAAGGAGCAGTCTGCTCTCGACGATGAAACAACGGGACGCTATGCTTATGAGAGCGAAAATGAGAAAGAGAGCGAAAACGAGGCTTTGAGCTGGGATGTTGATGAAAGCGACGTAATCCGCATTGGCGAGAGCACTGCGGCTCAGTCAGAAACTTCAGAGCCCGAGCGCGACAAACAAAGCGCAAAACGACGCAAGCACGTAGAGGACAAAGACGATGTGTTAATGCATAGCGTTGAGGAGAAAAGCGATTTTGTTGCAGACGACGACGCAGAAGAGGACGAGATTCCGTTTCCGCTTGCACAAAAAATCATTTTTGGTCTTTGTTTGCTCGGCGTAGTCGCTGCTGTTGTTTATATTGCAAACTACTTTTTGAAATTTGTTTAGAAGTTTTAGCGGGCATTTGCGTAAAGCGAGGGTTTATCCCGCCCAATGAAAAGAACAGGCTGAGGAGCTATTGGTGAGTCAAGGCAAAAAACAAGAGCCGATAAAAAGGACGCGCAAGCGGGCAGATGAGCGCGCGAACGAGCGCGTCAACAAGCGTGTTAATGAGCGCATTGACGAGCTCTTAGATGATGCCGAGGCACAAGCTCTGAAAGTTTCAGAGAAAGCTGAAAGCGTTGGTAAAGCTGAGAAGGCTGAGAGCGCTGGTAAAGCTGAGAAAGCTGAGGGGCCAAAAGAAACCTCTGCCAAGAAAAGAACGCCCAAAAAACCCGAACTTCCCGAAGTCGAACTTCCCGAAGTCGAAGATACCGAAGACAGCAAGGAAGCTCGCAAGGAAACTCGCAAAGAGGCCAGCAAGGAAACTCATAACCAAGCGCGTAAAGAAGTCGGTAGGGAAGCCTCCAATAAAACCCCTCAAGAGAATAAAGCCGAAAGCAGTGACCTTGATGACGAAAAAGCAGAACTGGAAAAGGCAGTTGCATCTGAACTAAAAGAGCAAAGCCTTGAGGATGCTCAACTTGAATCCGATGCCACCGAAGAACTTCTTTCGACCGAGCCCGTTGTGGTGCGTGACCTCGACCGCGAAATGGGCTTCAAAGAAAAAGACAAGCCAGAGCTTGGGTCGGTAACGCCTGCAACACCTCTGGAGGCCACGCCACAAAAGCGCGCCAAAAAAGGACGTGGAGCAAAGCTTGCGCTCATTTTGCTAATTCTTCTTTTGATTGCTGCCCTCGGCGGTCTTGCGTATCTCGGCTATACGCTTTTGCTCAAGCATGATTCCACTCAGACAAACCCCATTGATACCTCAGGAACCAGCATGGGTGCTCCCATCACAGACACTGCGGCTCCTCCCGCCCCCGTGCTTCCTGAGTTTTCTACTACTGATATTCCTCAGCTCACAGCACTTTTTGGAAACACCACCAAAAAGGTGCAATCGCAGCTGGGAAAAAAGTATGTTCTAACCAAAACAGATGATGCAAGTGATGAGAATAATCCCGCTATCAAAAAGCTTGCCGTCTTTGTGTACAACCCAGCGAACCAGCCTGACCTTACGGACTACGGCATTACGCCTCCGAGCGTCTATGTGAGTCTTGATGGGAAGGATAAGGTGGTGGCCGTTCATTATACGAGCTCGTTTGAGATGTTGGATTATCCTGATGCCAATTTCTCAACGCTCATCGCTTCCCAAGATACTGTACTTAATGCCCTAAAAGCGGCTGGCGTTACCCCCACCGAGGAGTTCAAATATCCTTCTCTTACTCCAAACGACTATGACGTGCTTGTTGATCCAGATGCCGAGCTAAAAAGAATTGCGAAAAGAGAGTATCAGTTTAGTGGCAATGTTGAAGGGGAAGGCTCCCCGAAAACATGGCTGCTCAAGCTCCTGTATGATTATGGGGCTGGAGGAATACCGCCAGACGCGAGAATAGATCCTAACCAACGCACTATTTCTATTACTTTACAGTAGAAGGAAAGTGATTATTGCCATGAGTCCACACCAACGAAACATGCACCTCCCCGAACTGACTACTGATCTACAGCATGAGCAAAGCCTTGGTCAGCAGCCAAGCTATAGCCCTGTGCCGCTGCCAGAACAAAACCCCGCGCCACAGCCGCCGCAAAGCTCCGCGCCACAGGGCTCACATAACCTTGTGCCGCAGGCTGCCTATGGTCTTATAACTCAACCGGTGCAAAACCCTGTGCCCCAAATCCAACTGCCCCAAAACCCACCTCCCCAAAACCCACTACCCCAAAACACACTTCCGCAGGCAGGATATGGTGCTGCGCAACCGAGCTACAGCCCCGTACCGCAGCCGATACAAAATGCCAATTCACAATCTGAGCACAAGGCTTCTCGACCAGCCTTACATTTGCCAGAGCTTGCGCCGCCGTCTGCGCTCTCAGCACCTCCGAGTGCAGTATACGAGCCTGCGTTTACGGATGGCTTTGGAGTGTCCCCGAGCGTTTCTCCGGCTGGCACGCCCGTGCCGCCGTCCGCTTTTGCTGCTCCAGTACCCTTGAGCGCTTCGGCACCTATACCTACGGTGATGTCTGCATCGTCATCTGCGCCGCCACCGTTTTCTGCACCAACTCCCTTGCCAGCAACAACTATAACCCCCGGACATTCCTCAGCGCCAATGCCAGGTGTACCTATGGCTCTGCCGTTCCAGGCCGTTTTAGCCCCAAACCCTGAGCTTGGCACAGCGGCAGGACCAATGGCGGTTCCTTCCGTGTTCATATCAGCGCCGCTTCCCCACCAACGAACCGAACAGTCAACGGGCGTAGGTCTTGGCTTTTCTCAAGCCGGTGTTAGCCCAGAGGCTGCAAAAATAGAACTTGAGGCTGCAAAAATGGAACTTGAGGCTGCTAAGGCAGCACTCGAAACAGCAAAAGCTGAACTGAGAACCGCAAAAGTGGCACCGAGATTGCCAAGTGTTGAACCCGATGCGGCAAAAGTTGAGCTGGACGCTGCAAAGACTGAACTTGCGGCAGCAAAAGCTGAACTGGATGCTGCAAAGACCGAACTCGCAGGGGCTAAGGCGGCGTTTGAGGCTGCGATGATGCAACCAAAAGAAGCGGGAACGCATGCGGCAGCGCCTCACTCTGAGATGTCTGTGTCTGCGCCCTGGTTCAATTCTGACGCGGCGATGTCAGTGCCGTTTGTAGATGCAGCAGCGACGTCGTTTGCAGATACGGCAGCAACGCACCTGCCACTGTCAGAAATGGCGGCGACAGCAGCGGTTGCTGCGATGCCCGAAGCAGCTTCTGTGTCAGCCCCCTTGCCTGCACCAGCCCCTCTCCTTGAGCCGGCTGCGGCAGGTTTTACCGCTCCTTCGGTATCAGTTCCTGTGCCCGCTTCTGTGCCTGCAGCTGTGCCTGAAGCAGCAGTAGCCGCCTTGGCTTCTGCACCTGGAGCACTTTCTGGATTAGTGCCCTTGCCCGAGCTGCCCCCAACCCTTGCTGACGATGGGTCGTCTGCCGCCGCTGCGCTTGATGCTGCCTCAGTGCCCACGCTTGCGCCGACAGTCGCTCCCTCTCTCGATGCTCCCGCTATTGAGGAGTTGGAAACCCTAAAGTCCAAAAAGAAACGTAAACCTCGAAGCCATTTTAGGAAATCGAAAAAGTCAGCGCTGCCCGATGAGCTGGAAGCAAGTGCTCAAGCCTCCGAGATGTTATCTCCCGATACTCTAGGGCCTGATGCCCCCTTTCTTCTCGATGCCTCCTCTCCCGAAATACCAGCGCCTGCGCTTGCGACGCCTGAAGAACCGCTGATTGAAGTTTCGCTGCCCGAAGCGCTTAAAGACAAAGACGCACAAAGAGGGGAGCGGGACAACGCTCTCTCACAGGCATTTTTGAATTTGTATCCTACGCTGGAGCAGCAGCCTCAGCAAGAACAAGTTTACGAGGCTGAGTCTACTTCTGTGCTGGAGCCAGTGCTTGTAGGTGCTGCCGCAACAGCGGGTGCTGTAACGGCGGGTGCTGCTGCGACAACAGTAGGCGCTGTGGCCCCAACGGGCGAGCTTGTACCTCTCGGCGCAGATACAGCAGCAATCTCCAACGCAATTCCAAACCCAGATAGCTCATTTGTGTTTGACGAAATGTTTGCACAAGACGAGGTGTTGGGAGCTGTTGAAAATCCGGCGCCCTCCTCCGCACCCAGTGCCTTGCCCGTATCAGATTCATCGCAATCTGAGCCTCCAAGCTCAGAAGCGAAAAAGAAGGCCAAAAAACGCTCTTCTCGTAAGGGTGTTGCTTGGTTTTTCCTTGAGCTTGCCATAGCCATTGTTATTGCCTTTGGCTTTACCTTGCTGCTACAAGCTTTTGTTATTAAGCCTTACAATGTTCCAACAGGTTCTATGGAATCTACCATTATGACGGGCGACAAAATCCTTGCCGAAAAAATAAGTTACAACTTTGGAGAAATACGGCGCGGTGATGTTGTTGTGTTTGACGATAAAACTCGACCAGGCAGATTCCTTGTCAAGCGTGCCATTGCAACCGAAGGGCAAATCGTTGACTTAAAAGACGGACATGTTGTGTTGGACGGCGAGGTTCTTTTTGAGCCCTACACCAAAGGCCTGCCTTCCGAGCCGCTTAAAGATCAGTTTGAGGGTATGCGCATAAAGTACCCCTATACCGTTCCCGAAGGGTGTATCTGGGTTATGGGCGACAATCGTACCAATTCGCTCGACAGCCGTTATTTTGGCCCGATTCGAACCGAAACGGTTCACGGACACGTTGTTTTGACCTTCTGGCCGCCGAGCAGTATAGGGTTTTTGGGAGATAGCAATAGCTAGTTTTGCTGCCGCACTCCTTTAGGCCCAAAAGATTAGGTCCTTTGGTGTATTTAGTGTGCCTTGCTGCCCCCTGCGCACCCTCTGTTTTGGTACTATGAATACAGAACTAACGTAGGTATCGTTGGGCACCGTGTGAGGAGGGACGACCATGCTTTCAGATATTGAGATTGCACAAGCTGCAAGTCCAGAAAAAATCACCGAGATTGCAAAAAAGCTCGGTATCGACCCAGAGTATCTTGAGCTCTATGGCAACTATAAGGCAAAAATCGACTTCAATATCCTAGGCGAAGCTACCAAAGATGCATCGCCTGAGGGCAAGCTCGTGCTGGTAACCGCCATTAACCCTACTCCAGCTGGTGAGGGCAAGACCACCACAACCGTTGGCTTGGCAGACGGCCTTGCACGCATCAACAAAAAAGTTGTGGTTGCCTTGCGTGAACCTTCGCTCGGCCCCGTGTTTGGCGTTAAGGGGGGCGCTGCTGGTGGCGGCCATGCGCAGATAGTGCCTATGGAGGACATCAATCTACACTTTACGGGAGATTTTCACGCCATTGGTGCTGCGAATAATCTGCTTGCAGCTATGCTCGACAATCATATTCAGCAGGGCAACGAGCTTGATATAGACGTGCGAACCATTACCTGGCGACGCGCGGTTGACATGAACGACCGGCAACTTCGCAACATTGCCTGTGGTTTGGGCGGTAAGACTAATGGTGTGCCACGCGAGGACGGCTTTGACATTACGGTGGCCTCTGAGATTATGGCAATTTTGTGCCTTGCCAATTCGGTCACCGATCTAAAAGAGCGCTGTGCGCGGATTATCGTTGGCTACAATCGTGCTGGCGAGCCCGTTACTGCTGCCGACCTCAAAGCGCAAGGGGCTATGTGCGCACTGCTTAAAGACGCACTTAAGCCCAATTTGGTGCAAACGCTCGAAGGAACTCCTGCCTTTGTCCACGGAGGACCTTTTGCCAACATTGCCCATGGCTGTAACTCTGTTATGGCAACCAAACTTGCTATGAAGTTTGGCGACTACGCTATTACCGAGGCAGGATTTGGTGCAGATTTAGGTGCCGAGAAGTTCCTTAACATCAAATGCCGCCTTGCGGGTCTTACACCGAGTGTTGTGGTGATAGTTGCCACGGTGCGTGCCTTGAAAAATCACGGCGGCGTTGCCAAAGATGATCTTGGTACTGAGAATCTTGCTGCTCTTGAGGCTGGTTTGCCCAATTTGTTGCAGCACGTTGAAAACATCACACAAGTATTCAAACTCCCAGCCGTGGTGGCTATTAACCGCTTCCCAACGGACAGCGAGGCAGAACTTGCTCTCGTTGAGAAAAAGTGCAAAGAGCTTGGGGTTAATGTTGCCCTGTCTGAGGTGTGGGAAAAAGGTGGCGAGGGTGGTATTGCGCTGGCAGAAGAAGTGGTACGTCTTGCCGAGCAACCAGCTCAGTTCGCTTTTGCCTATGAGGAGGATTTGTCGATAGAACAAAAGATTGAGGCGATAGCGACAAAGATTTATCATGCTGATGCCATTGAGCTTACGGCAGGCGCAAAGGCTCAGGCTGAAGTCTTGACCAAGCTCGGGTTTGGTAGCTGCCCTGTTTGTATGGCAAAAACGCAGTACAGTTTCTCTGATAATCCTGCCCTGCTTGGTGCGCCACGCGATTTTAAGGTGACCATTCGTAATCTCAAGGTTTCTGCCGGTGCTGGTTTTATCGTTGCGCTTACGGGCGACATTATGACGATGCCCGGCTTGCCTAAAACTCCAAGTGCAGAAAAAATTGACGTTGATGCGTCCGGAAAGATAAGTGGGTTGTTCTAATGTCCTATACGGATAAAAGTTGTTCTGATTTCATTGAAGTTTTGGCCTCGAAAGCGCCTGTGCCGGGCGGTGGCGGCGCTGCTGCCTTGGTGGGTGCGGTAGGCGTTGCACTCGGCAATATGGTGGGCTCGCTTACCATGGGCAAACCTCGCTACGCTGAGGTTCAAGCAGATATCATTGAGCTTAAGGCTGCTGCTAATGTGCTTCAAACCGTGCTGCTTGAGCTGGTTGAGCGCGATGCAGAGGTGTTTGAACCCTTGTCACGCGCCTACGGCATGCCTACCGAAACCCCAGAGCAAGTTCTGGAAAAGAAGCAGGTCATGGAGCTTTGTTTGCGCAAATGCTGTACCGTGCCCATAGAAATTATGGAGTGCTGTGCTGAGGCAATCGAGCTGCATGAACAATTTGCCGAGAAGGGAACCGCCCTTGCCGTAAGCGACGTTGGTTGTGGCGTGTTGTGCTGCAAGGCTGCGCTTCAAGCGGCGAGTTTGAATATCTTTATTAACACGAGCTTTATGAGCGACCAAGAGTACGCCCAAGAACTCAACAGGCAAACCGATGCGCTCGTAAGTGAATATGCTGCAAAAGCTGACCGCATTTTTGAAGCAGTTGCCGACCGGCTGACCTAGTAAAGGAACACCGTGGCTCAAATACTTTCAGGGGCAGAAGTTGTTGCTGCGCTCAACGAGCGTACGGCTCGTGCTGCCGAGGAGCTGAAGACGCAAGGTATACATCCCCAGCTTGCCATTGTGCGTTTGGGAAAGCGAGCCGATGAGATTTCTTACGAGCGAGGTGCTACCAAGCGCTGCGAGGCTGTTGGCGTGTTGGTTAAAAGTTTTGCCTTGCCCGAGGAAGCCACCCAAGACGAGCTGTTTGCCCTCATTCATGAACTTAATGCTGATGCCACCGTGCATGGTGTTTTATTGTTGCGCCCGCTTCCAGCCCACCTAGATGATGACGTGGTGCGTAATGCGCTTGATGCAAACAAAGACATAGATGGTATTACCGATAAAACCTCAGCTGCGGTGTTCACCAGTAGGAAAGGGAGTTTTGTTCCCTGCACACCTCATGCCTGCATGGAGATACTTGACCACTTTGGCATAAAGCTTGCTGGAAAACGTGCGGTGGTTGTGGGGCGCAGCTTGGTAGTAGGCAAACCAGTTGCCCTGATGCTGCTTGACCGCAACGCCACAGTGACTCTTGCCCACTCGCATACGGTAGATTTGCCAGCCGTGGTGCGTGATGCCGATATTGTTATTGCCTGCGTGGGGCAGGCTAAAATGCTAGGCGCTGAGTACCTGCGTGCTGGTCAGACTGTTATAGACGTGGGTATCAACGTTGATGAAACCGGCGCATTGGTAGGCGATGTTGATTTTGAGGCGGCACTTGAGGTGGTGGAGGCTCTTACGCCCGTTCCCGGAGGAGTGGGCACCGTAACCACCAGCGTGCTTGCCAAGCACGTGGTTCAAGCTGCTGAGCGCACGCAGTAGTGCTATGATGTGCGCTCCGTATGCAAAAAGCCTTCGGGGCAAAGTTGCTCAAAAAAATCTGGTTGCACGAACACCCCACCTTGTTATATAATACCCAATTGTGCAATTTTGCCAGTGCTTTTGCTGACGGAAGTATATGAGAGGATTAAACAACCATGGACATTGTTCGCGCACTTGAGCAACAGCAAATCAAAGAGGATCTTCCCGCCTTTGGTGTGGGAGATAACGTAAAGGTTCACTACCGCATTAAAGAGGGTAACCGTGAGCGTATTCAGGTGTTCCAAGGTGACGTTATCCGTCGTCATGGTTCATCAAACCGCGAAACGTTTACCGTTCGCAAAATCTCGTTTGGTGTTGGCGTTGAGCGTACTTTTCCGGTACATTCACCAAAAATCGACAAAATCGAACTGGTACGTCATGGTGCGGTGCGTCGTTCCAAACTGTATTACTTGCGTAAGAAAGTTGGTAAGGCCGCCCGTATTCGTGAGAAGGGCTTTTAGGCGCAAGGCACTGACCGCTCTGTTTTGAACAGTTTGACGGCACGTACCTCTAAGATTTTAGTTGTTAGTCAAAATGGCGCTCATGCGGGCGTCATTTTTTTATCGTAAGGAGCTGTGTGGGCAAGCAAGCAACAGACCAATCGGTAGATGAGCGAACGCTCGAGCTGTATTCCTTACAGCGTGAGACCTACGCAAATGCAGTGGTGGTAGGGATAGATGAGGTTGGCAGAGGTGCGGTGGCAGGGCCGCTTACGGTCGCTGCTGTTGCCCTGCCGCTTGCGCCCCTCATAGTTGGGCTTGATGACTCAAAAAAACTCAGCGCCAAAAAGCGTGAAAAGTTGCATGCAGAGATTTTTGAGCAGGCAGTTGCCATTGGGATTGGACACGTTGCACCTCGGCGCATTGACTCTTTAGGTATGGCTCGTGCCTTGCGGATAGCCATGCTTGAGGCGCTCGTCAAAACGGGTCTTGAGCCCGATGCGGTACTCATCGATGGAAATCCGGTAAACATTCACCCGAACGAACGCTGCATCATCAAAGGGGATAGTTCGGTTGCGTGTATTGCCGCCGCCTCCATTGTTGCCAAAGTAACACGCGATGCCCTTATGGAAAAGTTCGATGTTCTGCATCCACAGTACGGTTTGGCCCAGAACAAGGGTTATGCCTCTGCCAAGCATATTGAAGCCATAAAAGAACACGGGATTTCCAAAATACATCGAAAAACATTCTGCACCAATTTTATGCAAGAATCTCTGTTCTAGCGTTCGAGCAGCGGTTTTGCAGTTTTGCCTCGCTCAAGTAAGAACTGGCTAATAAAAAAGTAAGAAAAAATATAACCCACGTATAGAAACGGTACAGAGCCGGTACAGAATCGTGTGCCATGATGGCTTTCCGCAGTTGCCCAAAAGGAGGGCAGCACGTAGAAAGGAGCATCATGGAACACGCAGAAGTACCGATGGAAGCACGGGCAGGAGCAGTTATGGAGCGACCTGTCGAGGGAGAAAAATCCAGAGAAACACGCAATCAAACACGCAATCTCGAACGCAAATCTTTATCACCGGCACGTACCATCAAGAAACCTGTTGCGCCGCCAGCCAGCCGCGCAAAAAACGCAGCCGCCTCACCTGCTCGCAACACCAAAAAAGCCAAAGAAATAGGGAGAAAAGGTGAGGAGGTCGCTTGCCTCTATCTTGCAGAAAACAACATTCAAATACTTGAGCGCAACTGGCGTTGTGGGGCAGGGGAGGCAGATGTTATTGCTCGTGAGGGCGATGACCTTGCATTCATAGAGGTCAAAACTCGCTCATCTCTTAACCTTGGCTTTCCTGAGGACGCCATAACACGCGACAAGCGGAGCAAGTATGAGCGCATTGCACTTCATTATCTGGCAGCCCACGCACAGCCGAGCTCTCGGGTACGTTTTGATGTTATTGCGGTGGTGCTCATTGAAGAAGCTCAGGCTTTGCTGCGCCATCATCGAGATGCTTTTGGTGTTGGTGAATGATGCAGCGAGCGACGTCCACCAGAAAGGAGGCATGATGCGAGGCAGAACGGAGCGTATGGCGTGTGTTAATACGGCGACCATAAATGGCGTGGAGACCCTGCCCGTTACCGTTGAAGTAAGCATTGGCAGCGGTTTGCCGGGTATCTCTATAGTGGGCATGCCCGATTTGGCGGTGCAGGAGGCACGCTTGCGTGTGCGTCTTGCGCTTATTGCCGCAGGCTTTGAGGTGCCCCAGCGCCATGTGGTGGTAAATCTCGCACCCTCCTCACTAAAAAAGATAGGATCAGGTTTTGATCTGCCCATTGCTCTGGGGATTTTGATTGCCACCGAGCAGCTTGCGCCCGAGCTTATTGGGGAGTACGTTTGTGTTGGTGAGCTTTCGCTCGATGGCTCGGTGCGCCCCGTCAAAGGTTTGCTTGCTTACGAGAAGCACGCCCATGAGGCTGGTTTTGGCTTGCTAACGGCACCCGTCGAGCAAGGTGTGTATGAGCTTTCTGAGTCTGAGCATTTTTGTATAGCTTCGCTTGCCGATTTGCACACGGGTGAGTTTATGCTGCCGAATGCTCGCACTACGCAGCATGCAGAAATGGACTTTGATTTTTGCGAAATTGACGGCAACGATGTGGCAAAACGAGCCCTGCAAATTGCCGCTGCTGGCTCGCATGGCATTTTGCTGGTAGGGCCTCCCGGCTCGGGAAAGTCGATGATGGCTGCACGCCTGCCCACTATTTTGCCGCCGCTTGATAAAAATGAACGTATTGAAAGCGCAATGATTCACTCGGTTGCTGGCTTATCTTTTGATGGGATTCTAGCTGGCTTTCAGCCCTTTCGCTCTCCGCACCACAGTGCCTCGCAGGCAGGTTTGATGGGTGGCGGTTCGCCGGCATCTCCTGGGGAGGTTTCGCTGGCGCACAGCGGTGTTTTGTTTTTGGATGAAATGCCTGAGTTTGGCAACGCTGTTTTACAGATGCTGCGTCAACCCATAGAAACTGGTCTGGTTTCTTTGGCGCGTGCGCGCGGTACGGTGGTGTTTCCTGCACGCTTTTTGCTGGTAGGTGCTGCCAATCCGTGCCCGTGCGGTTACTACGGTGACGCACAGCACGCTTGTCGCTGTACTCCTGCCCAAATTACTAATTATCAAGGACGCATTGGGGGTCCGCTTATGGATAGGTTTGATTTGATAGTAAAAGTGTGGCGAAGCGACCCCACGCAGGTCTTAAGAACGGGGAAGGGCACGAGCTCGATGGCTTTGCGCGAGGGGGTTTTGCAGGCACGTGCTTATCGGGAAAAACGAGAGGCTGCTTTTGCCGAAATGTCTGAAGATATGCTCACGCACAAGGGCAAAGGCAAGAACAAGAGTGTGGAGTCTGTAGCAAAGCCTGTTGAGGAGCTGGCTGCACACGTGGGAGAAGTGGGCGATGTGAGCGAAGTGTACGAAGTGTACGATGGGGGCGAAGAGGGCGAAGCGTGCGATGGAGGCGAAGTGTGCGAAGCGTGTGAGAAGGGCGAAGCGCCAACAGGAAAAGGCGCACGTCTTATCGCCTCGTGTTTTCTTGGTGCAAAAGAGCTTAGTTGTCTTGAGGATATGGCACGCCACTACCATCTCAGTGGGCGAGGCATTATGCGTGCGCTTGCCGTTGCCCGCACCATCGCCGACATTGAGCAGCAAGAAAAGGTGAGCAATGAGCATCTCTTAGAGGCGATTACCTTTAGGGCAGACGGGGAGGACGGACTATGAGCGCTGCTACTCTTAACGGCTCTCGCTCAGAAATAGCCGCAGGGCACCCCTTGTTTCCGTCTGATTTGAGCGAGCTACAAGAGCCTGTCAAACGTTTATATTGTGTGGGAGAAGTTGGCCTGCTTGCGCTGCCCTCGCTTGCCATTGTTGGCGCACGTAAGGCAAGCCCCTATGGCCAAAGCTGTGCTCATCGTTTTGCTCGCCGGGCAGCGCAAGCAGGCTTAGTTGTGGTTTCGGGAGGAGCTATCGGCTGTGACCAGGCAGCGCATCGTGGTGCGCTTGAAGCCGGTGGCAAGACCATCGTTGTTTTGGGCTGTGGTGCAAATGTTGTCTATCCATTGCGAGGGCGTGTTCTTTTTGAGGAAGTGCTTGCCACCGGCGGGCTAATAATTTCTGAGGCTCCATGGGATACGCCGCCTTTGCGGTGGGCGTTTCGCAAACGCAATCGCATTATTGCTGCTTTAGCGTACGCAACACTCATAGTAGAAGCAGGTTTGCCGAGCGGCACCTTTTCAACGGCGGACTATACGCTTGCGCAAGGCAAAGATGTGCTCGCCGTGCCAGGCTCCATTGACTCTAGAGAGTCGCACGGTTCTAATCGTCTGATTTTGCAGGGTGCGTATCCCATTATTGATCTTGACAGCTTTGACGATACGCTTGCAGGCATTTTTGGAGTGAACCTTGAGGAAGCAGGTTCGCAAGACGTGGCTGCACGCACCACACCCGAAGTCGCCGCCCAAAACAACACCACTTTGTCACTGAGTAAAAAGGAAGCGGACATACTTAAAGCTTGTACCGCCCAGTCCTTGCGTGCCGAGGAGCTTGTTGGGGCTCTTGCGGCATCTACGCAGCAAAACAACGAAAGCAAAAACCAAGTGCCTGATCTTTTAGAGGTCATACGTCTTTTGTCAGGTTTGGAACTCAAGCGCAAAATTGTTCGGCTGCGCGATGGTCGCTATGCTGCGAAAACTGGTTAGGTGTTGTGTACGTCTGCGCAGGTGTTGTTTTTCAAGGCGCACTCCAACGCTAAGCCGCCAAACCGCAGAAGGAACGGTTACGTATCTCAAAGCTTTTGAGAGGCTCTCTGCAGACGAAAAACGTGTAATCAGAAAGCTCCAGTTGAGCGGGTTTAGCTTTACAGTTAACGAGGAGAACCCCAAAGCAGCTGCCAACATAGACCTGACGATGTGCAAAGCATTGTGGGAGATTAAGTCGTCAAAATGTGAAACTTTCTTTGCTGTGAGTGCTAATCTTGGAGATGCGGCTTGGAAATGGCGTAGGTTAGGTGACGCATCGCCCGTTAGAGTAGTTTTTGAAAACACGGGCGAGGTTTCAGAAACTGTAGTAATTAAGCAGATAAAGAAACTCATGCCTCATATACAATATAAACCCGAAAAGAGTGACAAGGTGATGATTTTTACCGTAGACGAGGTCTTGTATATTGGTAAAAGTGGAAAAATCAGGTGGCTAGGGAAATAGAAAACGCCCTCGTGTCCGTAGTAAACCGGGCGTAGGGCTTTTTCATGTGAATATTATATCACAAGCTGTCCGCATATGGTCACTGCTTCGGTCAATTTCTAAGACCGAAAACAAAAAAAGTCCCCGTTTCCCCAAAAGGCGGGCGTAGGACTTTTTCATGCCAAGAATTGTATCACAAGTTGTTCATATATGGTCGCTGTTTCAGTCAGTTCTGCAAAGCGTTTAGGTTATTAAGCACCTACGAACAACGCTCGTGTTCTTTTTCGGTAACTACAAAACGACAAGCTTGCGGCAACAAACGAGCTTCAAAAGGCGTGCAGGCACCCGTGGGTTCTCCATCAAACTGTATTGCCAAAGGTGGGTCAGACTCTACCCGCACCGTCTTAGACAAGCAAACTTCAAGCGCATCGGCGCGTCCTGGAAACAAACCATCTCGGTCGAGAAAAGCCCCAAATACGGCGGGCAAAAGCTCAATAGCACTATGCGACTTAATAACGGCAACCTCAAACAAACCGTCGCGTGCGTCGTTTCCGTGTGTTATGGCAACGTCAGGAAAAATCTTGGCAAAGTTAATGACCAAAACCGCAATGCCATCTATTTCAAGAACCTTATCATCGAGAGTAATGGTAAAGTGAGCGACCGTTGGTAGGGGATTGGTGATGGCCGAGGCAAGATACGCCATAGGGCCGAGCAGCCCTTTGAGTTTTTCAGAATCCTCCATAATACGTGCATCATAACCAGCACCTGCCATAACAGCAAAACCTCGCGTTTGCTTGCCCTCCTCGGTTTCAAAACTGAGTTCGCCCAAATCATAGTCAACCGTTGTATTTTCTCGCACCAATTTTGCCAAAGCAACGGGCTCTTCGGGCTGGTCAAGGTTGGTAACGATGAGATTTCCCGTTCCAGCAGGAAACGGCAAAAGGGGAACGCCCGAATTGCGCAGGGCATAACCCACTGCCGAGATAGTCGCATCGCCGCCTGCTGCAACCACTCGGTCAAAACTGGTGGCATCGGAAAGCAGGCTCTCTATTGCCGTCGAACCATTGGCTGAACCGTTGGTCGAGCGCACAACAAGCTCATCGCCATCGCCATTGAGTTTTCTCATAAAGTCATACACAGCGCCGTCTTGCAGTCCGCTGCTCAGATTGTTGATGATAAGCGTGCGCATGATATTTGTCCTGTCATTCGTCGAGCATTGCCCATTGTCGTATTCAACTATAGCAAAAAAGAGTATGATGAATGAACCAAAGATACGCAAGCAGGCGATAAGCGAACGGCTAGCAAAATATGCGTCAAACTATGAAAGGGCTAGAACGGAGAGCGTGTGTATATTGACACTTTAGAAAAACTGAATGATTTTGTTGCACAGGCGACCCATTCAGACATTTTGGCCCTTGATACCGAGTTTATACGGGAGCGAACCTACAGCGCAAAACTTTGCCTTATTCAGTGTGCAACCGAACAAGTAAGTGCCGTCATTGACCCTTTGGCTATACAAGACTTACAACCTTTGGCGCAGCTTTTCGAAAATCCCAACATTACAAAAATAATCCATGCAAGCGACCAGGATTGTGCAATTATTTATAACGAGTTTGGCATTGTGCCCAAGCCCCTTTTTGACACCCAGTATGCGGCAACCTTGCTGGGGGCTTCTCACCAAATTAGCCTTGCAAATCTGGTGCGCTTGCATTGTGACGTTCAGCTTGACAAGCGTGACACCTTTACCGACTGGCTTAAGCGTCCCTTAACCTCGCATCAGATCGAGTATGCCTTGGCTGATGTAGCCTACCTACCGCAAATCTATCGCACCATGGTTGCAGAACTCGACAAGCTGGGTCGTTTGAGTTGGCTTGATGAAGAGTTTGAACGCATAAGCGACGCAAAAAACTATCAGCTTGACTTTGATAAGCTTTGGCATAAGGTCAAAGGTGTGCAGTCTTTTCCGCCACGAAAACTTGCGCTCATACAGGCGGTTGCCCTGTGGCGAGAACGCATTGCAAAACGAAAAAACTCTCCTCGCCGGTGGGTTTTATCCGACGAACAAATAATAGAGATAGTGCGCCGTGAGCCGCCTTCGGTAGATGACTTGCTTGAGGTGCGTGGCGTGCGCGAGAAGCTCGGAGAGCATTGGGCAAAAGAGGTGTTTTCGGTTCTTGAAAAAGCTCGTGCTTTGCCCGAGGAGCAGTGGCCCCGCCCTGAACGAGGAGTTTCTCGTGGTGTTGAAACGGCGGCGAGTCTTGACCTCATGTATGCGTTGCTTCGTTTGCGTGCCCAAGAGAATAACATTGCTCCAACGGTGTTGGGAAATCGTGACGATTTGTCGCAGGTAATAGCAGGCGAACACGAAAACGTACCAATTTTGCAGGGTTGGCGGCGCGAAATTGTGGGCGCAGAGCTGCTCGATCTTCTTGCGGGACGCCTGGCGCTTCACCTTGAAGATAATTCGGTAAAAGTTACCTTACGAGAGTTACCATGAAAGGCAAAGTGCGGTACTATACAACAAGCAATGAAAGTATGCTAAAAAGAGCCTTTATGGCAGGTGTGTGGAATAGGTAAATTGTTGAAAAGGAGAAGTCATGGATTTAACTTATCTGTTAGTTCTTGTGGTTACGCTCGCTTTGGGAGCTGGCTCTCAGTTTCTCATCAAATCGACGTATAAGAAATGGAGTCAAGTTCCTATCTCAACGCAACTTACAGGTGCTGAGGTAGCGCGCAATATGCTTGATGCCAACGGCTTGACCCATGTTACTATTCAAAAGATTCCTGGTATTGAGGGAGATTTGTCAGACCACTTTGATCCGAGAAATAATGTCGTGTCTCTTTCGGAAAGCGTGCACGACCGTGCGACGGTTGGAGCAACGGCGGTTGCCTGCCACGAATGTGGTCATGCGGTGCAGCATGCTAGAGGATATGCGCCAGCTAAGCTTCGTGGTTCTTTGGTGCCCGTGGTCAATCTTGCCTCAAACTCTTGGATGCTGGTACTCATGGCAGGTATTTTTATGCTTACTCAGGCTATCCCTGGTGCAACGCAGCTCATCTGGCTTGCCATAATTCTCTATGGTGCAGTTATTTTGTTCCAAGTGGTTACGCTGCCGGTTGAGTTTGATGCAACGAGTCGTGGCCTTGCCTACATTCGGTCAAATCCTGCGGTAACAGCGCAAGAAAGTGGCGGAGCTAAATCAGTTTTGCGCGCTGCTGCGCTTACCTATGTGGCTGCTGCTCTGTCATCGCTGCTGTACTTGCTGTATTTGCTTACCATGGTACGCCGTTAGTGTGTGACGCGTAGCACTTGCTATTTGCTGCCAAACGCTTGACACTGAGCGATTAACCAAAGATTTCTTTTGTTGTGCTTACGTTTTTACGAGGAGCTTATATGACAGACTGCATGTTTTGCAAGATAGCGGCGGGGGAGATTTCTGCTACCGTTGTGTATGAGGACGATGACGTTATTGCGTTTGAAGACGTTAATCCGCAAGTGCCCGTCCATACGCTCATCATTCCTAAGCAGCACTATGCCAACATTGGCGATGATGTGCCAAGTGAGGTGTTGGGCAAGGTCTTTTCAACGGTAAAAAAGGTAGCCGAGCTAAAAGGTATTGAAGAGAACGGCTATCGCATTGTCGCCAATACGGGAGATGATGCAAGGCAAACGGTGCATCACCTGCACGTACACGTATTGGGCGGAATGCGCTTGCCCATTCGCATGGGCCCCGCAGATTAGTCTTTGTTTGTCCGACCAGGTAGGGTAGCTTTGCGGTGCGCTTGCTTATATGAAGGCGCTCTCTTGCCGCTCAGCCTGCTTGATTTTGTGCCCTTGGTTTTATGCCCCATAAGTCCTCGTTGAGGAATACGATAAAGAATGGAGAACTATGAAAATCCTTGTTATGAATGCAGGAAGCTCGTCCCTCAAGTACCAGCTCATTGACATGGCAACTGAGGAGGTTGTTGCAATAGGTCTTTGCGAGCGCGTTGGCTCAGAGGACAGCTTTCACAAGTATGGCCTTGACGATAACGAGCGTAAGATCGAGGTACACCTAAAAGACCATCACGATGCGGTTCAGGCAGCCATCGATGCGCTTATTGACCCAGCAGATGGTGCTATCAAATCTCTTGACGAGATAGATGCGGTGGGGCATCGCGTGGTGCATGGCGGCGAGTATTTTTCGTCATCAGTGCTTATTGACCAAGACGTACTCGATAAAGTTAAGGAATGTTCAAAGCTTGCGCCTTTGCATAATCCTGCGGGCATTATGGGCATTGAGGCGTGCGCCGATATTATGGGCGACAAGCCTCAGATCGCAGTCTTTGATACGGCTTTCCACCAGACCATGCCAGCACGTTCTTATATGTATCCCTTGCCCTATGAGCTGTACGAAACCGAGCGAATTCGCCGCTATGGTTTTCATGGCACTTCGCATCGCTACGTCGCTGAACGCGCCGCAGCGATGCTCGATAAGCCCATCGACGAACTTAAAATTATTACCTGTCATTTGGGCAATGGCTGCTCGATAACTGCGGTTGACAAAGGTCAGTCGGTTGATACGTCGATGGGCTTTACGCCGCTTGAGGGCTTGATGATGGGTACGCGCTGTGGCAACATCGACCCTGCCATCGTTACCTATCTTATCGGCGAGCTAAATATGACACCCGCTGAGGCCAATGACCTTATGAACAAAAAATCGGGCTTGCTCGGTGTTTCGGGTCTTTCTAACGACTTGCGCGATGTGCGAGCTGCTGCAGAGGCTGGAAATGAGCGCGCAATACTTGCCTACGAGCTGTATTCGTATGCGGTCAAGCGCTATATTGGCTCTTATGTGTTTTCGATGGGCGGCATTGATGCGATTGTAATTACGGCAGGCGTTGGCGAGAACTGCGATCGCATGCGCCGTATGATACTTGAAGGACTTGATGATCTAGGAATTGTTCTGGATGCAGAGCTTAATGCTAAACGGGGCGGCGAGCGTACCATCTCAGCGGCAAACTCAAAGGTTAAGATTCTCATTATCCCTACCAATGAAGAGCTGATGATTGCCAAAGACGTTGTTGAGCTGATAGGCTAGCTCGCCAAGTAAAGACGTTGTTGAGCTGATAGGCTAGCTCGCCAAGAAAAGAAGTAGTTGAACTGATAGGCTGGCTCCACCGAGGGAGGAACATGCAACCGGTTTTAGTGCTTGGGCATAAAAACCCCGATAACGATTCTATTTGCAGTGCGCTTGCGTATGCGTACCTTAAGCAACAGCTTGACCCCGCCAACACGTATGAGGCGGTGCGCCTTGGTCCGCTGCCTCATGAAACCCGCTGGGTTTTTGAGAGCTACGGGCTTAAGGCTCCTGCGGTTATTCCGCATCTGCACAGTCGTGTTTGCGATGCGATGACCGAAGGCGTTATCAGTATTCCTGCCGGAGCAAGTCTTCTTGACGCAGGTCTGCTCATGCGAGAGCGCAACAAGCGTGCTTTGGTAGTTACGGATTCTGAGGGCAAATACCAAGGACTTTTTACCACTCGTATGCTCGCAGAGCTTTTTATTTCCGAGCTTGAAAGTGCTCGCTCTCGTCAAGAAACTCTTTCTGAATGTGTGGCAGACTATCTCGACGATGGCGCATACATCTTAAAACCCGATGCGCTCCTCAAAGATGCAACCGATGACATTCTCAACTCTCCTTTGCGTGAGGCAGTGGTGTTAGATGACGATGACATCTGTATTGGTATTGTTACGCGCACCGATCTTGCACGCACACCCCGCCGCCGCGTTATTCTTGTTGATCACAATGAGATTGCCCAAGGTGCGCCCGGTGTTGCAGATGCAGAGGTTTTAGAGATAGTTGACCACCACCGCATCGGCGATATTCAGACCCTCAAGCCCATTCAATTTATTAACTACCCGCTCGGTTCAACGGCAACTATTGTGACGCTTGAGTTTAGGCGGCATGGCGTTCCCATTCCACGGCACATTGCTGCTGCTTTGCTTTCTGCCATTATGACCGACACCGTGCTGCTCAAATCTCCCACCTGCACGCCTACCGACAAAGAAATGGCTGAGTTCTTAGGCGAGGCTATTGGTGTTGAGGCCCTGCAATTTGGCATCGACTTATTTGGCAGTCGAGATGCTGCAAGTCCTCCTACCATTGAGGCTATCACGGGCGCTGACGCAAAAGAGTTTGAAGTGGGGGAGACAACCGTACTCATTGCGCAGTACGAAACAGTTTCTTTGGCCAATATTCTTGAGCATGAAAAAGCTTTGACCGAGCGTCTTGAGCAGTTGGTGGCTGAGCGTGGTTATGCCTTTGCGCTCTTGCTCATAACCGATGTTATTGCGGAGGGCTCCCAGCTTTTGCTAGCCGGAGATCCTCGCATTGTCGAGCGAGTGTTTAAGGTTTCGTTTGCCGAAGGCAGCGTATGGGTGCCGGGCATTCTTTCCCGCAAAAAGCAAGTCGCCCCCCGCATTTTGGAGTATATCTAAACGCCGCACCAACCGTCATCTTGCAGGCAGCATCCATGCGGCGCAGCCACCCCTCACATTGCCGCAAGAGGACGACCTATTAGTTTTCTGACCGATAACTCTATCAACGCGTTTTGTCCTATAAGCCTAATTTCAAAATGTGGTACAATACCCATTAAGGGAGTACACAGAACCCTTTGGTTGGGGTGGTACTCCGGTTGTAGTTTTTGGGAAGTCGTCTATTGCTTGCGCTTAGGCGACTTCCGCGCATTTGGCGCCGCGATGTTAATCTCGACGAAAATGCGCTCAATATTTACAACCTTTGTAGCCTCCTTTCGTCCTCTCAGGCCTATCACAATAGGCACGATCAGTTGAACAAGTGTCGGCACAAGGCCGAATAAAAGTTCAAAAAAGGTATTACCCATAAGTAGGACCCCTTTCAATTATCGAATTGAATAATCGAAACCGGAGTACCACCCAAGGCTCTGTGTACAGCCTTCACCATAGCAAGCGATTCTTGCTGGAGTCTGTACCGTTTCTATCCTTTTTCTATATTTTTTATTACTTATTTATTAGCCAGTTCTTACTTGAAAAAGCCTTACGGTCCTGACCAGCAATTACGCTTGACAGGCAGGTTGTACGTCGATTTTTTTGAACTTTTTGTAAAAAAACTCTGGACATTTCGTGCTTTTTCGCCAGCTACAAAAAATTACCAAAAAATCCCTTTTTGCCACTTTATTTCTCAATTTAAGGTATAATCAGGGCATGACCGCAAACGTAGCTAACAACAAACTAGGCGGTATCTCTGAATCATGCTCTTTTGGAGACGTGTGTCTTCTCGGCTGTAAGGTTACCGGGAGGGCGATTTTCGAGTACTTTGTTTCTCATGCTAAGCAGCTTAACAGTCTTGCAATTTTTGGTCTTTCTGCTGGTGACGCCGCTGATTTAGAAGGGTGGCTCAAAGACCGTAACTTGAGTCAAGATAAATTGCCATTCAAACTAGCACTTTACGTTGGCGAGCAGGAAGTTCACGGAAACTACGATCTTGCCATAGCAAGTCCGGGTATTCCGTATCACACGCCGTTTTACCAAAGTGCCCTCAAATGCGCAAAAGAACTTATTTGCGAGCCAGAATTGGCGTGGCGCATATCGCCTGAGCGCTGGATTGGCGTTACGGGAACAAACGGAAAAACCACCACCACCTCGCTCATTGCCCATTTGCTCAACGAGGCAGGCATAAAGGCTCGCACGGTTGGCAACATCGGCAACCCATGTATTGAGGCAATTGTTAAGCGCTCGGCCGACGAATACTTAATTGCGGAGCTTTCGTCCTATCAGCTGTACTCAACGGTGCAATTTGCTCCAGATACGTCGGTGCTCCTGGGCATTACGCCCGACCACTTCTCGTGGCACGGTTCGTATGAGGCCTACGAGCAGGCTAAGCTTAAGATTTTTGCAAACCTTGCTGCCGAGTCCCTTGCGGTGGTTGATGCTACCAATGAGCCGGCGTGCGCCGCACTGCGCACGTTGCGGGCAAACAACCAGCCCAGCATTGGTGTGGGAACATGCGAGGGCCTGTACCACAGTATGGCAGCGCAGTGCGGCGCACAAAACGCTGCCTATGTTTCGCCTGATTCCCATACGCTTACGGTGGTGCTCGATAAAAAACCGCACGAGCTTTGTCATATTGCAGACCTCAAAATCCGTGGCCCTCACAACATTACAAACGCTTTATTGGCGGCAAGTGTTGCGTTGCACGTTGGCGCAAACCCCAAGCAGGTTACTCAGGGCCTGCAGAGCTTTAGCGCACCTGAGCATCGGCTTGAGCCCTGTGGTGAGGTTGATGGCGTTCGCTTCTACAACGACTCCAAGGCTACCAACACCGACGCCGCTATTAAAGCGGTGGAATCTTTTGGTGACGACGAGGGTCGTAAGGTTATCGCACTGTTTGGCGGCAGCGACAAGGGCACCGAGCTTGATGAACTGGTTACCGCCTGTTCAAGAAATTGCAAGACGGTGCTTTGCTACGGCGAGGCTGGCGAGCGACTTTATAAGGCGTTTAGCACCTGCGACGCATTTGAAGTTTTGCCTCTTAAAGATTTTTCTGAAGCGTGCGTGGCGGCGGTTGCTGCAAGTGCAGAGGGAGATACGATTCTCCTTTCGCCCGCCTGCGCTTCGTTTGATGAGTTTCCGTGTTTTGAGGCACGTGGCGGGGCATTTAAGGAGTTTGTTGCTGGCCTGCGTGCTGGGCTTCGACCCCGAGAAGCTGCCGAGAAGGCAATGCTAGCTGCAAAGGAGCTGTGTTAGTAAGGTGGGCTTGAGAGTTGTGCCTAACATATCGAGAGAAACAGCACCCTCCTCGGGTGCATCTCGTCGTGCAACCACAACCACCTCTGCCAGCACAAAGGCTCAGGGCAAAAATAAGCAGTCGTCCAAAAACAACAAACAGGCGGCTCAGAACAAACAGGCGGCCCAGAGCAAACAATCGGCTCAGAACAAGCAAGCAGCCCAAACTAAAGCTCAAACTAAAGCTCAAACCAAAAAAACTCCAGCATTTTCGCTGGTGGGCGGTTCAATGGTTGTGTGGGCACGTATTCTCTTTATCGTTTCGGTAGTCTTGCTGTTGATATTTGGTCTAGTCATGGTCTACAGCGCCTCGAGCATCACGGCTCTTGTTGACACGGGCGATCCTGCTTTCTACTTCATAAAGCAGCTGCAATTTGTAGCTATAGGCGTTGTTATTGCAATCGTTTTGGCTGCCGTAAACTACCACCGACTTATCACGGGCAACGCACGTGTTATCGTCTGGGGTCTAATATGGGCTCTTTGGGTAGTAATTGCGCTTCTGTTGGCCTACACCCTTCTTAAGGGTGACGAGGCTCTTGGTGCAAAGCGGTGGATTGAAATTGGCGGCTTTAACTTCCAGCCCGGCGAGCTGGTTAAAATCTCCCTCATGCTCATTACCGCTCATTTTGTTGCCAAACTTTATGAGTCAAAGTTCACAGGCTGGCGTTTGGGGTGCATTATCCTTGGTGTTGCCATTCCGACGCTCCTGCTCTTAGCGCAGCCCGACCTAGGAACGGCTGTTATTGCGCTTGTTGGTGTTGCCGTTGTTATGTGGCTCGGTGGCGTTCCCGGACGCATTGTTGCAACCTACCTCGGCATACTATGTGTTGTGGCTGTTTTTGCAATTATGATGGCGAGCTTTAGGCAAAGTCGTATGATGGCGTTTATCGACCCGTGGGCTGCTCCGCTTGAGGAGGGCTATCAGATTATCAACTCCTTCTACGCTTTTGGTGAGGGAGGCATAGCGGGCGTGGGGCTGGGACAATCTCACCAGAAGTTCCTCTATCTCCCCGAGGCGCAAAACGACTTCATTTTTGCCATTATTGGTGAGGAACTTGGTCTTTTGGGAGCCTTTGCAACCGCACTGCTTTTTGTGCTGTTTGTTTTTTCGGGCCTCATGGTTGCCCGCAACGCCCCCGATGTTACGGGACGTATGATTGCGGGCTCTGCTGCGACGCTTATTGGGCTTCAGGCCTTTATAAATATGCTCTGCGTTTTGGGCCTTGCGCCCATTACGGGTAAGCCTCTGCCGTTTATTAGTGCGGGCGGTACTTCGCTGCTTTCGTCCATGATTTTGGTGGGGCTGGTGCTTTCGGTTGCTTTTCACTCAGATTCGCGCGACCGCTCAACGCAGCGTCGTGATGAGCTTCTTATTATCGAGGGAGGCGCAAAGAGCAAAACTTCGCACGACACAACGCAGCGTGAGCGCAAGCGTCCTAATACTTCACCAAAACCAGCTCGTCCAGCGTTTGGTGGTGCCCCTGCTTCTGCATCGGCTTCATCGGCGGCTTGTGCTCCAGCTTCCGCTTCAAAGAAAACACGGGGCTTTAAGCCTCCAAAAAATACTGCGCCAACCAAAACAGCTGAGCGACGCTGCGTCCAATCTGTGAGGTCGGCTCAGGCCTCTGCGTTTTCAGATAAAGCACCCATCAGAATGCCGAGCCGAGCTTCTGGCGCACGAGTGAGTGCAGGCGGAGCACAGGCAACTGCAGGCGGAGTGCGAGCGGCGGCGAGCAACAATCGGGCAACCGCAGGATATTCTGGCACTTCAAGCGTGCGGACAACCGGTTACTCTGGATTAGCTGGAACACGAGGTGCGATGGGAGCACGAGGCGCAAAGGGAATGTCAGGAGCATCGGGAGCATACGGAGTGCCGAGTTCAAGCGCGCCAAGTTCTGGCAAAAGACCAGCTGCCAAGATGCCCCCTCGCCCCAGCATGGCACCGGCTAAAATGTCGAGATTGGCCTTTGTTCCGCCATCGGCTGCCTCATACGCAAATAGACCCGCCCCGCCGTCAAGTGGAGCGTTCATGCGAGGCGACCATGTTTCAGACTTGCCGTCTTGTAGGGCTAAACCTGCTGCGGGCTCAAAGGCTGCAGCACTTCCTGTTTCGGGACGCTCTCGCAATAGAAACGGTGCGAGCACACCAGCACGTTCTCAGCGACGTGCGGGTGGTGCGGGCGCATAAAGGGCAGACAGTGTGGCGCATGAACATTAACACGGCGGACGGAAGCATAAAAATCATAAAGAGCATAAAATCACTAAGAGCACAAAGAGCATAAGGATCGTAAGGAGGGCGCATGAAAATTGTTGTAACAAGTGGCGGTACCGCTGGGCACATTTACCCTGCGCTTGCCGTAGCACAAGCTCTGAGAGCTGCTGGGCACGAGTTGTTTTTTGCGGGAAGCACCCACGGACAAGAAGTAGCACTGGTAGCCCAAGAGGGTATTTCGTATAAAGGTTTTGAATCCAAGGGGTTCAATCGCTCAAAGCCAGCAAGCCTTCCTGCCTTTGTGTGGCATACGCAACGCTCGACCACCTTAGCAAAAAAGTGGCTGGGCGAAGTAAAGCCGGATGCTGTGGTGGGGTTTGGTGGTTTTGCCTCTGTTCCTGTGTGTCGGGCTGCCTTAAAAAAAGGACTCCCGGTGCTTATTCACGAGCAGAACTCAGCGGCTGGCTGGGCAAATCGCTTTTTGGCACGACTAAGAGTTGGTGCGATTGCCTTAACGTATGAGCAGGCACGCAAGCAGCTGACCTTTAGGCCAGAAACACTAGTGGAGCTCACGGGCAATCCGGTACGCTCCTCTCTGTTGGAGTGTGCCGAGCCTGAGGCGCGCGCCTTGGCACGCACGTCTTTTCGCAGTGCTTGCAACATTCCTGCCAACGCCTGCGTACTTTTGGTGTTTGGCGGAAGCCAAGGCGCGCGCTCCATCAACGAAGCAGTAGTAACCCAAGCTTCAAGCATACTAGCGCAGCCCAACACTCACGTTGTGCATCTTACGGGGCCCAAGCAATTTGATGCCGTATGCAGTCAACTTGCGCAAACACTTAACGAGCAACAACAAAAACGCTGGCATGCAATTGACTACTGCACGCAGATGGGCGAGGCCTTTGCCGCCTCCGATGTAGTGCTTGCACGTGCTGGCGCAGGCTCGCTTGCAGAGATAGCCGTTTTTGGTATTCCAGCCCTGCTTGTTCCGTATCCTTATGCGACCGATGACCATCAAACAGCCAATGCACGCTCCCTTGTTGAGGCAGGCGCTGCCCGCTGTGTAATCGATGCAGACTTAAGCAGCCCCGTTTTTGCAGAAACCTTAATCGAGCTTTTAGAAAACGAAACGCTGCGCACCTCTATGACTCAAGCAGCCAGTAGCTCTGATGCCGCTGGCGCCACCAACCGCATCATAGAATTGCTCTATAAAATAGCGAAGTAGGAAAACCCATGAACGCACACAAAAACGAGAAATCTATGGATACACACGAAAGCAAAAAACCTTTGAGCGCATACAAAAACAAAGTGCTTATGCTGGCGGTTCGTGCTGGCGAAATAATGCTCAAAAGTGGCGCTGAGGTGTACCGTGCCGAAAGTACCATTGAGCGTATTTGCCATGCCTGCGACATCGAATATGTACAAAGTTTCATTACCACAACGGGCATTATTGTTTCGGTTGGCGCAGACGAGGCGCGAGCTGAGGTTCAAACTGCCATTAGACGTGTGCGACATGGCTCAACAGACCTAGAAAAAGTTTCTCAAATCAACACGTTTATACGCCGCTTTACCGCAGCACCTGCGCACACTGAGGAAAGCATAAACGAAGGCTTAAAGGAGCTTGACCGCATAGACGCTCTCGATGGTTTTAAGCTGCCCATTCGCCTTGCGGCACTCGTAGTAATCGCTTTTTTCTTTACGATGGTCAACGGAGGGAGCCCTATAGATGGCGCCTGTGCAATAGGAGTTGGTGTTGCAGCTTATCTCTTTTCGCTCTCGATTGGACACTTAAAAATCAACCGTTTTATCGTGGTTTTTGCCAGTTGTTTTTTTGCAGAGGGCTTAGCCTTGCTCATTTTCAATCTCGGCTTTTGCTCCTCGTTGAGCGCTATGATTATCGGTAGCATCATTGTGTATCTGCCCGGCGTGGCCATTGTTAATGCCGTCCGTGATTTGCTTTCTGGCGATATGCTCTCGGGCGTTTCTCGCACGGTAGAATCCCTGCTGGTCGCCATTGCAATTGCTGGTGGTGCAGGTATGTTGCTGAGGTTTGCTCCGGCACCCCTTCATGCCGACGTATCCACGCAGTTTGCCGTGCAATTCCAATTTCTGTTTGCGCTCATTGGTACGATGGGCATTGCAATTATGGTTAATATCCCACGTCGCTATCTGCTTCCCGTTGGCTTTATAGCTGGCTGTGGTTTTGCTGTTTACGAACTCATGCTGGCAGCGGGGAGCAGCCAAGTTATGGGTTGTTTTATCGCTACCTGCACCATTGCCTTGCTTGCCGAAATTGCAACACGCTTGAGTAAAGATGCTGCTACCTTGTTTATTATTCCGGCAATTTTTCCGCTGGTGCCGGGAGGCCTTATGTACAAGGCCATGACGTTTCTTCTTGCAAACGATACGCAGGCGGCGCTTCGAACGGGTCTTGAGGCACTGTTTGTAGCCGGAAGCATAGCAGTCGCGCTTCTTGTGATAATTTCTTTAACCCGTGTTATTTCCTCGGTGTACCAGTCGGCACGCAGGCGGACTCAAGAGTCGTAAGGAAGACCATCGAGTATAGGGGACGGTATGATTTTGTCACATATTAAAATAGAGTGTGACAAAATCATACCGTCCCCTTTGTCGCCTTAGGGATACCACAGCCAGTCTATCGCCGTTGCTTCGACTTCGTTCATGCGGATTAACTTCAATTCTTCTTTTGAATTAGCCATGAAAAAATCTCCTTTTCTGTTTTGGTTTGTATATATAAAAAGCCCCTCGGCGGTTGACGTCTTGACCGCTTCGGGGCTTGGATTTTCCATATGGAAATATTCATATTTTCGTGGTATAGTATTTTTTGGAAGTATTATTCCAAGCAGATTATTTATAGATAGGAGAATGTTAATTGTCATCCTGTGAACGGTCTAACAACTTGGGGAGTGAAAGCCTTTGTAAGTGTTCTTTTACGGATTGCGATAAATGAGGCAAATGTTGTTCGTGCGTATTGTTTCATCGTACAAAAGGCGGGCTACCCGGCTGTTTTTTTTCGGAAGAAGCTGAAAAGGCAGGAAATAGGGATGTTGATTACTTCATTGAAAATATTGGTGTTCCGCTAAAAGAGTCTCATAGCGAATAGGTGTTTTCAATGTGTCTTTTATGTGGTAGCGCAGAAATGCCGAAGCAGGAACGAGAACGAATCACCCGCTTCATGGAAGCGTGTGACCCACTCTGACAGTTACCGCTTCGCGGATAACTGCCGTGGGCGCTGCCGCGGGCTTCGCCGCCGTCTACAACAACAAAGCTTTGCTTCCTTGTTTCGACTTTGCGGCGATACGGACGGACAGAAAACGCCGCGTGACCCGCGCCGCCTTTCCGTCCGTCCGCTCGTGCTTCGTGCGAACCGTCCCGCCCCCATCGGCGTGTCGCTTTACCCTTGCCCGATGGGGAACGCACAAAGACCGTGTAAGTAATATCATTAACAGTGCATTTTATCTGAGCAACGAGCAGAGAAATTTATATACTGGGAGGCTAATGGAAATGAGAAATTTCAAACCTAATGAAGAATGGGGTGTATATGAGTCTAATGTGCAGGCGTACAGAAGCAATTTTCTTTCATCGCAATCAATTTTACTTGCTGTTGGAGCAATAACATATGCGAATAGTTTCATATTGACAACTATAATTGCTGTTATTTCTGTAATTCAAATATGGTATATCTGGTTTAGAGTAATATATGTAAGAACTCAGATTCTTGATTATCATAAGTATGCGATGAATACTATATTTGATAAAAAAGGCAACATCAGAGATGAGAGAACAAACCCACAAAATTATCTAAGCGAGCAGACATATATAAGGGACAAATCAGTTAGAAAAGAAGTGTACAAAAATATGACTTCTATTTGGGGTAGACAGGAAAATTTTCATACTCTACGGCTTACAAGAATAAAGTTCGATATTCTTATTCCCGCATCTATGACGCTCATTTGGCTTGTGCTTGTTGGATTTTCATTGGCTACATACATAACTCATTAAACACAATGCATTGAGCCGCTTCACGCCACGATGTGTTATCGTTAGCGAGATTATCCCTGTTCACTGGTTCGCCGCCATCGGCAAGTCGGCAATATTCTGTTTCGCCTTCTGCGGTTCTTTTTTTGCCTTGTCGTAGTACCCGCTTGCTTTTCTTTTTTGATACCGCCGCCGATTGTACTCACGCTCTTTTTCTATGCGCTCCTGCTCTGCCAATTCTTCCGGCGTCGGTTCATGTTTAGCGTCAAGCAGTTCAAACTCACCGATAAAGTTTAGGTGTATCTCCACTCTTTGGGGAGAGGATTGCACATATTGATTTTCCTTTGCATGGACAACGATTTTTTCAATAAACTCGCGTATCATAACAGGGGTGATTTCCTCAAAATCTGTATAGCGTTCAACCAGTTGGATAAACCGTTCGGCTCGTCCGTTATCGTCCTCATATTTTTCTACCGCCGATTGGATTTCGTCAATCTCTTGTTCAAGCGTTCCCTGTTCCTCTCCGTAGGTCTGGGTAAGGGAATCAAAACGCTTTTTTGGTAGCCGTCCGAGGGCGTTATCCTCATAGATTTTATTCAAAAGCCGTTCCAGTTCGCCGTGCCGGGTTCTTGAGCAAGATGCGCTCTTTATTCTCGAAAGGCAGATATGCCTTGCTTTTAAAGCTAATGCAAGACCCACCATTAACCGTTCGCTCGCACACAACTGATAAAGCTATGTTAAGCTCTTGTTCGCTCGGTCCTTCAACAAACACATTGGGCATTGCTTTTGTATCAAGCGCATAACGAGCGTTATGGTTGGTTATGAAGGCAGGTAAAAAGGCGTTTGCTTCATCAATTGATGCAATCTTGGCGGTGCGCATCTCTGAGATCAAACGATCTTGAAATGTCTGGAAGGCTCGCTCTACGCGTCCTTTTGCTTGGGGGACCGAGGTTACATGAATAGCTATGACACCAAGTTTTGAAGCAGCAAGGCGAAACTGCGTTCCCGCATCATCTTCAAGCCGCGCACTCCTTGTCCTTTTAGAGCAAAATACCGTGCGCTTATCTGTGTAAAACTCCTCTGGCACCCCATAGTCTTTGACTATCTGGGAAAACACGCAAAAGTAACCATGTAAAGTCTCTTGTTTTTCAAAATGAGCCCCAAGAACACGAGAAGAGGCATCATCGATGGCCAGGTGTAAATTGCAAGTCACATCTTCAAACCAGGTATGCACACTTGCATCCATTTGCACCATCTCACCAAAGGATTGCCTTCTTTTTCGCGAAGGGTGCAAGCTTTCTTTTTTACGCACACGATGCGCTTTAGGAGAGCGATGCCCTGAAGCCATCAAAAGTCTATAGACAACAGGATAAGAAACGTGAATATCTTCAACTTCTTTGAGCTTTTGGTTAAAGTGGGTAAAGTTATAGCCTGCATAGCGGCTCTCATAAAGCAACAAAATCTTATCCTCCATATCAAGCGGAGTTCTGTTTGGGGCCAAGCGACTACGGGAGCGATGTGCAAGCCCTTTGGCGCCGAGCTTAAGATAAATATCAACTTTTCTTCTTACCGTACGCTCACTGACGCCGTAAACTACAGCAGCCCTTTCGTAAGACATTCCGTCATTAAGCACTTTTCTTACCATTTCTGACATAAGTTCCTCCTTGGGAGATAAATAATGCAAAGTATTCAACTCTGATCCTTTCAACAAAACAACCGTTTTGTGAACAATGACAGAGTTGTGACATTTTTGCTTTATAACTTATGACAATATCGCTCTATAGCGGCACACCAAACGCTCTCACCAGCTGCCCCTCACGAGGAAATTGTGCTACTATGGGCAGGTGCTTAACAATCATCATTATTCAATTTTCGAAGGCAAATAACCAAAGGAACGATTTTTTATGCGTGAAAAACTGCAACAGATTATAGATGCGTACGCTGAGCTGGAGGCCAAGCTGGGCGACCCTGCGGTGCTTGCAGACCAAAAGGAATATATTCGCCTAACCAAGGAACATTCGGCGCAATCTGAGCTGGTGCGCAACGCACGTACCTATGTGCAAGCCGCAAACGACATTCAGGGTGCCAAGGAGCTGTTGCGTACCGAAAGCGACCCTGAGATGAAGGAGTTTGCTCAGGCAGAAATTGACGAGCACCAAACAACCCTTGATGAGCTTGAGGAGCGCATTAAGCTCATGCTGGTTCCGGGCGACCCTAACGACGAAAAAGATATTATTGTCGAGCTGCGTGCAGGAGCGGGCGGAGATGAAGCTGCCATTTTTGTGGGCGATTTGTACCGTATGTATTTGCGCTACGCCGATGACAAAGGTTGGAAGTCTGAGCAAATAGACGCTTCTGCGTCTGAGGCGGGGGGCTTTAGCAAGCTGGAGTTTAAGGTTTCTGGCGATAAGGTCTACTCGTTTATGAAGTTTGAAAGTGGTGTTCATCGGGTGCAGCGTGTGCCCAAAACGGAAAGTCAGGGGCGCATTCATACCTCAACGGCAACCGTTGCGGTGCTGCCTGAGGCAGATGAAGTTGATGTTGACATAAACCTCAATGACCTACGCATTGACGTGTATCGTGCGGGGGGGCCCGGTGGGCAAAGCGTTAACACAACAGACTCAGCGGTGCGCATTACCCATACGCCCTCGGGTTTGGTGGTGCAGTCGCAAGATCAAAAATCTCAGCTGCAAAATAAAGAGGCTGCCATGCAGGTGCTGCGTGCCCGATTGTATGACCGTATGCTTGCCGAGCAGCAAGCAGAGTTGGGCGAACAACGTCGCAGCCAAATTGGTACCGGCGATCGATCCGAGAAAATACGCACCTACAATGGCCCACAAGACCGGGTAACTGACCATCGCATTGGCTATAACGGTACGTACAACGGTGTTTTGCTGGGTGCGGGAGGCTCAGGGCTTGAGGAGCTGATAACAGCTCTTAATGCGGCTGATCGTGCCAAGCGCCTTGAGCAAGCTGTGTAGCATGAAGCACGCTGCTTGCGACGAGTTTGCTTTTGAGCGTGGCATAAGCTGCGCTGAAGTGTTGCGCCAAGCAGAAAAAATCCTAGATATGCAAGGTGAGGAAAATCCCGCTTCTGCTGCATCTTTTTTGGTGAGCGGCTTGTTGGGTTTGAGCCCGAGCGATTTAGTGCTGCGTGCCAATGAGGCTCCTGCAGAAGCTGAGTTGACTGTGCTTGGCGAGGCCCTGCAAAGACGTGCGTTGGGAGAGCCGCTTCAGTATATTGTGGGCAAAGCGCCGTTTCGATTTTTGGAACTTGCGGTGCGTTCGGGCGTTTTGATTCCTCGCCCCGAAACAGAGCTGTTGGTAGATTTTGTTTTGGAGCATCTTGAAGCGAACGACGTGCACCCTGCAAGAGTCTTGGATATTGGTACGGGCAGCGGAGCCATTGCCCTTGCGCTGGTGAGCGAAAATGCAGCTGTTGAAGTTGTTGCAACGGACATGAGCGAGCAAGCCTTACTTGTCGCTCAAGAAAACGCTGCGTGCTTGCCTAAGCCGCTGCAAAGCAGGATTTCCATCATACATGATGACCTTGCCACATCCTTTGTTGCTAACGCAAAGCAGCAGGGCTCGTTTGACATTGTTGTATCTAACCCTCCCTATATTCCGAGTGCTGCTTATCAAAAATTGCCAATAGAAATAGCAAATTATGAACCTCAAGAAGCGCTTGAGGGGGGAGCGGATGGCCTCGACGTGTTTCGCCGACTTGCCAAACAGGCTGCTTGCTTGCTTAAACCGGGTGGTTTGTTGGCTTGCGAGCTTGACGAAACAAACGTCGAAGCTGCCGCACGCTTGCTCAAGCAGGAGGAGTTGGCGCAGGACCCCACGACCCAGACCAAAACGACCCAAGAGTCCGTGTGGCAAAATGTAGCGTGCCATGTCGATTTGGCGGGTCGCTTGCGTTTTGTTACGGCACAGCTGTCTGGGAGCAAGAACGTGAGCGAGGACAAGCCTCCTTGCCCGCAGCGTTACCCACATCGCTACTCGTATTGGGGCGAAAACTTTTCAGCGGTACTTGACGCACTGCAAGCAGGTAAGCCAGCTATTTTCCCTACCGATACCGTCTATGGCATTGGGGTGGCTGTAAACAAAAACGTCTCACTTGATGCGCTCTATCAGTTCAAAGAACGTGATGAGAAAAAGCCTATTGCGTGGCTCGTGTCAGACGTGGCAGCACTTTTGCGCTATGCAGATGCTCCGCCTGCCTATGCCGCCCAACTTGCAGAGGCCTTTTGGCCCGGAGCCCTTACGCTGATAGTTCGGGCAAGCACAGAGGTTCCGCCAGAGTTTCAAGCAAAGGACGGCACCATAGCCCTGCGGCTGCCCAACCACACAAACACACTCGAACTTATTAGGCAGCTTGGCGTGCCTCTTGCAACTTCGAGTGCCAATCTTTCCGACCAAGCGCCAGCGACTTCCGTACAAGAACTTGACCCCACGTTTGCCGCCGCAGGTATTCCCATACTTGACGGAGGCACTACGCAAGGCTCAACACCCTCAACCGTTGTTTCCTGCCTTGGCGCAGAGCCGGTAGTAGTTCGGCAAGGGCTTCTCAGTAAAGACGCCATCAAGGCTGTGGTAAGCTAGAAAACAACCGATTAAGGAGCGCTTATGAACATCGCCATTGCCTCAGACCATGCAGGTTTCGACCAAAAAACTACGGTAACGGACTACTTGCATGAGCAAGGTTATACGGTCGAGGATTTTGGACCTGCCACCGATGAGAGCGTTGACTATCCTGATTTTGCCGAGATGGTTGCCCGTACGGTTGCCGAGGGTATGGCTGATTTTGGGATTTTGCTGTGTGGTACGGGTATTGGTATGGCGATGGCTGCCAATAAAATCGAGGGTATTCGTGCGGCAAACATTACAAACCCTGAGCTAGCTCCTTTAGCACGTGAGCACAATGACGCCAATGTGCTCACGCTTTCTGCACGCTATGTAGACGCACAAACAAACATCAAGATAATCAAGAGTTTTCTCGCAACGCCTTTTGGCGAAGGCCGTCACGCTCAGCGTGTTGAAAAAATTAAAAGGCTTGAGGTTCTCGATTAGCCCGGGGCTATAGACTGGGTTTGAGGCTGCAGACAGAGGCGAGTTTTTGCCAGCCTTGCAAGGGCAGGTTAGCCCTCGTCCTCGTCGTCCTCGTCCTCGTGCGGCTTGCGTGGTCCACGCTCGCCACGATGCTCAAAGTAGTGCTTGAGTACGGGGTCAAAGAGCTCAAAACGCCAGATTACAATAAGCACTACCAGCGCCAAGCCAACAACCAGGAGCCATTTTCCCAAAACACTGGGAATAACGCCGAGCAGCGCACCTGCAATAGTAAGCAGTGCCGAGCAGGCGTACAAAATAAGAACCGACCTGCGTTGGCTTAAGCCAGCTTCCATGAGGCGATGATGAACGTGCCCCATGTCGGCCTGCTGGATAGGCTGATTTCCACGCCTCCTCCTCACAATGGCAGAAAACGTGTCAATCAAAGGCACGCCCGCCATAACAAAAGGAACGAGCATGATAATAACGCTGTGGGTGCGAATGACGCCAGAGATGGAAATAATGCCTACCAAAAGCCCGAGCAGCATTGCACCTGAATCGCCCATAAAAATGGAGGCTGGCGAAAAATTAAAGCGGAGAAATGCGAGGCAGACTCCCACCAGCGCTATGCAAGGCAGAGCAAAAAGAAAACCGCCGCGCGACAAGATTAAATAGAGCAGGCCGGCAGAAACGATGGCAATAATGCCAGAGGCTAGGCCGTCGAGTCCGTCAATAAGGTTGGTGATATTAACGAACACCACAAGAAAAGCAACGGTGATAGGGTAGTCCACCCAACCAAGCGCAACGGTGCCATTGTCGAGCGGCGAGCGGATTGTTTCGATAGAAACTCCTGCGACAACAACTATAATCGCCGCAAGAATTTGTCCGCCAAACTTTATTATGGGTGAGAGCTGAGTGATGTCATCGGCAAGCCCTACGGCAAACATAAAGGTTATGCCCAAAAAGAGGAGGGGGAGGTTAACGTCATTGAGAAGCCCAAAGTCGGGAATAGTCCACCCAAAAAAATGTATGCCAATCCACACGCTTGCACCGGCAGCCAGAAGCCCAAGATAAAGAGCGATTCCTCCGCAGCGGGGGATAGCATTGTTGTTGATGCGCCTGTCGCTCGGGTAGTCAATAGCCCCAATTACGGTGGCAAGGCGTTTGGAAAGGGGAACCATGAGGTACGTCGTTGCAAAGGCAACCACAAGAACTATGAGCATTTGAAATATCGCAGGCAACTAATTCCCCTTAAGTGATACAGCAGGATTGCCCATTGTAGCATATTTGTCCACCCTCTGCTTTTTGTAAGCGTTGTGTTGTGGCGAGGTAAAGAGCAATAAATGAATAATTTTGGGGATAAAATATAAAATTATTGTATAAAATAGGAAAAAGTATTGACTTCTGGAAAGCTTATGGTAGGCTGTGGGTAAGAGTTTGTTACTTTTGGGTGCCTCGAGGGGCACTTTTGAGTGCTCTTTGTGCCTATATGGGGCTCTTGGGCGCAAGAGGCCCCTGGGTGTTTTGAGGCTCTTGGGCGCTCTTGGACGCTTTTGGGCCCACTGAGTCGGACGTGATAAAAAACTGAGTAAGGAGCAGGCATGGTACGCGCAGCCGTTATTGGCGCATCAGGATATGTAGGTGCAGAAACCGTTCGGTGGCTTTTGAGCCACCCAAACTTTGAGCTGGTGGTCGCTTCGTCTGAGGCGGACGCAGGCAAACCTTTGGGTGCGCTGTATCCTGCCTTATTGCAAGCGGGCTCCAAAGATCTCGTTTTAGTTGCACACAGTGAGGCTATGACGGGCATCGACTTTGACGTTGCCTTTTTGGCTGTCCCTCATACCGCTGCGTTTGCGATAGCTCCTAGCTTGCTTGAGCGGGGCATTGCTGTTGTTGATTTGAGTGCTGACTTTAGGCTCAAGGACGCAGCGACCTATGAACAGTGGTACGAAGTAGCCCACACTGCACCCGAGTTGCTTGACCACGCCGTGTATGGCTTGCCTGAGCTTAACAGGCTTGAGCTTAAAGAAAAGGTTCAGGCGTGGCAGGAGGGTATGGGCGGCCCTGCAGGCGACAAGCACTCCCTCCCTCCGTTGGTAGCAAATCCAGGTTGTTATCCTACCGCTACCGCACTTGCGTGTGCCCCTGCGCTCAAGGCTGGGCTGCATGCCAAAAACGCACCGATTATCGTTAATGCCATTTCGGGCGTTTCGGGAGCAGGACGCAAGGCTACGCAAACCACGCATTTCTGCAGCGCTTCAGACGACCTCTGTGCCTATGGTGCAACGTCGCATAGGCATACTCCCGAAATAGCTCAAACCCTTTCTGGCGTAGCCGAACATGAGCTTAAGGTGGTCTTTACTCCGCATCTTGCACCGCTTAAGCGAGGCATGGTTTCAACGGTGGTGCTGCCGCTTGCCAAAGAGCTCTCTGCTGCTGAGGCGAAAGCAGCCCTCGAGCAGGCCTATGCCGAGGCATACAGCAACGAGCCCTTTGTGAGCCTCTTGCTCTTTGGCACGATGCCGCACAGCTCATCGGTTGCAGGCACTAACTACGCACAGGTGGGTTGCGCTTATGATGCCCATTCGCACAGTTTGGTTGCCTCATGTGCCATCGACAATCTGGGCAAGGGTGCGGCTGGTCAAGCGATACAAAACGCAAACATTCTTTTTGGCTTTGACGAAACTCAGGGCCTCGATGCAGTTGCTCCTGTGGTCTAAAGCTACGGGAGAGAAGGGATAAACATGACTGCTGATACAACGCAAGCGACGGAGCCGGTGACGGAAACGGCGACGGGAACAGACAGGGAAGCAGCAATGGCAACAGCAATGGAAGCGATGACCGAAACAGACATAAGCGGCGGGCTTGGTGCGGTAAAAGGCATCAAGTGTTCAGGCGTTGCAGCGGGCTTTAGGCAAGACCCTACACGCAAAGACCTTGCGCTTATTGTTGCCCCCCAAGGTGCGACCGCAGCGGCAGTCTTTACGCAAAACACTTTTTGTGCGGCACCTGTTACGGTTTCTCGCACACACCTCGATAAAATTATTGAACTTGAGGATACCGCCTGCGCTGTTGTCATAAACTCAGGCAACGCAAATGCTGCAACGGGTGAGGCGGGCAAACAAACCGCCATTCGCACGGCTCAGCTGGCTGCGGAGGCACTTGATTGCAAGCCGCACCAAGTGCTTATAGCGTCCACGGGCGTTGTTGGTGTTCCGCTGTCGTGCGACCCTTTTGAAGCAGGACTTCCTTTGGCGGTAGCAGCGCTCGGCACAGATGACGGCACCGACGCAAATGCTGCTCAAGCAGCCGCCGATGCCATCAAAACCACCGACACCGTGTCCAAACAAGCTGCGGTGCGCTTTACGGCAACCCAAAGCGACGGGATAGAAGTTACCTACACCGTTGGTGGCATGTGCAAGGGCTCTGGCATGATTGCACCCGATATGGCAACCATGCTCGCCGTAATTGCAACCGATGCCGCCCTTACCCAAGAAGCGGCAACGCTGGCGCTGCGTGAGGCGGTTGATGTTTCGTTCAACAGGGTAACCGTTGACAGTGACACCTCAACAAACGACAGTGTTTTCTTGTTTGCTACGGGAGCAACCCCGGGCAAGACCATAACGACAGACTGCCCTGTGTATCCGCTTTTTGTAACGGCGCTTACGCAGGTGTGCGAAAACCTTGCTCGTCAGATTGCCCGAGATGGTGAAGGGGCCTCCAAGCTCATTACGGTAAAGCTTACCGGTGCGCTTGACGAGGTCGACGCAGATTGTGCCGCTCGTGCGGTGGCAGATTCTCCGCTTGTTAAGACGGCTATTGCAGGACATGATGCCAACTGGGGTCGTATTGCTATGGCACTCGGTAAAAGCGGTGCAGATTTTGAGCAAGAGAAGGTGAGCATTGCGCTTATGGGTTTGCCCGTGTGCAAAGACGGCTTGGCGCTTACTTTTGACGAGGAAAAAGCACGGCAGCTATTCGACGAGCTTGATGAGATTATTATTGAAGTTGATTTGGGAGCGGGCGAGGCCTCAGCACAGATTTGGACCTGCGACCTTACCCATGAGTACGTGAGCCTTAACAGCGATTATCGTAGTTAGAAAACCAAACCAGAAAGCGAGTTATCATGAACCACCTAACTCCTGCGGAGGAAAAAGAAAACATTAGGGCAATGCGGGCTGAGGCCATCGGTCAAACCCAGCTGCTCGTTGAGGCACTGCCGTGGATAAAAGAGTCCACGGGCAAGACCGTTGTGGTCAAATACGGTGGCGCTGCTATGGTTGACGAGAAGCTCAGGGCTGACGTTATGAGCGATATTATCCTTATGAAAATCATTGGCATCAACCCCATTATTGTGCATGGCGGCGGCAATGACATCACCCGCATTTGTGAGCAACTTAACCTCCCCGTGGAGTTCAAAAACGGCTTTAGGGTTACTCCGCCTGAGGTCATGGAAGTGGTAAAAATGGCGCTCATTGGCAAGGTCAATCAAGAGCTTGTTTCTCAGATGAATGAGCACGGGCACATTGCCGTTGGGCTCAATGGTGCCGACGGTCATATTGTTAAAGCAGTGCCGGTAAGCGATGAGATGGGTTTGGTAGGGCGGGTGTCTGAGATTGACACCACCTTGCTCTGCGACCTGATTTCTACTGATTATATCCCCGTTATTGCCAGTGTGGCAGTGGGAAAGGACGGTCAGTCGTACAACGTCAATGCCGATTTGGTTGCGGGCGAAATTGCCGCTGCCATTGGGGCGCACAAGGTCATTTTCTTGACCGACGTTGACGGCCTCTATCGTGATTTTGAGGATAAGAGCTCGCTTATCATGCGCTTTAAGCTGTCTGAGGCAATAAAGCTGCGGGACGAGGGCAATCTTACCAAGGGTATGATTCCTAAAGTTGACGCTGCTATTACTGCGTTGACGGCCGGTGTTTCTCGTGCTCACATTTTGAATGGCACCATTCCGCATTCGCTCATTTTGGAGATTTTTACCGACCAAGGTGTGGGCACCATGATACTGCCCGACAGCGAGGATTATGCGCCCGAGGACTTTGAGCATTATCCGCTTGATAATTTGGCGAGCAAACTGCACGGTTAAGTTTGACAATTTGGAATAGGTGGCGGTTTGCTAAAGCGAAGTAGTAGCAACAATACGTAGCAACAATAGATTGACGCAAGGCGACGTTTGGCAAACTGCTTGAAATAGAAAAGAGAGAGTTATGAGTTTGGTACAACAGCAAGAGTTCGAAAATGATTTTGTGATGCACACCTACGGACGCAAACCGGTTATGTTTGTGCGTGGCGAGGGCGTGTATCTCTACGATGATGCAGGCAAAAAGTACCTTGATTTTTTGGCTGGCGTGGGTGCTGTGAGCGTAGGACACAGCAACCCAAACGTGGTTGCTGCGCTGCAAGAGCAGGCTGCAAAGCTTGTTCATGTTGGCAACTATTTTTATGTTGAGGGCAGGGGAGAGCTTGCCCAAAAACTGAGTGGGCTTTTGGCAACGTCGGGCGCTGAGCAAGAGGATCCCTCCGGTGCCTGGAAGGTCTTTTTTGCTAACAGCGGTGCCGAGGCAAACGAGGGAGCCATTAAGCTTGCTCGTAAATATGGAAACGAAAAACTTGGCGGTGCAGGAACTATTATCTCTGCGCAACAGAGCTTTCATGGGCGTACCTTAGCGGCGCTGGCTGCTACGGGCCAAGAGGGAAAGCAGGCGGTATTTGCCCCCATGCCTGCTGGTTTTATTCACGTGCCCATTAACGATGAGGCTGCGCTGCTTGCTGCGCTTGACGGTGCTGCTGCAAACGCCGCCGCCGCTGCTAATGGCTCGGCACATGCCGCCGACGGTGCTGCGGCACATGCCGCCGCTGCCCCTGACGGCTCAGCTGCAGGAAGCTCGGCGGTCTGTGCCGTTATGTTGGAGTGTGTTCAGGGCGAGGCAGGCGTTTGGCCTTGTAGTCTTGAGTATCTTAAGGCGGTGCGCAAGCTGACCGCCGAGCGCAACATTGCCCTCATTATTGACGAGGTGCAAACAGGTTTTTACAGAACGGGAACCTATCCTTTCTCGTACCAGCACGCAGGCATTGTTCCCGATATTGTTTCGATGGCTAAAGGTATTGGCAATGGTTTTCCTGTTGCTGCTTTTGCTGCTTGTGGTGAGATGGCGGATTTGCTTGTGTTAGGAGAGCATGGCTCTACCTTTGGCGGAGGGCCGCTGGCAATAGCAGCCGCTCACGCAACGCTTGATGAGCTGGAGGCAAATGATGCTGCAACACAGGTAGCCCAGCTGGGTGAGTATTTTGCAGCGGGCCTTGCCAAGCTTCCGCTTGTGGTAGACGTGCGGGGCAAAGGCTTGATGTGCGGCGTGAGCCTTAGTAAGCCTGTTGCTCCTGAGGTGGGAGAGGCTGCACTCGAAGGCGGATTGGTCATAAACACCATTGGGGATAACACCTTGCGTTTTTTGCCTCCGTTGGTGGTAAACAAAGAACAGATAGATGAAGCACTGAGCATTTTACAAACGATACTTGCAGGAAAGGTTTCATAATGACAGATTCTCCGACACCAGCAGCTGCATTGCCTAATTGGGCAGCACTCGACAGCGCACCGACTTTGCTGGCAGGCAATACTTTGGCAGGGCGCGATTTGCTCAGGCTTTTAGACCTTGCACCCGCCGAGCTGCACCTTGTGCTCTCAACGGCTGTGGCACAAAAGTCTGCTTGGAAAACTAATGCCCTGCAAGAAGTAGCGCAGGCACCCTATAAGGACAAAGCAGTTGGCATCATCATGGAAAAACCCTCGCTGCGCACACGCATCTCTTTTGAGATTGGCACGCAGCGTTTGGGAGCTCACCCTGCGGTTATGAGCGATACCAGCTCTGCCTTTAGCAGGGGAGAAAGCGTCAAGGATACTGTTCAAGTGTTGGAGCGTTTTGTTGATGCAATTGTGCTGCGAACCTTTGAGCAAAGCAAGCTCGAGGAGGTTTCTCAGTGGGCGAGTGTTCCGGTTATTAACGCACTTTCCGATGATTTTCACCCGTGCCAAGGGCTTGCCGATGTTCTTACTATGTACGAACACAAGGGAGATTTGTCCAAGCTCAAAGTTGCGTATGTGGGCGATGGCAACAACATGGCGCATACGTATTTGGAGGCGGCGGCGCTTATTGGTTTTGAGCTGCATATCGCCACGCCAGCGGGCTATGAACCCAACGAGCGTATTATTAACGAGTGTAGCGCCGCCGCCGCTGAACATGCGACGGGCGCAAAAATTACGGTTGACGGAGATGTTTCTGCTGCGCTCGCAGGCGCAAACGTTGTCATCACTGACACGTGGACGTCGATGGGCGATGAGGGGCAAGCACAAAAACGACAGCAGGCTTTTGCGAGCTTTACGATTGACGCAGCTGCAATGGCAAAGGCAGCTCCCGATGCTATCTTTATGCACTGCTTGCCTGCGCATCGGGGTGAGGAAGTTACCGATGAGGTCATGGATAGCGCACAGTCTGCCATTTATGACGAGGCAGAAAATAGGCTTCATGCGCAAAAGGCTTTGATGGCTTTAGTGTTAGCTCCCACGGCCTGAAAAGAACAGCAACCGCTCACTACGGCGAAGCACCACCCAGAATGGCAAACAAGGAAGGTTGAGATTACGTGAAAAATCGCAATAAACGACACGACATCATTCGTGCGATTATCCGAGAGCAAAAGATACGCACGCAGCATGACCTTGTTGAGGCTTTGCGCACAAAGGGTTATGACTGTACACAGGCGACTGTTTCTCGGGATATCAAAGATTTGGGCCTTGAAAAAGCAGCCGGTAGCGCCTACATGCTCAAAGAGGACGTACACCTTAAAAAGCTTGCCGCTGAGTTGCTCCTCGAGGTTTTCTCGGTGGGCAATCTTGTTATTGCCAAAACAAAGGAAGGCATGGCGCAAGGCGTGGCGGCAGCTATTGAGGCGGCTGAGATTGACAACATACTCGCCTCACTTGCAGGCGACGATACCATTTTTATGGTGGCTGCTACTCCAGAGTTGGCGAGTAGCGTAGTAAAGGCACTTAAGGCATTGTGGGCAAAAGCAGAAACGTCGGCGGATTGGCAAGCAAGCCAGCAAGCAAACAAGCAAGAAGACCAGCAAGCAGATTTTTCGCACGAATTATAAAAACCCTGCACCGTTAAGAGAAAAGGAACAAACATGGCACAAGGTAAGGTTGTACTGGCGTATTCGGGAGGGCTTGACACCTCGGTTTGTATTAAGTGGCTCATGGAGGAGAAAGACCTTGACGTTATCGCACTTATTGGCGACGTTGGGCAAGAGCGACAAGACCTCGATTTTGTTAAACAAAAGGCACTCGATTCTGGAGCCGTTGAAGCACTGGTAGTTGATATGCGCGAGGAGTTTGTTGCGGAGTATTTGTCAAAGGCACTGTTTGCTAATGCGCTGTATGAGAACAAATACCCTCTGGTTTCTGCGCTCTCACGCCCCGTTATTGTTAAGTATTTGGTTCAAGCGGCTGAGGAGCGTGGCGCAGAATACATCGCTCATGGTTGCACCGGCAAGGGCAATGACCAAGCACGTTTTGAGGTTGGCATACGTGCGCTCAATCCCGATATCAAAATCATTGCGCCCTTGCGTGAGTGGGATCTGGTTACTCGTGACCAAGAAATAGCGTGGGCAGAAAAGCATGGGATTCCAGTACCCGTTACCACGGCTTCTCCCTACTCCATCGACGACAATTTATGGGGACGTGCCATCGAGTGTGGCATTATTGAGGATCCGTGGGAAGAACCGCCTTTTGACATCTATGCCATGACCACCAATCCTACCGAGGCTGCCGATGAACCGCTGTATATTACCATTGGTTTTGAGGCTGGTTTGCCGGTGAGCATCGACGGTAAAAAAGTGAGCTATATGGACGCTATTTTGCAGCTCAACGAGCGCGCCGGTGCTGCGGGTTTTGGACGCATTGACATGATTGAAAATCGCCTTATTGGTGTTAAGTCGCACGAGATTTATGAGGCCCCCGGTGCTCTTGCGCTCATTACGGCTCACAAAGCACTTGAGGAGCTGGTTCTTGAACGTGATACGCTGCGCTACAAGCATCAGATTGAGCAAGACTGGGCATCGTATGTGTATGACGCCAAGTGGTTTTCTCCGCTGAGAGAAGCCCTTGATGGTTTTATTGCTTCGACACAAGGCGTGGTTTGCGGCGAGGTGCGCCTCAAGTTGTATAAGGGCAGCTGTGCGGTGGTAGGGCGCAAAAGCGATTTGGCGCTTTATGATGTTACGTTGGCGACCTATGGCGAGGAAGACAGTTTTGACCGTGAGGCTGCTGCTGGGTTTATCGAGCTGTTTGGCTTGCCCACCCAAGTGTGGGGCAGGCAGCAGCGCAAACTCTAAGAACGCAGCATGAACGGCAAAGAGCATAAGGGATAAGAGGATAAGGGCAGCGCAGATTTTGCGGCGGCAGCAGCGAAAAATATAGGAAAATAGTAAGAAAGTTAGGCTCAGACTATGGCTGAAAATAAAAATACCGGTACGGAACAAGGCGCACTTTGGGGCGGTCGTTTTGAAGGCGGCGTAGCAGAGGCTATGCAAAGCTTTGGCGCATCGCTTCCGGTGGACAACCGGCTTTGGAAAGAGGATATCCAAGGCTCGATTGCGCACGCCCAAATGTTGGGTGCGCAAGACATCATACCTGCAGCAGACGCCGATAAAATTGTTGCAGGACTTGAAAGCATTGCAGCAGATATTGAAGCGGAAAACTGGGATTTCTTTGACCTTGCCGATGAGGATATCCACATGAACATCGAGCGCGAGCTTACGCAAAGGATAGGCGAGGCAGGCGGCAAATTGCATACTGGCAGAAGCAGGAACGACCAGGTGGCAACTGATATGCGACTGTATTGCAAAGGGGAGTGCGCTGAGCTTGCTGCAGCACTCAATCAGCTGCGGGCAACGCTCATCAAAAAAGCCGAGGCGCACCTAACCCCCGGCAAAGAAACCATTATGCCCGGCTATACACACTTGCAAAAAGCGCAGCCAGTTTTGTTTGCCCATCATCTTATGGCGTATCAGTGGATGTTTGCTCGGGATTGTAAGCGCTTTATGGCTGCCGCTGAGGCTGCCGACGTGCTCGTATTGGGCTCTGCCGCTTTGGCGGGAACTACGTATGCACTTGATAGAGATGCGGTTGCAACAGCCCTCGGTTTTGCGAGCGTTAGCCCTAATTCACTTGATGCCGTAAGCGACCGTGATTTTATTTGCGATGCGGTTTATGCAAGCACGCTTGCCATGGTGCACCTCTCACGCTTGTGCGAGGAGCTTATTTTGTGGTCGAGCGATGAGTTTGGCTTTATCACGCTTGATGATGCCTATGCAACGGGCTCGTCCATTATGCCGCAAAAGAAAAACCCCGATTTTGCCGAGCTAACCCGTGGCAAAACAGGGCGGGTTATTGGCGATTTGGTTGGCTTGCTTACCACGCTTAAGGGTCTGCCACTTGCGTATAACAAAGATTTGCAGGAGGACAAAGAAGGAGCCTTTGATGCCTTTGACACGCTTGCGGTATGTCTTGAGGCGGTGTGTGGCATGATAGATACTATGCAGGTTAATGCCGAGGCCATGGCTGCTGGCGCTCAAGGTGGATTTATGGCTGCAACCGATTTAGCCGACTATCTTGTGGGCAAGGGTGTCGCGTTTAGGGAAGCGCACGAGATAGTTGGGCGCGTGGTGCTCTCCTGCGAGCAGGCAGGGCGTTGTTTGCAAGATCTTTCAAGTGCAGAACTTGCCAAGATAGATGAGCATTTTGGAGATGATGCGCTTGAGGTTATTGACATACGCACGGTGGTTGCCCAGCGCACCACGGTGGGCGGCACGGCACCAAAACGTGTTGCCGAACAGATTGCTCAAGCAAAGAAACTGCTATCAGCTGATAGCTCGTAGAAGGTGACTGTTTTTCTATGCGCCTGGTGCTTTAGCACCAGGCGCATAGTTTTATTAGGACTCTAGACTTCGTCTATAATTTCGGAGTCAGAATTTCTGGTTACGCTGTCGATACCATTCTTGCAGCCGGATTTAGCCACGTAGCCCTCGGAAGCCAGAACAATCTCACCATTTGCTGCCATAAGGTGAAAACGGAACTCGCCTGCCTTGTCCAAGAAAATCTCGAACTTAGGATTGCTGCCACTTTCGTCTTTGGTCAAATCTACGACTGGCGCAATAGGAGCGTTTTTGCGAACACTCTCGATGCCATTAAGACATGCAGCCTTTGAGTGATAGATTTGGCTCGTTCCTACAATTTCGCCGTTTCCAGCTACGAGGTTGAACATAGGGCCGGTCTTTGCCTGTTTCATTTTGTACTTTCCCACCTTGAAACCTCCTCTTGGTATCGTTAAGTCGCACAGGCTGTGCGACTTTCTCTTGTATACCATGATACTACTTTCTTGTAATTTGGCACGGCACATCAAATAATCCTCGATTTTTAAGGGTTTTCAACTCGTGCGCTCATTTTGCTAAGTGACAATGTATAAATACAAATCAGGAAGAATGCCTCAAGCGTGATTGCATGGAATGAGAAAAGTTTAGGAAATACAGACTTTTCGATGCTACCGAGGGGTAGAAAGTCTTAAAAGGTAGTCGGCACGACTAATTACTTCTGAAGCGGGCATTTTTGGATTGTCAACAAGCCAAAAACGAAGCACACCCACCAATCCAGAAACAACATATTGGAACAAAAAGCCGACATCTCTCTTTGACATATCAGGATTAGCCGCTTCCCAATCCTTGCGGTATGTCCTGTAAAGGTACTCCAGTGCTTGATCAATAAATCCATGGCTATCCCAATTCTCAAGGGCTGCCCGGACGAGAACTCGGTGTTTTTCGGCAAACTCTATGAGAGAAGGTGTGATATCAAAAACGTTGGGCGGCAACGTAGCAAGTTCTTGCTTGAAGCCTACAAACAAGTCTTCTTCCAAAGCCTTGAGAAATGCAAAAGGGTTTGAGTAGTATTTGTAAAAGGTTTTACGTGATATTCCTGCCGCTGTGCTGATTTCGGATACGGTAATATCTGCAAGAGATTTTGTTTCTAATATTTTTAGAAAAACCCTACTGAGGCATTCCTTTGTATAGCGCTGGCGTGAGTCTTTTGGCTGTACATACATGGATTCTCCTTTTGCGGCATACCTGCTCTATAATTATGTCTTGTGGCTAAATTATAAAACCTCGCAACAAAGGACGCAACACAAAAAAACGATATGCCAATCAACACAGATACGTCTCTGCATAATCCATAAGAAGTCATTGCGCTATTCTTAATTAACAAACATGGAGCTTACATAGTAGTATGGTTGTTTCTCGGTGCGTTGTTTCACATAGGCTTCGGAAACAAATGTTAGCTTGTCGTCCGAGAGATCGTAAGTATATAAAGAGGTGTTTCCGAGGGAGTAGAGCATATTGTCTTTGACAATAATCTGGAATGCTTCATGGGAGAGTTCGTAATAAACGAGTCGGTGAGTGTCCAAATTGAAAACTGAAATGCCAAAACTCTCTTGTGTGGGAAGACTTGCGTGTAAGATATATAATGATGCTTTTTCCAAAGCCAGCTGCGCAGGATACTTCATGGCTAAATCGATTGTGGCAACGCTATTAGTGGATAAATCATAAAGAACGAGTCTCTGGTCATCTACCTCAAGCATATCTGACCACCGGTGTACTGATCCGAAAACTAAGGTTTCTTTATAGTGTGTGATATTAGAAAAGCTTACCCCAAATTCAGAGAAATCCGTCTCATTAATCAGCGCAAGGCTCTCGGTATCTAGCTCTATGAGCCTTGAGCCCAAAGATCCTGAATCAGTGCTCGTCATACAGAGTAAAAATAGCCTATTATTGTAGGTATATATTTGGTTAACAAAAAACACAGAATCCAAACTTGTGTGGTCTGTTTTATGGTCTAGAAGTGAGGTGCGTGATAGGCTTGTTTCACCGTTCCAGCTAACAGAAGAAAAAATGTAATCATCATTAACAAAAAAAGCGGTTGCCCCACGGAGACCAATATCTATTTCTTCAGTTGTTCCTTTTGTCAAATCTATACAAAATACTACTGTCAAATCGCTTAGCGTAGATATGCCTTCTGGCACAACGTATACCTTGTTGTCTTTTTTTTGTGGAAGACAAAAAAAGGAGCCCATACTGCCGAGCTTATAGTCAAGCGAAGTAACAAGGTCCAATGATTCATTGTAGAGGCTAATAGAGGTTTTATTCTCTTGCCCAGTAGTTTCAATAACACCAATTCTGAAGTCGTCTAAATAGGCAGATTCATCCTGCCCTGAAACACACGAGGAGCATGCGAATATGCACAACGCAGAAGCGGTAATCAACAAAAAATTGCGAAGCTGTTTCATACAATCACCTCACTAGGTAAGCTGATGGGAGCACAAGCAGCCCTCCCATCAGCTATTCATCAGTGGGCGCAAGCATTACTTACCCATAGCCTGCCTGTCATTACTTGACATATATGGTACCAGTTTTAGGAGTTGACACTAATTCTGAGGGATGAACTACAGCGCCATACGCACTAGTATTCAGATCGATTCCAAATTTGTCTTTGAACGCCGCCCAAACCAGTTGTGAGCAATAAAACTTTGATCGGGTGCTGACGTTCGAAAAATCGTAGTTATACGGTTTTCCCGTTTTAGTTCCGCACCAATCTACCGCTTGAGCATCTTGGGCAACTGTAGTTGAGCCAACCGTGACACCGTAGCACGTTTTATGTGCGGTGTTCCAATTATTTGCTCGTATTTTTACGCCATCAGCTAGTGAGTCAATAATGGTAGAGCTGGACGCAACTATTCCAGCGTGTCCCGTCGGAAATAAGTTCTTGTATTTGTCGTCTGTAACAAGTATTACACCACGACGAGTTGGATATGTCCCAAATCCTCTGACAGCCGTTAGCTGATCGCTCCTAGGGTCAAAGTTTTCTGACTTATCGGCGAAAACAGTTGAACTGAGAACCATATCAGATACTGCGCGAGCATAATCATCACATGACCCTTCGTCATATATGTCCGCAGCAGCAAACCTTTTCTCAAGTGAAGTTTCCTTGTTTTTGCTAGCACTGTTTGCATAGGCAGGAGAAAGCATTGTAGAAAAAGCCAATACAACAACGACAAGAATAGCTATAAGGTGAGAAATAGTGTTTCGTTTTGATTTGTGCATCATTCTAATTCCTTTCTAGGGCTAATGAAAAACTAACTCTGTTGAATCTGCATTCTTCCATAGGTATCACTCCCAGAGACTTGCTATTTTAAGGAATGGTAAAAACTGGTGCTAAGTCTGCCTTATTATCATAGACTATTATATATTAGGATACAATAGTCTATGTTATTGTCAAGAACAAATTTTACTGTTGCACCCTTTACCATCTACAGCTTCATCGTGCGAGGTAAGAACGGCAAAATTGCGCTACAATAGCAGCTCTCCCTATTTTCTGTGCGGCGTGCGTTTTTGTGAAGCATTTGTGAAGCATTGCGAAGCATTTTGAGAGGCAGTAAAAAGCTGCGCCAATGGGGAGGAAAACGACAGGCAAATGCGTTGAGAGAAATGAAACAGCACTGCAAATGCGTCGAGAGAAATTGAGAAATTGAGAAATAGAGAGAAAGAAGGCGGTTTTTTATGCGCAAGAAGTATCTTATGACCCCAGGGCCAACGCCCGTTCCGAGTGAAGTTTTGCTCGCGCAGGCACGTCCTATGATTCACCATCGCACCCCAGATTTTAATGCGGTGGTACGGGAGTGTGTTGAGGGTCTTAAATATGTGTTTCAAACACAAGCCTCCGATGTCTTGCTGTTTGCAAGCTCGGGCACAGGAGCCATGGAGTCTGCGGTTGTTAACTGCTTTAGCGCAGGCGACAAGGTGCTGGTGTGCTACAACGGCAAGTTTGGCCAGCGTATGGATCAAATCTCAAAGGCCTATGGCCTTGAAACAACGGTGCTTGAGTACGGCTGGCAGCAAGTGGTAGACCCCGCAGACATTGAGAAGTTTTTGGCGAACAACCCCGACACAAAAGGCGTTATTGTTACGCAGTCAGAAACCTCAAGCGGCGTGCTTAACAACGTTGAAGCAGTGGGCAAAATTGTCAAAAACTATCCCGACTGCGTTTTGATTGTTGACAGCATTACGGGCATTGGTGCGGTGGACTGCAAGACCGATGAATGGGGCTTGGACGTGGTTATGACGGGTTCGCAAAAAGGACTTATGCTTCCGCCAGGTTTGGCAGCGGTAACCGTAAGTCCTAAAGCCTGGGCTGCCTATGAGCGCTCCACCTTGCCTAAGTTTTATTTTGACTGGAAAAAGTATCTCAAAAATCTTGCAAACGACACTACGCCGTTTACGCCGGCAGTGTCGCTTATGATTGGTCTTGCCGAGGCGCTCAAGCTTATGCGCGAGGAAGGTATTGAAAACACCATTGCTCGCCACGCTCGTCTTGCCGAGGCAACCCGCGCCGGCTGCGAGGCTTTAGGGCTTGAACTTTTTGCCCCTGCCGAGGGTCGTGGCAATGCGGTAACACCCGTGTGGGTTCCTGAGGGCATTGACGGCAAGCAGCTCGTAAGCATTATGAAAAACAAGCACGGCGTTACTATTGCTGGTGGTCAAGATGACTACACGGGGCGCATTTTTCGCGTGGGGCACTTGGGCTACTTTGGCGATTTTGACATTATCACTACACTTGCCGCACTTGAGATGACTTTGCTCGAACTTGGATATGACTTTGAGGCGGGCTCGGGCATTAAAGCAGCCGAACTCGTGCTAATGAAAGGGTAAAAAATGAAGGTTCTTGTTTCAGAAAAACTGGCGGATAAGGGCATTGAGCTGCTGCGTGAGGCAGGGCATGAGGTTGATGTCAAACTTGAACTGAGCCCCGAGGAGCTGGTTGAAACCATTCCCGATTATGAGGCACTTATTGTACGCAGTGCCACACAGGCAACCCGTGAGGTTATAGAGGCGGGCACGCAGCTCAAAATTATTGGGCGTGCGGGCGTGGGCGTTGACAACGTTGACGTTACCGCCGCCACCGAGCGAGGCGTTATTGTGTGCAATGCGCCTACCTCTAACGTGATAAGCGCTGCCGAGCAAACCATGGCGCTTTTGCTTAGTTGCGCGCGCCGCACTCCGCAGGCAAACGCTTCTATGAAAGCGGGCAAGTGGGATAGAGGCAAGTTTACCGGCAATGAAATGTATGAAAAAACCCTTGCTATTTTTGGCTTGGGGCGCATTGGCGGATTAGTTGCCGAGCGGGCAAAATCCTTTGGCATGGAGCTGATTGGTTTTGATCCCTACTGCTCACCTGAGCGAGCAGCGCACTTGGGCGTAACGCTGTATGAAGATATTAACGACATTTTGCCGCTGGCTGACTTTATTACCGTGCATCTGCCCAAAACAAAAGAAACCATTGGTATGTTTAGCGCACCGCAGTTTGCCAAAATGAAAGACACGGTTTATTTGGTCAATACGGCTCGTGGTGGCATTTATGACGTAGAGGCACTCGCCGAGGCACTCCGCACGGGTGCCGTTGCTGGCGCTGCCATTGACGTGTACGAAAAAGAGCCCTGCACCGCCTCGGCCTTGCATGAGCTGGATAATTGCATTTTGACCCCTCATTTGGGAGCTTCCACCAAAGAGGCACAGCTGCGTGCTGGTGAGCAAATTGCCGAGTACGTACTGCTGGGTCTTGAGGGAAAGATGGTGCCCACGGCGGTCAACGTAACGCTTATGTCTGAAGATGTAATGTCGGCGGTTGCTCCGTATATTGAGGCATGCCAGACTTGTGGTGAGATACTTGCTCAGCTTGCAGATGAGGGTATTTCTGCCATTGAGGTTAAGGTTATGGGCGATTTGGCAGAACATGACGTGAGCTTGTTGGCAACAGCAGCCTTGCGGGGTATTTTCTCTCACGCTACCGATGACCCCGTTAATTTGGTTAATGCTTCTTATCTTGCCGAGCAGCGTGGCGTTAAGGTTTCTGTGGTTAAAGACCCGCTGCGCTATGAGTATGCCAGCGTGGTGAGCATCTCTGCCAAGGCAGGTACGCAAGACCTTGAAGTGGGCTGCACTATAAGTGGGCCCAATAATGTTATGCGTATTGTTTCGGTCTTTGGATACAAACTCGATTTGATTCCCCGCAACAATATCTTGGTGTTGCGTTATGAGGATACGCCAGGCAAGCTTGGGCGTATTGGTACGGTATTGGGCAACGCTAATATCAACATTTCTACTATGGAGATTGGCACAAACGAGGCTGGCACAGGCGAGGCAGTGGTGCTTATGAACCTTGATTCTCCTGTACCTGCCGAGGTCTACACGGAGCTTTGCACGGTTGTGGGTGTCTGCGACAGCTGGGCGGTAAAGCTGTAGGGGAGTGAGCATTTTCGCAGATAGGCTGCACGTGCCACTCTGCTTTTTAGGTTTTTGTATTAAATGTGGAACATTTGGCGGACTGTCGTTATGATAGTCCGCTGAGTTTGCTATAATCGTTACTTCGTGTTTTTGCGAGCACGTACATGTCGGGGCGTGGCGCAGTTTGGTAGCGCACCTGCTTTGGGAGCAGGGGGTCGAAGGTTCGAATCCTTTCGCCCCGACCACTCTACCCCAGCTGGCTTTTAGCCAACTGGGGTAGAGTGGTTTATTGCCTTTCTCCCCTTAACAAATCTCTGTTAATGCTCCAGTGTGTGAGTCAATGCTGTAGCCACCTATGCGTACATGGCTGGGCATGAGGGGGTGGTTGCGCAAAAGCTCCACGCTTGATTTGACATAGTTTTCGGTATCGCCAAATCCAGCAAACCATTCGCGATAATCAAAATCTCCCTCAAGGCACTCCTCAATAACCTCAGGAGCTATGCCAAGCTTTGCAAGTCCTTCAAACATGCTATCGGCGTTCATGCCCTGCGCACCACATTCGCTGTGCGCAATTACCATGATGTCCTCAGAGCCCAGCTCGCAAACTGATACCAGCAAAGAACGCACCACAGAATCGTGAGGGTCAGTAACGCCACCGCCTGCCACTTTAATAAAGTGAGCATCGCCATTTTTGAGCCCGAGTGCTGCAGGGAGAAGCTCAATGAGCCTTACGTCCATGCAAGCAAGTATGGCAAGCGTTTTTGTAGGAAACTTGTCCGCTTCAAAAGGCTTGTAGCCTCCTGTCTCAACAAAATGAGCATTTTTCTTAAGAATGTCCTGTACAACTGATGATTTCATACGTCCCACCTTTCCAATAACGACTTGATTACCAGTGCTTGATTATCCTAGTACAACAGTTCCGCTCTGGCAAATCCACTGGCCTATTTGTTACGCACGAGGCTGTTTCATAAGATATACTATGGATTACTAACGTGTTAATGCACGTGCAAAAAGAACAATCAAAACAGTGAGGTGGAAAGATAATGTATCAAAAGAAACTGCACAGAATAAATCGTCTAAAAACGTTGCTCGTGGCGTGTCTTGCGCTGCTCATGAGTGCGAGCCTTTTGACGGGTTGCCTCGATAGCCCTACCGACGAAGTGCCCGCCACCGCAGAATCATCAAGCACGGAGAGCAAGGCGGATAAGCCAGACAACGAGGATAAAAACTCCGCAAGTAGTACTGAGGCAAAGTATCGCAAGATTACCGCCGCACAAGCAAAAGAAATGATGGGCTCTGGTGCGTCTTTTACTCTGGTTGACGTGCGTACTCTTGATGAATACAAAGAGGGTCACATCGCAAACGCCATGCTTATTCCTCATGTCGAAATCAAAAATCGTGCCTTCCGCGAACTCCCCGATCTCAATGCCACTATTCTGACCTATTGTCGCAGTGGCGTAAGGAGCGCCGCTGCCGCAAAAGACTTGGTGGCGCTTGGCTACACCAATGTTTACGATATGGGCGGCATCATGGATTGGCCTTACGAAACCATAAAGGACTAAAGCACGCAGCCCTATGAATCACGGCACCTGTCATGACAAAAGGTCAATCGGGTGCCGCAATGTTTCTCGTCACTTTAAAAATTACTTATCAGCACGTATGAGAGCACCAGCAAAGGCTCCGTCAAGGCTTTCTGCGCCTGCGCTTGTTGTGGTTTCTGAGCAACCAAGTGGCTCGGAGTTTATCATCTCTCCTCCGTAGATATGTGCAATTTCAATGTCTATGTTACTAAAGCCGCTTGTTTGCAGAATTGCTTTGTATTCCTCAACGGGCAGTGCGCCCGCAAGGCAATCGCTCCACATATCCATGTTTCCTCGCAGCTTGGGGTCAATATCCTTGAGCGTAACAACATCGGCTATGCGCAGACGACCGCCCGGCTTGATTACCCGATACGCCTCAGCCAAGGCCTTTTCTTTATCGCTGGATAAGTTTATGACGCAGTTTGAGATAACGGCATCTACCGTCGCATCTGGTAGGGGGATGTCCTCAATATAGCCCTGCAAAAACTCGACGTTGGCAACGCCCATTCTAGCCTTGTTCTCGTTGGCAAGTTTGAGCATCTCATCGGTCATGTCGAGCCCATAAACTTTGCCGGTATCGCCCACAAAGCGCGATGCCATAAGCACGTCAATACCGCCTCCGCTGCCTAAGTCCAAGACGGTTTCTCCCTCTGCAAGCTGCGCAAAGACAAGAGGATTTGCACAACCTAACGAAGCCTCTATGGCCTCTCGGGGTAGGGCATCAAGTTCCATAGTGGCGTAGTTGACGGCGGTGTCGGTAATGCCCTGATTGCTGCAACCGCAGGCACCTGAGCAGCAGTTTGAAGCCTGAGCGGCCTTGTTTTCAAAGCCCTCGCTTAGCCCTGCTGCAATTTTGCCGTAACGCTCTTGTACTGTTTCTCGAATGTTGTCGTTCATAGTTGCTCCTGTTCTGTAGTGCCCCTTTTGTAGTGGTTTGTTAAATGTGCGTTTTCGTATGCGTTTGTTAAGTGCCTTCTCGTTCAGTTGTGTTCTCGTTCAATTGTGCTCTCGTTCAGCCTCACTCAGGCTCAGCCTTACTTTGCTCAAGAGCGGCAAAGGCATCTAAAAGTATTTGCAGGCTTTCCAGTACGCTCGCTCTTTTATCCGCAGGTATGCTTTGTAAAAGCTGTTCATAGTGTGAGTTCAAGCAGTTTTCAATGTTGTCAAAGATATGCTGTCCCTCCTCTGTGAGGCTTATGTTTATGGAGCGCCGGTTTGCGGGGTTGGTATCTCGATGTGCAACCTCAGCGTCTACCAGATGGTTTACGGTTCTACTCAGCGTACTGTTTTCAAGCCCCAGTGCCTCCGAAAGCTCAACGAGCGAAATCTCCTTTGCGCGTCCTATCTCGCCGAGGGCATGGCACTGTGACAGGGTAATGTTGCAGCACGTCATTTGCGTGTTATTAAGCGCGTTGGTTTTTTGCTCTAAGGAGTGGATAAGCTCCCGCAGCTGTTTGTGTTGTTCGTTTTGTGCCATCTATAACCTCCTGTAATTATTGTACATTGCAATTATTGTATTATACAACAATTAGGAATGTCAAGTAGAAAGAGCTTTCAAACAGAAAATTCTGAGAAAATGGCCAAAAACGAGCTCAAAAAAATTTATCAAAAAAACTAGACTTTTTTTATCTATTAAGTCACAATAGTGATGTTGCTAACAAAAATGTCCTTTATTCGTAGTAGTTGTATGGCAACGACCTGGTGTTTTACGATAAAACAAAAGGGTCAAAATCTATTCCTTAGTGGGAGGAAAGAAAAAATGAATACCAAAAAAGCATCGTTTTCAATCGTGAAAAGACTGCCAGCCGCCACACTGTCGCTCATTCTGGCGCTCGCACTTGTGCCTCCAACCACCTTTGCGCTTCCTAAAAGTGATCCTGTAGTACAGGGCAATGCAGCACCAGAGGCGCTCCAAGTGGCATCTATGGAAACAGGCGAGCTCTTGCATGCCACATCAGACACTCAAGGTGTCGCTGCCGAAGCTATGGCAGACAGTGAACTTTCAGAGGCAGAACTTTCAGAAGCAGAACCTTCCGAAAGCGAGAACGCAGCGAGCGAGAGTGAACAGGCAAGCAACTCTGCCGCCGACGTGCTTGAAACCGAACAAGTTGAACAAGACTCCCAACCAAATGATTACCAAGACAGTGATGATGCCAGCCAAGCTGCTGAATCAACAGAAGCACTTCTTGACGAAGACGACGATGAGCCAATCACGCCGTTGGCTGCCTCGGTAACTGACGAAAGCTCTCTGAGGGCTGCCATTACAGCTGCGCCGTCGGGTACGTCTGAAACCGTCACGCTCGAAAATGACATCAGCCTTACGGGCACTGCCCTGAACATTCCCGCAGATAAGGATATTGTTCTTGAGGGAGGCTACCTGCTCATTGGCGTAAGTGGTGTTTCGACCATTGTGGTCAACGGAAAGCTGACTCTTGATGGCATTACGGTAACCCATAACGCAGGTGCAACGGGGCGTGGGGTAACGGTTGCCTCGGGTGGTTCCTTGTATTTGGAAAGCGGTGCCATATCTGGCAATACGGCAGCCCCAAATCCCAATTGGAATGGCGGCGGTGTAGACAACAGCGGAACCTTTGTAATGACCGGTGGATCCATTACCAACAACCATGTGCTAGCAGGTGGTTCTGGTGGAGGCGTTCATAATGATGCTGCCGGCACCTTTACTCTCAACGGCGGCAAGATTTCTAACAATACTGCAGCGGGTGATATTTCAAACCCCAGTGATCCTCGTGGTGGCTTTGGTGGTGGTGTGTGGAACCAGGGAAGCTTTAGCATGCAGGACGGCGAAATTGTATTAAACGAAGCTTTTGAGGGCGGCGGCATATATTCGACAACCGCCTTTACCATGAGTGGCGGTCTTGTTTCTAAGAACAGTGCCAATTCAGGGCTTGCTGGGCGTGGCAGTATAGGCGGCGGCATTCTTATCCGAGATGCTTTTACCATGACTGGAGGTGTCGTTTCTTACAATGACGCTGCCAGCGGTGGCGGTGGAGTCTATAGCTATGATAAAGGAAACTTCACCCTTATAAACGGCGATATCATTTACAACACGGCCGACCAGCGAGGAGGCGGTGTCTATAATGGCGCAGGCATGACGTTTACTATGCAGGGTGGTAGTATCTCCAACAACACCTCAAACGTTGCAGCTGGTGGCTTGGCAAACAATGTTGGTGCAGTGTTTACTATGTCTGGTGGCACCATTGCCGACAATACTGCGGTAAGTGCTGGCGGTGGTATATACAACTATGCGGATGCCACAGCAGGTGCAACCATTACTATGACCGGTGGCTCAATTACGGGCAATACGGCAACTAGTCAAGGTGGAGGCATCTACAACCAAGGTGCTGGGAGTGCAGGGGCAAGTATTAGTATGTCTGGCGGTGTTATTAGCTTTAATACCGCAACGAATGCCGGCGGTGGTGGTGTAATGAATACGGGCGCCTTTGAGATGTCGGGCGGTAGCATTCAAAACAACGAAACGAATGGACGCGGAGGTGGCGTGACCAACGTTTCCACCACTTCTTTCGCCGCACATTTTGAAATGTCGGGCGATGCTTCTGTCACAGGCAACTCGGCAGGAACTATGGGTGGCGGCGTGTATCACGAGGGAGATATCAGCGTCTTTACTTTTGCGGATGGAGAAATTAACGGAAACAACGCTGATACAAATGGTGGTGGCATATACCTTGCTTCTTCGGCAAGCTTTACTATGGAGGCTGGGCTCGTTTCTGTCAACACCGCTCAAAACGGTGGTGGTGTGTATAGTGCTGGTACTTTTGATATGCAGGGCGGGGACATTCTTGACAATACCGCTCAAAACGGCGGCGGCGTATACACCAACAACACCTTTACTATGAGTGGCGGCAACATTGCGCACAACAAAGCAGATAAGCCTGCCTCTACACCTACTGCCCCTGATGGTGGCGGTGCAGGTGGCGGCGTTTATAACTCAGGCACGTTTACCATGACAGGTGGCAGAATAGCGAACAACGCAGTTCCTCTCAATGTGAGAATGAATTTTTGGGACTCGAGCCTGAGCAGGGGTGGTGGCATCTACAATTCAGGTACGCTCACCCTTTCTGACGATGCTACCCTTTCCAATAACTATGCGGTTCGAGGAGCTGGCATCTACAACGACGAAATTCTTACCATGCAGGGCGGTGCCATTTTAGGCCTCTACGACGGCGATCAAAGAATTCCCAACAGCTACCAATATGCCGGCGGTGGTGTCTATAACAATAGTGGCGCTACCTTTTCTATGGCTGGCGGAAGGATTTCTGGACAGTCGGGCAATGGAGAAGGACCTCCCCATACGGGTGCCGGTGTATACAATGTGGGTGCCTTTGATATGAGCGCAGGTACTATTGGTGGTTATACTCTTGAAGATGCCAATGAGGTCAGTTTTGGCGGCGGCGGTGGCGTTGCTAATGTGTATGGCGGTGTGTTTGCGATGCATGGTACGGCAGTTATTGTTGGTAATGCAGGCGACGCTGAAGCCGGTGGTTCTGCAGGTGTTTTTAACTATGCTGCTACTTTTGATTTGTATGAGGATGCTCTTATAACCCACAACTACGGACACGGCGTTGTCAATACGGGCGACCAAGATGCTGCAGGCCTCTTTACCATGAAAGACAATGCTGTTATCTCTGACCACAAACCTGATTCTGAGTACTTTCCAAGTGAGGGCGGTGGCGTAACTAATGGGTATTATGGTACTTTCATCATGGATGGCGGCACGATAACAGACAATGAAAAAGCGAACCAAGGCGGTGGTGTTTACAACTTTGGCGAGGAAGCTTACTTCACTATGAACGGCGGTTCTCTCACCAATAATACGGCTGATTTTGGCGGTGCTCTCTATAATGGCGAGAATGCTTCCTTCACGTTGAATGATGGCGAAATAGCAGGTAACAGTGCAGCTAGCATTGGCGGTGGCATAGGCTCTGAAGATGCTGTTTTGTTTGAGATAAAGGGCGGTACCGTTGCTAACAATACGGCAATTTATGGTGGCGGTATTTATCTAGAAAACGGTCAACCTCTGAGCGTCTTTGGAGGAGAAATATCTAACAATACCGCTGAAGTTGATGGAGGCGGCATCTGGATTGACTACTCTTATCTTGACCAACTTTCGGTAAGCGCAGGAGTAGTGTTTAGCAACAACTTAGCTCAAGCATCATATGAGCGCGACCCCATTGACGATGCAACCTATATGGCCCAGATAGGGAACAATGGCTCGGGAGTTACGTGGACCGTGCCGCTTTTGCAAGGTTACAACAACTATGACATTAACTACCAAAGTGATTACCAATCCTTTGTGATTCATTACGATTCCAATGGCGGAACGGGCACCATGGATGACCAGAGGGCCGTCTATGCCAGTGACCTCACCTTAATAAAAAATGCCTTCACGAGAACAGGATACAGCTTTGCGGGATGGGCGCTTTCTTCTGATGGTTCGGTTGAATACGCAGACGAATACTCCTTTACTCCCTTTGATCTTGGGGAAGACATTACGCTGTATGCGGTGTGGACACCTACCACAACAATTGAGCCGGAAGATGCTGCCAAATATACCGTTTACTACTACAACGAACAAACAGGTGCGCTACTCGGCACTTCTCCCTATGAATACTTTGACATCATTGGTAGTCTTGCCGAAGCGGTTGTTCAGACATTTACTGGCTATACCTTTAATCCCAACAATCCAAATAACGTACGGAGTGGCATTATTGTTGAGGACGGTTCGTTGGTGTTGAAGCTTTACTATACTCCCACAAGTGAGGAGCCTGTAGTAGACGACCCTAATGGCAGTGGGCCTGAGACTGGCGACCCAGATGATGGGGTTGAGGCTGACGATCCAGATGATGATGAGGCTACCGTGCCTGCTAAGACCCCGAAAACTGGTGACTCTGGCGCACTGTTTTCTTTGATGACGTTCTTATTGTGGTCAGCAGGTCTTTTGTTCATGATGAGGCTGCTTATATGGTGTCACTCACGGAGAGCTTACTATCGCCAGCCTCGCAGAGAAAAGGATTAATCGCTGTCTTGACCGGTGTTGTTCAACGTTATTCGAAAGGCCAAAAGACCGCTGCGTGCAGTCTGTAAGAGCTAATCGTAAAAGAGAATGCATGAGAAGATTATGCATTCTCTTTTTGTATTGCGCGCGATTTCGATATTTCATAGACCTCCCTTTTTCCAGACTGAGAAATACAAACTTCTAAAAGTTTTCAAAAATATGAAACCTAAAGCCTGTTTCAAAGGTATTACTTAACAGGTGGTGGGTAAGGTGGTGGGGCAGGCGCAAAGGGCAAAGCCCTTTGCGCCTGCAAGAACCAACTATTTTGTGTAGTAGGGAAGGCTTTGCAAAAAGACTTCTATAACGAAGGGAAGAAATGCAATGGAAGAAACGGTGTATGGATTGTCCAGCTTTCTGGCGTTTGTGTGGATGGGCATTATTTATGTACAACTATTCTTGTCGTATGGTACGGCATATCGTCTCACCAAAAGGGGAATGGACAATGGCGTAGCACTTTTTGGATGGTTTCTGCTTTTGGGGCTTGCTGCTCTTGTGCCTGGCCTTGGGATATATCTTTGGTATCGCTATCGTGAAAAACAGCAAGGTACCCAAGAATTGGAACCGACATACCTGCCAAAACACCAGTGACCGAACAGGAGTTGTGTTAGTTAGCTCTAGTTCGCCCTGCAAAAGGGGAGCCATCAAATGTTTGCAATGCTGAGAAAGTTGGCTTCTCGCCCCTTCGCGCAGAGATCACAGCCAGGTTGCGTATTTTTTTGGGGTGGGCGAAGGGGCTCGAACCCTCGACCTGCGGAGCCACATTCCGCCACTCTGCCAACTGAGCTACGCCCACCATAAAATACGAAACGAGAGTGTATCACAAAGTATCTAAAAATTTTCCGAAAACATGAAACCTAAAGGTTGTTTCAAAGGTATTACTTAACAGGTGGTGGGGCAGGCGCAAAGGGCAAAGCCCTTTGCGCCTCAATGAGCCCTACATTTTTGATAAAGGAAGGCAAGAACTGTGAGCAAATACCCCTATATTTTGACTATTCCCTGGGGAGTAATCTATTTTGTTCAGATGTGGATGTCGTCTGGAACTGCGATTCGGATTGCCAAAAAAAGCGGCGGCGATCGCATAATGTATCTTGCGTGCTGGTTTCTTATGGAAATTGCATCCATAGTGCCTGGCTTGGGTATTTACCTTTGGTATCGATATCGAAACGAGGAGCAGGAACAAGAGGAAGCAGAACAAACATCTATAATTCAGGAATAACTTTGCTATCATTGCGTGCAACTAGATAGACAGCCTCAATGACGGTGCTGCGCATTTGGCAATCGTTATGTTAAAACGAAAATAGAAGAGAGAGAATGGTGTTTGGGCGACTAGTGGGATATTGCTGGTTGCGTATTTTTGGGGTGGGCGAAGGGGCTCGAACCCTCGACCTACGGAGCCACAGTCCGTCGCTCTGCCAGCTGAGCTACGCCCACCGTAAAATACGAAACGAGAGTATATCACGTTTTTGCCCTCGCGTGCGAGAAAATCGTTTATCATTCTTATATGGAAACCACGTTTAACAACGCCGCCCAAATTGACGCCCAAGTTGGTGTCCAAATTGGCATCCAAATCGACGCCCAAGCGGCGCATCTCTTGCAGCAGCTTAACGAGGCAGGTTTTGAGGCCTATCTCGTAGGTGGTTGCGTGCGTGATGCGCTCAGAGGTCAAACGCCGAAAGACTGGGATATTGCCACCTCCGCAACGCCTAAGGAGCTCCACGGGGCTCTCAGTGGCTTACAGCTCATAGATACGGGCATACAGCATGGCACGGTGACGGCGGTGCTCGAGGGTTCTCACTATGAAATAACAACCTTTCGAACAGAGGGTGCCTATTTTGACGCGCGGCACCCCTCAAGCGTTTCTTTTGTGCGCTCGCTCGAGGAGGATTTGGCACGGCGCGATTTTACTATCAACGCGCTTGCATACCATCCGCAACAAGGCTTGATCGACCCCTTTGGTGGCGCACGCGATTTAGAGCAAGGGATACTGCGTGCGGTAGGCTCGCCTGCAAAGCGACTCGAGGAGGATGCCTTGCGCATTATGCGGGCGCTCCGTTTTGCGGCAACGCTCAATCTTGTTATAGAGCCTGAGCTTGCAGATGCCCTGCATGAACATCGGCACGCCTTGCAAAACATAGCTGTCGAGCGCATTAACGTTGAGCTTACTAAAATGCTGGTGGGCGAAAATGTATTGTCGGTGCTACTTGAGTATCCTGATGTTTTAGCTGTGTTTATACCAGAGCTTGAGCCCTGCATTGGACTTGACCAACGCAGTAAGTATCATTGCTATGACGTGTGGGAGCACACGGCGCACGCCATTGCTTTGTCTGAGCCAGAGGAATTGGTGCGGCTTACCTTGTTGTTCCATGATGTGGGAAAGCCGGTACAGTTTACCATTGACGAGCAAGGTGCGGGGCATTTTTATGGCCATGATAAGGTGGGCTCTCAGCTTACGCATACCCGTCTTAAGCGCCTGCGCTTTGACAATGAAACGGTTGAGATGGTTACTAATTTGGTCAAGCGGCATGGTGCAGAGGTGAGCGTCAAGACTATTCCGCGTTGGCTTAATCGTCTGGGTGTCGAAGGTTTGCGTGTGATGATCAAGGTCAAGCGAGGCGACATTTTAGCTCACAGCGAAGTTAATAAGCAAGGACGTTTTGATGCCCTCGCTGAGTTTGAGCAGGCACTTGAGGAGTACTTGGCAGCTGAACCTTGCTTTACCCGCGCTTGCCTAGCGGTTGCTGGTAGCGACCTCATAGAACTTGGATTTGCGGAGGGAAGGGCCTTAGGACAAGCGCTCGATACGCTGCTTGACTTAGTGCTAGAGGGAAAGCTAGAAAACTCGCAAGCCGCCTTGCTTAAGGCAGCTAAAGAGTTGCTCTAGGTGGTTTGCTGCAGGAAGTGCTGTTTGGTGCTGTGTTATTGGGCAGCAGCGCTTTTATTGTGTCGACCGCCCAAGACTAGTTAAACAAGGGGATAATATCCAGCTCGGCATCTTTGTTGGACACAGTAGAGTTGTACTGTTCTGCAAGTCGCTCATATTCAGCTTCGGTTATCTCAATTTTATTGCCGTCGCTATCTTTGAGAAAACAATCCACGCTCTCGGTGTCAAAATTCTTTTCCCACATAATACTTTCTATGTCTATAAGTTTTGAACCATCTGACGATATTTCTCTTTTAACCCACGATCGTAGCCAGACTCCATCAGAAAAGTTGCCGTACACAATGCCGTTTTGATCAACAAGCGACCAACCACTTTTCATTGCTCGATAATAAAGCTCAGTAGGCTGACCGTCTACAAGAGAGTAAAGTGAAATCAAAATATAATCACCCATACCGTCATAGTATAAATCCGAAAGTAGAATTAGTTCTAGGCTGCCATTATTATTCAAGTCCTTAAGAGCATAAAAACAGTTTTCTGGTAGAGTTTCTCGATCGTATAAATAGCACCAGGGCTCAGGCAATTCGTAGGTGTACTCGGCTAGAGCCCACGTTTTGTAAGCTTCCAACACGGGCTCATAGGCAGCGGTATCTTTTGCAATCTGCGCCGCGTTGTCGTCTTCATCCTCTTCCGCATATTCATCAACCGATGGGGCTTGGGGTGTTTGTGGGTCAGAAATCTCTGCTGGCGGCGGGCTTGGCTCCGGAGTATTGGAGCTCAGCAAGTCGCATCCGGTAAGAAGAGTTGCGAGCATTGCGGCTATGGTAACAATTGTGACTATCTTTTTCATGGCTCCTCCAAATACTATAATGATGCGCATCCTCTGGAAATATAACAAAAGTTGGTGCGCCCGGCAGGATTCGAACCTGCGACCAACAGATTAGAAGTCTGCGACTCTATCCCCTGAGCTACGGGCGCGGTTGGTGGAGAATATCAAAACTGCTTCAAAAATTTGGAGCGGCAGACGGGACTCGAACCCGCAACAATCAGTCTAGAGATGAGTAGGAAGAAGATTGTTGTCACGCTTGCACACCCAAAAAATGTAAGCCAGACTATACCAGAACTGTGTATTCCAATCAAATCCCTTGTCTACCTGCGTGTTGGCATCAAGTCGAAATGCGTGGCTCTAACTGCTTTTGAAAACTAGTACTTTTCCGGACTAGCAAGAGGTTTTTTTGACTCCCGTTCAGTGAACAGGAGATCAGTTTTCGCGAAACAACGACTCTCCTTTATGTAAAGAAGTGGCTATTTTGTGCAACACCAAATCATTCTAGTCGAGTGTATTTTTTCTAGTCTCTTAGTTCAATGGCGGTCGTTTAGTTAACACACTTTTGTCAAGGCAGGCAATTCGGCAGCCCAGTCTGCCACAGCAGAGTTTAGCTGGGCAAACGATTCATCGCCACTGACATCGATAATAGTTACTGCATGTGGCTGATCGCCTATTTCAAAAATCCCCTCGTTTACCTCGTCACGGATTATTAGAATAGGCTTGTCGAGGGCGGCTGCAATTCCAGCCTCAATGTGGTTCCATGGCGTTGCCAAGAGTGCTCTATCAATTGTCCTTTCCCTGTCTGTGCCAGCCCTCAAAGTTGCTTGAACTGCTTCAATTTGGGGCACTCCAAGTATGATTACGGCATCACACTTATTGATTCTCTGCTTAACCTCGTCAAGTGGAGCACCTATTCCATATTCATCTGGTGGAAAGGTTACAATTTCCATATTTGCAGCAGTAATGCCTTGGCAAATTTGACCCACCATAACCAATCCCAGTTTGTCGCACTGAGAAGGACGGCTAAGGAAAACACGCCCCGACTGGAGAGGACCATTAGTAGGCTGAATTGATGGCGCAACACTATCTCCGGCAAACACCCCATCTTTATCGAGCAAATCAACTATCGAGCTGGGTATGTGGTTGGCACCGACAAATGACGCTCCTGCAAGAAGCGCTCCGTCAAATGACGCCCCGCGCAGATTGGCTAAATCAAAATTACATTCGCGCAAATCAGCATCCTTAAGAACTGTGCCCACTAACTGTGCACGTTTAAATTGAGCTTTGCGAAGACAAGCTCCTCGTAAAGACGCGGTGCTCAAGTCGGCTCTATAAAAATCTGCTCGTTGAGCTGAGATTGGTGTTTCACCACTGCGCCGCCCCCAATAGCAGCCTCGCAGATTGGCGCGCTGAAAATCAACACCAGCCAATGATGGAGCATCTGCAAGGCTGTCGGCCAGAGCTTTTTGAACCACGCTGGTTGACTCTGTTTTCAGGACTGCTGCTACGAGCTTGACAGCATCATTTGCATAGGGAATATGCTTCGTCCCGAGCTCAGATTTAGCATCAAAAAAACGTGGCAAGAGCGCCGCAGATGATAAGCGCTCTATCTGTTCTTTGCTACCCAAGCCACTGGCTACGCTCGTAAAAGTTTCACCAATTTCTCTCTGTCGATCTCGTCTGGAACGAAAACGAAAAAACTGGTTCAAGCCAAACAGAGCGCCAAGACATGCCAGCAAAGCAGCAAGCAGGTTCATATAATCAGCCATTAATGACCTTCTTTCTGGACATTGGACATTTACATAATATCAGAACCGACCATATCAGAACTGCCATGCGGACTTGATCATTTCGTGCAAAATGGAGCTAACAGATAATCGAAGCTCCGAAATCGAACCCATTTGAACCAATAGTATTTTTGAATATTAAGGAAGTGCTAGACAAGCACTTATAAGCAAAAATTTGGAGCGGCAGACGGGACTCGAACCCGCAACAATCAGCTTGGAAGGCTGATGCTCTACCAATTGAACTACTGCCGCTCAAAAAGTAACGGTAGTTACTCTATACGAAAACTAAAAAAATTTCAATTCTTGTGGTAGGATAGGCGTTTATCGTGTTGCGGGCGTGGCGGAATTGGCAGACGCACTAGGTTTAGGTCCTAGCGGTTAACCCCGTGGAGGTTCGAGTCCTCTCGCCCGCACCACTTGTTTTTGTGTATGGCTCTGCGAGAGGACGAGAAGCCATACATGGGGCGAGTCGTTGCAAAGGTGCCAGTGGCACGTTTGCAGGCGAGCGTCCGCAGCGAGCAATGCGAGCAAGGACACGCGATTTTGCGAGTTCCAAAATCGCATCGAGTCCTCTCGCCTGCACCACTGGTTTTTTACGTATAAGTTTTTCTATCGAGGAGGGATACTTGTGAATCAAATCGAGAAAGCACTCATGCACGCACTTTTCTTGCACCCACATCACAACACGGACAAAACAATCGACTTTGGCAAATTCAAAACTCTCAATAACAAGGTTAATCAAAAACATCCAGGACTCATACTGGTTGAGCCAGCTGACAATGACGACGCAGGTGTGTTTGAAGTTCCCGGCACCGATGTACGCATGGTGTTTAAGACTGAGAGCCATTGTTCTCCTTGTGTTGTTGAGCCCTATGGCTCTGCGGTAACGTGCCTTACGGGAGCTGCGCGCGACGTGGTAGCCATGGGCGCTGAGCCACTGGTTGCGACTGACTTTATTGGCACGCAGCCACCCGAAAATGAGCTGGTGGTTGGCCCTTGTGGCTTTACGGGTGATGGAAAAACTTGCACGTGCGGCAACTGCGAGACAATGACAAGTGTCGAGAGAGTTCAGCTGATGCTCGACGGTTTTAGAGAGGGCTGCGATGCTCTTGGCATTGGTGTGGTAGCGGGCGGTTTTTCAACCTCTTTCCAAAAAGATATAGTTCCTGCAGTTGTTGGCTCTGTTGTGGGAAAACTCATTACGGACGAACCACTCAAAAAGCCAGCAAAAAACGTTGGAGACAATCTTATCCTCATCGGCGTAACGAGCAATGATGGAAACGATACGGCATATCGAGCGGGATTTGCAGACGTAATGCTCCCTGCTCAGCCTTTGTTTGAAGAAGAAAGAATCTCTATGGATGGAGCTTTGGCAGCATTTAGAACGGGCAAAATAAACGCTTGTTCTGATCTTGGCGCTGCTGGTATTGGTGCTGCAGTGTGCGAATCAGCGCGCTACGGAGGACTCGGAGCTAAGGTTGACTTGTCGCTTGTTCCGCTCAAGGCAGAGGCATCTGACAACAAACCTGAGGCAACGCTGATTAACGAAACGCAGGCGCGCTACTTGCTGCACGTCAATCCTTCAGATGTTGAAGAGGTTCTCGGTGCAATACGCGCTACGGGTGCCACAGCAACCAATATAGGCGAAATTACTGATTCGGGCGAAGTAGTCTTTACGTTTGCCGACGAAACCGTGGCTGTTATTCCTAACGCTCCTTCTGCTGATATGCTTGCGGAGCTTGCTCAGTAATAATTTTTTGTAGTCAACGCAAGGTAATCCCTGTCAAGTTTTGATGGGGATTATTTTGTTTGAGTTTGTGAGCAAAGCGAGCAAGGATTTTTGCAGCGCAGTTGCGGTCTACCAGTCAAGCTTTTGCAGCGCAGTAACGGTCTGCCAGTTAAGCCTATCTCTCTTTTTGAAGCGGCATTATTTCAAGCCAGCAGCCGTCAGGGTCGGTGATAAAGTAAATGCCCATCTCAGTATTTTCATAGACGATGCAGTCCATTTCTTTATGAAGCGCATATGCCTCGTCCATGTTATCAACCGCAAAAGCAAGGTGCGTGTCGTCGCTGCCGTTGTTGTAGGGCTCTGTGCGGCCATCGTTCCACGTAAGCTCAAGCTCAAACGCTGTAGTGTCGTTTCCCAGATAGACAATTTTCCACGAACCGTCTTCTGGTCCAAACTCTCGCAGGGGAACAAGCCCCAACGCCTTTTTGTAAAAAGCCAACGAAGCATCCAAGTCGAGGACGTGTAGGTTTTCGTGAATCATTTTTGCCTTCATGGGACTTCCTTTCTTTGTGTGCAGGGGCACCCACAAATCCCTGCAACCTGTTGTAGCAATAATAGCACGCAGGAGGGCTTATGGTGCGAACAAAAAAATGGTTGCGCTTTGAAGCTCTCAACGCTATACTTCTTCTTCGCGTTATTTGTGCGTCTGTTGCAAAACTTGCTGCGAACCTTGTGGCGAGCCGTGCGGTGAACTTTGTGACGAAGGACACCACAACCGAATACGTTATTTCTGGGCCGTTAGCTTAGTTGGTAGAGCAGAGGACTCTTAATCCTAAGGTCCGGGGTTCGAGTCCCCGACGGCCCACCATGAAAATCTGGCAGGTACAGTAATGTACCTGCTTTTTAATTTTGTAGGAACGGAACGGGGACTCGAACCCCATCTCATTTCAAGTTGCTTTGCAGTGCGGCAATTAAAAAACCCTGCGCTGGGCACTTCGTGCCCAGCGCAGGGTTCCTCACCACGTATCACATTCTCGTGGCTTGAGGCTCAAAGTGAGCCTTTTCATTTAACCAGCAGAGCTACAAGCTCTTAGTAGCCAGCGAGAGCTTTGGCTAGTTCGCTATTAAAGCCTATTCCCTGCTCCCACGTGTTTCCCCTCAGTACGTAGGGAAGCTCAATGCTCGTGGTAGTGGTCTTTGCGCTTTTGGCTGCATCTAGAAGAGCAGGCCCAAGCGCGTTGAGATCTGTTTTGGTTACGTCAACATTTGCTTGGAAAGCAGTCATTATGTCTGACATCTGTTTGGCAGTGAGCGTAACTTTGGCAACAGCGTTATCACCATCAACGATAACGTCATCAACGCTATAGTCAAAACCTTGCAGCCATGCCTCAAAAAACTCTTTGTCCTCAATGCCAAACTGAGTAAAGGCACCAGCTGAGTCGCTCAACAACTGAGAAACGGTATCATCATTAAGGGTCTTAAGGCCTTCAAGCTCTTCGGTAATGCCATCGCGGATTACGTCTTCGCTTGACTTGCCACAACCAACCAACGACAAGCTCAGTGCCATGACTAAAGCAAGCATCAGTGCCAGAGCGGTCTTACGTGCCATTGTAGTTCCTTTCATCGTCAACCTCTTTCTCTCCTCGTTCTTGTTTTCTGCAATTTTGAGAGCCCCACCCACATTCCTTAAGCTAAACACGAGAGTTGCACTCAGAAACTAATAGTACACCATTTTATAGGAAGGGGGAGTGAAAAAGCAGGTTTTTTACCGATGCGGCTTAGCCGTCCAATTCTCTCGCCAAGCTCAGCTTCCAAATAAAGACTCCTCGAGCAGATTTCTGCGACATTTGCCTGCGTTTATCGGCTTTTTTTGCGGTGTTATGCTATAGTATCGCTGTTAGGAATACCAAGAGGAATGTCATTTGGGGCACCCCCTGTAACGTCTTTGGTCTGCCCTGAGAAACACCTTTTGGAATAACACGTAGAACTTCGTTAAGAACACCATTGAAAGAAAGTTGGAGGCTCTTGGAAACACAGGTTAAGCAGCTCGATGAAGCACAAGTTGAGCTAACGGTTACCGCTGATGCAACAGAGGTTGATAAGCAGGTTGCAAAGGCGTATCGAGATGCAGGAAAGGCGCGGATTCCTGGCTTTAGGCCGGGCAAAGCACCGCGCAGAGTTTTAGACAATTTTTACGGAGGCAAGGAGTATTTTCTTGCGACCGCAACTGAGGATTTAGTGCGAGCAACCGCTCCGGCTGCCATTGACAACGAGGGGTTTGTCACGCTTGAAAATCCCAGTTTTAACGAGTTTGACATTGTGGAGGAGGGCAAGCCCTTTACCTACATTATTACGTTGAAAATACCTCCGCGCTTTGAGCTGAGTTCTTATGAGCCGGTAAAAATCGAACTGCCGAGCGCAGAGCCTACCGATGACGAGATTATCCAGCGCATTGACTCTCTGCGTGAGTATTATGTTGAGTATGAGGAGGTTGCGGGTCGTCCTGTCGAAATGGGGGATTCGCTCGTTTTGACGGTAATTAACGAGAATACCGATGCCGGTGCTGGTGATGAAGCTGCCGCTGGTGCTGGTGATGAGTCTGCTGCTGCAGATACTGCCGCCGATGCCACTGCAGATGCCGCTGCCGATCGAGAGATGCCCTACGACTTGGGCTCAGGTGCAATGCCTCCTTCGTTTGAGGCTGGACTGGTAGGCATGAAGGTAGGGGAAACTAAGGCAATAGAGGTTGATTTTGGTGATGTCTTATCTGCTGTTTCCGCTGAAGACAAGGCTGAGGGTGACGCAAATACCGTACCACCTATTACCGTTACCGTTGTTGTCAAATCCATTAGGGCAAAGCAGCTCCCAGAGCTTACGGACGCTTGGGTTAAAGACACCATTGAGTATGAGGACGTTGCCGAGCTTAAAAACCGTGTCGCAGACTCTATCAAAGATGCCAAAGAAGCTGATTTGGAGTCTTTACGCGATTTGTTTGCCTCGCAAAAACTTGCTGCTCGTCTTGAAGGCGAACCGCCCGAGGAGCTGATAAAGCAAACTGAGCAAAACAACTATCAGGATTTTTTCAAGTCGCTGCAAGATAATCATGCGACTTTTGACCAGTATCTTGAGGCCAACAAACTTACGTCTGAGGAGTTTCGTGAGCAGATGCATGAGCAGGCTGCCCAAAACGCCGCAAGTGCGCTGGCTTTGGATTCGCTTGCACGCCACCTGGAAATGACGGTTTCTGATGAGGAAATCTACGACGAGTTTGTTAAGTCGGGCACAGAAAAGCCTGAGGAGCTTTTTAAGGAGTGGCAAAACCAAGGACGTTTGTCAGAGGTGCGCGAGGGTTTGCTCCGCATGAAAGCTGCACGTCATTTGTGCGAAACGGCTGAGATTTTTGAACCCGGAACGCTTAAAGAAGAAGCGCCAGCGAAAAAGAAAGCTGCAAAAAAGGCGAGCGATAAGACCGCCGCCGCCGACAAGGTCGACAAGGCCGCCGACAAGGTCGACAAGGCCGCCGATAAGACCGATAAGGCTGCCGACAAAACAGCTGCCAAGAAGGCTCCGGCCAAAGCAACCAAGCCAGCTTCTGCAAAAGCAAGTTCGACAAAAAAGACGTCAACCAAAAAAGACGAGAACTGATAGGAGAACGCATGAGCAACTATCCAAGCAACTTTTCAATGGGATATCCAACGAGCAGCGCACTTATTCCGTACGTTATTGAGCAATCGCCTCGTGGCGAGCGGAGTTTTGACATTTACAGCCGCCTGCTCAACGACCGTATTGTGTTTTTGGGCGAAACCATTGACGACCACGTGGCAAATACCGTTGTTGCGCAGCTTTTGCACCTCGAAAGCGACGACCCAGAAAAAGATATTTCTCTTTATATCAACTCGCCGGGCGGCGTTATTACCGCAGGTCTGGCCATTTTTGACACCATGCAGTTTATTAAGTCCGACGTTTCTACCATCTGCATTGGACAGTGTGCTTCGATGGCTGCTGTTTTGCTGGCAGCTGGCGCCAAGGGCAAGCGTTACGTGCTTCCCAATTCGCGCGTTATGATTCATCAACCAAGTGGTGGAGCGCAAGGTCAACAGACCGAAATCGAGATTGCTGCCCGCGAAATTATGCAGGCACGTGAGCGTCTTAACCAGATTCTTGCCGACCTTACCGGACAACCTCTCGAAAAAATCAACGAGGACACCGAGCGCGATAACTTTATGAATGCCGAGGACGCAAAAGCCTACGGTCTTGTTGATGAGATTTTTTATCAGCGTGCTACTGACGCAAAAGACAAAAAGTAAGCGAGCAAGTTAAGTGAACAAGTTAGCCAAGCAGAAGTAACTGAGTAGGGATTGAGGACGAGTTATGTACGACGGATTTGGACCAAGCGACGGTTTTATCGAGCTTTGCTGTAGTTTTTGCGGCAAGCCGCAAGACACGGTGCGCAAAATTATTGCAGGTCCCAATGTGTTTATTTGCGACGAGTGTGTGCAGCTGTGCAGCGAAATGATGGAGCATGACTCTTCGGATTCCTCCGAGGAAATGATTGCTCACGCACCGGTGGGCAGACATGCCTCACGTAAGCCTGCCAAGCAAAGCAGCGAAGCCCAAGAGGAGAGTTCGTTTGAGGGTGTGAACTTTGACAACCTTCCTACCCCTCATGAGATTCACAAGGAGCTTTCTCAATACGTTATTGGACAAGAGCCTGCCAAAAAAGCACTCAGCGTGGCGGTTTATAACCACTACAAGCGTGTTTCGCTTGGCGTGGAGGTTCAAGACGGAGAAGTCGAGCTTGCCAAGAGCAATATCATGATGCTCGGGCCAACGGGCTGCGGAAAGACCTTGCTTGCACAAACGCTGGCACGGATTCTTGAAGTTCCCTTTGCCATTGCCGATGCCACCGCGCTTACCGAGGCTGGCTACGTTGGCGAGGACGTTGAGAATATCCTCCTCAAGCTCATTACGGCGGCGGATTCCAACATTGAGATGGCGCAGGTAGGCATCATCTACATCGACGAGATTGACAAGGTTGCCCGCAAGGCAGAAAACCTTTCTATTACGCGTGATGTTTCGGGCGAAGGCGTGCAGCAAGCGCTCCTCAAAATTATTGAAGGAACTGATGCGTCGGTGCCGCCTCAAGGCGGGCGCAAGCATCCGCACCAAGAACTTATCAAGATAAACACCACCAACATACTGTTCATTTTGGGCGGTGCGTTTGTGGGGCTCGATAAAATTGTTTCTGAGCGCATTGGGCGCAAGGGCATTGGTTTTTCTGCCGAGGTCAAAAAGCCGCACAGCAAACAAAGCTCTGAGGTGCTGCAAAAGGTCTTGCCCGAGGATCTTAATACCTTTGGCATGATTCCGGAGTTTATCGGACGTATTCCGGTGATTTGTTCGGTTGAGGAGTTGAGCGAAAAAGACCTTATCCGCGTGCTGACCGAGCCCAAAAACTCGCTGGTTAAGCAGTACACTCGTATGTTCAGCTTTGAGGATACGGAGCTGACTTTTACCACGGGTGCGCTTGAGGAGATTGCACGCGAGGCAATAGATCATGGTACGGGCGCACGTGGTTTGCGTGCCATTTGCGAGCGTGCGCTGCTTGAAACAATGTATGACTTGCCGAGCGACGACAAAATTGCCGAAGTGGTGGTTACCGCTGAGTCGGTGCGTGGTGAACAAAAGCCAACAGTTGTGTTGCGCACGGTAAAAAAACCTAAAAAGGCAAGTGCCTAAGGCATACGGCGAGAGCGCAAAGGCGAGAGCAGAGACGATTGTAGAGGCGAGCGCAGAGGCGTGTACAGAGGTGTTTGCAGAGGCGCATGCAGAGGCGAGTGCCTAAGACAAGAGGGTGAGAAAGAACATTCATGAATAAAGAATTACCCAAAACCTATGATCCCGGCAGTTTTGAAACAGAGCTTTTTACTACGTGGTCAGATGCTGGTTATTTCAAGCGCGATGCGGCTGGTTATGCCGATGCAAGCCTAGCTCCCTATACCATTGTTATTCCGCCTCCCAACGTAACGGGCGTGCTTCACATGGGCCATGCGCTCAACAACACCTTGCAAGATATTCTTATTCGCAAGGCTCGCATGCAAGGAAAACCCACCCGTTGGATTGTGGGAACCGACCATGCAGGAATTGCAACCCAAAACAGAGTTGAGCAAAAGTTTGCTGCGCTGGGAAAGACCCGTTTCGATTTGGGGCGCGAGGATTTTGTGGCAGCGTGTTGGGACTGGTGCGATGAGTACGGCTCAACCATTATTGAGCAGCTTAAGGCTATGGGTTGTTCGTGCGATTTTTCTGATGAGCAGTTTACGATGTCGCCGGGTTATGCGCGTGCTATTCGCAAGGTGTTTGTTGATTGGTATAAGGCGGGGCTTATTTATCGCGGGTATCGCATTATTAACTGGTGTCCTCGTTGTACTACGGCTTTGGCAGATGATGAAGTTGAGCACAAGGACGAACAAGGCCATCTCTGGCATTTGCGCTATCCGCTGGTGGAGCCCCTTGACGGGGTGGAATATTTGGTGGTGGCAACTACACGCCCAGAAACTATGTTGGGCGATACGGGTGTTGCGGTAAATCCCAATGATGAGCGCTATAAAGCCTTGCTTGCAGCGGGCGCACAAATACGTTTGCCACTGGTCGACCGTATTATCCCGCTGTTTGCCGATGACTACGTTGACGCTGAGTTTGGCACAGGTGCGGTTAAGGTAACTCCCGCACACGACCCCAACGATTTTGATATGGGCAAGCGTGCTGAGCTTGAGCAAATAAACGTCTTTGATGAGCACGCAGTGGTTAACGAGCTCGGGGGGCAGTTTGCGGGCAAAACGCGTGAGGAAGCGCGCGAGGCCGTTGTTGCTGCTTTAGATGAGCTTGGCTTGCTCGAAAAAACTGATGAACACGACCATGCGGTAGGACATTGCTATCGCTGTGATACCACCATTGAGCCCTGGCTTTCTGACCAGTGGTTTGTTGCTATGCGCTCACTTGCTGAGCCTGCCATTGCAGCGGTGCGCAATGAGCGGGTGGTATTTCACCCACGCCGCTGGGAGAACGTCTATTTTAGATGGCTCGAAAATATTCGGGATTGGTGTATCTCTCGCCAGTTGTGGTGGGGCCATCGCATTCCGGTGTTTTATTGTGATGCTTGTGGTTGGAGCGATGCGCTTGAGGAGGATACGGAGCTTTGCCCTGCTTGTGGTGAGGCGGTGCGCCAAGACGAGGACGTTTTGGATACGTGGTTTTCCTCGCAGCTCTGGCCCTTTGCTACGCAAGGTTGGGCTGGTCAACCTTTAGATGAGGCGGTAGCCGCTGAGCTTGCTGCGTACTATCCTACGCAGGTGCTATCAACGGCGCGCGACATCATTTTCTTGTGGGTCGCCCGCATGATTATGAGCTCTCTGTATTTTATTGAAGATGCTGTGCCTTTTACCGACGTGATTATTCACCCAACCGTGCTTGATAAACACGGCAACATTATGAGCAAGTCACGCGGCAACGGCATTGACCCGCTTGAGCTTATCTCTGAATACAGTGCCGATGGCATGCGCTTTGGGCTTGCCTTACAGGTTACGGGCTCGCAGGACATGAAGTTTGATAAAGAAAAGCTTGCCTCGTCGCGCAATTTTGCGACCAAGCTTTGGAACGCCGCTCGGTTTGTTTTGATGAACCTTGAGGATTTTGAAGCACCAGCAGAGCGTGTTACCCCTTTGCCCACAACCGATGCAGACCGCTGGATACTTTCGCGCTTGGCTCGTTTGGCAGCTGAGCTTGACGAGGGCAAAGAGGGTTATGATTTTGGTGCGGTTGCCCGTGCACTTTACAACTTTTTCTGGAACGAGTTTTGCGATTGGTACATTGAGTTTGCCAAAGGGCAGCTTGCTTTGGGTACGCAGGGTGGTGAGGTAAGGGCTGCCATGCAGGGCAGCGAGGTGCGGGCGGCTACGCAGGGCAGCGAGGTAAGGGCTGCCACGCAGCGCAACCTCGTGTTTGTGCTTGATAGTGCGCTGCGGTTGTTGCACCCCTTTATGCCGTTTATCACCGAGAAAATTTGGCAGAGCATTCCGCATGGCGATGAGCGCCCCTCGCTCATGATTGCTCAGTGGTGTTTTGGTGAGGCGCTTGCTCCGTACGTTGATGAACAGGCAGAAAGCACTATTGGCATGGTTTGTACCATTGTGTCTGCCATTCGCAGTGCACGTGCTCGCTATCAGTTGAGTCCTAAAGAGCCGCTTGATGTGGTGGTGCGTACGCTGGGCGATGATGCAGATGGTTTGGCTGAAAAGCTGGGAGAACAAGAAGTTTTGATAAAAAGTCTTGCCAATACCGGTGCTTTGACTATTGCTGCTGCTGCTGAGAAACCGGCGCAGTCCTCCGTTACGGTTGCTTCAGACTATGAGATTTATGTTGTTTTAGAAGGACTGGTTGACTTTGATAAGGAGCGCACGCGCCTGAGCGCCACGCGCACCAAAACCGCCGAGGACTTAGCAAAAATTGAAAAGAAACTGGCAAACGAAGGCTTTATAAATAAGGCTGCTGCAGAAATTATTGAAAAGGCACACGAAGACGCCGCAGAGCTTACTGCAGCGCTTGAGCAAATAGATGCGCAGTTGGCGAGCTTGGACTAAGGTATGACCGCGATGGTTGCGTGCGAAAGTTCCCTCGATGATTGTTCAGCTAACGGTGCTTTTGATGGCGTTGCCTCCTACGAGGACGCTCTAGCGGTCTTAGAGCAAGCGCTTGTTTTTGGCATTGATCCCTCGCTTGAGGGCATTACTGCCTTGTGCGAAGCGCTCGGTAATCCCCAAACAAACTATCCCGTTATTCAGGTTGCCGGCACAAACGGCAAGAGTTCAACGGCTCGTTTTACTGCGGGCATTTTGCGGGCGTGCGGCCTTAGGGTTGGCTTGTATACTTCTCCGGAATTGGTGTATTACGAGGAGCGTATTGAGCTCGACCAGTCCGTTATTTCTCGCGCGGATTTTGCTCGGGCAGTTTTGGTGGCCCACGGAGCTGCCACCAAACTTATTGAGGAGGGCAGACTTGCACTCATCACCGAGTTTGAGCTTTTGACGGCTGCTGCCCTGTGGTATTTTGCTCAAGTGCAGGTAGAGGTTGCCGTGCTTGAAGTAGGCATGGGCGGCAGATGGGATGCAACCAGTGTGGTAGACCCAGCGGTCGCCGTTGTTTGTGGCGTTGGCCTTGACCATATTGCTATTTTAGGTAGCACTTTAGAGGAAATTGCGGCTGAAAAAGCTGCCATAATCAAGCGGGGGAGTATTCCCGTTTTGGGTTTGGGAACTCAGAGCGCATCTGCAGTGTTTGAACAACGCTTGAAAGAAACGGGTACGCATGAGGCTGTGGTTTTTGTGAGTGCGGGCGATGTGGCAGGGCTTGCCAGCAGGGGCGTAGTAATGCCAGGGTTTTTGCCCCCGTATCAGGCTGAAAACTTTGCCTGTGCCGTGGCGGCAGTCGAGGCGCTTCTCGGCAAAGAACGTGCCCTGGCTGCTTTTGCTCCTGCGGTACTTACTCCCGCCAAACTTTCTCCTGCAATTCTTAACACCGCCCTTGCGAAAACTCCGCTACCGGGTCGCTTTGAAACCCTGCGAACAGACCCTCTGCTCATAATAGATGCCGCTCATAATCCCCAGTCTGCGTTGGCACTCGCCGCTACGCTGAGCCATTTGCAGCAAGAACAACAGCTTGACCTTAGTTCTACAACCTTGCTGCTTGCAGTCCTTGAGGATAAAGACGGGATAGGAATAATTGAGGCTTTGCGCCCGCTCTTTAGTCGCGTTGCCGTAACCCAAACACGCTCACCGCGCGCGCTCGACGCTCACAAGCTCGCTGCGCTCGTTGCGCAAAACTACCACGGAGAGATTGCTGTTTTTGAGAGCGTCGAGCGCGCGCTTGACACCCTCACCTTAGAAACCGCAGCCGTTATTGCAACGGGCTCAATTACGCTTGCAGGAGAAATTAAACGCCTGCTGGCGCAGTAGCCGATTATTCTGGTAGAATGTATGCTTACATTTCCACTGATTAACGCGTGGCTTTCTTAACGTGAGCCAATTATGCGTTGAAGTAATGATTTGGCAAAGCTTAAAAAAGCTCAAACAAGAAAAGGAACGTGCATGGAACAGTTACTCGACCAGATTTTTAGCCCGGAAGTTCGATTGGCTCTGACGATAGTCGTCATTTTTATCGGGATTTTATACCTTATCTCAATCGTTTGGGTTATCCGCGACTCGTATTTGCGCGGTTCAAACCCGGTTATTTGGGGCGTTATTGCGCTCATACCGTTTTTGGGAGCGTTTGCGTATTCCATGATGCGCCCGCCTATGCTCAAGTCAGACCGTGACGAGCAGTCGTTGGATTTTGCCCTCAAACAGCGCGAGTTGCTTAAATACGGCGAGTGCTCAAAGTGCGGGTATCCTGTTGAGCGTGAGTATCTTATGTGCCCTCGCTGTTCCACGCAGCTCAAAAACGAGTGTACCCGTTGTGGTCATGCGCTTAACCCCGATTGGTCGGTGTGTCCGTATTGCTGCACGCCCACCGAATAACGGCGAGTCTCTACCAATGCGTTTATGCCGATAAGCCCCCGAGCCCGAGAATAGTTTGCTTACAGAAAAATGATAACAATTACGCTTCCAGATGGTTCTACCAAAGAACTTGAAAACAACGCTACCGTTGCCGATGTTGCTGCTAGCATTGGTGCAGGTTTGGCAAAAGCTGCGCTCGCAGGGCGCATTAACGGTGAGTTGGCTGACGTACATACGCCCGTATTTGACGGCGCAACCATTGAGATTATCACCAATAAATCGCCTGAGGCGCTCGACATCTTAAGGCATTCCGCGGCGCATATTATGGCGGAGGCAATTCAAGATTTGTATCCCAACACGCAGTTTGGCATTGGGCCTGCTGTTGAAGATGGGTTTTATTACGACATTGAAACACCCGAACCGCTCACCTTTGATGACCTTGACCGCCTAGAAAAACGCATGCAAGAAATTGTTGATGATGCCCGTGGTTTTACGTGCATATCGGTTACGCCCAGCGAGGCGCACGATGCTATGACAGCCCAGTTGCTCAAGCATGAGCTCATTGACGAGCTGCCTGCAACGGAAACCATTACCTTGTACACGCAAGGTGGTTTTACCGATTTGTGCCGTGGGCCACATATTCCCAATACCAGTTTTCTTAAGGCATTTAAGCTCACTAAGCTCGCTGGTGCCTATTGGCGTGGCGATAACGAGCGACAAATGCTCCAGCGCGTTTATGGCACGGCGTGGTTTTCTCAAAAAGACCTTGACGCTTACCTCATGCGTATTGAAGAGGCAGAAAAGCGCGACCATCGAAAACTGGGTAGGGAGCTGGGGATTTACATGATGGATGAGCAGGCGGGCGTTGGCTTGCCACTCTACCTCCCCAAAGGTGCTTTGGTCATTCGTACGCTGCAAGAGTGGTTGCGCCGCGATTTATATGCACGTGGCTACGAGGAGGTTATTACTCCGCACATTTACAACGCTGAGGTGTGGAAGCAAAGCGGTCATTACAATTTTTATCACGACAACATGTACTTTTTCCATATTGACGAGAGTGCCGATAAAGACGGCTCAAAGCTCAGCGAGTATGCCGTTAAGCCAATGAATTGCCCGGGGCACGTGTTGCTGTACGGCAATGAGTTGCGCTCATACCGTGATTTGCCGCTGCGCTTTTTTGAGTTTGGTACGGTGTATCGCCATGAGATGAGCGGCGTGGTGCATGGGCTTTTGCGAGCGCGTGGTTTTACGCAAGATGATGCACACATTTTTTGCCGTGCCGACCAAGTGCTCGGCGAGGTGCTTGCCATTCTTGAACTTGTTGATCACATTATGAATACTTTTGAGTTTAGCTACACGGCTGAGATTTCTACTCGCCCTGCCAAGTCTATTGGCGATGATGAAAAGTGGGACTACGCCACCGAGCAGCTCAAAAAAGCCTGCGAGAGCCACGGTCTTGTCTATGATATTAACGAGGGCGACGGCGCTTTTTATGGCCCCAAGATTGACATCAAGGTCAAAGATGCTATTGGGCGCACGTGGCAGTGTTCCACGGTTCAGGTTGATTTCAATTTCCCTGAGCGCTTTAACTTGACCTATCGCACTGCTGATAACAGCACCGAGCAGCCTTGGATGTTGCACCGTGCTATTTTTGGCTCTATTGAGCGCTTCTTAGGCATTCTTATTGAACATTATGCCGGTGCTTTGCCCGCATGGCTGGCTCCCGTGCAGGTGGCTGTTATTCCTATTGCTGATAGGCATAACGAGTACGCCTGCGAGGTGGCTGCCGAGCTAAAGGCCGTGCGTGGGCGTGCCGAAGTCTTTGACCAAAATGAACCCATGCGTGCCAAAATTGCCAAAGCTCAGCTGCAAAAAATCCCGTATATGCTCGTGGTGGGGGACAAAGAAGCTGAGGCTCGCCTGGTAAGCGTGCGTGAACGCACCGAGGGCGATAAGGGCAGCGTGCCTCTCACCGATTTTGTTGCGATCATCAAGGAGCTAGCCCTCTAGGTGTTCCTTTAGGCAAATAAGCTCCTGTTCAAGTACGCACACGACTAATGAGCCCTTGCTGCCGACGCACTACCGGCACACTACTAGCGCACCATTGACGCACTACCGGCGGCGGTTTTCTCCGCGCAAAAACTGAGCCAGCTTTCCCTTACCAAACGTAACGAGTACCGTGGTTACCCACATTGAGAGTGCTATCGCGCACATACATAGGACGATAATGATAACGCTCAGGGGAATGTCGTAGGGCGAGAGAAACCCAAAGACAATTTGCAGAGTGACTACTATGGTGAGCAGTACGGTTGTCACCCAGAGTGAAATTATGTTGATTCTTTTGTGTGTAGTCTGTTTCACGGCAACTCTTTTCTCAAAAAGGGACGGTACGATTTTGTCACATTTTAACCCAAAAGGGACAAAAAAGGGACGGTACGATTTTGTCACATTTTAACCCAAAAGGGACAAAAAAGGGACGGTATGGGACAAAGAAGGGACGGTACGATTTTGTCCCACTTTGCTAAAAGAAGACACAATGCGCTGCCACACTCGGGCACGCTCTGCCAACACGTTGCCACAGGCTGCCACACGTTGCCAACTCTCTGCCAGCGCTCTGCCACACGCTGCTAACACTCTACAAGCACTCTGCGTAAGCTCAGCCAAAATCCTCGCAAGGTTGAACAATCCTTACATAATCTTTACACTTATTAACAGAAAAAAGAGAGATAGTACTGCTACGCTATCAGGAGAGGTGTTTATGGTAACGGGAATCATAGACGTAGGCTCGAACACGATACGGCTGTCCATTTTCAAGCATGAAAAAAACGGCTCGTTTTACTCTCTCATCAGCGAAAAAAGTGTTGTTGGTCTGGTGGGATATGTTTCGAAAGGCGAGCTTTCAACCAAGGGCATTGCAAGATTATGCCGGTGTTTGACAGACTATATGAGCATTGTCAAAAACCTCGACGTAGACGAGGTTCATGCCTTTGCCACTGCATCGTTGAGGTATGTGAGCAATGCAAAAGAGGTGGTCGCCCGTGTTTTAGACGTAACGGGTTTGAAGCTCGAGTTGCTCAGCGGCGACGATGAGGCGCATTTGAGCTTTGTGGGTGCTCGGCACTCAACGGGTATTGAGGCTGGTCTTGTAGTAGATATTGGCGGAGCAAGTTGCGAATTGGTGCGTGTTACTAAAGGGGTAGCTGGTGAGTCTTACAGCATTCCGTTGGGCAGTCTGAGCCTGAGCCTTGAGGCGAACAGAGGCATTTTTCCTAAAAAGAACAGCGTCAAAGAAATGAACTCGATCATTAACAAACGTCTTAAAGAAGTGAGTTCCATTTTTAAGAAAGAAACTAAAACGCTCTGTTTTGTGGGTGGCACAGCCCGTGCCTCCTACCGAGTGGCGCGTGAGTTTGAGGGCGGCAATGGGCGTCTTATTGAGGATTGGGAACTTGCAGACATTATCGAGGGTTACGAGAAGCAAAATGTTGAGCTTATTCAGGCGATACGTTCTGCTGCTCCTGAGCGGGTGTTTACTTTGCTTGCGGGTATACTTATCATGCGAGCGATCATAAAACAAAGTGGAGCCACGGAATTATTGGTTGCAAAAAGTGGTGTGAGGGAAGGATATCTCATTGAAAAAGTCATCGGAAACTAAAGAAACTAAAGAAACAAAAAAGCCAACGCAGGGTGTCAAAAAAACTACAAAAGGGACTAAAAAGTCGAGCCTGAGCAAGGCGCAGAGTAAGGCGCAGGCGTTAAGCAAAGCGCAAGGCAAGGCCCAAACACAGGGCAAGGCTCAGGCACAGAAGCAGGATAAGGCACGCGATAAAGCGAAACAAAAGGTACAGAACAAGCCGCAAGCGGTGCCCTCATTCGTGATTGACGAGCTAGAGCTCTTGCCTCAGCAAGACACTTTTAATGAGTCCGCCAAATCCTTTGAGCCCTTCAAGCCGGTTGAGCTCGAAACCCACGCAACCCACGAAACTCACAAAACCCACGAAACCCACGAAACCCAACCTGCCCCTGCCGAACCCACCAAGCCAGACACACGAGAACTGCAAACGACCCCTGCCGCCCCTGAGCAGCTAAAAGAAAAACAGCTCGTGCGCTGTATGCAAAACCGCGAACTGAGCTGGCTGCGTTTTAATGAGCGGGTACTTGAGGAGGCAAGCAGCCTTGAAACGCCTTTGTTTGAGCGCCTGTTTTTCTTAAGCGTCTACACCTCAAACCTTGATGAGTTTTTTATGGTTCGGGTGGGTGGCTTTCACAATATTGCTGCAACTCAGGCATCATTCATTGACAGCAAGACAGGCTTAAACGCCCAAGAGCTCCTTAATAAAGTATTCAAGGCAGTTTCGCATCTGTACCCCAACAGAGATTCTGCTTATGCAAAAATTGAAGCCGAGCTTGCTCGTGCTGGCTCTCCACGCCGCCAACCCTCAGAGCTTTCCGAGGAGGAGGAAGCCCTTCTCCATAGCTACTATCAAGCGGCAATTGCGCCTCTACTTGCTCCGCAGGTTGTTGATAAAACACACCCGTTTCCGCATTTGGAAAACAAGCGTCTTATCGTCGCACTTCGACTTGAAAAAGAGGGCGAAAAAACCTTTGGCATGATCCCGCTGCCTACCGATGCAGAGCGTCTTTATTTTCTTGATAACGGCGGCTATATACTCCTTGAGGACATTTTGTTGCACTACGCAGACAAGCTGTTTAAGAAATACACGATTCTTGAGCGCGCGGTGGTGTGCGTAACACGTAACGCAGACATGGATACCATTGGTGAGCAGTTTGAGGGTGACGATGATTTCAGAGAGCATATGTCAAAACTGCTTAAACACCAAAAGCGTCTGGCTCCGGTGCGTCTTGAAATACAGGGGAGCGAACTCAAAAAGCTTCCTAATTATTTGAAAAAGAAACTCAAGCTCGAGGATAATCAGGTCTTTATGAGTGTTGCGCCGCTTGATTTGAGCTATCAGGGTGCGTTGCGCGATCATGTTTCGCCTGCCGTGCGCAAACGCTTTAGCTACGAGCCTTTTGAGCCTATTATCCCGCCAACCGCTGTTTCTCCGGGCGGAATGTTTAAGCATCTGCGACAAGGCGACGTTATGTTGTTCCACCCCTTTGAGAGCATTCAGCCTTTGTTGTCGCTGGTAAAGGAGGCATCGGAGGATCCCAAGGTTGTTTCTATACAGGTAACGCTGTATCGTCTTGCCAGCCGCTCACGTCTTGCCGAGTATCTTATTGCTGCCGCCGAGAACGGAAAGCACGTGGTTGTGTTCATCGAGCTGCGTGCGCGTATGGACGAGCGGCACAATATCGACTGGGCAAAGCGTTTCGAGGAGGCTGGCTGCTCAGTATTCTATGGTCAGCTTGGTTACAAAACGCACGCAAAAATCTTGCTCATTACCCGGCGCGAGTCGGATAAGACTGAGCATTTTGTTCACATTGGCACGGGCAATTACAACGAGCGTACCGCCAAAGCCTATACCGACATTTCGCTTTTAACTGCCAATGAAGCTATTGCTGCCGATGCCGTTGCGTTTTTCCAGAATATGCAAATTGGCGCAGTTGAGGAAAGCTATGACACCCTGTTAGTTGCTCCGCAAGATTTCAAGCCAAAACTCATCGACTTTATCCGTCGCGAGGGGCAGCGAGGCAGCGAGGGTCTTATCACCATCAAATGCAATTCTTTGACGGACAGTGATGTTATTGCCGAGCTGGTCAAGGCTTCGCGGGCTGGTACCCGCATCGACCTTATTTTGCGTGGCATTTGCTGCTTGCTCCCGGGAGTCAAAGGTCTGACCGAAAACATTCATATCCGCAGCATTGTAGGGCGCTATCTGGAGCATACGAGGATTTATCGTTTTGGAGCAGGGGAGGATTGCGACTTGTACATTGGTTCGGGCGATATGATGACGCGCAACACCACGCGTCGTGTTGAGATGTTTGCGCCCGTGCTTGACCCCAATTTACGGGCACGCATTTTTGGACTCTTGGATATTTCGCTCCATGACTGCGTCAAGGCCCGTTCACTTATGTCAAACGGTCAGTATATTTCGCCGCCCTCGTATGGAGATGCTATCAACTCGCAGCAATTCTTTATAAACGAGGCGCAAAAAGAAGCGAACAAGGCAGCTGAGGCTACTACTGCGATGGCGATAACACAGGAGCAAAACACGGGCTTTATGAACAAACTGTTCTCCCTTGTGCGTGGCTTATTTGGCGGCAAGAAAGACTAAGCTTGCTCTTTGTGCTTGACGTGTACTAGAAATCCGCTAGCTCCAAGCTTACGGGGCAGTGGTCTGAGCCGTACACCTCGGGCCAAATCGACGCATTTTCTATGCGGGGGACGAGGTTGTTGGATACGAGAAAATAGTCGATGCGCCAGCCGGTATTATTGGCACGCGCATTGCCACGAAACGACCACCATGAGTAGGCATGGGTCAAATCAGGATAGAGATGTCTAAAGCTGTCGGTAAAACCTGCCTCAAGCAGGGTGGTAAAGTCTGCACGCTCCTCATCGGAAAAACCAGCATTACCCCGATTGGGCCCTGGATTCTTAAGATCAATTTCGTTGTGAGCGACGTTAAGATCACCGCAGATTACCACCGGCTTTTTTGTGGCACGTTCAGCGACAAACTCCCTAAAAGCGTTGCCCCACGCAAGGCGAAGCTCGATGCGTGCAAGTCCGGGCTGAGCATTGGGCGTATAGCAACAGACTAGCCAGTAGTTCTTAAACTCAAGGGCACACAGGCGACCCTCTCGGTCGGTAATAGAGGCATCTAATTCGGTGTTCGGCTCTATTCCCAGCGTATGGATAACCTGCAAGGGTTTCTCCTTGGAAAACACTGCAGTTCCGGAGTAACCCTTTTTTTCTGCATAACTCCAGGTTTGGTGATAGCCCGGCAAATCGAGCTCAACGAGTCCCTCTTGCAGTTTGGTTTCTTGGAGCGCAAAAACATCAGCATCAAAGGTAGCAAAGTTTTCCATAAAGCCCTTTTTGATGCTGGCTCTGAGTCCGTTGACATTCCAGGATACGAGTTTCATAGCTGCCTCATGTTTCTATTACCACGCACGTAGGTGATTGTGCGGCTGTTACCAGTATAGAACAGTCTTGCTGTTTGTGGCGACGGATCGTTTGGTCTGTTTGTCCGGACAGTTGGCACCAGAGTTGACCCAGAGCCGCCAACAGCACTTGTACAATTGCTTGTGCGGCGCATGGCGTTGTAGTTGGTATGCGATAATTGAACAGCAAACACCTCAACCGATTATTCAAGGAGTTTCATGCGTATTCAGGATATGCCTCTCGTATCTACCATTGAGCTACCACCGCTTACCATAGTTGCAGGCCATTATGGTGTGGGCAAAACCAATCTTGCGCTCAATCTTGCGCTTATGCAGCGGCGTGCGCTTGGTGTCGATGCGCTTACCCTCATAGACCTCGATATCGTCAATCCGTATTTTCGCAGTGGTAACTATGAGCAGGGCTTGCAGTCTTTAGGCATCTCGTTTTTAGGCCCCGTTCATGGGGCAAGCAATCTCGATACACCCTCGCTTATGCCAGGTATTGCCGCAGCTCTTGCCGCCGCCTCAAGCGAGCACCCAGTTATTATCGACGTTGGAGGAGATGCGGACGGGGCGCGAGCTTTGGCACGCTTTGTTCCCCAGATAACGGCACAGCCTGAGTTTTGGTTTATCTACGTCGCCAATAGCTCGCGCCCCGAAGTGGACGACCCAGAAAAAGCCCTTGCTATCTTAAGAGAAATTGAACGGGTTTCGGGGCTTTGCGCAACGCATATCGCAGGAAATACGCACCTCAAGGAGCAAACATCGCCCGAAACTATAATCTCCTCGCTTCCGTATCTGGAAAAACTTGCCGAACTCACCAAACTTCCCCTTGCCTTTGTGGCTGTTCCGCATGATTGTCTTTTAGAGCTTGCGCAAGAGGAGGGCTTGGAGGCGCAAGAAAAACCTCCAACTAAAACCCCAGCTGCTCATGCCTCAGCAGCTAAAACCCCTGCACAAACTCCACCTCTTTTTCCCGTTGACATTCTTGTTGGCTGTTCGTGGGAGGACGTACGGGCGCTAATAGTATAAAATTGCTCTATTACTACCGAGAATACCGATTTACCATCGTATTTTTACCGCTTTGCTACCGCTGAGCTGGCTTAAGAGGGCATCTGTGCTCTTGTTCGCCCTACGCAAAGCCGCAAATGCGATACGTGTGAGATAATCGCCAAACATTTTTATTGGCACAAGGAGGGCGAATATGCCGAAAGTAGTCATCAGCACAACATTTTGCAAAGGGTGTGGCATCTGCGTTGATGTTTGCCCGGAGGGAATCCTCAAGCTTAACGACGATATTATTACCCAAAAGGGCTATCATCCTGCAATTTGCACCAACGATGACGCCTGCACGGGTTGCACCAGCTGTGCGCTTATGTGTCCGGACGTAGCTATTACCATTGAGCGCTAGGGTTTTGAGAGCTCGGCATTGGGGCGCTCAGTATCTGAACACGCAACAAGTATTTGAACACGCAACTCTCAGGCGCACTATTCATATAACAAACTGCGCAAGGCGTAGGGAAGGAAACGAGCAATGAGCGAGAAAGTACTAATGAAGGGAAACGAAGCACTTGCAGAAGCCGCCATACGGGCTGGTTGCAAGCACTTTTTTGGGTATCCTATTACTCCGCAGACCGAGCTTGCTGCGTATATGTCTAAGCGTATGCCCAAAATAGGGGGAACCTATCTTCAGGCAGAAAGCGAAGTTGCTGCTATCAACATGGTCTACGGTGCTTCAGCGGCAGGCGTGCGTGTGATGACCTCCTCATCGTCGCCCGGCGTGAGCCTTAAAGCCGAGGGTGTTTCATACATGATTGGCTCGGATTTGCCCGCCGTCATTATTAACGTGCAGCGTGGAGGCCCCGGGCTTGGCGGCATTCAGCCCAGTCAGGCTGATTACTGGCAGGCCACCCGTGCGATGGGTCACGGAGATGGGCACGTCATTGTTTTTGCTCCCGCAACGGTGCAAGAAATGGCGGATTTGGTGGCACGCGCCTTTGATTTGGGCGACCGCTACCGCACACCGGTTATGATTCTTGCCGATGGCTTGCTCGGACAAATGATGGAGCCGGTGGTGCTTCCTGAGCCCGTTGACGAGAGCAATCTTGCTCCCAAAGAATGGGCAACCTCAGGGCACAAGGGACTGCGCCCTCGCAATACGATTAGCTCGCTGTTTTTAGACCCGCAACAGCTTGAAAGCAGCATTCTTGAGCGCCGCAAACGCTACGAGCTGATACAAGAAGTTGAGCAAATGGCGCAAGAGGAATATATGGACGATGCTGAGGTAGTGGTTGTTGCCTACGGAGCCGCCTCGCGCATTGTGCGAAGTGCGGTTAATAAGGCACGTGAAGAGGGGCTTAAGGTTGGTTTTATTCGCCCCATTACGCTATGGCCGTTCCCCACGCAGGTTATCCAAGCGGCGGCTAAAAAAGCCCAGGCATTTTTAAGTGTTGAGTTTTCTACGGGACAAATGGTTGATGACATTCGCCTTGCGATACGTGACGAGCTGCCGGTCAACTTCTTTGGACATACGGGCGGCGTTGTGCCCGACCCCGACGAGGTTCTTGTTGCCATAAAACGCTCACTTTCACAGGAAACCTTTTATGAAATACCCTACCAAAAACGACTGACAGGAGGTGCATGATGACACCTGCCACCGCATCTGCAAAAACGCAGAACACCAAAGCGAAAACAAAGGATAAAACGGGCCCCATTTTCTCACGCACACCCGGTCTTACCGACGCTATTACCAACTATTGCCCCGGCTGCACCCACGGCATTGTACAGCGTTTGGTTGCCGAGGCAATTGAAGAGCTTGACGCTCAGGGACGTGCCGTTGGCGTTTGTCCCGTTGGGTGCAGCGTATTGGCCTATGAGTTTTACTCGTGCGACATGGTGCAAGCGGCGCATGGTCGAGCTCCGGCGGTTGCAACAGGGCTTAAGCGTGCCCGTCCAGAAAACGTCATTTTCACCTACCAAGGCGACGGCGATTTGGCAAGCATTGGTATGGCAGAAACAGTTCATGCGGCAACCCGTGGCGAGAACATAACCGTCATCTTTATCAACAACGCCATTTATGGCATGACGGGTGGTCAAATGGCACCAACTAGTCTGCCTGGACAAGTAACGCAAACCTCACCGTATGGGCGTGACGTTGAAACAGCGGGTTATCCTATTCGTGTTTGCGAGATGCTCAGCTCCCTTGACGGCGTGGCACTCGCTCAGCGGGTAACCGTTGACAGCCCTCGAACGGTTCGGGCGGCAAAAAAAGCCATCAAAAAGGCATTCGAGTATCAGACCGAGGGCTTGGGATACACCATTATCGAAGTGGTTGCTACCTGCCCCACCAACTGGGGCTTTACTCCAGCTGATGCTTTTACGTGGTTGCGTGACAATCTGCTTCCGTATTATCCGCTTGGCGTGTACCGTGATATCAAGGCTGAAAGCAAGGACGATAAAGCTGCCGATACGGTTGCCGATAAACTGGCTGCAGCCAAGGCCGCCAAGGCCGAAGCTTCAACAGGTAGCACCGAAGCGGGTAGCACCGCCCCAGAGGCCCCAGAAGTCGCCCCAGAAACCGCCGCAGAAACGGACTCAGAAGTCGCCCCAGAAACCGCCCCAGAAGTCGCCCCAGAAACCACCTCAGAAAAGGGTGGTGAGTAAGCTATGGCAAATCTTGAGATTATGCTCGCTGGCTTTGGCGGACAGGGCATACTTTTTTCGGGCAAGCTGGTGGCCTATTCTGGCCTTTTTGATGGACGAGAGCTTTCCTGGTTGCCTTCATACGGTCCAGAAATGCGAGGCGGAACGGCTAACTGCAGCGTTTGTCTTTCCGACGAAGCAATTGGCTCTCCGCTCGTTATTAACCCTGATATTCTTGTTGCGATGAATATGCCTTCTTTTGACAAGTTTGTCGAAGCGGTTAAACCAAATGGCATCATCATCGTGGACTCCAGCATTGCTGATGCGTGCTGTATGCGCAAAGATGTTTCGTTTTATCGGATACCAGCAACGCAGCTTGCGGAGGAAAACGGACTCAAGGGGCTTGCAAACGTCATAATGGTCGGAAAGCTCTTGCAGCTAACTGAGTTTTCTACGCTGGACTCGCTTGATAAGGCGATTGAAAAAAGTGTGTCAGCTAAGCGTGCCGAGATGGTTGGCTTTAACAAAAAGGCTCTGCGTGTTGGGTATGAGTATGTTGACCAGAAAGAGTGTGAATAATGGCTGAGAACAATCTTGCTGCAGGCGCTCAACCTAAAAATGGCAAGGAGCCAGCTAGTCCAACAATGAGTGACCTTGCGGTCAGCGATCAAGTTGATGGCGCACAGTTTGCCGAGCTTGCCCAGCGCATTGCCGGCCTGCGTGATGCGTGCGGCTACACCGTAGAGGAGTTTGCCGAAAAACTGGGAGTTGAACTTGAAACCTATCGAGCCTACGAAGAAACTGGCTTTGACGTTCCCGCAAGCTTGCTCATGCACGTTGCCAATGTGTGCAAGGTTGATATGGGTGTGTTGCTTACGGGCACTTCGACGCACCTCAACACGTATCAGGTGGTGCGTGCCGGGGCGGGTAGGGTAGTTGACCGTTTTCCCGGTTATCATTTCCAAGACCTCGCTTACAGCTATTCAAATAAGGTTATGCAGCCGCTTTTGGTAACGCTTGAGCCCGACAAGCCAGCAGAGTTGGTAGCGCACGCCGGGCAAGAGTTTAACTACGTTACAAAGGGTAGCGTCCTTTTGGTGTTTAACGACCACGAGGTTATCCTCAATGAGGGCGACAGCGTGTATTTTAATCCGCAGATACCTCATGCGCAGCGTTGCGCCTCTGATACGCCTGCGACTTTTGTGACCATGATTACGGAGTAGGAGCAAAGCGTGAACCACCTCCTCAAGAAGTTTTGTCCTCGTATCGAGTTTGATTCCTACGAGGACTTTTTTGAAAACTTTACGATAGAAGTTCCTCACAACTTCAATTTTGGCTATGACGTTGTTGACGAGTGGGCGAGCGTTGAGCCCACCAAACAAGCCTTGGTGTGGTGCGACGATGAGGATAACGAGAAAATACTTACCTTCTCAGATATTTCTGCACTTTCAAATCGCTTGGCAAATGCGTTGACGGCACAGGGTATTGGAAAAGGCGACGTGGTGTTGCTTTTGCTGCGCCAGCGCTGGGAATACTGGGTTTGCGCCGTTGCGCTCAACAAAATTGGTGCGATTATTATTCCGGGCACCACGCAGCTTACGAGCAAAGACATTGTATATCGTGCCAATTCTGCCGATGTCAAGGCGATAGTTGCCCTTGGCAACGATTACGTGCTCGACCAGGTTGACGGCGCAAAAGCTGCCGCACCGAGTATACAAACCTGCATAGCGGTTGCCTCCGCTGACGCTCAGCTGCGCACGGGCTGGCTTTCTTTTGAGCAGCTCATTGACGCTGCCTCTAAGGATTGGCAACGTCCCACTGGCACCGCTGCCACCGCCAATGACGACATTATGCTCATCTACTTTACCAGTGGTACTACGGGCTTAGCCAAAATGTGTTGCCACAATTTTGCACATCCGCTTGGGCATATTATCACGGCAAAATACTGGCAGCAGGTGCAAGAGGACAAGCTCCACTGCAGCGTAACCGATTCTGGTTGGGCAAAGTTTGGGTGGGGAAAAATCTATGGTCAGTGGATTGCCGGTGCAACCATTTTTGCCTATGACACCGTGCGTTTTGACCCGCTTAAGTTGCTGGAGCGCATAGCGCACTATAGGGTTACAACCTTTTGTGTGCCCCCAACTATGTATCGCTTTATGTTGCAAGAAGACATTTCTCATCTTGATTTGAGTTGTGTAGAAAACTTTGCGACGGCAGGCGAGCCTCTCAATGCTGAGGTTACCCGTCAGTGGGAGGCACTTACTGGCAAAAAGATACGAGAGGGTTTTGGGCAAACGGAAGGGCCGGTGCTCTTGGCGACGTTTCCGTGGGTGGACCCCCGTCCTGGTTCGATGGGCAAACCTTCTCCGCTACTCAATATCCAGCTTCTTGACGAGGAGGGCACTCCTGTTGCCACGGGCGATGAGGGCAATATCTGCGTAACGGGGCTTAAAGAGGCGCATCCTCCTGGTTTGTTTATAGGGTATTACCGCGACCCCGAGCGCACGGCAGAGGCGGTTGGCGGGGCATATTACAATCTCAATGATGTTGCATGGTGCGATGTAGACGGTTATTACACCTTCATTGGGCGCAGCGACGACGTAATCAAGTGTTCGGGTTATCGCATTAGCCCCTTTGAGGTCGAAAGCGTGCTCATTGAACACCCCGCTGTTATTGAGTGCGCAGTTACTTCGGCGCCAGACGAGGTGCGTGGAAACGTGGTAAAAGCCAGCATCATTTTGGCGAAAGGTTACGAGCCCACCGATGAACTCAAGAAAAAATTACAGGAGCACGTCAAAAATACCACGGCTCCCTATAAATATCCTCGCATTATTGAGTTTGTGAGCGAACTTCCTAAGACTATCGGTGGTAAGATAAAACGTGCAAAGATTCGTGCTGAGGACAAGGGCGAAGCTTGGCAAGATTAAAACGAAAATAGGGCTTACGGCATCTCGTAACGTATGGAAACACAAGAAAGGCGCACACGATGGCATTTTACTACGATGAAGTTTCACGAACTTTTAATGAATATCTTTTAGTGCCCGGCTACTCTGATGCCACCTGCACGCCTGATGCGGTCAATCTGAGCACCCCACTGGTTAAATATCGCAAGGGCAAAGAATCAGCAATTCGTATAAATATCCCCATGGTTTCTGCCATTATGCAGTCGGTTTCGGGCGATGCCATGGCCATTGCGCTTGCTCGTGAGGGTGGTCTTTCTTTTATTTACGGCTCTCAAACCATTGCTGAGGAAGCGGCGATGATAACGCGCGTTAAGGACTACAAGGCTGGTTTGGTCTTAAGCGATTCCAACCTCAAGCCCACCAATACGCTCAAAGACGTTCTCGAGCTCAAAGAGGCAAGCGGGCACTCAACCATGCCCGTTACCGAAGACGGTACGGCGCACGGCAAGCTGGTGGGCATTGTAACGAGTCGTGATTATCGCCCCAGCAGAACGTCGCTTGCTACTAAGGTGAGCGAGTTTATGACTCCGCGCGAAAAGCTCGTGGTTGCTCCTAAAAATACGAACCTTAAAGCGGCCAATGATATTATCTGGGACCACAAGCTCAATGCTTTGCCCATTGTAGATGACAATGACAACCTGCTCTATCTGGTATTTCGTAAAGATTATGATTCTCACAAAGAAAATCCCAACGAGAACTTAGATGCCGAGAAACGCTATCGGGTAGGGGCGGGCATCAACACGCACGATTACGAGGATCGGGTAGGGCCCTTGCTTGAGGCGGGCGCAGACGTATTGTGCATAGACAGTAGCGAAGGTTTTTCTGAGTGGCAGGCACGCACTATCGGTTGGATTCGCAAAGAATATGGCGATGAGGTGTATGTGGGTGCGGGCAATGTTGTTGACAAAGAGGGCTTTAAGTTTCTTGCCGATGCGGGCGCTGACTTTATCAAAGTGGGCATTGGCGGAGGTTCTATCTGCATTACCCGTGAGCAAAAGGGTATTGGACGTGGACAGGCTACCAGCCTTATTGAGGTGGCAGCGGCACGCAATGCCTACTTCAAAGAAACAGGCATCTACATTCCCATTTGCTCTGATGGCGGCATTGTCTACGACCATCACCTTACGCTTGCTTTGGCAATGGGCGCAGACTTTATGATGCTTGGGCGCTATTTTGCTCGCTTTGATGAAAGCCCTACGGAGCGCAAAAACATCAACGGGAGTTACGTCAAAGAATACTGGGGAGAAGGTTCGGCACGGGCCCGCAACTGGGAGCGCTACGTGCATGACAGTACTGCCAAGCTCAGCTTTGAGGAGGGCGTGGACTCTTTTGTTCCCTATGCGGGGCCGCTCAAAGATAATGTTGATATGACCTTGGCAAAAATACGCTCTACCATGTGCAACTGTGGTGCGCTTTCTATCCCTGATTTTAGAGAAGCAGCAAAACTAACGGTAGTGTCCTCGACCTCTATTGTCGAAGGTGGAGCTCACGACGTTATTTTGAAAGATAAGGTTAACCCGTCACAAACAAACTTTAGGTAGGTTTAAGATGAAGTCGAGCGCTAAAAAGGTCATTCTATCGGTTTTGGGAATACTGCTTATTGTGAGCATGATGAGCGTACTTACTGGTTGTTTGTCGCCGTTACCCCAAGTCGATGATCCTGTTGCCGATGCCAATCAAGGGCTTGCCCCCACTCCAGACAATGGCACTTCGACTCTGCCCACGGGCATCCGGGTCAAGGTTTTGGTTGAGTGCGTTGACGCTGTAGATGCCGACGTAGCCGAGGCTCGCGCTATAACTGATACGGGCATTTTGTACGAGGGCACGGTGGTAATAGGGCCTAAGGATACCGTTATGGATGCTTTGCGAGCGACCGTGCTGCTCATTGGCACACCGTTTGGGGAGTCCAGTTATGTTGAAAGCATCGAAGGCATATCGCAAGCCATTAACGCTGACTATCCCATGAGTGGCTGGGTTTTCTACGTCAACGATGAAATGGTGATGGAAGCCTGCGACGTTGCTACGCTCAAAGATGGCGATGAGGTTGTGTGGCACTTTATGCTCACCTTCGACGAGCAGGAGTTTGCTGCCTAACGTACCGTTTGGCTGAGTGCCCGGCTTGCTGCCTGGCGTGTTTCTTGGCGTGTTGTTTGCGTATTGCCTGGCATGCTTCTTGGCGTGCTGGTGAGCGGCCAAGTTTTCACCCCGCTTTAGTTCATCGAAAAAATAAACAAAAATACTGGCGTACTCGCTTGCAAGCTGCGATTATTCTGGTATCATTGTTGGGTTCGTCTATCACACATGCCAAGGAGTGTGCTTTACGCTCCGCGGGGACTTTGTCCGCAGGTGGTTTGTGCTAAAGGGCACAGATTGCGGAACAAGGGTTGATCCAGGCAGAGGGCGGAGGCTCGTGCTGGCGCGCGAAACCTCCCATCAACAAAAGAAGGAGTTTTAACCATGGCAACTACTGTCAACATTCAAGCATTGCTTGGAGCAGCCGTCCACTTTGGGCATCAGACCCGTAGGTGGAACCCCAAGATGAAGCCGTACATCTTTGGCGAGCGTAACGGCATCTACATCATCGACCTCAAAAAGACCCTTATTGAGCTTGACGGCGCTTATTCCTTTGTTAAGGAGCTTGCGTCAAAAGGCAAACGTGTCTTATTTGTGGGTACCAAAAAGCAGGCACAAGAGCCTGTTTCGTCAAACGCCATTCGCAGCAATATGCCCTATGTCAACAGCCGTTGGTTGGGTGGCATGCTTACCAACTTTGTTACCATTCGCTCTCGGGTAACCCATATGGAGCAGCTTGAGGCTATGGAAAAAGATGGACGCATGGCATCGCTTCCCAAAAAAGAGCAGATTCTGCTGCGCAAAGAGCTTGCTAAACTACAAAACAATCTTAACGGTGTGCGTGACATGACGGCGGTTCCCGATGCCGTTTTTGTTGTTGACACCAAGCGTGAGGAGATTGCCATTCGCGAGGCCCGCCGTTTGGGTATCCCCGTGATTGGCATTATTGATACCAATGCCGACCCCGATGAAGTCGATTTTGGTATTCCCGGCAACGACGATGCCATTCGTTCAGTCAATCTTATTTGCGAGGTTATTGCTGATGCAATTATCGCTGGCGCTGGTGGAGGCAACGTAACTGCTGCGGAGATGGCTGGCTCAAACGAGACCGCCGCTCCTGTTGTTGCTCCTGTTGCTGCTGCTGCGCCTGCCGAGAAGGTTGTTGCTGCGCCGGTAGTGCCTGTTGCTTCGGCTGAGGCTCCCGTGAAGGCTCCCGTGGAGGCTCCCGTTGAGGCCCCTGTTGTTGCCGACGTTGCCGCTGAGGCAAAAGAAGCAGTTGAGGAAGCTGCAGCGGAAGTCGAGGAAAACGTTGAGGTTGCCGAGGCTCTTGTTGACGCAACTGCCGAAATAGCTGTTGATTCTGCAGAAAAGGTTGCTGATGCCGCCGCCGAGGTTGCTGACGAGGCTGCCGAGGATACTGCAGCTGCCAAAAAGCCTGCTGCAAAAAAGGCTCCAGCAAAGAAACCTGCGGCTAAAAAAGAAACCACCAAAAAAGAACCTGCAGCAAAGGCACCAGCAAAAAAGACTGCGGCTAAAAAAGACGCTGATGACGCTGATGCAAAAGACGCTGCCGAGGAGAAAAAACCAGCTCCTAAGAAACGACTTACCAAAGCAGAAAAAGAAGCCGCTGAGGCTGCTGAGAAAGCCGCTGAGTAAGACAACTCAGCAAAACTAACTAAGAAAGGACCATAGATTATGGCTGAAATAACTGCACAAAGTGTAAAAGAACTGCGCGAGATGACCGGCGCAGGTATGATGGAATGCAAAAAGGCTCTTACGGAGGCAAACGGCGACCTTGAGGCTGCTGTTGATGTTTTGCGCACCCGTGGCTTGGCTGCTGCAGCCAAGAAAGCTGGACGCGAAACTAACGAGGGTCTTGTGGTTGCTGCGCTTTCAGCAGATGCAACGGCTGGTGCGCTGGTTGAGGTCAACTGCGAAACCGACTTTGTTTCTCGTAATGAAACCTTTGCTGCTTTTGCCGCAAAAATTGCTGACGCTGCACTTGCTGCTGACCCCTCAGACGTTGAGGCTCTTAAAGCGTCAACCGTTGACGGCGAAACTGTTGACACGCTGCTCACCGAGGCTATCCATACCATTGGTGAGAATATCCAGATAAGTCGTTTTGTGCGCAAGACCACCGATAAGGGTGCGTTTGCCAGCTACATTCACGGTGGCGGTCGCCTTGGTATTCTCGTTGAGTTTGCCCTGGGCAATGCGGCAACTGCTGCAAACGAAACCTTTAAGGCGCTTGGCAAAGACGTTGCCATGCAGGTTGCTGCCGCTAACCCTGGTGCGGTTTCTCGCGAGAGCTTTACTGCTGAGGTTATTGAGCATGAGAAAAACATTTACAAGGCGCAGGCTGCTGAGAGCGGTAAACCAGAAAACATTCAAGAGAAAATGGCTGAGGGTCGCCTCGAGAAGTTTTTCAAAGAGAACGCCCTTGTTGAGCAAGCCTTTATCAAAGACCCCGACACTACCGTTCGCACCCATATCGAAAAAGTTTCAAAAGAGCTGGGCGACGAGATTAGCGTAGTGAGCTTTGAGCGTTTTGCGCTGGGTGGTCAATAAGCTAAAATACAAGGCGAAGAAAGGACTATCGTGGCAGATTTCAAGTACAAGCGTGTTTTGCTTAAACTTTCCGGCGAACATTTGGCAGGGGATCAGGGCTACGGTATTGACCCGTCCGTTATCAAAGGGCTTGCCCAGCAGATAAAGACTATCAAAGAACAAAGCGACGTTGAGATCGCCATTACCGTTGGCGGAGGCAATATCTTTCGCGGTATGGCTGCGTCAACCGAGGGCATGGACAGAAGTCAGGCAGACTACATTGGCATGCTCGCAACGGTTATGAATGCGCTTGCTCTGCAAGAGGTTCTTGAGCGTCTTGATGTCTACACACGGGTGCAAAGCGCTATTGATATGCAGGCGGTTGCCGAAACGTACATTCGCCGTCGCGCTATCCGTCATCTTGAAAAAGGACGCGTTGTCATTTTTGCTGCTGGTACGGGCAATCCTTACTTCACTACCGACACCACTGCAGCTTTGCGTGCGTGCGAGATAAATGCCGACGTGTTCATCAAGGCAACCAAGGTTGACGGCGTTTATGACAGCGACCCCAAACAAAATCCCGAGGCAAAACGCTTTGATCACATCAGCTATCTTGACGTGCTGACCCAAGGACTTGCCATTATGGACTCCACGGCTATCTCGCTGTGCATGGACAACAACTTGCCGCTTATTGTTTTAAGCCTTGACCCACCCGACACCATGCTGCGTGCCTTGCAAGGTGCGCCAGTAGGAACGGTGGTTTCGTAAACACGCACAAAGAAAGGAAGTCCGATGAGCGATTTTGACAAAATGGACGATATTAGCAGCGTTGATGACATTATCATGCATCATGAGGAGCAGATGGATAAAACCGTTGCTAACCTCCAGCATGAGTTTATGACGGTGCGCACGGGCCGTGCTTCTGCTGCGATGCTTGAGCGCGTTATGGTTGACTATTACGGCACTCCTACGCCAATAACGCAGCTTGCGGGCATTAAAACCCCCGAGGCGCATCTGCTGGTGGTTGAGCCGTGGGATAAAGGCGTTCTCAAAGATGTTGAAAAGGCTTTGCTGGCAAGCGACTTGGGCATAACGCCCTCAAATGACGGCTCGATTATTCGCCTGCCGTTTCCGCCTCCTACTGAGGAGCGCCGCAAAGAGCTCGTAAAGCAGTGTAGGCAGCTTGCCGAGGAGGCAAAGGTTGCCATTCGCAACGTGCGCCGTGATGCAAACACCAAGCTTGAGCGCCTCATTAAAGCGGAGGACTTGTCAAAAGATGAGGAGCATCGCGCTGAGGAGCATATCCAAAAGCTCACCGATACTCATGTTGCAAAAATTGAGGAAAATCTTAAGACTAAAGAAGCCGAGGTTATGGAAGTCTAGGTCAAAACATGACAGAACTTTCACCTGCGTCTTTGCCAGTACCATCACGGGCACTTTCGCACGAACGCCTAAACGAGATTTTTACTTCGGTGCCGTCTGATGTTGATTTGACGGCTCTTGATACTGCTCTTATTCCGCAGCATATCGCCGTTATTATGGACGGCAACGGGCGCTGGGCCAAGGATCGTGGTTTGCCGCGGGCTGCAGGACACAAGGCGGGCATTGAGGGCGTGCGTGAGCTTATCCGCACCAGCAATGATGTGGGCGTACGCTACTTGACCATTTATTCTTTTTCAACTGAAAATTGGAGCCGTCCTCTACAAGAAGTCAAAGCGCTCATGACGCTTTTTGCTAAGACGATGGCAGCTGAACTTGAGGGTATGCATGAGGAGAACGTGCGCATTCGTACCATTGGTGACTTGAGTGAACTTCCTGCAAAAACGCGCGAAACCTTTGAGCGTGCGCAAAAGCAAACAGCGAACAATACGGGCATGACGCTGATTATTGCGGTTAATTATGGCTCCCGTGTTGAGATTGTTGAGGCCGCACGTTCTTTGGCGCATGAGGCGCTGGCGGGAAATCTTGACGAGGCTGCACTCGCCGCCTTTGACGAGGAAGCTTTTGCCGAGCGCCTTGACACAGCAGGCATTCCCGACCCAGACTTACTTATTAGAACCAGCGGAGAATACCGCATATCAAACTTTCTTTTATATCAAATCGCCTACAGCGAGCTCTACGTGACGGAAACGCTCTGGCCCGATTTTGACCGCTACGAGCTTTTGCGCGCCTTATTGAGCTATCAGCAGCGCAATCGTCGTTTTGGGGGCGTATAACGGCTGCTGTGGGCTGCTGAAGGGCTGCTGAAGGGTTGCTGCGAGCCTGTTGGGGCTGCCGCGGGCTTGTGAGGGACTTGCTAGGCTTGTGCCTGCGGGTCTGCGAGGCTCTTGAGGGGAGAGTTGCCTGAGCGCTTGCGTACCAGCCAGCCTTCTTCGCCAAACTCCGCAAAAAACAAGGTACAATACCAGTATGTTAAAACGTACTCTTACAGCTTTTGCCTTCGGTGGCTCAGTGGTGGCGTGCCTTCTCGCACACGAAATAAGCGCAGTGATTATCATTGCCGTGCTGAGTGGCTTGTGTGCCTTTGAGTTTTACACCATGCTACGCGCTGACGCCAAGCTGCCCAATGAGTTTATCGGTACTACGGCGGCGGCACTGTATCCGTTGTGTCTTTTTGTCTTTGGCATCAACGGCGTCTTGTTGCTTACCACTGCCTTTGCGCTCGTGGTGCTTGTTTGGTACGTTTATGATATGCACGCCCGCATCACCGATGTTGCGGTTACCTTTTTTGGGGCACTCTACACGGGCTTTTTGCTCATGTCGCTCGTGGCAATTCGTGGTGCGGTTGACGGTTTTTGGGGAGGCGTGCTTGCGCTTGCGGTAGTTTTGAGCGTGTGGGCAAATGATGTTTTTGCTTTTTTGATTGGCTCACGTTTTGGCAAGCACAAAATGGCTCCCCGCATTTCGCCGGCAAAATCATGGGAAGGTTTTATCGCCGGCATGATTGCCTCGGTTGCCATCTGGTGCTTGGTGCCGCTTATTCCGGGTGTGGAACTTCCTTGGGTTTGGGCGGTTGTTGCTGGTATCGTATGTGGCTGGATAGGTATTTTAGGCGATTTGATGGAGTCACGCATTAAGCGCTCTACGGGGCACAAGGATTCTGGCACACTTTTGCCTGGGCACGGCGGTTTTCTTGACCGCTGCGACTCCTTGCTCTTAGTAGCAGCAACGGCGTTTTTGCTTCTTCACGTTGCTGGCGTATTTGCTGCCTAACGTTTGTCACCCTGGGCTTGACCCGGGGTCTACTGGGAGAAATGTAGGTTGAGTGCGTGCGTTGCCCATGCAGCCTAGGTACACATTTTTTGATAACCGTCTTAAAGAGGAACTGCTATGAACATTGCGATACTTGGCTCAACGGGATCTATCGGCACGCAGGCACTTGACGTTGCCGCTCGCTTTCCCGAGCGAATAAACGTTGTAGCGCTCGCCGCAAACACCAACGTAGATAAACTTGCAGAACAGGCTCGCACCTTTAAGGTCAAACACGTGGCAGTAGGCGACGAGCAAAGCTACCAAAAACTTACAAAAGCCAGCTTGCCTGTTGGAACACAGACGGGCTACGGCCTTTCAGCCCTTGAGGAGCTTGCTGCCCTTGATGGTGTAGATGTTGTGCTTAACGCCTTGGTGGGCGCGCGCGGCTTGCGCATAAGTTATACGGCACTTTCGCAGGGCAAACGCCTTGCGCTTGCCAACAAAGAATCTCTGGTAGTGGGTGGCGACTTGCTCATGCCGCTTGCTCGTGCTGCCAGCCGTCCTGATGCTTTGCTCCCCGTTGACTCTGAGCACTCAGCGCTTTTTCAGTGCTTGCTTGGCGAGAACACTGCAGAGCTTGATGCTTTGTGGCTTACCGCAAGCGGGGGGCCGTTTAGGGGGCAAAGTCGCGCAGAGCTAGAAACGGTAACCCGTGCTGATGCACTGGCGCACCCCACGTGGCTTATGGGGCCAAAAATCACCATAGACTCCGCAACCTTGATGAATAAAGGACTTGAGGTTATTGAGGCACATCATCTTTTTGCCGTACCCTATGAGCAGCTGCGAGTGGTGGTTCACCCGCAGAGCTGTATTCATTCTATGGCTGCCTACAAAGACGGCAGCATAAAGGCGCATTTGGGCGTTACCGATATGCGCATTCCTATTCAGTATGCGCTTTCTTATCCAGAACGCTGGGAGGCTCCAGCCGAGCCTCTTGAGCTGACTGAGCTCTTTGATTTGAGTTTTGAGGCTCCCGACCTAACAACCTTTGGCTGTCTTGCCTTGGCACTTGAAGCTGGGCGCAGTGGCGGCACGGCTCCAGCGGTGCTTAACGCCGCCAACGAGGTTGCCGTTGCAGCCTTCTTGGACGATGCCTGCGGTTTCTTAGATATTGAGCGCGTAGTTGCCACGGTGCTTGAAAAACACACTCCCGAGGCAGTTACCTCACTTGAACAGCTTGAAGCGGTTGACGAGTGGGCGCGCACTGCTGCCACCGGTACGCTCGAAAAACTATAAGCGACCCGCAATCTTTTAAGTTGTCGCACCGGGCTTGGCGGTTTTTCGCCCCGTGCTTGACGGCTTGTCGCCCCGCACTTGATGCGGGGCCTAGCGGGAGAGTTGTAGGTTAATGGCGGTTGTTGTCCAGAAATCTTGTAGGTCATAAGCAGGCAGGGGTGACCCTGCGCCCCCACTTGTTTCACAAAGGGGCCACAGAACCACCCCCGCCTGCCAGAGTAATTATCCCCCTATATATCTAAACGCCGCGCCAACTCCCATTTTGTTGTTCACATTAAGGCGACGCGCACACCGTTACCGTTGTTACAGCAGCCGCTCCAACCGTCACCTTGTAGGTGCCACCCATGCGGCTGCGCCATCTCTCCCTTCGTCATGCGGGCTTGACCCACAATCTTATGCCAAGCTCACCAAGAACTACATCATTGCAGGCACACCTGCACCTACGGTATCTTTGGTAGGTGCTCCGGCTGGCTTGAGCATTACACCTGCTGGCGCTTTGACTATACCTGCTGGTCTTAAGGCAGGAAACTACAGCTTTACTATTAAGGCTCAAAATGCTTCTGGCACCGTTAACAAGGCCGTTGCGGTTAAGGTAAACCAAAAACTTGTTAAACCTACTATTACGGGTGGCAAGTCA
>WRHU01000004.1 GCA_009783085.1 Coriobacteriia bacterium
GAGGAAAATCAAAGCGATAAAAACAGCCCGCCGAAGCGAGCCGTTGAACAATCCCATTTTATGCTGCTATTTCTGCACCGTTTCGGAAACGGAATACCATAATGCCGTCCCTGCCGACCGTGACCTTGTCGATAACCGACAACCACAGTTTTTCGTCAAACTCTGTTATGGCAAGCGGTCGGCTCTCGATGTCTCGGATAAAACCGTCGAGGATTTTAGACTTGCCGATCCGTTCTTTTTTCTGCATTTCCAATTCGTCAACCCGCTCCGTGGCGTGGCGGTGACGTTCAAGATAGCCATTGTTGCGCTCGTTCCACTCGCCTGGTCGACGGTGGTGCGGGCGTTCTCATATCGAGCCAGATATTCAAATAATCCTAAAGCCAAAACACGACCTCAGAGAAAGCGGTAAATACGAATATATTAAAGAGGGATACGAAATCGAGGATATTAAGGCAGAGTTTCTGCTTTACCCATTTCTTGATGGGGTGATGACCGAGCAGCACTATATGATTCCATTATACAGGGAAGACATAGAAAAATTGACTGCATACTTGTCGCACATGATTGAAAAGTTGAGTTGAAATGAGACATTTGACAAAATATACGCAGATGCCAAGAACCCTATCTGCCTAAAGACATAAAATCCTTGATCGGCAAATAGGGGTGTGCAAAATATTTCAAATCGTTAAAAGATGCACCCCCCCATCAAGCAACAGGGTGTGCATTGTATCAATAGATGGTTACTTTGCCAACAGTAAACTGGCAGGTACAGAAATGTACCTGCTTTTTTGTTCCTGTGTATTGTAAGGGGGAGCGAACCCTCCCTCCCTATGTCGCCACAAAGTGTAAAAACAAAAGATAGTTGATAAGATCAGCAATGCGTTGGGCATCTTGAGAGGTCGACACAGAAGTAATGTGAATGGTCACTACCGAGCGGTCACTCTCCTGCGAAAACTCAAGAGCGTGAACTACCAAAATGTCAGAGAAGCTCCGCTGAATAGCAACAGCCGTGTCGCGGGCAAGCAACCGTGCCGTAGTCGCAAGGTCATCTCCCAAACGAGCTGCTCGTTCCTTCATGTTCACGTGATTTATATAGTAATAAAGCTTCCGAGATTCAAAGAAATTATCATCGAACTCAAACTTCTTAACATAGTGCAGCGAATCCCAATCCTCCGGGTTTGAGGTAAAAATTGAATCGACATTGTCGGCAATCAGATAGGCCATGCCCTCTATGACGCCGTCTTTGTTTTCGCCCGAGGCTTCTATGAGATCGCCATACAGTCGGTCAATTTCTCTACATTCCTTCGTAAGAACATTATTGAAGGTGTGTGAAATCTTTGATGCAAGCATAACGTGTACGGCACTTGTGAGAACAACCAATGAAAGCACAGCTCCCGCGATTGACATCAAGTTGCCAAGGATTCCATCAGGGCTGGCTCCCAGAACAAAAATGCGTATGCACGCAAGGAGCACCACGAGTCCAGCGCAGATGCCACCAACAAGCTGATTCCTTTCCAGCTGGCTTAGTGACGACTTCTTGCTTTTTGCTACTTCCACCTCACTCATTTACCCCACCTTTCGTTTCAACGGACATAAAGATAGTCGGACATAAAAAAACCTCCTATGGAGGTTTCCTATGCCAGATTCAGCACTAAAAGCATACCATAAGTACCAATAAAGGTGAAACTCGCCGAGCAGCATCCCAAACACAACCCCGTGTGGCCCAAGAGGTGGCTCGCGCAAGCTCCTCAAGCGCAGCACAGCGACCCAAAGCGTTATACTTACTCTATAAGCTCGTGCGCCCCTCTAGGCTGTGCTTGAGTAACTTGAGCTGTCTTTCAGGCGGTGCGTTTTGAGCCATGTCGTCAAAGCGTGAAATGTAAGGTGGAACAACCGTGTTAAACGCAAGCCTCAAAGAAAGAGCACTCCCCCTTGCAATCGCCCTGCTGGTTGTCCTCTTTGTTGGATTCAACCTTTTCTTGTCTTTTCGGCTTACACAGTTTAATGCTTCGCTCATGGACGAGCAGCTTGCCACAAGCGCTAACAGCCTGCAACTTTTCTTAGACGACAGCAAAGCGAGCAACGAGGCAACGGCAATTGCGCTTTCACATGACCCTGAGATTATCGATGCGGTCAAAGAGGGCAACAGCACCAGGTTGCTCACCGTTTTGTCAGAAATCCAAGAATCAACCTACCGGGTAAATTTTTACGCCATCTGCGACAAAGAGGGCACGGTGTTGGTGCAGTCGCACGACCACCAAAATGACAGCGACCTCATCAAAGACCAACAACACATGAAGGAAGCTTTGCAGGGAACTATCTCCTCGTATTTTGAGTCAGGCAATGAGGTTAAGGTTTCCCTTTGTACGGGCGTGCCCATCTATGATTCGAATGATGAAATAATTGGAGCGGTTTCTGCAGGCGTACGGTTTGATATAAATGAAGCCGTCATAAAGCTCAAAGATTTTTTTGGTACTGAGGTTACCGTCTATCTCAACGACATACGAGTTGCCACCACCATTACCCGTGGGGAGGAAAGTATCGTTGGCACCGCTCTTGACACCGGCATCGCACAAACGGTAATTGGAGAGGGCGAACAGTATTACGGCGACGCAGAGATTTTAGGCGAGAAGTACAAGACGCTCTATACCCCTTTGAGAAATGCCCAAGATGAGGTTTTTGCCATCTTTTTCTTGGGAATACCCTTAAGTTCGCTGAGCACCGGCGTAACCCTTTCCATTGTTCAAGGCCTTGTTATTGCAGCGCTTGCGTTTTTGGCGTTGTTTATTCTGCTGTTCCGCAGCCGTCTGCAAAAAAGAGAGCTCAAGGCAACCGTTGAGGAGCGCACCGCCGAGCTGCGAAAACAACACGACCTCATAAAAATTGAACACGAGAAAAGCGAGGAGTTGGCGCACTGGTACAAAACCATTCTTGATGCCACGCCTCTACCCTTGAGCGTAACAGACGAGAACATGAATTGGACTTTTGTTAATGCCGCGGTTGAGAACTTTTTAGGAACAAAGCGCGAGGATATGATTGGCAAACCGTGCAGCAATTGGAACGCTCATATCTGCAACACCGATGACTGCGGCATAGCGTGCGTGCGCCGAGGAAAAAAGCAGACCTTCTTTTCTCAAAAAGGGCGCTCTCACATGGTTGACACCGAAATACTCAAAGGACTTGACGGCAGCACAGCCGGCTATATTGAAATCATACAAGACATCACAGAAATTGAGGAAATGGCGGTCAAGCAGGCGGAGGCAGAAGCAGCGTCCATTGCCAAGTCGGAGTTCTTGGCAAACATGAGCCACGAGATTCGCACGCCCATGAACGCCATCATTGGCATGACCTCTGTTGGCATGGCCACTAATGATGTTAATCGCATGAGCTATAGTTTTTCAAGAATTGAGGAGGCCTCAAAGCATCTGCTCGGCATCATCAACGACATCTTAGATATGTCAAAAATCGAAGCGGGCAAGTTTGAGCTTTCGCTCGTCGAGTTCTCGTTCGAAAAAATGCTGCGCCGTGTGGTAAACGTCAGTCGTTTTCTCATTGAGGAGAAACATCAAAACTTTACCGTAGCCGTTGACCAGATGATACCCCCTGCCCTTATTGGCGATGACCAGCGGCTTGCACAGGTAATTACCAATCTTTTGAGCAACGCCATAAAGTTTACGCCAAACGAAGGCACTATTCATCTTGATGCGCACTGTATTGCAGACGAGAGTAGTGGTGGTGAAAAAAATACTGGCAGTTGCACCTTGCACCTCTCAGTTACCGACTCAGGCATTGGCATGAGTCCTGAGCAACAAGAGCTTTTGTTTACCTCTTTCCAACAAGCCGAAAGCAGCATGGCACGTAAGTTTGGAGGCACCGGGCTCGGTCTTTCCATTTCTAAGAGCATTATTGAAATGATGGGCGGCCGTATTTGGGCTGAGTCTGAGCTGGGAAAGGGCTCGACCTTTAGCTTTGAAGTTACCCTTGAGCTCGGGGCAGAGAAAAAGAAGGTGGCACCTGAGTGGGATAAACTTCGCGTGCTCGTGGTGGACAATGATCCAACCTCATTAACCTATTTGAGAGATTTGTTTGGTCGTTACCATGCTGCTTGCGATACAGCAAAAAGTGGCGAAGAAGCGCTGCGGCTTGTAGAGCAACACGGAAACTATGACTTCAATTTTATCGAGTGGAAAATGCCCGGCTTTACGGGCACTGAACTTGCTCAGGCACTTAAAACGCGGGGGGCTGCAGGTGAGGACGTTACCGGTGCTGCAAGTGAGGGCGTTACCGGTGCTGCAAGTGCGGCAAGTTCGACACAAAATGGTAGGCAAAACACTGGACAAAACGCTGAACAAAACGCTGAACAAAAAACTGCTCCTTACGTGATTATGATGTCGGCAGCTGAGTGGAGCAGGGTTGCCGATGACGCCACCGACATACACGTTGATGCTTATATGCCCAAGCCTTTGTTCCCCTCTGATGTTGTTGATGTAGTGAACAAGCTCATTGGCGCAGACTGGCTTGGTTCAGGTGATTTAGGACAGGCCTCGGCACGCTTTGAGGGTCGACGTATTTTGCTTGCCGAGGATATTGAGGTCAATCAAGAAATTGTGGTCGCCTTGCTTGAACCCACCTTACTTGAAGTAGTATGTGCAAAAAATGGTAAAGAAGCACTCGACCTATTCACAGAAAAACCTGAGGACTATGACCTCATTTTCATGGACATGCAAATGCCCGAAATGGACGGACTTGAGGCCACTAAGCGCATTCGCGCGCTTGATACTCCTCACGCTCAAAGCGTGCCTATTATTGCCATGACCGCCAACGTGTTCAAGGAAGATATCGAAAAAAGCCTTGCCGCTGGCATGAATGATCACTTGGGCAAGCCCTTAATCTTTGAAGACCTTATCGCAAAACTTGAGAAGTACTTGTCGCGCTGATAATCCTGCTGCGACAAATGTTGCGCAATAATGATCCCCAATGGCATCTACCATAGGTTACCTGTGGTACAATCTTCCTATGTGCGGAATTGCTGGCTATTTTGGCATCGCTGCCAATGAAAAGCTCTTACACGATATGAACGAGTGCCAAACGCATCGGGGACCTGACGGCTCTGGTGTGTTCTCTTTTGGCATGGCTGGTTTAGCGCACAGCCGCCTTTCCATTATTGACCTTGAGCACGGCGCACAGCCCATGGAAAGTGCCGATGGTCGTTACGTCATAATCCACAATGGAGAAGTCTACAATTACCTTGACCTGCGCAGTGAGCTTGCGGCGCTGGGTCATAGCTTTACTACCAACACCGATACCGAGGTAGTGGTTGAAGCCTATGCCGAGTGGGGCGCCGATTGTTTTGATAGATTCAACGGTATGTGGGGATCGGCAATTTTTGACAAACAAGAGCAGCGTTTGACTTTGTGGCGTGACCACTTTGGTATCAAGCCTGTGTATTTTACCCGGGTGGCTGGTGATACGACTAGTGGCAAGGATGCTGCTGGCGCCGCAAATAACGGTGGTGGCGCAAGCGCCGCTGAAAATACTGCTCTCCTTTTTGCCTCCGAGATTACTCCCCTGCTTAACAGCGGCTTGGTTGAAAAGAAGCCTAACGACAAAATCCTTTATCGCTACCTGCGCTATCGCGTACACGAAAACACCAGAGAAACCTTTTTTGAAGGCGTTGAAAAACTTTTGCCCGGCGAGAAGCTCACCATCGACGCTTCTGGTTTGAAAATTGAACCTTATACCAAGCTTCGTGAGGAACTCAGCGAGCTTGCGCTCAAAAATAACCCCTTTGATGAGGCGGCAAAGCAGCGCTATTACCAAGAACTTGAAAACTCGGTGCGCCTGCGTTTGCACAGCGATGTGCCCGTAGGAACATCTTTGAGCGGTGGTCTTGATTCCTCCTCGGTAGCTATTCTCATCAGTAAGCTTATGGGCTCTGACGAGGACTCCACGCAAGCGGTAGGCGCGCGGCAAAATGTTTTCTCGGCAATATTCCCTGGTTCTCTTAATGACGAGGAGCGCTATGTTGACGCAGCTACCAATGCCTGCGGTGACAAGCTTATTGTTCACAAAATCCTGCCCACTGCCGATGAGTTCAAGCAAGATGTGCTTGAGTTTGTGCGGGCGCAAGAGGAGCCGCTGATTAGCACGGGGCCGTACGCGCAGTACAAAGTTATGCAAGAGGCATCTAAGCACGTCAAAGTTTTGCTGGACGGACAAGGTGCGGACGAAACCATGGCGGGCTATGTACCCTATTACTTTGTGTATTTGCGCTCGCTCAAAAAACAAAAACGCTATCTCAAATGGGCAGTTGAACTTGTAAGTTCACTAGACGTTTTGCTGCGCCTCATGCGCTTTAGACTGCGCGATAAGCTCTTGTTCCGCAAGCCTATTGTGGCAAGCAACTTTTTGAATAAGGAGTTTTGCTCTGAGTATCAGGGTGAGCAATTTAGCGTGGTACGTGACAACCTCAAAGAACGCCTACTTGAGGACGTGTATGAAAACAGCATTCCCTCGCTGCTGCGCTATGAGGACAAAAACACCATGCACTTTAGCCTTGAGGGGCGTGTGCCGTTTTTGGACAAAGACCTCATTCGCTACGTGTTCTCACTTGAGGACGAGGCAATTATTCAACGTGGATGGAACAAGCGCATACTGCGTGAGAGCCTAAAACACATCTTGCCTTCTATGATTTCTAAGCGCCGCAACAAAATTGGCTTTACCACACCTGAGTACGAATGGTTTATGCGGCTTAAAAACTACTTCTATGATATTTTTCTGTCCAGCTCCTTTGCCAACCGCCCCTACTTTAATCAAGACGAGGTAATTGCCTCATTTGAGAGTTTTATTAAAGGTAGAAGCTCTGCTGACAGCATGAGTTTCTGGCGTCTGCTCAATGTTGAGCTGTGGCTGCGCACCTTTTTTGACGAGCCTGAGGCTGAGCTTAAGCCCGAGGTCAAGGCGAGTGATTTTGAGTCCAACCGCAATAAAGAACTTGACATAGCGGCAGGTGATAAGACCTATCGTCGCTACCCGCTTTGTACCGATAAGGTTACTGCTGATACCACTCTTGATGAGTTTGTTGTTGGCTACGTTAAGCGCTTTTTTGGTGAGCTTGCTGGGCAGGACAAGAGCCATCTCGCTGCCACCAAAGGTCGCTTCTTTTTATTCATTAGTGAGAAAATTGTAGCTATTACACAAGGGCGCTCGTATTTTATCTGGGATATTAAGCCAGGTTTTTGGGCACGAACGCTCAGCAAGTTTGTAACACGCACACCTGCGGGCATTGGACTGGGAAGTCCCTTTACCATGCAGCTTGCCATTCAAGAAATTGGGTTGCCCCGTATTCTGTATGCCTCAATAGGTGGCGTGCTGGGTAAGCTGGTTGGCAAGCGAGGGCTCTTTTACACGTTGGCAGGCAACGACGTGCGTGCTATTGACGGCCCTACCGAATACTCCGTTTACCCTGCCAATGTTTCGGCTAAGCTTGCTCCCAAAGATCCTGATAAGGTTGCCGAGCGGCTTTCTGGCGCAGTGCGTGAGGCGCTGCCCGCTGAGTACCGTGATAGTTTTGCTGGCGTAGTAGTTATTGACGCTAACGACATTGGGCGCAACGTTTTAGGAACCAATGCCTCCGATGCCCCTGAGCTCTACGAGGAGATTTTTGCCGACAATCCCCTCGGTCAAGCCCACGAACAAACCCCACTCTGCTTAGTGTTTGAGCAATAAGGGCGAGGCGTTTTGCCCACCCTTACTTCTATTTAGAGGTTCTGTCTTTATCTTGCTAATACATGGAAACCGTGATATCATGTATTATTGAAAAGAGGCAGTATGATTATTTCCTTTGCAGATAAGTCAACTGAAAACTTATTTCACGGTAGAACCTCGAGCAAAACGCAAAGATTTTCTGCTGATACTCAAAAAGCAGCCCTAAGAAAACTGGATATTCTTAATGCTGCCCCTACCCTTTTGGACTTGAGGTCGCCACCAGGCAATCGTCTTGAGTCATTAAAAGGAGATTTGAAAGGCAAGTATTCCATACGAATTAACGACCAGTGGCGCCTCGTTTTTAGGTTTACAAACTCGAATGCTTACGATGTACAAATACTGGACTACCACTAGGAGATGATGAGCATGATTCCTGAAAACAGAATACCAACTCACCCAGGCAACATTCTCCTTGAAGAGTTTCTGGTGCCGCTGGGGCTCACGCAGGTGGAGTTTGCTCAGCACCTTGGCATACCAGTGCAGCGCATAAACGAGATTGTGCGGGGCAAACGTGGCGTTACCTCTGCTACGGCATGGCTCTTTTCTGAAGCTCTTGAAACCACGCCGGAGTTTTGGCTTAATCTACAGATGAACAGAGATCTTGCCCTCAGTCGTCCCGAAAAACCAACAAAACCCCTACAAGCAGTATCGGGCTGGTAGTTAGCTCTTTGCAAGCTAACACTCTTCAAAAATGCAAGTTTCCGCTTTTTTGTCGTAACTAATGTTGTAGCTTTTTCCAGCCTCTGCTTCTACTGATACCTTGTTTGGCCCAACGGTAGTTGTGACTGTCTTGTACATAACGCCAGGACGTGCCCACGCATACTCGTATTCAACGATGTTCTCGCCTGGAACCAAATAGAAGGCTGGCTTCATGCCTTCACTAAATAAAACAGGAGCGGCACCATTGATACTCAGCGGAGTAAAGGTACCTGTGGTTGCACCTTTTATGATTGCTTTTGCGGCATCCGGATGTTCGCTTAAAAAGGTCTGAACATCTCCTTTAATCTTTTTGGAACGAAAGACCATGTATATTGCCCAAGCAACAATAGCAACAGCAATAAAGATTATGGAATACTTACCAGGACCACTTAAAATAGTTTCAAAAAAATCAGGCATTTACTTACTTCCTTTCATAATTGTTTTTATTTTTTCAGGCTCTGGGTCAGTTACGCCGAGCGTATCCAAGAGCCTGTTAAACCTACGTGCTCCCAACATGGAACAGTCTATGTTGGTCATTTCTCCATTTGCTTGTGTAACACTAAGTGCGCAGTCACTATCTCCATCCGTTGTTTTGATGAGCGCAGAAATGCCTACCTCGCTCAAATTAAAGCGATGCTTTTCTTTAGAACCCCTATGCACAGAAAAAGAATCGCCATCAACAACAATCTTAATGTTATTGAAAAAGAGGGCAAACAAGATGCTCAATAAAAGTACTGCGATTCCTGCAGCAAGTGCAATTTCCCATCTCAAAAACCAACTCAATATGAGTGCCAAAACTGCACCACCTGCCACTCCATATACTATTTCTTTGATTTTGACAAACAAACTGCTTTGATAGACTTCCATACGTGCCTCTCTCCAAAAAAAAAAGCTCTCCCACCACAGAGGGCTGCAGCTAAGTAGCTTAGTTTCATAAATCTATTTCAGAATAAATATTGACTTCCCTCACCTTTGCATTTTTGATAAGAAAGAATTATTTACAACTCTATAATAACACAAATAGAGGAAATAAATCTGTATTTATGATGTTTTACTATAAAGATGCGTATTAAATGTGTTTTTGCGTTAGATTGTCAACAAATGAATAAGCGTTGCTATTGCCTTTTTATAGCTATACTAGTATAGTGTTATAGTTGTGGTGCTTGTCAGAACGGGTTCGCCTCTATCTGCATACAGAAGGGAGGTGAAACATGGACACACAATCGATACTGGTGGCAGTTGCGGGCTTGCTCGTGGCGCTAGCGGCGGTCGGTGATGTTGTGTTTAAGTTCTGGCGTGAGAGCCGGAATAACAAGAAGCGTCCACGTAAGTAGACGCTTCCAAACATTTCGGCGAACCCGTCAGGCTCCCTAAGCCTAGCTGGCGGGCACCGCACGTATTAGTATAACACCAATCATTCCTATTTTCTCTGCCGATTTTTGACAAAAAGAAAGCAGCTATTCCTTTCCTACCCGGGCATCTTGAACCATCTTGGCAACGGTTGCAGCCACAGTATCAAGCGGGATTTCTTGGCGCTCGCCCGTGGCACGCTCCTTAAACTCAACCACCCCAGACTCAAGCCCTCGTTTGCCTACAATAAGCTGATACGGCCAGCCAATGAGATCGGCATCATTAAACTTAACGCCCGCACGCTCTGCTCGGTCGTCAAAGGCTACTTCAATGCCCGCCGCACACAGATCCTCGGCAAGCGAAAGCGCCGCTGGCTCAACCAGTTCATCGCCCGCTGCCAAAGGAATAACCACTACCTCGGCAGGGCACACGCTCACAGGCCAGATAATCCCCTGCTCGTCATAATGCTGCTCAACCACAGCGGCAAGACTGCGTGTTACGCCCCAGCCGTAGCAACCCATAACAAAGGGCTTCTCGGCGTTATCCTCGTCCATGTAGCGGGCTTGCATGGCCTCAGAATACTTGGTTCCCAACTGAAAGACCTGCCCTACCTCAATGCCACGTGCTGCGGTAAGTGCCTTGCCACAAGCGGGGCAACCGTCACCCTCGCGAGCCTCAATAAGCTCTGCCCACTGCGTTATCTCAAAATCGGTGCCGAGCGTAGCACCCACATAGTGATAGCCCTCCTCATTGGCACCGCATATCCACTGCGGCAACTCTTTAAGAGAAGCATCGGCGTAGACCTGCACGTCTTTGGATAAACCAACAGGCCCCAGATAGCCCTTAACAAGTCCAGCTTTTTTGATTTCCTCATCATCAAGCAAGGTAAAGCTGCCGAGAAGATTTGCTGCTTTAGTTTCGCTCAGCTCGTGATTTCCCGGAACAAAAAGTATGGTGGTACGGTCTTGTCCATCGCGTCCGCACAAGGCTTTGACGCAAGAAGCCTCGTTTACCTTGAGATAGGCAGCTACATCAGCTATTGCCTCGGTATTGGGAGTGGCAACCTTTTCAAAAGCTACGGCGTGGGATTTAAGCGCCACCTGAGCATTTGCCACCTCAACATTGGCAGCAAAACCGCAGTCGCAATACAAAATGCCTGCTTCGCCCGTTTGCGCCAGTGCCATGAACTCAACGGAGGTTTGTCCGCCAATCTGTCCAGAATCAGCCTCTACACCACGCCAAACAAGCCCCAGACGGTGGCAAATACGCCCATACGCCTGTGCTTGCGCATCATAGTGTTCTTGCAAGCACTCCTGAGAGGCATGAAAACTGTAGGCATCTTTCATCAAGAACTCACGCCCACGCAGCAAGCCAAAACGAGGGCGCACCTCGTCGCGATACTTCCAGTGCATGTGATAGAGCGAAAGCGGCAGCTCTTTATAACTTCTCAACTCGTTACGGGTAAGCGCCGTGATAAGCTCCTCGTGTGTGGGCCCGAGCGCATAGCAATTCTCGTGACGGTCGGTAAGGCGCATGAGCTCAGGACCATAGACGTCCCAACGCCCGCTCTCATGCCACAGCTCGGCAGGTTGCAAAATGGGCATGAGCAGCTCTTGGCAGCCAATAGCGTCCATTTCCTCCCTAATAATCTGTTCAATTTTACGGAGCACACGATACCCCAGGGGCAAAAAGGCATAAATGCCGGAGCTAATGCGACGCATCATGGCAGCACGCAACAAAAGACGGTGCGAGGCTATCTCGGCATCAACAGGATCCTCTTTGAGAGTTGGACTATACAGAGTGCTCAAGTGGGTAATTTTTGGGTTTATGAGGGGCACGGTGGTTCTCCTTGGGTCGGTTGGTGGGTCAAACGGTTAATGGTCAAGCGGTTAATGGTCAGACGGTTAATGGTCAAACGGTCAAGCGTTAGTCAAGTTTTGCTATCTCGTCAAACAAGGCATCAACAATCTCGCTTTCTGAAACAGTATAAAGCACTTCTCCTTTAGAAAATATTGCACCTTTGCCTAAACCGCAGGCAACGCCAACGTCTGCCTCACGCGCCTCGCCGGGCCCGTTAACTACACAGCCCATAACGGCAACCGCAAGCGGTTTTTTGATGGTCTGCAAACGCTCGTCAACGGCAAGCGCAAGCGACTGAAGGTCAACCTGACACCTGCCGCAGGTGGGACAACTGATAAGCTCGGGCGTGCGGCGGCGCAAGCCCACCGCTGCCAAAATATCCCAGGCAACACGTACTTCCTCAGCAAGCGGAGCGGTAAGCGAAACACGCAAGGTGTCGCCAATGCCCTCATACAAAAGTGCGCCAATAGCAAGGGCAGATTTAACGGTGCCTTGCCGCAGCGTTCCCGCCTCGGTAACACCAAGGTGCAGCGGGATTTCTGGCAATTCATGTGCAAGCAAGCGATAGGTTTCAATGGTAGTGCTTACGTCATGCGCTTTGGCAGAAAGCACAATGTCCTTAAAACCACGGGCTTGAAAATGCTCAACAAAGGCTGAGGCAGAGCCCGCGAGTTTCTGTGGTTGAGTAAGGTCGGTGCGCGCGGCATACTCAGCATCAAGCGAGCCAGCGTTTACGCCAATTCGTATTGGTATGCCGCGCGCACCGCACTCGTCAATAATGGCGTCAACACGCTCCATAGACCCAATATTGCCGGGGTTTATCCGCAGCTTTGCCGCTCCACGCTTGGCTGCCTCAAGAGCCAGTTTGTGATTGAAATGAATGTCAGCAATAACCGGCAGTACCGACTGGGCGCAAATAGACTCAAAAGCATCAAGCGCTTCCTCGTTGGGCACGGCAACCCTGATGAGCTCGCAACCTAACTCGGCAAGTTCTTCTATGGTTTTACAACACAACGCTACCTCAGTGGTAGGCGTATTGAGCATGGACTGCACGGCAACGGGTGCGCCTCCGCCAATGACAACGGGTTCTCTCCCGCCAGCCTTTGCAGAGCCTATGTGGACTTGGCGCGTGGAGAGGCGAGGCGTGGACACACTGGCTGAAGCTGCGGCTTGCAGGCGAGAGTTTTGCGCAGTCATGTTTTAGCCCCCAAGAAAATAGCGATGAATGTCCTGATTGGTCAGCACAATAAATAAAAGCAAGAGCAGCAACAGCGCAATAATGCTGATGCTGTTCACAATCGCCACCGGAATGGTGCGCCCCGTAACACGTTGAATGGTTTCGATAACAATTTTTCCGCCGTCTAAGGGAGGCACGGGCAGCAGGTTCATAAGCCCGATTGAAATAGACAGCAAGCCCGCCAAAAAGATAAAGGGCAAAAATCCGCTCGAAGCGGCACGCTCAGCCTCAACCGCAATTCCCACCACCGATGAGGACTGGCTAATAGTTTCACCCGCCGTAAAGGGATTGAGTAAATTGGCGATAAGCTCCGCCGTCATGCCTATTACCATAAAAGTGGTGCCGAGTGCGTCTATAAAGCTCACCGGCGCAGGCTCAAGCTTGGGGCTGATGCCCACCAGCGCACGTCCGTCTTGTTCCACCAGCGTAATCGAAGCTGTCTTTTTAACGCCGCTTCTGGTGGTGTAACCAAGCTCAATGGTGTCGCCCGCTTTATGTGTGGAAACAAGCTCTGCAAAAGCAGCCCACTCAGTAAACGATGTTCCATCAACGCTCGTAATGGTGTCGCCAGCAATAATTCCCGCCTTTTGCGCCGGTAGGCCTTCGCTCACCGAGTCAATGGTAGTGGTAGCGGCAACCGTGCCGAGCGCCATAAGTATTATCGAAGTAATCAAAATGCCAAATATGAGATTAAACGCCGAACCACCGAGCAAAAATATCATGCGTCGATACCACGGCATGCCAGCATAAGTGTGCTTGCGCTCCTCATCTATGTGAGCCGAAGCCGCCTCGTGGCTTGCAACAGGACGCGGCTGCCCCTGTGCATACGCTACACCCTTAACCGTAGCAGCAGGCATATCGTAGCGCTTGTTGCCCGCTTCGAGCTTGGTAGCTTCAATGGTCATCCAACTAACAAGCGAGTCCAAGGCTTCCACAAGGTCAAAGCCCAGTGCCTCACTCGATTTGTCAGCCTGAATAGTGGTAAGTGAGCCCCAATACGCAAGGTAAGCATACGCTTTGGAGAGATTGGGGTTTTCCGCACCTGTCTCGCCTGCAACAAGACAATATCCACCCAGCGGAATAGCCGTAACGCCATAGCGCGTTTGCTTGCCCTTAATGCCCAGCGACGGCCCCGGCAGCCCGAGCATGAACTCCCGAACACGTACACCCATAAGGCGGGCGGTAAGAAAATGTCCGCCTTCGTGAATAAAAACAATGATGCTAATGAGGATAATTCCCCAAAATATAATTGCAACTGCCTGTGGCATGTTTCTCCTTTGTGTCTGTTAAATGAGTTTATGCTTAACGTAGTATTGTACTGCATTGCGAGTTCTTTTGGCTGCTGCGGCTTAACGTGGCGACGCAAAAAAATACTTGCAAGCGAATGTCTGTTCGCATAGGTGAAATCCTGTGCTATACTGCTTGTATGGCACAGCGTAACGAAACATATCATTCAAAAAATGCGCGAGAGGGCTCTTTGACGGGCTCTCCTCTGCCACCAAAAGAGCAGACAGCGGCATTGCCAGCTCAAGAAGGCTCCCTACCAAGCTCTCTGCCCCCGTGGGAAGGCCCCGCAATCCTGCTCGTTGACCTTGATGCCTTTTTTGCCTCAGTTGAGCAGCTCGACCACCCCGAGTGGCGTGGTAAGCCGCTTATTGTGGGAGGAGATGCCAACAGACGAGGTGTGGTGTCTACCTGCTCGTATGAGGCCCGCACCTTTGGCGTGCGCTCAGCAATGGCAAGCAGCACAGCACAGCGGCTTTGCCCTACCGCCATTTGGGTTTCGGGCAATTTGGCACGCTATGGCGAAGTGTCACGGCAGGTTATGACTATTCTTGAAAGCTACTCCCCTCGTATTCAGCAGGTTTCTATTGACGAGGCCTTTATCGACGTGTCGCCGGGACGCTTTGTCAAAGAACACCCCGTTGTTTTGGCGCAAAAAATGCAGGAACACGTTGCTACGCTGGGCGTTACGTGCTCCATTGGGGTTGGCACAAGTAAAACAATCGCCAAAATTGCCTCTGACCAAAACAAGCCGCAGGGGCTTACCGTAGTTTATCCGGGCAGAGAGCTCGACTTTCTTGCTCCCCTACCCGTTCGCGACATGAGCGGCATTGGGCGAAAAGCCGAGCAGCGTTTGCATGACTTGGGAATTACCACGCTTGCCGACCTTGCTGCCGCAGACGAAGAGCTGCTCAAGGGCATTTTTGGAAAAAACGCTTTTATGATGCGCGAGCGAGCCTGCGGGCGTGATGCCACCGAGGTGAGCAATGAGCGTGATGTTAAGTCGGTGAGCTATGAGGTCACGTTTTCGACCAATGTTATAGAGCTTGCAGAAATCAAGCGAGCCATAGCTATGATAGCCGCCAAGGTGGCACGCCGCCTGCGCCGCAAAGAGCTTAAAGGCTACACGGTAACGCTCAAGGCTCGCCATGACGACCTTACCATTCACACGGCTCAACGTACTCTTGAAAGGGCCGTTGACGACGAGGCTGATTTTATAGGCGTACTGTATGAGCTGGTATCCCACGTGTGGCGTGCTGGTGACGAGCTGCGACTGATAGGCGTAGGCGTGAGCTCTTTTGACGCACGTCCGGAGCAAATGAGCCTTTTTGGGGAGGAAGTGCTTGCTGGCGAGAGCGCAATGCCCAACAAAACGAGTGCTCAAACGAACAAGCAAGCTTCTCATTCTATCGAGCAACACAAACACGACCGCTCACTGGTAGAGGCAACCGATAAGGTCAAGAACAGGTTTGGAGAAAACGCCGTGCGCTACGGTCGTGAGCTACGTTTTGATGACCGCAAAACCAACACCATCGCCCAAGAAAGCGACGACGTAACCCCTTAAGGGGGACGGTCCCCTTTTGGCTTCTTGTTATACGTTAAACTATTCTACGTTCTGTAATTGTTATATGCTTGGCAAATTGTAAAGGAGCATCTATGAACAAGCTCAAGTACGTTGCTCTACTATCTCTTATTATTGTATTGGTACTAGGAGTCTGTTGTAAGCCTGTTGAAAACGAAAATGGATCCGCGAGTAATGTGGAAAAATTTGAAAAATTGAAACTTGGCACAAGCATAGATGACGTATACCAAGAGCTTGGAGAGCCCACGGATGACATTGGGTCAGGCGTTCCGATTCTGATTTATGAAATGAAAAACGACAAAACCAATGAATTAGAAGTATTTATGCTGAACTTTGATTTGGGCAATAGCCTCACAAAAGTTACCTTACTTGGAAAAGATGGAGACAACCGAATATTGGTCGGCGAGTAATACCATACAACAACATGAGGTGGCGCAGCCGCAGGGGTGCTGTCTACAAAGTGACGGTTGGAGCGGCGTTTAGAAAGTTATTGCTCTATGCCGTGTTCGGTGAGGTCGAGGCGAGGGGCATCGTTCCAGATAGTTTCAAGCCGGTAAAACTCACGAAAGTCAGGCTGGAATACGTGCACAACAAAATCGCCGTAATCAAGCAAAACCCACGTAAGCTCATCTTTGCCCTCACGTCCAACGGGTTTGATTCCTGCTTTTTCACGCAGGGCTTCTTCGACGGCATCGCAAATAGCGTCAACTTGTCGGTTATTTGCGCCGGTGGCAATCACAAAGTAATCCGTGATAACAAGCTGCTTGCGCACCTCTTGTACCACAATATCAAGTCCCTTTTTCTCAAAGGCTGCCTGCGCTGCCAATACTGCCCATTCACGTGAAGCATCTTGGTTTTTTTGTGTTGCTTTTGTAGTCGTTTTTGCCATAAGGGTATCTATCCTTTTCTCGCACGGTCGTTGTTATCGTTTTTGCGTTGGTCTTTTTCCTGCTCGCTGCCAGCTTGTTCACTGATAGATTGTTTGCTGCCAGCCTGCTCGTTGTTCAAGCGCTCACGCTGAATATAGGCGTTCCAAACGTCAAGGGAGTCGGGGTGAATAAAGCGGTGGCGAGTAACCAGATGTTTCATGGTTATCTCGTAAGACTTTACAAACAGCTCCTCAAGCGAAATCTTTCCCACCAGCTCACGGAGCGTCGCCAAATTGCCTCGGGTACGCAAAGGTTCAATCATATCTGCAATGTAGACCACCATATCAAGGTCAGTCATATCAGCAGCAGCCGAGGTATGACGAGCAACCGCCTGAATAACCTTAGGAGAAAGCTCTGAGAACTCCTCGGCAAGCGCACAGGCACCCGTTTGTGCGTGAAGCAGGGCAACCATGTCGTCCTCGAAAGCACTAATGGTAACGCCAAACTTACGAGCCCGCTCGGTGAGTTCTTTGTCGGAATGATTTTTATCCCAATCATGAAGCAAGCCGGCAATACGTGCTTCCTCGACATCAACGCCGTAAACCTTTGCCATGGCAGCAGCGGTGTCGGCAACAGAAACCGAATGTATAAAGCGGTAATTGGTAAGGCGTTTTTCAAGCTCTTTGCGAGCTTTTGCGTAGAACTTCGCCTGTTTTTCGCTTGCGTCTTTAGCCATAAAGACCATGCTTTTCAATATAAAACTCAACTGCCTTTGGTATCAAATCCTCCACCGCCAAACCTTCTTGTATTCGTTTGCGAACAAGGCTTGAGGATACCGCAACAGGAGGCATTTCAAACGGCAGAATCGTAAATTGTTGCAAAGCGGTTTTTTGTTCTGCTGCTTCTTGTGATAAAACCGCCTGCTCGCTGCCTGCTCGCTGGGCACTTAAGACCGTAACGAGCTTGGCAATCTCGCCTGCCTCTTTCCATGTGGGCAAATCGTTAGTGGTATCGCTGCCACAGATAAAAAAGAGTGCGGCGCGCTTGCTGAAAGTTTCGGCAAGCGCGCGCAACGTATCTATAGTATATGTTGCACCTTCTCGGTCAATCTCTATGCGTGAAGCATCAAAATGGGGCACCTCGGCAAGGGCGGCTTGCAGCATGGCGTAACGATGCTCTGCAGAAGCGTGAAAGCTTGCCATTTTACGCACGGGCAAACCCGTAGGCACAAGCAAGACACCATCAAGATTAAAGGCTTCATAGGCAGCTTGCGCCAAGGCAAGATGACCCACGTGCAACGGGTCAAAGGTTCCGCCAAAGAAACCCAACTTAAAGGGTGCATCAGGGCTCGCTGCAGCGATAAGCTCGTCAAAACGAGGGCTTATACCCGCAGCCTTTTTGCAGCAGCAGGGGCTCACAGCACTCCCCTCGCCCAAACGCAAGCCACAAAGCCTCTTGTCACCGCAAGCACTCTAGCCACGAATCTGACCATCTCCCTCAAGCGTAAACTTGGTTGAGGTTAAAGCATCTAAGCCCATGGGACCTCGTGCGTGAAGCTTTTGGGTGGAAATGCCAATCTCAGCACCGAGGCCAAACTCTGCACCATCGGTAAAGCGTGTCGAGGCATTTGCATATACGGCTGACGAATCCACCTCACGCAAGAAGCGAGAAACTGTTGCATAATCCTGACTCAAAATCGTCTCTGAGTGGTGCGTACTGTAGGTGTTGATATGCTCAATCGCCTCAGCCACGCCGCTTACACACTTAATTGAAATCTCGAGGTCAAGATACTCCCTACCCCAATCCTCCTCGGTTGCCTTGACGGCTGCCGCAGCAAGCTCGCCACCGAGCTCTTGGGCCAGCGCAAAAATAGTTTCATCGGCATGGATAACTACCTTGTGTTCTGCCAGCGCAACAAGCATGTCGGGCGCAAGCAAAGCGGCTGCCTCCTCGTCTATGAGAATGGACTCTATGGCATTGCACACGCCCGGACGCTGCGTTTTTGCGTTGATAGCAATTGGCACAATCATGCTTTTATCGGCATCTTTATGAATATAGAGATGACAGTTGCCCTCGCCCGTTTCTATGACCGGAACCTTAGCATTTTCAATCGTTGAGCGAATGAGCGAAGCAGAGCCACGAGGGATAAGCACGTCGATAAGCCCTACGAGCTGCATAAGCTCGGTAGTTGCTGCACGGTCGGTTGTTTCGATTGACTGAAGCCAGTTTTTTGGCAGTCCTGCCGCCACGCCCGCCTCATACAGCACCTTGGTCATAGAGAGATTAGAGTAATTTGCCAGCGAACCACCACGCAAAACACAAGCGTTTGCCGTTTTAAGGCACAAACCAGCGGCATCGGCAGTGACGTTAGGGCGTGCCTCATAAATCATTGCCACCACACCAAGCGGCACTCTAAGCCGGGTGAGTTTAAGCCCGTTATACAGCGTGCGTCCCTCGGTAACCGTGCCAATGGGGTCTGTTTCTCGGGCGAGCTGCCTAAGAGCATCGGCGATACCCGCTATGCGCTCAGCATTAAGCATAAGGCGATCAATAAGCGGCTCTGCAGTTCCTCCCGCACGAGCAGCCTCGACATCTCTAGTGTTTTCTGCAATGAGATAGTCCTTGTTCTCAACAAGAGCATCTGCCATCTTAAGGAGCGCTGCGTTGCGTGTAGTAGCGTCAATTTGTGCCAGCGCACGTGCTGCTACCTGTGCCTGCTGCGCCTTAGTCAAAACCTCACTTGCTGCCATTTTTTCTCCTTTGCTCGTGACTTCTAGAATATCACCATTTCATCGCGGTGTATAACCTCACAGCGCTCGGCATCTCCAATAAGCGCCAAGTTGCTCAACTCCTCGCTTGTATGTCCCGCCATTTGCTCTAAGGTAGCAGCATCATGCTGACTAATGCCACGTCCTATTAAAAAGCCGCTTGCGGAGCGAATATCAAGAACGTCGCCTTGGGAAAAAGTGCCATCAACCTTGGTAACGCCCACCGGCAATAAGGAGCTTCCTTGCTCACGCAGGGCACATGTTGCTCCCTCGTCAACAATAACACTGCCTTTTACGCTGCCACTTAAGGCATTCCAAAGTTTGCGAGCCTTAGCCTGAGCAGGTTGCTCACTAGCAAACCGGGTGCCCACCAAAGCGCCCGAGGCAACCTCGGCAACCACACCCTCCAAGCGACCCTCGCAAATAACCATAGGAATACCCGCCGCCATAAGCTGACGAGCTGCCTCAAGTTTGGTGACCATACCACCAGAGCCCTTATGAGAGCCCGCACTACCTGCTGCAGCAACAATTTCTTCGGTGAAGCTTGCGATATGCTCAATGAGCTCAGCGTCTTTTTCGGTGCGTGGATCGGCCGTGTAAAGCCCGTCAATATCCGAGAGCAAAATGACCAAATCTGCTCCGATAAGAATTGCCACCTGAGCAGCCAAGGTATCGTTGTCGCCAAAGCGAATTTCCTCGACGGCAACGGTGTCGTTCTCGTTGATAATCGCTACTACACCAAGCTCGAGCAAGCGACTCAGCGTGTCGCGTGCATGAAGGTATGCCTCGCGGTTGGCAATGTCGTTGCGGGTGAGCAGCACCTGAGCCGTTTTGAGCTTTTGCGCCTCAAAGGCATGAGCATAGTGCTTGGCAAGCTCTACTTGTCCAACTGCTGCTGCTGCCTGAAGCGTAGGTATGTCATCAGGACGAGCCGGCGGCAAATTGAGCGCTTCGAGCCCTGCCGTAATGGCACCTGAGCTTACAATGGCTACTTCGGTTCCCTGTTTGCAGAGCTGCGCTACCTGGCTGGCGAGTGACTCAATGTAGGCAGCATTGACTCTGCCCGCCTCGTCGGTCAAGGTCGAGGTGCCAATTTTTACCACAATGCGCTGTGCCTGCTGCACGTTTTGCGCCAGCTCACCCTGCGCCTGTTGGTCGCCTTGTGCCTGCTGTACGCTTTGCTCCGCCTGTGCCTTGTTTTCTTTTTCCCTACTCATAGCTCGCCTTACTTGTTCAAGCCTCATTATCAAAATCGTCGTTCAAAAAATCATCATCGTTAAAATCGGGCTCGCCGTCAACCAGCGCAGATTCAAACGCAAAGGAGCGTCCCGTAATGCGTATTTCATCGCCCGTTCTCGCACCGGCTACCACCAGCTCCTTTTCAACACCCATACGTTCAAGACGGCGTTGCAAATAGGCGATGGCTTCCTCATTATCCCACTCCGTTTGAATAACCATGCGTTCAACTGCTTTGCCTTCAACCTGAAACACGCCGCCGCCAAGATTGGTAACCGTAAAGGAGCGATCGCGCTCTTGTCGCTTGTGCTCCCACACCTTCTCGTACTGCACATTGCTCTCCTGCAGCTCGCGTGCCGCCGCACGCAGCTCATGCACCTGCTGGGCGGTAGCTGCAATCAAAGCGTCCATGCCCTCGCCTGTTACAGCCGATACCGCAAACACCTGCGGCTCTTTGAACTCCTCGGCAAACTCATTGCCGTTTACTTTTTCTAAAGCCTCGGCTCGTAGATGGGCTTTTACCCGCTCAATTTGCAGAGATGCTTCTGGCATGTCAATTTTATTAACCACCACAATCTGAGGGCGCTTGGCAAGCTCCTCAGAATAGCGGATAAGCTCGGTGCGTATTTGCTCATAATCCTCTATGGGGTCACGCCCCTCGTAGGAACCACTCGCATCAAGCACGTGCAAAATAAGTGCCGTACGCTCGATGTGACGCAAAAACTCATGTCCCAAGCCCTTGCCCTCGGCAGCTCCTTCAATAAGGCCCGGAATATCGGCAACCACAAAACTGTAGTCACCAGAGCGAACCATGCCCAGATTAGGAACAAGCGTGGTAAAAGGATAATCAGCAATTTTGGGACGAGCAGCACTCATGCGAGCGATGAGCGAGGACTTGCCCACCGAGGGCATACCCACCAAGGCAGCATCAGCCATAAGCTTCATCTCAAGCTCAAGCATACACTCCTCGGCAGGCTCACCGAGCTCAGCAAACGCTGGCGCACGGCGTGTCGAGGTGACAAAATGGATATTGCCTTTGCCACCTTGTCCGCCCTTGGCAACAATAACCCGCTCGCCATCGTGCGTTAAATCGGCAAGGGTTTCGCCCCGCTGTTTGGTTTCCTCGTCATATTCAGATACAAGCGTGCCCAGCGGAACTTTGAGGATAAGGTCATCGCCGTCTGCGCCATGCATACGAGAGCCCTTGCCGTGGATACCACGTTTTGCCTTAAAGTGGTGCTTGAAGCGGTAATCTATAAGGGAGGAAAGCGAGCCGTCGGCTTCTAAAATAACATTGCCGCCGTGCCCGCCATCGCCGCCATCAGGTCCACCACGGGGCACGTGAGCTTCGCGGCGAAACGACATACAGCCTGCGCCGCCGTCGCCTGCTTTCACGTTAATATGTACCTGGTCTATGAACATTCGTTTTATCTACTTTCTTAACTCTCTCAATTTCCTCCGCAAAGCACAAGCAGCGAGCCCGCACTTTGCCTATACAAGCCTATACAAAAACCCCCTGTTATAGGCAACAGGGGGCTCGAAGTTCAGCACTGCAAAGATGCTGCGATAAGAGTAAAAACCCTCTTAGGCCTTTATCAGTCGCACGTGTACTTTGCGCTTGTTGCCATGCGTAAACTCAAGGATACCATCTTTGAGAGCAAAGAGGGTATCGTCGCTACCGCGCCCAACGTTTTCGCCGGGGTGAATGTGCGTTCCGCGCTGACGAACGATGATGTTGCCGGTAGTAACCGACTCACCAGCGAAGCGCTTAACGCCAAGTCGTTTTGCCTTGGAATCACGACCGTTGCGCGATGAGCCAAGTCCCTTTTTATGTGCCATTTCTCAAACCCTCTTTCTTAACGTTCAGCCACCTAGGTTACGTGGCTTTTCTTGCCTTAAATCGATTGCCCTGCTAAAGCTTGTTCTGCTAAAGCCTATTCTGTTGAACCTACTCTGCCGAAGCCTCAGCCTTTTTGGTAGGAGCCTTACTCAGCATCAGCCTTTTTGGCGGGAGCCTTACTCAGCGTCAGCTTTTTTGGCGGGAGCCTTACTCAGCATCAGCCTTTTTGGTAGGAGCCTTACGAGCAGGCTTTTTCTCAGCTTCTTCTTTTACGGTATCCGCTGCGTCCTTGGTAGCCTTGGCGGTTTTTGCAGCTGCTGTTTTAGCAGTAGTCTTAGCTGCAGAAGCCGTCTTGCTTGCCGTAGTTTTAGCGGCGGTTGTTGTCTTTTTAGCGGCTGCCGTGGTCTTGCTTGCTGTTTTTGCAGCAGCAGTCTTGGCAGCAGCAGGTGCCTTGGCTGCAGTTTCCTTAGCAGCGGTTGCTGCCTTGGCGGCAGCTGAAGTCGTCTTTTTGGCAGCCGTTGCTGTTTTGGCAGCGGTCTTGGTTGCCGTTTCCTTTGCTGCGGTTGTTGCTTTTTCTGCAGCAGCCGTAGTCTTGGCGGCGGTAGTCTTGGCAGCAGCCTCAACCTTTTCAACCTTCTCCGCAGCTTTTTCAATAACTTTCTCAGGAGCCTTCTCGACTACCTTCTCGGCAACCGTCTTAGCAGCTGGTGCTTTCTCGGCAGTTACCTTTTTGGGAGCAGGCGCAGACTTGGGAGCAGCACTCTTGGGAGCGGCACTCTTAGCAGGCGCACTCTTAGGAGTGGTACCCTTAGGAGCAGTGCCCGTCAAGCTAATGCTCTTTACCTCAAGGGCAGTCAATTTTTGACGATGCCCACGCAGGCGCTTATAGCCCTTGCGCTTTTTGAACTTAAAGATGAGCTGCTTGTCAGCCTTAATCTGGTCGATAACCTCAGCAAAAACTTTTGCCTTAGCAAGCTTATCGGCGTCCATAATAAGGTTTGAGCCGTCAGCGATAAAGATAGCCTCAAGCGCAACCATCTCGCCTGGCTCAGCTACCAACTTCTCAACTTCGAGAAAATCGCCCTCGGCGACCTTATATTGTTTTCCTCCGGTTGCAACAATTGCGTACATTTATAACCTTCCCTAACCTATTCCTGCATAAAACACAAGGTACCATGGTAACAGTGACCACAGAGCAAGTCAACAAAAAATATCACAAATAGCCATAAAATGACCAGAAAATGCCGATAAAACGCTACCTCACACCCTTGGACGTGAGTTTTGAGCTTTTTTTGCGCACTCAAGAGTGCTTTTTACACATCTTTTGCACGTTATTAGACGCTTCAAGGAGGTGCAGAAATCTAAGCGCCAGCTAAGCGCCACTCGCATTCGCCAGCGGTGCAGGCATAACATAGGTGCGTGCGCCATACTCTTGGTCAAGCTCGTACAGTGCCTTGGAGTCAGCGCCAAAAAGCTTCATCTTAGTAATCATGTCGTTGGCAGCCTCTTCCTCCTCACCCTGCTCGGCAACAAACCAATCGAGGAACTGCATGGTACGAAAATCACGTACCTCGTGCGCAGCCGCATATATCTCGTTAATCGAAGCCGTAACCGTAAGCTCATGCTCATACGCAAACGTAAGCGGGTCCATAAAGCTGGCAAGCTTCTTGTCGGGCTGAGCAATCGCCGCAAGCTCAACCTTGCAATTGTTCGCAATAAGATAGTTGCGCATGATAAGCGCATGGTCGCGCTCCTCGGCAGCTTGCACCATGTAATAGCTCGCAAAGCCATTCAAACCTTCGTCGGCGTAATAATTCGCAAAATCAACGTAGAGATACGCAGAATACAATTCCCGGTTGATTTGCCTGTTGAGAAGATCTTGTACTTTTTTGTCCATGGTAGTCCTTTCTTGGTAGTAAGCCCACATATACCGCTTTCTATTATACGCAAAGTGTGCGGAGCTGCGGGCGAGGGCAGCATGAATAAAGTGCTTCCCGTGTGGAGCTGCGGGCGAGGGCAGCATGAATAAAGTGCTTCCCGTGCGGGCGGGCTCAAAGTCCTCTCTACAAAGTCCTCTCTATAAGCCGTGCGGGTTTTGGACAAGCTCGCCTCCAAACAAAATGAAGTATTTGCCGAGAAGCCCGACACTTGCCCAAGTTCAATCGTATTGTAAATAAGAATGTGTAGGCACAAACAGTTTTTTGAAGAAACAAGGAGATTGCCATGAACAAAAAGATCTTTTCAAAAGCAGCAACACGCACGCGAAACGCTGCTGCACAAAAAAGAGCTCGCCGCTCGCTCAGCCTTGCCCTCGCGCTGGCACTTACACTCGCTCTCGCGCTGCCACAACTTGTGGGCTGCGATTTTCCCGTTCCTCCTCAAGGGCCGTTTCCGCCAGATACCCCAACCCTTCAGCCAGAAACTCCCTCGCTTGCCGCCAAGGCTGCAAACTCAAAGTCGTATGCACAGGTGTATGAGGCCTTGAACAAGCTCTACGAGGAGCAGCAGGCACGTTATAGTGACTATGACTATGACGACGATGGAGTTGTATATGATGCGGTAATACCTATGGAGGCTCCGACTGACACTATCGCTGCACCTGAGGTAGAAAGAAGCCCTGCGCCAACAGCGCCTACCATTAAAGAAGTTGAAGCCCCCAGCAACGAGAAATACTCCGAGGACGGTTATTCATCGGGCAGTTCGTCGGATTACTCAGAAACAAATGTCCAAGTCGAGGGCATTGACGAGGCAGACATCGTAAAAACCGACGGCACCAACATTTATATTCTCTCAGGCTCAAGCATTGTCATCGTGCGCGCTCAGGGGCAATACACAAAAGAAATAGCAGAGATAGACTTAGAGCCACTGGTAAACAGGAAAGGAACAATGAGCTATTACGCTACGTGTGAGTTCTTTGTAAGTGGCAATCGCCTTATTTTTCTCTATGAATACAGCCTTTTTGAACGCCCCAAAAAAGCTCCCTCACTGTTTGGCATGAGGGATAACCATCAAGACTCTACCTATTCAAACCAACGAGCGGTTACGTGGGTTGCCTGCTACGACATCAGCTCTATTTCCAAAGAGAATAGTGCTGGCATCTACGATAAGGATGCCCTACCCGCAACCAGTGAGCCTGATATTCCTCTCGTTAGCGTGTTTGGACAAGACGGCAGCTACGTTTCATCTCGTTTGCAAGGGGACATTTTGTATCTTGCGAGCAGCCATGAGGTCGGCAATTTTTCGGTAGCAAAGCCTGAGAAACCTGAGGGATTTGTTCCGTGTAGCTACACAGGCGATACGGCTACCGTACTCAAACCTCAAAACATTACGATACCGCAAAGCGCAGATACCATGAGTTACTCCGTTGTTACTTCTCTCGATGTTAAAAAGGGCGAGCGCATTGCTCAGCAGTCTGTTCTTGGCACCGCCGATACGCTTTACATGAGCCGCAACAATCTCTACCTCGCAAATCGAGTTTATAAAAATCAGGAACAGAACTCCTACAAAGACGGTTCCTTTACGGTCACTGAAGTGCAAAGTGGTTTCTATACGCAGCTACTCAAGTTTTCGATTGAAAAAGGGGCTATTAAGTTTAAGGCTCAATCCATCATGCCAGGCGAGCTTCTCAATCAGTTTTCGCTTGATGAGTACGAGGGGCACCTCCGCCTTGTGACCACCGTTGACCTATACCAATATCGCACCATTACGGACGAAAAGGGCAGCTTTTTTGAGCAGGATAATGCCTACGAGCCGCATACCAATGCACTGTTTGTGCTGGACAGAAACCTTGAGCTTGTTGGAAGCGTCGAGGGCCTTGCCAAAGACGAGCGGGTCTATTCGGTTCGGTTTGCTGGGCCGGTTGGTTACTTTGTTACCTTTAGACAAGTTGATCCGCTCTTTACGGTTGACTTGTCTGATCCCAAAGCACCAGAGGTAAAAAGTGCGCTCAAAATCCCTGGCTTTTCTACCTATTTGCACGAATACGCGCCAAACCGTTTGTTTGGATTGGGAGAGGCTGCTGACGAGGACGGCTTTATCGAGGGGCTCAAGCTCAGCATGTTTGACACAACCAACCTTCACAAGGTTTCTGAAAAACACAGGTTGGCGGTTGGCGAAGAATACTGGTATGCCGAAGCTCTTGATAATCATAAGGCACTACTTATTGACCCCAAAAACAACCTGATTGGCTTTGCAAGCGAGGATAGATACCTTATTTACGGGTATTCAGATGCACAAGGTTTTTATCTGCGAGCAAGCCTACCTATCGCAAGTAGCTATCATAATCAGTATCGCGGGCTTTATATTAACGACTATTTTTACGTATGTTCAGCAATAAACGTTGACGTCTATGCGCTCAAGGATTTTAGTTTACAGCGGGAGCTTGAGCTTACGGAATACGACGGGTTTAACTACGATGAACCCTACGACGACGATGATGACTATTGGATTGAATAATTGCGGAACAATCCCTCCTCCTTCCTGCTAGCAGGGGCAAGCTGGCAGGAATAAACGAACCCCCAGCTCCGCGCTTGCGCGGAGCTGGGGGTTCACGTTAACCCACAACAATATGCAAATCGCACGTGGTGGAGCTTTTATTTCTTATTGACCTTAATGGTTACGGTTGGCGCAGCTGTCACTGCAACGTGCAGGGTGTCTGCGCCGCATGGGTGCCCCCTACAAGATGACGGTTGGAGCGGCGGCTGCAGCAACGCTAATGGTGTCCATACCGCAGGTCGTGTTTGCATTGGCGGCGTGCTTTGCGGTACAATCCTCAAGCGCACCTTCGGCAAGGAATCTGGGCCCTTAGCTCAATGGTGGAGCAGGGGACTCATAATCCCTTGGTTGTAGGTTCGAATCCTACAGGGCCCACCATGCTCACAGTGTGTTATACTAGGCAACCGCATTATGCGGCAAGAACTGAATACGGCACTAAATGACATCATGCCGTGCCAGATTTATTCCTCGGTAGCTCAATGGCAGAGCATCCGGCTGTTAACCGGAGGGTTGTAAGTTCGAATCTTACCCGGGGAGCCAAAAAATCAAACGACCCCACAACGCGTGGGGTCGTTTTTCATCTTTGCTAGAAGCGTTGCACTCGCTACTCTGAGAGCGAGGGTTAGCTTCTCATATCGGTATCTGCACCAAGCGTCACTTCCAAATCAAGCGTTTGGGAGCCACGCATAATGCCGAGTGTCACCTTTTCGCCAACCAAAAGTCCACGCACGTCTATGATAAGTTCGGTGGCCGTTTTGATAGGCTTACCATTGATAGCAACAATGACGTCGCCTGGCTTGATGCCAGCCCTATCGGCGGGCGAACCTTGAACTACCTCGTCAACATAAACGCCACTCGTTGCCTTAACGCCCAGCTGGTCAGCCGTTGAGCTGTCAACCGTTTGCAGCGTTACGCCCAAAAATGCGTGCTGAACCTCATCGCCATTCATAATTTGCTCTGCAATGCTTAGGGCGTAATTGCTCGGAATGGCAAAACCAACTCCCGCACTTGAGCCAGACGGCGAGGAGATAAGCGTAGTAATTCCCAGGAGGCGTCCCTTGCTATCAACAAGCGCACCACCAGAATTGCCCGGGTTGATGGCTGCGTCAGTCTGAATGAGGTTGGCATAAATGTTCATGCCCTCGGTGCTTTCAAGCGTGGTCGAACGGAACAAAGCCGATACAACGCCAGTAGACACCGAGCGCTCAAGCCCAAAGGGGCTTCCTACTGCCATAACCCACTCGCCTACCGTTGCTTTTGACGAATCCGCAACCTCGATAGGAGTGAGATTTTCTGCCTCAACTTTGATAACCGCTAAGTCAGATTGCGGGTCGCTACCCACCAAAGTAGCCTCAAGACGGTCTGAGCCGTTGATGCCAACGAGGAACTTATCGCCACCTTCCAAAACATGATAGTTGGTGAGGATATAACCGTCCTTGCTGATAATCACACCCGAGCCGAGCCCGTATTCCATGTAGTCGTCGCCGGCATCGGTGCCGTAGTCAAAAAGACTTAAAAGGTGTGGGTTAGCCAAATAGACATCGATATTAACAATGGACGGAGTAACTTTGGTAGCGACCGCCTCGGCAAGACCAGCATCTTCAAGATTAGGTTCAATGACAATGGAGTTTCCGGGAGTGCCTACTATGCCCGAACCAGAGGAGCCGATGCCATTGGTAAGCCCACTGATAATAAAGAAGGTCAAAAGTGCACCAACTATCACACCAACAAGTCCCATAAGGAATGCGAGCCACTTTGAGCTTTTTTGCTTTGGTTGCCGAGGAGGAGCAGCCGTGGGAGTTGCGTAGTTTGGTTGCGGAGGACGTGCGGCTTGTTGGATTGGCGCAGCTTGTTGGGCTGGCGCAGCTTGTTGGCTTGGCGCAGTTGGCTGGGGCGACAACGTCGGTTGTTGCGCTGTCACTTGTTGCGGCGGCGCAACTGGCTGTTGCGGTGCTGCTTGGAACTGCGGCACATTTACTACGCCAGTCGTTTGGCTTGGCTGCTGAAACGGCGACTGAGTTACCTGCTGCGCATGAGCTTGCGATGCTTGTTGGGCTTGCGCTTGGGCCTGCATAAAAGCTCGTGTTTGACCCTCGAGCTGAGGAGTCCGATAGACCTGCTCGGCTCCAAGGGTTGGCTTTGCAGCGGCAACTTTGGCAGAGGCAGCCTTAGTAGCGGTCTTAGAGCTGGCAGCAGCAGCCTCAGCAGCTTCAACAGCAGCAGCTGGAACCTCAACAGAAGCATCTTGAGCGGCAGCCTTCGCACGCGTCGTCCTCGTTGTACGCTTTGGTTTATCCTCTGAAATAATAGAAGTAGACACAGCCTCAACAGAAATATCGCCCACGGGTACCGCTGGCTCAACTACCGCCTTTTCGATAATGGGCTCGTCCAAAAGGGGCTCGGTCAAATCGGGTTCGGTTTTTTTCATTTCTGCTCCTTAATTGGCCTGAGTGCTGCGCAGGTAGGCAATAATGTCATCAGATTCGTACAGCGCAGTGTCATTTATGAAGAGGCAGGGAACTTGCACTTTTCCGCCAACCTCAATCAGGCGCTCTCTGTTTTCTGCAACGACAATATCGGCGAGCTCAACTTCGATGCCCGCTGCCTCTATAAAACGCAAAACCTTTTGGCAGTAAGGGCAGGTGGGCTTATAGTACAACGTAAGAGTATCCATGAGTTCTCCTTAGGTAAAATGTTTTTGTCATGTACGAACTATACCTGACTACAAAGCATGATACCGCATATAATAAGATTGTTTTCAACTTGAAACCTCTGCACCTTGACATTCCCAAATAATCGTTCAAAATAATAGTTAAAGTTTTTTGACAAGTTTTTTATAGTAATTTATAATGAACGAAATACTACCAAAGTGTGAAAGGACTACAAATGACTGAATCAACTTTTGAAATTGTACGTCGAGTGCTGGTTGACGGACTGAGCCTTGATGAGGCAAGCGTTACGCCCGAGGCAGACATCAACGAGGATTTAGGCGCAGATTCGCTTGACGCTGTTGAGCTTATTATGTCGCTTGAGGAAGAGTTTGGCATCGAAGTCGAGCCCGCTCAGGCAGAAAACCTCAAAACCGTGCAAGACCTGGTAACCCTTATCGACTCTCTTAAGAATTAGGTTATGACTACTACCCTTCCCTATCATTCCTCCTCAGTTGAGGAGCATATCGAGCAGCTGGCTGTTGTTTTGGACAGGCACGCACTCACCCGTGTTGAGTATGAACTCGGCGAGTTGCGCGTTGTGCTTGAAAAAAGTGAAGTGCCGTGCGCTGTGTCATCAACGGCGCCTTGCGCAGCACCTTACGCAGCGCTAAGCCTTACGGGAGCAGGCGAGAAAAGCTCCGTCAACTTAGCGGGCCCTGCTGACCCTGCCAATTCTGTTAATCCAGCTAGTCCTGCTGGCTCCGTCAGCTCTGTTAGCCTCGTTGGCTCTGATGGCTCCGTCAGCTCCTCCTCGACGGCTAGCTCCGTTGGCTCTGATAGCTCCCCTAGCTCCGCAAAGCAGCTCGTCAAGGCTCCCCTCGTGGGAGTCGCCTATCGTTCTAAAGAGCCTAGCGCTGCACCCTTTGTGAGCGTGGGCGATACCGTTGAGGAAGGCACCGTACTGTGCCTGATTGAAGCTATGAAAATGTTTAACGAGGTTAAAGCTCCTTGTGGCGGCACCGTAACGTGCATTCATTTTGAGGACGCAAGCCTCGTTGAACACGGCGAGCCCCTCGTTTCGCTTAGTTAGCGGGCGGAGTTAAAGGCTATGCTCAAGCGAGTTCTGGTAGCAAATCGAGGCGAGATTGCCGCACGCATCTTACGTGCCTGCCGCGAAATGAATATAGAAACGGTCGCCGTTTTTTCTGAGGCAGACCGTGGCTCACTGTTCACTACGCTGGCAACACAAGCAATCTGCATTGGAAACGCTGCTGCCAAAGAGAGCTATCTCAACCAAGACGCCATTCTCACGGTGGCAAAACACACTGCCTGCGATGCTATTCACCCCGGTTTTGGTTTTCTTTCAGAAAACGCCAGCTTTGCACAGGCTGTTTGCGATGCCGGCATTACTTTTATTGGGCCATCGCCAGAAGTTATCGCAACTCTGGGCGACAAAAGCACTGCGCGCAAGCTCATGCAAGACCAAGGCGTGCCCGTTGTTCCTGGTTCAAAGGGTTGCATATCCACCGCTAAAGAGGCTCTTGAAAACGCAGAGACTCTGGGATATCCAGTGCTGCTTAAGGCAACCTCGGGCGGCGGCGGGCGCGGTATGCGGCGGGTATACGCTGCTCAAGAGATGGAAGATTCCTTTAACTCAGCGCAGGCAGAGGCTCTGGCGTGCTTTGGCGAAAAAGGCCTCTACCTCGAAAAACTTATCGAAAATCCACGTCACGTCGAAGTGCAAATTCTTGCCGATTCTTTGGGAAACATCGTACATTTGGGCGATCGTGATTGCACGCTGCAGCGCAATCATCAAAAACTGCTTGAGGAGGCTCCGGCTCAGATTCTCAGTGAGGAAACCCGCGCTCGAATGGCAGCAGATGCGCTGCGTGGCGCTGAGGCTGTTGGCTACGAAAATGCCGGTACGGTTGAGTTTGTAGTTGCAGAGGACGGTTCGTATTATTTCATTGAAATGAATACCCGTATTCAAGTTGAACACCCCGTAACCGAAATGATATGCGGCATAAATATTGTGCGCGAGCAAATACGCATTGCCTCAGGCTTGCCGCTTTCTTTTACGCAAGACGAGGTTGTCTTTAAGGGCCATGCCATTGAGTGCCGCATCAACGCCGAAGACCCTCATAATGATTTTTGCCCTTGTCCGGGCGTTATAGACTACGTGCACCTCCCCAGTGGTTTTGGTGTTCGCGTTGACACCGTAATACACCCCCACTACGAGATAAGTCCGTACTACGACAGCATGATTGCAAAAATAATTGTTCACGGGCGTACTCGCAATGAGGCCATTTTTCGCATGCGCCGAGCGCTGGAAGAAACGCTGATTGGCGGCGTAAGCTCCACGGTGCCGCTTCACTATATGCTCATGTACAACCCCGACTACATCTCTAATCATCTCGACACGGGTTTTCTTGAGCGAAATCTCTCCACCTTGCTCAGGCCACTTGGCGAGGAGGCAAAACTGTAATGGATATTTTTGGGATTTTTAAGCAACGGAAAAACCGCCTTGACGAGCTTTCAACACAGCGTCAAAAGGCACGCAAAAAAACGGGGCGCATTCGTTTTAAGAGCCGCATCAACGAAGTCTTGGACGCTCGCAGTGCTCAGAAGCTCTTTTTGGACATTGAGTCTGCTGATCCTCTCGAGTTTCCTGACTATGCAGAAAAAGTCGCTCATTTGTCAAAACGCAGCGGCCTGAGCGATGCCTTTTACTGTGCTACAGGCACTATCGAGGGGCGCGCCGTTGTGTGTGTTGAGCTTATCGCTGAGTTTCTTATGGGCTCTATGGGAACGGCGGTTGGCGAGGCAGTGTGTCGCTCTGCTGAGTATGCTCTCAAGCATCAAGCGCCTCTCATTATTTTCTCTGCGAGTGGCGGAGCGCGCATGCAAGAGGGTATGTACTCGCTTATGCAAATGGCAAAAACTTCTGCGGCTTTACGCAAGCTGAGTGACGCAGGCATTTTGTATATCAGCGTGCTTACCCACCCTACTACCGGTGGCGTTACGGCAAGTTTTGCCTCCTTGGGCGATATTATTCTTGCCGAACCAAAAGCGTTAATCGGTTTTGCTGGACCTCGTGTTATTGAGCAAACCATTGGTACCAGTCTGCCAGAAGGGTTTCAAAGTGCTGAGTTTCAGCAAGCACATGGTTTTGTTGATGCACTCGTTGCACGTGAGAACCTCCGTACTACACTGGCTAAGCTTCTCGCTCTGCACCCTGACAAGAACATCATTCTTGACGAAGGTGCCTGCAGCAAGGCTGCTCTCAACAACAACACTCCTTCTCGCAGTATTTCGAGCCCCACTCCCCTTTCCAAAAAAACTCCAGCAGAACACGTAGACATTGCCAGAAACGCTTTGCGCACTCATGCTCCCTTTTTTATCAAGGAACTTTTTGATGGCTTCTTTGAGCTTCATGGCGACCGGCTCTATCGTGATGACCCCGCAATAATAGGAGGCCTTGCTCTTTTTGAGGGAACGCCCGTAACCGTTGTTGCCTTGCTTAAGGGTTCAGACCTGAACGAAAACCTTGCCTGTAATTTTGGTATGCCTCACCCCGAGGGATACAGAAAGTTCATTCGGTTGGCAAAGCAGGCAGAAAAGTTTGGACGGCCTCTCATCACTTTTATAGATACGCCGGGTGCGTATCCCGGCGCCGAGGCAGAGCAGCGTGGGCAAGGCGAAGCAATAGCTCGTTGTCTTTTTGAGCTGAGTAGCCTTGCGGTTCCCACCATAGCCGTTATTACTGGTGAGGGTGGCAGCGGAGGGGCGCTCGCTTTGGGGCTTGCCGATAAGGTTCTTATGTTTGAATACGCCGTTTACTCGGTGCTTTCTCCGGAAGGTTTTGCAAGTATTTTGTGGAAAGATGCCAAACGTGCTGCTGATGCCTGTGAGGTTATGAAGCTTACTGCTTGCGACCTGTATGGCTTTGGCATGATTGACGCAATTATTAAAGAGCCCGCTGACGGTTTACACACAAATCCTCTTGCCGCTATCGAAACCTTACGTCCTGCTTTGCGCGATGCCTTATGCGAACTGCAAGCGTGTGAGCCAGAGGCGCTGGTAAAGGCACGCTATGAGAAGTATCGGAAATTCTAGACAATTTAACACAACTGAAAGGTATGCATGAGAATAGTAGGAACAGGAAGTGCGGTGCCCGCAAGGATAGTTACCAACGACGAGCTTTCTTTGATGGTTGATACCAGTGATGAGTGGATACGAACCCGCACGGGCATTCGATCTCGCCATATTGCTGAGGAGGAAACAACTCTAAGCCTTGGATATGGGGCAAGCGTCCGTGCGCTTGATGCCGCAGCTGCCTGCGGCATCAAGCGCACGGACATCAGTCTGATTATCTGCGCAACCGTAAGCAATGAGCTTCGTTGCCCGCCGCTTGCCTGCTTGCTCCAACGCGACCTACAGCTCAATAATAACATCCTCGCCTTTGACCTTAATGCTGCCTGCTCTGGTTTTATCTATGCGCTTATCTGCGCTTCTCGCCTCATACGTGAGGGTTCTTATGCCCTCGTGGTGGGCACAGAAGTGCTTTCTCGCCTCACCGATTTTACCGACCGCAATACCTGTGTTTTGTTTGGCGACGGAGCAGGTGCAGCCGTTGTTGGCTTGGCAGCAGGGGTAGGCACCACAACGCTCAACAACAACGACAACGACGGTGGGGGCAGTTTAGGCAGCTGCAACAGCAACGACGGCTGCGAAGTAAGCCAAGACTTTTTCTGGGTTTCAGAAGCTCAGGGCAACAGCGACTTGCTTTCTATCGACAAGACTATTCAGATGGACGGTCAAGGGGTGTTCAAGTTTGCCGTAGAGGCACTTGCTAGAAACATCAAAGCAGTAGTTTGCAAAGCACAGCTTGAGCCCAAAGAAATCGACGTTTTTATTTGTCATCAGGCAAACGAGCGCATTATTGCAAGTGCAGCCAAGCGTCTTGGCGTACCGCTTGAACGGTTTTTTATGAACCTAACCCACCTTGGCAACACGAGTGCGGCAAGCGTTCCTCTTGCCCTTGACGATGCTGTTACCGCCGGAGTATTACACGCAGGGTCAAAAGTTGTTATGGCAGGTTTTGGCGGTGGGCTTACCGCAGGAGCGGTTTATTTTACGTGGCAATAATTTTACACAACGCACTTATGCAACGAGCAAGCAAACAAAAGAACAACAGCACCAGTCGAACAGGAGAGGCAATGCTACTTAACAGTTTTCTTAAAACAAGCTACCCCTTTATGCAAGGGGGCATGGCACAAATCGCAACGGGACGTTTTGCGGCAGCCGTTTCAAACGCTGGCGCATTGGGCATTATTGCAGCAGGCGGTAAAACAGCAGAGCAGTTGCGCGCCGAGATCCACACACTGCGTTCTTTGAGCGATAAGCCTTTTGGTGTCAATATAATGCTTATGGCTCCCGATATTGAAAACATTGCCGCCGTGGTAGCTGAGGAGCAGGTTCCCGTTATTACCACAGGAGCCGGAAGCCCCACTGCCTTCATCGAACAGTGGAAAAATGCAGGCAGCAAAGTTATCCCTGTTATTCCCAGCGTCGCCTTAGCTTTGCGCATGGAAAAATATGGCGCAGATGCCGTGGTGGCAGAGGGAACCGAAAGCGGCGGACACGTAGGTGAGCTCACCACTATGGCACTTGTTCCCCAAGTTGTTGATGCGGTAGATATTCCCGTTATAGCAGCTGGAGGTATCGCCTCGGGACGACAGCTGTGTGCCGCTTTTGCCTTTGGAGCTATCGGCGCTCAGATGGGAACGGCACTTCTCGTAAGCGAAGAGTGCCCTATCCATGAAAACTATAAGCAGATGCTTTTGGCTGCCAAAGACACCGCTACCACCGTAACGGGCAGAGCAAAAGGTGCGCCCGTGCGTATCATAAAAAATAAAATGGCACGCACGTATCTCAAGCTCGAGCAAGAAACCACCGACCGAGCAGCTTTTGAGGAGCTAACCTTGGGTTCTTTGCGCAAGGCAGTTTTTGATGGCGACGAGGACGGCGGTTCCTTTATGGCAGGACAGGTTGCCGGACAGCTCAAAGAAATCGAACCGCTTTCTGCAATTTTTGCTCGCCTTATGGAGCAATACGAGCAAACACGAGAAGGGTTGCCCGTCCTATGAGCTACGAAACACCTCAAACACTCCTCAAAGAGCCTTTTCAACAGCCAGCGCCTGCTGGCAAAACAGCGTGGGTTTTTGCGGGACAAGGCTCACAGGTAGCTGGCATGGGGCGCGACCTTTACGAAAGCTATCCGCAGGTGCGCGAAATCTTTGACAGTAACGCAGCTGGTTTTGACCTCAAGGAGATTTGCTTTGCTGCCGACGATGCACGTTTGCACGACACTCGCTATACCCAAGCTTGCATGGCTGGCTTTGCTGCTGCCGTGTGTCGCTTGCTTTTTGATGCCGGTCTGCACCCTAAGGCTACCTTGGGGCTTTCTTTAGGAGAGTATTGTGCGCTGCACGCAGCCGAAGTTTTTGACGCTCAAACGCTGCTTTCTGTTCTTGGGTTTCGAGGAGCAATCATGGCGAATGCTTCAAGTATGCCTTCTCGCATGACGGCAATATTTGGTCTTGACGAAGCAACCGTAGAAAGCGTTGTATCTCAAGTAGCTGCAAAAACTCAGGCGGTTGTTGCGTGCACGAATTACAACAGTCCAAACCAGATAGTTATTGGTGGCGATGAAGCAGCCGTGTCTGCTGCAGAGCTTGCCTTGAAAGAAAAGGGTGCAAAGCGTTGTGTTCCACTTAAAACCAGCGGACCGTTTCATACCGCTTTTATGAAAGAAGCGGGAGAGCAGCTGAGGGAGCATCTTGGCTCAGTTGCGTTTAGGCCCCAAAAAACACCGGTTGTTTTTAATGCCACCGCTGCTTTTGCAGCAGACAGCGAGATACCAGAGCTTCTTGTTAAGCAAATATCCTCGCCGGTTCGTTTTGCGCAAAGTATACGCCTCCTTGAGGAAGCAGGCATCACCTCAATTATCGAGATAGGGCCCAGCACAGTAGTTGCTGGTCTTATAAAGAAAACAGCACCAAGTTTGGCCGTAACCTCATTGAGAACAGCCGATGACATACGAAAGGTCGTAGACGCATGAGCAGTAAAACCACATCACCCGAGCCCTCCTCGCAGCTTGCCCTTGTTACCGGCGGAAGCCGAGGCATTGGGCGAGCCATCTGTATAAAACTTGCTGCTTGCGGATACAACGTCGCCCTTACCTACGCCCGCAATGAGGCTGAAGCACAAGAAACAGCACAGTTGTGTAGAGAAGCAGCACAGAGCGCCGGCTTTAGCACCACACGTTTTGCGACGTACGGCGGCGATATAGCTTCAACAACGGTTTGTGAGGAGCTTTTTGCGGCATGCGTTGCCGAGCTGGGTGCGCCAGATATTCTCGTAAACAATGCTGGCATTACCCGCGACAACCTTATCATGCGCATGAGCCTTGAGGATTTTGACGAGGTCTTAAGCGTAAACCTAAAGGCAGCCTTTATCTTTTGTAAACTTGCTGCACGGAGTATGGCTAAAAAACGCTTTGGGCGCATTATCAACATTTCAAGTGTTGTAGGTTTGGCGGGCAATGCGGGGCAGGCTAACTATGCCGCAAGTAAGGCGGGGCTTATCGGACTTACAAAAACGCTCGCAAAGGAGCTGGGTTCTCGTTTTGTAACCGTCAACGCTATCGCACCGGGTTTTATTGAAACCAGCATGACTGAGGCTTTGGGTACAGAGGCACGCACGTCGCTCACCAACTCGCTTGCTATCCCCCGCTTAGGCACTCCTGATGACATTGCCTCACTTGTTGGTTTTTTGGCAAGCGATGAGGCGGCATATATTACGAGTCAGGTTATTGCCGTTGACGGAGGAATGACACTTTGAGTGGCGCTTTGAGTTGCGCTATGAGCGGCACGCTGAACGACGCTTTGAGTGGCACTCTGAAAGGCATTTGAGAGGTTTTGCAAGCGAGGCATACATAAGCAAACCAAAAGGAGAAGAAATGACACAACGAGTAGTGATAACTGGCATGGGGGCTATAACCCCTATCGGCGCAAACGCTGCAACATTTTGGGAGAACATCAAAGCAGGCGTATGTGGCATAGCGCCCCTAACAAGCTATGACACCAGCGCACAGTCTGCCAAGCTCGCCGCAGAAGTGGACTTTGACCCTGCCGAGGTTTTGTCTGCGGGCGATATGCGCAAGATGGATCGCTTTACGCAGCTTGCCGTAATTGCTGCGCGAGAGGCGGTAAGCGACAGTGGCATAACCAGCGAAAATACCGACCTTTCTCGAGCAGATGTCCTTGTTTCAAGTGGCATAGGTGGTATGGCGACCACCGTGCGTGAGTATAACCGAGGCCTTGACCGGGGCTTTGATAAAGTTTCTCCTTTTTACATTCCTATGACCATTGCAAATATCGCTGCTGGACGCATTGCCATTGAACATGGCCTCAAGGGGGACTGCAGCTGCATCGTAACCGCTTGTGCCTCCTCAGCTCATGCCATTGGTGAGGCGCTGCGTCATATTCGCCACGGATACGCCGACGTAGTTGTCTGCGGTGGCAGCGAAGCTACCGTCATTCCTTTGGCAGTGGGAGGCTTTACCTCGATGCAGGCCTTACATTTAGGAGAAAACCCCAACCGTGCCTCCATTCCCTTCGATAAAGAACGCTCGGGTTTTGTCTTGGGAGAAGGTGCCGGCATGCTCGTGCTGGAATCCTTTGAGCATGCGCAAGCGCGTGGTGCTGCTATTTACGCCGAAGTAGCAGGCTTTGGTGCCACCTGCGATGCTTATCATATTACTGCACCCGAACCCGAGGGCACGGGTGCTATCGAATCTATGAGGCGCGCGCTCGCAGATGCCTCCTTGAGCGCTGGCGACATTTGCTATATTAACGCTCACGGCACCTCAACACCGCTCAACGACAAAAGCGAAGCGCGCGCCATTGGCGCAGTATTCGGTTTGAATACCACTGTGCCCGTTAGCTCCACAAAATCCATGACTGGGCACCTTCTGGGAGCAGCTGGTGCTGTGGAAGCTTTGGTGTGCGCTCGTGCGCTTAAGGAAGGTTTTATCCCTCCAACTATCAACTATTGCGTGCCCGACCCCGAATGTAATCTGGACGTGGTGCCCAACGAGGGGCGCATTGCAAAGCTTAATGCCGTTTTGTCAAACTCACTTGGGTTTGGCGGACATAACGCCACCTTGGCGTTTGCTCGCATCTAGTTTTTGCTTGCACTTTTAACTCTCAGCTCTGACGGACACGCTCTGACGGGGACACTCTGACGGGCACGGCGCACCACTGCAGTATCCGTCCCTAAAATAAAAATATTGAAAGGAAGGCTCATGCCAACACTCAACAAAGAACAAATAGAAAGCATTCTCCCCCATCGCTATCCCTTTCTCCTCATCGACCGTGTGGAGGATTTTGAAGCAGGCGTTTGGGCAAAAGCGCGCAAGTGCGTCAGTGCCAACGAGCCGTTTTTTGAGGGACATTTTCCTGAGCAAGCAGTTATGCCAGGCGTTCTCATTTTAGAGGCACTTGCCCAAACGGGAGCCATCGCACTTTTGAGTGAGCCAGAAAACAAGGGGCGCATCGCCTTTTTTGGTGGGGTAAAAAACGCCCGCTTTAGAACGGTTGTCCGTCCAGGTGATATACTTGAACTTGACTGCAGGCTCACTAAGCGTAAAGGGCCCGTAGGATTTGGTGAGGCTGTCGCAAAAGTAGACGGTGCGGTTGCTTGCAGTGCAGAGATATCCTTTGTGCTGGATACGAGTTCTGAAACAGGGTGACTACCATGACGGAATCATTAGAGAGTGCTTTTACCGATGTGTATACGAAGTTCAAGCTTCAGTTTTACCAGCGCATATTCCAACGCCTTGCGACCCGTGAGGCAACTCTTACCACCACAGAAGCCTATTGCGTGGAAATTATTAGTGCCCTCGGTAGGCCAACAGTAAGCGAGTTTGCAAAGTTTGTTAATATCTCTGTTGCCAATGCAACCTACAAGGTACAAAACCTCATAAAAAAGGGGTATGTGCGCAAAGAGCGTTCCAAGGAGGACAGGCGTGAGTCTTACTTGCACGTTACCGAGCATTTTTACGAATATCAGCAGCTTAATACTGCTTATGTCAGCACGGTGATAGAGCGCATTCGGCAGCATTGCTCTGCCGATGAGGTGTCGGTTTTTGAGCGCGTCTTGGTAACCATGAGCAAAGAGTTGATGCCAGAAGTTGAGCTAGGCTCGTAAGGTCAACGGGGTGCTCAGTATGCTCAGATGCAAAGCCAACCTATGGTGCAGCCTGTCAACCACGTAGCTCCCGCCCAAATAACCAACCAAGCATGGCACCAGCTGAGCAAAACTCTTGCTCCCAGCACGCATAAAAGTCTGATTTTTGATATACTGCCATCTTGCTCATAATCTTGTTTGTCCTTGTTTGTGCGCTGTTCGCACGGGGTTTCGCAGAGAGCTTGTACAGGGTTTCGCACAGGGTTTCGCAGAAAGCTCGCAGAGGGCATTATGCAAGGTTCGTACAAGATTTTGTATTTGGTTTTGACAAGTGCCAACGTAGCTCAGATGGTAGAGCAGCTGATTCGTAATCAGCAGGCCAGGGGTTCGAGTCCCCTCGTTGGCTCCATTATTCATACGGCATCTAGTCTAAAAAGTACCGAGGACGTATTATGAACAAAAAAGCTCAAAAACGCCTTATCATTTCTGGTTTGGCAATCGTCGGAGTTATTATCCTCATGGTGGCATTCGCCGGAGCGAGAGGCACGCTTCCTACGCCAACAATCGCAGGCGTTTTATCGGGAGATTTTGAAAATCAACGCATCAAGGTCGATGGTACGGTAGTAACTGGTTCGTATCATACCGAGGGCACCACAACAGTTTTTTCTATCTATGATCCAAACGGCGACCCCAATCAAACTCTTGAGGTCCACTACGAGGGTTCTTTAACCGCAAGTCTTGGCGGAGGCACTATCGCTATCTGCACCGGCACGCTCAACAGTAGCGGCATTCTTGAAGTAGGGCCCAACGGCTTGCTCACCAAATGTCCTTCAAAATATGAAAGCGCCGAGGGCGCATACACTGTTGGACAGGTGGTTCGCTCAACCTCTACCCTCTTGGGCGCAGAAAACGTGCGGCTGGCTGGCTATATAAAGACTGATACGCTTGAAGCAGCTGACGCCGACATACGCTTTGTTGTCTATTCTCAAAATGATGAGCTGCCCGTTGTCTACAAAGATGCCCTGCCAGAAGGTTGTGAGGAAGGTAGCGCCGTGGTTATCACTGGTGTTCTCGAAGCTGATGGCAACGACGGTTATCGTTTTGTGGCAACCGATATTGCGCTCGAAAACATCAACTAGGTAGCATGAAAACCCATGGCGAGCCCGTCTAAAAAAGACCCTGCAACACCTGCCGTTGAGCTACAGTCCCTAACACGCAATTTTGGGGTGCGCACCGCCTTAAATAAGCTCGACCTCACCCTGCCCGCCGGGGCGTTTCTTACTATTTTTGGTCATAACGGTGCTGGCAAAACAACCCTTTTGCGCATACTTGCCACTATTGAGCAAGCAAGTTCTGGCGAGGCAAAGGTGCTCGGTTTTTCCACCAAGACCGAAGCTGACGAGATTCGGGCACGCATTGGCTTTATTTCACATCAACCTCTTCTATATGCCGATTTAACCGCCGAAGAAAATCTCCTCTTTTTTGCCCGCCTGTACGGGGTGGAAAATGCTCAAGAAAAAACTCGTGCGCTGCTTGCAAAAACAGGTCTTGCTTCACGATCGCTTGACGTAGCACGCACCTTTTCGCGCGGCATGATTCAGCGTCTTTCTTTGGCACGTGCGCTGCTGCATGACCCTGAGCTTATTTTGCTCGACGAGCCCTATACTGGTCTTGACCCGCAGGGAACAGAAACACTTAATGCCTTGATTGACGAAATACGAGATGAGCGCAGTTTTATTCTCGTGAGCCATCATCTTGAGTCTGGGCTTGAGCGAGCCACGCACGTTTTGACGCTTGATAAAGGACGAATACAGTTCTACGGCACCCGTAATGAATACGAAAACTTTGTTGATGCTACTGGCAAAACTTCCAAAACTTCCCAAAAAACCTCTCAGTGCACCGGAGGTCAAGCATGAAACAATTTATGACCCTGCTGCGCAAAGACTTAAAGATAGAGTTTCGAACCTTTGATATACTCAGCTCTATGGGCATTTATGCCGTACTAGTACTGGTTGTTTTTGGTGTTGCTTTTATGCTCGGTGAGAATAGCTATGACATCACGCCGCTTGCCAGTGGTCTGCTCTGGGTGCTTGCCGTGTTCACCTCTCTTTTGGGACTTAACCGTTCCTTTAACCGAGAACGTGAGTTTTCCGCACTCGAGGCCTTGCTGCTCTCGCCGCTTGATAGAGGCGTGCTCTTTTTGTCAAAAGTTACGGCGAATGCGCTTTTCTTAAGCATCGTATTTGTTGTTGCCGTACCGCTGTTTGTATTCCTCTTTCTCCAAGGAGGCGTACAGGGCAACGGCGTGCTTGCTCCCAGCGCACCGCTTGTTTTAGCTCCCTTAGCTGTTGGGATTTTGGGCATTGCTGGTGTGGGAACCTTGCTCGCCACCATTACCCTACACACGCGCGGACGCGACATCATGCTCGCACTGCTCTTTATTCCCGTTATTTTTCCCCTCCTTTACTCCTGCGTAACCGCCAGCTCTATGGCACTTCTAGGGATAAGCGATAGTATGGTTTTCTTGCAAACCCTTGGCATGGGAGTGGGATACGATGTTATTATGATTTTAGTTGGTTGGATGCTGTACGATTTTGTTCTTAATGGTTAGGACGGTGATGTTGTGACACGGGTTTTCGCACTTATTTCACTTGCGCTAGGCGCTCTGCTCACTACGGGAGCTTTTATCGCAGTGTTCTTTTTTGTTCCCATTGCAAATGGTGGTGAATTGGCTCAGGTTGCCAATATAGGTGGCGAGCAGGTAACCCATCAACTTTGGTTTTCTCAAAAGATTTTTTACTTTCACGTACCGGTAGCCATCGCCAGTTTTGCAGCCCTTGCCCTCGGCGCATGGCACTCTATCCAGTATCTCCGCACCAAACGTCCCGTCTGCGATTTGAGGGCACGTACGGCGATGGAGGTTGGGCTTATCTTTATCATTCTCACCATGATTTCTGGTGATTTGTGGACACGCAGCGACTGGAACACCTGGTGGAACTGGGATCCTCGCCTTACCACCTATCTCATCTTGATGCTGCTGGTAATTGCGTATTTTATCCTGCGCGTTCAAATCGAATCCCCCGAGCGCAGGGCGCGGATTTCGGCAGTTTTTGGCATCATCGCCTTTGCTAACGCCGCACTTTCTATGCTCATTCCTCGTTTGATGGAGTCCATGCATCCCGTGGTATTAAGCGGTAGTGCTGATTCTGGCTTAACGCCACCCATGCTTGCGGCGTTTTTGACAGCGTTGTTTGGCATGCTCTTTATTGGTTTTGGGCTTTACTATTTACGTTCTATGCAGCTTGAGCTTGCCGAGCGACTTGCTCTGGTGCAGGCTCGCTACGACGAAGCACAGGGCTCTTAAGATTAGCGCTGGATACTTATTTACAAACACCTCGCCTTGGTGGGCGATAAAAATTAAGGAGTAACCATGGAACCAAATGCTATTTTAGACACAATTTATTCAGACGTTCTTGCTGGAGCGCCGTATGTTATTGCCGCCTATGCCCTTATATGGCTGGTGCTGTTTGTCTATGTTGTGGTGGTGATTTCGCGTCTTAAAGCAACCGAAAAACGTATGGCATTGCTTGAGGAACTTGTTTCAAAAGGCAACGACTAGGGTTTCTTAGGTACTTTTTTGCGGTTAACGCAACTTTTGCTGTGGTTTTTTGGTTTTACGAGTGGTACTGTTTTATATAAGTTTTGTATAAGTGTTACAGGAAAGCACGCTTTTGCCCAAGTGCGGGGAATTGTTAGCTCTCGCAAGGTTGCTTGGCCTGGTGTGATAGGTAGGTTTTAAGGAGCGGAGGACTCTCATGTTTTGCACGCAATGTGGAAATCAACTTGTTGAAGGCGCAGTTTTTTGTATTCAGTGTGGTGCGTCGGTAAACAACGAAGTAAGTGGAGCTGCAGCTACCAAGGCAAAGAAAGTGAAAAGCTCAGTGGAAAAGGTTGGTGCTGAGGCAGTGGCGACTGCTGCCGCTGTTACTACGACCGCCGCAGCAGCAACCACGGCTGCGAAAACAGAAGTTGTAGAAGTTGCTCAAGCGGCAACTGAAGCGGCATCTGAAACAACCGCAAAAGCCAAAAAGGCTGTTGAGAAAGCAGCCAAGGCAACCACCAAAAAAGCTGCGCAGGCGGCAGATGCTGCAGCCGAAACCATAGCGCAAGCTGAGGAAAAAGTTGAAGAGAAGGTTGAGGAGGCCGCCAAAAAGGCCGTTGCTCCTGTTTCCATTTTCGCAGAAGCTACCGCACCGCAGCCTGTTGCGGGCACTGCTCCCCTCTCAGACACGAAGCCCGTTGCTGCGAGCACTGCTCCACTGGTGGGCGCTGCCGGAGAAGTAGGAGATGCCACGGCGGAGAACACTGCGGTCTTTCAAACCCCTACCCTCTCTGCTGCCGAGCAAGTTGTTGCACAAACTGCCGTACAAGCTCCTCAGAAAAAGAAGCGTTCCAAAAAAGGACTTATTATTAGCCTTATAGTTTTGCTGCTTCTTGCTGCTTTGGGAACAGCTGCCGTTCTTGTGGTTCCCGGTCTGCTGCAGGCGCAAAATTATGAAAAAGCTCAGGCTACCATGGACGCAGGCGATTACAAAGAAGCCCATGCTCTCTTTTCTAACCTTGGTGATTATGAGGACGCAGAAAAACTTGCTGTTGAGTGCCAGAGGCATATTGACTACCAAAAAGCAGATGATGCTTTTGAGGTGGGCATGTATGAGGAGGCGCGCGAGATATTTGCTGAGCTCGGTGCAGACGGTTTTCTTGATGCGAAAGACCGTGTTAATGACTGCGACTACAAAATTGCCGAAGGCCTTTTTGCCGACGGCAACTACACGGAGGCAAGAGATTTGTTCTGGTCGCTTTCGGTTGTCGACTACAAAGATGCAGCTGAGCAGGTAAAGGCCTGCGAGTATAAGCTCGCCGAAAAACTCCTTGCCGATGGCGACCGCGAGGGTGCTTATTATGCCTTTATAGAGCTGGACGACTACAGCGATGCAAAAGCCAAGGCTGAGAGCTGCCTTGTTGATACGCCAAAAGAAGGTGTTTTGTTCCAAAACACCAAGTTCAAATCATCGGATGTTTCTCTCAAGCTCGATGCAAATAAAACGCCTTGGCCCGTCTATCTCAAGATATACAGCGGCGACACCCATGTTGCGACCGTATTTCTCAATAAGGGCGGCAAGGCAACCATCAATTTGCCTGCAGGAACGTATACGTTTAGAGAAGCCTATGGTGAGGCATGGTTTGGTGAAGAGCTGATGTTTGGCGAAAAGGGAACCTACTCTACCATGTTGTTTGACGGTGGAAAAGATACCGCAAAACTGGAAAAGAACTATACCTATACCCTTACCTTATATCAGTCAGACGCTGGTAATGTTGGCAGCGAAGCAGTAGATAGGGATAACTTCTAGATTCGAGGATTTACCTTAGTTTCCTTGAGAACGCGCTCGCTTTAAGCGAATCCTAGCTCTTTTTGTAGCACGTTCTAACTTGAACTATTTAACCCGCTGGCTGCGCGCAAAAGCGCGCAGCCAGCGGGTTCCCAAAGACAGAATAAAAACTGCTAGATTAACAAGCACTATAGTAGCTCCCACAGGGGTAGCCAATACAAACGACAACGTAATGCCTATCAAATAGCACACAACAGAAACCCCTACCGCACAAATGCTCACGCTCTTAAAACGCCTGTTTATGTTCATAGAACTCAAGGCAGGGAAAATAATGAGGCTTGATATGAGTAGGGCTCCCATCAAGCGCATGCCTACCACTATTGTCAAAGCAGTGAGCAGCGCTAAGACCGTGGTATAGACATTGACGGGCATGCCCGTAGCGCGGGCATAGGCTTCGTCAAATACCACGGCAAAAATGCGGTTGTAGAGCAGGATAAAGCAGGCAAGCACAATAAGGCAAAGTGCCACACTTAAAATAACATCACCGCTGCTGAGCGATAAAATCGAACCAAAAAGATAATTATCAACATCGGTATTCATGCCTGAGGTCATCGAAATAACAAACACGCCAATGGCTACTGCGCTTGCCGACACTAACGCCAAAGCAGCATCGCCCTTAATGCGCCCGCGCTCGCTTAAACGCAGAAGCAGAAACGCCGCCAGCACGGTAACGGGCAAGGAAACAGCAAGGGGTGCTGCGTTAAAAGCGGTTGCCACTGCCAACGAGCCAAATCCAACGTGTGCGAGACCATCGCCAATCATCGAAAAACGCTTGAGCACCAAACTCACTCCCAAAAGCGCAGCGCAGACAGAAACCAGCAAGCCCACAATAAGCGCACGCTGTATAAAGCCGTAGCTCAGCATATTGGTCAAAACATCAATCATGGTCATGCACCGCCAAACCACACACCGCACAGTGCCCACCACAAGAGTCACGCATCAGATCTCGTCCGCGTGCCGTATGCTGAAAATCGTGAGTGCTGCCAAAGAACTCCTGCTTTGAATCCAACAAAAGTATCTTGTTTGCCGCAGACACCGCCGCATTGACGTCATGCGTAACCATAACGAGCGTCAAACCTTCTTTATTAAGTTTGGCTATCAGCTCATAGAGTTCTTGCTTGCTGTGAGGGTCAAGACCGTTCATGGGCTCATCTAAAATGAGCAGCTTGAGTCCATCAGAGGCGGCCACAAGAGCGCGCGCAAGCAAAACACGCTGCTGCTGACCACCCGAAAGCTCACCAAACACGCACGATGCCAACGAACTTATCTCAAGTTTTTCTAATACCTCGCACGCAAGACTACGGTCGTGCTTGTTGTAAAACGAAAAGAAACCTTTGCTGCTTAAGCGCCCGGATAACACCACTTCCATTACGCTTGTGGGAAAACTCCGTTGCAAGGCGCGCTGCTGAGGCAAATAGCCAACAGCACCTTTGCACAGTTCTTCGGCGCGCTGTATCTCACCAGTACAAGGCTGCTTAAGCCCCAGCAGACCGTGTACGAGCGTGCTTTTGCCGCTGCCGTTTTCTCCCACCACACAGAGGTAGTCACCGCGTTCAAGTTCAAAATCTATGCCTGACACAACGGTTGTCCCCTCATAAGAAAAGGAAGCATCTTTGCACGCAATATAGCTTGCTTTTTTCATGCTAACGCTCGCTTAAGGTTGTCTGCATTTTGCATCATAAGCTCAAGGTAGCTGGTACCTGCCTCAAAGTCATCAAGCGAAATGTTGTGGCACGCGTGGAGCAACAAGGGCTGAGCACCCGTTTCCTCAGCAATAATATCGGCTATTTTGTGCGAGGAAAGCTCGACATAAAACACGACAGGGATTTTCTCGCTTCGCACCGTATCTATAAGAAACGAAAGGGTTTTTGCATTGGTTTCAGTCGCCGTCGAGCAGCCAGGGAAAGCTGCATAACACGCTAGGCCATATTCCTCGGCAAGATAACGAAACGGAAAGCGGTCACCAAAAAGCAGGGTCTTACGTTTGCCGTTTTGCACTATTGTGCGAAAGCGTTCATCAAGAGCATCAAGTTTGCCGAGATAGTCCTTTTTGTTTTCCTGAATAAGCGCTGAGCGCTCCGGAGTGCGTTTTTCAAAAATGCCGGCGAGGTTTTGTACAATGCGCTTGGCGTTTTTAGGACTCGTCCACACGTGCTCATCAAGGTCTTGCTCTGCCTCGGCGGCCTTTGCTGCTTCGGCGGCTGCCTCAGCCACGCCTGCTGCTCCAAGCCCACCTGTTGACTCCTGTTGCCCCTCTCCTGCATCATCAACTGTATCATCGCCTCTTGCAGCAAGTAAATCCTCCAACTCTAGCTCCTCAAGGGGCTCAACCATATCGATAAGGGGTATAAGCTGGAGGTTTGCCGTATCGAGTGAGGACAAAAGCTCATCTATCCACACATCAGACTCTCCGCCCGCATAGATGAACACGTCGGCGTCCTGCAGCAAAAGAATGTCGCGCACCGTAGGTTCAAAGGAGTGGGGCTCAAGACCTGGTTTCAAAAGGAGGGATACCTCCCCTGCCTCCCCTAAAAGCTCACGAGAAAAGTCGTAGGCAGCAAACACTGAGGAAACCACCTTGAGCTTTTCGCCCTTGATGGGCGAGGCAGTCAAAAGCTCTATAGTGCTATTTAAAAAAGCAGTTTTTGCCCTGCTGTTCTCTCCCTGTTTGTCGCTTCCCAACAGCCCCGTTTCAAAATCACAAGCGGTCAAAAAGCCCACCGGAGCAAAAACCAGCAGACATGCCAACAAAAAATACACCACCGTAAGCGGCATTTTTAATGCAGTCTTACCATGGTGTGTTAGCGTTTTTTGCACAAGGCCACTCAGTATAAGGTTTCTCAGCACAAAGCTTTGAGGGCATCGACTTTATCAGTGCGCTCCCAACTAAACTCCTCAAGCTCACGTCCAAAATGTCCGTAGTTAGAAGTTTTGCGGAACAGCGGGCGACGCAACGCAAGTGCATCAATAATGGCTGCTGGGCGCAAGTCAAACACCGAACCCACCGCAGATACAATAGTCTCTACGGGCACAGTATTGGTGCCAAAGGTTTCAATCATAAGAGAAAGCGGTTTTGCGATACCAATGCCATAGGCAATTTGCACCTCGCAGCGGCTTGCCAGCCCTGCTGCAACGATATTTTTTGCAACCCAGCGTGCCGCATACGTGGCAGAACGGTCAACCTTGGTAGCGTCTTTGCCAGAAAGCGCACCGCCACCATGGCGAGCCATACCACCGTACGTATCGACGATGATTTTACGACCAGTAAGACCCGTGTCGCCAGCAGGACCGCCAATAACAAAACGTCCCGTGGGATTCACGTACACGTCTGCACCTTCCCAGCTTATATTCCATTCATCAAAAACGGGGGTGATAACCTTTGCGATAAGATCGTTGCGCAGCGTGGTTTCAACGTCAACACTCTCCTCGTGCTGAGTAGAGATAAGCACCGTGGTAACCTTTTTTGGCACGCCGTTTTCGTACTGAACACTTACCTGCGTTTTACCGTCAGGGCGCAAGTACGGCAACGTTCCCTCTTTGCGCACGGCGGTAAGACGCTCAGCAAGACGATGTGACAAAAAGATGGGCAAGGGCATTAGGGTAGGTGTTTCTGTGCAGGCGTAACCAAAAACCATGCCTTGGTCGCCAGCGCCAGTACGCTCATAGGGGTCGTCGCCCTCTGCCGCCGAGCCGCTTTCAATCCCATCAGCATTATCTCCGCCCGCATGTTGCGCTTCAAAACTCTCATCAACGCCTCGGGCGATGTCAGCGCTCTGCTCAGAAATAGCATTTGAAACGCCTAGAGAGCGATAATCAAATCCCAAATTAGGGTCATTGTAGCCAATGCTCTCAACAACCTCACGAACGGTTTTTTCAATGTCAATATAGGCTTGCGTGCGAATCTCGCCTGCCAAAATAACCTGTCCCTCAGCCGCCATAACCTCAATGGCTGAGCGCACAGCAACAACCGAGGCCTTCTCGCCATCTTGAGATACATACCCATCGGCCTCTAGAGCCGCTTCCTTAACAAGAATGGCATCTAAAATAGCGTCGGCTATTTGGTCGCACACCTTATCAGGGTGTCCTTCTGTTACGCTCTCTGAAGTGAATACATAGTTTGCGTCTTTCACGGTTATCGCTCCTTTGCGCAACTGCGCACTCGTGGTTTACTTAGTAAATGTACTCTTACGATTGTAGCAGTTTTTTCGCCTCGCTTCTGAGGACTTACCCTTGGGATTTTCCCTTAATCTTTCACGCCTTTGTTGGCAATCCGTTGCCGCACCACGTCTGACTTCGGCTACAATAATTTTATGAATACCAACTGTTATAGCGAACATGCCTTTGCGATTGCCAGCCACCTTGCCCAAGGAGCGGTTGGGCACGAGGGGCACAGCATTGGCTTTGAGCTTGAGCATTTTATTGTAGATGCCAAGACGGGTGCGCTCGTGCCCTATTACACCGACCCCAAAACGGGAAAGCCAGGGGTTGATGAGGTGCTTGAACGTCTTGCCGAGTTTTTTGACGAGCGCATTTACGAGAAGCGCTCTGAGCCCGCCCCCAAGACGAAGCTGCAAAAAGCGAACACCGAACCGGCGGACAAGGAAAGCCTTATTGCGCTGAACCGACACAAAACAAACATTACGCTTGAACCAGGTGCGCAACTTGAAATTAGCATTGGGCCAGCAGCCGGTCTTGCCGAAATAGAAACTGAGTACCTGCTCTTTCGCTCACAGCTCGACCCCCTGCTTGCTGAGATGGGTTATGAGGCACGCGAATACGGCTACCACCCTACGGCGTGTGCTCACGAAATACCGCTTATCCCCAAAGACCGCTACTACTATATGGCGGAGCATTTTACGCAAACGGGCAAGCATGGCATTTGCATGATGCGCGCAACAGCGGCCACGCAAACAAGCATCGACTATGTTGATGAGTTTGATGCCGTCAACAAGCTACGTATCGCTCATGCGCTCGGACCGTTTTTTGCCTTTCTTACTGACAATTCACCAGTGTTTGAGGGTTCAAGCGTGGGGGCTCTGAGTCAAAATATGCAGGCGCGTCAGGCCAGCCATGTGCATCTAGACGCCCCCGTGCATCAAGACCCGCAGGGCGCTCAAAGCCCTCAAAACTCGCAGAGCAGCCTGCCTATCCCCAATCGTATGGCTCGAACTGCCTGTTGGGACGATTGCGACCCTGAGCGTTGTCTTACGCCCGCAAACCTTTTTAGCGATGATTTTGGTTTCAAAAGCTATGCAGAAACCCTGCTTGATGCTCCAGCGATTTTTACTGTTGATACGCTCGAAAACGGAGGGGTGGTGGCGGTTGCGCAGGGCTTTACGCCATTTAGCGAAGCCCTCACCTCTGCTCAGCTCGACCAAAAAACCATTGAGCACGTTTTATCGCTCTTTTTCTACGACGCACGCTTTAAGCAGTATGTCGAAGTGCGGCAGGCAGATTCCATGCCCTTTGCCTACAGTCTGGCTTTTACTGCTCTCATCAAAGGTCTTTTTTACAACGAGGAGGCCCTTGAGTATTATGAGGAGTGCTTTGCCTACCTTGATGTTGTATCTATTGCGCGCGCTAAAACGGCCTTGCGAACCTTGGGTTATGAGGCCACTGTTTATCAGCGCTCCGCAACCCTGTGGCTTGACGAGATAATTGCCTTTGCCCAACAAGGTCTTCCAAAAGACGAGCAACATTACCTTATGCCCTTGGCAGAGCTTGTTGCCCAGCGCAAAACTATGCTCGATGCCCAAGGTGCTGGTGCCTAGCATGGCTGCAGATTTGGACGCGGAGCTGAGCGCAAACACGGCTGCTGTAGCCTCAAAGGTCACCGCAGCGGGACAAAACTACCGCAACGCCTACCTGAAGGCTTTTACCGAGCTTGACGGCGACATTGCGGGCAGACTTGCCGCGCAACACTACCTCAACAATTCAACGGCGCTCTATCACGATTCTGTCATTACCATGGGCTTTATTCCACAAATATATAGTGCCGATGAGTTGGATTTTTTTGCAGAGTGCGCTCACACCACCTACGAGATTCTTGAAGCGATGACAGAGCGCTATTGCAGCGATGCGTCATATCGCAAGCTCTTTGGCTTTTCTCCCGTGCTGGAATATCTTATTAGCCTGCCCACGGAGTATGACGTTGCTATTCCTATCACGCGTATCGACATTTTTTGCGACCTAGAAACGCATGACTTTATGTTTTGTGAGTTTAATACCGACGGCTCAAGTGCCATGAACGAGGACAGAGAGATATGCAATGCGCTTTCTTTGAGCGAAACCTTTAAGCAGGCTTCGCACTCTATGGAGCTTTGCTCTCAGGAGCTTTTTGATCCGTGGGTTGAAGCCTTTGGTGAGATATATGCGCACAGCAGCTATGAAAAAAAACAAGCTGGCAAGGGCAAGCCTACGGTTGCCCTTGTTGATTATCAGGAAAAAACCACCATTAAAGAACTTGAGGAGTTTCAGGTTCGCTTTGAGCGAGCAGGCTATCGGTGCCTCATCTGCGATGTTGCTGGTCTTTCCTATCAAGACGGCGTACTGTACGGCATTGACGTAGGCTCTGCACAGGCAGCACCGCAAACAACACAGCGCACCGCACCAGCAGCTCAACAAACAACACAGCGCACCGCACCAGCAGCTCAACAAACTCCCACCCGCATAGACGCCGTTTATCGGCGTGCGGTAACCTCCGATATTATGATTGACCTTGCCGAGCAAGAACCAGATGAAAAACAAACACTCGCCAAGCTTGCTCAAGACGGCGACGCAGCGGGTGTCTATGCGCTTATCGCTGCTGCTCGCGACGAGGCAATTTGTCTTATCGGTGGTTTCAAAACGCAAGTTGCCCACAGCAAAACGGCTTTTCGCATGCTTCATCACCCAGAAACCCTTGCTTTTTTGAATGAGGAGCAGTGTTGCTTTGTCCAAGAGCACGTGCCGTTTACCACCGAGCTTAGCGCTGAAACCATAGCTGCCCACCAGGTTCTTGAAAATAAGCAGCGTTTTATTATTAAGCCGATAGACGGCTATGGAACGCAGGGGGTTTATGCGGGGCAAAGTTACGGAGCAGATGAGTGGGATCAGCTGCTCAATGATTGTTCGCACGAGGGTTATGTGCTACAGGAGTATTGCCCTCAGTATGCCGCCCCTAACACCGTTCCTATTCCCTTGGATAAGGACGGCAATCCGCTTTTTGCCACCCCTGAGCAAGCAGCTCAGGCAACGGCCGATGAACAGTTTGACCCGCAGAAACTCACACCCTTTAATCTCTTAACGGGGCTTTTTGTCTACGGAGGAAAGTTTGCTGGCGTGTATATGCGTGCCGGTGCCGATGCGTTGATAGTCGGTTTTAGAGGTGGTGTTACTCTGGGCACTTTTATTGCTGATGAGCGTGGCATACCTGAGAAAAATGCAGCAGGTGACTCGGAGAAAACAAACGAGCTAAGCGACGCAAACAAAACTCAAATATAATGAGTTCCATCAACCAAAAACGCAAAAGTTAGCCTGAAAGGAAACCTTACATGAGCAATCAAACTCCCATTCGCGTGCGTTTTGCGCCTTCGCCTACGGGCAACCTTCACATCGGCGGAGCACGCACCGCCATTTACAACTGGGCGTTTGCTCACGCAAATGAGGGAACGTTTGTGTTGCGTATTGAGGACACCGACCCGCTGCGTTCGAGCGCAGAAAACACCGCACAGATTATCCGCAGCCTGCGCTGGCTTGGACTCAACTGGGACGAAGGACCAGAAACGGGCGGAGAGCTTGGCCCCTACCTGCAAACAGAACGCTTTGACACCTATGACAAGGCTTTGGCTCGCCTGCAGGAGCGTGGCAACGCCTACCCCTGTTTTTGCGCACCCGAGGAGCTGCATAACAAGCGCGAAGCTGCTCTCGCCGCCAAACAAAACCCCGTCTACGACCGTTGCTGCCGTGATATAGACCCCGATGAAGCACAGCAGCGCATTGTTGCGGGTGAGCCCCACACATGGCGGCTTAAAATTCCTCTTGATCGTGGTGCGATAAGCTTTGATGACACCGTCTATGGCACGGTTACCGTTCCGCTTGAGCAGCTTGATGACTTCATTTTGGTGCGCTCGGACGGTAAGCCAACCTACAACTTTGTGGTATGCGTCGACGATGCGCTCATGCAAATAAGTCATGTTATCCGCGGAGATGATCACCTCTCTAACACGCCGAAGCAAATCCTTGTTTACGAGGCTCTTGGTTATCCCACCCCACAGTTCGCCCACCTCTCTATGATTTTGGGCTCGGACGGAAAGCGTCTTTCAAAACGCCACGGAGCAACCAGCGTGGAGGCGTATCAGGAGGCTGGCTATCTGCCCGAGGCTTTAGTAAATTATCTTGCGCTTTTAGGCTGGTCGCTCGACGGAGAAACTACCATCATAGATGCTGACACGCTTAAAACGCAGTTCTCGCTTGACCGCATTTCAAAAAGCCCCGCAGTCTTTGACGAAAAAAAGCTCGACTGGGTCAACCAGAGTTACCTTAAAGAGTTGGGTTCAGCAGGTTTTGTTGATGCTTGGCTCCCCTATCTTGAAGCTGATGGCTTAGCAACTGCTGCAAAGGTCGCCGAGAAGCGCAGCTGGTTTGAGGACATCTACCCCCTGGTAGTCGAGCGTGTTCATACGCTTTCTGAGATAAATCCTTTGGTGAACTATCTTTTTGGAGAAACAGTATCGCTTGACGAGAAATCTGTTGAAAAATGCCTTGCTGGTGAGGGGACGGGTGAGTTGCTTGAAAGCATAACGGCACTCCTGCAAGACGAGAACCTCAAGTGGGAGCATGAGGCACTTGATACTGCCCTGCGCGGACTTGCCGAGCAACGCGATATCAAACCAAAAATAGTTTTCCAAGCCTTACGGGTAGCCACGAGTGGAAACATGGTGTCGCCGCCACTGTTGGAATCTCTTGAGCTTTTAGGACGTGAGGTTACCCTAGCGCGCCTTGAGGCTGCCAAGCCATTTGCAGGCTAAAACCGGGTTGTTTGCGTGCTGCGAGCGTTTGCGCGCACGTAAGTTGCGTATTGGCTTTTGTATGGGCTCATAAATGGGCCATAAGTGGGCTCACAAGCGAATTATTCGTTTGGCATAAGGTTTTTGAGTGCAGCAAAGGGGTGGTTTTCGTCAACGGCTCCAGCACACGCACAAGCCTCTTTATTAAGCTGCGCGCCACACGTAGGACAAATGCCTGCGCAGTCCTCCTTGCATAAGGCCAAAGGCGGCAGAGCAAGAATAAGTGCAGAAAAAACAAGAGGTGCTATATCTATGCAACCTTCCGGACCTTCTGCTAAAAGATAGTCGTCCAGTGCGTCTTTTTCTTCAAAACTGTCTTCTTCGAGCAGAATAAAAGCCTCGAGCTCACCTGCTATATCGAGCGAAGCAGGGTCAAGGCAACGGTCGCACTCAGTTTTGGCTATCGCCTCAAAAGAGCCCGTGGCAAGCACCGCATCTCCCGTATTGGTAAAGACTAATCGAAAAGAAATCCCGTTTTCAAGCACAAAACAACGAGCACCTTTTTCAAAGCTCTCAAGTTTCAGACAATCTTCAAGTTCAACAAACGAACCCGTGTCTGCCAGCGCGGGCAAGAGTTTATAAAAATACGGTTCTAATTCCATGATTGTGTTTTGCTCATCGCCAAGCAACAACGCTTAGCGAATGCCCTTGTTGTTAAGGCGGTCGCGGCAGCGAGTTACGTTCTCGCTTGCCTGCCCAAGCATACTCTCAACCTGCGAGAATACCCAGTCGGCATAGTCATCAGCACCGGCGCGCGTTTCGCGCTCCATATCGCGGGCATCAGCAAGAACATTTTCTGCCTGTTGCTGAGCAATACGCACTATCTCTTGTTCGCTTGCAACAATGAGAGCCTGGCTGCGCGCGTCCTCGAGAATGCGATTTGCCTCAATCTCAGCGTCCTCAAGCAGGCTTTGGCGCTCACGAACAACCTGACGAGCTTGTGCAAACTCCTCAGGGAAGGCATGACGAATATCGTCAAGAATATCAAGAACAGGACCAATTTCAACCGTGCGTTTATCCTTGCTGCCAAACGCAGGTTTGCTATCTTCAAGAATATCGGAGAGCTCATCGAGGAGCGCTAATACTCCTGTTTCGTCCATGGTGCATTCCTTTCGTCGTGTGCTTCGCCCACTGCCCAAGTGTTCCCCAAGGGCTTTTTGCGGCAACAATGCTTCATTTCTGGTCTATCAAATGCCGCCAGAAGCTTTTGTACCGTATAGAATACCAGAATACAGCCCATTCTCAAAGTCGCCGACGCAACTAGTTTTGTTTCTGTTGATATTGCGCCACGTACAAGGGTTATAGGGGCGCGTGCTTAAACCTCACAATGGCAGCCACGAGGGCGGATGCAGCCACAGCCACCGCAACAAGCGCAGGCACAAGCATCTCGGAGGGTTTTATCGCTCCGTCCATAAGTCCAAGCCCATTGACAATAAGCAAACAGGGGTTCCAGAAAAACAAATCAGGAAAGGCCGTGAGCACCAAGAGAACAAACAACACAAAACCCGGAATGATAAGACCACTCAAGCCGCCCTTAAAAAGCACCGACGAAAGTGGTATAAGTGCCAGCAGGAACTCGCCAAAAAGCCAAAAAAGCACAACGCTCAAGAAGAGATGTTTTACCGTCTCGCCAGAAAAAAGCAACTCAGTATAAGCCCATGAAACAACCGTTGCAACCACAACCGCCAAAGTCCACAACATGCTCGCTACCAAAAACTTAACGAGCACTATGCCCGTGCGCCCAAGGCCCTTGGTAAGCGGAAGCACCAGCGTATCCCTGCTTCTTTCTCTGGAGAGCATGCCGCCGCAAATCAGGAGTATGGCCAACACGCCCATTTGCCCTACGTTTGCGTAGAACTGCGCCCACGCATCAAGAGCAGTAGGCTGTGTGATGGCAAGGTCGCCCATCATCTCGCTCGCACCAGCCAGCTCAAGTAATTGCGGTGTAAAATTTGCCAGTGGCGCATTCATAAGGCCGAGCAGAAAAAACACTCCAATAACAATCCAAATGCGATGGGTACGAAGCATTTCTAAAAGTTCTTTTGAAAGAAAGGCAAAAAATCCGTTCATGCGATCACGTCCATATAAAGGTTTTCGAGGGTAGGTTCCAGAACTTGGTAATTCAACACGGTGAGCTTGCGAGAAGCTAGCTCAGAAAAGAGCGCAGCACCGTCTTTTTGTACCGAACCAACATCTATGCGCAAAACATCTCGCAGCGCCGTAAGTTGCACAACGTAGGGCAGCGCACGCAGGCTCTCTCCCAAGGTTTTCAGCGCTGCTTGGTCAAGCCCGTCAAAGCTCACAATAATGCTGTCGCGACGATGCTTGGTTTTTATTTCCTCAAGTTTGCCGCCCAGTACCAAATGACCGTTTTCAAGCACACCGACCGTATCGCAAATGCGCTCAACATCGGCAAGAATATGGGTAGAAAGCAGAACTGTCGTACGGGTGCGCACCTCGTCCAAAATGGCGAGAATCTCGCTCCTGCCCTGTGGGTCAAGTGCGCTGGTGGGCTCATCACAAATGAGCAGCGTCGGCTCATGCATCAACGCCTGAGCAATACCAAGACGCTGTTTCATGCCACGCGAGTAGCCCTTGATGCGGCGGGTGGCACTTTCCTGCAGGCCAACAAGGCTGATTAGCTCATTTGTTTTGCGCTCAATATCTGTTGTGTTCATGCCCGTTATGCGTCCACAAAAATGCAGATATTCAAGTGCGCTCATAAATCCGTAAAACTCAGGCACATCGGGGAGATAGCCAACAACTTTGTTGGTGGGAGTTTCGCCAAAAACAACCTTTTTGCCTTTGACATACACCTCGCCTGCATCTGCCTTAAGCAAGCCAACAATTATCTTCATGGTTGTAGTTTTACCGCTCCCGTTTCTGCCGATAAAACCGAAAACACTCCCCTCCTCAACTTCAAAAGAGAGTTGTTTGAGTACCTCAAGCTCCTTGAAGCTTTTAGATACGGAGTCTACTACCAAAAGTCCCATAGCTCACCTCTTTTGTCAATCTAGCGGTCCTGTTCGTTCTGTTCGCCTTGCTCGTCCTGCTCGCCTTGCTCGTCCTGCTCGTTGTCTTGCAAAAAAGCACGCCTGCGCCTAGAGCGCACCCAAGCCAAAAGACCAAAGGCAGCTATGGCAAGGGCAGCAAAGCAGAGGGCAACGGATATAAGCATAATAATATTCTCGGTTGAACCAAAGGTGTCAAATCCGGACTCATAGGGAGGAGCGGGAGTGCTTTCAAGTGCAGGAGCTTCCAATATCTCTGTAGGTGCCTCTATTACCTCTGTAGATGCACTCTGCGTTTCAAGCGCTGCATCATCGGAGCTTTCGCCGTATTTGCCCTTATCTGAACTGCCAGCTTCATCTGAACTGCCAGCTTCAGGCTCTGAGGCATCTGCGGTACGACCTGCTTCATTTGCCTCAGACGCGCCACTGTCTGCGTTTGGCGTTGCAGAGTCTGGAGCACTGTTAGGGGACACGGCAGGATAAGCCTTTTGGTCGTTGTCCTCGTCAAAATCTGACTCGGCATCATAGACATCATCAGGAGCGTTCTCAGAAGGTGCGGAGTCAGACATGCTCGAAAGTGATCCCGAGAAAATCTGGTCAAAAAGGGAATCAGACGGCAAAACCGTGAGCGGCAAAATAACTGCAAGAGCAAGGCAGGCAGCAATGGGCAGGATATAGTTTGCAAACGAAAAACGCTGGAGCTTCTTGCGCGGAGCGGTAGGTTGTCCTGCTTGTCCTGCTTGTCCTGCTTGTCCTGCTTGCCCTGCTTGCCCTGCTTGCCCTGCTTGTCCTGCTTGCTCAGCTTGCCCTGGTTGCCCTGCCTGCTGCTCATTTAGCTCATGCGCTGTCAAAATATTGCTCAACATACGAGCGCGTGCTTGCTCGTTAGGGCCAGCCGCCTCAAACGCTTCTCTCAGTTTTTGCTCATTCGTTTTCTCGTTCATCAAACTCACCCCCTAACCTCTTTCTCAGCTCTTTACGCGCGTCACTCAAATAGTTTCTCACCGTTGAGTGCGGCTTGCCGATAAGCTCTCCAATCTCTGCTGCGTTATATCCCTCGTAGTAGTAGAGATACACGCAGGTTTGTAAGTTTTCTGGCAACGCTCGTACGTGCTCAAGCGTGCTGTCGTGTGCCGATGCAGGGTCTGCTCCAGGAGCCACTGGCTCTGCAATACTCTCCAAGTCGGTACGCTTATTCCAGCTGCTTTTCAAAACGTCTTTACAGTGGTTTATCGCCACGCGGATAAGCCACGCCTTTTCGTGCTCGTCGTTTTCAAAACTCTGAGGCTTGGAAAGCAGCTTGAGAAAAACGTTTTGGGTCGCGTCCTCAGCATCTGCCGCCGTAGACAAATACGAGCGACAGACCCGAAACACCGTGTCTGCCTGTCGGTTATACAGGGCAACAAACCATGTAGTGTCCTGCGTACTCAAGCTAACAAACCATTCCTTACTAACAATACGATTCAAAGCCGCCTTGTGTCGGAAAACGTCCAAAACGCAAAAATTGTTTACTAAAAGAGTGTAGCACGACTACGCTTGGAGTGCCGTGTTGCACACGTTGCATAACGGGGACTTTGCTTGAGGAGGATTGTGTGCCGCTTCGTTTGATTGACGCCACACGTGATACAATAAAAGCCACGAGAAAATCGACGGTAAGGCGAATGAGTCATGAGCGACCCAAAGCAAACTGAACAACAAGCTGAGCTGCTAAGAGCCCTTACGTCCATTGCGTCTGCGGACACAAGTACCTTAAGTGAAGGCTCTACAACCACCCTAGGTGAAAGCTCGCTATTTGATATAGGTATCCCTGCAGAACCAAGTTTTCCTGCTGAGCCAATTATGCCGGCTGAGCCTTTTTTGTTACCTGATGAGCCAAAAATGCCTGCCGAGCCTCAGTTGCCCGCTGAGTTTGAAGGCTCTTTTGACACGGCTGCCTATATTGCCTCGCTTTCCCAAAGTGCGCCACTCATGGCAAATCAAACAAAAACGCAGGCCGCAATAGAACAAGATATGACCTCAAGCAACGAGGACAAATCCTCAAAAAAGAAACCTCCTCAAAAAGTTGCTGCACCAAAACCAAAACCCATACCAGCGCCTGTTCCTATGCAATCAGGGCTGCCAACTACAAGACCCTCCTCACCCTATCAGCCGCCCCAAGAATCAGGGCACTACGAGGAGCAAAACAAGCCCAGTCGCACCCCGCAGGCACCACCAAAGAAAAAGGGCTGCCTGCGTAATCCTTTCGTCATATTTGCGATACTGCTTTGGGTTGGTGCTTCTGCCTTTTCGGCCTTTGACCAAACTAACAATAATTCCTCGTTCTTGTCAGACACAAGCTATGATTCGCAGGACAACAGCTACTACGACGATGATGAAAGCTGGAAATACATTGAGGGGCCTGCCCATTGCGAGAGCGAAAACTTTGGCATAGCCTTTGACTTGCCAGCTGGTTGGAACTTCCACGAGGACTACACGAGTTCGCACGAGAGCTTGTTCATAGTCTATTTTGGGGACGATTCCCTTGATGCCTACGGCGGAGTTTCTCTTATGCGTTTCGATTGGGAGAGTTTTCCCGATGCAGAGGGCGCAGCTTTTGAGGAATACTTCTTGCGCTTTGTTCCTACCGGTGAGGTGAATGTTGAGCATCATGGCTTTGTTGAAAACAGTGGCTTACTTTGGCATCAAATGAACTATGCTTCACAGGAGAAAAACTGGAGAGATGTCTATGAGCAGGGAGTTATCTTTGTTGCCGAGGACTCTAACAGAGGCGGTGTAGTGGTATACCGACTGTACGGCTTTTCTCCTTCTCCAGAAGCCTCTGATTTTTCTGCACGAGCAGAGGGGCTTGGGTTGTTTGAGTCGCTTGAGTTTCTTGATTAGAGCTAAAGCTGCCGCTCTCCCGCTTGACTAGAGCTTAAACTGCCGCTCTCCCGCTAGATTGCTTCGACGCTGCGCTCCTCGCAATGGCTCAATAGCCAAACGCTCGCAGTTCGCTAGTCGTCAAAGGGAAACAAGGTATAGGCAACACGGTCTTTAGAAGGAACCCGGCATACCTCAACATTAAAAGCCTGTTCAATGGCTCCAGAGGCAAATACCTCTTCAACGCTGCCCGCACAAATACAGCTCCCCCGCTCCATAACGGCAAGGTGGTCTGAGTAACGCAGCGCCAAATCAAGGTCGTGAATTACCATCACAATCGTTTTTCCTGAGCTTCTATTAAGCTCGGTGACCAGCTGCATGATGTCATGACACGCACGAACATCAAGGTAGGTAGTTGGCTCATCGAGAGCGATAATATCGGTGTCTTGGGCAAGCGTCATAGCAATAAACGCACGCTGGCGTTCGCCTCCAGAAAGACGACGCACGTCATGATTGCGAAAATGTTCGATGCCAGCAAGCGCCATAGCCTCAGCAACTTTTTCTTTATCCTCGGTATCAAGATGCGAGCGCATGTGGCTGTGATACGGGTAGCGTCCGCAAGAAACTAAAGCCTCAACGCTCATCGCCGGAGGACGCGCTCCTTGGGCAAGCAGCGCCAAATGCCGTGCACGCTGGCGACCCTTCATTTCAAGGCTTGGCTTGCCGTTAAGATAGACCGTGCCACCAAACGGCTCGATAAGTCCGTCTATGATTTTGAGAAGCGTTGATTTTCCGCAGCCGTTTGGCCCAATGATGCTGGTTATATCGCCGTATGCAACGTCAAGATTGAGCCCCTCGATAAAAGGCTCTTTGGTGTAGGAGTAGCTTACACCGCTCACGCTTATGGCTGGCTCATTGTTACGCATCGCCGTGTTTCCTGTTCTTGATAATCAGGTAGATAAAGAACGGCCCACCAATGAACGCCATAAGAATACCAACGGGAATCTCATACGGAGCAAAAAGCACCCGTGCGAGCAGGTCGCAAAACACCACAAAAGCGGCACCAAAGGTTGCGCTTAAGGGCAACACAATGCGGTTATCATGCCCCACAATAAAGCGAATAAGATGCGGCACAATCAAACCAACAAAACCCAGCAAGCCCGCAAAACTTACCGCCGCTCCCGCAAGCAAAGCCGCAAGACCGAGCAAAGACATACGCCAACGTCCAACGTTCATACCAAGCGAATGAGCCGTTGCATCACCAAGCGACATGATATTGAGCTTGTTAGCCACAAAGGTTGCAATAAGCAAGCCAAAAATGATGTAAATTGAAGGCCAGGTAAGGTTGCTCATAAGTACGCCTGAAAGACCGCCCACCAAAAATCTGCTTGCTCCAATATAGGCATCAGGATTTATGATGAGTATGGTATTCATGCCCGCACCAAAAATACTTGAAAGCGCAATACCCGCAAGTACCACGGTAAGACGAGAAGCGCCCATTCCCAGCGAGATAAAAAAGATAACCACCGCAGTAATAAGAGCGCCAACAAAAGCAGCGATGGGCTGAACAAAAAATAGGCCGGGCAAAAAGGCACTTACCAAAAGCACCGCAAAGCCCGCTCCGGCGTTAATACCAATGATATTGGGGCAGGCAAGCGGATTGTCGAGCACCGCTTGGATAAGCGCACCTGCCATCGCAAGGGCCGCACCCGCCAAAAGAGCGGCAAGCACACGCGGAAGGCGCACGTTGAGCAAAATGCTCTTTGCGCTTGCAGAAACTTCGCCACCAGAAATAAGGGCTAAAAACTCGGGCAAACCCACCGAAGTTGAGCCAACAAAAAATGCAGCAACGGTGACCAGCACAAGAAATGCACCCGTCACCGCTACCGCTACTACTTTGGTATGTCGTGCCCGCAAAGGCTTCATATACCCCACTTACCGCACCATGGACACTGCATGCTCAGGTGCGTTTGGTTGGTCGTTCGGCTGGTAGTTCGCTGAGTCGCTCGCTGCAGCCGTAGTTTTTAGCTGTACAGAATCTCAAACAAGTTTTCGTAGCTCTTTGCCCAGTTTGCATTGGGCTTGAAGAGGAACAAGGTCTTGTCGAGCGTAATATAGCGATTGTTTTGCACCGCATCAAGCGTAGCCCATGCTGGATTTGCCGCAGTCGCTTCCTCAAGGTTGCGCATCGCAGCAGCATCGTCATTACCCATAGGAACTACCAAGATGAAATCAGGGTTAAGCTCAATGACCGCCTCAAGGCTAAAATCGCGGAGCAAGCTGGGCGTTTCGTCAGCAAGATTCTTTGCGCCCATCTCAGTAAGCATAGCGCCTGACATGGTTTCAGAGTTTTGAACACGCGTGCCGCCCGAGAAGGTAGTCATAAGCAAAACCGTAGGCTCGCCTTCTGCAGCAGCTGCCTTTGCCTTAATATCAGCAATCTGTGCCTCAACAGCAGTACCGTTTTGCTCATACAAATCATCACGAGCGGTAATGTTGCAGCAGGTGCGCAGCATTTTGAGGTAATCCTCAAAGGTGGTGACGTTAAAATAAGCAACCTCAGCGCCAGCATCTTTAAGAGCATCGCGCAGGTCAACTTGGCTTGCTGAGCCATCGCGACCCGTTGAAGCGCCCGTCATAATAACAAAATCAGGCTCAAGGGCAATAATCTGCTCAAGATTTGGATCGGTGAAGTAACCAACCTCTGCGATATTTGCTGCGTCAAGGCCGTAGTCCTCAAAAGCATCGCTCGTAGCACCAATAAGCGTACCGCCAGAGATGGTCCAAATGTTTGCAAAGCTACCCATGCAAGCAACTACCTTTTGAGGATTGTTTACGGTAACTTCGTTGCCAAGATCATCGGTAAAGCTGTACTCGCTGGGTGTAGCAGGCTGGTCAGCGGGTTGGTCAACGGGTGCTTGATCTTCTCCGTCGGTAGCAGCTGGCTCGTTAGCGCAACCTACCAACATGGTAGAAGCGAGGCATAAGCTCAGCGCACCAGCGCCCAGAAGCGTTGCTACCTTTTTTCTAAAAGATACGGTCATCTTACTTCCTTTCGTTTGTTTGCCCGCAAAGGGCAGGTCAATGTGCCCACACGGGCTACGAACAGTTTTTGCCCTCACGGGCCACGAACAGTTTTTGCCCTCACGGGCAGGTTCCTTCTTTATTCCACAGAGCGCTCTGGCACGTATGGGCCCTTGCGCCGCTGAGGTATAAACCACCTAACTTTAGCTCTTATAACAACCTTAGCGCACGGTACCGTTAAGCAACGGTTCTAGACAACAGTCAAGACAACATGAGCGAAACAAACACTAGACAACAACGCCATCAAGCTCAAGCTGCTGGCTGTGAGCGCAGTAGTCATCTTGCGCCATAATGTCACCCTCATGATAATATGCCGCACGGGCACGACAGCCTCCGCAGCCATCTTTATAATCACATTCGCCACAAGCACCGCTGTATGCCTTGGTGCGCAGCGTGTTAAAGACTTCGCTGTCACGCCAAATTTCGTCAAAGGGTGTTTGACGCACGTCGCCTGCTTCCTCGGTCATGTACGCACACGGACGCACAATACCCTCTGAACCAATAACGCAATAGGTAAGCCCCGCAAGGCAGCCACGGCTAAAACGGGTTTCAACCTCAAGTTGCTTGGCAACACGGGTAAATTGAGGAGCGCAGGTAGGCTTAACGTCGATGGAAACCTCATCTTGCTTTTTCATAATGGCGCGGAGCAATTCCTCGTTCTCGCGCACCTCAAGTGCAGCAGTTTCCTGAATATAAACGCCACGGCCCACAGGAATGAGGAAAAATATGTAGTGAGCAATTGCGCCGATTTCCTCGGCAAAATCAGTGATGTCGCAAATCTCGCCCTTGTTAAAGTCCACAACCGTGGTGTGCAGCTGGAAGGGCAAACCAACCTTTTTGCAGTTCTCGATACCTTGCAAGGTGAGTTTGTGGGCGTCTTTGAGGCCTCTAAACTCGTCGTGTGCTTCCTCGTCAAGACTGTCGATGCTAATACCCATGGCCACCGCACCAGCCTCTTTGAGTTTTTGGGCAACTTCTTCGGTGATAAGAATGCCGTTGGTGCCAAAAACAGGGCGCAAACCCTTTGAGGCAGCATAAGAAACCAGTTCAAAAATGTCTGGTCTAAGCAGCGGCTCGCCGCCCGAGAAAATCATGATTTTGAAGCCCGCCTTGGCAATCTGGTCGATTAAAGCAAGGCCTTCTTCGGTAGTAAGTTCTTTTTCTTGACTCTCATCTGCATCTTGATAGCAGTGCTTGCATTTGAGATTACACTCGTTTGTAGTCATCCACGATACAATCATGGACCCGCCTTTCTCGCTTGTATAGTCCAAACAGGATTATTTGAGGGCACATTAGCTCTACAACAGCGCAAACGCACTATGCCAGCTTTGCGATACCCTTAAACCCATAAAGATGAAATAATACTCTATGAAGCCCGCAAACGCAATACCTTAAAACCATGCGGGGACGTATTGTGTGGCCTTTTTGACCGCTTTTTCTGCCTCGTGAGTGGCGCCCTCATACGAGTAAAGCTCCTCATAAAACGCTTGCCCGTGATTAAGATGGGTGAGGTGCGCAAGTTCATGAAGGATAATTTGCCGAGCGAGGTCGGTGGGCAGAAAAATAACACGTCGGTCGATACGAATGTGCCCATCGTGCGTGCAAACGCCCCAGGCACTTTTTCGGTTGTTGACCGTGATGTCTTTTGGGTGGCGCTTGAGTTGGTAGGCAGCCTCTAACTCCCCCACCGTACGCCACGCAAAAAAGGGCAGCTGCTCTTTGGCGTAGGAAGTAACAAAACGGCGCAGGGCCTCAAAACAAGCTTCCTCATTTTCAATATTGCCGTGGAGGCAAAGGGTGCGCTTTGGGTTTTGCTCGGTAGGAGTGGGTGCGGCTGCAGTATATTCGGTGGTATGCCTGCTGGCAGCCTGTTTACTAGTAGCCTGTTTGGTGGTGCTGCGTGTGGTGCTGCGCGTGTTGCTGCGCTTGGCGGTGATACGAGCTGCTGCGGTGGGGTGATATTCGATATGCCAGAGCTCGCCCAGTGGTGGAAAATCAAGATGTGTGGGAAGTCCCGCCGCAAGCCCTTGGCGGTGGTTTTCGATATGCGGAGCAATGCGGCGGGCCGTGCGTTCAATCCACAGGCGCTTCTCCTCCAAAAAAGTGGCTATCTGGTTTGGCTCAAGCGCACGTTTTGCTCCTAGACGACGCGAACTAATAACAACTTCAAGCTCACCTTTGTGGCTTAAAATTACCCGGTTGCTGCGTGCCTTTTTTGAAATACGAGCCGAAACAGGAAGCTCGGTGCCGTCGGCGCAAAAAAAGCTCGGGTAGTCGAAGCCTGGGACTTCAGAAACCACGCCAGCTCACTTCCCCATTTTAGGGGCTGACCTATTGTTCTTGGTCACAGGTTTGGTGCTGCTGGGGGCTGACCTATTGTTCTTGGCCATAGGTTTAGTGCTGCTGGAGGCTGGCTTCTTGCTGGTTGCAGGCCTCACCCGCTGCGCTAAATAGCAATGATGTATTTTTTGATTACGCTCAAAATCTTGCGGAATAGTTTGCGCCGTAATGTCTTTGAGCGTCACACCTGCCCGTTGTAGCGGCTCCATTTCTGGAGTAAAGCTGCGAAGGTTCGTGGAAAACACCACAACGCCATCAGGGGTGAGCATACGGGATAAGGCAATCAAAAGCTCGGCATGGTCGCGCTGTACGTCCCACGTGCGACTACCCATTGACGATGAATTAGAAAAAGTTGGAGGGTCACAAAAAATAAGTCCGTATTTTTGTTTGTCGTGACGGTGATCCGCCACCCACCGCAGTACGTCTGCCTGCACAAAGGGATAGCTTTCACCCTTAAAGCCATTGCGCCTCATGTTGCGCTCGGCCGTAGCCAAGTAGGTGTTGGACATATCCACCGTGGTAACCGTGCTTGCACCACCAGCCGCCATATACACACTGGCCGTGCCCGTATAGGCAAAAAGATTAAGCGTATCGAGGCCCGTTGCCTTTTCTCTAAGCAAGGCTCGCGTAAGGCGATGGTCGAGAAAAATACCGGTGTCAAGATGAGAAGAAAAATCGACCTCAAAGAGCAGGCCGTTCTCCCCCACTATTTTTGTTGTCGGTTCTTTCGAAGCCTCGGTTTCTGGCGAAGCATACTGAGAGCCACCCTTGGCACGCCGACGTGTTTTAAGATAGACATTGGCGAGCGGAACATCAAGAATACGAGGAGCAACACTCAGCACTGTTGAGAGGCGCTGCATGGCTAATGCTTCGTCAATGTGCTTGGGTGGTGCGTATTCGGCAATATGAAGCCACTTGTTACCCTCATTAGGTCCGGCACCCTCATACACATCGAGAGCAACAGCAAAACTTGGAAGGTCGGCATCATAAACACGGTAGCAACTTACCCCACTCCGACGAGCCCACTTTGCTCGATGAGCCGCCATCTTGCTCAGGCGATTTTCAAACTGCTCTACATCTTGAGGGTCTGCTTGTTCTTGACTCTTGCTTGATGGCGATGCGTCATTTGTAGTCGCCTGGTCATTTGCAGTCGCTTTGTCGTCTGTGGACGTTTTATCGTCTGCGGACGTTTGGTCATTTGCGGACGTTTGGTCATTTGCGGTCGCCAGTTTGTTGATAGTCGCCTTGTTATGCGCCTCAGGTCTTTGGGCATACACAGAAATTGCAACTTCAAGTGCCCCGTTATAGGTGGCAATGCGCTTTTGGGGGCTCTGCCCAAGATAGGCTTTCATGCCCTCATCAGCGGTAATAACGCAGAGGTCGGCAGGTGTGGCGGTCTGAGCCGAGTCTATGAGCTTTCGCAGTGCCGCATAGAGTGCCGGCAGCTGGGCTGTTTCGAAAAGCCGTAAGCCATAGGGAGGATTCGTAACAACGAGCAGTGGTAGCTGCGCTGTGTCTTTTGCGATAAGGGCGCCAGGCGAAATATCTTTTGCGACAGGGGCACCAGAAGAACCAGAGTGCGGGGTAACGAAGCGAGTTGCTGTATCCGCCACATCTGCAACCGAAAAGTCAATGACCTGCTCTACGCCAGCACGACGTGCGCTGGTGCGCGCAACTTCAACAACAGCGGCATCGCTATCGCTGGCATAAAGGCGCAGCGTACCGGTTGCCTTTGACTGCTCAAGCGCACGCTCAGCGCGCTCGTCTGCCTCGTCAAGACAGGCAAACCACTGCTCCTCATCAAAACCGAGCCAACCGGTAAAGCCCCAGTAATCTCGCAGGGAGCCAGGCGCGCGGTCAAGCGCAATGAGGGCGGCCTCGATAACCAGTGTTCCTGAGCCGCAAAGTGGGTCAAGCAGCGCACCGCGCGCCTGAGCTTCCTCAAAAGAGTTCCAACCCGCAGCCAGCAGCATGGTCGCAGCAAGCGTTTCTCGCAAAGGAGCAACAACGCTTTTGCTCGGCACCCGATACCCACGCTTGTGCAGCGGCTCTCCTGACAAATCCAAAGAAATCGTAGCACGCTTGTCGCGCAAGGCAACATCTATGCGCACATCAGGACGCTCTTTTGCCACCGAAGGACGCTCGCCACTCAGCTCACGAAGACGATCGCAAATTGCATCTTTAACTTTAAGCGCAGTAAAACGGGTATCAACGAGTGCGGCGTTTGTGCCCCTTGCTCCAATGGCAATGGTGCGGGTGGCATCAAGATGCTCCTCCCACGGCAGAGCCTTTATGGAGGCATACAGCTCCTCGGCGTTGGCGGCAGGAACTCTGTCTAAGACAAGGAGCACACGACTTGCCGTTCGTGTCCACAAGCAAGCACGGTATCCCACCTCAATATCCCCAAAGAAAGCAACCCCTGCCTGCAACGGGCGCACCCGCTTTGCTCCAAGCGCAGTAAGCTCACCGGCGCACAAAGCCTCGGCTCCCCGTGCGCACGGCGCAAAGTATTCATACTGTTTTGGTTTCGTAGGCATGGCTACTCAGTTTGACGAGAAATAATCGTCCATGCGCGGATAATCATCATCATCGCTTGACGAATACCGGCGATGACCGCAGCTCGGATCGGTGCATTCATCGTCCTCATACGAATCAAAATACTCGAAGCCAAAATTAGCAGCCTGCTCGTATACGTCCATAGCACGCTGCGCCAATCCCCAGTCAAGCCCCTGCTTCTCGCAATACGCTTCCTCACGATACACCAGCGCAAGCGCCTGAAGTGCCTTGTGGTTTCCACCCACCATCATCAGCAAATCATAGAGCTGATGAGCAGTTTCTAGCACCGGAAAAGCAAGATCAAGTTCGTCGGCAGCATCAAGAGCAACGGTGAGTTCATCAAAAAACACCTCGAGAGACGGGCCGTTTTCAAACTGCTCGTCTAAAATATGGTGAGCCAAATCGCACATGGCAGGCGTAACGTAGGGGTCGGTTGCAAACATCGCCAAAATGCTCGCTGGTTCAACCTTGCTGTTAAGGGCAAAGGTAATGGTTTCAACAAGAGCCATCATGGCGCCCGCTTGGCAAATGGTAGCAGCCAGTTTGGCAGAAGCCCCCTGTCCGGCAAGTCCCACTAGCAAAACAGAGGTGCTCAATGCCTCAAACACTGGTTGCAGCGTTTGAACCGTGTCGGTATCGCCGCCCACAAACAGACGGGTGTTGGTGTGGGCGCTCGTAGTGTGGGCGCTCGTAGTGTGGGCGCTCGTAGTATTGGCGGTTGCGTTGGTGGTGGCGTCGGTGGCGGCACAGGCCTCAGCATTGCCCGCCTCGCAAGCCTCCACAAAAAAGCACTCCCCGAGAGATGCAAGCGCATGAAGCTCACGTGCCAAACGGGGCGTACAAAGAGATACATCGAGCAGATAACTCCCCGGTTTTACCCCAGCTAAAATGCCGTGTTCTCCAAGATAGACCGCTTCGACTTCTTGAGGATTTTCAAGCGCCGTTATAACAAGGCCTGCGTTGGCAACGGTTTGAGCAAGTTCTTTTGTTTGGGCGTTGGTGCGCGGAGCACTCAGCTTGCACTCGGCAAAACTAAACCCTGCCACACGCAGACGAGCTGCAAAAAGCTCAGCCCGCTTGCCTTGTCCAATAAATACTATCTGTTGCGTTGAGCCCGGCTTAAAAACATCAAGCTGAGCCGTACTAATATCTGTCACGTAGGCTCACCGTCCACTTACTGCATTAGCTATGCGGTCACTCAAAGAAACGTGCTTGCGTCTATCAGGGCCCCAGAATACCACGGCAATCATGCCCGGCCCTACGTGTGAGCCAATGGTTGGCCCTATCTGAGCATGCCACAGAGCAACTTTGTTCTCGGTAGCCCTAAGTACCATCTCGGCAAGCTCCTCTTGCTCTTTAGGAGCATCTGCAGAGGCAACAAAAACCGTATTGAGCCCCTCTCCGGCAACGTCGCCAACCAGCTCGCCGCCCTCAGCACCCGGAGCAATATAACGGTCTTGGAAGTTTTGCAGAAGCTGCTTAATCGACTTCTTGCGACCACGTGCCACGCCATGAAACGTCAAACCGCCGTCTATGTCATAACTCAAGATGGGCTTGATATCAAGCTTGGCACCGGCAACCGCTGCCATATCAGGAATGCGACCACCTCGGCGCAAGGACTCCAAATCGGGAAGCGTAAAGAAACCATTTACGTAATAACGAGCCTCATTTGCCCATGCCACCATCTCTTGTGCGGTAAGCCCTCGGTCGAGTTGATGCACTGCCTCCATAACAAAGAGTCCTTCGGCAACGGAGGGCAGCTTGGTGTCCACCACGTACAGCTCAGTGCCCGGATGTTTTTCCATAAGCTCTTTTGCAGCAACGCTCGCCGTGTCAAAGGTTCCAGAAAGCGCAGCGGTAAAGCACAAATACACGGTTGGTATGCCGCTTTGCAGCGCACGTTCAAAGCTCTCAATAATTTGATTGAACGGCACTTGCGCCGTTGTGGGCTGCTCGCCTCTGCGCATGCGCTCGTAAAAATCGTGCGAACTCATCGTCGCGCCCAAATCGTCAAGATGCTCCTCCTCGCCAAACATAAAGGAGAAGCGAATCAAATCTACGTCAAAAGACGTCACTAACTCTGCTGGAAGGTCGCAGCAGGTGTCGATAATTAAATTGCATTTTCGTATCCGTTTTGCCATGTCTACTCTCTATTTCTCTTGTTCCTACCAAAGAAAGGTACGCCTTGCGTATTGCTTCTTGTTCTTTGCGGGGTGCGCCTCACGCACTACACCTTACACCTTGCACCTTGCTTGCATAATGTACGCACCTCGCTCGCTCATTGAGAGCTCACTACGGGCGGCGCTCGGAGCTTTCTTGGTGCAGCCCGTAGGCCTCGTCTAAGTCCATCACAAACAGTATACCGTTACCGGGCTCATCTATTTGGAGTCGTTCACGCACTGACGCAACAATGTCATCTTTTTGCTCCGTACTTGTTATTATAAAGACTTCTTCTTTTTCTGGCTCGATTTCTACCGAAAAAAGCTTTTGAACTTCGTGAATACCTGCTCCACGTGCGTTGATAATCGTGCCACCACGTGCGCCCGCCGCATTGGCAGCCTCAATAACTTCCTCAGCTCTGCCTTTGTCGACAACTACATAGATAATTTGATACATCTTGTTGTTCACCTCACTTGTGTTGCTCGTTTGTTCAAGCATATTCTTATCGTTTTCATCAAGTTCATTCTTTTTGCCGATAAAATCAGCAACCGAGAGATAAAAGGCAATGCCGTGGTCGGGCTTGTGAAACTTCATGTCTTTGCCAATGCCGTGCAGCGCTTCGTGAGCGAGTTCACGCTCAACAATCATGCTCACCACTTCTTTTCGTATCTCGCTCAAACCCAAAAAATCGAGAATACGATTGTTAGCCGTGCCTCGCCCAATCGAGATGGTGCCGCCCTTGACCCCGTATTTTTTAGCAACCTTCAAGGTTTTTGAGGCGTCACCTCTGTTTACCACGCAGCAGATAAGGCTAAAGTTCGGCTTTATGCTCTCGCGTGCTGTGGTCTTTTTTGTTCGAGCCGTTTTTTTTGTTCCAGCCATTCGTTTTCCCACTTCTTTCATGTTACAACTCACTCTTTCTCGACTTAATCTTATAAATCAAACCAAGTGCCTGCAAGGCAATAAGCGGCGTTATCGCAACCATCGCAATCACGCCAAAAGAATCTAAGAGAATATTTGAATGCTCTATGGCATCTGATGCACCTTCCGCAAGAGCCAAAATAAAGGTTGCCGTCATGGGGCCAGAAGCCACCCCGCCCGAGTCAAAGGCAATGCCAACAAAAAGCTTTGGCACAAAAAAGGTCATAGCAAGCGAGATAACAAGGCAGGGTAACAAATAGTGCCACAGCTGAATTTCTGGAATAGCAATGCGCAGCATGGACAAGCCAACCGCAAAGGCAACGCCAATCGACAGTGTTGCCAAAACGATGGTGCGCTTGATATAACCACTGGTCACGCTCTCAATTTGGTGCGTAAGAATGTAGACGGCTGGTTCGGTAAGAATAACCAGCAGCCCCAGCAAAAAGCCAAACCCTACGAGAATAGCCCTGTTGTCATACGCTGCCAAACCGTGCCCCACAAGGTTTCCTACCACCATAAATCCCGCACTCACGCCAACGAGAAAAATAACCAGCCCAATATAGGTGTACAAAAACCCGAGGAACATTCTGATAAACGCTCGTGGCTTGAGCTTGAAACTTATTTTTTGGAAAACGAGCAAGAGAATAATCATGGGGAGCAAGGCGATAAAAGACTCAAGTGCAATGCGAGGCAGCTCGGCAACAAACGGACCAAAAAGCGAATCGGTTGCGGCAGCGTGTTCGGGCAAAGCTCCTTGCATGCTGTCGGTTTTCACAAAGAGGTTAAGGAGCAAGACCCCAAAAATTGCGCCCGTTGACATAATGCCGATAAGCCCAAAACTGTCCTCCTCAGACGATTTGCTGTTGCGCTTCATAGCGGCAATACCTACCGAAAGCGCCAGCACCAAAGGAACCGTTAGCGCACCCGTGGTCGCGCCAGAAGCATCAAAACCTATAGCCAGCATATCGGCAGAAGCAAACAAAGCCAATGCTCCTATTGCAACATATAAAACGATGAGCACCAGATTGAGCGGGATATTTTTAACAATTCTTGTTATGCCGAGCGAAAGCGTAATGCCCGTGCCAATAGAAACCGCAACAAGAATGGTGGCGAGGGGCAAAAATCCTCCCGTAACCGAGGAAACCTGTGCGGCAAGTACCTGCAAGTCGGGCTCGGCAATGTTAACAAAAAACCCCAGAAGAAAACCGATGGCAAGCACGTAGATAAGCTTGTTCGATTTTATGAATGCAGTGCCCATATGGTTTCCAAAGGGCAGAATGCCCAGCTCAATACCAAAGAGCAAAATAGACAAGCCAAGCACAATAGCAAGCGCACCAAGCACAAAGCGCCCCACCAAAACAGGTGCAAGCGGCGTGAGGGTAAGACTCAGCACAACTACGAGGATAACAATCGGTGCAACGGCCGATAGAACCTCTTTGACTTTATGTAACAAAACATTCAAGCGATTTTCTCCGTATCTCCAGCGTGCTGGAGGTAGGGTTGAAGGCAGATTTGGATCTTGCGGGGGCATCAAGAACTACAAAAAAACCTGCTGCTCCAAAACTTATCCTAAAGGGTTATTTTGTAAGATGAATATTATACCGTGAGCCCTAGCATTTTTTTTGACAAGTGGGATAATGGTACGGAGATACGGCAGAAGTTTTTAGCGTATCGTATGAACTCGATTGAAAGGTGGAGAGGCTATGAGTGCTGATGAGAAAAAAAGCTTTTTGCAAAAAGCTGAAGAGGTAGTTGGTCAGGCTGCTGCTGGTGCTGCCGAGAAAGCTGGCGAAGCAAAAGGTGTAGTAGGTTCGCTTGTAGAGAAAGCTGCGAGCAACGAAACGGTCAAGGCTGCTGCTGGTGGTGTGGCAGAAAAGGCTGGAGCTGCTAAAGACGCTGTTGGTTCTTTTGTAGAGAAAACTGCCGGCGCAGACAAAATGGACGCATTAGGAAAAGCTGCTGCGGGCGCAAAAGACGCCGTAGGACACGCTGCTGCTGGTGCTGCCGAGAAAGCTGGTGTTGCCAAAGAAGCAGTAGGCTCATTTGTTGAGAATGTTTCAAGCAACGAGAAAGTCAAGGCTGCAGCTGCTGGCGCTGCAGAGGCTGCGCAAAAAGCAGGAACGGCTGCTGCGGGTGCTGCGGCAAAGGCTGGCGAGGCTCTTAAGCCTGTTGGCGAGAACATTGGAAAAGCAGCCTCAGAGGCTGCTGGTAAAGCTGGCGAGGCTCTTAAGCCTGTTGGAGAGGCCATCGAGGGCAAAATAATGGGTCCTGGTTATGGCGCCAAAGAGGGCGAAAAGCCTGTTGAGGGTGCTGTTGGAAATATCCTAGCCGACGCAGCAAACAAAATTGCTGATGCAGCTAAAAAAGACGAGAAATAGAAATACGTTCTTGGCATACGTGCGGGGGCGGCAAGCAAAAGCTTGCCGCCCCCGTTTTTTCTGAACAAGTTTGCCTGCTGTGGGTGGTTCCTAGTTCTTTTTTGAGGAATCCTTACGCTTGGCACGCAAGAGGTCAAGTGACTTGAGGTCGAGCTCAGTAACGAACGAATAGGTTTCCATCGCACGGCTGGCGCAGGTAGAAGATGCAATGTCCTCTGCCGTGCCCTCGTAGCGCAGATCTTTAACCTCAAAAGAGCGCACCTTTTGCTGAGGAGAAAGCACTTCAAGCAGCTCTCCCTCGTAAAAACGATTGCGACAAATAACCTCGGTACGACCGCCCGGGTGCTGGCTTAGCACTTCTGCCACCAAATCGTGTGTTTGAGTATAGCCTTTTGCATCATGTGCCTGCTGTGCTGGCCCAAAGAAAAATCCCGTTGAATAGGGGCGGTGCGACACCGTATCAAGCTCAGAGATGAACTCTGAGGCTGGCGCACCATCAAGCACCTGCCGGTACGCATTGACCACCGTTGCCACGTACATGGCCTTTTTGTTGCGACCCTCAATCTTAAGGCTGTTTACGCCCGTTGCGGCAAGCTCGCCAAGATGTGGGAGCATACAAAGATCTTTGGAGCTCATAAGATAACTGCCTTGTGCGTCCTCCTCAAGAGCAAAGAACTCTCCCCTACGAGTTTTCTCCTCAAGGGCTAAGTGTTGCTCAGGGTTTTGCTCCAGCCCCTCTTGCTCGTCAAGCAAATATTCCCAACGACACGGCTGCGAACAGTTGCCCTCATTTGCCGAGCGCGTATTAAGAAAAGAACTGATGAGGCAACGCCCCGAGATTGCCATGCACATAGCGCCGTGGACAAAAACCTCAAGCTCAAGCTCGCTGGGCAGCTCCGAGCGCATTGCCGCGATGTCTGCAAGGCTCATTTCGCGTGCGCACACAATACGCTTGGCTCCCAACTCCTGCCACGAGAGCGCAGCCTGGGCGTTGGAACATGATGCCTGCGTGCTCACGTGCAAGGCAAGTTGAGGGGCATAGGTACGGGCAAGTCTAAAAACCGCCATGTCGCTTGCGATAAGTGCATCTACTTTTGCTGCAGCAAAAGCCTCAAGATAGGCAGGCAAATCCTTGATATCTTGATTGCTCATAAGGGCATTGCAGGTCACATATACTTTTGCCTGATGCTGGTGCGCAAGAGCGGCTGCCTGTGCAAGTTCAGCAAGCTCAAAGTTGCTGGCACGAGCACGCAAGCCAAAGCGCTCGGCGGCAAGATAGACGGCATCTGCTCCAAAACGAAGCGCCTGACGCAGCTGTTCCAAGCCCCCTGCTGGTGCTAAAAGCTCAGGTTTTTTGGGAGCTGCCGGTGCGGTGTTGACGTTGTTAACCAAGCAACGCTCCTAGGATAAGCGCAATAAGGAGAGCAGGAATCATATTGCCCACTTTGAGTTTCTTGATACCCAGTATTTCGATGCCGAGAGCGATAAGCATAACACCGCCCACTACTTCTATTGAAGCTATCATTGCAGGAGTTATGGCATCGCCGAGAAGCCCTGCCAGCAATGCAAGACCTCCTTGCACAATCAGCACCGTAGCTGCCGCAAAACCCACGCCAATGCCCAGAGCAGTAGAAAGTGCTATGGCAGAAACGCCGTCAAGCGTTGCTTTGAGATACAGCGTTGAGGGGTCTCCGAGGCCGGCTTGAATTGAACCGAGAATAGTCATCGCACCTGCACAAAAAAGAACAGAAGCGGTAACAAAACCTTCGGAAAAGAGGCCAGCTGCTTCGTTCTTTGACGTTTTAGCTGAGCCTTTTTTAGTTGAGCCTTTGGTTTCTGTCAGACCCTTGCGCTGCGTTAGCCTGTGCATTAAGCCTCCCAAGGCTTCGAGCCCGTCCTCAATACGCAGCAGCTCACCTATGAGCGCACCACCAACAAGAGAAACTACCAGCACAATCGCAGCAAGTTTGCCCACCTGCGTTGCGCTCAGGTCGGTAAAACCTCCCACCGCTATGATAGCCCCAAAACCAATGGTGCAAGCGCCAATGGCGTAGAAAACTATCTGTCTAAAGCGCTCCGGAATGAGCTTACCAAACAGCAGCCCGAGTGCCGTGCCAATAAGAACCGTTATGACATTTGCGAATACACCAATCATGTTTTTTCTTTCTCAGACCACGACGCTGCGCTCACAAAACCTAACCCTGCAAAACCAAAATGGGACAAAATCGTACCGTCCCCTTTAGGCACGCAGCTCTGCGCCCGTCGAAGCGGCAACTTTGCGTAAAATCTTGCTGTGCAATTTCTCAACTTCCTCAGAGGTTAAGGTGCGGTCAACTGCTCGGTAGACAAGCGAAAACGCCAGAGATTTTTTACCAGCGCCTACCTTCTCATCATCACGATAGACATCAAAGAGGCGCACCTCGTCTAGCAAATTGCCCGCAGCAGAGGTAATGGTCTGTATTATGCGCTCGGCGGTAACGTCCTCGGCTACCACCACAGCTAAGTCAAGGGCAACCGGCGGATACGGAGAAACGTCCTTGTAGTCACGAGCGGGGCGTGCCGCATTGAGCAGGGCGGCTCGCTCAAGCTCAAAGGCAACAACCGGCGCCTCAATGTCAAAAGCAGCACTTACCAAGGGGTGAATCTCGCCCACCCAACCGAGCTTGAGCGAGCCAGCGTATACTTCTGCGGCACGCCCCGGCTGGAGCCATGAAGCGTCCTCTGCTGCCAAGGGCTTAAAGCGTAGCTTGGCAAGAGCCAGCTCACGGGCAAGCCCTTCAACAATGCCTTTTCCGTCAAAGAAATCAAGGGCTTGTTCTGCTGCGTTCCATGAGGCCTCAGCCCAGCTTCCGCACAAAACACCCGATATGAGCGCACGTTCTTTGGGCAGCTTGTGCCCCTCAGAGACGGCATAGACCGTTCCGTCCTCGTACAGCTGAACATTTTCTACCCCACGGCTCATGTTATATGCCACCGAACGCAGCAATCCGGGCATAAGGCTGCGGCGCATGACACTTTGCTCAACATTCATAGGGTTAAGCAACTCAACTGGCTGCTGATGCTCGGGCAGCGGCATGCTCAGACGCTCTTGGTCGTCAGGTGCCGCAAAGGTATAGGTCATGGTTTCGTTTAAGCCTAAGGCTCTAAGGCTTGCACCAATACGCTTGCGCAAGGCCTGCTCAGGTGCTTCCAAGCCAATGCGACCCCTGCCTCCGGGCAGAGTTTTCTCCACCCTGTCCATGCCCCAAATGCGCAAGACCTCCTCGTACAAATCTATCTCACGCTCAAGGTCGGGGCGCCAGCTGGGCGGTTTTATCGGGATAACCACATCGTGCATTGAGGCCGCAAGTTTTTCGGTAACGCAGTCGCTCCCGTGCATAATATGGCAAATCGAGTTTTCTGGCACGGAGCCGTCCTTGCGGTCATGGCACGCCATGTGGCAGCCAAGCCGAGTAAGGATTCCAATTATCTCAACAAGTTCAATTTCTGCGCCGATAAGGTCATAAAGCTTGCCAACACGCAGCTGCAACACGGGCTGTTCCTTGGGCGCAGGATACACGTCAATTACACCCTCGCATACCGTACCGCCTGCAATCTCGGCAATGAGATTGGCTGCCCGTAGAGAAAACTCCTCACAGGTCGCCGCATCAACACCACGCTCAAAGCGTGCAGCGGACTCACTAAACAGCTGCAAGTTGCGGCTCGTACGGCTGGTATGCGCCGGAGAAAAGCTTGCGCTCTCAAGCAAAATAGTGGTGGTTATATCGGTAACCTCAGTAGCAGCACCGCCCATAACACCCGCAAGCGCAATGGTAGCACCTGAGCCACCTTGAGCGTTGCCGTCATAAATAACCGTGACGTCGGGGCTGAGCGTGCGCTCAATCTCATCAAGGGTAGTAAACAGCTCGCCTGCCGCAGCAGCCCGCACCCCTACCTGCGCCTTGCCAGCTTTATCAAGCGTAAAGGTATCAAAGTCAAAGGCATGAAGTGGCTGCCCCAGCTCAAACATAATGTAGTTGGTTGCATCAACAATGTTGTTTATGGAGCGTGCGCCTGCGGCGGTAACTCGCTCAACAAGCCATGCGGGTGATGGGCCTACCGTAACGCCTTGTATAATGCGTGCTGTATAACGAGGGCAACGCTCAGCGTCGTCAATCTTAACGGCAACAAGCTCATCAACGGGCTTTCCCTTTGGTGCAGCGGGTACCTCACGTCCCACAGAATACGGCAGGTCATACACCGCACCAACCTCACGTGCAATGCCTAACATGCTCATGCAGTCAGGGCGATTAGGAGTAATTTCAAGGTCAATAACGGTATCTGACAAGCCAAGATAATCGGCTATCGCAGCGCCTACGGGAGCATCCGCAGGCAAAATGAGCAAACCCTCGTGGTCATCGCCAAGCCCGAGTTCACGAGCCGAGCAATTCATGCCGCGCGATTCAATGCCCCGCAGCTTTGCTTTTTTTATCTGCATGCCACCCGGCATAGTAGCACCCACCAAAGCAACCGGGACTTTATCGCCCGCATTAAAGTTCTGCGCTCCGCATACAATTTGCAGCGGGGCTGGTGCGCCGTCTGCCCCAAGGTTAAACGCACTCACGTCAACCGTGGTAACCCAAAGACTGTCTGCCTCGGGGTGTGCCTCACGAGTAAGAATATGTCCAACCACAATGCCGTCAAGAGCAGCACCCACGGTGTCGATAGATTCTACGGCAGTTCCTGTAAGGTCAAGGCGCTCGGCAAAATCCTTAATCGCCTCAGGCGTGTCCACCGGAGCGTTGACCATTGTTTTAAGCCATTTTAGTGATGTTTTCATCTCTGTTTCCTTTATGCAATCTACTCTCTACTGTCAAACTCTAAAACTGTCGCAAGAAGCGCATATCGCCTTCCAGCAGCATGCGCAAATCAGGGACGTTGTACTTTAGGCAGGCAATGCGCTCAACGCCCATGCCAAAGGCAAAGCCGCTGTATTCCTCGGGGTCAATGTTCACAAAACCAAAGACGTTGGGGTCAACCATGCCGCAACCCAAAATCTCAAGCCAGCCCGTGCCTTTGCAAAAACGGCAGCCCTCACCGTTGCAAATACCGCAGCTCACGTCAACCTCTGCGCTGGGCTCGGTAAAGGGAAAATAATGCGGACGAAAACGCGTTTTGCGCTCAGGGCCAAATATCTGCTTGCAAAAGAAGTCCAAGGTACCCTTGAGGTCGCCAAAGGTAATGCTTTTATCTACCACCAAGCCCTCAATCTGAGTAAACTGCGGAAGGTGCGAGGGGTCAGCCACATCGCGCCTAAACACCCGCCCGGGAGAAAGCACATAAATGGGTGGTTTTTGCTCCTCCATAGCGTGAACCTGCGCACCACTGGTCTGCGTGCGGAGCATAACGTCGCTCTCGCCTTGCACTGCCGCCACATCGCCCGAGCGGTCAACCACATAAAAGGTGTCTTGCATGCCACGTGCTGGGTGGTCATCGGTGTAATTGAGCGCCGTAAAATTGTAGTAATCAAGTTCTACTTCAGTTCCCTCAACCACCGAATAGCCAATACCTCTAAACACTTCAACAATTTCTTCGGTTAAGCGGTTGATAAGGTGCTGCGTTCCAAGCGGGTGCGCACGACCAGGCAGGCTAATATCCAGTGCCTCTGCCTCAATGCGTTGCGTAAGTGCCGCACTCTCAAGCGTAGTTTTACGAGCGGCAAGCGCAGCCTCAAGGCTATCACGAGCGGCGTTGACGGCCGTACCTATTGTTACGCGCTCCTCAGGTGCAACCTCTGCCATGCCTCGCAAAAGTGCCGTAAGAGAACCCTTTTTGCCGAGCACACGCACACGCACCTCGTCGAGCTCTGCGGTTGAGGATGCTGCATCTATGGCAGCATGTGTTTCTTTTTCTTGTTGTTCGATGCTTGCAAGTAGTGACATACCAGTTGCTCCTTGTTTTGCTTTTTTGTTTGTGCAGGCTGCTGTGGCTCGCCTCCTTTGGGCGAACTTGAGGCTGCATAAAACTTCAAGTTTTCCAGTATACCTGTTTATGGCGTTTTGCGGAGCGAGCTATCGTAAAGAAGTGCAGCTGAACGCACTGCCATTGCAGCGAGCGTGAGCGCCGTTAGGGCCAAGCAAGGCACAACCACTGCCAGAGCCGCCACCAAAAAACCAACAATCCAAACAAAAGCAAAAGCCCCGTTTCCGAGGCTTTTGTTCGTTCATTTTCTACACATAAGAGAATAGCACCTGTAATTCGCAAGGGCGCAACCCTTTATTTAACTACAATGGTCACTTTTTTCTTGGTAGTTCCCTTTACGTTCTTGGCGCTAATGGTAATTTTGTACTTACCTTTTTTGAGTCCCTTGGGAATAATAAGCTGGCCGCTTTGGTCAATTTTTACCTTAGTTTTGCCCTTCTTTACCGACCACTTGCAATCAGCACCACCATTGGCGGTATAGAGCTTAATGGTTTTCTTATAGCCTTTTTTAAGCGTAATGGTTGCACTGCCTTTAATGGTAGGCTTTTTGGTAACTTTTGCCTTTGTTTTGATGCCGTCCTTATTGCTAACGTCGTAGTTGTTAAAGCCCTGCATAAAGGGATAGGTCCACGTAGTGCACGCTATTTTTGCCTTGTTGTAATCCTGCATATATTTTGGGTTTAGCTTGCGGGCATCTTTTGCCTTATTCTTTGAGAAGGTAACGTTTTTGCCGATGGTCAGACAATCATAGTTCCAGCGGTTAGCATGTAGCCCGCCGCCGTTGCCCTTGGCGGTATTGCCTGAAACAGTGCCGCCCGTCAAACTAACTGGCTTGTTATCGCAACTAATGCCGCCGCCGTTGCCCTTGGCGGTATTGCCTGAAACAGTGCCGCCCGTCATCTTAAAGCCGTCGCTGAAGCAGGTGGTTTCTACTCCGCCACCGTTTCCATTAGCGACATTACCTGAGATAGTTCCGCCACTCATAGTAAAACTACCAGCGTCATACACGCCGCCGCCACTTTCCGAGGAAACATTATTTGCTATGGTGCCACCAGACATAGCAAAGGTTCCAGAGCTGCTGACACCGCCGCCATAACCTCCAGATTTGTTGTTAGATATTGTGCCACCTTTCAAGTTGAACGTGCCTCTCGTGGCAACATTCACGCCCCCACCGCCATAGGTGTCGGTATTGTTCGAAATACTCCCACCCGACATAGTAAAAACACTGCCACCTGTGTTCCAAACGGTGCCGCCCGTGCTTGTGGTATTGTTGCCCATTATTGAGCCGCCCTGCATGGTGAAGGTGTTGCTGTTTTTTACGCTGGTACTTTTACAGTTGGCAATTTTACCGCTTTTGAGGGTAAAAATACCGCTGTTTGACACACAGGAACCAGTGGTGCTTGTAAAGGTAAGTGTTGGCCCGTTAAGGGTAAACTTACCACCAGTCTGAATGTACACAGTGTAGAGTTTCGGAGATGACAGAGTAAATGAGCCCGTCAGCGTAATATCCTTATTGCTGCCAACAAGGAGGTAGTTCTCTACCAAAGACTCTGTTCCAAACGTAATGTTTTCAGTCATCACAATGGTGCGCGGCGTAGAATTTGGTGCGCTATTCGCTGCATTTTTTAGCTCAGTAACATTTTTGACATAAACTACATCGCCAGCCAAAGACTTAATTTCTTGCGTGCCTTCCTCGGCAAATGCGGCTGCCGGTGCTGCAGCAAAACTGCCACACGCCAGTACAAATGCTACCACCAAGGCAAGCGCACGCTTAGCTGGTGATACAGCAGGTCTTGATTGAGTTTTGGACGGAGAGTTTTCTTTCGGGCTTACTTTAGGGTCAGAGAGAGAGAGAGAGAGCTTTTCAGACCAAGGTTTAAGTTCATGAGTTAACCTTTCTAATTTTTGTGGCATATACGCCACCACCGTATATCATTGCACATAATACACGCTTTTTCTGAGTTTTTCAAGAGCCCCCCGGCAAACGGCGGCTTGTAGGTGGCACAAGAGCACTGAAAAAATGCTTCAAAAGTAACGTAGACGCTGGTTAGCGGCAAAAATAAGGCCCCATTTACGGTAAAATATAGTGCTATGAAAAAGACAAACTACCCTACAGCACCACCGCAAATGGCATTGCAAGCGTCGGTGTGGGCACCAACACAAGCATCTTTGCAAAAGCCGAGGCGAGTCGTGAGGACTATTCTCGCTCAGGCGATGCGAATGTTGCTTGTCCTATATCTTGCAACGCTTTGTGCCGCCTGCCTGCTGCTCAATGCCTGCCAGCCTCAGCCTCAGCAAGACACCAACACAGCGCTCGCAGAAAACCCAGCGGCTCAGAACAGCGATTTTAAGGGTTCTCTTGAAACTTCTTTGCAAGCTGAGCTATCCGCTCTGTTCGCAGAGCTCGAGCAGCTTGTTTCTGTGGGACAGCCTAATGATGCGTCGAAGTCCAGTAGCGCAAGCTCCAGCCCCTCAACAGATACCTTCGACAACGCTACTTTGCCCGAGGGATTTTCCTACGTAAAACTCGCAAACCCTAACATTCGAGTAGATTTGCGCTATGCCACAACCAACAACTTTACGGGTTTTGTAGTAGATGGTTATCACAATGCTCAGGCGGCAATATTAAGAGAGCCTGCCGTTGCTGCGCTTTCCAAGGCCCAAAAACAGTTGGAAAAAAGTGGACTCGGGCTTTTGATTTACGATGCCTATCGCCCTCAAAAAGCCGCACACTTTTTTGTTGCGTGGTCGCTCAACGATGATGAGCGCATGAAAGACCAGTATTATCCCAAGCTCGCTAAAAGTTCGCTTCATTCACTCGGTTATATTGCCGAGTATTCGGGGCACTCACAAGGAACTTCAGTCGATGTAACGCTGGTTGATTTGGCTACGGGCACAGAGCTTGATATGGGCAGCCCCTTTGATTTATTCGATGAGATTTCTTGGCACGATTCTCAACAGATAACTGCCAAGCAGGCACAAAACAGAGCTCTGCTTAAAACCACTCTAGAACAATGTGGCTTTACCTCTTTTTATCAAGAGTGGTGGCATTACACGTACAACAACTTCTCTTATCCGAGCACCTACTTTGATTTTGACGTAGCCTAATTGAACTTGAAAATCTTTTGGGCGATGCGGTAGCCAGCGATAGTAAGCGTGCGACCAACGGGCCCTTTGAGCGTTACTCCCCTGCCGAGCGCACCGTTTCGCATGCGAGGATACACTCCCGGGTTTTTCTCTTTGAGATAATCCCATAATTCTGTGCGTTGCTGTTCAGCGTCCTCACGTTTTGAGAGCAACAAAAACACCGAACTTATCGTCATCATCATCGTAAGGTAATTGGTCATGTAGGCACGCAGCGGTAGACTTTCCACGTCTTTTTCAAGCTCAAATGCGTCAATCATAATACGGGTGACTCGCAGCTGCTGGTCAATGCGCGACACCATGGTTTTTTCGTTGACCGACTGTCCCTCGCGCCCAATAAAGTACCGATACCAATCAACATTGAGGTAATACAGCGAGGATACCGAAGGGAGCGGCACGTAGACATAGATGTTGTCCACATAAAACGTGTGCTTGGGCAGCTCAAGTGCGGCTGCGCGCAAAACCTCGGTACGATACAGCACCGAGTGCATAAGAATATATTGGTGAAGCTTAAAGGCACCGGCCGCACTCCAGTCAACCACCAGTCCTTCGGGCAGGGCTTTTTTATAACGAACAGGCTGCTGCTTGCCTTCGAATACTTTTTCGTACACATAATTTGTAACAATCAAATCAACCGGCTCATCAACTTCTTGCCGGTGCAGGTTATTCTCGGTTGCCGGAGCAAGCTTCTCGTCAACAAAACTTGCGATGCACGCCAAAACTTCTTGTGTCGCAGCCTCATCAAGCCAGTCATCAGCGTCAACAACTTTGAAGTAATAGCCGCTTGCGTTGCGCAGGCCCGTGTTGACCGCCTCGCCATGTCCACCGTTTTCTTGGTGAATAGCCTTGATAATGCTCGGGTGCTCACGTGCCCATGAGTCAATATGCTGGGCGGTTTCATCTTTGGTCGAACCGTCGTCAACGAGGATAATCTCGATGCGCTCGTGATAGCCCTTTGTTCCATCTAAAATGGTTTCAACACAGTGGTCAACATAAGTCGCCACGTTATAACACGGCACGGCGAATGTGATGAGAATATTATTTTTGGTCATGGCTCAAGCCTCCTTGCTTGTATCTATTTTGCAGACAGCTTTTATTTTGCGCACGGCTCGTTTGTGCACAGCTCGTTTGCGCACAGCTCGTCGGCAAGTGCCAAAGCCCGTTCAACAATTTGATCCATATTAAAGTAACGATACTCGGCAAGTCGCCCAAGCGCATGAAACGTAGGTAGCTCACTAAAAAGAGCAAGGTAGCGCTCGTAGTGCGCTCGGTTCTCGTCATTCAAAATGGCGTAATAGGGTACTTGACCGGGTTCGTCGGCAAAGGCTCGTGGGTACTCCTCCATAATGGTGGTATGGTCAAGGTCTTGCCCCGTAAGCCAGGTGTACTCGGTAATGCGTGTGTAGTCCTCGCTGACGGTGTAATTGACCGTGCCGCAGGGCAAAACGTGCTTCTCGTCCAGCTGCTTATACACAAAATCAAGCGAACGATACGGAAGCATACCAAAGCGTTTGGCGCATAAAAAATCGAGTGGGCCTGTGTAGATAATCTCGCCCTCAAAAGGAGTGCCGCCTGCAAGGATTTTGGTGAAGGGGGCGTTGGGGGGCGTATCGCCCGCCGCCAGAAACAGCAAAACTTCGTGGGCATCGCAGCCCGTTAGCACCTCAATATTGGGGTGGTCAAGCATGTTTTCGAACAACTTTGTGTAGCCATCAAGCGGCATACCCTGATAGGTATCCTGAAAATAGCGATTGTCACGCCCAGCCAGCACGGGCACACGTGCCGTTACTGAAGGATCAACCTCCTCAGGAGCAAGCCCCCACTGTTTTTGCGTGTAGTACAAAAAGACGTTTTGGTACACAAAATCTGCCAGCTCGCTAAGCAGCGGGTCATCTTGCGAGCGCAACTCAATGATAGGAACTTTGGTATCTGCGCCAAAGGTCGAAACGAGCTTGTCTTTGAGCGCCGTTGCCTTATCCTCGTCAAAATGAAGCTCGATTGAATTGAGATTAAACGGAACGGGAGTATACGTGCCGTGGACATCGGCTAAAACCTCATGCTGATAGTCGCGCCACGCAGTAAAACGGCTCAAATACTCGTAGGCACGCTGGCTGTTGGTATGAAAAATGTGAGGCCCGTAGGCGTGGATAAGTACGCCCGAGCTATCCAGCTCATCATAGGCGTTGCCGCCAATATGCGAGCGCTGCTCAATTATGAGAACTTTTTTATTGGCACGCTCAGCAAGCTCACGCGCCACAACACTTCCGGCAAATCCTGCTCCTACCACAAGGGCATCGTAGTTTGAATAGTCGTCTATATGAGAAACCATAGTTTTCCTTACTGTTGGGTGTTTGTTAGTTATGCAATGCGAGGATTGCTCTCGCCGTTGTAATGCTTGCTGTTGTAGGGCTGGTATCAAGCTTGCTCTTGCTGTTTGTCGAGCTTGCCCTCGCCGTTCGTAGAAAAGACTCGTATATTGTAGCTTATTTGGGCATTTTCCGCCTCCGTGCCACGGGCAATGCCGTATCATAAGCAAATTACAAAAGTTTGTTTTGCTTGTTTTTAACCGTTGCGCCTAAGAGATTGCACGCCAGCACCTCTCTTGTGACGCACAAAACAACCCGAAGGGGGCATAGTATGAGTTCATTTCTTGACCGTATTGTAGAGCGAGCAGCCGCCAACACCCAAACCATCGTGTTGCCTGAAGGCTCAGATGAGCGCACCTTTGAGGCAGCCGCAAAAGCAGCCAAGCTTGGCATTGCAAACATTATTGTGCTTGCCGATGAAGCGGCTGTTGCAGCAGCTGAGGCAGCGGGCGTTGAGCTGCAGGGAATAACCTGCGTTGACCCGGCAACCTCTCCCGATGCCGAGCGTTTTGCCGACAAGCTCTTTGAGCTGAGAAAAGAAAAAGGCATGACGCTTGAACAAGCCCAGGAGCTTATCAAAAATGAGCTTTACTACGGCGTTATGATGGTTTCTCTTGGTGAGGCAGACGGCATGGTTGCTGGAGCTGCTAACGCCACAAGCGATGTGCTGCGCCCCTGTTTGCAAATACTCAAAACTGCGCCGGGCACTAAGCTGGTGTCAGCGTTTTTTGTTATTGTGGTTCCCGATTGCGAATACGGAAAAGACGGTGCATTTATCTTTGCAGACAGCGGCTTGGTGCAACACCCCGATGCTGAGGAACTGAGTGAGATTGCCCTGAGCTCGGCGACCTCCTTTGAAAGTCTGCTTGAGGATACCCCTGTGGTTGCTATGCTCTCGCACTCAACCTACGGCAGCGCAAAAAGTCCCTCAATCGACAAGGTTGCCGAAGCGACCCGTCTTGCCAAAGAAAAAAATCCCCACCTTGCTTTGGACGGAGAAATGCAGCTTGATGCCGCCGTGGTGCCCTCAGTGGGACAATCAAAAGCACCGGGCAGTACGGTTGCCGGTTATGCCAACGTACTCGTGTTCCCCGATTTGGACTCTGGCAACATTGGCTACAAACTCGCACAACGCCTTGCCAAAGCAGAGGCCTATGGCCCCATTACGCAGGGTTTGGCAAAGCCGGTTAACGACCTTTCGCGTGGTTGTTCTGCCGACGACATCGTGGGCGTTGTTGCTATCACCGCCGTACAGAGTCAAGCCCGTAAGGCCGCCCTTTAAGAAAAGCATCTTTGTAATATTTTGTTCTGGATTGAGAAATTGAGAGTATAAGATTTCAAACGACAGCTGTTGTTAACCTAACGCACGTACCAGCTGGCAGGAACAAACAGGCTTTTGTAGGTTTCGGTGGCATAGCGGTCAGTCATGCTTGCTACGTAATCGCACACGGCACGTTCGGGCTTGCCCTCAGAAAGCGCAACGAGCTCGGCAGGAACTTCATTTGGGTGCTCAATATAGTAATCAAAAAGACTGCACACCAGCTTAAACGCCTTGGGTAAGGAATCGCCAGAATCAAAGGTTTTGTACACGTTCTCAAACAAGAAGCTCCTAAGTTCCATCATGGCGTCCCACGTACGACTACTCAGCGAAACATCGCCCGTGCCATCGGAGGTGGCAATCATATCCTCAACCAGCGTGGTAATGCGCTCGGAGTGACAACCCCCCAAAACTACGTGGGTTGAAAGGGGCAAATCCTGCTCAACAATGATGTTGGCACGCAGGGCATCGTCAATGTCGTGGTTTACGTAGGCAATGCGGTCAGCCGTGGCAACAATACGCCCCTCAAGGGTACGGGCCCGCTCTTTTCCTGTGTGATGGATAATGCCGTCACGCACTTCATTGGTAAGATTGAGGCCTTTTCCGTCACGCTCAATGATGTCAACAATGCGCAGCGATTGTAAATTGTGCTTGAACAGCTGAGGATTTGTTTCGGGGTCAAGCCCGTGGTAGCGAGCCAACGAATACGAGAGCGCATCTTCTCCCACGTGCCCAAACGGCGTGTGCCCTAAATCGTGTCCATAGGCGATGGCCTCGGCAAGATCCTCGTTAAGCCCAAGAGCGCGGGCAATTGAGCGAGAAATCTGTGCTACTTCAAGCGTGTGGGTTAAGCGGGTGCGGTAGTGATCGCCCTCTGGAGCAACAAACACTTGCGTCTTGTGCATGAGCCGGCGAAACGCCTTAGTGTGCACAATGCGGTCACGGTCGCGTTGAAACGCCGTTCTAAACGGATCATGGTCAGCCTCACCCTGCCGTGTTGCCACATCAGAAAACGTCGCATGAGCGCTGAGGATTTCATGTTCGAGTTGTTCTCGTTGTTCACGGTTTATCATTTAAGGCCCATCAAGTTCGTCTAGCTCATCAGGTCCATCAAAGACCCAGTGCTTTTTTGAGTGCAGTAACACGCCTGCGCGAAACGGGTATCTCCTCGCTTTCGCCTTTGAGCGAAAGCAAAAGCGTGCCTCCACTCACGGGAGTTATCTCCTCAACACAGGCAAGATTAACTAAGTAGCGACGATGGACACGAAAGAACCCAAAGGACTCAAGTTTTGTTTCCAGCTGAGCAAGAGAAACCGTTGAAAGGTAGCGGTCTTGTTCGGTATAGAGATAGGAATAATCATCGCGTGCCATGATATAACAGATGGTGCCTACCGCAATAAGTCTACGCTTGCCGTTTTTCTCGACAGGTATGCGCTCATTGATGCCACTGGTAGCGTAAACAGACACAAAATGCTTGACACGTGCGAGTGCCTTGACCAGGCGCTCTGTTTCAACGGGCTTAAGAAGGTAATCTACTGCGCTTACATCAAAAGCTTCGGTGGCGTACTCGCTGTAAGCGGTAACAAACACAACGGCAGGAGGGTACTTAAGGCGCTCAAGGGCCTCTGCAAGCTGCAAGCCATTTGCACCAGGCATCTGAATGTCCATAAACATGACATCAGCACCTTTATCCTTTAGGCACTCGATAGCTTCACGCACGTTTGCGGCCTCAGCGACAACTTCAACGCCTCCAGCTTCGTCCAGCAAAAAACGCAACTCTGAGCGAGCAGGAGCTTCGTCATCAACTATTATCGCTTTTATCATTCTCAACCGTCCTCAATTTATTAAACAAGCCAAGGGTCAAAATTACCGTCGTGCCTTCTCCCAGTTTAGATTGTACCTCAAGCCCCGCACCTGCGCCAAATAAACTGCGGAGACGCTCGTCAACGTTGCGCAATGCGATACCTGCGTGCTCACGATTTGGGTCAAGCATCTGCTGTTGCTCGGTGGCGCTTATGCCAACACCGTCATCTGCAACGGTGATTTTTACTATGCCATCAACGCTGGCAGCGCGCACAGAAATATGAAGCGGTCTTTCAGCGTGTAGGGCATGGGCTACCGCATTTTCTACGAGGGGCTGCAGCACAAAAGCCGGAACCATAATATGCCTGAACTCAGAGGGAATGTCCCAGTCAATCGAGATGCGCTCGGCACCAAAACGAGCAACTTCAAATCCAAAATAGCGCAACGTTTGGAGGTATTCTTGCTCAAGCGTAATAAGGTCAAGCGAGCCCTCAAGCGTGCGACGATAAAACACCGCAAACTCTCTGAGCAGCACACGCGCCTGTTTGGGGTCGGTGCGAGTAAGGGCTGCAATGGTATTGATGGTGTTAAAGAGAAAATGAGGGTTTATCTGCGCCTGCAAGGCCTTGAGGCGCATCTGCGTGGCGAGCTCCCGCTGGTATTCAAGGTCGGCGAGCTGCAACTGCATCTCGAGCAAAGCGCCCAAACCCTGTGCCATTGCCTTTTGTGTTTCGTCAATTTTTTTTGCCGAGCGATAGTAAAACTTAAGAACGCCAGCTGGCTCTTCATGCACGGTCAAGGGAACAACAATAGCCGCCTGCAAGCTTGAATAGGTTTTAGGAAACCCAATGTCTTCTTGCGAGGTGATTACCCGCATTTCTCCGTCTTTCAACGTAGCGAGCGTTGCCTTGGTCATAACCGGCGAACCAACCTTGTGAGATTCTTTTTCTGCTCCAGCAAAACCCATGATGAACTCTCGGCTGGTAATGGCAACGGCATTAGCGAGCGTAGCAGGCAACAAAAGCTTGCAAACCGCTTGTGCAGAATCCTCCGTAAGGCCTTGGCGCATAAAGGGCAGCGTGTTTGCCGCAAGGCGCAAGGTTCGTTCACTTTGCCGGGCACGCAGTCTGTCGGGGTCAATGAAGTAGCGAAACGAAAACACAAAAAGGAGAAATAAGGCGGCAAGGCACAACACAAAAATAACCGGGTGCCCGTCGGTGAGCACCACAGCAAGCGTAACTATGATAATGAGGGCAATCGCACCCGAGAGCACGAGTTTAAGACCTGAGGGACGTTGCTTCATGTTCTTTTCTTGACCACCTTGCTTGACACGTTAATTGTCATTATGCAGCAGCTGCACCAGCGTACTAGGTGCTACCACCGCTGCGCCACACGCCTAGCTACACTAGCTACACATCTAGCTACACGTCCAGTTACACTAGCTACACATCTAGCTACGCGCTTATGTTCTTTACCAGCAACAAAACAGCGCTCACACATAACAGGATACCAAAAGCAGCACGCAGGGGGCGTTCGGGGAGCTTTGCCGCAAGCCACGCTCCCAGCTGTGCGCCGGGTATGGTTCCCACAATAAGCGCAAGACCATACAGCCACGCAATTTGTCCCAACATGCCGTGCGCTATGATACCCGGTATGGCAATAATGCTTATCGCCAAAAGCGACGTTCCTGCCGCTTCTTTTAGGGAAAAACCGAGTACCGCAACACAAAAGGGCACGATAATAAAACCGCCGCCGATGCCAACCAATCCTGCCGTAAGACCAGCAATCGCCCCGAGAACTATAAAAAGTGCAGAGCGTTTGCGAAGGTCTGATGCTTTTTGGGCTGCTTGCTCGGTGCCAGTGGTAGGAGTGAAGGACTTCTCCCGGGCTTTTAAAATCATCGTAATGGCACTGTAGAGAATAACCGCCACCGTAATGAGCACCAAAACAAGTTCTGGAACCGAGCCAGCAATGAGCGAACCAATCACCGAAAAACAGGCACCGGTAAGACCGATGATAATTCCCACTTTGAAATGAATAGTTTTTTGGCGCAGATGCCTCAAAGCCCCTGAAAGCGCAGTGGGCACAATGGTAAAAAGTGACGTAGCCGTAGCAGCTATCATGGGTAAGCCAAACGCCAGATTATACAAAGGCACAATCAACGTACCGCCGCCGATGCCAAACATACCCGAAAGCACGCCAATAGCAAAACCACACAACACTATAAGCAGCACCATCTGCGGCTCAAAACTTATTGCGTCAACAAACTGCATTGTTAGTAAAACCCTCTGAGCTCATCTAGGCTCTCACTGAGGGGAACCCCTGTGACGAGCCCTGCGGCGCAGCCTGCAATGGGGCGCCCGTTAGGATTGAGCGCATAAGGGGGTCTGCTTCAAAAGCAGCAACAATATGCGGCCAACCACTTTGGAACTCGTAGTATTTCATGCAGAACGTTTCGGCATATTCTTTTGCCTCACGCTGCGCCACCATTGCGGCATGGAAATAACCTTTACGATCTTTTGGTCGACCAATAATGCGCAAAACAGCCGTAATGAAAACACGCCCCGATACCGAATGCTCCAAAAAGGGACCAGGATACGGGTCAAGCGTATGCGACTGAATGGGAATTAGGTCAATTTGCGATTTAGCGTATTCGAGCTTGCGGTGCTCATACACCCAGCGATAAATGTCTTGCCTAAAGCGCTGCGCCTCGGTACGATTTGGCGGCGGAAGGTGCGTTGCATGCCACTGATTGTCAAACCACACATCACCACCATACATGCGCACGTTAAGCAGATAGTCCAAGTCCTCACCGCGCGATATCCACGGGTCAAAAGAAACACGCCTAAACGCCTCACGATGGATAATGCCCAGGCCCCCATAAAAGCCATTTGACCGAGAAAGCCGACTACCTCGCATCGCCTTAGTAATCCAGGCGTTAAACAACTCGCCCTGCTGCCAAAAACGGTCGTACCATTTGCGGGTATTTGATGACTTCCAGCTCCCCTTGCTGTCAAGGAAAAATCCTGTTTTAACAAGAATGGGCACACCCTTTGGTGTGAGCTTTCCTAAACCGTAGAGCGCTTTTTCGATAAACTCGTCGTCTTCGATAATCTCATCATCATCAATAAATATGCACTCGGTGTAGCCACCGGCTGCCGCAACAATAAGGCCAAGATTACGCATGGCTCCGTAACCACTGAGCGCAATAGTTTCCTCGAGGTCATAAAATCCAAGAGCTTCGGCGCGCTGATAAAACTGCTGCAAGACCTCGTCGTCGATGACCGTTATGTTAAGCGTGTCGGCAAAGGCACTCGCAATGCCCCGTATTTTATTTGATGCCGCTTGTTCATAGCGCCCCTCGGCAACCACGAGGAGGAAAATGGGCAAAGTAACGCCCCTCTCTCGCAGCGAAATAAGACAGCGACTGAGCTCACCTTGATGCGTAAGCGGCGTTACGTGGTCATAGGTTTCGATAACGTCGTCGCTGATTGGCTTACGGCTCCCACCCACGTAAGTTGGTACGATAATAACAGGATTCAAGATGGCTCCTTACTGGTGGTCGTGGTGGTTGCCAAACTAAAAAGTAAGCGTTTCAAGACGTTCAAAAAGTATGCTTCGATCTTCAAGAAAGTTCCACGGGTCAAACAGTTCGTCAAGTTGCTGCGGGGTAAGAGATTTTGCGCGCTCGTCAGCAGCAATGCGTTCTTTATAGCTTGGCCCTGAGCGTGCCTGCTGAATATCGTCCCAAACGGTCATAGCGTTGCTCTGAACAATGTCATACGCTTCCTCACGCGTAATGCCCGTATCAACAAGGGCCAAAAGCACCTTGCTCGAATAGATGAGCCCTCGGGTGCGGTCAAGATTTGCTTGGCAATTCTCAGGGTAAACCACAAGTCCTTCTAAAATCCACTGCGCTTTGGCAAGAATATAATCAAGGGCAATAAAGCTATCGGCAAGAGCGATGCGCTCAGCGCTGCTGTGCGAAATGTCACGCTCATGCCACAGGGCCACGCTGTCAAACGCCACCTGTGCGTTCGCTTTGATGTTGCGCGCCATACCGCAGATGCGCTCGGCGGTAATGGGATTGCGTTTATGGGGCATGGCTGATGAACCTTTTTGGCCTTTGGTAAAGGGCTCTTCGGCTTCAAGCGTATCGCTTTTTTGGAGCGCTCGTATTTCTGTCGCAATATGTTCAAGCGTTGCTGCTGTAATGGCAAGTGCTGAGGCAACGTGGGCGTGATTGTCACGCGCAATAACCTGTGTAGAAAGCGGGTCGGCCGTAAGTCCCAGCTTCTCGCATATATACTCCTCCACAAAGGGATCTATGCTTGAATAGCTTCCTACTGCACCAGAAATAGCACCGCGCGCAGCAGACAAATCTCGTGCCTGTTTTAGGCGCTCCTCCGCACGCTTAAGTGCCCAAGCCCACGCGCCAAACTTCATACCAAAGACCATGGGCTCAGCATGAATACCGTGGGTACGTCCTACGCATAAGGTGTCTTTGAACTCAAAGGCTCGCTTTTTGGCAGTATCACCGAGTTTGCGCACGCCTTCCAAAATGAGGTCAAGTGCCTGCGTGATTTGACAACATAATGCCGTATCACCCAAATCTGATGAGGTCATTCCATAGTGGACCCAGCGGGAAGGCTTAGGCTCTCCCTCTGCGATACCAGCGTCTAAGTATTCTGCAACATTGGTTAAAAAAGCGATAACATCATGGTTGAGCGTTGCTTCAAGTTCGTCGATGCGCTCAACGTCAAAATTGGCATTCTCGCGAATGAAGCGTGCTTCCTCTAAAGTGATGCCCGATGCCTTGGAGTTTGACTTATTGGCTTTGGCAGTCTGTGCCCCCAGCTCTGCCTGTGCCTCGCACGCAAGCGTTTCTATCTCAAGCCACACCCGATATTTATTCTCAAGGCTAAATATCGCACCCATCTGCGGACGGGTATATCGGTCAATCATAAAATCTCCCTGCTCTTTTTACCTCGGTAGTACGCTTTTTCTATAGTACCACGGTTCGAGGTCAAAATTACAGCTGAGCTTGGATACGTTCAGTAGCTTTTTGTGTTTGTTGTATGGCGCGCTCAATGTCTATGGTGGTCCAAATGCCGTCCTTAAACAGCACGGCACCGTCAACCATAGTCAACACGACCTCGGTGCCCTGTGCGGAGAAAACAAGGTTGTTGAGCACGTTGGTGGTTGGCTGTAACCACGGCTGATTGGTATCAAGCACCACAAGATCGGCACGGTTTCCTGTTTGTATCGAGCCGCAGTCAAAACGACCCTGTGCATGGGCACCGTTGATAGTTGCCGTTGCCAAAGCCTGTGGTACGGTAATCACCGTTGGGTCACCCGTTGAGCCCTTGTAAAGCAGCGCAAAGAGATAAAGTTCCCGCAGCATATTGTGACTATTGTTGCTTGCCACACCGTCAGTTCCGAGCGCCACGTTAACACCCGCAGCCAGCATTTGAGGAGCGGGGGCAAAACCGCTGGCTAGCTTCATGTTGCTGGCAGGACAGCAGACAACGCTTACGTTTTGCTGGGCAAGAATGTCCCAGTCGCTTGGCTCAGTGTGCACGCAATGCGCCGCCGTACAGGGTGCTTCAAAAAAACCAAGAGCATCAAAGTATTGCGTTGGGGTCTTGCCGCCGTTGCGCTGTTTGCACTCCTCGTGTTCGCTTTTAGTTTCAGACAGATGAATGTGCGTTTGTACGCCGTGCTGTGCGGCAGCGCGCCCGACCGCCTCAACAACGCGGGGTGTGCTGGTGTATTCACCGTGAATATTGAGTTCAATTTTGAGTCGTCCGTCAAGCGTGTTGTGATGCTGCGCTATAAGTTCGTCGTCGATTTTTTTATTGGGAAGCTCCTCATACGTGCGCTCATCAAAACAGACAATGCCCGAGCACAGATTAGCCTTGATACCACTTTCTTTGATGGCGTTAATGCGAGCCTCGTTAAAAAAGTACATATCGGTCATGCTCACCGTGCCAAAACGCAGCATCTCGGCAAGAGCAAGCTGCGTGGCAAAGTAGGCATCCTCGTTTGTGATTTTCTCCTCAAAGGGGAACACGCGGGTGTTGAGCCAGTCGTGGAGCGAGAGGTTTTCTGCATAACCGCGAAGCAAGGTCATGGGTGCGTGGGTATGGGCGTTATAAAGTCCCGGAAGAAGGAGTTTGTTGGTGCCGTCGTAGCGTTCACCAAAATCATAGGAGGGCTTTTGTGCGGGCTGCGTGGGCTGTGCGGTTTGTGCGGGCTGGGGCTGTGTGAGCTCGCAACGAGGAGGAGTAGAGCTGGTGGGGTCAACGCTCATGGGGTCATTCTCGCCAACATAGGTGATGTAGCCGTTCTCGACGCCTACAAATCCCTGTTCAATTTCAAAATTGCTATTCAAATAAGCGATATTTGAAAAGAGCATACTTTTTCTCCCATCGAACCCGCAGAGCGTCCGCTTCTGCTTCTACGCTACGACGCAACCACACGAGCAAACTTGCGCTTGCCCACCTGCACAATCACACCTGCAAGCTGGGAAGGTTCAAGATGATACTCCCCTTTTGCAAGGGCTTCTCCGTCAATTTTAACGCCACCGCCGTCTATGAGCCTACGCGCTTCTCCAGCACTTGTTGCAAAGGAAAGCTCAACCAACACCGCGGGAACATAGATACGTCCGTCATCTCCCGGTGCTGTAGTCAAGGTGTGCTCAGAAATGTCTTCTGGCGCAGCATGTTGCTTAAAGAGCCGATCAAAAGTTTCCTCGGCAGCAACGGCAGCATCAGCACCATAATAAGCGGTGACAATATTTGCCGCAAGCTGGCGCTTGATGATGTTAGGGTGCAGCTCCCCTGCCGCAAGACCTGCAATTATTTTTTCGACCTCAAGCGGCGGTATCGTTGAGGCAAGATAAAAATAACGCTCCATAAGCTCATCAGGGATGCTCATAACCTTGCCAAACATATCGTCTGGTGCATCGGTAATACCAATGTAGTTGCCATAGCTTTTCGACATTTTTTGCACACCGTCGGTACCCTCTAGCAAGGGCAAGGTAAGGCACACCTGCGGCTCCATGCCCATTTTTTCCATAAGTTCGCGCCCCGCAAGCAGGTTAAAGAGCTGGTCGGTGCCCCCGAGTTCCATGTCGGCGTTTACCTGAACACTGTCGTAGGCCTGCATAACGGGATATAAAAACTCATGAAGCGAGATAGGCTGCTGGGCTTTGTAGCGATTAGAAAAGTCGTCACGCTCTAAGATGCGTGCCACCGTAAACTGTGCAGCAAGCTTGAGAATTGCGTGCAGATCAAGGGGCATAAGCCAGTTGCCATTCCACACCAGTTCGGTTTTTTCTTTATCAAGTATTTTGAAGGCTTGATCAACGTAGGTTTGAGCGTTTGCTTCAATTTCGTCAGGCGTAAGCGGCGGGCGGGTTGAATTACGACCAGAGGGGTCGCCCACAAGTGCGGTGCCATTACCAATAATCAAAACCACCTGATGCCCTAAATCCTGCAGCTGTCTGAGCTTACGCAAGGGAACGGCATGTCCCAAATGTAAGTCGGGTGCGGTGGGGTCAACACCAAGTTTGATGCGCAGCGCTCGACCCGACTTAAGCTTTGTTTTTAGTGCCTCAACAGGAACAATAGTCGCCTCTCCACTTTGGATAATATGAAGTTGCTCCTCAACCTGCTGCTCGCTTAGTGTTGTGGTCTTGTCGTTTGTCTTATCTGTTGCCGACACCGTTCTCTCCACTCTTTTTAGTCGTCTTGCCGCTACAAATGTTGTCGCTTTAACTGTCGCAAAAATCTCGCTTTGGTAACCAGCCGCTTGCACGTATGGCAATGGTTTCATAGAACCGCTATTATACCGTTAAAGCTAATGTCGCGCTGTAGCGACACGAGTGTGTTTGCAAGGACTTTGTTTTGTGTGAGCATACTGTTCGCGCAAATACCACGATAAAAGAAAGCGAGTGAGGCATGAAAGTTTTAGTTGTGGGTGGAGCGGGTTACATTGGAAGCCATGCAGTTTATGAGCTCATTCGTGCAGGACACGAAGTTGTTGTATACGACAATCTTTCAACGGGACATCGAGATGACGTTCATGCACAGGCGCGTTTTGTGCAGGGCGATATTCGTGATAAGAAAACGCTCGCTGCCTGCCTGCAAGCCGAGAACGCAAACAAACCTTTTGACGTTGCCATGCATTTTGCCGCCAAGCTCATTGTTCCCGAAAGTCTAAGCGAGCCACTTGCCTATTATGAAAACAATGTCGAAGGCGTGCGCGTACTGCTTGAGGTACTGGCAGAGACAGGAGTTAAAAACTTTGTGTTCTCGTCCACCGCTGCGGTCTATGGCGAGCCCGAAAACGGCGTGTGCAAAGAGGACGACTACACAGTTCCGATAAACCCCTACGGCGAAACCAAGCTTGCTGCTGAACGCATGATAACGTGGGTTTGCGCGGCACACAATATGAATTATTGCATCTTGCGGTACTTTAACGTTGCCGGTGCTGATGCCTCGCTCGAGATTGGGCTTGAAAAAGATACGCTTACTTGGATTGTTCCCCTTGTCATGCAGGCGGCACTTGGCATACGCGACAAGCTCTCTATTTTTGGCAGCGACTATAACACGCCCGATGGCACCTGCATACGCGACTATATCCACGTTACCGATCTGGCAAAAGCTCACATTCTTGGAGCAGAATACCTGCTCAAAAACAACGACTCGCTGTTGGTAAACTTGGGAAGCGGCAGTGGTTATTCTGTGCGCGAGGTGGTTGACGCCGCACAAGAAATGTTTGATTTTGAGTACGAATATGTTGAGCGTCGCGCGGGTGACCCTGCCAAGCTCACAGCAGACATCAGCCGTGCAAAAGAGTTGCTGGGTTGGAAACCTGAGCTTTCGCTTAGAGAAATGCTTAAAAGCGACTACGACTACCGTAAAAAAAAGAGCAATAAGTAATAAACAGAGGGATAAAATATACCCGCGTCGTGCTTCGCACGACGCGGGTATCAAAGCCTATCTTTACGGCCCGCCGCCAACAGAACCACCACCATCACCGCCGGGGTCACCGCCGCCACCATTCGCCTCACCGCCGCCATCACCCGGAGGGGTTACGGGCGGATTGGGTGTGGTCGGTTTTTCTTTTGGTTTGTCAGGTTTTGTTGCATTGTTGTTCTGATTATTTTCCGCAGCTTCAGCCGCTTCGCGATCTCGGCGTTCCTGCTCTTCTTTTGCTTTCCTTTCCTTCTCTTTCTTTTCCGCATCTTTCTTCTTCTTGTCCTCGATAGCTTGCAGTTCCTCTTTTGAATACAAGCTTATCTTGCTATTGTAAGGAGGATTTTTGCTCTCAGGAAACTCTGCCTTAGAATAGGATTTCAGGGCAAACAACATAAACTCTTTCCACACGGGACAGCAGTTCGCACCACCAACATTATCGGCAATGTAGCGCTGCTGGCGTGCGCCAATCCATACTGCTGTTGAAAGCTGTGGCGTGTAGCCAACAAACCATGAGTCGTTCCAGTCATCAGAAGTTCCTGTTTTTCCTGCCGCTTCTTGATTAGGCAAATATGCCAAGGCACCCGTTCCTGCCCCCGTCAAAACACCTTTAAGTACGTTGGTGGCAGCGTAGGCAACCTCAGGAGAAATGGCTCGATCCTTTGAGGGAGTAGCCTCAAAAATGACGTTGCCGCTTTTATCGTAGATTGTCTTGATGGCAGTCGCCTTGTTGTGAACGCCACCGGTAGACAGGGTGCCAAACGCTGAAGCCATCTCAAGCGTATTAACCCCTTGCGAACCAAGCACTATCGAATTGACGGGCTGCAGCTCATTTTGGATACCCATACGCTGGGCAACATCAACAACTGCTTCAGGTCCAATTTTGCGTACTACGCGAGCGTATGCCGTGTTGGACGAAACATGCGTAGCACTCGCCAGCGTCAAAGTTCCATAGCTTGCGCCACCGTAATTTGCAACCTTCCAGTCATCAATTTTAAGGGGTGACGAACCCAAAACGGACGTTGAAGGAGAAATGCCTTCCTCAAGACAAGCAACGAGGGCAAATGCCTTAAAGGTCGAGCCCGCTTGACGACGCATATCGGTGCTGGTAGACCACTCGTCTTTGCGATAATCCTTACCGCCACGCATTGCCAAAATATAACCCGTTGATGGCTCGACGCACGTCAAAGAAACCTCAACATCTTTGTCAAGCGTTTTCTCCTTGCGCTTACAAGCTTTCTCCGCAGCTTTTTGCATATCCATGTCAATGGTAGTAATAACCTTCAGGCCGTTGTTAAAAACCGCCGTGCTGCCATAATCCTCCTGCAAAATGCCGCGTACATACGAGGCAAAGTAGTGAGCCTCAAAAATACCGTCGTTGTTGCGCTCGTTCAAATTAAGATTGAGATCGGTGGCAATTGCGCGATCGTATTCTTCTTTGGTAATGTACTTATTAACGTGCATTCTATCCAAGACCTGCGCGCGTCGATGCAGCGCGTTTTCAGGATAATACACAGGGTTGTTGTACGTTGGTTGCTGAGGAATACCCGCGAGCAGGGCGGCTTCTTCTAAGGTAAGCTCGCTCGCATTTTTAGAAAAGTAGTGTTGGGCAGCCGATTGGATGCCATAGGCTCCATCACCGTAGTTGATGGTGTTGAGGTACATCATCAAAACAGCATCTTTGCCATAGGTTTTTTCTACCTCCATGGCCAGTGCTGCCTCGCGTACCTTACGCTCTAGGGTTCGTTCGGTCGCTACCGAGCTAAGCAAGGTTTGGCGTACAAATTGCTGCGTAATGGTTGAAGCACCTTGCGAATCGCCCAAAAGATCCATTACCGCAGCACGTGCAATACCCATGATGTCGATACCGTTATGTTCCCAGTAGCGCTCATCTTCAACAGCGATGCTCGCATCAAACACATGCTGAGAAACCTCAGCAGCTGTTACGGGCTCTCGGTCTTCAGCATAAAAGGTCGCCAACAGCGTTGTTTCATCGCTGGCGTACACATAGGTTTTTTGCGGAACCGAAAACGCCTCGACGTCGCTAACGTCGGGCAAATCTTTGAGCCACGAGCCCACAATTGCAAAGCCACTTGCCGTTACAACGCCAAAAATGAGAATAAAAGAAAGGGCGAAAGCAAACAAAGCAAATGGTATGATATGTTTCTTGGGCACTGCTTTTGCGCGTTTGGTACGTGATACCATGTCAACCTCCAAAATTGTTCTTATCCTATTATACCACGTGAAAGATTTGTTGATGTTTTTGTAGGGTTACAGTGTAAACGTGCTGTAATATGTAAAAAAGGTTGTGGAAAGGGCTAAAAAATGAGCGAAAAAACTATAATTCCTGAACTGCTTGCCCCTGCGGGCAATCGTGATGCTTTTTTTGCTGCCCTCGCAGCTGGTGCAGATGCCGTCTATTTTGGTGTTTCTGATTTCAATGCACGACGAGGGGCAGATAACTTTTTGCTCGATGACCTGCGGGAACTTTGCGACATTGCACATTTGGCTGGACGTCGTGTTTACCTTACGCTTAACACCGTAATTAAAGAGAGTGAGTTTGATAAAGCACTTGAGCTCGGTCGTCAGGCGTGGGCTCGAGGGGTAGACGCAGTTATCGTACAAGATCTTGGTTTGTTGCGCGCGCTCGCTCGTGCGGTACCCGACCTCAAGCTTCATGCTTCAACCCAGCTCAATGCCCACAGCTCGGCTGATATAAAAGCTTTGGCAAAACTTGGGGCAGCACGCGTTACGCTTGCCCGAGAACTCAGCTTATCAGAGATACAAACCCTCTCTGTTCGAGCGGCTGATTTAGGAGTCGAAACTGAGGTTTTTGCCCACGGAGCACTCTGCTTTTGCTATTCGGGGCAATGTTATATGTCGTCGATTATTGGGCAGCGCTCTGCCAATCGAGGGCTTTGTGCACAACCGTGCCGTCTGCCGTACAAGCTCATAGATACTTCAACCGGACGAGCGGTTGCAACGCCCGGCGATCATCTCCTCTCGGCAGGTGATTTGTGTTCGCTGCCTTTGTTGGGCGAGCTTGCGGCAAGTGGTGCATCATCGCTCAAAATTGAAGGACGCATGAAGTCTGCGACCTACGTTTCAACAGCAACGCAAGCGTATCGGGCGGCCTTGGATGGTGTGGAACCTTTGGACAGAGCGGGCTCCTTGGATAGTGGGGGCGAATTGGACGACGTGAGCGACATGGATGCTGCAGACGGCTTGAGCGTGGGAAGTGATTCGGGTACTGCAAGCAACTTGGATACTGCAAGCGATGAACTCGCCGAAGTCTTTTCTCGGAGCTTTACTACCGCATATCTTGAGGAAAACCGCTCAAATACTATGATGAGTTATCAGCGACCCAACAATCGGGGCACTTTGGTAGGACGCATAACCGAGCTCAAGGGTGCGATAATTGGCATTGAGCTTACCCGAGACGTTGAGCGCGGCGACAAGCTTGAAGTCTGGACTACTAAGGGTAATAAAGTTGTAACTCTTGAGGATTTTTACGATGGCGCGGGAGCGAAAGGTGCGCCTCTTACCTCTGCACCAGCAAAAAGCACCATCTATCTTGAAATAAGGGCAGGAGTCTCAAAGGGCGATCGTGTGTTTCGCGTCTACAACAACGCACTCGAACAAAAAACGCAACAAAGCCTTGAGAAATCTCTGTTTGCAGGTCAAGGTGGGCTTGTTCCGGTTGCTTTTGAGGTCAAGCTGCGCCTTGGTAAGCCGCTGGAAGTACGGGTGAGCCTACCTAACGGCGATGCTACGGCGGTTGCGACTGGTCCGCTCGTTGAAGCAGCGCGCACCAAGGAGCTTACGGTCGACGACGTTATTGAGCATGTCTGTCGTATTGGAGGAACACCGTTTAGCGTTGACGATTGTATCGTTGAGCTTGACGAGGGTGTTGGGCTCGGCTTTGCCGCACTTCACGCTTGCCGCGCAGAAGCTCTTGAAAAGCTCAGCGAGATCATCTGTGCGCCGTGGCATGAGCGTCGTCTTGCGCCACAGGCTGCCTATGCTGCTCCAGCCCCTGCCCGACGAGGCAAGGTTCAGCTTGCCGTACTCGTGCGCAATGCTGAGGGCGCACGAGCTGCCGCAAAGGCAGGAGCAAAGGTTATTTACGGTCATGTTGTGAGCCTTGATTTAGAGGGGGCAGCATTGGACTTTGCGGCAGCGAGTAAAAAAGCTGCACCTAAAGTAATTCCACAGCCCTGGCTTCCTTCCATAATCCATGACAAAAACCAGGAGAGCTTTGCTCACTTCTTTGCTGGAGATCCGAAGGACAATGCCATTGTTGGCGAGGACCAAGCTCTGGTAGCCAATACCTTGGGCGCTCTTTGTGAAGCTGGTGAAGCAGGCGTGAAGGCAGAATCTGGTCCCTCTCTCCCCGCCCTTAATAGTGAGGCCCTTGCCCTGCTTGCTCAGTGTGGGGCGCAGATGGCTTGGCTCAGCCCCGAGCTATCCTATGAAGATCTTGAGCAGCTTGCCCCACAAGCTCCTTTGCCCCTCGGCATCACGATAGGCGGTTTTCAAGAGCTCATGGTGAGCGAACACTGTGTACTCATGGCGCAAGGCGACTGTACGGAGGACTGCGCACGCTGCACCCGGAGAAAAACGCCTCGTCTGCTGGAGGATAGAAAGGGCTATCGTTTTCCTGTGCGCACCGATGCAATGGGGAGAAGCCACATCTACAACGCTATCCCGCTTGATCTTTTTGGCGAGATACCAAGGCTTCTGAGCCTCGGCATTACAAACTTCCTTGTTGATGCAACGCTGCTTAGCACCTCAGAGATTGCCGAGGAGGTTCAGCGAGCGGTGCGTGCCGTTAATTTAGCGGTGCGCGATGCCGGCGTGCTTCCCAAGCGCGAGGGATATACCACCGGACACCTTTATAGGGGCGTAAAGTAAAAGCAGGCTGCCTCTACCTTTTCCCTCTGGTTCGAGCCTCTGTGGCCTAGTTCTTTCTCCGCCTCTTATTATTTTGTACTATGCTGTCGCCCTCCATCTACCTATCCGTTTTCTGCTGCTGACAATTTACATATGCTAGCTTATTGTTGTATTTCTATAGAATTAAATATATGTTATACTACTCATTAGAAAGAATCTTGTTATTTCTAAACTATAGTTTATAATATAAATGAAAGGTTCGACAATGACTAAAAGAAAGGATCTTGTCAGGTTTCTTGAAAGTTGTGGCTTTGTGAACAAGGGAAGGGGCTAATCATGACAAGTTTACCCACCCAGACGGACGCTGGACAACAGTCCCAAGGCATCGAGAGCTTCTGGAAACAACCGTAAGGCTGATTAAGAAACAGGCTGGCTTGAAATAACTGGTAGCAATTCTAAAGGGAGGCAATATGCACTATGTTTACGAGTTTGAAATATATGAAAGCGAGGGAAAGCTTGTGACGTTGCCCTTTGATATGGACGGGGGAACTCAAGGAGGCACCCTAAGGGAAGCAGCTTTTATGGCCACCGATTGGTTACGGTTGGACATTGAGCATAGGCTGATGTACGACCTTGAAATCCCAAAGGCAACGTTTGGAAACAAACCGCAGCAGAATGGACGCATCCTGCTTATTGCAATCGAAGCAAGTCTTGACACCATCAGTGCTGTTGCCGCCTATAAAGCAGCCGATATGCTTGGAGTGTCACGGGGGCGTGTGTCGCAGATGGTATCGGCAGGATTGCTTGATGGTTTTAGGAAAGGACGAGATGTCTTTGTAACCACCGACAGCATAGCGGCGCGTCTTGCTGAGAAACCAAGGGCGGGTCGTCCGAGCAAAAAGCTTGCACTGGTGTAACACGCATTCTGGCTTCGATTCCCTCACGGACGTCTTGAACAAAAAAAAAGAACCCCTATCGGGGCTCTTTTGCAAATAGCTGGTACGCCGTGAGGGAATCGACGCAATTTTGGAAACCTCAAAATTGCGTGTCCTTGTTCGCTTGGCTCACTTCGGACCCTCGGCTACAAACGTGCCACTGGCACGTTTGATGACGCCTCGCCCCATGTCTGGCTTCGATTCCCTCACGGACATCTTGAACAAAAAAAAGAGCCCCTTATCGGGGCTCTTTTGCAAATAGCTGGTACGCCGTGAGGGAATCGAACCCGCGACCTTAGGATTAAAAGTCCTCTGCTCTACCAACTGAGCTAACGGCGCATAAAACCTACTTTCAGTACTCTCTGCGTGCTCCGTAAACACAACTGGAGCCCAAAAGACAGCTTGCGTATTGTATCATGTCTGCGGCTGCGAGAAAAGCACAAAAGCATAATTGGTAGGGGCGATGAGACTCGAACTCATAAACCTTGCGGTGGTGGATTTTAAGTCCACTGCGTATGCCAATTCCGCCACGCCCCCGACCACGCATAATAATACCTGAGTTTTGCTTGCACCTCAACAGACTACAGGAGTTCGGAGATAAAAGCAGGGCTTGCTCTACGAGCAAGCCCTGTCAAACTACCACAATTTTTGGCACCTCTCAGAACAGGAAATGCCACAAAAAGCGCTAGCTAACCTTTATGGTAATGGTTTTTGTTTTTACTCCCGAGGAGTTCTTGGCCTGAATGGTAATCTTGTGATTTCCCTTTTTGAGGCCTTTTGGAATGGTCAGCTTACCCTTGCTGTTAATCGTAACTTTTTTGCTTCCCGTGTTTTTTGTAATAGAAAACTTAGGTGCTGGATAACCTTTGCCCACATATACCTTAGAGGTTTTTGCGTAACCCTTCCTTAGCTTAATGGTGCTTGCGCCCTTAATACTTGGCTTACCTTTTGCCGTAGTTTTTGCGCCAAGGTAAGGACCAGCAATATCAAAGTTGTTGTAACCCTGCTTGAGGTTGTAGCTCCACTTTTTGGACTTAATATTTTTTTTGTAAATCTTATTATATTTTGCAAGGCGCTTGTAGGCACCCTTTGCGCGATTGTCAGAGAACTTGCCTTTCTTGGCTACCTTCAGCTTGGCATAGTCTTCTGTAGCTACACCGCCACCAAATTTCTTTGCCACATTATCGGTAACAGCACCTTTTGTTATGTTCATGTTGCCAGATTTCACAACATATGCGCCGCCGCCATCTTGACTGGCAGTGTTTTCGATTATTTTACCACCAGACATTTTGAAGGTCGAAAAAGTGACGAGACCAGCTCCGCACTTTGTAGCCTTATTTTTTGAGATAGTGCCGCCCGTCATAGTAAACGTGCCCTTGCTCACATACACGCCGCCGCCATGAACGCTTGACTTGTTCTCCGTTATCTTACCGCCAGACATTTTGAAGGTGCCGCCTGCAACTACTACACCACCGCCGCCGTAAGCAGACATGCACTTTGTTATTGTGCCACCCGTCATAGCAATGTTGCCAAAGCTAAAGACGCCAGTATCTTTGCAGCCAGAAATTGTACCGCTTTTCAAAGTGAGGGTTCCGCCAGATTCCACACCAACACCAGCACCTTTGCTGCTGGTGTTGATAACAGTGATGCCTGAAAGGGTGAGCTTTGCTCCAGTATCAACCCAAATAACGGTACCCAAATAATCGTTTCCAACGCTGACATCAGAGCCTTTGAGCTTAAACGCACCGGTCAACGTGATATCTTGACCCTTTGAAATAGGAAGATAATAAGCTCCCAAATCGATATCAGCAGTTAACTGAATGGTCGTTGGCGTGTTTTGCGGAGCGTTGATAACCGCCGTTGCAAGATCCGTGACCGTGCCAACAGTAGCCAGGGGTTTTACAACCGACGTGCCAGACAGGGCTTCGATTGCACCAGACGTGCCAAGCGACGTGAGAGGATTTTTCTTCGAAGCATCCGTCTTAGCTTCTGATGCTCGTATCTCTCCAACAAAAACAGCATCATCTCCTGATGCATCATCTGCAAATGCCGTTGCAGGAGCTACCGCAAAGCCCGTACATGCGAGCGCGAGCGTCAAAAAGAATGCAATAAATTTTTTACGAAATGTTACTGCTGGAGTCTTGCTTGCTGCCTTGCTAGAGTTTTGTAAGTTTTTTGTCATGGTCAGTCCTTTCACTCAAATCCTCTTGCTCTAAATATATTCTCCACGGTCACGTATGCAGTTAGCACTTCTCTCTACGGAGCAAATGTACTCCCGTTTGGTTACTTTGTCAACGAAGGCATAAACTTTTTCCAAACGAACACCGAATAACCGAACAACAAAAGACCCCGTTTCCGAGGTCTTTTGTAAATACTTCAGTTACTTGACAACAATCGTTACCGTTTTCTTGCCAGTTCCTTTTTTGTTCTTGGCAATAATGGTTACTTTGAATGTTCCTTTTTTGTGTCCTTTAGGAATAGTGAGCCTGCCGCCTTTGTCAATTTTTACCTTAGTGCTACCCTTCTTTACTGAGATAGTAAAGTCACCGCCACCTTTTATGGGGAAATCTGCGTAGTCATATCCGTATTTGGTATAGGCAGTTATCTTAGACTTACCGCCTACCTTTGGCTTGGTAGCCTTGACCTTTGTTTTGGTGCCACCAGGATTGCTGATGTCGTAATTGTTGTAGCCCTGTACAAACTTCGAGCTCCATGACGTGCACTTAATTTTAGCCACATAGTATCTGCCTTCGCGAGGGCTTGGCTTGCGGGCATCTTTTGCTTTATTGCCCGAAAACTTTACCGCCTTTGCAATGGTCAAATTCTTAAAGTAGTAGGAGTCCATGGCCAAACCGCCGCCGTTTCCTTTGGCAGTATTATTTGAAATGATGCCACCATTAAGCTTGATTTTCTTGTCGGTGAAGCCAATGGCGAGACCGCCGCCGTCAGCACCGGTAGTTTTGTTGCCCGTAATAGTGCCACCGCTCATAGTAAATGTTGTAGAGGTACAGTAGATTCCACCACCATTTTTGCCGGCTGTATTGCCAGAAACAGTAGCCTTGTTAAAAGCAAACGTTGCACTTTGGCAATAAATGCCACCACCCCTACCGAAGGCTGTGCCGCTTCCTTTAGCGGTGTTATTTGAGATAGTACCACCTGTGATGCTAAAATTACCGTTAAATAAATCTATGCCGCCACCATCAAAGGCAGCAGTATTGCCAGATACCGTACCGCCTGACATCGTAAAAGTTGACCGTATGCTCAGTCCGCCGCCGTCGCCTGCAGAAGTGTTGTTTGAGATGGTACCGCCAGACAAAACAAGCGAACCACCACAGTAGGCACCAGCACCTTCTGAACCAGAGGTATTCCCTGTGATAGCACCACCAGACATACGAAAAGCACTATTGCCCGTTGTGCGAACACCAGCACCAGAACCGCTGCTCTTATTGCCCGAAATAGTGCCGCCTTGCAAGACAAAGGTGTTGGTGTTGTAGACGCCGCTATTTTTGCAGTTTATGACTTTTCCGCTTTTCATGGTAAAGATACCGTCATTCCAGATTCCATAGCCGGTTCCTGCATTGGTTACCGTGACGCCATCGAGGACAAAGGTTCCGCCCGTATAAACATCAATAACCTCATATGCGCTGCCCGTTAATACAAAGTTTCCCTTGAGCGTAATATTTTTGCCGTTGGTAATGGTAACTCGGTCTGAACCTACGAGGGAAATGTTCTGCGTTAATGTGATGACACGCGGTTGTGTTGCGTTGTTGACTGCATTGAGGAGTTCCGTAGCGTTTTTGACTGATACGGCATCCAGAGTCGTAATTGCCTTGGCAGCCACTGATTTTTCTTCAGAGCTAGCTGGGGCAACTTCTGCAGCCAAAGGCTCAATCGCCTCATCTTCCTCTACCGCATCCTCTGCGGCATCCTCTGCAGCAAAATCCTCGGCTTCGTCTGCTGCGTCCTCAGCAACAGCAGCTTCTGGAGCAACAAGCTCAAGAGGCTCTACGACCTCATCTGCAAAGGCACTTGCAGGAGCTGCTACACCAGTACACGCCAGTGCAATTGCCACAAAGATAGCAAGTGCCCTCTTTTGCAAAGAGATGCTTGCTTTTGCAGCAGTTTTGTTTGATAACTTCTTGTACATGGTACTTCCTTTCGTTTTGGGCGCGCACAAACACGAGCCACCTGTTTATGTTTTCTTGGATTTCAGACAGTTTTTCGAAAATGGGCTTCTACACATCTCTGACATGCTACTTGCAAACTTCCCACACACTTTTTGTTATTTCTCGACTATTATGTCACGTTTCTGTCCGAATTTCAAGACCCTACGTCAAATAAAACCCCCCGAAGTCGCGCGAGGTTGCATTTTTTTGAATTTTTTTTGAGGTTATTGGGGTTTTGGGCTCTAGGTGGGGTTTTGCGGCAAAACAAGCAGAATGCCCCAACGTAACACCTCGTCAAAGGGCAAATACTCAGCGAACAAAGGGGTCGTGCTGCTCTGATGCCTGCTTGCTCGTGTCCACATCAAACAAATAATCTAGCAGGTTTGTCCACCAGTTTGACTCTGCGGCAACTGAGCCAGGGGCAATCGCAGCAGGCAATACCGTTGAAGAATCAGAAAGCTCCAAACCCGTGATATTAACCACTTCCTCGCCCTTGCGAACCCAACCAAACTGCTCGCGCGCGCGATCTTCAATGCCTTCAGGTGTTTCAAGGCTGGCAATCTGGCTCTCGATTTTCTCGTTGCGGTCTAATACAGCTGCATATTCAGCCATCTGCAAATCGTGCGCTCGGCTCGCCACATAATACTCGCGCAAAACTGGCTGCAACGTCAAAAAGGCAAAAACAAGGCAAAAAAGCAGGCCGGCTATGACAATGAGCGCCTTAATGGAGCGATATTGAGGAGGCGGTGCTGCTTTTTCCTTTGCTGGCCGTGCGGTTTGCTTGCTTGATTTTGCTTTTTGTGTTTGTTGGGTGCTCGTTTTTGCCGATGAGCTTCGCTTGGCAGCAGGCGCCCGCACGGGAGCAGACCTGGCTGCAGACGCCCGCACGGGAGCAGACCCAGATGCGCCCTGCCGCGCGCTTGGTCTTGCCGTATTTGGTTGTCTATTGACCCTCGCCATGCAGAAGCTTCCCCGCTAGTCGTCCAAAGTTTCAATGCTGGGCTTGAGTATGCCGTAGCTACCGTCTTTACGACGATACATTACGCTCACCAGCCCGTCGGTCGCATCGCTGTACATAAAAAAGTCATGCCCGAGCAAGTCGATTTGCAAAAGAGCTTCTTCCTCGTTAAGAGCAATAAGGTCAACCTCTTTTATGCGAACAACTCGAGCCTCGTCCTCACCAACCGTAGTAACGTGCTCATCTAAAACGGGCAAAACGCTTGCAGGCGGGGCATCGCTGCCAACCACGTTTTCTTGAATCATTTCCTGCAGCTTTTTGCCGTGGTGACGGCGGTCAACAACACGGGTTTTATACTTGCGAAGCTGACGCTCGACCTTTGCAGCTGCAATGTCGATGGCAGCATACATGTCTTCCTCAGCTTCTTCGGTTCGAATAATATGACCCTTGGTATACAAGGTGACCTCGGCAATGGCTGGATTGGGATTGGAGGGGTTTTTCTCTTTTCGTAAGACCACCTCTGCCGACATAGGACTAATATCAAACACTTTTACGGAACTTCCGATTTTCTCCTCAACATAGGAGCGCAGTGCATCGCTTACCGTCATTTTACGACCGGTTACCGTGATTTCCATATGAGTTCCTTCCTCGCGGTTTACAGGACTGTGGCGCGCCAACAGAGGTGTTTGCTCTGGTGGCGCAAGTGCTACGTTTCATGGTTTCGTTTTTCGTAGTTCCATGATAGCAAATTAAGGAGCAACACACACATTACGCTGCATTTTGAAACCATTTTGAAAGAATTGAAAATGAGAAAACTGGAGCCCCTTGCAGGGTGCGTAGCAAAAAGCGCAGTTTACAAGATGGCTTACGAGATAGCTTACGAGATATGCCCTAAGAAGTTTTTTGTGCGCTCATGGTGGGGGTGGTCAAAAACCTCCTCGGGACTTCCTTGTTCCACGATAACGCCTCCGTCCATAAAAATGACCCGGTCGGCCACGTCGCGGGCAAAACCCATCTCATGGGTAACTACCATCATGGTCATGCCACCTTGCGCAAGCTCGCGCATAACATCGAGCACGCCTCTTACCAGTTCGGGGTCAAGGGCAGAGGTTACCTCGTCAAAGAGCATGACGTGCGGATCCATTGCCAAGGCGCGCGCGATAGCAACACGCTGTTGTTGTCCGCCAGAAAGCTGGGCGGGCATATAATCTATGCGATCGCCGAGACCAACTTTTTTCAGCTGTTCTACGGCTATGCGGTCAGACTCCTCTTTGGAACGCTTGAGCACTTTGCGCTGCGCAAGCATGACGTTGCCTTTGGCAGAAAGATGCGGAAACAGATTAAACGACTGAAACACCATACCAACGTGTTCACGTATTTTGTTGATGTCGGTTTGGGGGTCGGTAATATTGGTATCCTCAAACCAAATGGTGCCCGAAGTTGGTTTTTCGAGTAAGTTGACGCAGCGCAAAAGGGTTGATTTCCCTGAACCAGAGGGCCCAAGAATACAGACCACCTCTCCCCGCTCAACCTCTAAATCAACGCCTTTAAGCACCTCAAGCGTGCCAAAATACTTGTGCAGGTTTTCAATACGCACAACAGGTTTGTTGTTTTTATTTGCGCTGGTTGTACGAGGGCTCATCTATTCCCCACCCTCTTTCTTTGCGTTCTGTGCTTTCTTTACGTTCTGTGTGCTTTTGTTGCTCGGTGCATTTAGCGCATCTGAAGTATCCGGCGCGCCCGGCGGATTCGGCGCACCCAGCGCACCCAGCGCATCCGGCGCATCCGGCGCATTAGACTCGCTCGTAGAAAACAGGCCTACGCGCTTTTTCTTTTTGGCAGGCGGTTCAGAAGTGGTGCCGTCTGCAGCTGCAAGTTTTTTCTCAAAGTTTGCTATGACCTTAGTAAGCGGCAACGTAACCACCAGATAGTAACACGCAGCCACCACGTACGGTGTCATATTGCCCGAAACCGCCGCCATAGACTTCGCAAACATCATCATTTCCATAACGCCTACCGCAGCAAGCAGCGCAGTGTCTTTGTAGAGCAAAATAAACTCAGACGTTGCCGTAGGAATAACGCGTCTGACCGTCTGCGGAATGATGACCGAGAACATAGTCTGAACGCCATTCATGCCCAAAGACGCCGATGCTTCAAACTGTCCTTTATGGATAGACTGAATGCCCGCACGGAAAATCTCGGCAAGATAGGCGCTCGAATTAACCGCAAGTACAATAACACCCAAGAAGTAACTGTTAAACGACGCACCCGCTATTTGAATACCAATGATGACTATGTACATCTGTAAGAAAAGCGGCGTACCACGAATAACATTGACGTAAATACTTGCGAGAAAACGCAGTATGCCAAGGCGCGACATACGTAAAAATGCAAACCCAAGACCAAAGGGTATGGCGAGTGGGAAGCCGAGTAATACTAATCCCAGCGAGCGCAGCCACCCAAAGAACAAATTGGGGAATGCGGCAACAATAAGCTGCGGGTTAAAGAAAATCCTGAGAAACAGCACTGAGTTCCACGACTCAACCCACTTTTGTCCGTCAAGCCAAGTGATAATTCGGTCAACAAGCGTGGTGCCAATAACCGTAATAGTAGGGGAATCTGCAAGGGTTTGAATGGCCCCATTCTCGTCAACGTAGCTCCCGCCGACAACATACTCCCCACCTAAAGCAGGTAGCGCAACATTGTGAACCTCGACGCGAATAACATAGTCTGTTTCAATGAGCTCTCCAAAGGTGATAACTACACTTTCGCCGTCAAGCTCATAGCTCTGCTCAACTTCTATACGCTGAGCGGCGCGGCGCGGGTCTTCTTGATACAAAATGGTCGCCTGCACATTGGCATTATCGGCAAACGAGGAGCCCGCAGGAAAGGTGAGCGTGACGGAAGACACCGCCTCTCCCTCATCAACCTTTGCCTCCCACGTAACCCGCGTGGGTTGACCACCAACAACACTGTTGCCGCTGGCCTGATTGGACTTAGCGGTAGTGGTAGTAACCGTTAGTGCCTCTGCCGAGTAAGATGTGGCAAGCTGGACACAAAAAGAGAGCACCACTGCAAAGGCAAGTAGTGTAAGGAGAGGTTTCCTCCACGCCTTTGCAGTGGTGCTTCGTTTCATCTTTTCGTGCCTACTTTCTCTCTGCCGTGTTTCAGGCAGTGTATTCTAGCCGTCTCGTTACGCCGAGCTATCTCTCAGTGCATTAACGCAAAGAGGGCGGTGTAACGCCAGGGAAGTACTTCAAGAAAATAAGGTCAAAGGTGCCGTCTGCCTTAAGGTCGAGCAATGCCTGATTAACAGCAGCCTCGAGTACCGGATTGTCCTTAGAAACAGCAAAACCATATTGCTCGCCCGTTGGAACACTTTGAATAATCTCAAGCTCTCCTGCATACTGCTCAGCAACGTGCTCGGCAGCAACAGGCTCGTCATACACAACAGCCTCGGCGTCGCCTGCCAAAACCGCAGCAATAGCTTCACTCGTTTGATTGAAGGGTTTCAAAGTGATGCCAGGGATGTTTTCCTGCGCCCAGTCAGCACCGGTAGTTCCGCTCTGTGCGGCAATAACCATACCCTCAAGGTCAGAAGCATTCGTATAGGCCTTTGACTTGAGAGATACAATCGCTTGGTTTGAATCAAAATACGGTGTGCAGAAGTTTACCAACTTTTTGCGCTCGTCGTTAATGGTAAAGGATGAAACACCGATGTCCATCTTGCTGCCAGCGGCAACTGATGCAATAAGTGAATCAAAGTTTTGGGGCGCAAGATACTCAACCTCAAGGTCAAGCTTTTTGCCAATTTCGAGCATAAGATCATACTCAAAGCCAGCGGGTTTTGCACCATCCATAAAAATAAAGGGTGGATAATCGCAGTCAGAGCCAACGATGAGCTTGCCCTCTTTTACCAAAATCATCTCGGTAGGAGCAGCGTCGCCACCCGCAGCTTGCGCGTCGGCAGCATCGCCATCGGTTGCTTCCGGCGTGCCGCCACAACCTATCAGTGCCAAGCTCAAAGCCATAATAAGACTCGTTAGCACGACAAGAATGCTTTTCTTTTTCAACAACATAAAACCCTCCTTTTACTCATACTCTCCTTGTTTATGGTTTCTGCGCCCATGCGCAGATTACACCCATTGTGGTACTCGATGAATAGCTGTCGTCGAGCCCTCTGTACACCACTCGCAATTTTATACCATTTACGCCTCTCTTACACAGTAAAGCACAAAAGCGCTTGAAGCAGGGAGCGACGTTGAGCGCAAACGCCTGCCCTTAGCCTTAGTTCTGTTCTTAATTCTGCCCTTCATCCTCGGGCTCGCCGGCGTTTGTCGGATCGGGCAAATCATCGCCCGTATCGACATCGCCAGGTGTCACGCCTTCTGGAGAAAGACCTAGTTCGGTGCTTTGCGCAATGATAGCCACTGAGCTTGCCACCACATTTGAAGAGATGGAACCCAGCCATTTCGCAAGAATGACGGAAAGCGTGCTGTCGTCTCGAATATTGATAAGCGCCTCGGTAAGGGCACCGGCAAGATCATCATTTTCAGCGGCAACGCCAAGGTATACGCCAATTTTCGAATCGGGAAGCAGCATGGCACAAGACACCGCACCATAGTTGCTCGACAAATACGAACCAGCAATGGCATCGGCAGCAGCATACGCAGCGGAGCCATTCTCAACCATAGCAAAGGCATCTTCAATTCTGTCTGCCTCAATAAGAGCTTGCTCTCCAAAAGTGTTTTTGACCGCCCAGGCAGAAAGCGAATCTTTTTGTGCGACTATTGACGTGCCGACAAGAATATCAAGATCAAGATCCGACGAGGTATTTTCATCAATGAGAGAAAAAATTGCTGGGCCACTTTCAAGGTAGGGACCAATCTCAATGCCCCTATCAAGTCTCACGCCACTTTCCTCAACGTCCATGACCATGTCAATATCACCTGCAACAAAAAGCTCATCGGCTCTTTTGTCTGCTATGTCAACAAGCTCAAGTTTTAATCCGAGCTTGTCTGCAAGTGCAGCTGCAATATCAACATCAATGCCTACAAGATTTCCTTTTGACAAACCAGCATACGGTGCGCGTCCGGAATCAACTCCTACTTTCAAGACGCCTTCGCTTTGAACAGCGGTTGGGGGCACCTTGGATACCATGGTTACCGGCTTGGGGTCTGGCACCTCGTTGCAGCCAAAAAGCCCCAGTGGCAAAAAGCACAACACACACAACAATATAAGAGGCAGCGCCTGCACTGATACTTTCTTTTGCTGCTGGCGTTGCGCCACATATCTAACCGTTGGCATAAAACCTACTTCCTCCCCCCACAAACTACTCGCTTAAATCGTTCTCGTGTTCTCATAAACCATATTCATATCTCAAGGCCCCTTCGGCTGACCTGGTCTTTGACCCCACACTCGCATACTGGAACGGTCGCTTGATACTATCTCACTACTAGCTCTCTCGCCCGGGAAACGGGTGTTTCATCACAGGCGGTACGGCTTACCCCTAAGACGCGCCATGCTCATGTGCAGAAACCCGCACACTTACGTGGATCCTTTTGACCGCGTCTGCCATGGACTAAGAGCTGCAATACAAGGTTGATACACAGCTCCGCAACCACAGACCCGAAGGGACAGACCTGTCATTTTAGCAGCTTGACGGCATTTTGTCACCCCTTAGCCGCTACAAAACTGCGAGATTTTTGGCGATATATCGCGCCGAACCTTTGGGGAACCTTTTTATGGTGTGTTGCGCCGAGCTCTGGTCAAATCACGCCGAGCCTCGGTCAAATCGCGCCGATCCGCGCGACTGCCACGCATCTGACCACGCGCCGAGCCCTAGCCAATTTGCACCTAGCCCCGGTTAAGGATTAAGTCCTGATACAGCGCAGTGGTTCTCAAGGACGGCAATATGCCCAGCTCCTCATGGAGAAACTCCTTGCACGCAAAATAGGTTTCTATGGCAGAGGTACGCTGTCCCGCACTTGACTGCGCATCCATCAAGGCCCGATACACGTCCTCACGCGCGTGATCATAATCATAAGCGCGACGGGTGAACCACAAAGAGGACTGCACATCTCCCCTGCCGCTTGTAAGGTCGGCGGCAGTAAGAAGAGCATCAACAAGCAGGTTGTGTTGCCGCTTGCGATACTGCAACAAAGCTCCATCGAGCCGAACCCCTACCAACAAATCATCGCGGTACAAACTCTCCATCTGAAACACGGCCTCAAGGCGTTGCTCACAACTGAGCTCACTACGGATTACCTTGCGCGCCTGCTCCTCAAACTGGTCAACATCGCTGGCAACCAACTCGCTGTCAAAATAGTAGTGCGAACCATTGCGGAAAAAGTACCGCTCCTCGGCATCAGGAGAGGGGGCAAGCGTGCGGGTAAGTCGAGAGGCCGTAACATGAAAATTGTTGACTGCCCGCTCCCCTTCAAACTGCGGCCAAAATTGCTGAATGACCGTGTCGCGCGTTACACATTTTCTTGGGCTGAGAAGTATGAGAGCCAAAAGGCTCTGAACTCGCTTGCCGCGCAGGTAACGATGCTCAACGCGCGTATTGCCTCGATATATCTCAAGCTCTCCGAAAAGGCGAACATAAAGAGGTTCTTGCTCGGCACGTATTTTTGCTCTGCGGAGCGTTTTGGCGTTGGGCATTTTTACCCGTGACGGTTTGACTTCTAGTTCATAGGCGTTCGGCTCTTTTGCGCTTGGATCGAGCACTTTTGCGCCTGGGGTGAGCACTTTTGCGTCCAGCGCATGTGTGCCTGGTATTTTTTCAACCGCTTGCGCAGCTGATGTTTTCTCGTTTGTGTGTGCTTCATTTATCTGCCCTCCGCTTGCCTGCGCTTGGTTTGCAACCAAAAGTTCAACACAAGACAGGGTTTCATGCGAGCGAGCGTGCTTACCTTTCTTGAGAAGCTCCATTGAAAGGCGGGTTAGGGTTTCTATAATACGTTCGGCGCGCTTCTCGCAAGGCGCATCGCCATAGTATTCCGAAAAAACTTCTTGGATTGACGGCAATAAGTGCGCAAGCGGCATTCCCTTAAGGACAAGCTTGGTGGGCTGCTCATTATCTAGTTCAAAAAGTGGATTGAGCGTAGCAACCATCTGAGCCACATCGTCATGCACCGAAAACCCGAGCGAGCAGGCCTCTTTAGTTTCAAGCTCTTGCAGTATTGCCGCCAGCGTTGCAAAAAGACGAAGCTCGAGCGGCAAATCGTCGCACAGAAAATGCAGCGTGCAATCGAGTTGTTGCTCAGGCGTGCTGTGCATCTTGTTCAAAAGGTTAGCGCCTGCTATAAGGCAGCGGTCGGACTGGAGGTTGTCGTAGCAATCGCACTGCGGCGTCGTTATCACCAAAACGCGCCAACCTTGCTCAACCAGTGTATCAAGGTCATCTGAGAGGCGCTGCGCCTGCCACGGCTCAAGGTAAGTTAAGTCGTCTATGATGAGCATCTGCTCGCTCACATTAGGAACGGCGTTTTTAGTGAGAAACCCGAGGAGGCTTCCTGTTTCAACCCCTTGCACAAACACCTCTGTGCTGCCATCGAGCCAGTGAACGTTTTCATCTTGGCGGTACTTTTGAATATAGCGATACGCCAAAGAGGTGCGTCCTGAACAACGTGGCGCAACGATAAAGCTCGGCACATCTGCCGCAAGATGAATACTTTTGGCAAGGCCATCGAAGTAGCGCTCAGCTTCCTCCTGAGCAATGCTATTGGCTATTTTATTTGTGTTCGAGCTTGCTAGCATATTTGTTTCTAGAAGAATGCCTTTGAGTGTGTCGTGCATGAGAGCCTCCTGTTTTAGCAGTTGATGGTTAGTTCTGGTGTTTCTTGTTGTGTTTCTGAGTCTTTTGGGGAGCGCGGCGCATTCTTGCTGTTGCTCCTGCTGTTCTTGTTGCTCTTGCTGCTTTTATTGCTCCTGCCGGTCTTGTTGTTCTTGCCGCGTGCAATGGGCGCGCTACACCTGATACCCCAGACGAGCTTGAAGCCGCCCTCACCCTCAATAAGCTCTTTCTTAATATCACTCCAAATACTACGCACAATCCCAGCAGAAAGCCTACGGCACCAAACAGAAACCAAACGCCTTTTGCGTCGCCCGTTTGCGGATAGCCCATTGCAATAACACCCTCGTTCCCAGACGGTATCGAGAAAGAAAACTCCGTAAAAAAGGAAGTTATGGTTGTGGTAGCAACATGGTCATTTACTTTGTCGGTTAGTACGGCGTTGCGCGCGATATTTGCCTGTGCCGATGCCGTGATTTGCTGAGGTGGAAGGATTTCTTGCGGGCACACAACAAGATAATACGCCGGATACGGATTTGCTGCCGAAGCACCTGAAGCTGGCTGCGTAAGATTGAAGTTTTGGGCAAGGGTGCTCTCCGACCAATCCAACGAAGACTTATTGAGCTGCTGTCTTGTAATGAGTCCTTTTGCAGTGCTAAAACCAACCTCAACCGAACCATACTCGTAGCGCACGCCGGTAATGTACTCATCATCTGCCAAGCCAAGGTCTGCAACATACAAATGCGTTGTTTCTGTTGTAGAAAGGTTTTCTGCCCAGAGCTGCCACCCTGCAGAAGAATAGAGCTGTACATTTTCAGGATTGTTGGGATTATACGGATTATTACTCATAGCATTAGCGTTTGAATAATTAGTGGTTGGGTCTGTTTGGTTGGTGCGATACCACAGATTAAAGCACCCATCGGTATCACCGGTAGCAACGGGTGTCCACAGCTGCGTCAAACGAACCTGCCCCGCCTGAGCATTTTCCATGGGGTCTACTACGGTGAACTCATCAGCGCGTACATTGGAGGTTGAGCGGAACCCTACCTTGTAGGCATACTCCTCCGTGCCAATGTTATTTATTTGCAGATAATCCTCATCCATGGTTCTAAAAGCTGCCGAGGTAATGTTGATAGTATCTTTATAAACCTCGCACGAGAGTTGTATAAGTTCGTCGTAAAATACCTGAATTTCATCGGTTGAGGTGGGAACAATTTCGAAATACTGAACGGGACTTTGCCCGCTTTCTTGTGCTGAAGCATACTGAGGGTTTGGCAGAGTTTCTTCAAGGCGATATGAGCCAGAGGTGAGCTGCGGATAAGCAACCTTACCGTTGTTGTCTGTTGTAAGTGTAGCAATGAACTCCCAGCTGCCGTGTTCGTCGGTTATGTGCGCCGCGTCTGGATTTTTAGGTTCGTTACCTTTTTTGAGCTTTTTGTGAAGGGTGAACTCCGTGTTTGCAACGGGTTTTTCAGTGCCCTTTTCAAGCTTATTTATTTCTAGGTCGCGCCGCTTGTTTTTGCGGGTAATACTTTTGGTTGCGTCGTCGGCAGTAAGCGTAACTATCTCACTTGCGTCTTTGGGTAAAATCCACCCGTCAACTGGCTCAAGCTCAACAATCAAATAGGTACCTGGTTCAAGCGGAGAGAACAAGACTGTGCCGGTTTCGTCGGTTCTCTTTTGTGTGCGCGGCTCGTCTTTGAACACGCCAGAGCCTTCTACCTCTTCTTCATACAGGGCAAAGAGTGCGCCTTCAAGGGGCTCATTGCTGTCTGCGTCCACCTTTTTAAGTTCGATGGTTCGAGGCGTTTCGGGAACAATGAGAGCGTTTAAGCGCTCAATGCTGTCTTGTTTGATACCATCGGTATAAAGCTCTCTGTTTACTCTGTTGTTGGCTCCCGGAGTAATTTTGAGCAGTGAGATGGGGTTAGGGTCTGGGAGCAGGTAAGCAGCTGGAGCCTTTGTTTCTTGGATAATGACGGTGCCGAGGGGGATTATAGGATAACCTGCACTAATAAGATAAAGAGGATCAGAGCTTGCCAATAAATAATCGTTAGAGAGCCATGCAATGCCATTATCCTTCGTTTCTAACACCCATGTTCTCGTCGGAGCACCCGAAGCTCGGGCTGCTTCTGGGGTGTCGTAGTAACCCGCATAGTATTCCCACGTAAACTGAGCACCCGCAAGGCTTGCGCCCGTTGGATCGTCAATGCCGTAGGCCTCACCCGTGCGAGGATCGAGCTTTTGAATTTTCACAGGGGCAGGATCACCCAAGGGCGCGTCATGCACCCGAAAATCAAAGCTAATAACGGTGCCTGGGCGAGCAGGAGTAAGCGAAAAGCGCACGGGGTCAGGGTTGAGGGCGTAGCCGGGAGGGGCTTGGGTTTCTTTAACATAATACGCTCCGAGAGCAAGTCCTTTCAACGTGTTAGAATTGCCGTTTTTGTCCGTGGTAAGCGTACCTACTTTAGCCCCACTTATCTCATAGAAAACATCAAAGGTTGCGCCTTCAAGTGAATAGCAAGGGTTGTTTTCGGTAATGCCTGAGTTTGCGGATAGTTTTTGCAGCCATACTTGTCCAGTTTGAGGTGCGTCGTTAAAAGTTATAGTTCTGTTTTGATTGGCGTGGTTTAAGACAAAGGTTTTTACCTCACCAGAGAGGTTGTAGCCAGCAGGGGCTTCGAGTTCAATCATAAAGTAGTTGCCATAAAGCAGTTGCTTTGACCATTCTGAGAAACCGTCGGAACCTTTAACCACAAGCATGCCTTCAAAGGTAGCATACGAGCTATACTGGCTGTTGCTTATGTAGCTATTAACCGCTGACTGGCGTGTCGCCTCATTGCTTAGAAGGTTCCTCACGTTTGTGGCGTGTGCTGTTCTTTGAGTACTTGTAAGGCTTGGTTTGAACTTAAATACACCAAAAGTCGCACCGGCAAAGGAGTACATACCTCCACTGGTCGCAGGGGTTTTTGAGGCATCGGTCGAGCCTTTTCTCACTTGGGCTTTGGTCTTTATCTTAAAGCGCATTTCTCCTTCAGCAGCACCTTGGAACCGTGGGCCAAAGTCGATCTTTACTGCGTACACATAAACATCGGTTCGATGGTCAAAACCACGATACGTTAGTGTTAGATCACCTGTTTGGTGTAGGGCTGGATTGTTTCTGCCGGGTGTTTGGCACCAAAGTTCTGTAACGGTACGACTAACCGCATATTCATTTGCGGTGGTTGGGTCGGTGATAGTAATATATGCCGTAAACTTGTTGTTTGTCCCCGACATGACAGTTTGGTTGTCAGGGGATTTAGTTCCTGGCTTCCACGTTTCAAGCTTTGTAATTTCTCCATAGCCATACATGGTGTTTTTCAGAGGAGGGTTTGGTGGCGTAATGCTTGTGTCAAGATTTTTGTCGGCCGTCCAGACCAAGAGGTCAAAGGAGGAGTCCGAATAATAATCTCCAGCATCATCTTTGTTAATGGTAGGGCCATCAGCGGCAAGAGGTACGATGGGCTCATCTGCCAAAGGAACAGTCGGTTCGTCTTCATGAGGCTCATTGAGAGAGTCAGCGTTTTCTTTGGCAGGCTCATTGCCTCTTTTCGTTTTTGATGCCGATTGATCGTCCTTAGCATTCTCTGTTTTGTCAGGCACAAAAGCTGAAGTCGCTTTGTCATCGGAGCGCTCCCCTACTCGTCCAGCCTCTGTAGAATCCGCCTCACTTCTGGTAGTTGAAATCTCTGACAGCGGTGCCGCCCCAAAGAGCATTGGCAAAACAAGGAGGAGTGATATGAGTATCGTCAAGACGCTCTTTAGTGGCTTTTTAGATAGTGCTTTCATGGGTTGTCCTTTCTTTTTGGAGCTTTCTTGTTGTATGTAAAAACGTGCAAAGGACTTTTCAATAGCACTGATAATTTTACTAAGTTTTATCACTTCTTTACCAACTTCCAGTAGCCGGATACGACCCAGACTTCTCCGTAGACAGCAGGGTGATGGATAGTGACAGCTACTAGGGTGTTGTAGTAGCCGTAGAGCTCGCTGACGGCATAATGCGCTTCCATGTGTTCTTGGAATTCGTTGTAAGGAACAGAGAGAAGAAAAACTTGACCACAGTCGCAAACCACCGCTGGAACATGAACTTCCTCATCCCACGCAGGCGTTACCACCACCCGCTCATAGTGTGAGGTGTCAGTCCATACATAGGTGTAGTTAGGGTTCGAAGGTGCCGGTGGTCGCTGTGAGCGGTTAGCGTAGATTTTTCCGCTCTTGGGCTTACAAAACGCGCCTTTGCCACCCTTGCACACGGCGCGCACTTTGAAGTAGTACGTTTTGTTTGGCTTAAGCTTTTTGTTGGTAAAACTTTTCTTGACACCACTTTGGACAACGCCAGCCTTGGTATATTTGCCAGTTTTAGACGTTGCACGGTACACCTCATAGCCGGTTGCACCAGCAACAGGCTTCCAGGATATTTTAATAACATCATGGCTTGTTGCAGCAGTCTTAATCTGAGGTGCCTTTGGCACGGGCTTTCCTGCAACTACCTTGCTAAACGCACCTTTTTTGGCACCAGAAACAGTGCGAACTTTATAATAATAGGTCTTGCCCGTTTTGAGTTTCTTATTAGTAAAGCTTGTTTTGGTACCGCCTTGGATAGTACCAACCTTAGTATATTTGCCCTTTTTGGCCGTTGCTCGGTAGACCTCGTAGCCGGTAGCGTCCGCACTCTTTTTCCATGTTATTTTCACAGAAGTATGACCCACAGATGTCACTTTGACACCCTTAACCTTCTTGGAAGCTTTTGCCGTAAGGGTTTGCAGGGTAAACGCAAGGTCATTTGCCATACCACCATCTTGAGGGGCACGCGCATTGCCTTCTTGCCTAGCAGGGATATCCGAAACAGCATATGCATTGCCAGCTGGTACAGCCAACGCTAACGCCAAAACAAAAGACAACAAGGCAACAAAATGTTTAGGGGAATTTTTCATGCAAAGCTCCCTTCGGGCTCAACCTCAATAATTTCATCGAGTGGACTTGCAGCCGCCATCTCAAAAAGACGTTTTTGGAGATCTATCTCACACGCAAGTGGAAGCTGAAACAAAAGGCAACCACGCCATACCACGTTAAGAAACTCGCCCTTATCCACAAGGGATTGTTTTACACGAACAACATGTGCCACGGTAGGAGACACCAATGAGCAACCCTCGGGAACAACAAAAGTTGCACGTCCCTCAACAAGACGCACGTGCTTTCTCGCCAGCGTTTTGGCAGATCCATTCTCGTCAAGAGCTATGAGCTTTACGTTCCAGCGACGGATAAAGAATGCAAAAGCAAGCACTCCCAACAGCAAAACACCTACAGTCGTTGCCATTGCGCCGTATGGCACTGAAGTGCCTGGGATAGTTTCGAACAGGAGTGGTGACATGGGTAGCGCAAAGGGAGCAGAAACAACCTGAGCCTGCGGCACAAGCTCGGTGTCAATCAGCGTAAACGTACCACGATATAAAGCAGTTGCGGTAATATAGTCAACAATCAGTTCTCGCTCGCTGCCACGATACGTTACCTCCGCCGTATAGCCAACTGGACGTCCTGCAGCATCAGTGCTTTTTGAAATCCATCGTATTGCTGCCATTTCGAGGTCTGCCGTAATGCTGGCCCCCGGACCCTCATCACTTGAAATAAGATACGCACGTGAGGTGGGAATATGGATAATGTCTGCAGCAGGAAGATTGCTATACCAGGCAACGCGCTCAATTTGACGCTCCACAGTTCTATAGGCTGGCTCAAAGGTCAAAGATTCGAAGTCCAAATAGCCCTCGAACGTATCGTCGGCATAAAACACACGTGCCTCAAAAGCCTGTCTTATAGCTTCGTATCCACCCTCCAGCAGCTCGGGAGCAACAATGCGTGTAATCGTTTTGGCACGCACCTCCTCAACCGTGCGAACTACTTCTTGTTCGTTTTGCTCGTGGGGGCTTTCGAACAGAGGGCTTCGAAGCTGCTCGTTTTGAGGCGTCCTATCATTATCTTGCTCCGCATACGCCAATGGAGAACAAAGAACAAAAAGGCTCAGCAGCACTGCCACAGCAACAAGAAAATATGAGGTTCTTGACAAAATAGTAAATAAATTTGCTTGATTGCTATCATAGTGATATAGTTGCTTATGTGACCTTGCAAACGAACGCATGACTTCCTCTTTCGTGTGGGGCAGTTGTGGCAAAGGTTAATTGCTTGACTGCTTGACTTTGTTAGGGTATGCTAGCATACACACATTTTTTCGGGTTGTCAAGCTGATTTGAAAAGTTTTTTCGAAAACTAGTAAAAACTACCAGAAATGTCGTAAAAATAAACGATGCGAGAAAAGGAGTAATTATGGAAACTACAACGAAGACAGCTCCAAAGCGGGGGGCAAAGGCACTGCAGAAGGCACTGCAAAATGAAAAGGGTGTTGATCGCCCTACCGTTTATAAGGGGTTTTATATCTACGCAGATCAGTACGTTAAGCTTCTTGAGCTTTCTGCCTACAACAAAATCAACGGCGTTGAGCCCAGCAACTCTTCGGAGATAATCCGTGTTGCGCTTGACGAGTTTATCGCAAAGCACGCCTCCTAGTTTTAACAACGCTCCTGCGGGGGCGGTCAGCTGACCGCCCCCGCAGGAGCCAACAAAAGAGAAATGAACCAAAGGTACCATGATTAACAAAGGTCGCTTTAACAATTTACATCTCTATGAAGTCACCGAGCAGGACTTGCTCATTCCTACTGAGAAGTCTGCGCACTACCGCCAAGGCAACGTTCTCATTTTTGCCGATAAGAAAAACATTGACTTTGGCTTTGAGCTTGCCAAAGCCGATGACCTCACCGCTGCACAAGAATACCTTGCCAATAGCGAAACGCTTATGTATGAGCGTATTCAGGAATTGGAAGGGCAAATACAGCAGCTCAATGTGGGCATTCAGCAGCGTGAGGGTCTTTTGCAAGACCTTACGGCAGATTTGCGTCACGAGCGCGATATATCCGGCGTACTTAAACAAGAACTTGAAGAAGCGTACGAAAAACTCGAGGTTGAGCTCGCAAGCCGCGATGAACTCGTTGGCGATTTGCAACAGGCAAGCGCTGGAACGCACACCGTTGAGGCCGCCTTGCAAAAGACTCTTGATGAAAAAGAAAAACTTACCCAAGAGCTGGCAACGCACGTGGTTGATTTGGTTGACCTCGACCTACAGAACAAGGAGCTTAAGCGACTTTTGGAGCAAGCCACAAAAAGCTCCGAAAAGGCACCCGCAGCAATAAGCGTGGCTGATGACACATCAAAAAATCCTTCTACCCTCTCTGCCGCTCCTACCTCCGTAGCTCCCCTCTCTACCCCTGCTAACGCTGCAAGCCTCGCAAACGCTGCAGACAACAGCTCTGTTCTCACCATGTCAACGGGCAAGCAGGTTCATGTTTACCATGAGTTTTCGGCTCCGCCCAAACGGGGAACCAAAGCCCTTGTATCGGGAGCCATTCGAAATATCGTGCGCATTGGGACAGTCGTCTTTGTCGCTGCCGTCGTGGCTTTGGCGCTCAGCGTTGTCGCAACTGCCTATCTCAACAAAGTAAGCTTTGGAGAAGCCTTTGATATTCTGTTTGCAATGATTTAGAAATCCTCTGGTAAAAAATTAACCACGTTTTACAAGCTCATCGCACAAAGCATCAAGAATAGTGGCGGCAGCATATTGCTCCCACAGCACTTGCGGATATTCGGTGTTACGAGAAGCAAGCTTAAGCTCAATGCGACACTCGTCTTCACTACACGCCGCAAGACCAGCACCGAGTGCGGTCTTTATCCCTTCCGCAAACTTTATATCCCCGATAACATCAGCTTCCGTCAAACCAACAACCCAAGCGCCTTTTGCTGGTGGTCGCGTCAAAGATGACGCACTCATCACTTTAGCTCCCTCACAGGTCGCGTGAGCAAGGTTTGAAACACGCTCCGCTACCGAGCGGGTCATCTCGGTAACGCCAAACACACACACGCTCTGCGCTTTGAGCACCTCAGGATCTCGCGCAGGCACACAGCTTCGTCCCTCAAGACGTACGCCAGCCTTACCTTCCCACGCATGGCGAAGTCGCTGCAGAGCGACAAAGGTTTCCTCACCAACAATGCCTTTGTCGGGCAGACCCATACTCGCTTGAAAATCGCGCACGGCGCACTCAGTGGTAGCATCAAAAATCCCGTCGACCGCAAGCGAAAATCCCAACGACGAAAGAGCCCCTTGCAGCATAACCACATCGCGCCCCTGAAAATAAGGTCGATGCAAATACAGACTACGCTCCCCCATCGTAAGGCTTGCGTCTACCAGGGCAATCCAAGTTGCTTGGTCAAGCAGCTCACCTTCTGGAAGCTGCGTGCTAGCCTTAAAAGCCGAAATGGCCGCAAGAGTTTTTTCTCCATAGAGCCCTTTGTCTACCTCGTCGCCAAGCTCATAGCCAAGCACGGCAAGTCTGCGCTGCACGTCTTGTACAGCGAGGTCGAACACCGTACCCTCAAGAGGCGGGGCAGTGGTAGTTTTGTTGACTGGTGAACTCATATCCTCATTGTACTGCATCAGCGCTATCCGTTACAATCATAAGAAGACGTAAACTTCTGCATTATTGCAAGAAGTACCAACGCAAGCACAGAAAATACGTTGGCACGCACCAAAATGACGTGCCACACGCACACAAGAGAAAACGAGGTATGAGTTATGCCAGTCAATGTGCCCGATGGGCTTCCTGCCATCGAAACGTTGTCAAAAGAGAATATTTTTCTTATGACAGAAAAGCGCGCACGAAAACAAGACATTCGTCCGCTTGAGATTGCCATTGTCAACCTCATGCCCACTAAAATTGATACCGAAACTCAGCTTATTCGCCTACTCTCGAACTCACCCTTGCAGGTGCATCTCACGCTCATTTCTATGAGTGGGCACGTTTCAAAAAATACTTCAGAGGCACACATGGAAGCCTTTTATCTTTCGTCGGACGAAGCCCTCAAGCGTCGCTTTGACGGACTTATCGTTACGGGCGCACCCGTTGAAACCCTACCCTATGAGCAGGTGGACTATTGGGATAAGCTCACAAAAGTGTTTGAGTGGTCGCGCAAGAACGTGTTTAGCTCGCTGTATATCTGCTGGGGCGTGAATGCCGCCCTGTGGCATTTTTATGGAATCGAAAAGCGCCTCATGGACAAAAAGCTCTCTGGCGTATACGAGATTGAAATTTACGATAAAACAAACCATCTCATGCGTGGTTTTGACGATTCCTTCCTTATGCCGCAATCGCGCTACGTAACCGTGCTGCCCGATGACCTAAAAACCTCTGAGCTTAAGGTAATTGCAGGCTCAAAAGAAGCAGGAGCGGTTGTCTTTGCAAACGGAGACCGGCAGATATTTGTTACGGGACATCTTGAATATGATGACCTCACTTTAGACCGCGAATATAAGCGTGATGTTGCCGCTGGACTCCCTATTGCCGTGCCGTGCAACTACTATCCCGATGATGACCCGAGCAAAACGCCGCTCATTCGTTGGCGCACCTACGCTCATCAGTTCTTTGCCAACTGGCTCAACCATTGCGTATACCAAGAAACGCCGTTTGACCTCCGAGATATTCGTTGAGGAAATGTAATGCTACAATGTTGATACACTACTATTCCCTGAAACGCTTAAGAAAATGCGCCACAGGAGAATCCTGCCGATAAGAGCACACAAAGGCGAAGTAAGAAAATGTCTGCTGAGTGCTGTTTGTTATCCATTGGAGGTTTGTTAGATTTATGAACAAAAGAACATCAAACTACCGTAAGGCAAGTGCTTCCAATAGGCAAAGAGTACCCCATGCTGAGCGTAAGCCCATCACATCCAGGCAATTGGACATAAGCGAAGCGAGCAAAAGTGCTGAGTTGGCGGTGGACGAAACGATTGACGAGAAAACCAACGCTGACATTGTGGTTGATGTTGACGCTGACGCCAGTGCTTATTCGCGCACGAGCACGCGTTATCATGCTCGAAACACTGACGATGATGACGGCGATGGTGATGGCGATACGAGCGATGGCGATACGAGCGATGTTGCTGCGGACAACGACGACGTTGCCGATAACAGCACCGCTGCCGATAACAGCACCACTGCTGATAACAACGCCGGCTCAACCATGAGTTATGCCGCTGTTGGCGAAAGTGTACCTGAGCTTCCCTTTGCTTTTGAAGAAGAAAACGAGATTGAAAAGAACGCAGACAAAGACAACAAGCAAGTTTTGGATACAGACAGCAAAAAACCTGCCGGAACAAGCACCCGCGATTCTCGACGCATCAGCATCCGCGAAATAGAGCAAGACGACTTGGAGCGCAGTGCACGGCAAGCCTCAGGACGCAACAAGGAGCGCTCAGGCAGGGCAAGAGCTATCCAGCAAAGTGCTCAAGATTCACAAAAGCCACGCACGGGAACTGCTCGAAGAGACAGTACAAAGACCTCTGCGCTCGGCACTTTTTCTGCTTCTGCCAAAACAGCTTCCTCTAAAAAGACGGGCTTCCAAAACTACACCAAAGGTACCAGCAAACCAGATGCCTACACGCCTCTTACTGAGAATAGTGGCAATTATCATATTCGGGGTGGCGGAAAGCTTCAGCTCAAATCTCCTGCTTTTATTATCGTCTATGGTCTCATTTTGGTTGCTGCTCTTGCGCTGGTTGCCGTTGCACTGAATGGCATCCTAACCACACTCTCAAACGGTGCGGATCGTAACCCAATAACTTTAACGCAGGCTGAGACACGCGCTGCCATCGACGAGAATATGCCTATCCTCGTAAACAACCTTGATAAAAAGGTCAGTGATGCAGTAAAAAGCCTCAGTGGTGACGGACGAACGATTTTCCAAGACGAGCGCTATACTCCCGATTCTATTGATCCAACGGCAAAAGGACAAGGTATTATCTTTATGCCCCAGTCTGTCACCGATGAGTTCATGGAAGGATTTTTTGAAGGATCGTACGTTCCTTATACTCCCGGAGAACTCCAAGAATTTTTTAACGGCTCTTGGTCGCTTGAGATGGCACGGGGAGACTTAGGCGCGCAACACAAGCTGCGCTACATAAATCTCAACGCTGCAAGCGTTAAGGACGAGATGAAAACACTCGCAGATTTTCAAGAACTTTCTGGCGAAGGCATCACCATTGCTGCAGAAGGCACTGACCCCCGTGGAAACTTCGTTATGCAAGGCACCAAAGCGGTTGGAGAAAGAATCTATTACTGGAAAATTGCTGCCTGCTCATTTAATGAGATATACCGAGGTAGGTCGATACCAAACAATGCTGCCTACGTGAGCTGCACGGTTTCTGATTTCGATTTCTATACGGGTAGCGACGAGATAAAATAGCAGGTTGGTGCAGACGAGTACACCTACGCATAAGAAACACTAGAGGCAAGAAAAGCGCATCGAGAACGTTCCGACTTGAACCAACGTGCCTTCAACAAGTTCTGCTTCCTCGACAACTTTGCCGTCTATCCACGTACCGTTAAGAGAATCACCATCGCGAATGAGGAGCTTACCGTTTTCCTCTAAGATGAGTGCGTGGCGACGCGAAACGGTCATATTGTTTAAGAACAAGTCGCAGTCTGGATCACGCCCTATGCTCACGGGCAAGGGCTCCAAAGAAAAAACCTCGCCAGCAATGGGGCCTTTGGTAACGGTTAAATGAGGTGTTCCACGCAGCTCCGTACCATCTATGGCTATGCCTCCCGTGCCGGGAGTTGAAAACTCCTGCGTTGCACCCACCAACTTGAAACCACAATATATACATTCATTGGCACTTGCGTCGATTTCATGACGACATACCGGGCAGCTTACTGTGTTGCTCATAGCTCGTCCTTTCGTATTCCATTTTGATTTTAACACGAAACAGCGCGTGCCATCACCTAGAGCGTTTTAAGAGCACGAGCGCCCACAAAATCACGGGTAGTGCGCAAAAGCGCGCTGAGCTCAGGAGTGTCAGGCTGGCAATACTCACTACGTTCTGCGCCAGAAAACCACGTACGTGCCGCCTGACGAGCCGCACAATACTCCTCCCACGAAGCAGGATCAATCTCAGGAAAACTCAATAAAAGATGCTCAAGACTTGGCGAGAGAGAGGGCGCAACCGAAAGCTCAAAGTAGCCTCCCTCAAGCAGCGGATAGCTAAAAACAAAGGCTGGGAGTCCGTCCAAGGTGCAAAGTCCAGCACAGCGTCCTCCCAGTGTCGCATCAAGCTCACCAGCGGCTAAATCGTCAATAATGGTGTGGGCGGCGGGACCATAAACAGCAACCGTTTTGAGGTCTTTTGTTTTGTCCTCGAGCTCCAGCTGGCTAAAGACGGCGCCCGTTTCGTCGCTCAGTTCAGCATGGGCCTCAAGCCAAGCAAATACCTCGCCTTTGGTTGACGGGTGAGTCGTGAGCATATATTCAGTATCTCCTGTGCGCGTTATTATCACAAGATCGATAATCTCTGCCTGCCCCGTTAGCACCAGCGCAGCTGCTGCCGTACCAACCTTATCAAGGCGCGAAATATCAACCGTTGTCATGGTATGGACAAAAAGAGGAGCAGAAGCACCGCTCAGGCGAATTCTGCCAAGGCCGTCGAGAAAAGCAAACTGCGCCCTATCTGACTCTGCGGCACTCGTCCCCCCTGATTTTACAGCACTCGTCCCCTTTGGCTTTACGCCACTCATCTTGCTCATTAGGCTGCTTTTCGCCCCTCGCGGTGCGATTGGAGGGTAGATGATGAGTTGGTTTCTTGCGCGATGCCAACGGTATTAAGAAGTATTTGGAACCCATTGGAAACGCCCGCCCAAAAACCATCAGACGAACTGCGCGCGCTGGAACCAACAATACTTTGTCCTGCTATAAGGTCAGAGGTTACCACTGTTCTGCCATCTTGCAGCCACGTTATTGAGCCACAAACCTGTCCTTCCTCAACTGCGCCTCGCACATCATCAAGATCAATAACGTATTTGAAAGGACCATTAAAATCAAAATTGCTCACCTGTATAGCCTCGGGAACAGACAAAACAACACTGGTATTTGAAAGTCCCGCAGGAAACAGCATGCCGAGTTCTTGTGTAGGGTTTACCAGCTCTACCGTTTCGAAATGCCCAAGGCCCCAACTAAGAAGCGTTGCAGAATCCTCAAAACTTCCTTCTCTATCGTTGCAGTCAAAGACAATAGAATACAACTCCACACCATTAAGCTTAGCGCCACCAATAAAGCAGTAACCAGCGCCGTAGGTGTGCCCAGTTTTTATGCCAACGATTTCAACTGCATCAAGATAGTCATACATTTTATTGGTACTTTCAAGCTCAAGCGTGGTGTTGTCAACTTTGATGTTTTTCTCGCGCGTTGCAACTATCTCTCTAAAGGTTGCATTTTTCATGACCTCACAGGTGAGCTTACTGTAGTCTTCAATGGTTGTGTAGTTGTTGTCATCAGACCAGCCCGTTGCATCTCCATAATGAGTAGAGGTCATTCCAAGATCGGCAGCCTTTTTGTTCATAAGAGCCGTAAAGTCTTCCTCGCTCTCACTAATGTTTTCGGCAATGCACACAGCCGCATCATTGCCCGAAGGCAACAGCATGCAATACAGCAAGTCTGAAAGCGTCAGAACCATGTTTGGCAAGATGCCAGATCCCGTACCCTCCATATAGCCGGCCTTTTGGCTAACCGTCATTTCAGTATCCAACGTAGTTGTCTCAAGGGCAATCAGGGCAGTCATGAGCTTGGTAGTTGATGCCATCGGCGTCTTTTTATCTACCTTACGCTCAAAAAGTGCCTGTCCGTCGGCGGTGTACAGGCCTGCATAGCCTGCATCTATATTGGGGAGGTCATCGGTTAAGCCCTCGTAGTCAGAAACGGGTCTACCAGCGATAAGGTCAGTTTCTGGGAGAAACGTTTGCGGAGTCAGACGATAGTGCGCAGTGCTTACTGCGACCTCGCTCGTTGTGCTCTCGGTTGCCGCACGTTCGTTTGGCAGCGAAAAAGCTCGGCTTGCCGCTCCCACAAACAAACCTCCACCAAGTGCAAGCACTACCAAGGCGATAATAATCCAGCGGGCAACAATAACCCACGTTTTTTCTTGCCGTACTTGAGGAGATCTCGGCGGGTTTTTATGCGTCCCCTTTTTTGGGGAGGATTTTTTTTGAGGTGCCATCATGCTGCGTCCTATCTCCACCAAACTCTACCCACAACGCACTATGCGTTATAGACGTCCTCAGGGGCAAGCAGCTTAAAGCCTGCCTCATCTACAATAGCAAAAACGCGCTCGTTATCATCAACGCGCAGTATGTCAACGGCCTCACCGGCGTGCGCACTAAAGCAATAGGCGTACTCAACATTGACTCCTGCTTCGTCAAAAGCTTCAAAGAGTTCTGCAAGTCCTCCGGCGCGATCTGGAATAGAAACGGCACACACCTTGGTTATCTTAGCACGATAACCAGCATCAACAAGCGCCTCACATGCTCGCGTGGGCTCATCAGCGATAATGCGTGCAACGCCATAATCAGCAGTATCGGCAATGGTAAGCGCACGCATAGATATGTTCGCATCTCCGAGCGCTCTGCACATAGCAGCAAGTCGACCTCGGTCGTTTTCAAGAAATACCGTGATTTGGTCAATCATAGCTTGCTCCTCTTTTTGCAACAAATGCCTTTGCTGCCTCATAGTTTACCGCAAATCGACAACGCGTTTTGCCTTGCCTTCACTGCGCTCAATGCTTTTTGGTTCAACAATTTTTACGTCAACCGCAACCTGCAAATTGCTCTTAAGTTCAGAGTTAATGCGATGAGCCAAATCCTCAATTTTGCGAATCTCATCAAAGTCAAAGTCGGGCACCGTTTCTACCTGCAACGTTACGTGGTCAAGTGCTCCGCGACGCGTAAGTATAATCTGATAGTAGCTCGTAACCTCGTCAAAGGAAGAGATAACCTGCTGTATCTGGCTCGGGAACACGTTGACCCCACGAATAATGAGCATGTCATCGGTGCGGCCACTAATGCGATCCATGCGCCGCAAGGTGCGCCCACAGCTGCACACACCAGGAATAATCCGTGAAATATCCCGCGTGCGATAGCGAATAAGCGGTGAACATTCTTTGGTAAGCGTAGTAAATACCAGCTCACCCCACTCTCCTTCTGCCACGGGCTCAAGCGTTTGCGGGTCGATGATTTCTATGATGAAGTGATCCTCGGCAACGTGCAGGCCGTCTTGGTAGCTGCACTCGCAGGACACACCAGGCCCCATAACCTCAGAAAGCCCATAAATATCTATAACTTTAACGCCTAACTTGTTCTCAATTTCTTTGCGCATATTTTCTGAGCAGGGCTCAGCGCCCAAAATAGCGCCTGAAACCTTAAAGTCAGTCGCAGGATTAAGACCCATTTCCAAGGCGGTATCAGCAATAAGCAAGGCATAGGACGGAGTACAGGCCAAAATATCAACACCAAAATCAGACATCATCTGTATTTGTCGCTTGGTATTGCCGCTTGACATGGGGAGAATGGTAGAGCCCATACGGATAGCACCCTCATGCGCTCCAAGCCCACCCGTAAACAGACCATAACCGTAAGAAATCTGTAGTATCGACTCAGGACCTCCGCCCGCCTGCGCAATGCAGCGCGCAAAACAATCGCCCCAGTTGTTAAGGTCATTTTGCGTGTAGCCACACACCGTCGCATTGCCCGTTGTGCCACTTGAAGCGTGTAAGCGTTGCACGCGATCATGCACATCAACCGCAAACAAGCCAAAGGGATACGCATCGCGCATATCTTGTTTGGTGGTAAACGGAAGCGAGCGTAAGTCATCGAGCGAATTGACATCATTCGGAGTAAGCCCCAATCCGTCAAAGGCCTTGCGGTAAAAGGGAATATTCTCATAACAGTTTGCAACCGTTGCCTTAAGACGTTTGAGCTGTAATGCCTCAAGCTCATCGCGGGCCATTGTTTCAAGCTCTGACTGATAATAGTTTTGCTTCTTTTGGTCTGCTGCTAGCAGTTCGGATGTTGGCGCAGCAGATGGCGCAGCACAACTCACAGCGTCGCCCTCTTCCTTAGTCGTCGTCATTGTTCTTTGGTTTGGAACTCGTATCTGAGTCATCGTCATCATCTTTGGGAGGTCGAGGTTTAGTTCCAACTTCGATTACTTCATCAATGGGACGATAGCGCGAGCTAAACACCGTCTCTCGTATCAATTTGCCCGCACGGTCATACACAAGACGTGTCACCGAAATTGAGCTGCCGTTCACACCCTTGGTTTTGACCTTTTCTTCATCTTCGTAAAGTTTGTTGTTTTCCACCTTTTTGGTTTTGTATTTTGTGCCCTTTGCCCACGCGCCCTTTTTGGTTTCAACCTTATAGCCAGGGTCAGTACCCCACAACGTTGCCGTAACGTGGTCGTCGGTAGCCTCTATGGTAAGCACCATCCAGTCAGGGGTGTCATTGGTGAATTTTAGGTCAGGACTCGGAAAGGAAACTGCCGCATCGCGTCCATCGGGATAGTTTGAGAGATATAAAGCATGGTTGGTACGCTCTTCAATGGGTAGACCCGACTCATAGGCGGCATTAAAAATTGTCGTAGCAACCTGGCACACGCCACCGCCAATCGCATCAACAAACTCATTGCCTGCTATGCCGCGATCCATCTGGAAACCACGCTCGGTGGTGGGGTCTCCCACAGTTTCGTGAAAAGACCACGTGTCGCCGGGGGCAATAAGCGTGCCGTTGATAAAGTCGCAGGCAAGCTTAATGTTATGCGCACGCGTTTCTGGCGAAGAGTGCGTTGTGGTGAAGCTCGAAATCTTGTCGGTTATGCGCAAGGCCTGTGCGTCTTCGGTAGTGAACTTGGGCTGTAGTGTGCCAATAGGAATAACAATGTCGCGCGTAGCTGCCCCCGATGAGGTCGAAGCCGCATTGCTGGCTGCACCATTACTGGCAGAAGTGCCAGCGCTGGTATGGGCATTGGTGCGCGCCTGAGTGTCACTGGAAGTAGTTGAGTTTTCGGTATTGTCCTCGGTTCCGTCACCGTTGCCGTTTGTCCCAGACTCAGCAGCTTTTGCTGCGGCGACCGCTTTGTGATGAGGGCCAAACACGGTCTCTTCAAGTGCCTGCGAGAGCTTCTCGTAATCAACACCAGCGCCTTCGATAGCGTCGATGATTTCTATTTCGCCATTCTCATCTACTTCAAAGTGAGCATTTTTTGGTTTGACTCGTATCGTTTTAATGTCAACAACTTTTTCAAAGTTAGTTGATACTTTGGCTTCGTCAATAAAAGCAACAAGTTCTGCCTCATCGCCTGGCTGAGCATCAGTTGGTTTGATGGTTGTGCTTACCCAGCCTCTCAAAACATCGCCATCTGCAGGCCACGATTTTTTAGAATCAACGTCAGCAGGCACAAAGTTCACTGCCTCACTCGTAGCCTCAGTTGCCCATTGGCGCGCATACTCTGCTTTCTCTTCATCTATGAGCTGAGCCTCAGGAACTAAGGAGACAACAACTGTGCGGTCTTGCCCTAAATAGGCGGCATCAAGGGCGCTCACAAAAGCGTCGTGGTCAACTACCAGTCCATCTTTTCCAGGCTCAACTACAAAACCCTTATCGGTTGAGCGTATGTCGGCGTTGACCGTTTCCCAACCTGCCGCACGCGTAAGTACGGTTTTAAGCGCACTGAGTTGAGCAGGTTCGTACTCAAGGGTTCCAGCAATTTCAACGCCTGAGAAAACCGCTTTGAGGCGACCAAGGAGAAAATCAGATCCACGACCCACGGCATACGCTTGCTCGGCGAGTTTTTGACCGTCAACGTCAACAGAAAGCGTTGCGCCAGAAATAGACCATGACTGAGCAGGATCTTCCTCATCTTCAAAATCCGTATCATCATAGGCAGTGACTCCCTCAGTAAAATCAAGGGTGTTTTCATTTACGCCCGTTGCGACAAGATCAGCAGCGGCAAAAATATTCACTGGCTCTGCATCAGCCCTGTTAACCAGCTCAACATCAAGAATATTAGCTGCCTCATCAACCGTCATGTTCCCTACATCAACACCGGAAACCGTAACGCCGCTGTGGATAGTATTGAGATTGAGCAGCGTGTCAATGCCATAAAACCCAAGCGCGCTGAGCAGCACAAGGAGGATTGCTCCTACGATAAAAAATCGCTTATATCGAGAGAAAAAACCACCGTCATTTTCTGACTCAGCTGTTTCAAAAACAGAGGTATCAAAGCCAGACGAACCATAAGCAGGCCCGTCAAAGGCAGGTCTGTCAAAGGCAGATTTGTCGGCAAACTGATGGTATGCCGGCGCATTCTTGCGCGTACCGTCAGGCTGATAGTTCCCAAAGCTTCCCAGAGGGGCAAAACCATAGTTCGTTTTTTCTGTGGCTTCATCAAGTGAGGCTACGTCAAGACGTGCCTCGTCAAGTCGTGCGCGCGTAGCGTTTGCCTCAGTGCGCCATGGTTCATTTTGCGCCCACGGATTAAGGCCTTGCGCTCCACGAGTCTGCCCTGCGCGCGAGCGACGAGCTCGGCTCGTTTGCACACTACGGCTATCGTTATAGCTGGTTTGCCCGCTGAGACCCTGTCCGCTCAAAGCCTCATCGTAGCTTATCTGCTCACTATAAACATCGGAGTAATTCTCTGCGCTGTTTTCGCGGCGAGAAGCGCGCGAGCGACCATCGCGCTGCTCAAGGGCTGCGCGACGATACGTGACGCCATTGCGTCGAGTTCTCCGATAATCATTAGACGGTGTCATGTACTTCTCCACCAAATATTTGTTTCACGTTGCAGTTTGCCCTCTTCACTCGTTTGTTTACTATCCTATTTGTTATATTCTCTGTTTTTATTGTCCCCACGATTTTCGTTCCTCTGCATTTTCGCATACTTTATGCACCGTGCGACGTAATAACAGCCCGACGTTACCGAGAGGATAATTCCAACGTATAAAAACCAGGTGCCGAGAAGCGCGGGCTCTTGTCCCCAGCCGGGCAAGAATGGTGCGTTGATAAGACCCAATCCGGGCACTTCGGGTGCACCCAATATGAGCAAGCAGAAGCCTATCATAATAAAAACCGTAGTAACTTTTCCGAGAAATATAACTTCAAACCGCTTATCGAGGTATTTTTCTTGGTAGATGGTCACAATGGCCAACAAAAGGTCGCGCACAACAAGAACAACGAGAATCCATAAAGCAATGCGCCCCACCATAAAAACACCAATAACGCCCAGAAGGATGAGAAGACGATCAACCAGTGGATCGAGCTGCTGTCCAAGCTTTGAAACCTGATTGAGCAGGCGGGCGGCTAGCCCATCAAGAAAATCGGTCGATGCAGCGATGAGAAAAACAATAAAAGCCGCAAGGTCGTTGTGGTAAAACACAAGAAGAATAAAGAAAATGGGCACGAGCAAAAGCCGAAACAGCGTCAACGCGTTCGGAACAGTTAGAATGTTGTCGTTTACTTTTGTCATTCGTCAGCTTTCGTCATCGTGCCATCGTTAATACGTTGTTCTACAGCGGCAAGCTCCTCGGGCGTGTTTACGTTAATAAACGTACCGCCACGGGGGTCAATCTCAAGCATCGTTTGCTTATCGAGTTCAACGAGGCGCGCCTGTTCATACCAGATGGTTGCTTTAGTCTGTCCCTTTTCTAAGGCAGCCTTTACCAGCGGGAGGCAGGTTTCTCGGCGATACACCGCATGAAAGGGCTCATAGCCATGGCTCACACGCGGAACCGCCACATCAGCACCCTGCTCTACCAGCATATCTCGCTCGAGAAGCAGTATTGGCGCAGAAGGGAAAATCATATCACAAGCCACCACTGCCACCAAGGGGTTGCTCGCGTAATGCAAGGCAGTATGCAGGCCGTTAAGGGCGCTGCGCTCCTCAAATAAATCGGAACAAAACCGCGGAGGGCCAAACTCAAAATCGCAGGGAGTATCATGGCACACAGCTTTAAGGCTTTCTGGTTCATTGGTGGTGATAATAAGCTCATCAGCAATGGAATTGAGTCGCTTAAGCGCACGACAAATCAGGGGCGCACCACAAAAAGGCACGAGCGCCTTAGGGCTGCCCATGCGCTTTGAGGCACCACCCGCCTGTATAACTACCGTTAGTTTTTCCATGGTTTATAGTATAGCGTTCTTAGGATAAGAATGCGTACTTGGCAGGGTTTTTTACCGTGTTTTTTAGGGCATTTAGTACGTTGTTTTGTGCACAGTGTTTTGTACACAGGCAGGAGTTAAATAATTGTTCCGCCTGCCAAAACGGTGCTTTGTGTGTCTGGGTCATAGAGAACGAGGGCTTGTCCGCAGGCGAGGTCAACAACGGGCTCATCATAGATGATTTTGATTTCTGCTGAGGAGTGCCTGCTCGCTTGCTCCTCAGCGAGCTCTTTTTCCTCAACCAGCGCCTGCTCCGGAGCCAGCCCCTGCTCTTTAGCCAGCTCTTTTTCCTCAGCCAGCCCCTGCTCCGGGACCAGCGCCTGCTCGTTAGGCAATGCATGCTCGTTAAGCACCTCAACCGTAACCAAACGGGGCGTGCAGTGATACCGATGCCGAGCATACGCACGTATTGGCAACGACAGCTCGCTTAGGCTCGCACACGAAACAACGTTGACATCGGCAAGAAGCGCCGTTGTTGTGCCCAGCTCTGAGCGAGGCGCAACCACCACAGTTTTGGTGGCAACATCGAGAGCTTTTACGTAGAGTGGCTCTGCGGCAGCAATGCCAATGCCCTTACGCTGCCCGATCGTGTAGTTGACAATGCCTTCATGTCTGCCCAACACTGTGCCTTCTGTATCAACAATTTTGCCGGGACTTAAGGCATCAGGACTCAAGGCATCAGGGCTCAAGGCATCAGGGCAAAGTTCAGCGTCTAAAGCACCTGCAACAGCGGCTTCTTTTTCCACATACTTTCGAATAAATGCCGCATAATCTCCCTCGGGAATAAAACAAATATCTTGACTTTCTCCCTTGCCTGCGGTGGCAAAGCCCGCCTCAACCGCCAAAGCACGCACCTGTTCTTTGGTAAGCTCACCGAGCGGAAGACGGGTAAACGCAAGCAGCTCTTGCGTAAGCCCATACAGCACATAACTTTGGTCTTTATGGGCATCAACAGCTGTTTTAAGCACGTAGCACCCGCTGTCCTCGTCAAAGGCAACCCGGGCATAGTGGCCCGTTACCATACAGTCGCAGCCCAATTCTTGGGCAACATGATATAAGCGGTCAAACTTGAGAAAACGATTGCAGGCAATGCAGGGGTTGGGCGTGAGCCCGCAGAGATATTCCGCAACAAAACGATCTATGACCTGCTCGGTAAAGGTATCAGAAAAATCGTATACATAATGAGGAATGTTGAGTCGGTCGCAAACGTTACGCGCGTCAGTGATATCGGTGGTTTTATCAGCAAGAGCTCCTCCTTCATGCAGAAGCATAGTCGCACCCACGCAGTCATACCCCGCCTGCTGCATAAGAAAGGCGGCAACGGAGCTATCCACTCCCCCGCTCATAGCTATAAGTGCTTTTGGTCGTTTTGTGTCCATGCGATAATCATACTGCGTTTTTGCCCGCAAGCAAACCAAGCGCAAAACTCGGGCAAACAAGGTACAATTTAGCGATAACAAAATGCGGAACGCGACAGACAGGGCATCTGCCGCACAAAGTGCAGAACAGGAGTGAGCATCGTGAGTGAAACCGTATCTACCGTACAATCTACCGCACAGGGTGCCAAGAACATTATTCGAATGGCTGAGCTGGACGACTGTCAAAAAATCTTGGACATCTATTCTCCTTATATTGAGCAAACCGCCATCACACTCACCTCGCGAACCCCAAGCCTCGAAGACGTTGCAAAAACAATGGCGGACATCAAACGTCATTACCCCTATCTCGTCTGCTGCATAGACGGTGAGCTTGTAGGTTTTGCCTTCGCGTATCGTATGCGCCCACAAGAGGCCTATCGCTGGAGTGCCGAGATTAACGTCTACATCGCACCGGATTATCACGGAAAAGGCATCGCCACAGCACTTTATACCGCCTTATTCCAAATACTCAAGACGCAAGGTTTTTGCAACCTGTACGCCGTTATTACGCTGCCGAGTAAGGCGAGTGTTGCGCTGCATGAGCATTTTGGTTTTACCGAGATGTGCGTGCAAAAAGCCGTTGGCTACAAGCTTGGCGAATGGCGCGATGTTTTGTGGATGGAATGGCGCATTGAAGGAGCTGCCGACCCGAGCACCCATGGCGCTCCCCTGCTTTTGCAAGACCTTAATGCTCACGACATAGACATGGCTCTTGCGATGGCTTCGACTTTGTTGATGGGGGCTCAGTAATGGAAGAAACATATGAAAATACTATGCAGGTAAAGCCGAGCGTAGAGAGCTGGAGCACCTGGGAACAGGAGCACGGCGTATCTGTTGGTGCGGCAAGCCTGTTGCCAAGCGGTTTTGCCGTAGGCAATGCACAGGATACCGCTGCGGGCACGGGCTGCACCGTATTGTTGTGCAAGGCAGGCGCAGTTGGTGGTGTGGCGGTTGAAGGCGCAGCGCCAGCAACGCGCGAAACCGAGGTACTGCGTTCAGAAAACGCCGTCGAGTGTGTGCATGGCGTAATCTTAAGCGGAGGCAGTGCTTTTGGTCTTGATGCCGCCACCGGGGCTATGCAGTTTCTTGCGGAACAAGGGGCTGGTGTAGCCTTTGGCGGACGAACGATACCCATCGTGGTAGGGGCATCCTTGTTTGACCTTGTGGTTGGCAGTGCCGAGGTTACGCCTGACGCAGCTATGGGCTATCAGGCTGCCCGTAATACCGCGAGCGCCACTGATAGCGCCCTAGACGCTGCTGCCGGAAATGCCTTGGGCAGCACCGTCGGTGCCGTAGGAAACATCGGGGCTGGCACGGGCGCAAGTGTTGGCAAGATGCTTGGGCCTGAATTTTCCATGAAAGGCGGCTTAGGTGCAGCAAGTATCACGCAGGACGATTTGACGGTAAGTGCCGTTGTTGCCGTAAATGCGCTTGGTTGCGTGTCCGATCCTGTTTCTGGCGCAAGGCTTGCCGGCGTGCTTGACCCTCAAACGGCTGCCAGCGACACCCCTAAACTCCTTGACCCCTATGTTGCACTTGAGCTCTTTGCACAATCGCAGACAGGCGAGCAACCAAACGCTCAGGCAGACAAGCAGCCAAACGCTCAGGCAAACGGGAATGACGCACAAGCAAACTCCAATACCAACACCACTATCGGGTGTATTCTTACCAACGCACGCCTTACCAAACCTCAGGCAAATCGCGTTGCTCTCATGGCGCACGACGGCTTGGCGCGCACCATTACCCCCGTACACACCTCTTTTGACGGCGACGCTGTTTTTTGTATGGCATCAGGCGAAGTTGCTGCCCACCCTGATGTCGTGGGTTCGCTCGCTGCACTTTGTATGGAACGGGCAATTGTTAATGCGGTTGTTGAGGCGCAGAGTGCCTACGGACTTTTGGCTTTTGGCGACGTATGATTAACGCATTGTTTTGTTAATTTTTTCCACGTTTAAGCTACGCGCGGCAGCATCAAATATCTCTTTGTATGCGCCCTCTTGACGATACACTTCCTCATGCGTGCCATGCTCAACCAAATACCCATTTTTCAAAACGTAAATCACCTCAGAGTCAATGAACTGAGAGATACTGTGCGAAATCATAACAACCGTCCTGTCCTTCTTTATAGCATCAAGACTGTTTTTGATTTGCTCGGTAGAAATGGCATCAAGACTTGCCGTAGGCTCGTCCAAAAAGATGATGGGCGGCTTTTTGAGAAACAAACGAGCGATGGCGATACGCTGCTGTTGCCCACCAGAAAGCAACAGGGCAGAGGACTCATACCCCTGCGGCAGCTCAACAATCTGCTCGTGGATATACGCCTGCTTGGCAGCTTCGACCATTTCCTCATGGGAGGCTTCTGGCTTGCCGTACATGATATTTTCGGCAATCGTGCCGGAGAAAATATGATTTTTCTGCAGCACCAGCCCAATGTTTTCGCGCAGATACTTGGTGTCATAGTCGCGCAGGGGCACGCCGTCGAGCAGTATCTCGCCTGCCGTTGGCTCATAAAACTTGTCGAGCAAATTAACCACCGTACTTTTGCCCGCGCCAGATAGTCCCACCAGTGCCGTTATTTTATTGGGCTCAATACTCATGTTTACCCTGGTGAGCGCCTGCGTGCCATCTGCGTAAGTAAAATCAACGTCCTTGAGTTCAAAGGCACCAACAATCTGCTCGGGCCGATACGTGCCTGACTGCTCAACTTCGTGCTCCGCATTCATAATGTCAAAAAATCCTTCAGCATAAATGAGCGCGTCGTTGACTTCTCCGTAAATACGATGCAGCTGGCGAATGGGAGCCGTTACGTTGCTAAACAGCATGATGTGAAGCATAATTGCACCGATTTGCATTTGCCCCGTTATGACCAAATACGCCGTAAGAATAATAATGATAACCACGCCAAACTGCTCGACAAACACCTTGAGTCCGTCGTACATAAAGTTTGTGGAGCGCGTCTTCATCTGCGTGTCGGTAAGCGCAGTTTGTAGGTCGTACTGTTTTTTTGACTCAATGTTTTCGCGGTTGAAAGATTTGATCACGTTTATCGACTCAAGAATGTTAATGATGCCGCCCGACCTTGTTTCGCGGAAGGTGCGTATGTCGCGTCGCCAACCCTTGAGACGTTTTGCTTGTTTAAGACTTATAACATAGTAAATTGGTACAATTAGTACCGCCACCAACCCAACAATAAGATTGGCGTTGAGCATGCCTATGAGCGCCACTATTGCTGATGAAAACAAGGGAAATATCTCGATAAAAAAGCTTTGCACGGTGCGCGTAAGGCTCGAAACACCGTTGTCAATGCGTGTTTGCAGCTTGCCCGAACCACTCTCGTCGGCACTAAAAAACGCAAGGCGGTAGGTGAGGATTTTTTCTATGACCTGCTGGGCAAGGTCACGCGAAATCATAATCCTAATTTTTTCGCCAAAAAACTTTTGCCCAAAGGTAATAAAAATGCTTAGCAATTCTTTACCCAGCAAAATAACGGAGATAATAACGAGGATAGAAAACCCTTCAATCAGCGCTTTTTGTTGCGCCACCAAAGAAGCGATGCTGTCAACGGTATATTGCAAGACATAGGCGTTAACCTGAGCGGCAAGTGCACCAATAAAGGTCAAGAGTAATGCCAGCACCACCAACCAGCGGTACGGCTTAACGTAGGGCACAATAGTTTTGAAAAGTTGAAACAGGGTCATGGCGTACTTTTCTTATCCTCTCTTGCTTCTCTTGTTTTCTCTCTTGTTTTCGCCCAAGCTATAGCATCATTTTCTCGTTTACGCTCACGTTATAAGCTCAAATTGTAGGTTCTAAACTGTTACAATCTTTCGCCTCGACTGCAAGCTCTCAGCCGTTACAATATACCAATCCATCGCTTCTCACGCAACAAAGGAAGCCTCATTAAAACATACGAAAAAGCCACAAAAATTGACAGATAGAAGCCCAGCTGCTATACTACCCAAGCACTTGCGAGAAGGCGTTAGGCTTACCTATCAAGAATTAAGCTGGTTGTGTGTGTCTGGAAATTTCTGCTAAGCAGCGCAAACCTTTGAGATTTTGATGGTTAAAAGGTCTTTGCCATCCCAGGCACCGAGGGCAAAATCCAAGGTGAAAGAGTGGTGGGAAAGTAATGCCCTTTGGGCATCCAGCATGACTATGCTTACACGCCGGTGCAGTAGGTCTCAGGGTAAACCTCCTTGGGAATCGTGTAGTCAGAAAGGATGCACTATGATTGGTAAAATACGAGCAATAGCCAGCTCGTCAAAACAAGTCCCGTCTGCAACAACATCCCCAAAAACCAGTCTATCTAAAAGAATGCTTGCCATTCTTGTAGCCTTGGTGTTGGCATGCAGCGGTTTTGCTGGCGTGTCATCAGTGGCGTTTGCGGATGACACAGCAAGTATCGACACAGCGAGCGCAAAAAGCAATCCCCTCAAAGGGGCCGCAGAAGCTTATGCAAAAAACTCTGGTAAGCTAACGGACAAACAAAAGGTTGTAGCAGGCAATATGGCTGCTAAAATGAAGGCTCCTTTTGCCTTGGAAACACGGAGCAAAATACATACTGCTGCCATATTCTCAAGCGGTGTCTGGAAGGTGGAAGTGCTCCCCAATAACACTGCTGTCATCCTCGGATATACCGGCAAAAAGAGCACGGCAAGCGTTCCGCAAAAGGTAAAGGGACCTGACGGGAACTCCTATCCGGTTTCAGGAGTTTATCTGGGAGAGCTGTATGATGAATACAATAAACTCATCGGCACCAAAGACAAGATTATCAAAACACTTAATTTGAGCAAGTGTACAAAACTGCAAGACGCTTTTATATGGCTGCCAAAACTAAAAAAACTTACTATGGGCAAAACAAAAAAGCCAGCCCTGAAAAGCTTTACCTGCTACAAGACACAAGTTTCTACGCTTGATGTAAGCAAATGCTCTAATCTTGAGTGGCTCGATCTTGAAAAAAATGCACTTACAAAACTAAACGTGAGCAAGAACAAAAAGCTGAAGGTACTTGAGTGTGGCTCTAATAATCTTACGTCACTCAAGTTGTCAAATAACAAAAAGCTTTTGGCATTGTATTGCAACAACAACTACCTTACCGCTTTAAAGCTAAACAAAAACACAAAACTTATAGAGCTGGTGTGCTCCTTTAATCAGTTGAAATCACTGAGCCTGAGCAAAAACAAAAAACTTGAGAGCCTTAGCTGTTCTTTTAATCAGCTGAAATCACTTAATCTGAGCAAGAACAAAAACTTGGACGGAGTGAACTGCTCTTTTAACAACATCACAAAGCTTAACGTAAGTAAAAGCAAACAGCTTTTTATGCTTTCTTGTGGGTGGAACAAGATTAGTAGTCTCAAACTTAACAAAAACATTGTGGTGCTTTCCTGTAGCGATAACAAGCTCAAAAGCCTGAATGTTACTAAGGCAAAATGGCTTTGGATTCTTGACTGCAGCGACAACAAGTTAAAGAAACTCAATGTCTCAAAAAACAAAGAACTCGAGGCGCTTTTTTGCTACAACAATAACTTTACGGCAAAGGCTTTGAAAAGCCTTAAGAAGTGGCGTGACAATAACACCTATAGATGCACGGTGTATATGTAAGCCTATTAACAAACCTATTGATGAGATACGAATTAGTATAATTTTAAGGAGGACTGATGTTTAAGAACCGAAAACACGCCACACGAATTTTGGCGATTGCCATATCTTTGGTGCTGGTCTTTGGCCTAACACCCAGCCTTGCTTTTGCCGACAACGATGTTAGTGATGTCAATGCGAGAGAACAGGCTCTTATCGAAAGAGCCACAGAGGCAGGTGTTACTGCCCAAGCAAAAAAGGCAAATAAAGAGAAGGCTGTTGCTGCTGCAGCTACAGAAGCATTCGCTGCTGAAAAAGCGCGCACCACAAAAAAAGCAATTAAAACCAAGGCATACGGCGATGCCGAGGACGAATATGCTGCCGTTGGTGACTGGCAGTGCCAGTTTGCTTTTGATACCGTCGAAATCGTGGGCTATTCTGGAACCAACACAACGGTTACTATTCCCAACACCATTACCTATAAAGGTGATGTTTATAAGGTTGCGGGCATAGATCTTTGGACTGGTAAAATACAGAAGCTTACGATAAATGCTTCGAGCGTCGAATGGATTTGGATTGGCTCAGATAGCCTCACAAGTTTGAATATAGGAAATAAGTCAATGCTCTTTCTTCTTTATATAGAAGCCTATCAGTTATCAACTCTCACCCTCGGAAGCCTCCCACAACTTGACATACTTTATTGCGATTGGACGCGGATTTCGAGCCTTGATGTATCTAAGTGTCCTGCCCTAACGGCTCTATCCTGTCCAGGAAACGAGCTTAAGAGCCTTGCTCTCGGCAACAACCCTCAGCTTACATACCTCTTCTGTCCTTACAATAAACTCAAGAGTCTCGATCTCAAAAAGAATACTGCACTTGAAGAACTCATGTGCTACTACAACAACCTTACCAAACTTGATGTAAGCAAGAATAAAAAGCTTACCTATTTGGATTGCGACGGCAACAAACTTACAAGCCTTGGTTTGAGCAAAAATTCTAGGCTTTCTACTCTGTACTGTTCTAACAATAAGTTCAAGAGTCTCAATCTCAAAAAGAATGCCGCTCTTCAGATACTCGCTTGCAATAATAACAGCCTCACAAAACTTGACATAAGCAAGAACAAAAAACTTGTGGGACTTGAGTGTGACCACAACTACCTCACAAAACTCTCGCTGGGAAACGCAAAGAAGCTTAATTGGCTTTATTGCTCAAACAATAAGCTTAAGACTCTCAACGTGAGCAAGAACAAAAAACTTTTTGGGCTGGTCTGTTCTTATAATCAACTCACCACGCTCAACGTTTCAAAAAACAAAGAGCTTTTTGGTCTATCCTGCATTTTTAACAAACTTAAAAAGATTACCGTGAGTGGTGCCAAGAAGCTCACTGAGTTTTACTGTGACTACAATCAACTTACAACGCTCAACATAAAAAAGAACAAAAAACTGGAATTCTTGGCGTGTCCGAACAATAACCTGAAGTCTTTAAATACCAGCAAAAACACAAAACTTTTGCTGTTGGACTGCGAAATCAACAAAATAAAAAAGCTCAACCTCAAAAAGAACAAACAACTTGTATACCTAGATTGTAGTGGCAACGAATTAAAAGCTCTCACGCTCACAAAGAACAAGCAGCTGGATAACGTGTATTGTTACGACAACATTATTCGTGGTGCCAACTGGAAAAAGCTTGTTAAGTGGCGCAATACCAATGTTAACCATGCCTATGCCATTATTGGACCACAAAGATAAGCGCTCTTTTTAAGCGTTGTTTCGGTACTAAAATCGGCCCGCGCAAGCGGGTCGATTTTTTCATTAGTTCGCAGCATAGGTTCTAAACTGTTACAATCTTTCGCCCCCACTACAAGCTCTCAGCCGTTACAATATACCAATCCATCATTTCTCGCACAAGAAGGCATTTTGAAGCAAAAGGCAACTTGGCGCAGAGAAACGTTTCTTGCACAAGGAGGCTCTTTTGACTAACACAGAAAACTTTGCACTCTATAAACAATTTGAAAAGATTAACTCAGTAAAGCCTGAGTACTACACCCAATACGACGTAAAGCGGGGTCTGCGCAACGCAGACGGAACCGGTGTTATCGCTGGCGTAACCAATATCTCTGACGTCCACGGCTTTGTTATGCGCGACGGTAATAAGTGTGCTGAGCAAGGCACACTGCGCTATCGCGGCTACGACATCTACGACCTCACCAGCGATCCCTCGCCCAATAAACGCTTTAACTTCGAGGAGATTGTCTATCTTTTGCTCATGGGCGACCTCCCCACCACAGCGCAGCTCGCAAACTTTGTTGCTGAAATTGACGAAAAACGCGAGTTGCCCGACGGTTTTACCGCCACCATGATTATGAAAGAAACACCGCATGACGTTATGAACCTGCTTTCGCGTTCGCTGCTCATGCTCTACGCCAATGACGCAGATGCCGAAAGCCGCACGCCTGAACACGAGATAAAAACCGCCATGATGCTCATTTCTCGCCTTCCTCGTATTATGGTGCTCTCTCATCATGCTCAGCGAGCGCGTTTTCACAATGAATCCATGGTTATGCATCGTTTTATCCCTGGACAATCAACCGCAGAAACCATTTTGTCTATGCTGCGCCTTGACAGAAAGTTTACTGCCGAGGAAGCACGCATGCTTGACGTTTTGCTCTGCCTCCATGCCGAGCACGGCGGCGGCAACAACTCAACCTTTACGTGCAGGGTGCTTTCCTCCGCAGACACCGATGCCTACTCGGCGTATTCGGGTGCGCTCGGTTCTTTGAAGGGCTGGAGACACGGCGGAGCAAACCATCAGGTGCTTGGTATGCAAAAAGAAATCAAGGAGAAGGTTGCCAACTGGGAAGACGACGGGGAGGTCGCAGATTATCTTGCAAAACTAGTTAACAAGCAGGCCTTTGACAACAGTGGTTTGATTTACGGAATGGGGCACGCAGTTTACACGCTTTCTGACCCCCGCGCAAACATTTGCAAACAATTTGCAGAAAAACTTGCCGCGAACACGGAGTATGAGGCAGAGTTTAATTTGCTTCAAGCTATTGAGCGTCTTGCTCCTGAGGTGCTTGCGCGCGAAAAGGGGCTCGAAAAAGATATGTGTGCGAACATCGACATGTATTCTGGCTTTGTGTATTCGATGATGGGCATTCCAGAAAGCCTACTTACGCCTCTGTTTGCCTGTTCACGTATGGCAGGTTGGGCAGCACATCGCTTTGAAGAGATCGTTTCTGGCAGGCGCATCATTAGGCCCGCCTATAAACCAACGCGCATTAAAAAACGTAAATATATGCCGCTCGAGAGCCGGTAAGCAAAAAATACCGTCCATTCGGCAGAAAATAGCTCAGGGAAACCCCGCAAAAACAGCAAAAACTCTTGACAGATGAGAGTAAAAATGTTACTTTAACTGCGCACTTGCGAGGAGGTATCGGGCTTGCTTGCAAAGACTTGAAACGATTATGTGTCTGAAACTATTATACCAATAATCGCGCAAATGTTTCGAGTTTTTTGGAGCCTGAAGGTCTTTAGCATCTCATTGCATAAAGGTGGGAACGTGGTGGCAGCGTAGCACCATCTGACGTCCTGTATGATTATGCCTACAAGCCAGTGCAGTAGGTTCCAAGGGAAACTCCCTCTGGAAGTCATGTAGTCAGAAAGGATGCACTATGATCGGTAAAATGCGAGCCATGACCAGCTCGTCAAAACAAACCCCTTCTGCAACAACATCCCCAAAAACGAGCCTGTCAAAAAGAATGCTTGCTATTCTTTTGGCTTTGGCGTTGGCATGCACAGGCTTTGCTGGCATGTCATCAACGGCGTTTGCGGATGATGCGGCAGACGGTACGGTCAAAAACCCTCCCAAAGGAGTGGTGCAAGCTTTTGTACGAGCTTCTGCGGATGTATCAGAGGCACGCAAGTCTGTTGCAGGAAAACCAGTGAACAAACTGGCTGAGCTCAGGAGTGCAAGGGTAGATACTCGAGAAACAGTTGGCGCAGTTTCTAGTAGCGTGTGGATGGCACGATTCTACACTGATGGCACTTGCACCATCGTAGGTTATATTGGTTCGAGCAGTAAGCCAAAAGTTCCTCGAGCCCTTACGGGTCCTAACGGAATGACGTTCATGGTTACTGAAGTCTATCTGGGTCTAGCAGATCGAGAGGACGACACCACACTTGCCAACTACAACAATAGCGCTATTAGAACACTCGATTTGAGCAAATGTTCCATGCTGCAACGCGTTGGAGTAAATTTGCCTAAATTGAAAAAAGTTAACATGGGAAAAAGTAAAAAATCAAAGTTGATAGAGTTTGTCTGCGTTTTAACACAGGTAACTGATCTTGATGTAACCAAGTGTCCTAATCTCAAGTGGCTTTATGTTGATAACAATGCGCTTTCAAAAATAAATGTGAGCAAAAATAAGAAACTTGAGTGGCTGAGCGTTACGGGCAATAAACTTACCTCACTCAACATATCAAAAAGCAAGAAGCTTGAATACTTGTACTGCGACAACAACTATCTTGGTTCTCTTAATGTAACCAAGAACACAAAACTTTTGCGTATTGATTGCCAGTACAATCAAATTAAGTCTCTCAAGCTGAACAAAAGTAAGAAACTTGCGTTGCTTACATGCGATCACAATAAGTTAAGTTCCCTCAATTTGAGCAAAAACAAACAGTTGTATTCAGTGGACTGCTCATACAACAACATCACAAAACTCAACATAAGCAAGACCACAAGACTTGAGGATCTTTATTGTCAGAACAATAAAATTAAAAGTTTCAAGATTAATAAAAATCTTTGGGTGCTTGATTGTGGCAATAATAATCTAAAGAAGCTAAATGTTGCCAAGGCAAAAAAGCTTGTCGTTCTTGACTGCAGGGACAATAAGCTTAAAAAACTGAGTCTTGCCAAGAACAAAAACCTTTGGTACGTGTATTGTTTCAACAATGCGTTTACCAAAAAAGCAACTAAAGCACTCAAAAAATGGCGTGACAATAACACTAGCCAATGCGAAGTATTTATGTAGGTCTGCCGTAGCGAGATAACTACTACTAACTTAAGGAGGACTGATGTATAAGAACCGAAAACACGCCACACGAATTTTGGCGGTTACCATATCGTTGGTGTTGGCATTTGGCCTAACGCCAAGCCTTGCTTTTGCAGATGACGCCGTGAGCGTTGTTGAGGCAGACGAGCAGGTTGTTGCTGAACAAGTCGCAGGAGAGGTGGCTGAAAGCGAACTTGCTGACGAAGCCTTTGCTGAGGAAATTGAGGAACCTGCTGTTCCAGAAATGTCAACAACAGATAAAATAGCTCCTCAGGCAAAAGAACCTAGAGCGAATTCAACAGAGATTGACTCCTCGTCATATGCTACTGCTACTGTTAATGGCTGGTACTGTGATTTCAACGGCACCACCGTTAACATTTTGGGGTATTCTGGCGCGAGCACCTCCGCCACTGTTCCCAACACTATTACCTATGAGGGCACCGTCCACAAGGTTACCTACATCAGGTTGTATAACAACAAACTCAAGCAGCTGACAATAGGATCTGCATCTGTTACGTACATTGATATTGAATCCACAAGTCTAACTACCCTCAGTTTAGGAAGTAAGGCTCAGCTTGCAACGTTTTGGCTTTGGGCTCCCAATCTAACAAGGCTAAGTCTTGGTAGTCTCCCCAAGCTTACCAAACTTGATGTTAGCTACTCAAAACTTACGCAGCTTGACGTATCTAAGTGTCAAGCGCTGAGCACCTTAGATTGCTCTAAGAACAAGCTTGCCAAGCTTACTTTGGGCAACAAACCTAAACTGCGTAATCTTTATTGCTCTTTTAATAAGATTACGAGTCTTAATCTTAGCAGCTGTCCAGTGCTCGTTGACTTTGCAGCTTGGAACAACTGCCTCACCGCGCTCAACGTAAGCAAGTGTCCAAGATTGCGCTATCTTGACTGTGATAGCAACTATATAAAGACACTCACCCTAGGAAATACCAGAGAACTCCAAAGGATTTATTGCACCAACAATAAACTCAAAAAGCTCAATTTGAATTCGCAAAAAGCACTTCGCGTTCTTGTCTGTTCTTATAACCAGCTCACAAAGCTTAACGTTTCAAAGAGCCCAGAGCTTCAGGCACTTGAGTGCTCCTATAACAAGCTCAAAAAGCTTTCGTTGACCAAGGTTAAGAAGCTTCAAGTGCTTTATTGCTCATTTAACCAAATTAAAACGCTCAATATAAAAAAGAACAACGAGCTTCGAATTTTGGCTTGCGCAAACAATAAGCTGAAGTCTCTTAACACGAACAAAAACAAAAAGCTTCTTGCTTTGGGCTGCCAGTATAACGAAATAAAAAAGCTTACTCTCAAAAAGAACCGAGCGCTGCAGTATCTTGACTGTCATAACAATGAGCTAAAGTCTCTTTCTCTTAATAAGAACAAGTATTTAGATGAAGTGTATTGCTACGCCAACAAAATCAGAGGTGCCAACTGGAACAAACTGGTTAAATGGCGTGATACCAATCTTTATTGGGTTTATGCCGTTATTGGACCACAAAGATAGGCGCTGTGTTTTAAGCACTGTTTGATATTAAAAACGAGCCGCGTATGCGGCTCGTTTTTTTTAACGCTAGTGAGCCTCTGCCCACGTAGAACCGTAACTCACCTCAACGGTAAGCGGTACTTTGAGCTCAGCGACTCCCTCCATGGCTTCTTTTACCATACGAGAAAGAGGCTCCAATTCCGAGCGGGCGCAGTTAAAGTCCAGCTCATCATGCACCTGTAAGATCATCTGCGAGGCAAAGTTTTCCTCCGCAAGCCGGCGCGCCACCTCTATCATAGCAAGCTTGATAATATCTGCCGCAGAACCCTGCATGGGGTGGTTCATTGCTATGCGCTCGCCAAAAGAACGCTGCATATAATTGCTCAAACGTAACTCAGGCACGTGACGCTTGCGTCCAAACAAGGTGGAAACCCAGCCTTGCTCACGCGCTTGCTCAATAGTGTCTTTGAGATAAGACTGCACTTGTGGGTACACAGCAAAGTAGCGGTTAATCATTTCTTGTGCCTCAGCCTGGGGAATATCAAGCGAGGAGGCAAGACCGTACGCCTGTTGTCCATAGACAATGCCAAAATTAACCGCCTTGGCACGTGAGCGCATCTTTGGCGTAACCTCATCTGCCCCCACGCTAAAAACTCGTGATGCTGTGGTGGTATGAAAATCCTCGCCCGACAAAAATGCCTCGATAAGATGTTCGTCACCCGATAAATGAGCAAGCAAACGAAGCTCAATCTGCGAATAATCTGCCGACAAAAACACCGCCTCTTGCTCTTTGAAAACAGAAGCGTCAGGAATAAAGGCCGTGCGTATTTGGCGTCCTAAATCGGTACGCACTGGAATGTTTTGCAAATTAGGATCTGACGACGAAAGCCTGCCCGTTGCCGTAACCGTCTGATTAAAACTGGTATGAATGTGACGGTCATTAACTATAAGCAACGGAAGCGCATCAAGATAGGTCGATTTTAACTTGGCGAGCTCGCGATATTCAATCATAAGCGCAGCAAGCGTGTTGAGCGATTTAAGCTCTTGCAGCACCGAGGCATCGGTCGAATAACCCGTACGGGTTTTCTTAATAGGCGGGAGTTTAAGTTTTTCGAAAAGAATAACCCCCAGCTGCTTAGGAGAGTCCAGATTAAACTCCTCGCCTGCCAGCTTGTGCGCCTCTGTGCGCAAACACTCAATAGTGGCGGCAAACTGCTTAGAAAGCCCGGTAAGCACCTCGGGGTCAACGTTAACGCCTATGCGCTCCATGGCTGCCAAAACGGGAATAAGCGGACGCTCTATCGTTTGATAACACGCCAGCGAGTCGTCTTTGTAAAGCGTAGCAGCAAGCTGTTCATGCAGCGCAGCAGCAAGTGCCACCAGATATGCTCCCCGTTCTTGTGCGGCACCTTGCTGACTCGTGCTCTCGGCCGATGTTTCCGCTGAGGTTTTTTGTACTTCTGGTATGCCAAAAGCAAGCTCTGGTAATCGAGCTTGAGACATTTCCTCAAGGCTCTTGTATGAAGTTGAGGAATCCAGCAGATATGACACCACAGAAAGATCAAAAAGTTGCTCTGGTTTTATCTGCTGTATATCTAGTAAGGTTGGTTTTGAACTGTCGCGCGGAATTAGTTCTTGCAACAGGGGTTTGAGCGAAAACGCTGCCGCATTGACACTCGTAAAGAGCTTTACGAGAACATCCGGAATATCCGTGTCCTCGAATTTTAATATGCTATTTTCAATAGCAATATAGAGACGGCGGGCATTTTCATCAAAAAGAGTGGTTGCATTTTCTTGCTCAAGATAAAGCACGGCACAGGGCAGTTCCTGCTCACCTGTTGTCGGCTCTCCCGCTGCCGCCTCACGTGCTGTCGACTCCCCCTTCGCCGCCTCGCCCGCTGCCGCCTCACGTGCCGCACCCTTGGCAGTATTCAGGCAGGCTTCAAGTGCCTCGTGCGCCTTGTTGCCAGTAAGTGGTGTGCACCCAAAATAGCCTCCTGTTTCCACCTGCGAAGCGCTTCCTTGCGCCATCAAACTTGCTCCGCCACTGCCACTGCCACTGCCACTTCCAGCAGCCTCATCACCAATAAGCTTCAAAGCCTTGCGCACGTGCGTATTCAGTGCATACGTGCCAAAAACACGGCGTACCTCGTCTGCATCAAAATCAGGAAAGCGCACAGCGTCAAAGTCAAGGTCAAGTTCAACGTCACGCACAATAGTTGCCACCTCGCGCGAAGCTAAGGCCTGTTCTTTATTCTCTTGGAGGCTCTCCCCCAGCTTGCCCTTTATTTCGTCGGCACGGTCAAGCACGGCGTCCATCGTGCCATATTCTTGCAGCAGAGCAGTTGCCTTCTTGGGACCAACGCCCGGCACGCCAGGTATGTTGTCAGACGAATCGCCCATAAGGCCCAGAAAGTCGGGCACTCGATTTGGCTCAACCCCAAAACGCTCCACTACGGCAGCAGGGTCATAGACCATCACGTCGCTAATGCCCTTTTTGGTGGTGATAATATGCGTATGCTCGCTCGCAAGCTGAAGCGCATCTTTATCGCCCGTAACCAGCAACGTACGAATGCCTCCCCGCTCCTCAGCCCGGGCAGCAACCGTTCCTAAAATATCGTCGCCCTCCCAGCCAGCTTCCTCAACAACAGGAATGCCCAAGGCTACCAACAGCTCCTTGATAATAGGAAACTGCTCTTTAAGTTCATCTGCCGTTGGCGGACGCTGTGCTTTGTATTTTTCTATGGCATCAAAACGAAAAGCAGGAATACCTGCGTCAAAGGCGCAGACAATGCCGTCGAGCGCAAAATCGTCAACAAGCTTGAACAACATCGACAAAAACCCAAAGCAGGCGTTGGTGTGACGACCATCGGGAGCAGTCATGGTGGGCGGCACCGCATGAAACGCACGGTGCAAAAGAGAGTTACCGTCAATCACGGCGATGGTTTTCGTGCTTTCGGCTTGCGTGTTCTCGGGCATACCGCTCTTATTCTCCTCAGACATACCGCTCTCCGTTCCTCTTTTTCTCATCTAATCAGTGTAGCTTAAAACGAGCAAAACGAGCTCGCTCAGGAGGCTTTTTGCGCTTCTGTGGTACGATATACGAGTTATGCGTAAAGCACGCAGAGGGGTTTTGCAGCTAAGGCGCCGCCATTGTGCGGCTAACAAGCACACAAAAACTCGCTGCACCAGTTAGGAGAGCAACAGATGACACACATTGACGAGGTATATGGCAGCCTGGTATTCAACGACCACGCCATGCAAGAGCGCCTTCCTAAAGCAACCTACAAGACGCTTTCGCAAACGATAAAAGAGGGCAAACCCCTCGATGCTGACGTGGCAAATGTGGTCGCTCACGCAATGAAAGAGTGGGCCATCGAGCTTGGTGCAACGCACTATACCCACTGGTTCCAACCGCTCACGGGCATTACCTCTGAAAAACACGACAGCTTTATTACGCCGCAAGAAGACGGCAGAGCTCTTATGAGTTTTTCTGGCAAAGAGCTTATTCAAGGTGAGCCCGATGCTTCGAGCTTTCCCTCTGGTGGTTTGCGGGCAAGTTTTGAAGCGCGCGGTTATACCGCTTGGGATCCCACGAGCTATGCTTTCATAAAGGATAATGTTTTGTGCATTCCCACCGCCTTTGTAAGTTACGGCGCTGAGGCACTCGATAAAAAGACCCCTTTGCTGCGCTCAATGGCAGTCATCAGTCAAGAAGCCAGACGTGTGCTTGCGCTTTTTGGCAAAACGCCTACCAAGGTGGTAACAACCGTTGGTGCCGAGCAAGAGTATTTTCTCATCAAAGAAAAAGATTATGCCGAGCGCCTTGACCTCATTTTAACGGGACGCACCCTGTTTGGATCGGCCCCGTGCAAAGGCCAAGAGCTTGAGGAGCACTATTTTGGTGCTATCCGCCCTACGGTTAATCGTTTTATGGAGGAGCTTGACCAAGAGCTTTGGAAGCTTGGTATTCCTTCTAAAACCAAGCACAACGAGGTAGCTCCCACCCAACACGAGCTTGCCCCCATTTTTGAGGCGGCAAATGTTGCTATTGACGGAAATCTCATAACCATGGAGCTTATGCGCAAGCTGGCATCGCACCACGGGCTTGTTTGTTTGCAACACGAGAAGCCTTTTGCGGGCGTTAATGGCAATGGCAAACACAATAACTGGAGCATTTCTGCCGACAACGCAAACTTGCTTGATCCGGGCAGCACGCCGTTTGACAATCTGCAATTCCTCGCATTTTTGACCGCCGTTATCAAGGCAGTTGACGAATATCAAGGCATTTTGCGTATGACGGTAGCAACCGCTGGCAACGACCATCGCCTAGGCTCAAACGAAGCGCCGCCTGCTATTGTTTCCATCTTTTTGGGTGATGAGCTTGAAACGGTGGTGCGCGCCATCATAAATTCAGAGGATTACAATTACGATGGCAACAAGGTCATGGATCTTGGCGTGCCTACCCTGCCGACCTTTATCAAAGACAATACCGACCGCAACCGTACCTCACCCTTTGCTTTTACCGGCAATAAGTTTGAGTTTAGAATGCCGGGCTCTGAGGTCAATTTGTCTGATGCCAACATTGTCATCAACACGATTGTTGCCAAAACGCTTGCTGATTTTGCCGATGCGCTTGAAGGCTCAAAGAACTTCGAGCATGATGCAAAGGCCTATATGCGCAAAACCTTAACCGACCACCAACGCATTATCTTTAATGGTGATAATTACGCTGACGAGTGGCCTATTGAGGCCGAGAAGCGCGGCCTGCTCAATCTGAAGAGCACGCCCGAGGCTTTGCAACAATTTATTGAGCCAAAAAGTGTTGAGGTGTTTGAGCGTTTTGGCGTTCTTAACAAAATTGAGATTGACAGCCGGTACGATGTTAAGCTTGAGCACTATTCTAAAAAGATAAACATTGAGGGTTTGGTAACTGCTCGTATGGCACGTGCACGTTTTGTTCCGGCAATTACCGAGTATTCAACGGTGGTCGCCCAGTCCATCAACGCCAAAAAAGCAGTGTCAACCTCGATAGATACCAGTGCCGAAGAAGCGTTACTTGATAAGCTCACTGCAGGGCTCAAGGCGATTGCTGCTGGCATTGAGGCTTTGGAGGCTTCTCTTGAGCAAGCTGCAGCTGTTGAGGATTCCCTCGAGCAAGCCTGCGTGTATCGTGACGATGTTTTGGCAGCTATGAATAACCTGCGCTGCTCTGTTGATGAGATGGAAGTTATTGTGGGGCACAACTACTGGCCTGTACCCACCTACAACCATATCTTGTTCTATACCTAAGCTCATAGTGATAAAAAAGCAACCAGCCTTAGAATGCACCGCATTCTAAGGCTGGTTTGGTATGGAACATATTAGTGCGCGCAGCGAAAATTGCAAGCCAAAAATAAGCGCCTACAAAACCCCAACTTGCCAAGCCCCTACCAATAAGCTATGCTTGAATACAATTTTGAACGTCCAATCTAAGCATCCCCCATTAGAAAGGAAGTTTTTCATGTCAGCCAATCGATACGCAAAGC
>WRHU01000005.1 GCA_009783085.1 Coriobacteriia bacterium
TCCTCGTTGGCTGACATGTTGACCGAGAACCGAAGTGCCCGCAATGTCAGTCGGGATCCTATCGGTGCCATACATGGTCATCGTTTGGCCCGCAACGACTTTGCAGGTCTCCATCGAGAAGCGTTCAAAGTTTCGCACGGCATTGAGCGTACCGGGATTGCCCGCAACGCCTCCCGAGTTCTGGCCCGAGCAATACAGCCCAACACTGTTACCAAAGGTGTCTTGGAAGATACCCATGTTATAGATGGTAAAGTGGTTGCCCGCGGTGCTCGTCAAGGTGATGGTTGCACCATCGGTACGATAGATGGTAGTCCAATTGCGTACGTTGCCGTTCAAGTTTATGTTTGCGCCCAGCTCGATCCTGTTGGTCGCCGTACCTTGGGCTGCAGTTCCCCCTGTTTGTGTACCAGCGGCAGCCGTGCCAACATTAGTCAGCGCCCAGCGCAGCTGCTCGCCTGAATACACCGTCAGCGTGTTGCCGTTGCGGGCTGCATATGCCAAAGCCGTGGTTTGAGGGTTACCGGTCGTGTTCGATATTCCACCACCCCAGACCCAATTATTGAGCGCATTGGTTTCTGCTGCAGGAGTCCAGTCGAACTTGTTTACGCCTTTGTTAAGCCAAATGGTATTAACGTAGTCAATCCAAATACCCGGAAGACGCACATCGTTGTTGTATTGTGTGTTGTAATACTGCTCGTTGCCCGAGGTGGGGGCGCGTGCCAGCATCCAGTCGTCCTGAGCAACATCATTTGTGCCACCGCCGTTAGGACCAATGCCCAAAGGTGCAATGTCCTCATCCTCGTCGGCAACCTCTTCTGTCAAAGGCCCTGCGGGTACGTCTTCATCAAAAAAGGCAAACAGCGTTGGGTCGTATAAAGGACACTCCTCGTTGAGAGGGTCGTGTTCATCGCCCTCGCACGTGCACTCAGGTTCTCCCCATAAAGGACAGCCCTCGTTGTGCTGCCATGGGTTGCTTGTTGCGGGTATGCCACATTCGCAATCTGCCAAGGCTTCAAAACAGGGGCACTCTGAGCTATGTCCGTTTTCTACATCATCACAGGTACACTCTGGAGTATACAGGGGACAATTTTCTGCGTGAGTTGTTTGCGCTTCGTCGTTGGTTTCTCCGTTTGCTACGTCGCACGTACATTCAGCAGCAAGTGCTTCCAGAGCAAGAGGCTTAATAGGGGCATCCTCACGTGCAGGTGCGTCCTCTCGGTAGGCCTCTCCTTCATGTGCGTGTGCTTCTCCCTCATGGTCGCCATCGCACTCGCCTTCGTCATGATCGCACTCAGTTTGACCGTAGGGGTCTATGCCCTCTTCGCAAACAGTAACTTCTGCTGCGGGAGCAACGCCATTATATTTGAAGCCTTCTGCTTTAGCAGCAAAAGAGTAGATTCCTTCTTGAGTTGGCTGATAGTTTCCCTTCCACGTAACGGGTACGTCAACCACAATACCCGTAAGGTTGCCTTGCTCGTCGCAGGCATAAAAACCTTCGTTCAAGCCGTCATAGGTTCCATGAACACGCCACGCTTGGTTACCGTCGGCGTAATAAATGGTGTAGATTACCAGCTGGTCTGCTGCGCGCAGTTCTAGCTCGTTGCGTGGTGCAACGTAGCCGTACCAGTAATAATCAAAATCGCCTTGGTCGTCTGCTGCGGGTGCAGTTTGCTGGAATCTGTTTTGGGGCTCATCTGAGTCTTCGGCCTCTTTGTTAAGTTTGACTGGCTCAGGAAGCTCACAAACAGCACGCAAGGCTTTTGGCAAACTCAGCTTTTCGCGCTCAGTCCCATAGCTCACACATTCGGTGTAGGCTGGGTTAATGCGCTCAAAACTGATGATTTTGTTAGATGCTTTTCCTGGCTCGGCACCATACGCGCCGCTGACACCATAGGTCAATAGGCCCGACAAAGACAGGGCCAACACCAGTGCAAGCGCCAAGCGTGCAAAGGTCGCAGGACGCCATCTTTTATCCATGGCAGCAACTGCTGCGGTTGCCGTGGTTGCCCTAGTTGCCCTCGGCGTTCTAGTCGCAACGGTCGCTCGAGCTACCCGTGTTGCAGGCTTCGCAGACCTTGCTTTAGCCTCACACCTTGCAGCCACTGTAGACTTCGCAGACCTTGCGGGCGCTGCACCTTTTTGGCTGGTTGCCCTCGGCGTTTTAGTTTTTTTGCTTTTCGTAGAAAACATATGTGTGCCCCTTACCTCTGGGATTTACCCCTCGCCTTAACTCCTCAGCGTTAGACCTTGCGCCTTTGCTCAAACCTCTTGAGCTTGGGCTTCTTGGCCGCCAAGCGTTACTTCGCGTTACTTCTGCAACGCCAAATAAGCCTCATAGGCCTGTATGGTTTGACAAACCTCACAGACCTCGCTGGGTTTGCTCCCCCACCTGAGACTCTCCTTTGATAAGCTTTCTCCCCTGCCTAACAAAGACGTGTTTTCTTCTCATGTCAATATTCTTTTGTAATGTACCTTGTGATGTTTGCGCTCATGCTCCCCAGCATTGCTCTCACCAGCATTGCCGTGCTTCCGTTGTGCAGCAAGGCTTGCGCCTGCAAACAGCAACGATTGCACTTGTACGCCCCACGTACTGCTCACGCTTTGTTTCTCACATACTTATTCTGATTTTGTCTTCCCACTCACCACGTATCGCTTTTGCTCAGACACCATACGTTTTGCTTACGTTTTACGTTTTTGTTTCTGCTCAGACACCGTACGTTTTGTTCATGCTCACGCAACTCGTATACTCAGACAGCCTACGTTTTGCTCACGTACCACGTTTTGCTTTTGCTCAGACACCGTACCTTTTGCTTACGCTTTTTATTTTACTTTTGCTCACACATCGTGTGTTTTGATTTCACTCCCCAAATGCCCCACACCACCCTAAAACCTGAGCCAAGCTAAAGTATTAAAGTGTTCGATAAATCCCCTACCGCTTTCACGGTATATATCAAGTTACACCCTTTTTTACTCTTTGTCAACCATTTTGCATGAATTAAAAAAAACATCGCAAAAAACCCTTTATTTTGCTTCTCGCAAACCCTTGTTTTTTTGGAAATCCATGTGCAAATGAAAGTGGGAAAGTGGGTAAAGAATCCTTTAGGTTTCCTGGGCACCCGTAAAAGGCGCCCAGGGAAAGGGGTGGACACAAGACTGGTGTCCGAACAGGGGTGCAAGTCACAGAAACACCCAAGATAATAATCGTTTTGTATTGCGCTTCCTTAGAAAGGTTGCGCGTTTGTTGTATGAAATCCTTGCTAGTCTCCCCCGGCAAGCCTTAGGTGGTGGGGCTAAGGGCTTGCCGGAAAGAGTCTTACTTACAAGACAACTTCTCCTTAAGGGAGGTGTCTTAGGGAACTATCCTCTATAGGTCCGCTGCACGATCTGTGGAGCAGGAGCTTGCACAGCAACGTGTGGTTGTGGTGCTGGAGCAGGTGTGCCTTTCTTCTTCATCAGCAGTGCTGCCACCATAGGTGCCAACAGCTGAACGAGCACGATAAGGGACATCGGCAGTGAGTACTGGTCGATAATGCCCATCTTGGCACTGAAGTCTTGAGTTACCAACAAGACAACCAAACCTTCAATGAATGCAATAACGGCAATCAGCAGCACGGGAGCATTAACATACATGCTCTTTTGGTTGGCTGGCTTATCTTTCTCCTCGTCATCTTTACGACGATCAAAGAAGAACTTGGCCAAGAATGCAAGCGCCAACAAAGCGGACAGTATTACTACCAACACGTTGAACAGTGACCAGCTTGCCTTTTCTTCTGCAGGCGGCTCAATAGTTGGCGCAACAGTTTTATCCACTTCAACAAGCTCAGTGGGCCCAGGTACCTGTACCGCCGGCGGAGCTGCCACGTTTACATACGTTGCAGGTGGATTGACCACGATGCGCGGTTGTGGAGGTGGTGCATCTTTAGTCCAGTGTGCATAAACCGTGCGATTTGCATTTACTGGAGTTGAAGCGGTAAAGGCAGAGCCACCGGATTTCTTGGTGTACCAACCATTAAAGCTATACCCCTTGCGTACCGGCTCACTGGGCAAATACGCAATGGTTGTTGCAGGACGCTGTACGTACAAAACGCTCGGACCAGTCAAACGACCACCATTGGCATTAAAGGTTACCGTGTAGCGTGGCAACGGCTTTGCAACGGGGTCAGGCTGCGTTACGGTAGCAGCGATTTGCTTGGTCAACGTAGAATCAGCTGATACGGCTATTGTTGGATAGTACACGCCGCGAGCGTTGGTGTAGCCACCGAGGTTGCTTACACGCACGGCAACAGGAGTGCCGTCAATACGCGTTGCATAAGCACCCGAACGCTCAATTATCTGAGCAGAACGGTTGCTTGTGTTTACCGCTGCGTGCGCAATGGTAAAGTTCTTTGCGTACAAAACATAGTTGTTGTTGAACACAATGTTGCCATCGTCAACAATCAGAGCGGTCTGCGCCTGCGTAGTATTGCCGTCGCTATCGGTAACGCTCATAGTTACCTGATAGATACCTGGTTGGTTTCCGGGAATATTTCCAGAAACCTTAATCTTGTCAGTCAAATTGCCATCTTCTGCATCGGATGCGGTAGAGTTGCCACGTTTTTGCGTATCGGTAAGATAAGCAGCGTTGTTTGAAACCGGAACAACAACGGGGCGTTCAGGCGTAATCACTGGTGCAGAACCAGTAACTACTTGAACACTCAAAACAGCCTGTGTAACATTTCCAACGTCTTTGACCGTTATCTGATATAAGCCAGGAGCTGCCTTAAGGCCGCCCGTATCGGCAATATAAACATCTTCTGCAACAGCGCTGTTGGTCTTTATGTTGGTAATAATTGCGCCAGCTTGAAGTTTTTCAATCAAAGCATCATCAGAAACAATGCGATCGGCAGCCAGTGGGCGTATCGCTTCTAGGGCTTGAACTTCAGATAAGCGCATCGTAATGTTGTTGCCATAGACATAAACCCGATTGCCTGTTGCAGAATCAATATCGTCCTCAAGAACATCAGCTGCCACAACTTGAGCATCGATGGTCTTCGAAATGGTGCCAGAAGGCACGTCTTTTACTGATACAACCACTGAGTGGGTGCCTGCTGTTTTGCCATAACTACCAGGATTAATATCGATAATGCTTGGGGAAAGCTCCTCGCCGTTAGTAGCGTCAAACACGCGCGCATTAGACAGAGCTTTTATCTGAGCAATGCGCTCGTTGGCACTCGTCGCAACATCAGCAGCTCTAATAACAAAGCCTGTTGCCTCAAGAATACGACCCTCGCCAATTTCGTAGCGACCATCGTTAATGATAATTGCGTGCTTTTCTCTGGTAGTGTTTCCGTCACTATCAGTTACCTCATAGGTAATCGGATAAATGCCTGGCACGTTGGTATCAATATCGTCTGGATCGGCACTTGGGTCATTGGTGAGATAGTAGATAACCTTATCGGTAATATCACCATCTCCTGGACTCCAAGCAGAAACACCGTTCATGGGATTCCACGGATCGCCAAGAGCTATCTCGTTGGGGTTCGGAACGGTAAGAGTTGGAGGGGTACGGTTAGTGACGCGTGCCTCAACAAGAGCGCTATACTCATCAGATGTAAAGCTGTTGATGCCAAACTCAATGTCATATAAACCGCTGCGGTCAGTAAAGCCACCTTTGTCAACAACCTTAACGCTTGTATCAGGAGCAGTCTTGACAAGCTTGATCACGCGCGCCTGTGCAGCAGCAATCAAGCCAGCATCTCCCGTGCCGCCCGTCTTAGTAATCTCGGCAGCATCAGAAACATCCAGAGCAAAGTTTGATGCAATAAGAGCATACTTAGCGTTATAGGGGTCAGGCCCGAGGTCAACAACGTCGGCATCTACTATCTCGCCCGTTATGTCCTTAAATACCTCAGGATAACCAACAGGACTTAAGCGGAAGGGATAAGAGCCAATCTCCTTTTCCGCAAAGCGAGGAGGTATCGTACCAACAACGGCGACCTCTAAAGCATTGCCCTCGTAGTCATAAGCCTCCGCAAACGACAGCCTTAAGACATCGTCAGCAGCTCCGCCAAAGGTAGCATCTTTTGAAGAAACGACAAAGTCCTTGGCGCCAATAATAATCTGAGAATCCTCAAAGTCGTCAAAGCGTCCATCGTTGATAATAACGGCACGAGTAACGGATACCTGCTTGGGTGTGCCGTCGGTGTTTTTAATGATGGGGTCTTCGACCATATAGGTTACCTGCGTTACGCCAACCACTGATTTATCAATGGCAGGCACAGCGCCCATGCTGTCAGTTATTACTACATCAGTGGTAGCAAGCATGTTCTTTTCATCAATAACCATTATGCCCAAAAGAAGCTCATTGCGGGTGAGCATAACCGAAGCTGGTGCCTGATCAAAACGAAGCGGACCATCTACAGCTATGACGGGATCAACACCCCAGTCAACAAAGAAGTCAACAGTTACCTCAACGCCGCCAACATTTTCCGGAATGAAGGTCACCTGATAGGTGCCGTTTGCTTGCATGATACCGTTGGACTTGACCGCAACGTTGTGTGAGGTCATGCCACCAGTGCCTGCAATCTTAAAGGCCTCTGCATCAGCATAAGCAACCAAACGTGCTTGCGTTACGTTGTCCATCTTGCCTGCAAGCTCTCCTGCTTGTGCCCAGGTAAGGATAACGTTGTTGGCGGCAACGATATAACGATTGGTATCGTTTGAATCAGTGGTATTCGTATCATTGACGTTACCGTCATCGTCTGGCGTGTTAGAAATAAGCTCTTTGTCGAGCACGCGACCCGTTACGTTCGCCACGGGCTTAGCTTCGGCGGCTACACCAATCTTGATAGGTGTGTAAACGTCCTTTTTAGCCATAAAGCCTGCAAGGTCTTTAACAACCGGAGTCCAGTTCTCAACGTCAATTACGCGCTGGGTAGCTGTATCGCGCACAAGATGCAGTGCTTCTGCATGGCTTAAAGCCAAGACTAAATCGTCAATGCTTGTTGCAGCCTCAACGTCTACAACCGTGGTTGCAAAGTCCCATGCCTTAGCCGCATAGTCGCCTTCAAACTCCCAGGGGCCAACGAGCACAAGACCCGTTTGGCTCGTTGAGTTACCCTCAGTATCAGTAACGGTATAGGTAACCGTATAAGCACCTTCAACCTTGGTGTTTACGGGGCTGTCATGGGTAAGTACCAAATCTTTGACATCGTCTTCGGCATCGCCATAGGTAACGCCTGCAAGGTAGTCGTCCTCAGTAAAGCTGCCGTTAAGGTCAACTTGCTTGAACTCAGGAACATTAAGCCATGGTGAGAAACCATTAGAAACAATGGCATTTACCCACACAAAGGCCGTGTTGTCCTCCGTTACCCACAGCTTAACAGGAACAATAGTTGGGTAATCAGGACTGTCTGGCTGTGCAAAGGTTGCGGTCTTAAAGCCGCCGTCATCAGCGAGAGCGCAGGTGCCACTTGGCGCAAGGTTAGTGTCGGAGCGCAAGTAACTCTCTGCCTCTGAACGCTTGATGAGCTCGTTGCTATAAGCAGCGCCGCTCATTGCCTGCAGCGCAGATGCATCTTTAATATTGATGCGGAAGTCACGGGCGGCAATTGCGTACGTATCGCCATTTCCGGCAACCTCTGGATACGGAGGCGTAGAATCAAGCACTTTTGCCGTAATAGTGCGCTTAAGTGCTGCGTATTCCTGAATGCCCAAGATAGGACGGAAGTCCTTCTTGATGGCAGCCAAAGAAGCAGAATCAGAAACAATAGCCGTAGCAGGACTTCCGTCCGTTGCCCAAGCCTGTGCGCCTGATTGCTCAAGTATAAGCGTGTTGGTGGAGCCGCCGTCGTCAATAAATGCCTGAACGTCTTTAGCCTCAATAACAAACGACTGCGCACGCAAGATATAGTTCTCATCAAAGGATGCAGAACCGTCATTGACGATAAGCGCACGACGCACTTGGGCAACATTGCCGTCAGCATCGGTAACGCGATAGGTAATTTGCGTTACTGAGAACTCATTGAGCGGAATGGCTGGCAGAACCTCTGCGCCACTTGCATCAGGGTTGATGACTACGCTGACGGTTAAATCGCCGTCAACAGGATGTGTTGCCTTAACGCCAGTCATAATTACCTCGCGGCTTACCAGAGCACTGCTCGCAGGTTCCCACGAAACATTAAGCGGTTTTGGATCTGCCGTAATGGAGGGCATAAGGCCACCCGTGGTCACGTTAACCTCAAGTGCCGCAAAGACGTTTTTGCCCTCATCAGCAATAGTTACCGTATACAAGCCAAGGGCAGGACTTAAGTTGCCCCAATCGGTAACAATGGCAGCGATATCATTGACCTCACCAGTGGGAAGCGTTTGGCGTGCCCCAGCACTGAGTAGCATAAGCAAATCTGCATCGGTAGTGGGAACCTCGCTCGGACGCAGGCTTATGTTTTTGCCAAAGACGGTGTATTCGCCACTAGTAACAATAACGTCGCCGTCAATAACTTCACCAATAATGTCCATAGTGAGATAACCGCTTGGAGTATCTACGCCACGAAGCGTAATGTTGTACTTGCCCGCCAGAGGACCGTAGCCATCAGTATTAGTAACCGTGATATCGCCTTGGGCAATTACGGTACCCGTACGACCGTCATAGAGGGTTGCACCACTCTTGTCGAGAATCTCTGCATTTATCATGCCCGGATTGGTGGTTACGTCTTTAAGCAGCGTGATAAAGGAGTTGGCCTCCAAAATGCGTCCGTTGCCCACAACGTAACGACCGTCATTTACTACCACAATGCGCTCTGCAGTAACGGTGTTGTTGTCAGAATCGGTTACTGAGTAGTTAATTTTATACTGACCAACCTTTGCCAAATCAACAGCAGAACCAGCAGCAGTTGCCGTGATGTTGAGCGGCTTGCCATCTCTGTCATCTTCAAGGTCGGTTGCGCTTACCATATACATCTCTCCGCCACCAGAAGTATAGTCTGCCGGCAAGATAGAGCTTGGAGAGCGACGTGGGTGATCAGGGGCACCAATCCAAACCTCAATAGGACTTGGAACCGTCAAAACAGGAGGCTCACCTTGAGAAACCGTACCCGTAACACCAATGTCTTGGGTAGGGGTAACACCTTCGATACGGAAGGTAATAGGTTTGTATTCGCCTTGCTCTACTCTAAAGCCTGCGTTATCGCCCAGCACAGCATTTTTTGCGCTTGCGGTAGAAACCAGTGGAATAACAGAAACTTTAGCTGCAGTGATATAGCTATTGGGAGCTCCGCTCAAAATAGCGGCAGCCTGTTCAAGGTTTACCGTAAAGTCTGAACCATAGATAGCATAACTTGCAGACTTATCGCCTGAGTTGATGTAATCAGCATCGATAACCGTAGCCTTAATGGTCACAGAAGTTGGGAAGTCGTTTGTTTTCCAGGTAAGAGGATAGGTGCCCGGCTCGGCATTTGCTACATAACCTGAAGGAGCGCCGGTCCAACTAAAGGGAATCTCTTCGCCTTCAAAGTTGTAAGCCTCAGCATACGAGCTGCTCTTTGCTTGACCTTCGCTGCCATCAACGGAGCCAGTGCCTTTGCTCTTGATAACAAAATCGCGTGCGCCAATGATGACCTCGTTGTCAGGGTCAATAACATAACGACCATCGTCAACAATAACAGCACGTGAGGCGGTAGTAGTGTTGCCGTCCGTATCAGTAATTGAATAGGTAGCATTCCACACACCAACATTTGCTTGATCAAGCGGAGTTAGTGTTGTGTTGCCCGCATAGGTAACGCCAGCAATAGCAACCGTGGTTTTAGCCCAAGAGTCAATGCCTATCATGTCATCTTCGACATCGGTAACCACCATCTTTGCCTTAAGGTCGGCGACGGAAAGCGGCTTGGAGAGATCGGTCTTTTGAAGTACCAACGGTGCCTCGTCAAACATAATAACGGGGTCGTTACTCTCAACGCTAAAGGTTACCGTTGCAAAGGCGCCAGGAACGCCCTTGGCAATGAAGGTTACCTCATATTGTCCGTTAGGTACAACAGGGTGTCCTGCTGAGCCAATCTGGTTGTCGAGAACAGCAACCTCCCAGTCGCTCAAGCCTTCTTCGCCACCAGCAGATTTCCAGGCCTCTGCGCCAGCACGGTCAATCAAGTTTGCCACAGCAATAGCACTCGTGCCCGTAAAGAGATTGGCTTCTGCAAGCTTGAACATGGCGTTGCTAGCACCTACAAAGTAGCGGGCATCTTCCTCGTCAACAACCGTATCGCCAATAACGTCTTTGTCTATAACTTTACCAATGACGTTATGCGTTACAGCATCGTCGCCAACATAGCCAGGCTCAGGATTAACACCAATCTTGATGGTATATTCGCCCTCTTCGGCTTTGTAGCCACCGTTGCTCGTAATCTTCAAAACGTTGTTGGCGGGAGCAGGAAGCTCCTCTGATGGGTCGCTGCTCACGTAGCGCCATGCCTTTGCGTTGGCAAGACCTAAGATAACGCTGTCGGAGGTGCCGTTTGTCATAACGTTTGCAACTGTTTCAACAAAGTCATAGCCGCATACAAAGTAATCACCAATAAAACTACCCGTACCAACATAGACCTTAACCGTCTTGGTTACGGTATTAAAGTCACTGTCCGTTACTTGATAAGAGATGTCTTGATAGACGTTCTTTTTGCTCAAATCAACGGGGCTTGCAGCAGTTATGGGTTTGACCTCGGTAAAGGTGCTGCCCGTAAGCGTTCCCACCTTAACCTGTGCCGTAAGGTCATGGTCCTCAGGATCATTTGCACTTACGCCCTGCATACCATTTTGAGAAATCCAATTCTCTTTGGCAATCCAACGAGGATCACTTGGCATGGTAGAGGTTTCGCCACCCCAAACATAGCGTACTTCAGGAGCGGTAATTTCTGGTCTTCCACCATTGCTTACAAGCAGAATAATGGTGGTAGTTGCATCAGTATCCTCTGCACAACGTACCGTAAGCGTAAATTGCTGACCTTCAGAAAGTACGCCCGGTGTGGTGCTAAAGCCACCGTCAGAAACGAGCTCTCTCGTCATGGCGGGAGCTTCTACAAAGCTTGAGGAGGTGCGGTCGTGAATGGTAACCCCACCCTTTGCCAAAAGCGTAGCGTCAATCGTAGCCTTAGGCTGCGATTTGAGAGCGTTTGCCTCGGTTTCATTGAGACGGAAGTTAGCCCCAATTATGGAGTAATGAGAGCCATTGTCGCCATTTTGGTCGCCAACGGCAGGAGTGCCCGTGCCGTCATTTATAACCTTGGCAGTAATAGTTTTCGAAACCGCAGGATAACCTGCTACCTGAACGGTTACTGAATAATCATAGGGCAGGCTCGCATACCCACCAGGAAGCGCAATCTCGGCAGCACGAGGAGTACCCGTAGTTGCCCAAGCACGTGCCTCTGATTTTTCAAGCAGCTGAGCCATAGCGCCCGTTGGGTTGACATCAGATGCCCTAATAACAAAGGAGAGTGCTTCTAAGATGAAGTTATCGTCGTACTCATAGCGTCCATCATTTACGATAATTGCGCGCGAGTCGCTCACCTTAATGCGGTTTGCATCGGTGTAGCTGTAAGTCACCTGATAGATGCCAGGCTGCGTAGCTGGAATAGCTGTTACAACGGTGCCCGGAGTGCCCTCGGTAACGTCAAGGATTTCATAAACAACCATAGTGGTCACATTGCCTATAACATCAGACAAATTGGGGTCACTTGCCACAACGCCCTCTTTAATCTTTGCATCCGTAAGGTTGCCGCCACTTTGCTCAGTGCTTGCAACGGGCATAGTTACGTTCAAAGGTTTGGGTGTAGCAGAGATGCTCGGCATCTTGTCGGTGCCTACCATAATAGTAAGTTGAATGGTAGTTTTATCTTCAATGTCGGTAACGTCAAAGCGGTACACACCAAAGAGTTCTGTTGGGTCTGCAGGAATAGCTCCCGAGAAGGCAGCAACGTAGTCGTCCAAGTCAACAATTTTGACATCGATTTTTGAGGTGGTGCCATCAACAGCCGCCTTGGTTGCGTATGCTTGCAGGGCTTTGATGATTTGAGCATCAACAGGACTGGTAGTTGCCGTTGTAACCGCCTCATCAACGGTTTGGACAATATTTTTGCCGTAGACATAGGTTACTGAACCTGTTGCAGGAGGCATGTCAGGGCCAATAACGTCGGCATCAACAACCTCACCCGTAATATTTCGAGTGATGGTTCCTGATGGGTCATCAAAGGCGGTAAGGCTAATGTTGTAGGTTCCTACACTCGGCCCATAACCACCAGGACCTACCACAACCGTACTGGAAGTACCAATAGGAGCACCAGTTTCGCCATCTATAAGGCGAACCTGACCCTTGCTGAGAATCTCAGCGTTAATCATATTGGTATCAGTTGTAACGTCTTGCAGTTTTGTTACAAAGGAGCGGGCATAGAGAATGCGGCCGTTTCCTACGGTGTAGGTGCCGTCGTTAACAACAACCATGCGCTCGGCAGTATCCGTTTCGCCCACTGAGTCGGTAACCGTAAACTTAAGGTGATACAGGCCGGGCTTGGTTAAATCAACGCCCGTGGTTGGGTCAAGGTAGTCAACCGTAATAGAAGACGGATCCATGAGCATCTTAGGCCCGGTGCCTTCTTCTTCATGCGTTGCGACTACTTGGTATAAGTCCTCGTAAGCTCCCGGAAGAATAGCACCTGCGTTAGGTGCTGCACCAGCGCCAATCCACACCTCAAGAGGCGTAGTAGCAGTAATGTGCGGAAGCGGACGATCAAGAACTCGAGCGGTAGGAGCTACTTGCGTTGGTGGTGTGGTGACCACAACGCTGTTGCTGGCATCGGTGCGACGCGCTCCAAACAGCAAGCTATAATCGCCTTTTTCTGCCTTAAAGCCACCGTTGTTAATAACATACGGAACGGCCTCAATAACATCATCTACGAGCTTGTAGACTTGAACATTGGCCTTTGCAAGTAGTGAGGCGTTTAGATCTGGCGTAAGCATATCTTCAGCTTCTGCAACCCAAACCTCAAAGTTATTGGCCGTCATAGCATATTGGTCGTTGTCGCCACCAACAAAGATAACATCGGCATCAACAACGGTACCCGTTATTTTCTTTACCGTAGGATAGCCAACAACCGTCCAAGGGAACTCATAGTCGCCCACAGCACAACCGACCGTATACGTTGAGGGGAAGGGGTCTATAGTAAGCAAGTTAGATGCAATAGCATGACCCTCAGTATCCCAAGCGTTGGCACGTGAATAGCTGCGAACCTGATCTGCGCTTCCTTGAACAGCAGAACGCTGAATAATAAAGTTCTTGGCACCAATAATAATTCCATTGTCGGTGTCAATTTCAAAACGTCCATCATCAACAATAACTGCGCGAGTTGCTGTTGCCGTTAGAGGAACAGAATTGGTGGCAGTGTACGTAACTGAATACACGCCAACAACACCCTTGCTAATGGTTTTGCCAGAAGTGTTATCAACAACAAACGTTGTTTTTGGCGTCATAAGAATGTCACCGTCTTGGGCGTCAAGAACGCTCATTTTTGCCTTAAGCTCAGCCTCAGTAAGATTTTGTGTGCTGCCGGGCTCAAACGGAATAATAAGCGGGGCTTCGTCAAAAGTAATGACGGGTGCCACACCACCAAATGAGAACTCAACCGTTGCCGTAATAGTAGGTGAATCTTTGACCGCAAAGGTTACCTCAAACACATCGCCAGAGCTAATATTTGATGTGCTGGTAGGAATAGTCGAGGAAAGAACAATAACACCGGCATCATTAAGAGATACAAGGTCAAAGCCCGTCTTGTTCAAAGGAGTAGAAACATCGGTGAGTTTCCACGCCTCCGCCTTGGCAGCGTTAATCATTCTCAGCTTAGTTGCGTCATCGTTAATATTAGTCCACAGACTTGCTTCGGTAATCTTGATGTCGTAAACATGATTTGCACCAATTGCATAGCGAATATTGGTGTCAGGGTCTGTGCCGTCACCAATAACGTCTTTTTGTATGACCGTTGCCACTACATTCATCTTAAGAGCAGTATCCGGAGCATCAACCTTAATCTCAATAGGATAATCGCCCTTAGGACAATTCTTGGCATACGCGCCGTAGTTTCCCACAGCAGCAGTAGCAGGTTTTTTACCCCCTGCTTCAGCTTCATCTATCTCCCAAGCCTGTGCTTTGGTATCCATGAGGAGGGCAGCAGATGAATTGTCTGCGTCCTCAGAGGCAATAACAAAACTTGATGCTTGCAAAATATACTTACCGTCAGAGACGATAGTTCCGTCCGTAACAATAACCGTACGCACAGCCGTAGTAACGTTGCCTTGTGCGTTAGTTACCGAATACGTAAGAGGATACGTACCAACCTTGGTGTCATCATACGTGCCCGTGTAGCTAATGCTCGTCGCAGGTATTTCTGCGCCACCGGCAGTTTCAAATGCAGAAACGCCGTCCATAGGATCAAAATCGCCGGGCAACAGATGGTTGGCAGGAGCGGTACCGTCGCCAATCCAAATCATAATAGGATTGCTCACGTTAAGAACCGGTGGATCGCCAATAATGATGCTCGCTATAACGGTGACGTAATACTCAGGGCTTGACCCTCCGCTTTTTACGTGGAAGGTTACCTCGTAGTCGCCTGGAGTACCATCCAGAGGAATCATAACGCTCGTAACCTCAACATTTGCCGCAGAGAAGGGATCGACAAGTTTAAGACGACCCTGCGCAGCCGCACGCTCAATGAGCTCTTTGTCGCGGTCAGTTGTGCTTTTTGCCATCATGGTCTTTGCGTTGTTTGAAGACATCGTAAAGTTGTTCGCACCAATAAAGGGAGTTGCCTTCTCAAACGGAAGCACCGTAACCGTACCGGTATTGTTGATGCTCGGGTCTGCGTCAACCGCATATTTGACCAGGTACTCTTTGCCGTCAGGGTTGAGCACTCCAAACTCGGGCAAGCTAAAGTAGCCAGCTGGCTCCCACGGTCCATCAACATTAACTACACTTACTGCCTCGCTCATAGTCACGCTTGGATTGCGCTTTTCGCCATAGGCCGCAATAACGTTTTTAAGCTCAGCGTACTGATTAAGCGTATCTTGCCCAAGCTCAGCTATTTCTGCAGCCTGCATGGTGCCAATAAAGGCATCGGTGTGATACAGCAAAATATCAGGCAGAGCAACCGTCAAAAACGGTGCAGGTGCCATGGTGGTGTCATGAATGGCCGTAGCTATAAGGGGGTTTTTATTGTTGTTTTCATCCTCAAGGATAAAGTAAATCTTGTCGCCTGCATTAAGGCTCGCAACAACACTTTCGGGAATATCATATTCCCAAGTGCCGTCTGGATTAAGCGTGCCCTCTACCACCGAGCCACCATCCATAATAAGGTTATTGGCAGTGTTTACCGCCGCATAAATCTTAACGGCTGGCTCAGGGTTATGGGGCTCAGCAGGAGCTTGATTCAAGCCTGCAAGCCAGGTACCTTCTACATGCGAGGTAATACCAAGCCACAGTTTATTGCCGTTGTCTGAGTTAATTTGAGCCGGCGTTGGCGGCAAAACGTCTTGAATGGTAATGGGGCCTGGCATATCCTCAGGCTTTGCCATATGAACCGTCGCTGGATTTGGGGCGTTGGGGAACTCTACACCACGCCACAGTGATGCCATGGTAAAGATATCGCCTGAACGCAAAAGGTCGCCGTCGGTGTAGCGCACCACGCCGTCAAGCAACATGCCTGTTAATTCAACTTCGTAAATACCAGTTTCTTCATTGAACGAAAGAACCTGACCGCTTGTTGAAACCTCCGTTGCACCTGTTAGGGCACGTAAAATCTCATAGCGTCCATGAACCTCATCGGTCCAAACAGCACGTCCTTCCTTATTAAGGCCCTCGGGTACCACACCAAGAGTGCGCAGATACTTATCTGCATTGGTGGGCTGGAGAACCTCTTTGATAACTGGCGTCGCATTGTTGCCCTGAACACGCTTATACGGCAACATACCTTGGTTGCCAAAGTTGTCTACTGCGGTGTTGAGCAGCGTAGTATTGCCACTATAAAAAGAACCACCCGAACCAAAACTTGCCGTGTTGGCAATTTGGACGGTTTGCAAAGTCCACTGCATATAGGGGTCTGTCCATGAATTGGCATTGCCCCAAAGAGGGTTGGTTGCAGGGTTTAGTGAGGAGTTGGTGCCATTTGCCGTTCCGCCTACACGGCTCGACCCGTTACCCCAAACTGCCATGTCAGACTGATTGGATTCAAAGCGCACCTGCGTTGCTGTAGAAGTGCGAAAAACGCGCGCAGGCTGGGTAGCGGTACCCGTGCCAAAGTTGGCAAAGTCATAGTACAGTGGGTTGGTAAAGGTAAATTCAAAGCCTTGGGTACCGTTTACAATGGCCCCACCATCAACAACACCGTGCATAATAGCAATGGCGCCTGGTCCAATAGTAACTGAACCATTGTTGTTATTAATAGTTGAACCCGCTGCATTGCTGCTGCCAGAAATGGCAGGACCAGTTTTTGAGTAGAGCTCTACTGAGGATCCATAATCCTTAACATCAAAGCTCCAATTTGGTCCTACAAAGTTGATTGCAGGGTTTCTCAAGTTGAATGCTGTTGCGTTTGTTTGGGCATCTTGTGGGCGACCGCCATTGTTTTCGACTTTAACAATACCACCGCTTTCAATGGTAAAGGAGTTATTGGCACCCATAAAAGATATGCCAGCAGCTTTTCGGTTGCCCGAGGTAAGCGTGGTGGCTACTCTGTTAACCTCCATTACGGCACCGTTTGAAACACGAAAATCACAGTTTGTTTGCGTAGTAGCACTGCCTCCTTCGCCAGCATTTACCCACACAACACCGTGCATCTGGTTCTCGCCACCTCTATCCATGGTTGCCGATTCAGCATAAAGCTTTGAGCCTTCGCCATCAACGATGAAGTAAGCATCACCTGGATTTTGACCTCGGATGTGCTGCATAATGGCAGCTCCCGCTGCATCACCTTGCCGGTTTGCCGCAGTAGTAAGCCAGTTGTATGAATTGAGATGACCACCGTTGAGAACAGAAATACCGCCCTTGCCACCGCACATGGCAATACCACCCGCCTCATCAGTCCAACCGCTAATACGACTGTAGGTATTAACTACGGTGCCAGGGTCAGTAACAACAAGATCAATGGTAAGTGTGCGTATGTTGGCAGCAGTATTGCCAGCTGTGGCTCCACTGCGGTCATAGCTCAGACCCATGAATATTGAAAATGCCCAATAGTCGGGACGATACGACCAAATCTCTGCCTTGGTGCCACCCTTGAACTCTATCTTGCTGTCGGTGTTGTATACCACCGATGAAACCAAAGCGCCACCGCAGGTATTGGTGCGCAAGTCCATGTCGGCACCATCATAGATTTGATAGCGTGCATTGATGATTGGAGTATCTTGATAGTTGGCAGTAGCACTACTGGTTGCAAAGGTAGCTCTTGAAGCACCAGAGCTATTGGCAACCTCATTGACCATACTGCCCCACCACTCAATTTTACCGGTGCCTTTTACCGTACCGTTTGCGTTATTAACCAGACCACCGCGTTGGGTGTTATCACTTACAACATCTTCGAGGTTTACCGTCCATCGGTCGGTGTGCGTAGTAGGACGCGCTGCAGAAGGAGCATTTAGTCCACTGGCGTGACCCCAAGCTGCGTCACCATTGGAGGCGCCTCCAGTACCAGAGGTAATGGTTCCCACGCCAATAAGCGTGTTGTGGTTAACTCCATTGGAACGCGCAGTTTGACGGTTAATCTTGACGTTTTTAAGGGTGAACTCCAACTTTGAGCCCCCCGTCATAGGAGAGTTTATCAAAGGCATTGAAATGTTTCGGTTTTGGGTGCCCACGTCAAGGGTAAAGCCATTGCCGTCTACCACCAGATTGCGCGACAACACCGCAAGATCTGTTGTGCTGCTGCCACGCGCAATGTTGTTCTTGAGGCGGATGTAGCTCACGTTGCTGGCATCAGCCCAGGCGGTAGCAAAACTTGCCCAGTCATCGACCTCAACACCGCCGGGAATATCCGTGATGGGCGTTATTGCCAAAGGCACTATCACTTCATCAGGGTCATCTGCCTCGAAATCGCTTACGGTGGCCTCCTCTGATTCGTCGACTGCCTCAAAGGTTTCCTCAGGCTCTAGGGCGCTCTCGAAATCTTCTCCTTCGCCCTCAGCGTTTTCTGGCTCGGTTGCAGATGCTTCTTCACCTCCGCCCGCGCCGTCCGTGGTTTGCCCTTTTTCTTGTGTGTCACTGTCTGTTGTCTCTATCAAGTCTTCACTGACAGGCTCAACAATATGATCGGCAACGGCCCCTGCTGGCACCATAAGCATGATTGCCATGTTGAGAGCGAGCAGAACGGCGAGAGCCTTCTTAAGAAGCCCACCGTCTATGCCCTGTTGTCGCAAGCGCCCAGTAGCGCTCTTGTGCGTTTTTGTGCTTTCTTTAGCACCCCTTTTTCTCGCGCTCATGATTCCTTGTCCTTTCACTCAATCCCACTCTTCCTTGTCAATCCTTTTGCTTTTCTTTTCTTTGTGAATACCCGTTTGTACTGTTTCTCTCTCTTGCTTTTGCTCGTTATACAAGCCAACTCAGCACAAGCAGACAGAGGAAGCATGCCGAACAGGCTAGCTTGCCGCATAGCCTTTGCTTCCCCCGTCTTTCATAAGATCATCACGAAACATATTCTTTTACGAACATTCACTCGTGATATCTATTTTTAGGAAAAGCCCTGAATTGCACAAGCGCATTGTGGGTTGTTTTTGAAAAAAAGTATCGCTTTTTATCATTCATTTTGTGGTAATACATATTGCAGATATGGCCCTTTTCCTTCCCCTCAAAAGGAAAACAAACCTCTGCACTACTTAAATCATTTGCGATACTTTGTGTGCTTGCCCCCTGCAGGCACTCGTTGATACGCTGTTGCAATGCTCGTTATAATCTGTCGCATTGAACCAACTCCTCCCCGTAATTTAGCGTGATCGTTTTAATAGAGCGCTTTCGACCTCCAAATCAAGTAGAACAATAAGCTCGTGACGAGAATGGACATCGAGCTTCGCATAAACACTTTGAATATGAGAGCGTACCGTGTTCCATGTTACGCAGAGTTTTTCTGCAATGTTGCTGCTGCTGTAGCCGCGCGCAAGGTGCCCGAGTATTTCTGACTCGCGCGCAGAAAGCCCGTTTTTCTCCGCTAGGCTCTCAACGGCAACATCAAAATACGCCACGGCATCTCTTTGGCTTAAGCCCTCTTCCTTATTAACAGCCATTTGTACAAGGTTTTCATACGTGGGCTCACTTTTGCTTGTTGTTATAAAAAGGTTTTCATAACTTTTTTCTGAAAACACGAGAAACGCAAAGGTAAGAACAACAACTGCACAAACTACACAAAAAATCATAAGACTATTTTGAGAGGCTACAAAAAGCGGCAGGACTAACCAACCAAAAGCCACTCCAAGAGCGGCACCAAGCTTAAGAACACCTTGCCCAAAACCAAACACCGTGGGCACCAAGAGCTTTTTTTGAAAAATCATAAGCGGCAAAATGCACCATATAGCAACTTCAAACACTTGCAAGGCAAGACGGAGAATGCTCGCCCAGAGTTCGCCAAATGAAGTCATCAAGGGAATGCATATAATCGTCACTACTGCCGTAATCGCAATGGCAGAAAAGAGCTTCCCAATATTGATATTGTGCTTGTAGTTGCGCAGCGCTAAAAAGATTAATACTGCCGCTGTCACAAAGCAGAGCAGGGCGCTAGCACTTACGTTTGCCCCATTCATTATGCTAAAAGGGACTTCTGTAGAAATCAGCGCGATTGTCGTGTTAGCTATAAAAAAGAGAACTGACGCAAGTATCATCAAACGCCAAAATGCCTTGGGAAGAAACCAGAAGCCCTTCTTTTGCTCTATGGTAAACTCTGCGTCGGCCTCTTCAGTTTGCCCCTTTATAGACATGAGGAACGCCGCAGCCAAGGGCAGAAGACAAAATGCGATGAGAACCGCAATCGAGGGGCTTCCTGGAAAAGGAATCCATACCGGCGAAGCCAACAAAATAGTATAGAAAACTGCAAGGATAATTTGCGAATATCCAACGCTCAGCAAAAGTCTCCCTGGTTTGAGAGCCCCGAGAAGCTCACCGAGCTTTATTACCAACAAACCACCCGAAATACCACCCAAGAGTATTCCCGCAAAAAAGAGTATCTCAGTTTTCTCGACAAGACCTTGAAAGAAAATAGACCCTGATAGAACAATAAGGATGCAACCTAAGGTGATTGCAAAGCCAAGAGCCATAACTACCCATTTGTAGGATAGGAGGCGCTGAATCAAAGACGGTAAAAAGGAGGCAGTAAAGAGGGTAATGCCCATAAGGCCAAAAAAGCCAATCGTAAAGCGCATCAAGGTGTCGTCGCCTTGTTGTGAATCAGAAAGCCAGAGCACCCCATTAAATGCAATAAAACACCACGCAAGCCATACGCCTAAACCAAGAAGTGGCAAAGACGGCCACAGCTTAAGCATGTCCTCCGTCAAGGAAGAGTGCTCCGCGTCAACGATGACGGCGTCATAACCTTTACTATTTCCACTACCTGAACCCATGGTTCCCACCTTACAGCTCGCCCAAATCCATTTTATTGTTTGAGCACAGCGCTCTGGCACAGAGCGCGCCATGCACATAACCAATTTTCTGAACACACAGAAAACAGCCGGTAAAAAGTATTTACTTCTCCAAGAGCCCAACAGCCCCCCACGGCTTGCCAGACGTTTTTGAACCTTCGTTCGCCCTCAATATTTACTTTTTTACTCTTATAACTATAGGACAATTAGGATCTTTTGTAAATAGACTCTGTGTGTAATCTGTATGCTGTTTGCCCGGATAAAGGGGGTTATTTTATAGGTTTATTCTCTGAGTATTTTCTCCGAGCAAGGTGTTTTGGGCAAACTTCGACGCTTTGCAAGAAAACTGGTTTCAGAGCTCTTTGCTTTCAGCGCTCTTTGGTTTCGGCACTCTTTGGTTTCAGAGCTCGCTGAGGCTCGCAATCCATGCTTCAAAAACCTCGGAGTCAGTGTCAAGGGCAACAAGTTTGTGGCGCGCGGTATCTCCGCGCACAAGAGTAATGGCTGTTTTGGGAATATTGAGCGTGCGGGCAAGAAGTTTTATTACTGCTGCGTTTGCTTTGCCGCCCTCGGCGGGGGCTGTTACTTTGAGTGCCAGTTCATCGTGCGCCTCGCCACACCACCCTACGATGGTGTTGCTTGAGGCGCGCGGCGTTACTTTAATGCGTAGCGTTTGAGACACAAGAGCTCTCGCGTGGGTTTCCTAGTCGATTTCCTCGATGTCAAGATCATCATCAAGCTCATTGGCAGCCGGCGCTGGCTTGCTTGCAGGAGCAGGAGTGCTCGGGGCCGGCGCTGGCTTATCGGCAGGCTCAGTATCAAGCAGCGGCATTGCCACCGTAGCTTCCGCCGTAGTTGCGGGTGCAGCTTTTGCTGCAGGTGCAGAAGCTGCCTCGGCAGCAGGAGGAGCAGCAGGTTGAACCGTTGCGTCGTTTTGTGTTGCGAAATCTGGAGCGCCCGGAGCAGTTATGGGCAGGTCTGGTCGTATGTTAGAAATGTCTGGAGCATTCGCCTCAAGTACAGGAATTTTCTTTCTTGCATCAACGGAGAAATGCTCGAGCAGCGAGATATACTCAGCTCTAAACTTCTCACACGAGGAGCGCAGGTGCTCTATCTCATCAACAATGTGCTTTTTCTCAGCCATGGTGTCGCGCACCATATCGCGTGCGTGTTGCTCAGCCTCACGATACACCTTCTCGGCATCAACACGAGCTTCGTCTTTAATGGCCTCGGCACTGCGCTGGGCAGCAATAAAGGCACGTGATATTTGCTCCTCAGTTGCGGCAGCGGCAACTGCTGGTTGTGCAATGGCGGCATGTTGCTCGGCCGATAAGGCGCGCGCCTCAGCCTCTTCATAGCGAGTCTTTGCTTCAAGCAAAGCACGGTTGAAGTTCTCAACCTCGGTGGCAACCCTCTCGAGAAAAACATCTACCTCTTGCGGGTCATAACCATGACGCGCCGTTCCAAAACTTTGCTGTTGAACATCTAAAGCGGTCAAAGCCATGATGTATCCTTTCCTTCGGTCTAAGCTATTTTACCACAACAAAAAGCTCATTCTAAAAAGCTACTAAGTTGTAAACTTGCTCCCTTTGTACGTATCCTACCTGCTGTCCTACCTGCGCATCTCGCTCATTACTCTAGCCAAAGGTATTCGCGAGAAACTGCGTAACAACCTGCACGATGATAATCGCAATAAAGGGGCTAAAGTCAAGGCCTCCTGCCGTGGGCAAAATACGACGAAACAGATTTACAAAGGGTCCAACAAACTTATCGAGCACCCGATAAATGTCATTGAGAAAACCAGAGCTATGGTCAAACCACGAGAATATGGCGTAGGTAAAAATCATAAGGGTGTAAACCATACCCAAGGTGTTGATAATTTGGGCTATACCCACAGGGGAACCAGAACCAAATACGTCCATTATGCCAGCTCCTCTGCTCGTTTTACCGCTGCTTGCACGGCCGAATTGACAACACCCTCAAGCCCAGAGGCATCAAAGGCTTCAAGTGCAGCTTGCGTAGTGCCACCCGGACTCGTTACCGCTGCGATAAGCTCCTCGGGTGTCATGTCGCCAAGCTCTAGTTGCCGAGCCGTGCCGCACATGGTTTGCTGGGCGAGCAAGAGGCTGCTTTTTGCGTCAAGCCCCATGCGCTCTCCAGCGTGAGCAAGCTCAAGTACAAAGCGGGCAAAATACGCCGGGCCAGAACCGTTGATGGCGGTTGCTGCATTTATAAGACTCTCGTCAAGCATAACGGCATCGCCAATGAGCGAAAAGAGCTTGCACACCAGTTCGCCTTCGCTGGGTGGTGTGCCCTCTGCGACGGCTACGGCGCTCATACCAGCCCCCACCATAAGCGGCGTGTTGGGCATGACACGGATAACAGCCGCATCAGAGAAATACTCCTGAATTGTTTTAGTGGTAACGCCTGCAGCGATAGAGATAATACGCTCTGGGTTAAAGTTTTCAGCTGCTGATAAGTGCGCAGCAACCTCTTTGAATATCTGTGGTTTGATGGCAAACAGGCAGGTTGTTGCCTGCTCGATAAGAGTGCCGTCCTCTACGCACACGATGCCGTAGGTTTCCTCAAGAAAAGTGCGTCGTTCCCCAGAGGTTTCTGCAACAATAAGGGTGGTTGGGTCAAAAAGCGCACCATTGACCAAGCCTGAGATGATTGCTTCGCCCATTTTTCCGCCACCAATAAAAGCTATTGTGCCTAATCGTGACGCTATGTCGTCGGTCATGTTTTTCCTTTTTCTCGTTTTGCCACACAAGCTTTTGCTCAGTGTTTTTGTTGCTGTGTTGCTTCGGTTACTTAGGTTCAAGATTGTTAGTAATTCTATCGCATGCCGCTATCGTATGCCGCGCGCCGATAAAAGTTCGCGCTCCTCTCGGGTCAGCTCATAACCTCGCGTAATGGCATACACACGGTTTGCCAGAGGGCTTACCTGAGCTTCCAGCACGGCAGCTGCACCAAATGCAAAATCCAAAATGCGCTTGGCAAGCTCGGCACGCACCTGCGAAAGATCAACAACAACGGCAGAGCCTGCTCGCAAGGCATTTGAAACTTGCTCGGCATCTGCGTAGCTTGCTGGACGCACCACTATCAGCTGACGGAAGTCCCCGCCGCTACCTTGCCCGATGCCTTGTCCACCTTGTCCACTTTGCCCTAGACGCTGCTGAACGGCACGTTTAGAAATAGCGCCTGAACGCGAGCTATATTGTGAGGAGCTGTTGCCTGCGTGGCTCTCTGTGCGCTGAGCCTGTTGATCAGCATAGTTGCGCGCTGCATGAAGCTCGGCAAGCGACTGTCCGCCGGGACGTCCAAGAATCTCAGCCGCACGCGAGGAGCTGTCGTCAACATAAGGAGAAGTGTAGTTGTTTTCGGTTTGACGCATATTGTAGTCGCCGCCCGCAGATGCGCGGCCGGTGGCGCTGCGAGTGTCGCGGGTGTCGCGCGAGTTTTCGCGGGTATCGTACCCACCGTCACGCCCCACATCGCGTCCAGTATCCCAGCCGCCGTCGCGCCCACCGTCGCGCCCGCTACCACGCTCGGCACGAGGAGTTGGCTCTCCTCGTCGGGCAGCTGGACGAGGAATATCGCGAGAGCCCTCACGCATGCCATCACGCCCACCATCGCGCCCACCGTCACGCCCACCATCACGCCCACCATCGCGCCCACCGTCACGCCCACCATCGCGCGGAGTGTCAAATGAGGGCAGTTCCTGAGAGCGCACGTCGGTTCTTGAAATGAGCGGCGTGTGGTCGCTGTTATGGTAGTTGCGGGCATTGCCATAGCTACCATAGTCACCCGACGACCCGCTGTAACCAGAGTACTGCTCGTCTTCATCGTAGAAGTCGGGATCGTCATAGGTTTCAGGGTTGCTACGATTTTCGTACTCGTCGTACGCATCGTAGTTCTCGCCGTCATCGTAAGCGGCGTTCTCGTCAAGCTCTTCTTCATACTGCTGGTCGTTATCATTGCCACCCAGCAGGCCACCTGGCAAACGATCTTTTATGGAATCAAGTATTCCCATGTTTTCTCCCTAATCCTTGAGCTCACACTCAAAAACCTCTTTTGGTTGGTACTGCGCCGTTTGTTTGCAGCCGCGGCGCTCATTTTTCCCATATCGTTTATGCCCACAACGCTCGTCCTATTCGTATTATAGTAGCACCTTCCTCAACAGCAATCGCATAGTCGTCAGACATTCCCATGGACAGCTCCCGCAAGCGGACGTTTTTGCTGCCCGCAAAGCGCGGGGCAAGCGTATCGCGAAGCTCACGCAGAGCCCTAAACGTCGCCCTAATAGTTTCTGCGTCTGCTATGGGCGCCATGGTCATAAGACCCTCAACCGTACAATGCTCACACTGTGTTGCCGTAGTGAGAAGTGCCTCAAGCTCATCGGGAGAAACGCCGTCTTTGCTTTCCTCGCCCGAAACATTAACCTCAATAAGAACAGGCTGCGCCATCAAACGAGCATCTATAGCTTTAAGCGCGCGCTCGGAAGCAACCGAATGTACCAGTGCAGCGCGTCCTGCAAAATCCTTAATCTTGTTTGTTTGAATTGTTCCAATAAAATGCCAGTCTTGTTGGGGAAAGGCCGCAGCTCGCTCTTTGAACAAAGCCGTACGGTTCTCTCCAAAATTAACAATGCCCGCTGCGATAGCCTCTAAGATTTCTGGCTCTCCCACCGTCTTGCTCACCGCAACAATTTTGACCTCTTGCGCCTCGCGTCCAACCTTTTCGCAGGCGCTCGCAACCACGCGCCTCACAGCGTGATAGTTACGTTCAATAGCAGATTCATTTTTGGTTTTTGGGGCAATCATGACACTTCTCTCGAAAGTCCCGCGCATGGCTTGTTACATTTATACCACGAGTTGCCATGCGTCCCACAAAGCATTGCCTTACAAAATCACCAGCAAAACCTTCAATAAAGTCTTTGCTTGTGCCTTTGCTAATAAAACTCAGTTAAAATCCACGCCGCAAGAAATCAGGGATATATTCCTCATCAAATCCGCTTGTACTGCTTTGCGGCTGCCGCAAGGGCAAGGGTTCATCAAAGGAGATAGAAGCAAGCATGTCTTCTTCTGGTGCATATGTCTGTGCCGCTGGGTAGAGATTGTCAAACTCCATCACGGGCTGCATTTGCTTGCCACTAAAGCCAGTTGCAATAACGGTAACGCGTACTTGATCGTCGAGTGTGTCGTCAACAACTGAACCAAAAATGATGATGGCGTCTGGATCGGCAGCCTCGGTTACAGCATCGGCAGCCTCGGAAACCTCGATAAGACCCATGTCTGAAGCACCGGCGACCGAAACAAGAATACGGCTCGCACCCGCAATAGAAACTTCAAGCAGCTTGCTCGTAATGGCTTGCGTTGCCGCCTCGAGCGCGCGGTTTTCTCCGGAAGCAAGACCAATGCCCATCATCGCCGTGCCGGCATCTTTCATAACAGTGCGCACATCGGCAAAGTCAAGATTAATAAGGCCAGGTATGGTGATAAGGTCGGTGATACCTTGCGTGCCCTGACGCAAAATGTCGTCGGCAATGCGGAAGGCGTCAAGCATCGACGTTTTCTTTTCAACAATTTGTAAGAGGCGATCATTGGGAACAACAATAAGCGTGTCAACGTTTTGCTCGAGCAACATGATGCCGTCTTCGGCCTGCTGCCTACGCTTGCGACCCTCAAATCCAAAGGGCTTGGTAACTACGCCCACCGTTAACGCGCCAATCTCGTCGCGAGCAATTTCTGCAACAATAGGAGCAGCGCCAGTGCCCGTGCCGCCACCCTCGCCAGCTGTCACAAAAACCATGTCTGCTCCAGCGAGTGCGTCACGTATGGCCGTGCGACTTTCCTCGGCCGCCTGTGCCCCAATCTCAGGATTGGCGCCAGCACCGAGTCCGCGCGTTAGGTCTTCTCCGATATGGACGGTTAAATCAGCATCTGACATGAGCAACGCCTGACGATCGGTATTGACCGCCACGAACTCAACGCCCCTGATGCCTGCTTCGACCATTCGGTTGACCGCATTTGTTCCACCCCCACCGACACCAACAACTTTGATGACGGCTAGGTGTTCTCTGCCAGCAAAATCTGACATAGGGTCCTCCAGACTACATTTGCCTCAATACGTTGGGCTGCTACGTTTTACAGAGGGCATACAAGCCGCTTACTAGCTCGAGCGACTCACTAACAAAACGGGCTTTCAGACCTGCCCAACACCCGCCCTCTGATGGCATACGAAAATATGCCCTAAAAACCTTGTTTTGTATGTTACCAGACAACAAACGCCCGTCAATAGCAGGGACGATAATTTTGCGAGAAAATATGGCAAATAAGGCCACTGGCACGCCGTTTTTACTCGTTTTTTGCCGTTTTACTGGGAAAACAGGGGATTTTTGATTCAAAAAGCCGGGCGTATCTAACTTTTGGGCTTATCTTGCGCTGCTGTACAGGGGTTCATCTAAGGTGTAGCTAGGTTTTTTTCGTTTTTGCTCGCCTTTGTTGGCTTTGGTTGTTTTAGGAGTGCTTTTAGGCTGCATTTTAGAGAAATTGCTGGTCAGCGGGGTGTATCTTGTGTTAGTGCTGGCAGGAAATCGGGGTGTATCTCCCCTTGCGCAGGCAGATAGATGGAGTTCCCTTGTTTGCCAAGCTGCTCCCGGCAGGTGGAATGCCCCTTACTTCGCACAAGCTGAAAAACGGGGTGTATCTCATTTTGACACGAGGTAAATCTGGTCTTGGGGAACTTGAATAACAACAGACTCACCGCGAGCAGGAAGTTCATCTTTTGCAGTGTTGCGCTTGCCTACTCTCCAGTGCACGTACTCGCCAGTAGCTGGAGCTCGCAAGATAACACTACACTCAAAGCGCGACTCGCTTACCCGAGCTACTTCAAAATCAAACTTATTAACACCCTTCGCAGAGCCATTTGCAACGCCATGTGAAACACCCTTTGCGGACGAACCTCTTTTTGGGTTGTCCACACGCTTGATGGCAGACGCACCAAAACCAAGATGCGTTACTTCGCGCGGTACTTCTTGAGCCGTCTTAAGCGTGAGACCCCACGCGCTCGCCTCAACAGTATGCTTGTCTATGTAACGAGCGGCAGAGATATTTTTAACCCCAGAAACCTTGAGTGAAGCATAGGTGGTGGGTTTTGAAACAATAGCTTCTGCGGGGGCAATCTCAGCAAGTCTACCGTGGTCGATAACGGCAATGCGATCGCAAAATCTAAACGCTTCGTCGATGTCATGAGAAACGTACAAAATGGTTCCCTCAAAGCGGTCAAACAAATCCAGCAGTTCTTGCTCCAGTCCGCTTTTAAGATGTGCGTCAAGGGCAGAGAAGGGTTCGTCAAGCATCAAAATGCCGGGCTTGGCTGCCAGCATGCGTGCCAAAGCAACGCGCTGCTGTTGCCCGCCCGAAAGCCGAATGGGATAGCGCTTGCCAAATCCTTTGAGTCCAAAAAGCTCAAGTTGCTCCTCGACTATTTTTTTTGCTTCAAGTTTTGGAGTCTTTGGAGAGAGCCCCGCAGCAATGTTTTCTGCGACCGTCAAATTGGGGAACAACATATAGTTTTGAAAAAGCATCGCAGTTTTGCGCTCTTGCGGCGTAAGGTTAATTTTTGCCGCCGAGTCAAAAAAGGTTGTGCCGTTAACGATGATGCGTCCTTCGTCTGGCGTTTCCAAACCGGCGATGCAGCGCAAGGTGAGGCTTTTTCCGCAACCGGATGCTCCGAGAAAACCGAGCGTTTCTGATCCTGCATCAAAAGCAAGCTCAAGGCTAAAGGTTGGAAAGCTCTTTTGTATGTCGAGTGATAGGCTCATCGCACACCTGCCTTAGGGGAGCGAGCCTCAGGGGAACGGGCCTCAGGGGAGCGGGCCTCGGAGGAATGGGGCTCACAGGAGCAGACCTCGTCTTGGTCAATGTCTGCGCCCGCCTGACGGTAGCGCTGAACGCGGGCGGCATACCAGTTAATAAAGAGAATGAACAAAAATGAAATAAGAATGACCACTACTACCCAAAACGTGGCTACCTCGGTGTGCCCGCCCATCCACTGAAAATAAATAGCAAGCGGCATGGTTTGCGTAATGCCGGCAAAATTGCCTGCAACAAACAGCGTTGCACCAAACTCTCCCAAGGCACGCGCAAAAGAAAGTACCGTGCCCGCTGCGATGGACGGCCAGGCAAGCGGCAAGGTGAGCTTAAAGAACACACGAGAACCCGACCAACCGAGCGTGCGTGCGGCATCGCCCAGGTTTGGGTCAAGGCTTTCAAAAGCTCCGCGCGCCGTGCGATACATAAGTGGAAACGCCACCACAAACGCTGCGATTACCGCACCGGGCCACGTAAACACAAGCACCACACCATGGTCGATAAGCCACCGGCCAAAACCGGTCGAATTGCCAAAAGCAACCAAAAGCAAAAAACCGCAGACTGTGGGCGGCAGCACCATGGGGATAGTAAAAATAGAATCGAGAACGGCTCGCAGGCGTTCGTTTATTCGCAAAGAATAAAGCGCAGCCGCAAGACCCAACACAAAAACAAAAATCATCGCAACCAAGGAGGTGCGCAGAGAAACCCAGAAAGGCCGGTAGTCAATGCCCCCAAAAAACTCCCAGACGGCAGCAACCCCTTGCGGAGGGCTGTCTATTACTACGTCGCTTGCAGGAACCAGCATCCCGCTGTTCACATAATGAGCCACGGTGCTTAAGGAAGCATTATCTGGGTCATTGGTGTTTGCGTTGCTGCTGCCGCTCACGGCGCCACTCGCATTGCTATCGGCGCTAATGCTCACATAGTAATACCCCGGCTCAACCTCAACACCAAACTGATAAACACAATCATCGAGTGTAAAGCTTGGCTCAGACGTAAAAATAAAAGGAGCAGTAAGTGTTTTGAGCGGAAGATTGCCGTTTGCGACCCGCTCGTCAATTTCTTCAATAAGTTTTTTGAACGCCTCTTGGGTGGCGGGCTCATCAAAGTTCAAGCCAAGCGTCTGGGTGGTGGCAGCAGGCACATATACTACGAGGGCGCTCTCGGCGGCAACAAGCGCAAAGGCGTTGGGCCCAGCAACCGGATAACGATAGCCAAAGGAGTGGTTATTGTACGTTTTGTTTGTGCCCTTGTTGCTACGGAGAAAATCGGTCACCGCAAAAGAGATGTTATCTCCCCGTGCCTCGGTGCCGTTGCGAGAAACTTCAATGGTTCCTGGTTCTGTTGTTTCTGTTGTTTGTGTTGCAGCGGAGTTTGCGACGGGGCTCTCGGTAGAGATTTCGGCAGGAGGAAGCAGGTTGGCTGGCTCAGCAGGCTCGTTTGCGGCATACGCCACCGAAGACGCACCTAGTACAAGGGCACTGGTCAAAAGCACCAGTGCGCCAAGCCGCCAAACCATTTTTGGTCGTAATATCCTCATTCCCTAATAATACCCTCTTACTACCTTCAAAGGGCGGGCAAAACTTCCTGCGGAACTTTCCTGAAAAACTTCCTGAGGAGCTTCCTGAGAAAACTACCTACAAAATCCTGCTTAAAACAGTGCCAAAAAACTAAAGCTGGCATTTCTGGGCGCGCGTTTAATAAGACGTAAAGGAAGGGCAGCGCACCCAAAAATGCCAGCAAGGTTGGACTACAAAACTTCAAACCCATACTGAGCCCAAACTCTCTGAGCTTCTGGATCGTTTTGGCAAAATGCGAGAAAGTCAGCGGCTACCTCGGCATTGGCTGAACCCTTGAGAACTGCACCTGGGTACACAATAGGCTTGTGTGTGTCGGCGGGCAAAACAAAAACTGTTTCAATGCCGGGGAAGCGGAATATATCGCTCGAGTAGACAAAGCCAATCTGACAGTCGCCCGACTCAACGTATTTGGCAGCATTGCCTACGCTCGCAGCAATCGACAGCTTAGGCTCAATTGCAGCGTCGTAGCTTCCCTCTTTACCCGACTCATCAGAATAGGCACCAATAGTAAAGAGCGCCTGATTGGCATATTGTCCTGCTGGTACCGCGTCGGCATCGCCAATAGCTATGCTCGTGATGCCCTCGCCCAAAACGTCTGTGAGTGCGTTGATTTTTGTGTCGCTGCCTATTGCACGGGCAATAACAAGGTCGTTGGCAAACATATCTCTCCGTGAGCCCTCGTCCATCGAGCCGTTCTCGACAGCGTTATCCATGCTGCCCTTTGAGGCGGTTATGAGCAAATCGGGAGCGGCTCCACCCTCGATTTCTGCTACAAGATCACCCGAGCCCTTGAACTGGGTGTCGGCGAACGTTACGTTAGGATTGGCTTTTGTGTAGAGAGCCTGAACCTCGGGGAGTGCTTTTTCGAGTGAATTGGCGGCGAATGCTTGAAGCTCGACGACGGGTGCGCTTGGGGCAGGAGTGTCCTGCTCGCCTGCTTGTCCGTCTGCTCCACCGTCTTGCGCTGGTTGCGCGCAGCCAAATAGACCGAACAGTGCGAGCATAAGTGCGAGCGCTGCAACCATTGCTCTGCTTGCCCAGAGGCGCGACTTGCGCACAGTACGTGCAGTACGCGAATCTTGCAAAAGTCGTTTGTTCTTTTTCATGAAAATCCTTTCGCCGTGTTTGAGTGTTCTCTTAGCCTCTTTCAATGACAGTAATTACTGCTACTGTTCAATGATTATCCTTAACTAACTTTATTTCTAATTAAGAATAAAGATATAGTACGGCTTTCTCAGACGTGTGTCAAGCAAAATTTTTGCAAGTTTTGTCCCATCTTCACCCAAAAGAATTTTTCCAAAATCTCTTGACACCTCTTGTTTTTGTATAGTATTATATGAGCTATAATATTGTAGATAAAAGAACGAGGAGGTGAATCAAGTGGTTTTTCAGATAACGGCAAGCTTGCTTGACGCGTGCGTTCTCTCACGGCTCTCGCGCAGCGACACCTACGGCTATGAGCTCACGCAAGACTTGCGAGAAAGCCTTCAGGTTTCGGAATCAACACTGTACCCCGTGCTACGGCGACTTCAAAGCAGCGCGTTTCTCAAAACCTATGACGTGCCGCACCAGGGGCGCAACCGTCGCTATTACGCAATAACCGAAAGCGGAAAAAAACAACTTGATGAGTTTAGAAATGATTGGAAAACGTATCGGAGCAGAATAGATAGTTTTTTGGGAAGTGATGCATGATGGATAAAAACACCTATCTTTTGGAGTTAGAAAGAGAGCTCAAGGGGCTTTCTGAAATCGACCGCGCAAATGCCCTCGCCTACTATGGTGAGTATCTTGACGATGCCGAGGCGGCTGGAACAGGCTCAATAGATGCAGCGGGCGCGACGGGCGACGAAACAAGCGAAGCGGGCGCACAAGCAATAGCAGCCGCCGAAGTAACAGCAGCCGCAGCCGCAGAAAGCATCTTGGGCTCTCCTCGTACGCTAGCCGCTCAAATAAAAGCCGACATTGCAATGGCGTCTGAGATGCAAGATCCCTTTGGCGAGCAGGCTTCGTTGCCCATTCTTTCTTGGACAGCTGGCAGTCAGACGAGCGGCGCAACCGCCAACCAAGCCGCCAGCCAAACCACCGCCCAAACCGCCAGCCAGATGCCTCAAGCTGCCAACCAAACAGCGCCAACCGCCTCCACAGCAGAGAGCACCAAAAGCAAAAGTGGCATAGGAGTAGTGCTAACAGTTGTTTTGGCGATACTGGCGCTCCCCGTTGGCCTGCCCTTGGCAATTGCGTTGTTTGCCGTCATCATCGCGGTACTCGCAAGCCTCTTTGCCGTTCTCGTATCTTTAGCGGCCGTAGTATTTTCATTCTTTGTTGCCGGCATAGCTGCCATAGTTGCTGGAATTATTCTTCTCTTTACGGAGTTCGCCGTTGGGCTTTTCTACCTTGGCTCAGGCTTAGTCATGTTTGGATTATCTGTGTTGCTCGGAATCGCTTTTTGGCAACTGGGCAGACTATGCATCAAAGGTGTTGCGCGGTTGTTTAACGCCCTGCGCCTTAAACTCGCAAAGAAAGAGAGGGTGGCACAATGAACACCATAAATACAACAAACACGATGAGCGCAACGAATACAACCGCTCCAACAAACACAACCGCACCAATAAACGCCCTGAATAAATCAGTGCGGAACTTTCTCGTAATTGCCGGGGTGCTGGTACTCATTGGCATCGTTTTGGCAGGCATAGGCTTTGGCTTGGGCGGCATGAAATCGGTCACCTTTACGCCAGACGGCCCCGTTGTTATTGGCTCCGCACATTCAGAAAACGTGCAAATCAACGAGAGCTACACCAAGCTTACCAGCGTCACCGTCAACGCCGACCTAACAAAGTTTACGTTGGTAGAAGGAGATGACACGTCCTTTACCTTGCGGGGCACGTATCACCCTGCCCTCCAAGAGTATGAGCTCACCGAGCAAGACGGAGCTTTGACCATCAGCGGAAAAAACTTGATAAAGAACTGGTGGGGTTTTGGCTTTTTTAACGATGCAAACAACGAGCTGGTGCTCACCTGCCCAAAGGGAACAAAGCTTAACAACATAAACGTTACCCTTGGGCTCGGAAACTTTGAGGTCAGAAACCTCGAGGCCCACTCGCTCAACGTCAAGCTTGACTTAGGAAACTTTAACGGGTCTGCACTTGTTGTTGATACGCTCGAAGCAGAGTTGAAACTGGGTGCTTGCACGCTTTCAGAACTGTCGGTAAAAGAATCTGGCACATTCAAAATGGACGCAGGCAGCCTCAGAATAAGGGATTCTCTGGTTAACAATCTCACCACCAGAAATAATTTGGGAAGTTTTGAATACTCGGGCACGCTCACAGGGCTTGTCAAAACAACGCTCGATGCTGGCTCGCTGAGGCTTGATCTTACAAATGCGAAAAACGAGCTGAACTATCGCATCAAAACAGATTTGGGTTCTGTGAGAGTTAACGGACAAAATCAGGGTAATTCGGTGAACGTTGATATCGTTTCTCCTGCTTGCAGCCTTGATGCCTCCTTGTCTTTGGGAAGTGCTGAGCTCAATACAAAGTAGAAGCAGCACGGTGTATGAGATGGCACAGAGAGGGCATATGAGAGGGCAGAAAGAAGTCAGGAAGCGTGCGTGAGGCGAGCGTTTGTAAAGCTGTGCATAATGTGGTATTATTCTCAAGTTTCTGTCTGAACTACGGATAATGCGCCGATACGCGCAGATAAGCGCCCGCCTTGTGTTTCTCGCAAAGAAAGTGCAAAAGAGCGCTTTGCCGTTTGAAAAAAAGAGGAGTTTGTTATGTCAAAAATATGTTCAGTGTGTGGCAAGCACCCGTCCGCCGGGCGCAACGTGAGCCACTCGCACCGCGTGACCAATCGCGTGGTAAATCCTAATATCCAAAAGGTTACTATTGTGGAGAACGGTTACGCCCACAAGGCTAACGTCTGCACCAAGTGCCTCAAAGCCGGAAAGGTTGTTCGCGGCTAGTTCACGGCTACTTCGCGTTCAGTTTTGTGGTTGGGCTGGAAAGCTTGCGGGCAAGCGCGTTTTTGTGCGGGCACAACAGACTTGCTTAGCAACTCGCCCAACGAACTGGCAAACCAAGCACAAACACCGCAACCGATCCTTCGAAAACCCTGATGTACGCATCGGGGTTTTTTGTTGCGTTGAAAACATTCGAAACCCCACGGGGGTCAAGCGGACGCAGGCGCGCATGGTCAAGCTCCCACGTAAGCCCTACCTCCGAAACAACCGCCTCCCCACCAAGAGCCAAAACAGAAACCAGAGTATCTGCATCTGGCAAGACATCAAGGTCAGAAAATTTAAGCTCAGGATTTTGCTCGTTGAGAAAGACTACCGTGGCTGCACTGTCTATGACAAGCGGCTTAAGGTGAGCAGCGGCAGAAAGCGCGCCGAGCGCCGCAAGCTCGTGGTCGATGCGCCCACCCAAAACGTTAGTAACTACGAGGGGCAGCGTGCTCAAGGTGAAATGAGAGGCGATGAAGTTCAAGGCAAGCTCAAGGTCAGTTTCATCTTTATGCGGATTGACTGAGATAATTTCGCAATCGCTTGCACGATAGGCGGCAAGAGCCTGCTCGCTAATAGAATCAAAATCTCCCATAAGGTAGTTGATGGAAACTCCTGCTGCGTGGGTGAGGTCGGCCCCACTGTCGGTTGCAAGACAAAAGGCTGCATTTGCCGCCAAGCTCGCCGTTAGCTCGACGGCTGCTGTGTGAGCGTCTTGCCCATTGTGGGCATTTTGCAAGCGCTGCTCGCTTTGCTCACTTTGGGCGTTTTGCCCACTTTGCTCACTTTGCACGCTTTTCCCACTTTGCTCACGTTGCGTGCGCTGCTCAGGTTGCACACGTTGCGTGCGTTGCCCAGCTCGCTCTTGGGGCACACCATTCTCATGGGTCGCATCATTCTCATGGGGCGCACCATTCTCATGGGACACACCCTTCTCCTGGGGCGCGCCGCCAACAAGCAAAACATAGGGTTCCTCAATTTTCACAAAAGCCTCTCTTTTCTCGTAAGCTCCTTTGCCTCATAAATAATCTGTTGGTCGCAAAGGCTGCTACCTTGCGCCCAACTAACACACTTCGGCATTTCGCGTCTCACAAAAACCTCTTTTGCCGAGATGCGTATATTTCTGCCGTAAAGCCCCTTTGCCAAGGTTGCACATGGCGAGGTCAGGTATATTATACAAGTGAATAAACGTAAGGAGAAACATGGCAGCGCAAGAAACGCAAGAACCTCAAGAGCCTCGTCAGACGCAAGAAACACAAGGAACGCAAGAGCCCCGTCAAGCGCAAAGAGTGCAAAGAGCGCAAGAGGCTCAAAAAGCACAAAAACCCCAGCGGTTCACCACACGCCTTATCGCGCGCACCGGCATGATTGCCGCCGTGTACGCCGCGCTCACCATTTTGGCCCTCACGCTGCTGCAAGGCTTAGCGTGGGGACCCATACAGCTCCGTATCTCAGAGGCCGTTTGCGTGCTGGCACTACTTACGCGCGCGGGTATTCCGGGCCTAACTATCGGGTGTATTATTGCCAATTTAGTTGGCATAGCCTTAACAGGCAGTGGGGCTTTGGGTTTGCTTGATGTTGTCTGTGGTTCGCTTGCTACTTTTTTGGGTGCGTTTTGGGCTTGGAAGCTGCGCGAGCGACCAAACATCGCCCTGCTTGGCCCCGTTATTGCCAACGCTCTCATTGTTGCAGCGTATCTACCACTTATGCTTGCCGCATATGGCTTCTACACTGTCCCCTTCACCGAGATTAGTCTTGTTGACAGCTATCCGCTCATGTATTTCTTTGGCGTAGTTGCTATTGGAATTGGCGAAGCGATTGTGGTCTACGCCCTTGGGCTCCCCCTCTTAAAAGCACTCAAAAAGCTCAATATTTTTACTGGGGAGGGCTAGAACAGCACCTATATTTGAGTCCAATCATCAATTTATGTCTCAAGCACAAACATTCGTTCCCTTGACAAATGAGAGAGAGGGGGGGGTATACTGTTCCTTGTTATAAGAGGTGGGGTAACTTCAAGTATTAGTTGCCACCGTACATTGCTGTCGTTCAAAAGCGAATAATCTAGTACGAAAAGGAGCATACAAATGAAAACGAAACAATCTGTTGGTAGTAAAATTATGGGCTTTTTTCTTGCCCTAGCATTGGTTGTTACCATACAGCCAGCGAACCTTGCGTGGGCTGCTGATGAGCCAGAGCTTACAGAAGGCTTTGAGAACAGTGTGATAATCTCAGAAGAAGATCTCGTCGAAAACGAAAATGCAGCCGGCGAAGCAACGGACGAATCAACAGGCGAATATGCAGCAGACGAAAGCTACGAAAACGAAGATGCTGCTAGCGCGGAAGCCGAGGGCGACGAGGCTGCCGCAAGCCCCAAAGAGGACACCAGCACAACCCAAGGCGATGTCAAGAGCTATATTGTTGTTGCAAAGGATGCCGCCAAAACAAAGGCTGCAGTTCGAAAGATTGAAGAGCTGTCAGACAAAAGAACATCAAAAAATACAAAAGCACACAAAAAAGCGCTTCGCAAGAACACAGCTTTGGAGGAAAACAACGTATTGCTTGCCGATTTATCTCCAGAAGAGGCCAACATACTAAAAGCACAAGATGGTATTTTGCTCGTAGAAAAAGACTTTGAGATGAGCGCGAGCAGCATTGAGATCGCAGACGATGCCTACGCAGAAGAAAACGATGATTTTTCTGAGGAAATGCAATATTACCTAGAAAGAGAATCCGTTGACCCTGACGACTACGAGTGGTCTATGAAGCAAATTGGGGCAAATAACATTGATGAGGAAACCGTGGCAGGCAAGCGAATCATTAAAGTGGCAGTTTTAGATTCTGGTGTAGATATGATTCGTGGCATTGAGCTTGCTGGTTCAATAAATCTGGTTTCAGATGAAGACTGGATGTCTCCAATGTTTCTTGACGCCAGCGGGCATGGAACCAGCGTGGCATCCCTAATAGGAGGAAACCCTCAAAATGATGTTCAGGGTGTTAGCCCAGGCACAGAGCTGTATTCGGTAAAAGTATTGGATGCAGAAAACAAAGCTCCTGTGAGTCGAGTTATTGAGGGCATTTATTGGTGCATTGAAAATGATATGGATATCATCAACATGTCATTTGGAACACAAAATTATTCAAAAGCTTTGGAGCTGGCAATTAGGGCTGCTCATGACAAAAATATGCTTGTAGTTGCTGCAGCAGGCAATGCGGCTGGTGAGCCTGAGTATCCGGCTAGGTTCCCAGAAGTTTTGGGAGTAGCCGCTACGGGAACTGATGCACAAATCACTGATTTTTCTAATACGGGCGAAGAGGTAGAAATAGCAGCCCCAGGCGAGAAAATCAAAGTTTTGAGCTTCTTTGGCTTCCAAACCGTAACTCATGGAACAAGCATAGCGGCCCCAATGGTTACCGGTGCTGCGGCGCTTCTTTGGCAAAAAGACCCTTCGAAATCTAATGAGTTTATTCATCAGCTCTTGGTACAGAGCACCAAAGACATCAAGAATAACAACGACTGTGGTTTGTTGGACGTAGCCTATGCTCTGGATATATATGATGAGTTTGAAAAGACGTTTGTGGCAGGAGCTGCTGCATTGAACAATATGCAAGAAAACACAGCTTCTGCAACAATTTTCCAAGAAATTGACGACGACGAAAACTATGTTGAGGGGCTTTGGGGACAAAGCGCTCACATTGATGCGACAAAGTATGCCAGCGATAATGAAGGGGTTAAACTTACTACCAATCAGGTTACTGCTTTGAAGTTGGGTGCAATCTGGCCTGATTATGCACGGGATAAATATGCACAGGATAAGTCTTTTGGTAATGGAAATTTTGGCATGGTCCACTGGCATGGTGGTGGTGGAGTTACAAACTATATAAAGGCCTGCAAGCTCATTACGCAAATAGCGAATAAGGCAGGAAATACTACTGGGATAGCTGTGCCAAGCAATTTTGATGCGGACACGGGAAAAAGAGCGAGCGATATTATCAAAATTTTTGATTCTGGAAAAAAAATCGACGGTTTGACCTGGGCAGAAGTTTTTGAAAAGAAAACAGGCAAACCGTTTGACTTGTCGGCAAACACTACCATCACAACCAATATCAAAAAGTGCTTCATCTATGGCCTTGCCATTCATACTGCCACCGATACCTTTGCCCATAGAGCTTTCGTTTCCTACCCCACCAAGCTCGACAAGCCTGACTCGACGAGCCTTATACCCGAAAGATTTGGTGGAGCAAAATACGCGGCAGAAAGAGTGGCCATATGCGCGCACAACAGCGTTAAGGACAACGGTAAGGCTGTTGATGTTGCTTCGGCTGCCTTTTATGGTGCCTATAAGCCTGTTCTTCCCCCAAAATCCCCAAGTTACAACTATAAAAAACCCAAATACAAGCTGCACAACCTCCTCTTATATGCAAAGGCGAACAGCCCAAATACTGCTTACACCGAGTTCTCATATGTGTCTGTTGATACTCTAAAGGTCTGCTACAACGCAAACGGGGGAACCATAGCGTCCAATCATGGTACCTATAAGTTAAAAAACAACGTGGTTTACGTAAAAGGTACAAGCAGCGATTCCAAATATTGGCAAGTTTGGACCTATAACCAAGCAAAAACAAACGGCCTAACTAATGCCTCTACTTTTGGACTAACGAGAGCTGGCTATACTTTTGTAGGCTGGGGACGAAAGTCAACCGACACTCCTCCAACAGACGACAAAAACGTATTTGATCAAAATAAGAAAGACTTAAAGCCAGCTACCCTAAGTCCAGTAGATGCGGGGAAATATACAATAACGCTTTATGCAATATGGAAGCAAAACTCATCAGGCACAACAACGCCAGCCCCAGCAAAAACCTATACCGTAAAATACAACAAAAATGGCGGCTCTGGAACTATGGCTAACTCAAATCATACCTACGGCGTTGCGAAAGCCCTGTCTGAAAATGACTTTACACGAACGGGACATACGTTTACGGGATGGGCGTTAACGCCAACGGGAGCTGTCAAGTACACTAACAAGAAGTCGGTGCTGAACCTTACGTCCACAAACGGAGCAACAGTAAATCTGTATGCGGTGTGGCGTGCTAATACGCTCACAGTTAACTACCACGCAAACGGAGGAAAGATTTCTTCAAATACTTATAAGCTAACGAACAGCCTCGTTTATAAAAAGTCTGGAAACGTCAAGTATGGACAAATTTGGACATATAACAAAAAGGGCGGACTTAAGAAGGCTAGCGCATTTGGCCTAAAAAGAAGTGGCTACAAATTTGTTGGTTGGGGCATCAAGAAGAATGCGAAAGCAAAAGTTGACAATAAGAATGTATTTAGCCAAAGCAATACTAACCTACAGCCGGCAACTATTAATCCCAAGCTAAAAAATGACGACTGTTCCATAACGCTGTACGCAATATGGAAGAAGAAATAAGGATTAGCTTGTATTTCATTGTGTTGATTTCAGACAGCTCGGTCAAAGACCGAGCTGTCTGGCTAATTAGCGTTTGACACCAGCAAGTTACCGCATTGAGCCAAATGAGTAGCAAATATGGGCTATACTGTATCAATAGCATATCATATGGGGCAGTCCTGTATGATGAGTTCACAATACAGGAGTGTGCTAATGGGTTCACTAAAAAATGGGTTTCGCAAAATAATACCGTTGCGGGCAAGTGTTTTTGAAAAGAGTCGCGCCGAAGTGCAAAAAGAGCTGCGGGCTCTACACAATGAGAACAAGAGCATTGAAAAGACAAACGCACGCTTACTCGAGCAAAATAAACGGCTTATTAAGCTAACAAAAAGCCTTGAAGCAACCACCAAGGAGCTTAAGAACGAAATGGGACGAAACCGAAGTGCCTTGGTTGGAAAAATGACCCAGATTGACGGCAAAATAGCTCGAAGCAATCAAAAAATGATTCAAATGGAAAACACTCTTGGTGCTGTTGACAATGCGTTATGCCAAAAAATAGTTACTGACGCAAAAAAACAAATAAAAGAAAATGGCACGCACCGCTCAACAAAGAACAAGAAAATTTGCATTCTCGCGTTTGAGAGCTTTCATGCCTTTATTGTTAACTCCATAATAGAAATCAGCAACCCTCAAGATAATTATGTCGAAGTTATTACTGTTGATTCCATCAAAACTGAGCTTGAGTATTATTTGGGTGCCAATGTCGACAAAGTTTTTTGGGCTGTGCTTCCTGAGTCTAAGGGTAGGAGCAAAGAAAAGAATCTTGCACTTCGCTTACCCATAAGTAGCTTAGTGGCTGAACTTAAGCAATGGGATATGGTCATCATTCCTTCTTTTGAGTACTACTATGAAGAGTATGCTCCCTTGGCACTTAGGGCATCAAAAGATATGGAAGTTGTAGCAATGATTCACAATATCAACTACACGCTCCGAAGCGAGAAAACTAACCCGAGGCTTTATGAGCTACTTCAGAGTGTTTCTTCATATGCCGTACTTGAAAGTCTCCTGATTGAGGAGATTGCTAAGTTTCATTTAACTGACAAAAAGGTTCACGAGTTTCCCATTGTGTTTCATGAAGCCAAAGAAAAGCCCAAACCCAAAAACAAAGATATGTTTACCTTTGTTATCCCTGGCGTAGTCCAAGAAACGCGAAGAAACTATGGCATGGTTCTTGAGGCATTTTCAAACCTGTCAAAGCATTACGACAAGCTCAATCTCGTTCTCCTAGGTCCAACGGAGCCATACGGGAAAGACATTGCTGAAAAATGTAAGACACTTAAGGAGAACGGCTTTGCGGTGCAGTTCTACGAAAGCTTTGTTCCCGCAGAGATATATAGAGAAATTATGCAAGATGCAGACTACATACTTGGCCCAATGAACGTACATTATCAGTCAGCGACTATGGATGAAACGTATGGCGTAACAAAAGCAACAGGCATTACAACCAATATGGTTGAATATACCAAGCCTGGAATTGTTCCCGATGATTTACAAATGCCCGAACGATTAGCAAGCAGCACGCTTTATTATCAGTCCTCCAAACAATTAGAGGAGCTGGTTGTTTCGCTTCTTGACCGCAAGGTTGCGGACGATCTGGCAGCAAAAGCACTTGAGAACTCGCGAAAGTATTCGCTGGATAACTACTTGCTATAACAAGACAGTACTGGCACTTGTTTGTATTAGGTGTTTACCGTGTGGAGCCTTGCCCTTATGCGCTGCCCTACTCTATAATTCGCGTAATGTCCTCTTCGCCAAGCTCACCAGTGCCAAGCTGCACTTCAATAAAGTCTAAATCTGTAGTAGCAAAAAGTGAATGTTTTGACTCCCTGGGTATTTGCACCACGCTGCCAGCAGAAACCTCAGAAGTATTCCCGTCAATTGTCACAACTCCATCACCGTTAACAATTATCCACGTTTCACTCCGCTGTGCATGATATTGATAGCTCAGAGCTTCTCCAGCCTTAATGTGCATGCGCTTTACAAGTGACGAAGAGCCCTCAGCTTGCATGTAGTCTAAAACTCGGTAGTCTCCCCAGCGGCGCTGTTCATACATGGGGCGCAAATCAATTTGCTCAACAAGGGGTTTCAAGAATGAGCTTCCTTGTTTGGTGCTTACCAAAATACCATCATGACTTGCAACTACCACCATGTCTTGGAGGTCTTGTGCAACAACAGGTATATTGAGCATGTTCAGCACATGGGAATTGGAACAGCTTTCAGAAACCAACACTTCTTGACCCATAGAAGTACTTTCCATTTCTTCAGTAAGCGTATTCCATGTTCCAAGATCTTTCCATACGCCTCCGTAGCTTACAACGCCAATAGAGGGTTCTTTCTCAACAACTTCATAGTCAAAGCTGGTTTTTAGCAAGTTATCGTATCGCTCATAAAGCTGTTCATAGCTATCAAAATCAACATACTTTCTTGCGTGCTCCAAGACGTAGCCAATTTTTATGGCAAATACACCACAGTTCCACAGCGCCCCTTCGGCAAGAAGTTTTTCTGCTTTGTCGCAAGGCGGCTTTTCAACAAAGCTTGTAACAGTACCTTTATTTTGGAGGATATAACCGTATTTTTCCGACGGGTACGTAGGAAGAGCTCCCAGCAATCCGATTTTCTTTTGTTCAGATGAAACGAGAGCTTCTACTTTGGCAAGTAGCTGGAAGTACTCGTCTTCTGCAAATGTGTCAATTGGGCAAGCCACAAAGGTTTCGTGTAGGTCAAGATTCTTCTCGTAGTAAAGATAGGCAGCTGCAAGCACAATGGCAGGAAAAGTGTCTCGTCTTGAAGGCTCAAATATCGTCTCAACAGCATCAAGCTGCTGCTGGAGCATATCAGCCTGCGATGCATTGCAAGAAACAAACACATTTGTGGCTGGGTGCGCCATCTTAATTTGGCGCATAACTCGTTGAACCATGGACTCATATTCGCCATGCTCATTTTTTAACAATTTCAAAAACTGTTTTGATAGGGTGTTGTTGCTCAGCGGCCAAAGCCGCTTTCCGGAGCCTCCCGATAAGAGAACTATGTTCATGGCACATCTCTCCCCTTTGCGCGGTCAATATTGCGTACATACCAGTTGTAGGTAAGCTCAATGCCCTCACGTAGCGTATGTTTTGGTTTCCAGCCTAACGCTCGTATTTTTCCCGAATCGACAATCTTTCTAAACATCCCGTCAGGCTTTGCTGTGTCGTAAACAATGTCGCCTTGAAAACCAATAACATCTTTAACCAATTGAGCAATCTGCGCTATAGTAAAATCTTCGCCATAGCCTACATTCAAAAAATCAGCACTTGAATAATTCTCTGCAACAAACACACAGGCATCTGCCAAGTCGTCTACAAAAAGCAATTCCCTATAAACCTTTCCCGTTCCCCATACGGTAACGGTATCAGCAGAGCCTATTTTTGCTTCATGGAACTTGCGTATCAGGGCAGGCAGCATGTGCGAACTGCTTAAATCAAAATTATCGTTATACCCATACAAATTACAAGGCATAACACTTACATAGTCCACTCCATATTGTTTATTGTAATACTCGCAAAGTTTTAGGCCGGCGATTTTAGCAATTGCATAGCCTTCGTTTGTTGGTTCCAGCAGACCTGTCAACAGTGCGGCTTCAGGCATAGGCTGTGCAGCATCCTTAGGATACACACAAGAGGAGCCAAGAAGCAGGAGCTTTTTGGTTCCATTACGATAGGCGCTTTCGATAACATTACATTGTATCTGTAAGTTTTCTGTAAGAAAACGTGCCTGATTGCTGATGTTGTCCAGTATTCCGCCTACCTTTGCAGCAGCCATATATACATAATCAGGATGCTCCTGTGCAAAAAAAGCGTTTACTTCTTTTTGAGAGGTTAAGTCAAGTTCTTGTCGTGTTCTTTTTACGATATTGGAAAAGCCCATCTGCTCCAACCTTCGCACAAGAGCAGAGCCAACCATGCCATTATGGCCAGCAACATATATTTTTGAGTTTTTGTTCATAACAAAAGACGCTCCTAATAAACTCTTGGATTATAGCCGTTTAACTGCTTGCGCAAGTAAGTCAATTTGGTCTTTTATTGAGATGGAATTATTGCCGACAAAAAAGCCGTTTTCATGTAAGTTATCTGCACTAGTTAGACTCCCACTTATCGAGTAATCCATAAACTTCAATGCTTTTTGCTTGGTAAAGTTTCCCGCAACAATCGGTCTTGTTTCGATACCATTGTTCTGAAGAAGGCCTACCACCTTGTCTCTCTTCTTTACAAGGCTATCCGCTAGGATAAGAGAAAAGCCAAACCAAGACGATCTCCCAGTTTCTTTCTGCAAAATAAAACGAGCATCGTCTTTGAATATATCACGAAAATACTGAGCGTTTTCACGGCGAACCGAAACAAATTTGTCCAGTTTTTTTAATTGTTCTAATCCAATGGCGGCTTCCATTTCGATGGGACGAAGATTGTAGCCAGGCATAATGAAATTGAAGGCTTCGTAAAATGTGTTTTCGGTTTTTTTGTGCAGGCTAGAAACTTGAGGCAATTGTCTTGTCCAGCCATGTGCCCGTATGCAGAGCATATAGTGGTACAACTCTTCGTCATTGGTAACGGTGACGCCGCCTTCCATCGTACAGATATGATGTGAAAAAAAGGATGAGAACGTTCCCGCTACGCCAAATGTGCCGGCCTTTTTTTCATTGTACTCTGCTCCCATGGATTCACAGTTGTCTTCGATTAGCATTAGATTATGTCTATCACAAACCTTTTGTATAGCATCAAAATCACAGGGATTGCCTAAGAGGTTGACAGCAAGTACTGCTTTTGTTTTTTTGGTAACCGCTGATTCTAAGGCTAAAACATCAATGTTTAGGGTTTCAATGTCAATGTCGACAAAACGCAGGGATAAACCATATTGTGTTAAGGGGAAGTAGGTTGTACCCCAAGATACAGCGGGAACAATTACTTCATCACCTGGGCTTAGCTTCCCAGAATAACAGAGCGCTGCAATTGCTAGCAGATTTGCCGAAGAGCCGGAGTTAGACATAACCGCATACTTTAATCCAAACTTTTTGGCAAACGCCTCTTCGTATTTCCTAACAAATTTACCCATCGTGAACTGTTTTGACTTTAGCACCTCTAAAATTGCCTGTTCCTCAGCAAGGCTCCATGTTTCAGTCGCTAGGGGGTATTTGATTTCCATATGAACCTCATTTATTAGTAGATTAATTCTGCGACATCATGCTCTACCATAATGCGCACCAACTCATCAAAGCTGGTTGCTGTTGGGTTCCAGCCAAGAACAGTTTTTGCCTTGTTTGGGTCGCCAAGCAAATTGACAACATCGGTAGGGCGAAAGAACTCTGACGAAACCTCAACAAGCACCTTGCCTGTCTGCACATCAATGCCCTTTTCGCCAACGCCCTCGCCCTCAAAAGAAAGCTCAATACCTGCGCACTTGAAAGCCAACAAGCAAAACTCTCGTACCGAATGTTGTTCTCCTGTAGCAATCACAAAATCATCTGGTTCTGAGTGCTGCAAAATGCGCCACATGCACTCAACGTAGTCTTTGGCGTAACCCCAATCTCGAAGCGAACTCAAGTTACCCAAATACAGCTTGTCCTGCAGTCCTTTGGCAATGCGCGCTGCTGCAAGCGTTATCTTGCGCGTTACAAAGGTTTCTCCACGGCGCTCAGACTCATGGTTGAATAGGATACCGTTTGAAATAAACATTCCATAAGCCTCGCGGTAGTTTTGAGAAATCCAATAAGCGTACTGCTTTGCAGCAGCATAGGGAGAATAGGGATAAAAAGGAGTGGTTTCGCTCTGAGGAACCTCTTGAACCTTCCCATACAATTCTGAGGTAGAAGCCTGATAAATTTTACAGTCCTTTTCCAGCCCCAACAACCGCACTGCCTCTAAAACGCGGAGTGCGCCAAGCCCATCTGCGTTTGCTGTAAACTCTGGCACATCAAAAGAGACGTGCACGTGCGACTGTGCTGCAAGGTTGTATATTTCATCCGGCTTAACCATGCCAATAATTCTCATGAGACTGAGGCTGTCAGTCATGTCGCCGTAGTGGAGTTGAAAATTAGGGTTGTTGCGTAAATGCTCGATGCGCTCTTTACGCTCGGTACTCGTACGCCGCGCGAGCCCATGTACAGCGTAGCCCTTGTCCAACAACAGCTCCGCAAGGTAGCTGCCATCTTGCCCAGTAACGCCTGTTATAAGTGCCTTTTTTATGATGCTCACCCTTTCAAACTTCACTCACTAAACTACCCGTCTGTAGAAGTTGCTGCTCGTTCATAGGAAACACAAACTTGCGAATCCAAGCACACTATCGTTTTTGAGCAACCCAATAATTGATGGAAGAAAGAAACGTTTTGACCTAAAACACTTCCGGCTGCCTCAAGATGGTTTTTCTGCAAATGTTCAGCGCAAATAACAAGAGCCTGTACGTCATGTGCTTGAGCCTGCGTTTTGGCTAAAAAGTCTTCAGGCAAATTAAGAACTCCCTCGTCTTTTTGAAGGATTTTTTGATAGGTAGACACCATGCTGGTTGCCTCCTGCTCTTTGCCCTGATGTATCAGTTCTCCTAGAGCAAAGTCGCATTTGTGTTCTTGTATAGCCCGAAGTAAAGAGCTGTAACCATTACCAAGGGCTTCGTTTTCTGGATCAAGAAAAGCAACGTAAGGGGTTGTTGTCATAGCAATCCCTTGGCTTCTTGGTCTTGCAATGCTGCCGCTTCCTCCTGTAGGAAAGAAATACGCTTCAACATTATCATGTGTTCTCACAAGTCTTTTAATAATCTCAAGAGTTTCTAGGTCAGTTGAGCCATCATCAACAAGCAATACTTTTGCCTTGTTGAATATGTCGCTCCTTTTTAAGCTTGAAAACGCTTTATATTCCAAGTGCCTACCATTGTTGTGTGTCGGGATAATAAAAGTTATCTCGCAAGCTGCGTTGCACTCCTTATTCATCGTATCTGGCAAAACATCTATTCCTACTGGATCAATAGAATAGCCATTCTCAAGCTCTGCAGCCCCGTTTAACCCGCAGAGCTGCTCACAGCTAAATGATTCAGCCCAAAACATACTCCGATACTTGTCGGGCATACAAGACACATAATCATGCGATATACCATCTACAAGACTGCCAGCACGGTAGTAAGCATCTTTTGTTATATAGTCACAGTCGGTGTACTTAAAACCATTGAGCATGTCCTCAAGATAGTACTGTTCATACCTATAGGCATTATTCCAAAAAGTAACAGCAGCATACGAAGATGCACCTACCTCTAAAAACTCTTCAAAAGACATAATTCCTTTGTGTTCATAAGACTGAGCCTCATACATCTCAATAACGCCATTGGAAAGAACGTCAGCAACTACAAGAATATCCTTTTTGTTCTTTTCAAGAATTTCTAGACCAATTTTTTTAAACACTCCCGCAAGAATATCAAAGGAAACATACTCTGCCATAACATTTCTAATTCCTGCTGCGCGAAGCTCAAGCACGTCCTTATCGTTTGTGGCTTTAAAATCGAGACCTATGCTTTCTTTGTCGGCATAAATTTTAACGTTGGGAAACAAGTTATGGATTCCAAGACCATGATTAGAGAGCAATATGCTTCCCATAGCCTGTAGCTCGGTTACTCGCCTTGCAAACATTGTTGCGCTGTCTTTTACCGAATTAAAATTGAGATTGAGATAAAAGAGCTTGTGTACTTTTTGAAGCAGCTTCTGGTCAATGGGAGGAGAAAGATACGGTATGTACTCCTCTGGATAGCAAACATTTCTGTTTCCAAAGTAAAAGTTGCGATCTAGGATATTGAGCGGAACATCCGCCTCGATAAGACCGTCAAGAATCAAATGCATGTCTTGTCCACGCTCGGGGTATTTTGTAGCCCACCATGTTCCAGCAAACAACGCCTCTTTCCGAGAAAAGTCAGACATGCTGCCCACGGGATTGTGGAGCAATGGATTTATGGCAAACGGATGCTGAAAAACATTCTTGTGTCCGCAGTCCTTTTTGTATTCGTCTACCACCTCTGCCGCTGACGTAAGTATGTAGTCACATTGTTTGGCTATGTGCAAAAAATGATGGTAGTGTGGAGGATCCTCTCCAGAAAGAAAGACGATTTTTATTCCTTTTTCTTTATAGCAACAAATAATTTCGGATAACTTTGCAGCAGCTGGACCAAGAGGATCACTGAGCTTAAGCCAGTCCTTGTTAAGACCACGCCATGTTGTGTAAACGACAAAAACATCTAGAGCGTTAGCGTGTTTTTCGTAGTTTTCTTGCGTTATATATATAAGGTCAGCAACAGATTCGTAGCAGTTATATATTCCCTCGTCGCAGACAATTCCAATTTTTTGAGGAAACGCCTTGTAATAGCGCGTGCCATTCGAAAAAGGAAGCTCGTTGGCGTTTTCTAAAACACTGTCGATGAATTTATCATTATGCTGTGTATAGAGCTTTTCAAAATAGTGGCTGCCCAAAAAAAATGGCTCATTGGCTTTTGGATACAGCATAGATTCGATGTTGCCAAACATCCTGCGAGACACCTCAAGTATTTCATCGGTAGAATCGCAGAATTCCTCAATGCTTGATAGAGCTTTATAAAATTCCATTTGTTGCTTGTACATACTATGTTTCCTGTTCCTCTTAGCTCGGCCCCAGTGCTCGCCACATTCATTTTGCTCTTGATGTTGCAGGACGCAACGACCTAAAAATCCAAACGGGCCACAGAAAAATCTTGAGAGGGTTTTTTGCTGTTGCTACAATTGCATCTCCAATTTTGTAGCGTATTGAGTTTTGCATTTCTTTTGTAAGCCGTCTCTGCCGTTTGAGCTTTCGCCGAAACCTTCGCGACAGCCAAACCGCTTTGCTTTTTTGTGCTCCCATGGTTGTTGCTTTGTTCTTTTGTAGTTCGGTACATGCTTCTAGCTCTGTGAGCATGTTAACAAGCGCTGTTTCCATGGTGCTTATCTGAAAGCGGAGCCTTAGAACTTCTTCTTCGAGCTCCTCTTCTCTATTTTTGACAGCAGCTAAAGCTACGCCCTCAACAACGGGGGTGCCTCCTTGTTGGTTGTCGAGATTGCTCTTTTGTTCCATAACGTTCATCGCTTTCCTTAAATGGGTTCACATTGCTTGCAAAAATTACGTGCCTGCATTTTTCGCAGTAGTCCAAGCTCTAACAATGAGCACCTTTTAAGATGCGCCAGCCATCGCTTTAGCAATACGCAAGGCTGCCGTGCCGTCCCCATACGGGTTTTTTGCCTGCGCCATAGACTGATACACCTCAACGTCGCTGAGAACCAATTCTAGGGCCGTTTTAACCTGTTCATAACGGTTTCCAGCCAGCTTTACCGTACCGGCCTCTACAGCCTCGGGGCGCTCGGTGGTGTCTCTTAAAACCAGTACAGGCTTACCCAGCGAGGGTGCCTCTTCTTGTACCCCACCTGAATCTGAGAGTATCAAATATGACTTGTTCATAAGGTTTGAAAACTCTCTGTATTGTAACGGCTCAATGAGCTGTATGTTGTCCATGCCTGCAAATGTTTTGCGAGCAGCTTCCTGAACCTTGGGGTTTAGATGCACGGGAAAAACTACTTCATAGGCATCATCATTGCCCACAGTGTCTTTGATTGCCGAGAAAATCTCCTGCATGGGAGCTCCCCAGTTTTCTCGTCGATGACAGGTTAAAAGTATCAACTTTTTACCCTCAGCTCTTTCAAGGTTAACTACACCTTGGTCAAACTGATAGTCCTCATCAACAATCATATGCAGGGCATCGATTACCGTGTTGCCCGTTATAAATATTGACTGCTCTAAAACTCCCTCATGCAGCAAATTTTGCTTGTTAAGTTCCGTTGGTGCAAAGTGTAAATCGGTAAGGGCTGTGGTAATTTTTCTGTTCATTTCTTCGGGGTACGGCGAGTACTTGTTTCCCGTTCTCAGTCCAGCTTCAACGTGCCCAACCGCCACTTTGTTATAAAACGCACTGAGCGCAGCTGCAAACGTTGTGGTGGTGTCTCCATGAACCAGTATAATATCAGGGCTTGTTTCTTTTATTACTGACGACATGCCCTCCGCAACCCTACTGGTTACCTGCTCGAGCGATTGGCCAGAACTCATAATGTTCAAATCATAATCAGGCGTAATGTCAAAAAGCTCAAGCACTTGGTCGAGCATTTCTCGATGCTGCGCGGTTACCGCAACTTTTACCTCAAGTTCATTTTGAAGTTTTAGGGTCTTTACAACAGGAGCCATCTTTATTGCTTCTGGCCTCGTTCCAAAGACAATGAGAACTTTTTTATACCTGGACAACCGTTAGTCGCCTTTCCCTAGACAAACATAGTGCAACCCTGCATCGTTTACTTTGCTCGAATCAAAATAAGCTCTGGTGTCAAGAATGGTTTTGCCTGCCATAACCTTTGCCAAATGATCGAAATCAATGTCTGCAAAAACGGTATGATGAACGCAAAGTACCACAGTGTCTGCACCAGCGGCAACTTCATAAATGCTTTGCGTGCCGCTTGGAACGTGCGGCTCAAAAACCATCACATCAAAGCCACGCTCTTCTAGGTCTTCTTTTGTCTCCAAAGTTGGACTTTCGCGCATATCGTCAATGTCTGGCTTATAGGTGGCACCGAGCAAAACTACCTTGCCCTTTGCTTTCGTATTTTGTTCAACCAAATCTGCAACATGATGAGGCATTTTATCGTTGGTTTTGCGCGCAAGGCCTACAATGTGTGCAGTATTTGGTTGTGCCTCAACAATAAACCATGGGTCAACCGCTAGACAGTGCCCGCCAACTCCGGGTCCTGGCTGGTGCAGGTTTACTCGAGGGTGCATGTTTGCTAATTTGATTACTTCCCATGCATCAACTCCAAGCTGCTCACTAAGCAAAGCGAGCTCATTAGCAAGGGCAATATTAACGTCTCGATACGTGTTTTCCATAAGCTTGCAAAGCTCAGCAGTGGTGGCGGAGGTTAAAAACATTTCTCCTACTACAAAAGACTGGTACAAATCTCGGGCGGCTTTTGCCGATGCCTCATCTATACCGCCAACAATCCTATTATTGTGAACAAGCTCGTACATAATCTTTCCCGGCAAAACACGCTCTGGACAATGCGCCACCAAAAAGTCTTTTCCTGCCTTTAGTCCACTCTTTTCAAGTTCAGGTATGAGAACATCTTCTGTACAACGTGGCGGCACTGTGCTCTCAAGCACCACAAGGTTTCCAGATTTCAAAACCTTTGAAACCGCCTGGGCAGCGCTCTTGACATAACTTAAATCTGCCTTTTTGTCTTTGGTTATAGGTGTAGGAACAGCGATGATATAACAATCGCTTGGGACGGGCTCTGTTCCAGCTCGCAAGTTGCCTTGAATGAATACTTTTTGCGCGACTTCTTCAAGCCCTGGCTCAACAATATGTATTTTTCCTTTGTTAATTGTTTCGCAAACATCCTCAGAGATGTCAACGCCGCAAACTGTTTTTCCACTTTGAGCAAAGGCAAGAGCCGTTGGCAAACCAATGTAGCCCATACCTATAATGCATACTTCAGCCATCAAGTCCTCATTTCTGTACGTACCAAGTAATTGATGTAACTATGATACATGATATCGGCGTTTTTAACTATGTGCGATGCCTAGGCAGAAACAAACATTTCTTTAGTTCGATTTGCTCCTGCTTGGTCTTTTATCTTTGAAACAATCTTATAGTTGCCCCCTTGAAAAAGCTCACATTCAAGTGTTTGCTCATCGCTATATGGTCTCTTTAATAGATATTTCGCGGCATCAAGATCATAAACAAACCACGCATATTGTAGGGGAACATCAGCGGTAGTCTCGTTAATGAAGCGGTAGTTGTTCCCCTCATGAGATTCACTCACAGTAAACGTAGCTGCCTGCATTGCTCGAGAGCGTTTTGACGGAACAAGCGGTATGGTTATTGTCTGTTCGTTGAGCTGGTAAGAAAACTCATTTGTTTGACTGTTTAGTGCAAAGTTTTCAAGATTTTTAACACTCCCAAATTCGTCCTCAATCTTTATAAGGGTAATTGCTTCAACGTGTTGCCCCGCACGCCCTTCAATATCAAACTTTATGGTGTTTGTTGTTTCGTATTTATCTTGATAGTAAGAGACGTATCCGTATTCGGCATTCTTGTCGGATCCACTTATCACCGCAGCACTCGTGTTTTTTAGCATCTGCGTAATGCGAAGATAATAGTCTGTGTCACCAAGCCTCATTAGCACTTCGTTGTCCGATTTTTTGACAACATTCATGTCGGGGGCACATTGAAAAAGTTGCGAATACACGTGTTTTTCTTGGGAGAGCATATTGTCGTATATAACAAAAGCATCTCCTAGAACATAGAAATATCGCTCGATACTTACACCGTCATAAACATCATTGAACCCTCCAGTGCAATAATATGAAGTGCTCTGTGGCACTTCGAAAAGACCTACCTTATTCATGTCATAAGATGTTAAGTCGTAGGAATTATTATCAACAAGTATCGTGTTATGAGCTTTAGCTGAACGTAAATATGCAACAAGCGGATCGTTTTTTTGATAAGCATAATAGCCTGGATCTATAAATATGTCGTGCCCCTTACCATACAGCACAAAGCTTAAATCGTCTTTGTGCTTGTGTACGCGACTAATACAGCCAGCACGAAACAGACACCAGATAGAATCTTGTCGCGGTCGCTCATCGCTGTTCCAAAACTCCCGATACACAAAGTATCCAGCTTCAGGATATTCTTTATAGGAAGGTGTGTTCCATGATTCTTTTTTATCGTTAAGAAGGCAGGCTAAGAGGTCTTTATTTTTGCGATATTTCTTTGGAAAATTGTTAACATCGCCCTTGTTGCTGTCTCCTGTTTGCACATACTCTCCGTTTGGCTTTAGCAGCCATGCCATAAAATCACGACTGTTTTCCAATTTTTCGGAAAAATATCCCAGCGAAAAATCATCATGCGTTTCAAGGAGCCGACAGGTTTTTTGGAACAGTTTTGTAATATTAAGATGGTAGCTATATGAATTCTCCACATGAACCATTTCAGTAGTGTAAGCATGTTCAAATTGCTTTTCTAGCCTCAGTTTTGCATGTTCAATCCACGCATCACTTTTACCATTTTGTAAGTAAAAGGCAATGTTGAGTAGTGCTCTGTCTTGGTAAACTCCGTGGTTATGATTCTTTGTGTAATATTTATCATCAGATAAAAACTCAGCTGAGCGTTCAAGGATATCTTCAAATAGAAGTTTTGTGTCTTTGTCTAATCCCCCCCATTTATCAAGCACAAGCTCACAATAAATAAGATTTTCAGCTCGTATTGCAGCCACGTGGTCGTGCCACACCATTTCATTTTCTTTCGCTTTCTCAGAAAGCTCATAAGCTAAATAGCTCCTTATGAGCTGCTCTGACAAATCCAAATACTCTTTACTCTCGGTGAGCTCAAAGGCTCTGCACAGGATTGCCGGCGCATTAAGTCCCTGCAAGCTTAGCTGATATGAGCGTGGCGACGGGGCAACCTGTACGTTCCAATCAATGTTTTCCACATCGAATTTTTCGGGGTAGCCATGAGCTGAATTCACTGCCAGCTTGCCACTCAACAGCAAATCTGCAAGCTTGAGAACTACTTTGTCCGATTCGTATGGGTAGTGTGGGTCGTATGTCTTTGCGTATAATTCGAGATATGAGGAGTTCCCCCGATGCGGCGGCACTACAGCTCTGCTGGAACCTCTACGCAAGACACGAGAAAAAAGTGCTGGGACGCTCCGAGCCACGGAAATGTTTTTTTTTGCAACAGCCATTTTGTCCTTTCAAAAACCTTACCAATAAGGCTCCAACTACTCGTCAATGCTAAAAAAAGTAGCATAGGTGGAGCCAAAGAACTTTTCTGGGGTACCAACAATAACAACGTCGCTTATGTTATTTTCTTCGATATATAAATCAAGATCAATACTTTTACTAAATTCGACGGGGAAAATTATATGTACTTCATTGTAGTGTGGAACAAACATTGGCTCAATGTTCTTGATAAATGAATCTGCACATATCAAAAGGTTCCCGCGCTTTTCATCATACACATTTTGAACATAAGTTAATATTGAACTTAAGTTTGGACCGAAATAACCTAATGTAGCAATCTTTTGGTCGTTAAAAATGCTGTCTCGTTTTGGAGTACGATCAAATGGCTCTCCGTCAAGATAAGTTGAAAATGCAGGATAATCAAAAACGAGATCCTGAATATAATCGTCGTCGTTATAAAAGTAGAGCCCTACCCGCGAGTCGGTGCCCCTAAGCCCATATTCTTCAAATGAAAGAGCCTCAACAGGAACACAAGGTTCAAAGCCAAGTGCCCTTATTATTTCTACGTAACCAGCATAGCCTCCGTGTATGTTCCAATGAAAGTCGGTTTGATAGTAGTGTTCTTGTCGCTCAGCAACCGTGTTGTACCGGGGATACATTGTAAAAATCTTATCATGGGAAAACTGCGAAAAGAAGTTTTTGTCGAGAATTTCCATAGTGGTGGGATCGCTAACATAATCTACAGCTGGGTTTACAGAACAGCTATTTGATGTGTTTGGCACATAAATAACGGTTCTCACATCATGATTTTGGCTTAGCTGAGTGATGCTGTTAGCCAGATTTATCATAATCTCTTTTTGTTTGTCTGTTGCTTTGCCTGGAGTAAAAAATAGTTGCTTGTGTTCTGGGTCATAGAGCCTAATCGAATTCCAAAAGGTTGGATAGACCTTAAATCCAAAAGGCACATTTGCCGCAGCTATCATATTTCGCTGCCACGCCGCATTAGCAAGCAGGGCGTTGTCCTTAGAAGGAAAGCTGTCTGCCATAAAGGTTTCAAACTCCTCTTGAAACGTACCCTTGTTAAAAGAACCGCGAGAGAGTTTTGGAAGCTCTTGGTACGCACGACCTTCAAGCGACGATCTGGTAACCCCACTCATCGAGTCTGGCAAAATATGCACTCTGTCGGCAGCCTTGTAAATAAAAACAGAACAAAACAGTGTTAAACAAACTGCAATAAAAATTATGTTCCGTGCTTTTAGCATCTACCTGTTCTCCTTAAAATTGGAAATAGATAAAGGGGTTGAAAGAACCAGAAACTATCGCAAAAATCGAGAAGACGAGCAACACCACTAGGCCTATGTCAACCAAAGTGTTTATCGTAAAAACAAGCCCACGCCTTCCTGTTGCTAAGACAATACTTGGGTCAAGTCCAGCAAGGGGCGGATGTTCGTTTCCTTTAAGCGGTGCAGCCTCGAACTTTACTGGGTGCCCCCCCCCCTGCTTGCTGATGTAGTTTTCAATATGTTTACGCAACCAAGGAATCACCGGAGTAGAGGCAAGCGCGCAGATAATAAAGAGTGGCCAATATTCCCATGCGTGAAGTTCCCAAAAAGTCATGGTTCCAGTAAAGCCATGCAAACCAAACATGCTGGCAAGAAGTCCGCCTACATGCTCAAGGCTGGTCGCCCTAAAGAATACCCATCCTATAATGAACAAAACAATAACGTAGAAATGCTGGATAATGCGTGGCAGACGTTCAAGCAACTTGCCCCAAACCAATTTTTCAAAAATGAGAATAATGCCGTAATACAAACCCCAGAGAACAAAGTTCCAAGCTGCCCCATGCCAAAGACCAGTCAAGCCCCAAACAATCATGATGTTAAGCAACCAACGTGATTTTGCAACGCGGTTACCGCCTAAGGGAATGTAGACGTAATCTCTAAAGAAAGACGAAAGCGAAATATGCCAGCGTCGCCAAAACTCAGTTATGCTCTTTGCGATATACGGATAGTTGAAATTCCTGAGATACTTAAACCCAAACATTTTACCCAGACCGATAGCCATGTCGGAGTAACCTGAGAAATCAAAGAAAATCTGAAAACTATAGGCAACAATGCCAGCCCATGCGCCAATAAAGCCAATATCACTTGGACTTGCATTCATCATGGATTCAGCCAAAATGGCAACATTATTTGCGAGCAGCACTTTTTTTGCAAGCCCTATGATGAACAAACGCAAACCACTGGTAAAGTCATCGAGGTTCTCTACACGATTATTGACCTGCTCCTCAATGGTCTCATAGCGCACAATAGGTCCTGCAATAAGTTGGGGAAATAAGGCAATATACATACCAAGGTTAAGCAGGTTTTTTTGGGGAGTAACTTTTTTTGTATAGACATCAATAATGTAGGACACCGCTTGCAAGGTAAAGAAAGAGATGCCAATGGGCAGCGGAAGCTCTAAATTAGGCACAAGAGTACTGCCTGCTAAGGCATTGATATTGTCAGCGAGAAAACCCTGGTATTTGAAAAAGCCAAGGATGCCAAGATCAATAAGCAAGGCAACAACAAGAAAGGCTCTTCTTCTCGTTGCGGCTTCTGCTTTTCCAATAGCAATGCCTGCTGTCCAGTTGGCCAGAATAGAAACTATCATTAAGAAAACGTAGACGGGCTCACCCCAGGCATAAAAAGCAAGCGAAAAGGCAAGTAGGACCACGTTCCTAATCTTTCGATTAGCAAAGTAGTAAACACCAATAACTATAGGTAAAAAAGCGAAAAGAAAAACCGAACTCGAAAATACCATGTAAACCTTTCAAAAGCTTGACCGTGCAATTTGTTAATTATAGTGCAAAACCATCACCATCTGCAGGAATATACACTGACGCACTGCTCCAAATATATTCAGGGGCTCTTTTTACACAATGCCTCCCACAAAAGCACTTACCATAAGCGCTCGGCTTTCAAAACCTCAAGATACGCTGCTTCATAGTTCTTTTTTTTGCTGTGCTTAACAAACTGCTTTATAAGCTCGTTGTTTCCTGTGTAAACGTCTGCATACTCATGGTAGATATTGTTGCTAACAACAATGGCTGCAGTGCGTTTTTTGACAGTAGTTTCTGCTGCAAGAAGTTTCTTAAGTACCGCATTTTCAAAATCTTCCTCAAAACACAGCTTCATATATTTTTCCAACAGCTTGTTCTTGGTCAAAAATTCCTTTTGGTGCTGGTAAAATGCCAAGAGCTGCTCAAAAGAGTCCCCCTTATTACAAGCGCTCGCAAGATACTTGTTGTCAAGATATTGAACCGAAACAATGGTGTCAATAATTGTGCTTCGCTTCGCAGAAAGCATAAGCTCCCAGCCAAACAAAGCATCCTCCCCCGTTATTCCCTCAATAAAACGCAGTCCTTTGTTTTCAATAAGCTCTTTTGCAACAAGAGAACCTTGGGGGTTTATGAGTGCAAACTGAGAGGCGGCAATAAAACGTCGTCCTTTGTTTTCCATACACTCACTGTCACAAACAGAAAGCATCTTGCTCTTGAGCGACGTAGCAACAACTCCATCGGTTGATGCCTCTAAGCTCTCCCCAACAACAAGTTCACAGTCTTGCTTTTCGGCAACCTTGTAAAGCTCAGCGTAACCGTCGTGCAGTGCTTCGCTTTCTGGATTAAGAAAGGTAAGGTATTTTGCCACTGCAAGCTCGATGCCTTTGTTTTTAGCGAGCGATATCGAGAGGCAGCTGCTATCATTGCCGTTTGGGTCAAGGAAGTGCGCTTTGACGTTGGGGTATTGACGCTCTAGAAGCTTGACTGTTTCTCTTGTTTCTAAATCTGTTGATCCGCCATCGATCAAGAGAATTTCCGAGTCTTCAAAGACACTGCTCCTGAGCAGACTGCCAAAAGCTTTGGTATACAAATATCTTCCGTTGTTGTAAACCGGAACAATCACGGAAATCTTATATTTTCGTTTTCTTGAAGCAGCAGTTTTACCTTTTGCGGTGCAATAGTTTAGGTGGTCTATGCTGTAGCCGTTAGGCAGCCTAACGGCTTCTTTCAACAGTAAAAGATCTTGAGCGGTAAAAGAAGAGGCCCAAAAGAGAGTTCGGTATTTGCTCTTCATTATAGAAACGTAGCTGTGTTCATCTCCTTGAACGAGAAGTTCCCCGTCGATGTAGGCATCTTTTGTTATGTAATCACTATTTGTGTATTTGAAGGCGTTCATGAGATCTTCTAAATACCAACACTCATACGCTGAGGTTGCATCCCAAAAAGCTATGGCATCAAAACTCTCTTTTGCTTTCTCGTCAAACTCAGAAATCTCAATGAGCTTCTTGTTTTGATAGCTTTGGTTGGCAAACATCTCCTCAATTTGCGCAGTTTTTTCTTGCACTACTACCGCAATGCTTCTTTTGTTGCTGCTTGTGTCATAGGAAAGCGCTTTTAGCACTTCTCCCATGCGACTGTAGGCATCATGGTTGCTCATGACACTTCGAATGCCCATAATTTTTCTTGAGTATAAATACTCCTTATCACAGGTGTTAAGAATACGAGTTACTTCCTCTTGTGAATGTGCAATAAAGACCTCTGGGAGTATGGCGTTGAGGCCAGCACTATAGTTCGAAAGAGACAAAGCTCCAAGCGCCAAAAGCTCAAAGGAGCGATTAGCAAACATGGTTGTGCTAAAGGTTACGGTGTTGACTCCTAAAGACCATTCAAAGAGCTTATGGACGCTCTGCAAAACATCGTGGTCAATAGTAGGAACCACGTAAGCCCAATATTTTTCTGGAAAACAATTTCTCGTAGGTTTGCCGTCGTGGTTTCGATCAATTATTTCAAAGTGCTTGTTTGCATCAAACGTACCCTCAAAAATCATGTACATTTTTTTACATCGTTCAAAGTACTGGGAATACCAAGAGCCTGAAAAGAGTACGCTGTTGTGCTTAAAATAATTTGCATGACCAATAGGGTTGTGGTAAAGAGGATTTACTCCAAAGAGTAGTAGAAACACTTTGTTGTGCTTGCAGTCGTCTTTGTAAAGAGGAATGCATTCTGCGCTTGTTGTAAACACAAATTCGCAACGTTTTGCCACTGGCAAAAAGCGATCATAATAGACCGGATCTTCTTTAGAATAAAAAACGGTTTTTATATTTGAAGCACGACAAGAATCGATGACCTTAAATAAAGTTTCTTGCGTCTCAGTGCCCTCTGTGCTTGAAAGCCACCACTCTCTTTCAAGACCACGCCACGTAGATGCAACAAAAAGAACATCAATGTCTTTGATTTGATCTTGCCAAATATCTGGTTGAATGAAGACCGTCTCGGCAGAATCTCTAAGCGATTCATACAGAAATCTGTCTGAAATTATCCCTACTCGATAGGGATGCCTTGTGTAGTATTTGGAGCCGTTGCTCGAAGATATCTTTTTGGCTTGCTCGGTAAGCTCGTTGTATCGCTGAGCATTTGTGAAAGATGCAAAGCTCTTTTTTGGCTTGAGCGTTTTGTTTCTGTCAACCTCAAGAGAAAGCACCGAGTCGTTTTTGCTATAAAACTTAGTTCTTTGATGTGTTTTGAGTTTAGCACTGAGTTCTTTTAGGGCTTTTTCTTGGCTTTCTTGACTGTTTTGTTCTTTATGAGAGGCAATGGTGCGGCTTGCTTTTCGTTTGCCCCGCTCAAGCCAAGTTTGCAGTTTTCCCAACTTTGTCTGCGACAAAGCCTCATATTGACTCAGAATCCTTTGCCTATCGGCACTGATTTTCTCAAGCTTTTCGTCCTTTTTGTTGAGCTTTTCATCTTTCCTACCGAGTTTTTCCTTGCGGCGGTCAGCTTCTTCTACAGCATAATTGTAGTTATTCCAAACCTTAAAGAAAATGAATTCAGATACGCTATCCACAAAAACAACCGGGGCATCAAAACTCTGGTATATTTTTTTGTCTGCCTCCGTCAAGGCAGTAGAAATAATGCAGATTAAATCTACCTGAACGCCCTTGCTAAAAGTACGAATCTGCGAAGAATCCTGCAAGTTTATCAGTTCTGCATTAATGTTGTTGTCTTGCAGGGTTTTGAAATCACTTTTTTCTTCGCAAAGAACAGTGATGTGCATTCCTCGATAGAGCCCCTTCTCGAGTTCTAAAATATCTTCTAATGATGAGCGCTTGTTTTTTGGCAAACAAATAAGTAGGTTCATCAGGCATCCAATCGTCTAGTAGCGATTCTGGAAAATCTAATCTGTTGTGCCTGCGTCAACGCTGGCAAGAAGGAAGTTGTCAATAACATAGTCCGAGGCACTTTGTTGAGAATAAAAATCACCAAAAAACTCATCATAAAATGCCAGAGTTTTATCATAGTCATAGTCTTCTGTCTGCAGTGCAAGCAGCAACTCATCAAAGGTGTTAACCACTTTTCCAGGCGCTCCATCATCGACCGTTTGATAAACGCCGCGAGTGTTTTCATAAACATATTTATCAAAACAGTAAAACAGCATGGGGCGCTTAAGCAAAGCGTAATCGTAGTAGGTTGAAGAATAGTCAGTGATAAGGACGTCTGAAACTACAAGCAAATCATTTATTTCGGCTTGTTTGGATAGGTCAATCATGTTGCTTGCATACTTGTCGAGCAGAGGAAGCTCTTTGATGCCTTGGTGCATTTTAACAACAAGAACACTATCGTTGCCAAGAATCTCGTGCATCTTTTCAAAATCCATCATAGAGTAGGGATAGTAGGCCTGAGACAGACCTCCCCTAAACGTAGGCGCAAAAAGAATGATTCTTTTTTCTTGAAACTGCGGGTATTTTGAAAAGAACTCTGTTTTCACACGTTCAACATTTTCGCTGTCAACCAGAGTATTGAGACGAGGCATATTTGCAGTAAAGAAACGATCTTCTGGTATTCCTATAACTTCACTAAACACCCTTGTGAGAGGGGGTGATGCAGCAAGCGCATGGGCAACTTGTCGATGCGACAAATGGTTAGGAAAAACTGACTGAGCATTGCCAAAACGAGCAAGGCCAGCCCGCTTAAAGCCAGCTCCCCCATGCCAGAGTTGCACAAGCTTGGTATTTGGTACAAGCTTTATGTGTTTGAGCAAGGGAACACTGCCATCTACAAAAACGTATCGCGCTTTCGCAAGATTATTGACAAGCTTTATGTAGCCAAATAATTTCATTTTTTCGCCGACACCATCGCTACACTGCAAAACAACTGAACACTGTTTGTCAACTCCTCGTTCAAGTATGCGTTGGTATAGGGCAGCAAGATTTCCAGCAAGAGAACCGGTGAACTTGTAGAGAATGAGCGCCGTTGATTGTTTATGAACTAGAGAAAACGTTCGATACGCAAGCCCTAAGAACGCATAATACAAGGCTGTCAATAAAGATTTAGTTTTCTTTGCAAGAGTTTTTTGCTCCGTGAACGCAAGGGTTTTTCTGCGCTCCCATTTTTTATCTACACGGAGAAAATAAGATGCCATTTTGAGATGCATCATCACATCGGCAAAGCCAAATATGTCAAAAGAAATGTTGTAGGCGTAGTTGTTCTTCCCATATTTATATACTCTTGATAAAGAGGAAATTCTTCTTGAAACACTCTCATGAACGGCACAGGACATAAAAGCATCGCTCTTTTTTCCAATACTTTCAGCCAGCTCGCTGTCGTAAAACCCAAACAGATAGGTGCCATTAGAAAGAAAGCTGTTTTTGCCTACGCAGCATAAATTGAGTTCAATATGATAGACATCCTGTTCAATTTCCTTTTTGGGCAGCATGAGCTTTCCCTTTTTGCCCATGGTGAGATATATGTCATGATTGCCTGCATCAGAAATTGTTAGGCCCAAATAGAGCCCCTCAATAGTAACATCAGTTATTGTGGGAAACCTTGATACGCTCTCATAAAGCGCCTTTGTTTCATTCATGCAAAAGCTCCTAGTGTATAAACGCGCGTTTAATCTTCTTTAATTGCCCGACCAAAAAACGCCCCCAACGCCATTTTTTGAGACCTTTAACGATTCGGTTCAAAACCGTAGGGCCCCTTCTTTGTAGCTCTACTTTTGCATATCTGCGCTCAATGGTCATTATTTTGTCGTGCGCAAGCGCAAGGAGTTCACCGTCGCTTCGAGGTGGCAAATAAAGAGCCTTGGACGCGAGAATTTCTTCAAAACCACGCTTTTTAGCTGGAGTGTCTTTGGGCAAGAGCTTTTTTGCTTCGAGACATGCAACAACACCGTCAAACAAAGTGCTGTAGGTGCTGTAAAGATACGAGGTGTTTATTTTTTGTTCTTTGCGGTCTTTCAAGGCCTGTTCAAGACGAGAAACTGCGCTTTGGGCGTTCCAATCCTCAAACTCAAGCACTCTTTCTGGCAAATTGATGTTTTGATAAAAATGAGTCACCTTGTTATTCCAGGAAAGGTTTATTGCAGGTACTCCTAGGGCATATGAGACTATGCCAGCATGAAGCCTAAAGGCAATGACACCAGCCATGTGTGAAAGTGTGTCAAACAGCTGCTCGCTGCTGCATATGGGTGCAACCATTTCGCTTCTATCAATAATGCCTCTTTTGACCATTTCAAGGGCAAATACTTCGTCATCAAAGTGTCCCATAGTAAAGACTTGATAGCGATAGCCCTTGCTTTTTAGAAGATCTATCACCTCGCTCCAAAACACCATTTCATCTTCAAACTCCCAGTCAATCCCATTTCTTTTGAAAATGCCTTTTCTTACCACAGCAAGACCTATGGTTTTTGCTGTTGGAGATTGCTGGATGCCAAACACAGAGCCACTGTATAAAGCTGAATCTGCAGCAGGAGCTATGGCGATATCTGGGTTATCAATGTAAAGCTTAAGCGACTCAAAATCGTCTCGCGTGGTAATTTGTTTGACACAAGGCTTGTTAAGGGACTCTTTAAGTCTTTGACATCGAGCGCTGTTGGCGTTAAAGCCTTCTACCCCTACCGAAGAAAACAGTACCGGCACCTCGTTTTCATCGGCAACAGCAACTACTGCAGGAACATATTTGTGAAACTCTTCGTACTCAAACTTGATGATGCCGCCGCCGCCAAACACAATCATCTGATACTCTGCAGCACTCTCAGGCAAAAATGCCTCAATGTCTTGGCTGTCAATGTAAAAATCCGCTACCCCTAAATCCTCAAAAACAAGTTTCAAAAGAGAGTGAATGCAGGCTTCTATTATCTGATCCCCAAGATTATCAGAGCTTTTATAGGTAAGCAGTAAAACTTTTATCATATAATTTCCTTGTATTCCCTGCTGGTTTTGACGAATAGGCAGTATGGAGATTTACGCTCATGCATCTTACAATCCCTCAAAAGCCTCCCAAAAGTGAAGGATGCAACGGCGTGCGCCTGAGCAATTAAACTCTCGTTGTGTAGTATTATACCTCGCATATCTGCAAAATGTCATCGACTACCCGCTTTGATGCAGTGCCCTTTTCGTACGAACCACGGTCAAGCAGAAACTGTGAACAGTTCTTTTCGTATTTTTCTTGGTCGAAGCTCTCAATGGAAGTCGCAAGGATGTCATTGTTTGTCGCAAGAGGAAACGGCGTGCTTTCGAGTGGGTAGTAAAAACCTCTGCCACTGCGATACTCTTCTAGGTCGGACGCGTAAATAAAAGCCGGCTTCGAAGTTAGTACAAAATCACAAATCCAGCTCGAATAATCAGTAACGCCTACATCGGCAATCAAAAGCAACTCCTGCATATCCGTGTAGTCTGTCACATCAATTACCCACTCTTTGTTTTGTAAGAGCGCACTTGCTTCTTTTGAAATCTTGTTGCTGTAGTGGTGGCGAGCCATCACAAGCCACTGACCACCAAAACGCTTTGCAAGGCCTGAGCAAAGGCGCTCGTAATCAACGTTATAGAACTCAAGAGAATTGCTTTCTCGAAAGGTAGGCGCATATAGAACAATTTTTGTGTTCTCGCTAAATCCATACTGAACACAAGCTCTCTTTTTGAGTGTCACAACAAAACTGGGTTCGCTGTTTATCAAAGCGTCATTGCGTGCATGCCCATAGGGAAGAATAGTGGTTTTGGGCCAGTGGGTTTCTCTAAAAACCTCATCCTCAAAAAGACTGTTAGAAATGCAGTAATCAGTAAGTTCGCCAACTCTTTGGGCCTTGCGCTTCCACCTTTTACGCTGCACGTTTTGCTTGTCAATACGCTTAAGCCCCATGGAGCCGTGCCAAGTGTTGAGCAATACTTGACCACGTTTTTTGGGAAACCAAGCCCACAAGAAGTTCAAAGCGTTGTCTACCCACACTTTTGAAGAAGCCTGAGCATAGAAAAAGGCAAGCGAATACCTCTTAACCAACGTTATTCCTTGAGGAAAAATATTTTTGGAATCCTTTTTATCCACCGCCCATATTATTTTGCAGCCGCTATCTCGTCTAAGAAGCTCCTCGCAAATATACTTTGGGTTACAGGTGTAATCATTTGAATAGGTCATGAACATGACTTTTTTAGGATTTATGGGAACCATTTTCGAAAAGACAAAGAGAAACGGTATCGCTAGGAATGCCACAAAATACTTTAACGTCTTGACTGTAGAGCGCCCCAGAGAGTTCTTCTTGCCAACAAACTGCTGGCTTTCATTTGAAGGGGTCTTTGTTTCTGGTTTTTCTGTTATTGGTACTTCAGCGTACACGATTTCTCCAGTCGGTGTGTCACAGGGGCTTTGTTGTCGAGTTTTGCGAGACAAATACTTGCAGACTACAATAGACAATTATATTATAGCCTCAAAATTCGTGTTCCACTTATTGCGTTATGAGGCATTCTCCGTACGCATTCTGTATGCACCCAATCACTTATAATCTTATAATGTTATAACAAGCACATCTAGTAGTCCGTATGTAGATTATTAGTAAAGAGAAACAGATAGGGAAATAAATGACTAAAAATGTAGCTATTATTTTTGCAGGAGGCGTTGGGAGCCGTATGGGAAACGTGGCGGTTCCTAAACAGTTTATTGAAGTTAACAATAAGCCCGTACTCATCTGGACGCTTGAGCATTTTGCAAAACACCCACTTGTTGACGAGGTCTACTTAGCGTGTAAAGAAGAGTGGATTGAGCACACAAAAGAACTCATAGTTCATCATGATGTTGAAAAAATCAAGGCCGTTGTTGCTGGTGGTGATACGGCGCAGCAATCCATCTACAATGCGCTCGTTGAAGCGCGTGCGCACAATGAGGGCAACACAAAAGACATTGTTGTTCTCATTCATGACGGCGTGCGCCCCTTTATTACTGACGTGCTCATTGATCATCTTGTTGAAACCGCACGAGAAAAAGGCAACGCAATAACAAGTACAGCTTGCCATGAAACTATTATTGTGAGTGATGACGGCGTTAACGTAAACAGTGTGCCCATACGCCGACACACCTTTGCCGTTCAAGCACCGCAAGCATTCTTTATGGATGATCTGCTTGAGGCGCATGATACTATAAGAAAAACCAATCCTCACTATGAGGACATTGTTGATGCCTGTACGCTCTATCACACTTTGGGCAAAAAGATTAATCTTGTGCGCGGTAATGTGGGCAACATTAAAATTACCAACCCCGAGGATGTCTATGTTCTTGAGGGGCTCCTAAACTACCGCAAGAGCAAGGAACTTCTTGGATTACCTTTGCTTGAAGACTAAGCTGTCTTGTCGCGCTTAGGTGCTAACACGGCAGACTGTTGCGAGATTGATAAGCTTACCTTCGCCGAAAGGCGTCACAACATGCTCGTGCGCCAACAGAAGGCATTAAGGCACGCGGGTGCGCCCAGCAAAAGAGAGAGCACGTAAAAGGAGAATAAAAGGAGAAGCATTATGCATAAAATAATCGCTCAAGATATCGAAGAGCTTTCCCAGCGCTCTGGATTAGATTTGTTTTTGCTCAAAGATTCCAAAATACTCGTTGCAGGTGGAAACTCCTTGATAGGCAAATATCTGGTTTGGCTTTTTTGTCATTTGAACGAGAACATGAACCTTGGAATAACACTATATGTACTTGCGCGCAATCTTGAAAAAGCCCAGAGCACTTTTGCCGAATGGACAGACAAAAGTTACTTCAATCTTATTGCCCAAGATATATGCCAACCACTTGAACAATCTAACGAGGCACTACCTGCGCACATTGATTACATTTTTCATTTCGCTGCCTCTGCGAGTGCCCATCATATAGCACAAGACCCCGTAGGAATTATAAAAGCAAACACAACAGGCACTATCAATCTTCTTGAATATGCCTACAAAGCTCAGGCAAAAAATGTTGTACTCGCATCTACACGCGAGATTTATGGCAAACTCCCTAGAGACATCACTTTTATCAAAGAAACGGATATGGGGGCTTTAGATCCTCTGCATCCGCGCAATTCATATCCCGAAAGCAAAAAAATGGCTGAGGCACTTTTTGTTGCTTACGCTCAACAGTATGGCGTTCCCTTTACTATTTTACGCATAGCGCACACTTACGGCCCAAGCATGGCTCTAAGCAATGACGGTCGTGTAATGGCTGACATACTTGGTGCTGTGGTTCGACGAGAAAATATTGTGTTTACCAGTGACGGTACAGCACTTCGCGGTTTTTGTTACATTACTGATTGCATTGATGGGATGCTTCGCGCAGCGTTTTCTAGCGCAGAGCCGCGGGTCTTTAATCTTGCAAACGAAACTGAGGTGCTCATGATTCGCGAGGTAGCTCAAAGAGCCATTGAGTGTTTCCCAGAACGTGATGTGGAACTTGAATTTGCCGGCGAAGCGAGTGCCGCCCACAAGGGAGGATACAACCCCATACCTTTGGCGCAGCTTGACACTTCCAAGATAGAATCTCTTGGTTGGAAGCCTCTTGTTTCTTTGGGTGAAGGCATGCGACGCACGGTGTTATCTTTTGATGAGGAATAACCTCTTATGATACGTTTGGCGAAAGCTTCTTGGCGACTGAAAGGTTGCAACAGGTAGGATCTAATGACAGTACTGGTTGATTTTGGCATAAGAACGATTTGTGTGTGCTTGCGGGTTATTTACTTCTTTATGAAGATTATGCCCGTGCGGAACAAAATTGTCTTTATAAGCAGGCTTACTAACTCGCCATCTCTCGATTTTGTTTTGCTGCAAGCAGAACTAGAAAAAAACTTGCCTGACTATCAATATGTTATGAAGTGTCAAAAATTTGACGATAACCTTGGCAGCCTTTTGGGTCACGCACCCATGATGCTTTCGCAGATGTTTCATATCGCAACCTCAAAACTGGTGATACTCGATTCGTATTGCATTCCCATAAGCGTGCTTAATCACAGAAAAGAACTTAATGTTGTACAAATATGGCATGCGCTTGGGCTTATGAAAAAGGCAGGATACGCAGCGCTTGGAGCTGAAGAGGGGTGGAGCGAGCGGCGTGCCAAAGCGGTTTCTATGCACCGTGGCTACACCCACATTCTTGTAAGTTCTCCAGCATGTGAGCCTGCAATGCGACAGGTTTATGGCTACACCGACGAGTTTCCTCCGAAGCATCGGGCTTTGTTTAAGGAAGCCATTATAGGAGCCTTGCCACGTGCCGACTATCTTCAAGACAAAGAAAGACGTTCCAAAGTTTGTGCGAAAATACACGAAGCCTATCCTTTTTTGAAAGAAAAGGAAATTGTTCTTTATGCGCCAACATTACGAAAAGATGGTAAAGAGCTTTTAGTGAAAACAAAAGAGTTGGTCGAGGCCGTCAAAGAGGCGAACGCACAGGACAACAAATATGTGCTAGTTGTTAAAATGCACCCACGACATGATATGCAAAAGGATTTGTTTGACAGCCTTGATGATGACCAAAGCTTGAAAACCGCTGACCAAAGCGATGATGTCTTGTTTGACAAAAAGTTTTCTGCGACCGAGATAGGAATGGCTGCTCACGCCTGTATTTCCGACTATTCCTCGCTTGTTTATGAGCTTATGACTATGAAAAAACCTGTGTATTTTTATGCTTTTGACCTTGAGGCATACGAAAAGTCGCGCGGAATTTTTATTGACTATCACAATGAAGTGCCAAATGCGGTTTATAAAAATGCCCGAGACTTGATTGATGCTATTGTTTGCGGTCGACACAACATTCAAGAACAACAAACATTTTGTGCAAAGTATGTTACTTTGAGCGAGGGCAGGAACACCGAAGCACTTGCGCAAAAAATTGTACGTATAGTTGAGGGCTTAAGCCCAAAAGAGTAGCTTGTGCATCAGGTTTGTGTGTCAAGCTTGTGTGTCAGGTTTGCGTGTCAAGCTACGCTTGCGATTAGGCTACGCGACAGGTTTCGCGTTAGGCTCTGTGGCAAGCTGCACGCCAAACGCGTTGAACTACGCGTCAAGCTACGCGTCAAGCGCGTTATAAACTGAAATGGCCCTGCTAATTGCACCGTCGAAAATTTTGACTCCCTTGTCAAGCACAATGCCTCGCTTGCAAAACTCGCGGGCTGTTGCAGAAGTGTGGCTCACAAAAAGAACCGTTACATGCTCTTGGGACATAATCTCTTTAATACGAGTAATGCACTTTTCTTTGAAACGCTTGTCTCCTACCGAGAGAGCCTCATCGACAATGAGAATTTCTGGGTCGACAGACACGGCAAACGCAAAGCCTAAACGTGACTTCATGCCGCTTGAATAGGTGCGAATAGGCTGGTCGATATAGGGGCCAAGCTCCGCAAACTCAACAACCTTTGGTTCAAGTTTCATAATCTCTTTGCGCGTATAGCCAAGTGCTTGTCCGCGCAAATGAATGTTTTCTCTCCCGGTAAGCTTACGATCAAATCCGGCGTTTACCTCAAGGAGAGCGCTTACTTTGCCCTTAACGATAACCTTGCCTGAGGTAGGCTTAGTAACACCAGTTACAATTTTAAGCGTGGTAGATTTTCCTGCACCATTGAAGCCAAGAAACGCTACGGTTTCTCCCCTCCTAATCTTAAAAGAGAGATCGTTGTTGGCGTTGGTTGAGCCAAGGTAGGAGCTTTTCTTTTTGTAGTTAAAAAGCCCGAGAAAACGCCCCTGGTCGCTTTTGTAAAGATGGTAGGTTTTGGTAACGTGTCTAAACTCTATAACAACATCCTCGTTGCTCTTGGGCGTGCGCTTTTTTGCCGGAGTTTTTGCGGGAGCGCTTGCGGCAACCTTTGTTGGAGTTTTTGCCGGAGCGCTTGCGGTAGCCTTTGCTGGAGCTTTTGCCGAAGTTTTTGCAGGAGCCTTTGTCGGAACCTTTGTCGGAGTTCTTTTCACTTGCTGATTATCAGAGGGCATCGGGCACCTCCCTTGATAAGCGACGATACAGGAAAACTGCTCCCAAGAGCGTCAGGAGAAATACAATGCCAAAACAGATAAGACCCTCAGGACTAAAATCTTTTGTCCAAGGGGCTTCCCATGCCCATGTCTTGTAGTAAAGAGCCTTCCTAAAGACAGTTGCAAAAAAGGCTATGGGGTTGAACAACATAATCGTTTGAACCCATGGAATATCTACCTTAGACAAATCAAAAATGATTCCTGACAACCAAAAGAGTGGCGTCACAAAGGACTTTACCAAGTTGGCAAAATCCTTACTCAACGCACTAAGCAAGGAAGTCATGAGTGAAAAGACGGTAAAAAAGGCAAGCATCAAGATAATAGCAAGCGGTATTTGCAAGAGATAAAGATCGAATGTCTTTCCGAAAAGGAAATATATTGCAAAAAGCACAACAACAAGGCCAAGGTGAATGATAAGTGACGAAAAGGCATGTATGGTAGGTATTCCGCCGAGCGGAAATTTAATTTTAGTAACCAGATAGGAATAGCGCCGTAGTATGTCGGAACCACCGCCAATCATATCACGCATAAAGAACCAAGGGATGAGACCTCCCATAAGCCACAGGAAGTAGGGGCTTGGCATATCTTTATCGGCTCTAATTCCAACTTTTAGGGCAAACCAAAAAACACCTATGAATATCAAGGGTTGTATCCACAGCCATGCCCAGCTGAGTGCCGTGCCGCGCGTCTTTTTGACAAGGTCAAAGATGGCAAGCCTGCCAATCTGCCTGCGCCACTCCCAGTTGTCTTTTAATATGGTTAGAAATGTCCTCATTAGGCTCTATTATATTACAATTGCTGATTTTGCGGGTGTAGTCGTTGCCTTTTTGCAATTTGTCGCTTTTCCCTTACGCACAGCCTACCAAAATAAGAAAAGACCCATACGGGTCTTTTCTTATCTGCATTATGGTGCGGCGTAAGGGATTCGAACCCCTGACGCCCCGGTTCGTAGCCGGGTCCTCTATCCAGCTGAGGTAACGCCGCATATCCGCTTTTAGCATTTCTGGTGCTTTTTGCGGAGTTGCTATGATACCAAAGTGTTTGCGCTCAGGCAAGCGCACAGCAACTTTTCTTATCAGCAACTTCCTTGTCGACACCTTTTCGTGTCTGCGCCTCAGCAACTTTTATCGTTCTCCGCAAGTTCCAACTTTTCTTGTTCTTGCGAGTTCCAACTTTTTTACCCTCTCCTCCTCCATCTTTTCCTCTCCTCATCCATCTTATCCTCTCTACCTCCATCGCTCAGACTCTCATCTTGACACAAAAATGTTAGCTATGGTAAACTTTATTAGAATCAAGAACGCTTGGCCAAAGACCTTTGAAACTAGGTAACCGAGCTGTCGTTAAGGCTTTTTGCGTAGGAGAACTGCTATGAGAACCCTTGAGGCCGTAGAGCCTGGAACAACCGTACGCGTTACCAAAATCGGAGGCGAGAGGTCTTTGAGGCAGCGCATTATGGAAATGGGCATAACCAGAGGCGTTGAGGTCTATGTTCGCAAAGTTGCGCCCTTAGGTGACCCTTTTGAAATTAGCGTGCGTGGCTACGACCTCTCTTTGCGCAAAAATGACGCGGAGCTCATTGAGGTTGCTGATATAGGCGGTTTTGAAGGCAGGCGCTCGAGACGTTTTGAGCGAAACAAGAAGCGAGGGAAAGCACGATGGGGGCGCTTTAGCTGGCGGCAGCGAGCTGCCACAAGCAGTGGCACGGCAGACGATACCTCGATTAGCTCCAGCAACACCTCAAAAGGCAGAACGCAGCAATGACCATTACTATTGCGCTGGTTGGCAATCCAAATAGCGGCAAGACCACCTTGTTTAACGCCCTCACTGGCTCGAACCAGTATGTTGGCAACTGGCCTGGCGTGACGGTTGAGAAAAAGGAGGGACGCCTTAAGCTTGGCTGCCTTAAGCTCGATAGCTCTCAAAGTGCTACCGCTCAAACCATTCTCAATAAACATGACGAAGTAATTATCACCGACCTGCCCGGTATTTATTCGCTTTCGCCCTACACGGAAAAAGAAAAAATCGCGCGCGATTATCTCGCTGGCTGGCTGGCTGGTGAACGGCTCACCAGCCGCCCCAACACGTCCACTGGAAAGACTGCCAACCGCTCCTCGGACAACCCCGCCAGCCGTCCCGACCTTATCCTCAATATCGTTGACGGCACTAACCTTGAGCGTAATTTGTATCTCACCACGCAGCTTGTTGAACTCGGCATTCCTATGGTGGTTGCCGTCAACATGATGGATTTCGTAGAAAAAAGTGGCAAAACTGTCAACGCACAACAACTTGGCATTGATCTTGGCTGCCCCGTCATTGAAATTTCTGCGCTCAAAGGCACGGGCATTTCAGAACTCATGCTGACTGCCGTTGTTGCTTCAGAGCAAGCACCCCCCGTACCGCAGCATAGTTTTTCGGGCATTGTTGAGCATACGCTTGCTCACATTGAGGAGGCGGCGCTTCACAGTATGCCAGAAGAAAAACAACGCTGGTACGCTGTCAAGCTCTTCGAGCGTGATGAGGAAACTATTGAGAGGCTCAAGATTTCTGCAGGCCTCATCAAGCACATCGAACAAGATATAAAGCGATGCGAAAAACAACTTGACGACGACAGCATGAGCATTATCACACACGAACGCTACGCCTATATCGACTGCGTTGTTAACGGCTGCTGCACCGTGCGCAAGCCCCACGAATCCACGTTCTCAAATAGAATTGACCGTGTGGTTACCAATCGTTACGCAGCGTTGCCAATTTTCGCGCTGGTAATGGCACTTTTGTTTTTGCTTGCGGTAACGTTGGTGGGAGCTGCCACCAATGCGGTACTCAACACGGGCATTGCCAATAGTTGGCAGGAGGCAACAAGAGATTTTCTCGTTTCTATCAACTGCGCAGACTGGTTACAGGGTCTTATCCTTAATGGTATTTTCGCTGGCGTAGGGGCTGTTTTAAGCTATGTGCCGCAGTTGCTTGCCTTATTTTTGCTTTTGGCATTTCTTGAGAGCTGCGGATATATGGCGCGTGTAGCCTTTATTCTTGACCGTTTGTTTAGGCGCTTTGGGCTTTCTGGTAAATCGTTTGTGCCGTTTCTTATAGGGGCTGGCTGTGGCGTAACCGGCATTATGGCGGCAAACTCCATTGAAAACGAGCGCGACCGCAAAATGACTATTATCACCACAACGTTTGTCCCTTGCAGCGCAAAACTGCCTATCATTGCTCTCATTGCAAGCGCGCTGTTTGGTGGCGCATGGTGGGTTGCGCCAAGTGCCTATTTTGTGGGAATTGCTGCCATTGTGTGCTCTGGTATTATCCTCAAAAAAACGCGCCTTTTTGCTGGGGAAACCACGCCGTTTGTTATGGAGCTTCCACCGTACCAGCTGCCGAGTATTCTTGCGATGCTGCGCAGCATGGGCGAGCGTGGCTGGTCGTTTATAAAAAATGCCGGCACGATTATTTTGCTTGCCTCGATTGTGGTGTGGTTCACGTCGAACTTTGGCTGGGACAACGCGGGTAGGTTTGGCATGGTTGCAATGGGCGACAGCATGCTCGCTGCCGTTGGTTCTGCGATTGCATGGATTTTTGCACCCTTGGGCTGGGGAGATTGGCGCTCAGCGGTTGCAGCGGTTGCGGGGCTTTTGGGTAAAGAAAACATTGTGAGCACTTTTGCGGTGCTTTACAACTTTGGAGAGGCGGCTGACGTGATAGGCGGCATTGACGCTGCGGGCAAGGCGGGTGCAGTGCTTGCAGAAAGCAGCACGGGCACAGGCGCTACAGGCACCGTAAGTCCGCTTGCAGCAAGCTACACAGCTTTGAGTGCCTACTCGTTCTTAATATTTAATCTGCTCTGCGCACCATGTGTGGCCGCCATGAGCACCATTTGGCGCGAGATGAAAAGCGCTGCATGGTTTTGGCTCGCCGTTGGGTATCAGTGTGGCTTTGCCTACGTGGTCGCCTTGTGTTTCTATCAAATAGGCTCTTTGTTTGCTGGAGGCTCGTATGACCTTTGGACAGGCATAGCAGTTGCGTTGCTCGTATTTTTGTTGCTCCTACTAGTGCGACCAAACCCTAAGGTCAAACAAGAAAAGCAAGAGGATTGAGCGAGGAGTACGGGTGTTTTGATACGCCTATTTGAAGCGCTAGACAAACCTAAGGAGAAACTCGTGGAACCACTCATAAGTTGGATAACCGTAAACGGCGGAACCCTCGTTGTAGGGCTTGTTGTACTTGCGCTTGTTGGGCTGGCTGTTTTTTCTTTAGTGCGCAACAAACAAAAGGGTAAACGCTCTGGCTGCTCATGTAGTTGCGCATGTGCGGACTCCTGTATGCAAAATGCTGGGGTTGCTACCTGTAGCAACCCCAGCACAAAAAGCTCTCTTAAGCTCTAAGGCTCAAATACTCACAAAGAAACTACTTTTCCTCTTTGGTTCCAGCTGGCTTCTTTGCGGCTGCAGCCTTGGTAGTTGCAGGCTTCTTGGCTGTCGTAGCCTTGGCCGTTGCAGATTTCTTTGTCGCTGCTGCAGGTTTCTTGGCTGTTGTAGCCTTAGACGCAACAGGCGCCTTGACCGCTGCAGCCTTGCTCGCAATAGGCTTCTTTGCCGTTGCAAGTTTCTTTGCCGCACCAGATTTTTCAGCACTTCCAGGCTTCTTGGTCGCACTGGGCTTCTTTGCACCCACAAGCTTACTGGGCGCACCAGACGCATCAGAAACAATACCGCCAGGCACCAACGATTCCTTATCTTTATCCCCCGAGCCAGCCGTGCGCCCTGTGCCAGAACCGCGCCGTCCAATAACTGAGAGCGTTATACCAACCATCATAAGCACAAAACCTATCCACACCCAGCTAATAAGCGGATTAACGCGCAGGTCAAACACGAAGGCAAGAGCCTCTCCCCCACGGGAATCTACGCCGCGGTAGACCACAAATAAATCCTCGTTCCAAAAGCTCAAAACTCCTGCATTAAACTTTTGCATCTGAGTTTCCATGTTGTACAGTGCCGTAGGATTCATGTGTCCTACCAGCTTGTCATTTTTATAAACATCGAGCTCTGGACCATACAAAAGGCTCGCACCGTCGTCCATTTCAATCCTGTTTTCGCCGGTGTAGCGCAAGGTATAGTCTTGAATTACTAGATCTTTGGAAGCAGTGTCAGTATCAGAATCATAGTTAAAGTGATCGGTTTTTTCTGTTACATACATAGAAGAGCCGATAAGACCCACGAGAATAATAGCCATTGCGGCATGAGCCAAAGGACCTCCGAGGCGAGAAAGAAGGGCATCTCCTCTCATTTTTATACGGCGTCCCAACAAAAACAGACTGGTAAAGAGCAAAAGCGAAGCAACCAAGAAACCAAAGATTGCCAGACCGTTATAGTACCAAGAAGGTCCATAGTTAAGAAGCGCACTTGCGGTTTCTCCCCCTGCTGCCAGTGTTGCCTTGTAAGCGGGCAGAAGTTTTGCCACAAAATAAATCAGCAGCAAAACAAACATCACTATGGCTCCCACAGCCGGAAGCAACGCACGTTGCAAAAAGAGCTTACCTCCCGTTTTTGCCCATGAGAGCAAGGGAGCCACAGCTATGAGAAGCGCGTAAAGGATGCCAAGCGGCCACGCAATGGTATTGAACATACTTGCAGGAATTGCCTCACCAGCAAAAGGAGGAATCGTAATGACAAAGCCTAAGACAACGACTGAAAAAAGTTTTGGCAACGCAGAGCACACTGTCAAATAAAGCAGCAAGAACGACACCACAATCAAAATGACGTTGTTGAGATAGTACGCAGCGGCACGTGAGGTAAGGCTTTCAAAATTGTCGCCCTCGTCCTCAGAAGGCCCAAAATTATCCCAGCGAATAAGCAGCCCAATAAAACCAGCCGCCACTGAGGCAAGTATCAAGAAAAGGAATAGCAAGAGCGAAACCGTATCGCCCTCAAAGGCGTGCACCGACTGCACAATGCCCGAACGAGTAATGAAGGTTCCCACCACTACAAACGCAAAAGCAAGGCAGGCACACATAATCGCCCAACGCTTGAACACGCCACGCTTACGGTAAACGGTAAAGCTATGAATAAGAGCCAAGCCCACAAGCCACGAAAGAAGGCTTGCGTTTTCTACGGGGTCCCAACCCCAATAGCCGCCCCAACCAAGCACAACATACGCCCAGACCGAACCAAGGCCAATGCCAATGCCCAAAAGCAACCAAGAAAAGAGCGTATAACGTGTTGCGCGCTCAACCCAAACCTTTGAAGGGTCGTTGATAATGAGAGCCGCAATGGCATAGGCAAAAGGTATGGTGAGCCCCGCATAACCAACAAACAGTGTTGGCGGGTGAATGGCCATCGCCCAATGCTCAAGCAAAGGATTCATGCCCCACAGCGCAGCAACGCCAGTAAGCTTGCCGTCTGCATCAAAGTGCTCTGGAGCCATGGGTACAAAAGGCATGTTGGTATCAGAAAAAAGAAGTACGCCCACAAAAGCCGTCAGCACTACCTGAGCAACAAAGAGTGCCATAGTATCAATCTTTTTGGGTGCCTTAAAATTTCTCACAACAACAAGAGCATTGAATACCGAGATAAGCCACGCCCAGAACAGGAGCGAGCCCTCTCTGCCGCCCCACAAGCCCGAAAGCTTATAAAGCCATGCATCACTGCCCGTTATGCTACTTTGGTTTTTGACCACATAGGTGATAGTAGTATCGCCCGCAAAGAAGCAAAAAACAAGCACAAGGCAACACACGGTAAGCAATGCAGCGGTAGCCAGTGCGGCTATGTGTCCTATGCGAATGAGCAAAACAGCTTTTGTGCTTTTAGGGTTTTTTGAGGAGAGGTGTCCTGCCAAAAGACAGGCAACAGAAGCAACAACCCCTACAAAAGCAAAGAGGAGGCTAAAAAAACCAAGCATAACAATCATAATGTTCCTTCCCAACAGTCTAACGTACGAGCCGTGCCGCAAAGCTTCAGACGATTCTTCCCAGGGGGGTTCTCAGACCTTCCCCTCTGGGGTTTTCTCAGATCTTTCCACCTAGAGTTTCAGATGCCCTCCAGCAGCAGCCACGCCGTACCAGCAACTACACTATAACAAAAGAAGCTCGCCGTGCCGCAAAGAACACGCACGAGCCCCTTGTTTTTTTCATCTTAAGACGCTTCAGGAGAAGCGGTTAGCCGGCCAAAGACTAGTCAGCAACACGACCGTATCTCTTTGCCAAGCTCTGCTCTTCTGCCCAGGTTATCCAACCATCTGGGAGGTCGTAGTCAGAATGGCACTGAGAACACAGAAATACTGATGCACGGTGTCCTTTGTGACAAGAATCACACTGGCCTACCGCATCCTTCACAGCAGCATGGTTTGTGTCTGAAGGAGCAATTACCAGCCAGTTGTGCGGGTTGCGCTCGCGCTCAGCAGTTTTTTGCATAAGGCCTTTTCGATCCATGTCATGACATGCTGCATTCAGGCAAAACTCCTCCGCCTCAACACCTCGATCCTTGACCAAATGAGAAAGCGTGCGCTCTTCTAGGGGCGATTCAAAGCTGCCCGTGACCCATTGCAGGCCCTCTTGCATTTGCACGCCAAGAGACGGCACATGACACGCAAGACAATCGGCACGGTTCTCAACTTTATGAGAAACCACCATCATGGCGTTTGAATCGCTTACCGCGTTGCCCCATTTGTCGGTGCCCGCTTTTCCAGGTTCCTCGCCATAGGTTGCATAATACGGATCCATAGGATTGTGACAGATAGCGCCACAGAAGCTCGGCTGTTCATGCCAAATCAAAGCCCCAACGCCAACCACAATACCAACAAGCGCCAACACACCTAAAATGATGGGCCATTTTCTTTTTTTCTTTTTCTTGAGTGGCGCCACTGTTGTTGCTGCTTCTGCTACTTCTGCTGCTTTTACCTCAACAACTTCTACGCCTTCTGCAGTGAGCTCCGCCGCTTCTTCGACGGCGTTCTCCAAGGTTTTTTCCTTGTTGTGCCCCTTGCTCATGATTAACCTCTCTTACCTTTTACTTACTACGATTTACAATTATTTACCATTCGAGTTACTTACCCTGCAAGTTATGATTTTGAGAATAACAAGGCGGGTGTTTCAACATAAACCTGATAGTCAAAACACCCGCCTGCGTGTGGAGCAGCCGTAGGAATACCGCTCCCTTACAAATACTTACGTGCGAGAAATACTAGCCGAGCAACTTAGCAAGTTTAGCAATTCTTTCGTTAGCTTTGTCGAGGCAGTCGTTTGCAAGCGCACGGTTGTGAGCGCCATAGCTGTTCTCTACAAAGGTGAAGTCCCAATAGAACTGAGCCTCACGGTGCAGTTTCTGAGCAGCAGCGAGGTTATCGCCAGTAAGCGTGCCAGCAGCAACCTGCTCGCCCATCTTAGCAACGAGTTTCTCGAGCTCTTCGCTGCAAGCCTTTACGGCAGCGCGATTGTCAGAAGTCCATTGCTCTACCTCAGCCTTAAGATCAGCGTGACAATCTGAACAGGTGTTCTCAATGAGACCAGGAATGTTCAGAGGGCTACGCCAGTAGTGAGATGAATACTCAACGCCATCTGCGTTTGCTGCTTTGCCCATATGACAATCAGCGCAGACCCACATCTCTCCCGTGTCTTTGTTCTTTTGGGTAGCCATCTTGTTCATGTCGCCACCATAGATGGTCTCAAACTCAGGATGCTGAATCTTGATCATCTTGGTACCAATCTCAGGATATTCCCAATCAGCAAAGCCTTTGACGCCTTCAGCGTTTGTCCACTCATCATAGTATGCAAGAATGGCATCTGGGGTCATCTCAGCCAGACCCTTATACGGGTTGGTGATAGCTTTGTCAGGAGGATTGATGTAGTACTCATTGTGACACTGACCGCAAACCTGCGCACGTGCAGGAATCTTTGCAGCGTCATCGCCAAGAGCAGCAACAAAGAACTTGTTGCCAGCAATAAACCCTGAAGGGTCATTCTCATGGCAGTTGTAGCAGCTGATGGGCTCGTCGAAGTTATCGATAGTAGCCAAGAAGTTCTGAGAATAAATGTCAATACCTTTAACCTCAGTAATCTTGCCACCCTCAACGATAGCGTTCTCGTTGTCAGGATCAACCTCAAGAACATCTGCGCCAGCTGCAACAGAGTTTGCTACCGCAGTAAACTGCGGGGTCTTGCAGGTAATGCAGGTTGCAAAAGAAGCAGGACCCGTACGTGGCGTGTCTTTCAAATCAGACAGCGTGTATACGTGACCCTCTGCTTCATTGTAACCTTTGGAGAAGCCATAGCCTGCATAAAGGTTGACCAACGCAGGATAAATCTCAAGGTAATTGTGTACCTTGACGTTGTTCTTGTTATCCTCGTATGATGCTACCTCGTCTGGATATGCCTCTCTCCACTTCGCTGCACTCACAACGCCAAACTTGTCGGCCTCAGGAGTAACAACATCTTTGTGCTTGTCCGTGTTTACAACGGGAGCCTCTGTTTCAGCCCCATCGTCGCCCTTGAACAAATCGCATCCGACCATCGTCGTAACAAGCGCGACGATGCACAGACAGACCAGCCAAAGAGCAAGTTTCTTGCTTTTCATAGGCAACTTCCTTTCACTCGTCCCCTACATTCCTACGTACCCAACATAACTTGCAAACGTACTAACAGTGCCAACGTTCCACCAATGCTAAATCACCGCTAAAAAGCCATGCTAATAGTTAAAAAAGATTTTACCAAGTCCATACACAACTGCGCCCGTGAAGCGGTATATTGAGGCTCATTTTTAGGATTTTATATACCTCCACTAAGGGGTTTTTTTTCATTTTATTAGGGTTTTTCCCACCAATATAAGGGTTTCTTTGAAGTCCGAAAAAGTTACTTATTTAACAGCATTTATAGCATTTTGAGAGGTATTTTTGCTTCCGCTTTGGGGAAGGACAACAAGATGCAGCGAACTGCAACGAAGTGCTTATCGGGAAAATTCCCTTACGCCTTCTCAGTTCGGTTGCCCAAGCTCATGACCGAGCTCACAACCCAACCCATAGTCTAGCCCACAGGCTAACTCATACCTAACTCATAAACTTACTCATAGCCTAGCTCATAAACTTACGCACAAGCGCAACTACTGGCTTGTACCAAAACGGTTCCATTTTCTTTTTTACCGCGGTAAGTTCGCGCGAAATTTCAATGTGCTGCGGACAGGCCTTTTCGCACACGCCACACTGCGTGCAGTTGCTCGGGCCGCTGTTGTTACCGCCACCGCTTCGCAGCGCCGCCGTACTCATCACGTACGACGACATCCCCGCAACCAAACCATTTACGTGGCGGGCGTTGTAAGAAGCAAAACACCCAGGGATATTAACCCCTTGCGCGCAGGGCATACAGTAGTGACAGCCCGTACACGGTACCTTGTCGGCAGCACGAAAAATCTCAATCACTTGTGCGATGGTGGCGTGTTCGTTTTTAGAGAGCATGCCGGGCTTTGCGGTAGCAGCAGTGTCGAGGTTTTCTCGCAACTGCTCGAGGCTGCTCATACCTGAAAGCAAAAGTGTCACCTCTGGTTGATCCCACACCCAACGCAAGCCCCAAGCTGCTGGTGTCGCTTCTTTTTGTGAGGTTTTATCTGCTGGCAAGCCTTCGTTGCTGTGTACCCTATCTGCTGGCGTCGCTTCTTTCCCCTGCGCCTTGCCTGCCTGAGCGTGCGCTTTGCCCTCAGTGTTGCTGCGTGCCTTATTCGCCTTTTCAAACAGCTGAACTGCCTTTTTGGGCAGGCCTGTGGCGAGCTTGCCTCCCAGCAGCGGCTCCATGACAATCACAGGAATACCCTTCTCGTAAGCACGCTCCAAACCAGCGCGCCCCGCCTGATAATTCTCGTCGCCATAGTTGTATTGAATCTGGCAAAAATCCCAGCCATAGCTCTCAAGCAGCTCCATGAAACCATCGCGCGCACCATGGAATGAGAACCCAAACTGCCCTATCTGCCCCTGCGCTTTTTTGTTGGCAACCCACTGTTCAATGCCCAGCTGTCGCAGGCGTTCCCATGAGTTAATTTCTCCGATATTGTGAACCAGATAGTAGTCAATGTGGTCGGTTTTGAGGCGCTTGAGCTGCTCACTAAAGAGGCGGTCAAAGTCCTCCGGTTTTTTGCACGCAACGTGCGGAAGCTTGGACGCAATGTATACCTTGTCGCGCAGCCTGAGCTTATGCAAAATCTCGCCAGTAATCACTTCGCTACCGGGATAGACGTAAGCAGTGTCAAAATAGTTGATGCCGCCCTCGATGGCTTCGCGGATAATCTGCTCGGTTTTCTCTTTGTCGATACGCCCGCCAAGCCCGCGCGGAAAACGCATGCACCCCAAGCCCAGAACAGAAAGCTCGTTGCCTGATTTGAGGTCTTTACGATACTGCATAAAAGTTCCTTTCGGTGAGGGTTCTTGCTGCGCCTGTAAAGCCTTTGCTGCCGCCTAAAGCTCAATAGTTTCTACCGAGATGACCTTGCCTTTGTTTACCGTAAGAAGCAGAACGCTGGGTGGCGTGCCGTTGCGCGGATTGTTAGGAGCGCCTGGGCACAAGGTAAGCACTGCTCCTGCTATTTCGTTTTTGAGCGTGTGTGTGTGTCCGTGAATGGCAATGTGGGGCAGCGGGTTGCCCGGAGCAAGCACCTTGGGGTTTGCTCCAGCAAGTACCGCGCGTAAATCTGAGGGCCTATGCACAACAAGAATACGTACACCGTCAAACTCTTTGAGCGCAGCAGTGGTAACGGCAGGTCCAAAGTCGTCGTGGTCGCAGTTGCCAAGCACCGCCGTTACGGGCGCTATAGTTTCAAGGTCAATAAGCACGGAGGGCGCGCCAATGTCGCCACCATGAATGATGTGGTCGCAGCCTGCAAAAACCTCGTGTACTTTCTGCGGAAAATGTCCGTGCGTGTCGCTGATAATTCCAATTTTTTTCATAAGGTTTGCTCCCACCCTCTCGCTTTATGTTTTTGGTCCTAGCGCTGCGAAACCTGTGCTTCAAGGCTTTCTTGATACACCGAGCTTATGCCCGCAAAGGAACCGTCAGGAGCATCGTTGAGCGGTACATCAAGCTTGTCTTTAATAATAAGGCGCTCACCACCCACCTCACCAAGAACACTGTAGGGAACCCGTCGCTCGGCAAGTAAGTCCAAAAAGGTTTCTACCTTTTCCTCGGCAAGACTCACCACAATGCGACTTTGCGTTTCTGCAAAGAGCGATGCAGCGGGCGGCAAATCATCATCAAGTGCTATCTCTGCGCCGAGGTTGCCGGCAATACAGCTTTCTGCCAGAGCAACTGCAAAACCACCTTCGCTACAATCATGTGCGCTTGACAACAAGCCAGCACGTACGGCATCGCACACACAGTCTTGCACGTCGCGCTCAAGGTCAAGGTCAAGCGCAGGCACAGCACCAGCAACCATACCAAAATGCAGCTTGAGATATTCGCTGCCACCCATCTCATCGAGGGTTTCGCCCACAAGAATAATCGTGTCGCCCGCTTGCTTAAATGCTGCGGTGGTTACGCAAGAAATGTCGTCAATAGTACCCACAATGCCAATGGCGGGCGTGGGATAAATGGCGTTTCCAAAACTCTCGTTATAAAAGCTTACGTTGCCGCTAATAACGGGAATGTTGTAGTGCTTGCACGCCGTGGACAAACCGCTTATCGCCTTGTGGAAGGTATAAAAAACCTCGGGTTTTTCGGGGTTGCCAAAGTTGAGGCAATCGGTGATAGCGGCAGGCTTTGCGCCCACGCAGGCAAGGTTTCTCATGCCCTCTGCCAGCGCAATCTGCGCACCAACGTAAGGGTCGAGATAGCAATAACGCCCATTGCAGTCGGTTGAGGCGGCGATGCCCCGGATGCTCATCTCGCCACGTCCCGTGTCGCCAATTCTCAAAACAGCCGCATCTGCACCCGGCAACACAACCGTATTGTTTTGTACTTGGTGGTCATACTGTCGCCAAATCCAAGCACGGGAGCAGATGTTGGGGCTTGCGAGCAGTGCGGTGAGTGCTGCAGCATAGTTTTGCTCATCGCCCCTCAGCGTTGCAAGCTCCGTAGTGTGCACAAACGAAAGGTCGATAGTTTGCACTGCGTCAAGATATTCGGGACGCTTCATTTCGGGGTCGTATTCAGGCGCACTGTTGGCAAGCATTTCTGCAGGCATATCAGCAACCACCTCAAAGCCCGCTGGCAAAGCAGAATCACGCACCACAAAACGTCCTGTGTCGGTAATCAAACCAATGTGCGAACAGGCAACACCCCAACGAGCGCAGGCCTCGGCAACCGCAGCATAATCTTCGGGACGCACCACCGCAAGCATACGCTCTTGCGACTCGCTCACCATAATTTCAAAGGGCTGCATATTTTCCTCGCGCTGCACAACCGCACGCACGTCGATGTCAATGCCCACGCCACCTCGGCTTGCCATTTCGCTTGCCGAGCTGGTCAAGCCTGCCGCTCCTAAGTCGCCCAAAGCAACAAAGATGCCCCGCTTCAAAAGTTCAAGGCACACTTCGATAAGGAGTTTTTCTTCAAAGGGGTCGCCCACCTGCACGGCAGGGCGCTTATTCTCAGCAGCTTCATCAAACTCTTGACTTGCCAACACACTTGCGCCGCCAATGCCGTCACGCCCGGTACTTGAGCCAATAAGTACCACAAAGTTACCCGGCCCCGAGCCCACTGCACGCGTTAATTCCTCCTCGCGCATAAGCCCTATCGCCATTGCGTTAATAAGACAGTTGCCCTCGTAGGTTTCCTCAAAATAGACTTCGCCGCCTACCGTGGGCACACCCAAACAGTTGCCGTACGAGCTAATGCCCGCTACCGCTCCGTCAAAAAGATAGCGTTGGCGTGGTTTGTCCAGCGTGCCAAAACGCAACGAATCCAAACAAGCAATAGGACGGGCTCCCATGGTAAAAATGTCGCGGATAATACCGCCCACGCCCGTTGCTGCGCCCTCAAAAGGCTCGATGGCGCTGGGGTGATTGTGAGATTCCATCTTAAAAGCAACCGCCCAACCGTCACCCACGCTAATAACTCCTGCATTTTCTCCCGGGCCTTGCAACACATGGTCGCCTTCGCTTGAGAACATACGCAACTGCTTTTTGGAATGTTTGTATGAGCAATGCTCGCTCCACATAAGCGAGTAAATATACAGCTCCGTAAGGCTCGGCACCCTGCCTTGGGTGGCTACAACATTTTCATATTCCTCAGGGGTAAGCCCCAGCTCAACGGCTACTTGTGCTGCGAGTTTTGGGTCGAGCGTTTCGATGGGATTATTCTGGTTGGCGCTACCGCTGCCGTTATTGCCGCTGCCCTGGCTTGCTTGGTTGACATTGCCGCTGTTATTGTCGCTGCCCTGGGTTGCCTGGTTGGCGCTGCTGCCGCTATTGTCGCTGCCCGGGGTTGCCTGGTTGGCGCTGCTGCCCTGTGTGTCCTGGGTGTCTTGGGTGTGTTCGCTCATTTGCCAGCCACCTCCCGAGCATACGAAATAATTGCGGAGAAAAACGGGGCTCCGTCCGTACCGCCGCTAACGCCGTCAACCACACGCTCGGGGTGCGGCATGAGCCCAAAGACATTGCCTGCTTTGTTGCAAATGCCTGCAATGTCATCAAGCGAACCGTTGGTGGCAAAACCACCTAACTCTCCAGCAGCTGCCTGCGCAACCCTGCTAGATGCCTGCGCAACCCTGCTAGATGCCTGCGCAACCCCGGTGGTAGCGTTGGCAGCCTGTACGGCCTTGTTGACAACCTGTACGGTTCCAGTGGTAGCGTTGGCAGCCTGTACGGCCCCGGTGGTAGCGTTGGCAACCGGCGCTCCGGCTGGCTCGCAGTAACGCAGCACCACTTGTTCGCCACTGTTGAGTGCATCAAGCGTGGGCTCGTCACAAATAAAATTGCCCTCGCCATGGTTTATGGGAACGTTAAGCACCGTGCCGGGCGCAAGGTCAAGCCACTTGCACACACTTTTCTCAACGCGCACGGGAGCATTCTCACAGATAAACTTAAGCTTCGCATTGCGGATAAGCGCTCCGGGCAACAGCTGCGCCTCGGTAAGAATCTGAAATCCGTTGCAAATACCAAGCACCGGACGACCCGCCTTTGCATACCGTATCAGTGCTTCCATAACGGGAGAAAAGCGTGCGACTGCACCGCAACGCAAATAATCTCCGTAAGAAAAACCTCCCGGAAGCACCAGCGCATCATAGCTGTCTAAGTTGGTTTCTTGGTGCCAAACAGGGGTGGCTTCGTGTCCCAAAAATCGCAGAGCGTACAAAACATCTTGTTCACAGTTGGAGCCTGGAAAGACCACTACGCCAAAGTTGCAAGCCGCCATATTATGCGCTTTCCTCAATACGAAAATCCTCGATGACAGGGTTGGCAAGCAGCTTTTCGCACATCTCTTGTACGGTGGCAAGCTCGACCTCGTCAGCGGTTTCAAGCTGGATAAACTTGCCAATTCTCACGTCTTTTACGCCCTCATATCCAAGATTTTCCAGAGCGTGGTTTACCGTTGTGCCCGCTGGATCAAAGATGCCTTGCTTGGACGTAACGTATATGTCGTAGTGTTTCATTTGTGTCCCTTTTTACTTTTTTTGCTGGCGTTGTTTTTCTTGCGAACTCGCCTTTGCCTGCCCGTCCACCTTCTTAGACGCGCTCGCCTTCCCCTGAGAACTCGCCTTTGCCTGCCCGTCCACCTTCTTAGACGCGCTCGCCTTCCCCTGAGAGCTCGCCTTTGCCTGCCCACCAACCTTGTCAGACACATTCGCCTTACCCTGCGAACTCACCTTGCCCTGCGAGCTCGTTTTGTCCGCAAGAACAGCAGCCTTGCGCTTCGCACCACGACGAACGTTTTTACGGCTCGCTTTCTCCGCCTCGCGCGCCTCCTCTAACTCACGCGCATACGCCGCTGCTTCCTCCTCATGCTTGACTTGCTTGGGAGTTTTTTTGCCTCCCGAAAACTGCGCCCGATGCTTTTTTGTCAGCGGACGTATTTTCACAAAATCCAATATGAGCGCCGGAATTACCGTTCCGTAGGCAAGCAAAACAAGAACAACCCATACCTGCTGAGGCAAGGTGTTAAGCAAGCCGGTGTATTGGAAGGCAATCGCGCACAGTATCGACACAAGCGCTATTGCCAACAAAGTCCAATAAATCTTGCGGAGCCGCTTGTACTGAGCGGTTTCAGGAAAGGCAGAAGCTCTATTGTCTGCCGCTTGTTGGGTCTGTTTTGCCGAGGAGGTCGCTTTTGCAGCTGCTGCGTTCGTGCCGGTCTTTGCAGCCCCCTCAGCCGCCGAAGCTTCAGCAGCCTCGGTAGTCTTTTTGCTCCCCTCTCCAAACAATGCCGTTGCAATGCCCGCCAGAGGACCTTTTTTCTCCTCGATGGGCTCAAGACCAGCTGCTACACGAGCCGCCTTTTCCTTTTCTTTTGCACGGCGTGCGCGCTCCTCGTCTTTCCGACGTTTCTCGGCATCACGCTTTTTTTGCGCTGCTCGCTTCTCGCTTGCCGTGGTAGGTTTTTTCTTGATATACACCGAAGCTGCCGCCTGTGACTTTGGCTTTGCGCTTGAAGCAGACTTACGCGTTTTGCCGCTGGGGCCCTCGCCCTGATAGCGGTCGTTCATTGGATTACGTTGGGCCATAACAAATACTCCTTGCCGTTGCTCACACCAGCAGAAAACTGCCGTTTTTTCATTATCACTAACTATATCAGACACAAGCCGTCTAAAGCCTCAAAAAGCTCGATGAAAGCACGCTTGAACACACCAACAAGAACCAAACAAGAACAAGTGATACAATGCTTGCTTGTTCGATAAGAACTTTGTTTTTGAGGAATGTTGTATCAAGGAATGTTGCATCTAATCGAGAGCCGTTGCAGCCGAATGTTGTTTGGCGACCTAAAATGTTAGTGAGCCCCGACCTAAGGTGGTCTGTTACCAATGAGCATTTCAATTTCAAAACGTATTGACGCCCTGCCCCTAACGCCGCTCGTTTTGCGCGTGCTGCTTATTACTGGCATTGGTTGGATGTTTGACGCCATGGATCAAGGTATGGTGTCTGGAATCCTTGCCGCCATTGGAGAAGACCCCAACTGGGCTATCGGTCTTACCGAGAAGACCTTCCTTATCAGCTCTGGCGTTGTAGGTATGATTATTGGTGCTGCACTCTCGGGCATTGCAGCAGATCGCTGGGGACGCAGAACCGTCATTGTCACCACCTTGCTTATTTTTAGTTTGGGAAGCGCTCTGTGCGGTATGGCTCCCAACTACGTATCACTTTTGATTTTCCGCTTTATTACGGGGCTCGGTCTTGGTGGTGAGCTGCCCGTTGCTTCAACGCTCGTGAGTGAGTTTTCGCCCGTCAAATCACGTGGCAGAAACGTCGTTATCCTTGAGAGTTTTTGGGCATGGGGCTGGATAGTTGCCGCTCTTGTTGCCTATCTTGCTATCCCTGTCTACGGCTGGCGTGTGGCCTTCTTTATTGGCGCTGTTCCTGCTTTGTTTGCCGCTGTGCTTCGTTTTGCGGTTCCAGAATCTCCACGCTACCTTGAGGCGCAGGGCAGGCACACCGAGGCAAATGCGCTTGTTCACCAAATGGAGGTTCAAGCTGGCGTAGCTACCAAAGAAACTCTTGCGGAGGGCGCTGCCAAAAACGCTGCCTCTAACAAGCAGTCAAACGAGCTGCTGAGCGAGAGCATAAAGCAAGAACGTGAGCCCTTTCTCGCTTCGCTTAAAAGTCTGTTTTCTGGGGAGCATCTGCGCTCGACCCTTGTTTTATGGGTGCTGTGGTTTGGCATAAATCTGGGATATTACGGCTTTGTGCTGTGGACGCCAAGTCTTTTGCTTGCGCAAGGATTTACGCTTACAAAAAGTCTTGAGTTTGTGCTTATCATGTGTTTTGCCCAGCTGCCCGGCTATTTTCTTGCAGCCTACTTAATAGAGAAGCTGGGACGTAAGCCAGTGCTTGCAGGATTTTTCTTGGGTACTGCTTTTGCGGCTTGGTTCTTTGGGCAGGCGGGAAGCGACGGACAAATACTTGCTGCCGGCTGCCTCCTGTACTTCTTTGCATTGGGAGCATGGGGTTGCGTTTATTCCTACACACCAGAGCTCTACCCCACCAAGATTCGTGGTTTGGGCGTAGGCTGGGCGGCTTCATTTGGACGTGTTGGCACTTTGGTTGCTCCGTTTCTCCTTCCTGCGCTTTACGCTTTCTTTGGGAGCGAGAACGGCTTTAGCATACTCTTTGTGCTGCTCACCGTTGTTTTTGCTGTAGTCGCTTTGGTAGTGGTCATTTTTGGCAGAGAAACTATGAACGTGGCTTTGGATACCTCGTTTGCTTCCCTTAAGGACAAGGACGGCAAACAACCTTCTGCCCTCGCTACTGTTTGGAATAACATAAAAAGCTCCAAGCTCGACCTTGCTCAAGCAGTGCTTTCGGCAGTGCTTCTTTTGCTGTTGCTTGTGTTCTGGTTTGTGCTTTGGGCCGCACTCGAGCTGAATATGGTTGTGTTCTAGGACATGCCTTAGGCTTGTCTCGCAGAGGCTTCTTTGCGCGCAGCAGCAATTTCCTCCTCCGAATGGGCATCGCGCACCAAGCGGTTAAGCACCGCATTCATTTGGCGGGTGTCAATAGGCTTTGAGATAAAATCGTCAAAGCCGTTTTCCATAAAGAGGTCTGCTGCCCCTGCCACGGCGTTTGCGGTCAGGGCGACAATCGAACCTTTGTATCCCAGTTCTCGAATAAGCTTGGTCGCCTCAATGCCGTCCATTTTGGGCATCATGTGATCCATAAAAATGATGTCATAGGTCGCACCCTTCTTGACCTTGTCAAGCGCCTCAAACCCGCTGCTCACCGAATCTATTTCCAGCCCATACGGGAACAAAAGGCCCATGGCAACATAAATGTTTGTTTCCACGTCGTCTACAATCAAAACCTTGCCGTAGGGCATGGGCTCATGAACTATGACCGCTTGGCGCACGTCTTTAAGATTGTCCTGCACGTCAAACTGTTTGAGAGCCCGCACAATTTCTGGGCCAAGGACTTCAGGGCCGCACGGTTTGAGCGTCAAGCGCACGGTAAAAGTTGTGCCTTTGCCAAACTCGCTTTCAACAACAATGTCGCCGTCCATGAGGTTTATCAGATTTTGGGTGATACTCATACCAAGACCTGTGCCCTCGGTAATGCGATTTGCTTTTTGGTCAAAGCGAGAATATTCGTCAAAGAGCTTATCAAGCTGGTCGGGCGTCATGCCACGTCCCGTGTCTTCAACACGAAATACAAGGCAAACGCTCTCGGCACTGCCGCCGCTGCTGGTGCCGTCTTTGCTGCCAATGTTGCCGCCAGTGTCATTCTCGCCCCCTGCACAGTCCTCGGCAAAAATTGAAAACTTGACGGATCCAGACTCCGTATACTTAAACGAGTTCGAGAGCAAATTGTTAAGCACCTGTCGTATGCGCAGCGTATCGCCGTGTACACATTGGGGTAGACGCTCATCGACCTCAAGTTCAAACTTAATGAGTTTTGAGCCCCGGCGCATAAGATTGAGCTGTACCGTGTCGTTGATGAGGCTCGTCATCTCCATAGGCGCAAGCGTCAGCTCAAGTTTGCCCGCTTCTATTTTTGAAATATCCAAAACGTCGTTGATAATGCCGAGCAACAAATTGCCCGAGTTGTGGATTCTGCCAAAGGCCTCTGCGGCCTGCGCTTTGAGCGTTTTGTCTTTGAGCTGAATTTCGGTAATGCCCAAAATGGCGTTCATGGGCGTGCGAATCTCATGGCTCATATTTGCCAAAAATGCCGACTTTGCCTGACTCATTTGTTCCGCTATTTCTGCCAAACGCTTTTGGTCATTCGCCTCTTTGACCGATGAAATGTCGGTAAAGCTTTCGAGCAGCGCCGGACGTCCGTTGTAGTTGACCTTTGATACCGACTTAATAATGGGAATGTGCTTGCCGTCCGCCTTGAGAAACTGTCGTTCAGAGCGGTCGATAGTTTGATGCAAGTCCATAATGGGACACTCGTTTTGGCAGAACAATTTGTCGCAGCGATGACCCACTATCTCATCTTTTGATTCCCCGTATAGCTCAACCGCACGGGGGTTCGCATCAAGGAGAACCCGTGTTTCGGCGTCGATTAAAACAATGCCGCACTCAACGTGTTCCCACGCAGTTTCAAATTGCTCAAGGGCAATCCTACCTTGCTCCCGCTGTTTTTCCGCCTCTTTGTTTGCGTTGACAATGCAGTTAAGCGGAATGTTTACGCCGAGGGCAATTTTTCTTGCCATGCCTTTGCAGGTGTCGCTACCGCAGGCTCCGCAGTCAATCGTTTGCTCCTCGTAGGTTGCCTTGTTGAGCTCTTTGAAGGCCTTTTCTATGTCGTTTTGGGTTATTTGCGGCAGGTCGCTTAAGAGAGGTCGATATTCTCTGAGAAAATCCGTTAGATTGAGAATGCGATCATAGCGCTCGTACAGCTCTTTGAAATAGTTTGTGTCGCGCCCTTCAAGAGCGGCGCTTTTTGCCTCATAGGTTTCGGTATCAGTGGCAAAGGCGTTGCTCATGCGTGCGCAAGCTGGACCCATCGCACAGCCTTCGACACAGTTGAGCACGTCAAAGACCTCGGGCAAAAGCTCGGTGGACGTTTCTGCATAGGTTTCAAGTTTTTTATAGACGCTGTAGCCTTTTCCCTGCAAAATGCGGATTTTTTTGCCCAGGAAAAACTCGATATTTTCTTTAAGCCCATCAGACATAAAAGACAAAGACTCCAAGTTGCCCGCATAAGGGTCAAAATCTGTTTCTTGCTCGGGGAGAACGACGTTGTTCTTATTAAGGTACTCAATGAGCTTGGAAAACGTGATGTTGTAGTCCACCTGTCCAGCTTCTTCGAACTCCCGAGTTTTTGCTATACAGGGAGAAAATGCTGCGATTTTGCTGGTTATGCCTTCGTGCTTTTTGAGATAGACGCCAAGCGCACCCATAGGGCTTTGAAGCGGTGCAAGGCTGCTGAGAAGGTCGGGGCAATACATTTCGCAATACGAAACAATCGGCGGGCACGGCTGGGTGATAGTTTTGTTGTTTTCGCAATCGTTCTCTCGCAAGTACTTGACATAGCTCCACACGCACAAGTCGTCGCCAAAAGAGGCGTTGTAGATTTTTTCGACACCAAGATTTTTTAGATAGGTAAAGAGGCGCTTCCACTCAGGAATGTTTGTTTTAATTGAGGGAGCGGCAATGAGCGTAAGGGGGTGGCCCTGCGTAAGGTCTTGGAAAAAGAGTTCGAGATCGTCGTCATAGTGGCGTGCTTTGTGCTTGCACGCCGAGATGCACCGGCCGCACGAAACACATTTTGAGGTGTCCACCGCTACCTTTATTCTGCCCGCAGCATCTTGGTACGTGATGTTTGCCATTTCCATCGGGCAACTTCGAGTACAGCGACTGCAGCCGGTACACAGCTCAAGCTCTGTTTTAACAATTCTTTTCATGTATGCTCCCCCATACAAACACCTCGTGTTGCTGGCAGATGCTCCCCGGATTAGCCCTGCCTGTTAACACTGGCACCGACACGCCCCCGCTGTGCCTGCACCCTGCGTGCGTTGCTTTTGTGGTGCGTTGCGCTGCCTATCGCACTCTGCGTTCATTGTGCGTTTATATGCGCCCCGCATGCCTTCCACACGCTTATAGTACGGTTATTGTACTCTCTGCGATAAGGAAACTCAAAGGGTTTGGGCTTCCGTTTGTCGGGATAAACGGCCTTGGATGGGCTGTGTAGGCGGGCTTTGGGTTGGGCATCATGTGGGGTTTGGGTGGGGTTTGGGTGGGGTTTGGGTGGGCTTCAGCTCTTTTTATAACGAGCAACGCTGGGGGTTTTGTTTGGGCTTGAGCAATTTTTATAGAATTGTCGTTTGCACGAGGGTTTTCTCTGTGCTACCATAGCGTGCGCTGTTTTTTCGACAGCAAACGCGGGGTGTTAGCTCAGTTTTGGTTAGAGCGCTGGCCTGTCAAGCCAGAGGTCGCGGGTTCAAGTCCCGTACATCCCGCCACTCTACCCCTGTAGACAAACTTGTCTGCAGGGGTAGAGTGCGTTTGAAGGGTGGACGGGACGCAGAAGCCAATCTTTTAGATAGTACAACAAAAATATGTACAGCGTATTGACAATGCACAGCCACGGCACTATACTAGCTTCTCAGTATCCAAAGGAGGTGCTAGGAAATGGCTGAAACAACGAATGTTACATTGCGAATGGATAAAACTCTTAAGGAGTCTGCCGAAAAACTATTTAGCGAGTTTGGCATGAACATGACTACTGCACTTACTGTTTTTCTGCGCCAGACTGTTCGCCAGGGCAAGATACCTTTTGAGATTTCTGTTGATACTCCCAAACTTGATACGCTCGCTGCCATGAGAGAAATTGAGGATATGGTAGCTGGTGTGCTTCCCAAAAACACGCAAAGTGTCGAGGATTTTTTCGAGGAGAATAATATCCATGTTGGCAGCTAACTATTCGACAAGATTCAAAAAGGATATAAAACTCGTCGAAAAACGTGGCTATGCTATGCAAAAGATTTTTGATGTTATGGTTGCCATTCAAAATGAAAGCAAACTTGATGAACGCCTGAAAGCCCACGCACTTATAGGCGATTATACTGGCTATATGGAGTGCCACATTGAGCCAGATTGGTTGCTTGTCTACAAGATTGATGAGTTTGCTAAGGAAGTTTATTTTGCCAGAACCGGCACGCATTCAGACCTATTTTCGTAAACTTTGCTGCCCTGTCTGCCTGTGGTATTTTCACGACATTTCCCAAAAATGTTCATAAAAATACTGCTTGTGACGCTTCCCTTTTGATTTGAAATGTTGTAGAATAGTGCAAGCCGTTAAAAAGACGGTATATTTTTTATGCAAGACTTTGTTTTCTGTGCAGGATTATTGAACGATTAAGTAAGCAGTCGTCGACGGGGTGTACGTGCAAGAAACGAAAACTCATACCAAGCAACACAGACTAGCTATATGGTCCCTAGCTCTTGTTATTGCCCTTACCTGCAGCATTTTGCCGCAGGCTTTTGCCGATTTTGCTCCCAACTCAGAAGCAACTAAGGTACTCGGCGTGGGTCGTATTCAAAGTGCGGTTGCCGAAGACGCCAAAAACGCCGTTGAGGGTCGTTTCTCATCTGACATTGAGCTCTCTGCCGCTGACGCAAAAACTCTTAAACAACTTTCCAAGCCACTTACCCGCGAAGTTTATCCCCTTGCAGCTCCTAACACTTCTACTTCTGGCGCAACTGGCCAGTGGACTACCTGCCTTGCTTCTGCTTACGGCCCCAGCAATGCGGGAAGCAGAACTGCCTCGGGAACAGCACTTACTAACGACAGCTTTGGCGTTGCCGTAGATGTTTCCATGGGGTACTTGCTTGGTCGCACCGTTGAGGTTCGCTACAACGGCATGGTGGTCACCACCACTATCGTTGACACAGGAAACTTGGTAGCCTCAGGCGGACGTGGACTTGATTTGCAGCCAGGTGTTTGGAAGTCATTTGGCTTCTCAAGCGAGAATGCTTGGGGCGTGCGTAGCGTCGAGTGGCGTCTGGTCTAACAGCTTCGGCGGTTGTATGCCGAGTATGCCAAAAAACCCATCTGCCATAAACTCTCTTTTCATCAGCTCCTTTTCTCGAACGCAAAATTCGGTGTGCGCTGATATTCAGGGGGTCCAACTCACAGCCTCCCCCGCCCTCGCCGCCGCCCTCCTCAAAATACGCCCCAACCTCGCACACCATGCCTGCAAAAGCGCCGGCACGGGAAACTTCAAAGATCGCCTTGTTGGAGCGCTGCTTCCCCATGTTGTTGAACACGTTGCCATCGACTTACTGGTAGAATTAACGGACGCAACTCAGACCTTTGCTGGAGCAACCACGTGGCTTGACCGAGAAACAAACACCATGTGCGTGCGTGTTGGCTGCACAAGCGATGAGCCTTCCCTCTATTTTGAGGCGACCAAAAAGGCTCTCGAGCAAGCCGTACACCTGCTAAATCGCTTGCTTTCAGAGGTTGCGTAGGGCAAAACGGGCGACAAAAACTCCCAAAAGGTCTATCGTAGGTACAAACAAGTAACCAAAGGCAGCCAAAACATCAAGGGCATTACAGGCAGTGAGGGTAGCTATGGGCACACATCAAGAAGCAATTCCGGGGCTTATTCAGTTTGACGAGTGGCGAGATTTGTACGCCGGTCGTGTGGAAACCATGCGCTCAAGCGCAGTCCGTGACCTGTTTGCCGCTGCTTCTCGCTCAGATATTATCTCGCTTTCGGGCGGTATGCCAGACATTGCGGGGCTTCCTCTTAAAGAAATTGGTGCTTCCATTGCAAACGCCATTGTGGAGGAAGGCGTTGCTGGTTTGCAATATGGCGATACCACGGGGCGCACACGTCTCAAAGAAATACTGTGCGATTTGCTGGCAGAGGTAGACATCAACATCACTTCTGATGACCTCATTGTTACCACGGGCGGCCAGCAGGCACTCGACCTGCTCGGCAAAACCTTTATCAACCCAGGCGACGTTATCATTACCGAAGGGCCTACCTATCTGGGGGCACTTCAGGCTTTTTCTGCGTACGAGCCCGATGTTCACACCGTCCCTCTTGATAACGACGGCATGAGAACCGACCTCCTCGCCAAAGAGCTTGAACGCCTTGGCCCTCGTGGTGCGAAGTTTATCTATACCATTCCTACGTTTCAAAATCCGGGCGGCGTAACCATGACGCTCGAGCGACGCAAACACTTGCTTGAACTGGCGCACGCCTACAACATTCCCGTTATCGAAGACGACCCCTACGGGCGGGTGCGCTTTGAGGGAGAAGACGTGCCCACGTTGCGTTCGCTTGACCCTGAGGTCATTTACATGAGCACGGTTTCCAAGGTTTTTGCACCGGGACTACGCACCGGCTGGGTGGTTGCTCCTCACCCTATTCTTAACAAAATTAAGCTGGTTAAGCAGGGAGCTGATTTGTGTGGGTCTGCGCTCAATCAGGTTATTGTCGAGCGCTATTTTACCGAGATAGACTGGCGCCCAGCACTTGACGGGGCACGTAACCGTTACCGCAAGCGTCGTGATGCCATAATCGCTGCACTTGAGGAGTTTTTTCCGGCGGAGGCAACGTGGACGCACCCGCAGGGCGGTCTGTTCATTTGGGTTACGCTGCCAGAATATATTGACACGCCGCAATTGCTTTCGGTCGCATTGGACAACGGAGTAACCTTTGTGCCGGGCGACGGCTGTTATCCTGCCGGAAGCGGCTTAGGTCGCTCGTCCATGCGGCTGTGCTTTAGTTTTGAGGAACCCGAAAAGTTGCGTGAGGCGATTCGTCGTCTTTCGGTAGTAATAAATGAACGACTTGAGATTTATCGTGCCTTTGTTGATGCAGGGCGCCTTAAGAAACCGGAACAGAACGCCTTAGATTAGAACACCTTGTGCTCGGCGGGCGCAAGGCAGGCGCAAGAAACTATGCTTGAAAAAAAACGTGTAAGAAACCGAGATTAAGACCCGAGATACGTAAGGAAGCGTGAGGAAACCATGGCTCTCAAACCAATGAAAATAGCAGTTTTGATGGGTGGCACTTCCTTTGAGCGTGAGTTTTCGCTCAACAGCGGTCGCAACGTAACGCGCACGCTTGAGGCGGCGGGACATACTGTTTTGCCGCTCGACACCACCAAAACGCTCGTTGAAACCCTGCGTGACCAAAAGCCCGACGCCGTCTACATAGCCCTGCACGGCAAAAACGGCGAGGACGGCACCATTCAAGCACTCCTTGAGTTTCTCGGTATTCCCTTTGTGGGCTCGTCTGCAAGCGTGTGTCGTCAGGCGTGGAACAAGGCTTTGCTGCCGCACATTGTTGCAACGCAGCAGGCTGCCAATCAGGCTTGCGGTAGCGAAACCTTTGCTGCCCACTGGCTTTCTCGCATCAACCTTTCTGAGGTCACGTTGAGAGAAATGGGAGCAGCAACTGCCCTTGATTTAGTGGCGGAGCGCATCGAAGGTGGTTATCCTGTTGCAGTCAAGCCAACTCGTGGTGGCTCGGCGATGGGTGTAAACAAGGTTGACTCAGTAGGCGGGCTTGCCGATGCCTTGCTTGATGCGCTTTCTTTTGATGCGGAAGCACTTATTGAGCCGTGGGTTACCGGTACCGAGATTGCGGTGTGCGTGGTAGGAACCGGTGTTGACGCACGTATTTTGCCTCCCGTTGAGATTGCCGCTTTGCAGGGCTTTTTTGATGTAGAGCATCGCCTTGACGCTAATCTTGTCGAATACTACAGCCCAGTGCGCCCAGCGTCGCTTGCCAAAACCGAGAACGAAGCGCAGGCTGCGCTTGCCGCCATTGAAGCTGCTGCACTTGAAGTACACCGAGCGTATCAGTGTCGAGATTTAAGTCGTGTTGACATGATCTGGGACGGCACAAAGCCTATCGTGCTGGAAATTAACGTGTCGCCTGGTATGTCGGAGTCGTCTTTGTTCCCCATAGCTTGCGAGGCAGCTAACCTTACGCTCGACAGTCTTTTTGAGGAGCTTCTTGCCAACGCACTGGGGCACTAGGCTCTCCCGCGCAGGCTCGGGCGCTCAAGCTCGAGCATCAGCTCGCACGAAGCCTGCACGCGCAAGCTCGCACACCAAACTGAGGCACTAGTTCCGCAGCTTAAGACGCATTTCTGCTGCACGCTCAAACACACGCTCGACGTCAATATCGTGGCGATGATGCCCGTCGTAGACAACCTCACCGTCAATCATAGTCATAAGAATGTTATCTTGCGTAGCCGTGTGAACAATGGCAGAGCTGGGGTTGTGCGTGGGCACTTGGTTGGAGTTTGAAAGGTCAACAGCAATAATGTTGGCAACCTTGCCAGCGTCAAGCGAGCCGATTTTATCGTCCGCATGGATAGCCTCCGCAGCCCCCAGCGTTGCAAAGCGCACCATCGCCTCAGAAGTAAGAAACTTGCTTCGATTTCCTAGGGCACGCTGGAGCAGCAGACCAATGCGCATCTCTGCAATCATGTCGGTAGTGTCGGTGGCGGCGGGAGAATCTGTGCCCAAACCCACACGCAGCTTCGCCTCTAAAAACTTCAAAAGAGGCGGCACTCCCATTGCAAGCTGAGCATTACAGCGAGAACACACCACAACACTTACGTCATTGTCGGCAAGCTTTTCGATATCCTCATCGTCAACCTGCACGCAATGAATAGCCAAGACCTCGGGAGCTTCGAGCAGGCCCCAGTTAAGAATGTAGCGCACCGGCGATACGCCCGTAGCAAGCCACGGTGGCATATCTATGCCGTAACCACGCTCTTGCTCGGTAGCATGAACAGAAAACGGCGAGGAGCCATAGCGGATAAACTCGTACTCCTCTTGACTGCCCGCCAAATGGACGGCAACTGGTGTGTTGGGCGTGCTGGTGGCATACTCGCCAAGACGCTCAAAAATACGGGGGTGACAGGTAACCAAAGCCGCAGGTGCAACGCCAATGCGAATGCGTGATGCAGTTGATTTTTTGCGCCACGCTTCAACATCGCTGAGCGCAGCATCAAGCACCGCATCAACCTCGCTTACCTCCATTGTTCCTACTTCACGATAGATATTGCCGTGCAGCCCAACCGCCTCAACAGCAGCCTGCGATGCTCCCGTTGTGGTTATGTCGGCAACGGTAGTAATGCCGCTGCGCACCACCTCAAGCGCACCAAGAAGCGCAGAATCCTCCCAGTCTTGCAGGCTAAACCGCTTTTCTTTCTCGGCAATATGGAGCTTCCATGCAGCGTAGGGAACGTCGTTGACGAGCCCACGCAGCGCAGAGTATTCAAGATGAGTGTGAATATCAACAAAGCCGGGCATGAGCGCGGCAAGACCAAAGTTCTTAGTTTCCTCGTCTGGATAGCGAGTTTTAAGCTTCGCAGCTGTTCCAACATCGACAATTTTGCCGTTTTGGACAAGAACAGCTCCGTTTTCTATGTGCGGAGAGCTAACCGGTATAACATAGCGTGCGATAAGGAGCATTTGAAACCTCCTAGTTCAATAAACCGTGGAAGCTCATTATAGCTCTTATGGAGGTTTTGCTGGTAGGACGTTTGGGGGAAGAGCTCCTTTGGGAGAAAATGCCCCTGGGGATAAATTGCCCTGAGGAAAAATTGCCCCTGAACGCCGATATAGGGCGCAACCTCTGGAGTCTATGGTGGTGGGGTTCATAGATCTCACTTCGATTGCACCCTATATCGGGTTTCAATAGCTCTTGCGTGTGTGTCTGACGCTCACGCTCAGCCATGCGATGTGGTAAGTTTTCAAATTACAGCTCGTTTGCTTTACTTTACAGATGCGCTTGGTTGGTTCTCTTTTTTTGCTTAATCCTGTCCTTTTCGCTGAAAATAGTATAGCACGCTGACAAGCCAAAAATAGCCTGATTTCCGCCCTCTCATCCGGATAAAGCGCATATATGCGCTGGTTAGGGGCTTGTTTTGTGCCACTCGTCCGGACGAGTGGCACCTGAGGCCACAACAAGAAAACATGCTGTTTTCTTGTTGTGGCCGACTAAGCCTTGTTGGGCCTTTTTTGAAGGTGTTGAGGAGGACGGTACGATTTTGTCACATTTCTCGGCAGGCAGGGGTGGTTCTGTATTCCCTTTGCAAAGCAAGGGGAGCAAAGTCACCCCTGCCTGCCCTATAAGTTTTTAACTTATGCCAAGTTGAGCTTCTTGGTCATAAAGTGGCGGCTAATAAAGTAGCCAGCAATCGCAAAGGCAATCAGCAGCAGGCCATAGAGCAAGGTGCCCAGGACAAGAGCCTGTTCTCCTGCCACCGAATACAACTGCGAGTCATACGGCAAGCGGTCAATTCTCTGCATTATCCCCACAAACGCAGGCATAACTGCCGCCGTAAAGATGCTTGAGATAATCTGAATGGCAACTGTGATGATAAGGTAGGCAAGCACTGTTCCGCCAAGACGACTTTTGATAATGTTAGGGCCAATGGCTATCGCCGTGTAATAGGTAAGAATGCTCGAAACAAACGACACCACTATAAGGAAAATGCCACAAATTATCCAAAGGCTTGGGTGGAACCCATTTGACACAGCATCGCGCCAAAACTCCGCTATTCCCTTAAAGATATCGGGCAATCCTGCTGGCGTTGCAAGTATCAAAAAGCTGAGAAGCAGCACAACAAAACTTGCAAGCGACCACACCGTTCCAACAATGAGCTTGCTTATGAGGTGCTGGTCAGCCGTTACGGGAAGCGTAAACCACAAATAACCCTCGTCACCAAGCATTCGATAAAAACGCACCACAATAATAACCAAGGTCGCAACAAACAAAGCCGTAATTGCCACTATGTACAGAGTAACCACAAGCCCTTCCATAATAGCTGAAAGATTCTTGGCAAAGCCAGGGGTGGTGCTTGTGTAGATGTCAGGAGCAAAATAGCTGGTAATGGCGGTAATCATTGCTAACACCAAAACTCCGGCGTACATCAGCAAAAAGGTTCGTGATGTTGCCTTGAATTCATATTTAAGTAGTTTTCCTAGCATCGGAATACCTCCCTGAACACCTCGTTAACGCTCTTTCCGGTTTCCTCACGTATCTGGTCAACACTCGCCACGCGCTCGACATAGCCACCCCACAAAAAGACTACATCGTCCAAAACGTGTTCGATGTCATAAATGAGGTGCGTGCTAATAAGCACCGTGCCATGCTCGTTGTAGTTGCGAATGATCGTGTCCAAAATGTAATCGCGCGCCGCTGGGTCAACCCCACCAATGGGCTCGTCAAGCAGATAAAGATGCGCTTGGCGACTCATCGCCAAAGCCAGCTGAACCTTTTCTTGCATACCTTTTGATAAGGTCTTGAACGTCTTGCTGGTGTCTATGCCGAGTGCAGCGAGCATGTCATTCGCTTTTGCAGAATCAAAGTTCTCGTAAAAGTCTGCGAAAAGGGCCACGCAATCTTGCACCTTCATCCAACTGTCGAAGTAGGGACGGTCGGGCAAATAGCTCACAATCTTTTTTGTTTCTGGGCCAGGCTTGATGCCGTTAATAAAAATCTCACCGCTTGAGGGAGTAAGCAGTCCGCTTGCGAGCTTCATAAACGTTGTTTTGCCGCTCCCGTTAGGGCCCAAAAGCCCCACGATGCGCCCTGCTCCCAGCGAAATGTTGACGTTGTTCAACGCCGGCATAACGCCAAAGTTTTTGGTGAGATTTTGCGTTTGCAATATCATGCTCATCTATTTCATCTCCTTACCTGCAGCCTTGTTGGCGGTCGATGCCACTTTTTTGGCAGTTGAGGCAGCTTTGCTTGCAGACGATGCAGCCTTCTTGGCAGTTGGGGCAGCTTTGTTGCCAGCTGGGGCAGCTTTTTTATGGCTGGAAGCAGCTGGCTTCTTGCGAGCCGGTGCTTTTGCCGGTGCTGCCGCCGTCGTTTTTGCCTTAGCTGCTGCTGTTTTTGCCGCCGCCGCTGTTTTTGCCGCTGTTTTTGCCGCCGCCGCTGTCGAAGTCTTTGCCCGAGGTTTTGCTGATGCTTTCGCTCGTGCGGCTGGTGCCTTTGCTTGCGTCGCAGACGCCTTTGGTTGAGCCTTTGTTTGCGCTGCCCGCGCTGCTTGAGGCGTTTCCTGCACAACAAGCATATTCGCAGCAGCCGAACGACCAATTCCCAAACTTTGCATACCAACAAAATACTGTTCGATATAGCCTTCTGCCATACGTTCTTTGAGAGCCTTTACCAGTTGAACGTCGGTAGTAACGGTTCTGCCGCTCGTTCTTTGCGTGTACAAAAGCCCTTGAGCTTCCAGCTCGGTCAGCGCCTTTTGCATAGTGTTCGGGTTTACGTTGGCTTCAAGTGCCAGCACACGAACGCTCGGAACAGGAGAGCCCATCGGATAGATTCCCAAAAGAATCCTCTTTTGAATGAGCTCCATAATCTGAGCATAAATAGGACGGTCTGTGCTAAAAACCCAGTTCACTGCACACCTCCTTCTCTCGTACGTTTTGAGCCACATTTTGAGCCCTGCTGACTTTCGAGATTGCCTCGGGCTCTGTATTACTGTACTAATTATATAATACAATACCGTATTAAGACAGCTCCGTCAAGAAACTTTTTGAAAACTTTTGGGTGACGAGGGAGGGGACCAAACGTGTGACAAAGTGTGCCAACTTAAACGCACCCGTGCGACAACGTGCGACATCTCTGATGGGCCCCGTGTGCTTAGAGGTTGCCGTAAAACCTTTGGCAGCGCGCTGGAGCGTTTTGTTTTTGCTAGAAAACCGCAGCTCAGAGGCAGGGTGATGACAGATTTTGCAACGTCGCTGGCAGATGATATAATAGTCCCTCGCTGCGGAGGAATGGCCGAGTGGTTGAAGGCGGCAGTCTTGAAAACTGTTGTGCCGCAAGGTACCGTGGGTTCAAATCCTACTTCCTCCGCCAGTTTAGTTTTTTACAAGGGAGCTTCATGATACAAACCGTACTGTCTGTGCTGGGCAAAGACCGCAAGGGCGTAGTTGCCACCGTGGCTACCACGCTGTTTGAGGCTGGTGCTAACATTGACGACATCTCACAAACCATTTTGGGCGATATGTTCTCCATGACCATGATGGTAACGATCGACGAGGGCGCGTGCGGCTTTAATGAGCTTCAAGAGCGCCTTGCCGCTGATGCCGAGCGCCTTAATATGCAGATTACGCTGCAGCGCTCAGATGTCTTTGATTTCATGTACAAGGTGTAGCTTAGCTCTCGTTTTTACCCCAACGCATCTACGTCTGCGCCATTTAAGCCCGCGTCACTCAACCCCACAACATCTACGTCCACGCCATTTAAGCCCACAACGGTTGCCATTCTGCCCGAGGCTTCTTTGTCCCTGCGTGCGGAATGCAAAAGCGGATTTCTTTTTGTTGAGCCAAAATACCACTCTATGTTTTGCGGCTCAACGCCCTGTGAGGTTAAAATTGCTCGTGCCGAGCCGGGCAAATCTGCGAGCCAATGCCCCGTGCGGCTTGCCACAAATAACTCAGATACCTTTTCTGCAATGGCAGGTCGTTCCAAGAGTGCGCTGCGAACCTCAGTGGAAACTTCGTAATCCCCTTGCGTAATCGCTGGACCAATCCAAACCTTGAGAGAGCTGGGTGCTATGCCGTGGTCTTTTTGCAAGCGCTCTAATGCCCCTTCGATGATGCCGCCAGCAAGGCTTTTCCAGCCTGCATGAAGTGCGGCAGCCACCTTATGTTGCTCGCTCACGCAGACAACAGGCAGACAGTCGGCGGTGGTAAAGGCAACAGCGGTGCCCTTTTGGGTGAGCAATGCGCCATCGGCGTTGATGCTTGGGGGTATGGCGGCGGCGCTTGGGGGCTCAGCGGCACTTGCTGGTGGCATAGCAGCGGCGCTTGGGGGCTCAGCGGCACTTGCTGGTGGCATAGCAGCGGTGCTTACTGGTGGCAAAGTTGGATTGTGCGATGATACCGATGACAAAGCGGGGTTGTGCGGCGGCACACCAACAACGCGCACCCCATGTTCAAGAGCAAGCCACGTTACGTGCAACGGCGCAAGGGCACGCTCCAGCTCACGACGCTGCTCCTCACACTCGCCAGCCTTAAAGCTCACTGGCTCGCCCCTGTGCAAAGCAAGCGTGGTAAAAACAGTGAGCCAAGGAAATCCAAGGCTCACCGGTTCAATAACAGAAAAATTGCGGGTTTCTAAGGGGGCTTCTAAGCGGGCTTCTAAGCGGGCTTCTAAGCGGGCTTCTAAGTGGGTTTCTGCCACAGCAAGCTCAGCAATCTCAGCAATCACAAACAGCCGCTACCGAGAAAGCAGCAGCTGGGCTATCTGCACGGCGTTAAGGGCCGCACCCTTACGAATCTGGTCGGCAACGTTCCAAAATGCCAGACCATGCGGCACCGACGTGTCTTGGCGCAAGCGGCCAACGTAGACGGGGTCGCTTCCTGCCAATAGGCCCGGCATGGGGTAGCTCTTGGCAGCAGGATCGTCCATCACCACAATGCCCGGTGCAGCCTCAAGGGCGGCTCGTGCGTCGGCTACGCTTAGCTCCGAAGCAAACTCAACATTTATCATCTCGGCATGACAGCGCAAAACAGGAACCCGCACGCAATTAACCGCAAGCTCAAGGGCGGGTGCATGCATAATCTTTTTGGTTTCCACCACCATTTTCCACTCTTCTTTGGTGTAAGCGTCGTCCATGAACACGTCAATATGCGGAATACAATTAAACGCAATCTGGTGCGCAAAATGCTCAACAGCAAGGGGCTTATCGTCAAGAAAATCGCGCGACTGATTGTACAGCTCGTCCATCGCCGCCGCACCAGCTCCGCTTGCCGCCTGGTAGGTAGACACCACCACGCGCTTGATAGGAGCAATCTTATTAAGCGGTGCGAGGGCAGCCACCATTTGAATGGTTGAACAGTTGGGGTTGGCAATAACTCCCTGATGCTCAAAGGCGTCATCTGGATTAACCTCGGGAACAACGAGCGGCACGCCGCTTTCCATACGAAATGCCGAGGAGTTGTCTATCATAACTGCGCCTGCAGCAACAACTGCCTCACGGAGTTCTATTGACACATCGGCGCCCGCAGCAAATAGAGCAATATCCACGCCCTCAAAGGACTCTGGGGTCATCGCTTTAACGGTAAGCTCTCCGCCTGGAGCAGGCTTAAAGGGCACCGTCTTGCCGGCGCTGCGCTCGCTTGCCAAGGCACGCACCTCGGCGGCAGGAAATTCAAGCTGCTCTAGCACAAGCAACATTTCGCGCCCAACTGCACCCGTAGCTCCAGCTACTGCAACAACAGGGTTGGCAGGAAGTGATTTGAAAGCCATCTGAATGCTCCGTTCTCTCTATTCAGGTATACTTCTCGCTAGGTACCATGCCTACTGCAGGCATCTACGTATCCATAATACCCGATTCTTGCGAGGAGTTTGCATGACTAATGCCTTACCCCTACCAGCGGTTGCTTTTGTGGGCAAACAGAACTCTGGAAAAACAACCCTGCTGGTCAAGCTCATAGCGGAGCTTACCGCACGAGGCGTGCAGGTGGGTACCGTTAAACATCATTCGCATTGCGGTTTTGAGTTTGATAAAGAGGGAAAAGACTCGTGGCGCCACACTCAGGCGGGCAGTTGTTACACCGTCATTGCCGCGCCCGACCAGATTGCCAGCGTGCAGCGTGTTGACGAGAATGTTGACGTGCCCCTTGAACTCATCATAAAAAAGATGGCTGAAACAGCAAGTGCAAAACTTGATGTTGTTTTGGTTGAGGGCTACCGACAGTCGGGCTTGCCTACCATTGAGCTTTTTAGGGCGGAGAATCCCCGCGATGCTGAGCGCACGCTGGGCGCAGAGGACAATCCACTTGTTGCCGTGGTAACCGACATACGCCGTGTGGAGCAAGAGGCGGCGGTTTTTGGTGGTGCAGGGGGTGCAGGGGCTGCAGCTTGCGCAAGTGACACAGGGGGCGCAGGTGGTGCGGTGGGCGCAAGTGGCTCAGGTGGCGGCAGCGATAGTGGTGGTAGCGATAGTGGGGGCTGCGAACCTCTCCCCACTTTTGGCTTTGAAGACATCGCTGCGCTGGCAGATTTTGTGCAATCCGCTATTATAGAGCCATGTCAATAATTGTTACAAAGTTTGGTGGAACTTCGCTTGCTACGTCAGAGCGCGTGCGAGCTGCTGCTGAGCGCCTGGTTGCCTATCATAACGAGGGCAAACAGGTGGTGGCAGTGGTGAGCGCCATGGGTGCGGCAACCGACGAGCTGCTTGCCTTGGCAAAAAGCGTCAACCCCAGCCCTCCGGCACGTGAGCTGGATATGCTTTTGGCAACGGGTGAGCAGGTAAGTATGTCGGTGGTTGCTATGGCGGTTGAGGCGCTGGGTGTTCCTGCCATGAGCCTTACGGGCCGTCAGGCGGGTATTCTCACCAGCAAAGCACATAATAAAGCTACTATCAGCGAGCTTAAGTGCGACCGTGTGCAAAAAGCGCTTGACGGCGGGCACATTGTTATTGTTGCGGGATTTCAAGGCACCACGCTTGAAGGCGAGCTTACTACCTTGGGGCGTGGCGGGTCGGATACCTCGGCGGTTGCTCTAGCAGCGGCACTTGCGGCGGACGTGTGTGAGATTTACTCCGACGTTGACGGCATTTATACCTGTGACCCACGTGTGGTTCCCCGTGCGCATAAACTCGATGAGGTGTCCTACGAGGAGATGCTTGAGCTTGCAGCGGCAGGCTCGGGTGTGCTGCAAATGCGTGCCATTGAGTTTGCACGCAATTTTAAGGTAAAACTCCATTGTCGGAGCGCATTTAGCAGCGCAAACGGCACTTTGGTCAAGGAGGAAACTATGGAACAAGCAGTTGTTTCGGGGATTGCATTTGATAAGTCCGAGGCAAAAGTTACCATTCGCAACGTGCCCGATGCTTTGGGTATTGCCGGTGAGCTTTTTGGAGCCATTGCGACGGCGAACATTAACGTTGACATGATTGTGCAAAATATCTCGGAGCATGGGCATACCGACATCAGCTTTACCGTGCCCATTGGCGATTTAACCAAGATAAAAACGGTGCTTGACGGGCTGCTGGACAAGTTGGGCATTCGTGAATACGTGGTTGACGACACCATTGCCAAAGTAAGCATTGTGGGCGCTGGCATGAAAAGTAATCCCGGAATTGCCGCTAAAATGTTTACGGTGCTTGCCAAAAATGGCGTTAACATCTCAATGATTTCCACTTCTGCCATTCGTATTAGCGTGGTTATTGACGAGCCCTCTGTTGAGAGTGCTGTACTTGCTCTGCATACCGCTTTTGGCTTAGATGCAGATGAAGTTTTTGAGGAAACTCAGCTTTCTGACGAGGAACTTGCCGCCAAGGCCAAAAAAGGACGGTAGGCTTCTTGTTTGTTCGTTTCTTTGCGTCCTAGTGAAAGCAATGTGACAACGGCTTTTTGTCATCTAGCCGTATACAAACAAATGTTTGCTTTTTGGCTTGCGCTATGGTATCGTGTAAATAGTCAATGTTGGGGCACCCGAAAGCCCTGAGTGTATCCCACGCATTAAAAATTGAAAATCTACGAAAAGAAAGCAGGACAGCAGTAAGATTTTTTAATATGCGCTATGATGGAACACAGGCAGGAACTGATAGGAGACAAGCTCAAAATGAATGAAAAAAGTATAAAAATAATTTCGCTTTTCTCTGGCGCAGGAGGCTTAGATTTGGGCTTTTCTCGGGCAGGGTTTGACATTGTAATGGCAAACGAGTACGACAGTTCTATTTGGGAAACTTACGAAAAAAACCACAATGCTCCACTGATAAAGGGTGATATTAAAGAAGTTCCCTCTTCCGTCTTTCCAGAATGTGACGGTATTATTGGTGGTCCACCTTGCCAATCGTGGAGCGAAGCTGGCAGTCTTCGTGGCATAGAGGATCCTCGGGGTAAACTATTTTTTGAATATGTTCGTTTACTAAAAGACAAGCAACCTAAGTTCTTTTTAGCAGAAAATGTATCGGGCATGCTTGCCGCTCGGCACAAAGGAGCTGTTGAAAACATTACGAAGCTTTTCAAAGAGGCTGGGTATGATGTTTATATAGACCTGTTAAATGCGGCTGATTTTTCTGTTCCGCAAGATAGAAAACGAGTGTTTTTTGTGGGAATAAGAAAAGACCTGAGATGCACGTTTGAGTTTCCCACCCCATCAACAGAAAAAATCACACTGCAGCAAGCGATAGGAGATCTCCAAAACACAGCTATCCCTGCCTTGGTTCGCAATAAAACAAATGGTGAGAATTGTGTTGTTGCTAACCATGAGTTTATGATTGGTGGATTTTCGAGCATCTTTATGTCGCGGAACAGAGTGCGCTCGTGGGACGAACAATCTTTTACCATTCAGGCGGGCGGCAGACACACTCCCCTTCACCCACAAGCTCCAAAAATGCTGCTCGTTGAACAAAATAAACGCGAATTTGCTAGGGAAAAAGAAGACCTCTATAGACGCTTGTCTGTCAGAGAATGTGCGAGGATACAGACCTTCCCCGATACGTTTAAGCTTTACTACAATGATGTTGCCGATGGCTATAAAATGATTGGAAACGCTGTTCCCGTCAACCTTGCTTATGCAATGGCAAATGCTATCAAACATACACTGAGTTCAACTTGTGCTGCTCCTGCAGATGAGAACATGATTGAGATGGCAAAAGCAGTATGAGCAATTTGAGCAACAGAAATGGCAGAGCCTACGAGTATGCCTATTTGTTGCTGCTGGAGGAAAACCTAGCGCCTTTCAGGAATGTTGTTGTTGAGAAAAACAGCAGCTATTTTGCTTCCAAAAGCGCATGGGATGCTCTTAGCAACAAAGAACATGAAACCTACAAGGTGAGCGCAAGTGCAGGAATAACAGCTTTGACAGACCTAGAGCCGCTTATTTTGGAAGACGACAGTAGTCCTCTGGAAATTAAACTGCAGTCTGATGACGCTGGCAAACAGGGCGACGTTAGAGATATTGTTATCGTCCGCAAAAATATTCACTGGGAAATAGGGCTTAGTCTAAAACACAATCATTTTGCTGTTAAGCATAGTAGGCTTTCAAAAGACCTAGATTTTGGCGAGAAGTGGTTTGGAATTAAGTGCTCTGGCAAGTATTGGTCTGAGGTAGCTCCGGTATTCGAATACCTCTCTAAAATGAAAGATAAAAATGCGACTTGGAGCGAACTCCCAGCAAAAGAACATGACGTGTATGTCCCCTTGCTTAATGCTTTTCTCAATGAGATTAAGAGAAGTCATGATGCAAGTGACGGCAAAATAGCAAGAAAAATGGTTGAGTATTTGCTTGGAAAGTTTGACTTTTACAAAATTATTGGTCTGGACAACAAGCGAACAACCCAAGTCCAACCTTACAACTTACAGGGAACTCTCAACAAAAGCAGCAAGAAACAAGAGCCTTTGCTAGTAATTCCTGTTTCGGAGTTGCCTACAAAGATTGTTGGAACAGAGTTCAAGCCTAGCTCTAGCAACACCGTCATGGTCTACATGGACAACGGTTGGCAGCTTAGCTTTAGAATACATAATGCGAGCACTAAGGTTGAAACAAGCCTGAAGTTTGATGTGCAAATTATTGGTATGCCAACAACTATAGTGTGCATTGACTGTAAGTGGGAATAACCTACTCCCAAGCTGAGCGACCTTTGAGGGCGCGCGCGCCAATGTCGCGGCGATATTGCTTGCCTTCAAAGTCAATGAGCTCAACTGCTTTGTATGCCTGCTCGAGCGCACCCTCAAAGGTCGCGCCTAAGGCTGTTACGTTAAGCACGCGTCCGCCGCTGGTAACTACAGCAGCAGCACACTCAGTGTCCTCACAAGCCTCGTTGTCTTCAAGCAGCTTAGTTCCCGCGTGATACACCGTAACGCCTGCAAGTTTCTCGGCAGCTTCTATGCCTGTAATTGGCTTGCCTGTTTCGTAATCGCCCGGATAGCCTGCCGAGGCAAGCACCACGCTCACCGCCCAAGCACTATCCCAAACAAGCTCAATCTCACTGAGCCGCCCTTGCGCCACGGCACGTGTTACCTCAACCAAATCCGTAGTAAGACGGGGCAAGATAACCTGTGTTTCAGGGTCACCAAAGCGTGCGTTGAACTCCAAAACTTTGGGACCGTTTGGCGTGAGCATAAAACCACCATACAAAACACCACGGTAGTCAATGCCCTCAGCACGCAAAGCAGCAACCGTTTGTTCCATATAGGCAAGCATGGTTGCGTGCTCCTCGTTGGTAACAATAGGCACGGGAGAATACACGCCCATACCGCCCGTGTTGGGGCCCTCGTCACCCTCAAGTGCACGTTTGTGATCTTGTGCCGGAGCCATGGGCAACACGGTAGTGCCGTCGGTAAAGACTAGGAGCGAACACTCGGGGCCCGTCATAAACTCCTCAATAACCACGGTTGCGCCCGCCGCGCCAAATCTCCCATCAAAGCACTCATCAACCGCGGCGTGCGCCTCCTCAATCGTAGCCGCTACCGTCACACCCTTGCCCGCAGCAAGGCCATCGGCTTTGACCACAATAGGAGCCCCTTGCTCATCTATGTAGGCGTGCGCAGAGCCTGCCTCGGTAAAAGAACCAAAACTCGCCGTGGGAATGTTGTGGCGCTCCATAAGTTCTTTTGAAAACTCTTTTGAACCCTCAAGTTGCGCCCCTGCCGCACCCGGTCCAAAACAATCCAGACCTGCGGCACGTGCGCTGTCTGCCAGCCCGTCAACCAGAGGTGCTTCAGGGCCAACAACCACCAGCTCAACCTTGTGCGCCAGTGCAAAAGCAACCACCGCAGCATGGTCTTTTATATCCAGCTCAGCCGGGCTTACATTGAGCGCACCTGGCGCACTACCGCCGTTGCCGGGCGCAACATAAATCGTATCGCTTAAGGGCGACGCTGCCAGCGAGCAAACAATTGCGTGTTCCCTACCACCGCTACCAATAACAAGAATGTTCATAGTTTCTCCTCAACGCTCAAAAACTTTTTGCACTACATAAGCATATCGAACTCATAAAAACGGGGCAACGCCTACCAGTGTAGCCTTGTGCCCTGCGGCGCACCGTGCAATTAGAAAGGAAAAAATCCAAGAAAAAGCCTAAAAAATGCTCGGGCTTTTTTTGAAGATATACAGCCCCCTATCAGTCCTACGAGAATCATGCCTAAACTTACAGCCAGCACAACAACAGCACCCAAAGGCTCAACAAGCTTCCCAATAACGTACATATCCAGAACAAAGAGTATAATTCCCGCTACAAAAAGGCCTACGAAAAATTTTGTTTTGCTCATGGCGCACCCTTCTTTTTTGTGCTCTTTGCGTATCCCTCGTTGCGTCTTTTGCCCTACTGATGCTCTCGGCGCATTTCCTCAACAATTTGCGCAACTTCAAGTGCGTGTTGCTGCTGCGAGGGCAAGGCGGTCAAAAAGCTTGTGCCGTACCATTTGGTGCGCAGACGAGCATCTGCAAGCACCAAACAGCCAGTATCAGTTGACGAACGGATAAGCCGCCCCGCCGCCTGTTTGAGGTCGATAACCGCCTCGGGCAGCACGTAGCGTTTCCACGCCTGCTGCTCGCGCCGATTGCGCTCTTGTTGCAACGGGTCATTGGGGCGACCAAACGGCAGCTTGGGAATAACCACGCAGCGCAAGGTTGTGCCCGGCGCATCAAATCCCTCCCAAAATGACCGCAATGCAAAGAGGCTGAGACTCTCGTTTTCAACAAACTCATCGCGCAGGCGCTTAGCACTCATCGACCTAAACTGACACTTAAGGCTTAATCCGAGCTCGGCAAGACGGGGGTTTAAGTTTGCGTACAAGGCCTCCATCTCGCGCCGATTAGTAAACAAGGTAAGCACGCTGCCGCCCATAGCTCCGTGTACCTCAAAAAGCAACTCCTCGAGCGCTTTGGCATAACCTGACGTATTAGGCTCAGGCATGCCAAGCGGCAAGTACACCGCCATATTGCGCTCAAAATCATAACTCGAGGCAAGCTGGGTTGCGCTCCACATCTCGCGCGGCACATTGCCCAATCCAATTCCGTGCGTAAAGTATGAGAAATCCTCCCCTGCCGCCAAGGTTGCAGAAGTAAACACGAGGCTGCTTTGCTGCGGAAAAAACTCTGTTGCCAACGTAGAGCCCACGTCCAAAACTGCGGCAACAAGCCGGTCGCTTAAAACATTCTCACGGCGGTCAAGCTCGGCATAATACACATAGTCCTCGTTGGTACCGTCCAAAATGAGCATAAGCGCCGCTTGAGCCTCTTGCAGACGCATGACCAAACCCGCAAGGTCGCTTTGCTCCTCCAAAAGCTCGTCATAAGCAGCACAGGCGCTTATCGCATCGCGGCACTCCTTAACCAGCGTTTCAAGGCGCTTGGCAAGCGATGAGCCCGTTGAAAGTACGCCGTCCCACTCTGCGCTCTCTCGCACGCGCGGGTTAATCCAGAGGTCAACACGGTCGTAATTGCTGCGTTCTGCTAATTCTATTAAATCTTTTACTGAGGAGAAAAACGAGCTTGCTAATGCCTCAGTTGCCTGCGCATCAAAACGTGCCTTGTCCACCAAGCCGCCAACCAGCAAGCCGCCATCGGTTTTTATGCCACGATTTTTAAGACGAGCAAGCGCGCCGTCAACTCCAAAGAGCTGGGAGAGTACCTCGGTCAAACCCCGTGCCTCTACCGTAACGGTGAGTTGACGGCGCGCCTCGCTTTCTGCCGAATGCGCCTCGTCAATAACCCAGTGACTAATAGGCGGCAAAATTGCCCCCTCAAACAAGTGGTCACAAAACAGCAGTGCGTGATTGGTCACCACAATATCGGCATTTGCCGCCTGCCTGCGTGCGCCATGCAGCAAGCAGCTGCCGTAATAGTGACATTTATTGCGCAGGCAATCGTCCGCACTTGCACACACCTCAAAACGGGGCACCCCTTGCCAGCGTAGTGGCAGCGGGTCTAAATCTCCCGTTGAGCTTTGACTCACATAGGTAAGAAGTTGAGCCACTAAAACCAGCGGGTCTGGGTTCTCAAAGCTATGGTCTTTGGCGGAGTAACGCATAAGCTTACGCAAACAGGGGTAGTGGTCATAGCCTTTAAGGGCAATGTATTCAAGATTGGCGTGTTGCAGCCCCTCGTTTTGAGCAGAAGCTTGCCCCGTGGACAGCGCTTGCTCTCCTGACGCACCAGCTTTTTTGGCCTGTTCGCCAAGCTCAACAGCTCCCTCGCCAGAAGCAACGCCGCTCTCTCCAAGCGCCGCCGCCAAGCGAGGCAACTCGTGATACACCAGCTGGTCAAGCAAGGCATTGGTCTTGGTAGCAACACCACAAATCACCTTGTTGCGCTTGGCAAACAAGGCCAGCGGCAGCAGGTATCCCATTGACTTACCAACACCCGTACCCGCCTCAATGACGCTGTGCGTTGACGTGTTGTAGGCTTCAGCAACCGCACATGCCATCTCAACTTGCTCCACACGTGGCTCGTATTCAGAATACATCGCACCCGCCAGCCCCGTACCGGTGTAGGCAGCTTCAATCTCTTCACAGTCCAGTGGCTCAAGTTCTAAAATACCACCGTCAAGCTCAGTTGCATCTATTTTATCTTGCTTTTTGAGCGTGCGCTTGCGCTCGTCACGCGCTAATCCCAGAGAAAATCGCAGCTCTTTAGCCTCCGTCTTGCCGTTGCTCATGGCCTGGTCAAGCGCAACCATCTTAAACACGTCACGCACGCCCCACGTAGTTTGCTCAAAGAGTTGCGAGATATAATGCGGCAACCCTAACGGCAAATCATGCAGGGCTACCAGCAACACACGCCAAATGTGACACAGAGCCTCAACGTCATCTATAGCACGGTGCGTCGAAGGCGTGTCGGGGCAAAAAGCAGCGCTTAACATCTCCAAATTGTGAGCACGAAAACGAGGCAAACCAATGCGGGCAAGCTGAACCGTGTCTATCCACGGCTCACTGGACAAAAGCGGCGGCAGGTTGTCAGAGTTTTGGTCGGAGTTTTTGTCGGCAGCCCCGCCAGCGTCCTTGCCAGCACTCCCGCCAGACCCTTTCCCGGCCCCCTCGGCCCCTTGTGACACCAGCCCACACTCACGCGCATTAACCTGAATAAACTCTTGGTCAAAGGGTGCGTTATGCGCAATAACCTCACGCTGCCCCACAAAAGCTATCAGCTCCTCTAAGGCCTCACGCACCAGCGGAGCATCTTGCACGTCCGCATCACAAATGTTGGTAATCTCGGTAATAATCTCAGGAATAGGGCGCTCGGGGTTCACAAAAGTAGAAAAACGCTCAACAATCTCTGTGCCCGACACAACCGCAGCCGCTATCTCGATAAGAGCATCGTTTTCTGCCGAGAAGCCCGTGGTTTCTGTATCGAGAACCACGTACTCAGGCTCAATAAGCCCAAAACGCTGGGTTTTGGCACGCTCAGAGAGCGTCGCATACCGTTGAACGACGTCCTCGTCCGTTCCAGAAATCAAACTGCTTGCAAGCTCAGGGTTCAGCACAAACTATCAGCCTTGCCTAAGCGTTGTTTGCTTTATTGTCAGACATTTTGTCAAACGCTTTGTCAGGCTCTCCGCAACAACAAGAGCTATCAGCACAACAAGCGCCATCATCGCTTTGGTCGCCCAAAGCCTCGCTCAGCTCAGCATCAAAACCCTCAAGCAGCTCGACATCAAACTCGCCTGCGCCAAACAAAGAGGGAGCCTCGCCCAGTCCAAAAATAGCGTCCTCAAACTCAATGCTGCCGTCGCCCTCCTCGTCCATGGTGTAAAGCAGAGCAAACGCCTCGCCCACCTCGGCAGTTTTTTCGGCACGCTCAACGATAAGCGCATCGCGCGCGCCCTCATCAAGCTGCACGTAACCGTCGTAGCAAAATACATAGGCATCGGCGAGCAAGTCCATCTCAAACATAGTTTTGCGAGCCGAATTAAAACACTCGACAATGTCGTCGCCTGGGTGGCTTTCAACGTACAGCTCCTCGCCAGCAAGAATAACCGTAAACGGCTCTACATCGCTTCCTTGCTCAAGTTTTTGCCGAGCCTCATCAAAAGCGTAGAGCATAACTTTATTGAGCGGCGCATCGGCGTCCATGTCAATTACGTCTGCATCGTCGTTGGTGGTGGCAACAGCTGCGTCTGCCGAGCCCGCTGCTGCATCGGTCGCTGCGTCTGCCAGTGTATCTGTCGCTTTCTCGTCTTGCGCCTTGTTATTTTTAGTGTCGTTCGTCACCGCAATCACCTCTCAATCATTACAATTTTGCAAAAATTCGCCACATTTGCGTGTGACTGTTGTAGGATTGGATTATACCCGAATGCAGCGTTAAAAAAGGTGTGCTGTGTGGGTGGTTGCTGGACGGTTGCTATTGGCGAGCAGCAACGGTTGCTCTTGGCGAGCTGCCCATGCAAGTTAAAGCGTCAAGAAAGGATATGCCCCATGAAATATGAGCTTAACGAGAAAAGCGTCACGGGAGTTCAATACATTTCCAAACACTGTCTGGTGTGTGGCACCGACAACGTGCTTGGCCTCCATGCACAGTTTTTTAATCTCGAGGACGGCAGCATTTGCGCCCTGTTTTCTGCACAAGATGAACACCAGAGCTATCCCGGACGTGTTCACGGCGGCATGGTGAGCGCCATTCTTGACGAAACGCTCGGGCGTGCCATTCAGGTAAGCGAGCCTGAAGCCTTTGGCGTAACTATCGAGCTTAACGTAAAGTTTAGACAGCCCGTGCCACTTGGTGAGGAGCTTAAGGTTGTGGCACGCCTCGACAGCAACACTAAGCGGACGTTTGGGGGAACTGCCGAGCTGCTTTTAGCCGACGGCAGCGTTGCCGCACAGGCCACGGCAAAATACTTGCGTCTTGACGTGAATGATATTGTTGATGGTGGACTTGAGGACAGCAATTGGGTTACCGATGAGCGCCCCGCTCCGCAAAAAATAGAGGCCTAGCAAGCTACAGCTATTTTGTTGCTGCTAAAAGGTTGTTGCCAGAAAGTTCATGCAAGAAAGATTGTCGCCGGAAAGCTCGTTGTTAAAACTACTTGCTGCTTGAAAGCACCTGTTTCATGGTGATTTTTGAGAAGTGTTTGTCCAAAACCGTTTTGGTGGAATCCCACACATAGTTTGAAAGACAGCCCTTCTCGCACGAACACCACGGGGCTTTATCAACATCAAGGGTAGTTGCAAGGGATTCTTGGGCGGCTTCAAAAACGTCGAGCAGGGTTATCTCGTCAAGTTCTTTGACCAACATAATGCCGCCGTTTATGCCACGAGTTGTTTTGATGATTTTTGCGTCGAGGAGCCCTTTTTGCACGGTGCGCGCAAAGGCATACGTCACGTTATGACGGTCCGCCAGCGTTCGCAGCCCGAGAGATTTATCAGGATTTTCTGCAAGTTCAGCAATCAAATGAATAGCGTAGTCGGTTCGACGCGTAATCTTCATCTTGCTCTCCTCTTTGTTGTGCGGCATAGCGTTGCCTGCTTGCCTTGCTGCTTGCCTGCGAGCCCTACACCACAAGAGCTTTGAGTGCATAAAAGCGCTCCAAAACGAGGCGCTTTTTAGTGCTTCCTTATATTGCCTGATACTATATCACTTTTAATAGAGATTGCAAAGAGCAATTTTATAAGCTGCTTGTTTTGGTGATTTGTTGCTTTTTCCCTTAAATTGCTGCGCTCCCCTCGCTCCCTTATGCCAGCATTATTATGACTGAAATAATAACGTCGGCAAGAAAGAGCCCGGCAAGCACAATAAAGAGAATGGTGTTGGTGTTTTTGCTTATCCGCTTGAGGAACCATTCAACCAGAGGCACCACGGCGTACAGCTCGAGCAGCCCAAGCACAACAAAACGCAAGGTGTCCTCAAGGCAAATCCTGCCGTTGAGGTTAAAGGGCTTCTCGGTATAATCCCAAGGTCTAAAATTGAAAAAGGTGTCCAAAATCCAGTGCCCGACGTATTCGACAACACCTGTTATAGCAAAAATTGCCAGCGCAATAAACACAGGCATTATGTTGAGCGGACCAAGATAGATTTTCTTTTTGACCGCACGCTCAAGGAGCAGGAGAATAACAACGCCGCCAAAACCGTAGATTACAAGCCACGGACCGTGCAGGGGGCCTTGCCATTGCCAGAGGTGCTTGTAGACAAAGAAGTCGAGAAGGTTCTCGTAGATGAAGCCCATAAAGGCACAGAGGATAAAGTAGTAAAAGAGTCTTTGCCAGAGTGGGACGTTTTTGTTTGTGGAGTTGGGGCTGTCTGCTTTGGGGCTGCTGGCTTTGGGACTGCTGGCTTTGGGGCTGCTGGCTTTGGGGCTGCCGACGACAGGCTTGGTTTTCTTGGGCACGGCTGCTTCCTCTCCGTAGGGGCTCTTTTGTGGTCTGAGCTTTTACCTATAGTACCAAATGTGGCAGAAAAAAGCTCCGAGGGCTGAGGAGCCGTCGGAGCTTAATTCTCAAGTTTAGCCGTCGAGGAATATCTTTTCCGCAGACTTAGAACGCTACAAAGCCGCCGTCAACAGGAATTGCCGCTCCGTTGATGTTGATAGCCTCGTCGGTTGCCAAGAACAGCGCAACGCTTGCAATCTCGCTTGCCTCCGCAAGACGTGAGGTGGTTGCCGTAATTGCGTCACCAACACGACCATAGCCAAAAGCACTCGGACGCATGTTGGCGCTAATCTCAGTGGCAACACCGCCGGGGCAAATGGCGTTACAGCGAATGCCCGAGCGACCATACATAAAGCCTGTGTTTTTGACCAAACCAACAACGCCGTGCTTTGAGGCGGTATATGCGGCGCCAGCTCGTCCGCCCATGAGCCCGCCCGCAGACGCAATAACAATGATGCTGCCTGCCTTTTTCTCCAACATAGGCTCAAGCGCAGCGCGCGTAGTCCACATGACCGAGGTAAGGTTAGTTTGAATGCATTTGTCCCAAACCTCGTCGGTTACTTCTGCGGCAGGGAGAAAATCGTCGAGAACGCCAGCGTTGTTTACGAGAATGTCGATGCCTCCGTGATTTTTGATGGTGAAGTCCATAAGGTTTTCGACGTCCTCTTTAATGCACAGATCGCCCACAAACGGTACCACCGTGCCAGCTTCGTTTGCGGTTTGGGCGACCAACTCGTCAAGGCGCTCCTTGCGGCGGGCAAATGCAACAACGGTTGCGCCCTCTTTTGCGTACAGCTTAGCGATTGCGTTGCCCATGCCAGATGATGCTCCCGTTACAATGGCAACTTTTCCTTCGAGTTTCATGTTAGCTCCTTCCGCTTGTTTGCTTTTGTTTTTTAATTCCGGGGTGCTTTTTTTGTTCCGGAGAACTAGTTTACGCCTTTGTGCGTTTGTGCGCTCGGTGGCAGAGTGCTTTTTTGCCGAGAATGTTGCGGATTGGGGGAGTTTTAGCGGTAAACGGCTGTTGGCTTTGGCTTGCAGGGGAGTTTTAGTGGTAAACGGCTGTTGGGCTTTGGCCGACAAGCTGTTTTTGGTGACAAACGACTCTTGGCTCTAGCTTACAAAGTGTTTTTTGATGGATTTTAGACATTATGGCTTTACCTTAAGCACTGAGAGCGGTATCATGCTCAAGTACCCATTTCGGGTAGCAGGCATTATTTGCGGAGAGCTGACCGAGAGGCCGAAGGTGCTCGCCTGCTAAGCGAGTATACGTCACAAGCGTATCTGGGGTTCGAATCCCCAGCTCTCCGCCATCACCCTACCCATTGGAGATGCCCAACAATGGAACCACTAAAAGACAGAGTTTTTAACACCATATCCTCAACAAGAAAAGACTATAGCCCTAGCACCATATTTAACTATGCCATGATTGCGCTGATTCTTACGAGCTTCGCAATTCTTATCACCGAAACCTTTAGCAGCCTGCCCCAAGGAGTCAAAACTGCCCTTACGGTTGTTGATGTTTTTATCACGATAGTCTTTACCATCGAGTACGCACTGCGCCTGTGGACCTGCGACAAACTCTATCCTCATTTGGGGCCCGTAAAAGCTCGTTTGAAGTTTATTGTGTCGGGTTGGTCAATAATAGACTTGCTTGCAATTTTGCCGTTTTACGCACTGCTGCTCATACCGCTTGACCTCACAGCTCTGCGCTCGCTGCGTATGCTCAGAATACTGAGGCTGCTCAAGCTGGGGCGTTATATTTCTGCGCTGGATTCTGTGTTTGTGGTTCTGCGTAACAAGCGGCATGAGCTTATCGCTTCGGTGAGCGCAATAATGGTGCTGCTCCTTGTTGCCTCGGTGCTTATGTATTATGCCGAAAACGAGGTGCAGACCGAGATTTTTCAAGACGCCTTCTCGGGGCTTTGGTGGGCAGTTGCAACCGTTACCACCGTTGGTTACGGCGACATATACCCTATTACCGCTGCTGGCAAGCTGGTGGGCAGTTGCATCGCCTTGCTCGGAATTGCTCTGGTGGCTATACCCACAGGTATTATCAGTGCTGGATTTAGTGAGGTGGCTCGCAAAAACGAGCGAGAGCGTCACGAGCGGGAGCTGCAAGAGCAGAAACGAGAGCGTGAGCAAGGGAAAGCTGAAGTATCTGAGCATCCCAAGCCATAAAAAAATACGGTAACTAGTTCTTTAGGCTATTAAGCGGAGCGGGGAAGCGACCGCCTCGAGCGGCAAGTACCGTGCCGGCGTTGCGGTTGACTTCCATAACAGGCGCGCTGCCTAAAAGCCCGCCAAACTCGAGGCGGTCGCCTGCTTTTTTGCCAATCGCAGGAATAAGGCGCACGGCGGTAGTTTTGTTGTTGATAACGCCAATTGCCATTTCGTCAGCAATAATGCCAAAAATGGTTTCCGCATTAACGTCGCCCGGAACCGCAATCATATCAAGCCCCACCGAGCAAACGCTCGTCATGGCTTCAAGCTTTTCTAAAGTAAGCGCACCAGATTCTGCGGCGGCAATCATGCCAGCGTCCTCACTCACGGGAATAAACGCACCCGAAAGCCCGCCAACTGATGATGATGCCATAACGCCACCCTTTTTAACCGCATCGTTGAGCAGAGCAAGGGCAGCCGTAGTGCCAGGCCCTCCACACACGCCAACGCCAATAGCCTCAAGAATCTGCGCTACCGAGTCGCCCTCTGCAGGAGTGGGCGCAAGCGACAAATCAAGAATGCCCATTTGCACGCCCAGCCGCTCGGAGGCCTCACGAGCGACAAGCTCGCCAGCACGGGTTATCTTAAAGGTTGTTGCTTTGATTTTTTCTGCCACGGTGGTGAGGTCTGCCTCGGGTGACAAATCTTCCAAAACCGCTCTTACTACACCGGGGCCGCTCACGCCCACGTTGACAACTGCCTCCGCCTCGCCCGAACCATGAAAGGCACCCGCCATAAAGGGGTTGTCTTCAACGGCATTGGCAAAAACAACGAGCTTTGCACAGCCGATTGCGTCACGCTCGGCGGTAGCTTGTGCCGTTGCCAAAATAGTCTGCGCCATGAGCAAAACAGCATCCATGTTGATGCCGGCACGGGTGGAGGCAACGTTGACCGACGAACAAACCCGCTGCGTGGTGGCAAGCGCCTCAGGGATAGAGGCGATAAGCTTGGCATCACTTGAGCTGGTGCCCTTTTGAACCAAAGCAGAAAAGCCTCCAACAAAATCAACGCCCACCTCTTGGGCAGCACGGTCGAGCGCCAAAGCAATGGGCACGTAATTCTCCGCCGTTTGAGCGGCGGCGGCACACACCTCCGCAATGGGGGTAACCGAGATACGCTGATTAACAATGGGAATACCAAACTCACGGGCAAGCTGCTCGGCAGTAGGTACGAGCTTTTCAGCCGCCGTGGTGAGGCGATCGTAAATGCGTTGGGCACAAACTTCAATGTCCTCGTGCCCGCAGTTGCGAATAGAAAGACCAAGTGTAATAGTACGAATATCAAGATGGTGCTTTGAAATCATTGCGAGCGTTTCGCTGACCTCAGCAGGTGTAATGTGCATGGTTATTCCGCCTTACTGTGTTTTGTTCTGCTTCAATGCTTTTTATTCCGCCTCAATACGGGTAAGCCCACCAAGGTACGGCTGCAGCACCGTTGGAACCGTCAAAGAACCGTCGCTGTTTTGATAGTTTTCGATAATGGCAGCCATGGTGCGTCCCACCGCAAGCCCCGAGCCGTTAAGCGTGTGCACAAAGCCGGTGGTTTTCTCGCCCGCCTCGCCTACCGAACGATACTTGATACTTGCACGACGTGCCTGAAAATCGCCACAGTTGGAACACGAGCTTATCTCTTTGTAGTCCTCGTACGACGGTAACCACACCTCAAGATCGTAGGTTTTGGTGGCAGAAAAGCCAAGGTCGCCCGTACAAAGCTCAATTACTCGGTAGGGCAACTCAAGCAGCTGGAGAATGTTCTCGGCATCGGCAACCATGCTTTCAAGTTCATCAAAGGAGTTTTCTGGCGCACTGAGCTTAACCATCTCGACCTTGTCAAACTGATGCACACGGATAAGCCCCCGTGTGTCACGCCCAGCGCTGCCAGCTTCCTCCCTAAAACACGAGGTAAAAGCACAGTAGCGGCGTGGCAGCGTGTCTGCGTCAAGCACCTCGCCACGGTGAATATTAGTGAGCATGACCTCTGCCGTGGGGATAAGGTACAGCCCCTCGGTGGTCTTGAACAAATCGTCCTCAAACTTGGGAAGCTGTCCCGTACCAGTAAGCGTGTCGGCATTGCCAAGCAGCGGACACCACCATTCTTTGTAACCACGGCTGCCGTGCGTGTCGGCCATAAAGTTGATGAGGGCCCGCTCAAGACGAGCGCCTTGCCCGCCGAGCAAAATAAAGCGGGATTTGGTGAGTTTAACGCCGCGCTCAAAGTCAATCATGCCCAGCTCAGGGCCTAAATCCCAGTGCGGCTTGGCCTCAAAGCCCTCTTTGTCAAAGGCGCGTGGCGTACCCCAGCGGCGGACTTCAATATTGTCTTCCTCGCTTGCGCCCGCTGGCGTGCTGGCGCTTGGCAAATTGGGAAGCGAAAGCACCTCGTTATTGAGCTCTGCCTCAACGCCCGCAAGCTCGTTTTCGAGTGTTTCTGCCTCGGTGTTGATGGCGCGCACCCGCTCCTTAGCAGCCTCCGCTTCTACTTTGGCGCTGTTTGCCTGAGCCTCGTCGGTTTTTGAGGCGGCGGCGCGCATCAGCTCGCCAACTTGCTTGGACGTGGTGTTGCGCTCTGCCTTCAAGGCCTCTATCTGCCCAATGAGCGCGCGCCGCCGCCCGTCGAGTGCTAAAAAGCCCTCGGCATTCCATTCTTTATTTCGTGAGCGCATGGCATCTAACACCACGTCAAGATTTTCTCGAACAAACTTAGTGTCGAGCATTGTTGTCCTTGTCCTTATCTTGTTTCGAGCCAGCTTTTGTAGGACCCCGCTTGCGTGAGGCGCCCAGTTGCTCTCTTGGCTCGCTCGGCTTATCTGGTTAATCCTTTTTGGCCTTTGTTGCCTTGCCACCTTTTGCTCCCTTGGCAGCAGCGTCAATCTGACCCTTGACCACGTCAACGGCCTGGTTGATTTTTTCGCTTGCTACGGGAACTTTGTCGTTGATGGTGTCACGTGCGGCAGCTGCATTTTTGGCAACTTGGTCGGCGATAACCGAACGAGCGCTCTCGATTTTCTCACGAAGCTCGTCGTTTTTCTTTGCGATAACCGGTTGCGCAGCATGAATGCCCTCTTGCACCTTGTCGATGACTGGCTGAGCAGCAGTAATGCCTTCTTGAATCTTGGTGTAACCTTGGCTGTAAAACTCCTGCCCTTGTCCCCAAATCTCGTCAACCTTGTCGGCAACAATCGCACGGGTTTCGTCCCCACGTCGCGGAGCATACAGCAACGCAAGCGCAGCACCAATAGCGCCACCAACTATGAGCGAGCCCAATCCAAATCCTTTAGCCATGATACCTCCTCTAATCGCTGAGCGCCTTTATTACGAGAAAAGCGCTCCTCGTCTTGTATTTGTGCTTTATTGTACCGCAGATAGGGAGGTTTCTGGGCGACAACTGCTCGGGGCAGCAGCCGTAAGATTGCGGGTCGAGCCCGCAATGACAGAACCTTTCTGGACAACAACCCTTTCCAACCTACCGCTCTCCCTCTAGGCACCGGGTCAAGCCCAGTGCGACAACGGTAAGATTGCGGGTCGAACCCGCAATGGCGTACGGAGCGACAACCGAGAGTTGTAGCTAGGCTCTCAATGACAGCAGGCTCTCCTCAGCGGCAGCAACAAAAGCAGCAATGTGTTCTTTTGTGTGCGCAGTTGAGAGAAACAGAGCCTCAAACTGGCTCGGGGCGATAAGAAAGCCGTGCTGCAGCATGCCTCTAAAATAACGTGCAAACAGCTCGGTGTTGCTTGCTTGGGCTGTTTCCCAATCCACAACGGCTTTATCCGTAAAGAACAAGGTAGCGACCGAACCAACGCGGTTTACCGTTGCTTCACAACCGCTGTTTGCACAAGCCGCAAGCAAGCCTTCCTCAAGCTGTGCGCCCAGAAGCTCAAGCTGCTCGTAAGTGCCCGGTTTTTCAAGCTCACTTATCAGGGCGAGTCCGGCAGCCATCACCACAGGGTTGCCCGAAAGCGTTCCTGCCTGATAAACCGAGCCAACGGGAGCAAGACATTCCATAATTTTGCGCTTGCCACCAAAGGCACCCACAGGAAAACCGCCGCCAATGATTTTGCCCAAAGTTGTAAGGTCGGGCGTAACGCCATAAAGCTCCTGTGCGCCACCGAGGGCCGCACGAAAACCAGAGATAACCTCATCAAAAATAAGCACAACCTCGTGCTCGTCGCACAAGTTGCGCAAGCCCTGTAGGTAGCCGTCACTAGGAGAAACAACGCCCATGTTTCCGGCGATGGGCTCAATGATAAGTGCTGCGACCTCGCCTTTGTTAGCCTCAAGACAGGCCGCTACCGCCTCAAGATTGTTGTAGGGCAAAACCAGCGTATCGCCCGCCGTGCCTTTTGTGACCCCCGGCGTACCCGGAATGCCCAGCGTCGCAACGCCTGAACCAGCAGCAACCAGCAGCGAGTCGCTGTGTCCGTGGTAGTTTCCGTCAAACTTAATAAGTTTTTCACGCCCCGTAAAACCACGGGCAAGCCTAATGGCGCTCATAGTAGCCTCAGTGCCCGACGAAACCATACGCACCATTTCTATTGAAGGAACAACTTCTGCAAGTTTTTGAGCAAGTTTGACCTCGAGCTCGCACGGCGCACCAAACGAGGTGCCGTTTTCGAGCTGCGCACGAACTGCGTTGATAACTGCCTCTGGCGCATGCCCTAAAATCATCGGTCCCCAAGAAAGCACAAAGTCAAGATACTCGTTGCCGTCAACGTCAAGCACCTGTACCCCTTTTGCTTTCTCATAAAACACAGGGTCGATGCCTACCGACTTAAACGCACGAACCGGTGAGTTTACGCCTCCCGGAATGAGCGTTTGCGCGGTAGCAAAAAGGTTTGTTGAGTTTTTGGTGTTCATGGTTTGCGCACCCAGCTTTCTGCATTGTTGCGATTCAGTGTTGTTAAAGCTCCTCGGCAAAATAAGACATCGAAGTTTTTTTGAACTCCTTGGTGGAGTACAACAACACGGGAGCGTCAAGTCCCGTTGCCTCCTGAATGCGCTGCGCAACCGCCTCGCATTCGTCCTTGCTTTTGCCGTGTATCATCGTGTAGGTGTTTGCCGTCCACGTTGGCGTCGATGGTCGCTGGTAACAATGACTCACTTCCTTAAACGACGCCATAATGGGCCCAAGCTCGTCAAGTTTTTCTTCGGGAACCGTCCACGTGCCCATAGCGTTGCAGGTAAAGCCCGTTTTGTGATGCTTGATAGCCGCACCAAGCCGTCGAATAACACGCTCGTTCACCCAAGTTTCTGTAGTTTTTAGCACCCAAGCCTCGTCGCAAGAAAAACCCTGCTCGGTAAGTTTTTGAGCAAGCTCTTTGTAGGGAGTAAGTCCTGCGGGGAGGTCTGCCTGCAGCAGACGAACAAGGGCTTTTTCCTCCTCGGTTGCTTTGATGGCAGCGGAAAGTGCCGGCTTCAAAACGGGGAGTTTTTCCTCACGCACGCTGCGCTTTCCCGTGAAATCAAAATCAACACGAATCTTAAAAAGACGAATGGCGGGGAGGTTGAGAATGTCATCTATGCTGGTGCTCTCGGCAATCTCAGCCAAAATCTCCTCAATGCGCTGCTCGGACGGAGCAATAAGCGTGAACCAGACGTTGTAACGATTTTCTCGGAGGTAATTGTGAGTTACGTTGGGGTAGCTGCTGATGTGCGCTGCCACTTCCTCAACCTGTTCATTTGGAACAGCAATCGCACACAAGGTCGAACGATAGCCCAATTTATAGGAATCAAAAATCGCACCTAAACGCCGAATGACGCCGCCTTTGCGCAGCTCATCTATGCTGGCGTAGGCTTCGTTTTCGGTTATGCCAAGTTTTTCTGCGAGCTCACCGTACGGTCTTTGCGACACGGGAAACCCCGATTGGATAACCGATAGAAGTTCTTTTTGCAGCTCGGTGAGCTGAGTTATTGCCGTGTGTTCTCTGTTCATCTTACGCCCTCAAAGCCTTGGGAACATACGCACAATACGGCTCTTCGTCAAGATAATCTCCTGTGTTTTCAAGCGCACGCGCACGGCAACCTCCGCACACCGCCTTGTATTCACACGCTCCGCATTTACCTTTGAGCTTACTGTAGTCACGCAGGTCATTAAAGACCGGCGAGTTAGTCCAGATCTCACCAAAGGGCTGCTCCTTGACGTTGCCCAGCTGCATATCAAAGTATCCGCAGGGCTGCAAATCGCCCACGTGCGAAATAAAACAAAAGGTGATGCCGCCCAAACAACCCCGTGTCATCGCATCAAGGCCATAAGTTTCGGGAGTGACCTCCCTGCCCTCCTCTTTTGCTTTTTGCCGAATAATCCGATAATACTGCGGAGAGTCCGTGGGCTTGAAGTGCAAAGATGAGGTCTGCTGGCGGTCATACGCCCACGTGAGCGCATCTTCATATTCCTGCGGCGTAAGCTCTAAATCGCGCAGATTGTCGCCCCGTCCCGTAGGAACGAGCATAAAAATGTGGAAAGCATCAACGCCAAGGCTCTCGGCAAGGTCGTGCATTTCTACCAGTTTTTTATGGTTGAGCTTGGTCACCGTGGTGTTAATTTGCACACCAACGCCGTGTGCCTTAACGGTTTTAATGCCCCGAATGGTGTCCTCAAAACAACCCTTTATGCCTCTGAACTCGTCGTGTTCTTGGGCGTTTGGAAAATCTATCGAAACAGAAATGCGGGGGATTTTATGCTCTTTGAGTTTTTGTGCAATCTCATCGGTGATGAGCGTGGCGTTAGTGCCTACAACGGGCATCGCACCTTTTTCTTGCGCATAGTCAATGATGTCCCAAAGATCAGGACGCAAAAGAGGCTCGCCGCCGGTCAGAATTAAAATTGGGTTGGTGATGGCAGTAATGTCGTCAATAGTGTTTTTAATTTGGTCGAGCGACAGTTCACCGGGATAGGTGCCGAACTCAGAGGCGGCACGGCAATGCACGCAGCTCAAGTTGCACGACCGGGTAATTTCCCATGCGATAATGCGTGGTGGTTTGATGCCGGTGCGCTCCTCATAGGCGATCGCAGCAGGCCCACCTCCCGGACGAAAACCAACCGAGCGTGCGCCGCCGTGGCGTTGGAGAGCTGCAGGGTGGCCGCCTGTTTTCGGTACACCAGCGGGATGACCGCCGCCAGAACTGCTGCCGCCGCCAGAACTGCTGCCACCGCCAGAACCACCGCCCAAGGGAATGCCCACGCCTGTTTTTCCGCAGCCAGCCTCTATCTCGGCAAGCTCTTGTTCTCTTTTGATATCTTGTTTGTCATTAAACATAGTATTTTGCCTAGCTTTCATAGACTCTCTATAACTCCCCTACCCGCGCAACCAGCGAGCAACGTCTTTGGCGTGATAGCTAATAATCAGCTGCGCTCCAGCACGCTTAAAGCCCGTCATGGTTTCCATTACCACACGCTGCTCGTCAATCCAACCTTGAGCTGCCGCGGCCTTGACCATTGCGTACTCTCCAGAAACGTTATATGCCACCACGGGATACCCAAACTCATCTTTTACCCGACGGATAATGTCCATATACGCCAGCGCAGGCTTTACGATAACCACATCGCAGCCCTCCCCAATGTCGAGCGCAACCTCTCTGAGCGCCTCATCACCATTGGCAGGATCCATCTGATACGCACGACGGTCGCCAAAGGCAGGCGTAGAATCCGCCGCCTCTCTAAACGGTCCGTAATAACCGCTCGCATACTTGGCAGAATATGCCATGATGGGCACGCTCTCAAAGCCAGTGTCATCAAGAGCGGTGCGCAAGGCAGCAACCCTTCCGTCCATCATGTCTGACGGCGCCACCATATCAGCACCGGCACGTGCGTGAGAAACCGCCTCTTTAGCAAGCAGCTCAAGCGTTTGGTCGTTAAGCACTGCGCCGTTCTCGTCCACAATGCCACAGTGACCGTGGTCGGTATACTCACACAAACACACATCGGTAATCACATAAAAATCAGGGTGGCTTGCCTTGATGGTGCGTATTGCCTCTTGCACAATGCCGTGGTCATCATAAGCCTCCGAGCCCAGCGCATCTTTGTTCTCGGGCAGCCCAAACAAAATAACCGCCAAAATGCCCAGCTCAACAAGCTCGGTTATCTCGGCTTCAAGTTTGTCGAGCGAAACTTGATACACGCCTGGCATTGAAGAAACCTCGTCGCGCAGGCCCTTCCCCGGCTTTACAAACAGCGGATAAATAAAATCGCTCGCCGAAAGCCGTGTTTCGCACATCATGGCACGAATGCTTGCGTTTGCCCGCAGGCGACGGGGGCGATACTCTGGATAGTTCATACTGGCACTCCTAACTCGGCGTTCTTGCGGCGCTCAGCAGTGTTCTTGCAACACTCCTGCGACACTCCTGCAACACTTCTCCAGTGCTCCTAATCAGCCTTTTTTATTTCCTCGTCGGTGAGGTAGCAGGCGGGGTCGGTATCCCACAAGTCGCCCGTTGCGGCCTCACTTCTCACTCGGAAGTTGCCTCCGCAAATATCAAGCCAACGGCACTCCTCGCAACGACCCTTTACGTACGGACGTTTATTTTTGAGGCGCTTCATAAGTTCGCTGCGCTCATCGTTGCCAGAAACATCGGTCCAAATCTCGCTAAACGGACGCTCTCGCACGTTGCCAAGCGAAAAGTGTCGCCAAAATTGGTCGGGGTAGACCTCGCCGTCCCACGAAATACAACCAATACCGTTGCCCGAGGAGTTGCCCTGGTTCCACTGGAGGAGCTGCAATACGTCCTCGGCACGCTTGGGGTCCTCTTTGAGAAGCTCCATGTAAACAAACGGGCCGTCGGCGTGGTTGTCAACCGTCAATATCTCAGGCGTGAGCCCCTTGTCAAACATGGCTTGGGTGCGATCCATAATAAGGCGCACCGCCTTGCGCGTTTCGTCGTGGTCAAGATCCTCTTTCATAAGTTCGCTTCCCCGTCCGGTGTACACAAGGTGATAAAAACACGCACGAGGGATATTTTCTTGCTCAAGCAGGTCAAAAACGTCGTTAATATCTTGCCAGTTGCGCTTGTTGATGGTCATGCGCAGGCCCACTTTGATACCAGCGTTGGTAGCGTTTCGCACGCCACGGATTGCCTTGTCAAACGAGCCTGGGATTCCTCTAAAATCGTCGTGCGTTGCGGGGCCTCCGTCAAGCGAAATGCCCACGTACGAAAGCCCTACCTCGGCAAATTGCTCAGCAAGTTTGGGCGTAATAAGCGTGCCGTTTGTTGAGATAACCACCCGCATGCCCTTGCCCTTTGCGTAATGCATAAGCTCGATAAGGTCTTTGCGCATGCAAGGCTCGCCGCCACTAAACAGCAGCACCGGCGCACCAAAGGCAGCAAGGTCGTCTATCATTACTTTAGCTTCCTCAGTGGTAAGCTCGCCGGTGTATTGACGATTTTCTGAGTGAGCATAGCAGTGTACGCACTTAAGATTGCAGCGCTGCGTGCAATTCCAGACAACCACCGGTTTTTTGTCGGCAGAAAACTGAAGGAGTTCGCTCGGCAGCTTTTTTGAACTTCGGTTATAGCGAAGCACATCGGCTGCCTCAACTGCCCCACAATACAGTTTGGATATTCCTATCATTTGTTCACGTTTCCTTTCGTCGAGCTTTTATTCTTGAGCGTTTATTCTTGAGCTTTTATATTTCTTTGCCGAACAACTCAGCGACCGCAAGAACGAGGCCGTCGATGGTAGCCTGCTTTGCTTCGCAGTCAACAACAAGTCCGAGTTCTTGGGCGGTCTGGCTCGTAATTGGTCCAATAGAAACAATTTTTACGCCTTTAAGAACCTCACTTGCGCTCGTGCCTTTAGGCAAGCCAGCACGCAAAAGTTCCATAAAGTTTTTAACCGTTGATGATGAAGTGAAGGTGACCACGTCAATGTCGCCTTCGACAAAGCGCTCAACAACACTTGCAGAGCCGTGGCCCATAACAGTTTCGTAAACTGCTGCAACGTCTACCTGCACGCCGTGCTCTCGTAGTACGCTGGGCAAAACCTCTCGGGCCTCTTTGGCACGAGAAACTAAAACCTTGCTTTTGGCGTTCAAGCCTTGCTCCAAGAAGCCTTCCAAAAGACCTTCTGCGTTGTACTCTGCAGGAACATAGTCTGCCCGGATACCACGTTGTGCGAGGCTGGTTGCCGTCGTAGAGCCAACGGCAGCAAAGCGTGCCTGCGCAAGACAGCGCACGTCTTTTTCTTTGGTTTTTAGACGGTCAAAGAACCCATCTACTCCGTTTGTGCTGGTAAATACTATCCAATCATAGCTCTCGATAGCAGCAATAGCCGCATCTGCCTCTGTCCAACTGCTTGGTTCTTTAATCCGAATGGTTGGAAACTCCAGCGTTTCTGCCCCCAGCTCGGCAAGTTTATCAACAAGATCGCTTGCTTGCGCACGCGAGCGGGTAACCACAATGCTTTTGCCAAAGAGCGGCTTGTTTTCAAACCACTGCAGCTTCTCGCGCAGAGCAACCGCCTCGCCCACCAAGGTAATTGCGGGAGCTTGAAAGTTCGCTTGGGCTGCTTTCTCGGCAATATCTGCAAGCGTTCCCACCAACACTTCTTGGCGGGGTGTTGTTCCCCAACGAATAAGAGCGACGGGCGTATTCTCGTCACGACCGTTTTCTACAAGGCGCGCGGTGATAGTAGGGAGGTTTTTGATGCCCATAAAAAAACAAATGGTTCCTACTGCAGTGGCAAGACCTTTCCAGTTGATGTCGCTTGTTTGCTTGGTGGGATCCTCGTGCCCGGTGACAAACGCCATGTCGGTGGTGATGCCCCGATGCGTTACCGGTATGCCGGCGTAGGTGGGAGCGGCATAACCAGACGAAATGCCCGGCACCACTTCAAACGAGATATTGTGCTCGCTAAGCGCAAGCGCCTCCTCGCCACCACGACCAAAGATAAAAGGGTCGCCACCTTTAAGGCGGGCAACAATTTTGCCGCCGTCGCGCTGGGCAGTTTCTATGAGGAGCTCGTTGATTTCGTCTTGGGTAACGTGTTTGGAAAAGCCTTTTTTGCCAACATAAATAAGCTCAGCGTCAAGATTTGCATACGCCAAAAAACAGGGGTTGGCGAGGTAGTCGTAGACCACAATGTCGGCTTTTTTTAGGCACTCAAGACCCTTTATGGTCATAAGGCCCGGGTCGCCCGGCCCTGCTCCTATTAAATATACCAGCGGCTTTGTAGCCATGTTTTCCCTTTCTCTTGCCCTTGTTCTTGCTTTTGCTCTTGCCTTTGCTCTTGCTTTTGTTCTTGCGTGCCTCGTTTTTTGTGCTTCCGGTTTTAGTTTGACTCGGTTTTAGTTTGCCTCGGCTTTAGCGTGCGTCGTTTTTGTGTTTGCGGCTTTAGACCGCTTCTGCCTCAGTGCGCACTGCTTCCAAAATCTCTGCTGCTCCACGTGCCTTAAGTGCTTCAACCATAGCTATTCCAAGTGCCTCTGGCTCTGCTGGCGAACCAACAAGCTGCTCTCGAATAAGCGTTGCGCCGTCAACCGAGGCTACCATTGCGTCCATTACTAGCGTTTCGTTTTCTCTGCGAGCGTACGCCCCAATGGGAACTTGACAGCCTCCCTCAAGGCCACTCATAACAACACGCTCGCTTGTTACGCAAGTCATGGTGTCTGCATCATTGAGAGCAGCACAAATCTCCTGCATGAACGCATCATTTTCGCGGATTTCAACAGCGATAGCACCCTGCCCCACCGCGCTTATCATCTCCTCGGTAGGAATATAGCCAGTAATTCTTTCCTCCCAGCCCATGCGCGTGATTCCTGCGCTTGCCAAAACCACAGCATCAACCTCGCCCGTTTCTGCCTTGCGCAGGCGCGTATCCAAGTTTCCCCGCACGTCCACCAGTATAAGGTCGCTGCGTAAAGCTGCGATTTGTGCCCGACGGCGCAGCGAACTTGTTCCCACGCTCGCACCGTGCGGTAGCTCTTTCAAACCGCCTTTTGTTGCCGAAACAATTACGTCACGGGCATCAACACGCGGAGGCGTTGCTGCGATAACCAGTCCATCGGGGAGCTGGGTGGGCATATCCTTCATAGAATGCACGCACAAATCAACGCTCCCGCCAAGAAGCTCAAGTTCGAGCTCTTTGGTAAACAGCCCTTTTTCGCCTATCTTTGCAAGCGGTACGTCAAGAATCTTATCGCCTGTTGTTTTGATGATTTTGATTTCGACCTGCACATCGCAAGACTTCTGAATGAGCTCTTTGATGTGCTCAGACTGCCAGAGCGCAAGCTTGCTGCCCCGCGTTCCGATGGTCAGTTTTTTTTGGGCATCTTGTGTGTCCGGTATGCCTCGTGTATCTAACACGCTAGGCTCCTCTCTTTGGAGCTGGGGAGGTGGTTGGTGTGTTGTCGCCCACTTCTTGGTTTGCCTCGCTGCTTGTTTCTTGCTCAGTTGGCAACTGCGGCGCTGTTGTCGCTGTCGCCGGTTGCGCCGATGCATGATGGTGCCGTTTTGGTTGCGGAAAATCCTCGGCACTTTTTCCTAAAAGATTTCTAATGAGCCCCCGGTGACGAGGCTTCTCGTCAGGGTTTATATCAAGACCATACAAAAAGCGTGCCGTTTCAACACGTTCGTAGCTGTTGTCCTCTGCCGCTCCTGCCTTGAGGCGCATGGTGGGGCCATGAAGCAGCTTGTTTACCAGAGCATTTGCCATTGCATCAACAACCGCCTTGTCGGTATCATCAAGATTGCCAAGACGCTTCATGGCTTTAGCGACCTCATCATCTCGAATGCCCTCTGCTTTGGCACGTATTTGCGCAATAGTAGGCTCGACAATAAGTGTTTCAATCCACTGAGAAAAACTGTTGGTTTCCTCAACTATGATTTCCTCGGCACGAACCGCCTCGCGTTTGCGCTCCTCAAGATTGGCATCCACCACACCGTTAAGATCGTCAATGTCATAAAGATAGACGTCGTTAAGCTCGTGGACCGCTGGGTCAATGTCGCGCGGCAGGGCAATGTCAATGAGAAAGAGTGCCTTGCCACGAACTCCTTTGCGAGCCTTTGCCACCTCGTCTTTGGTAATCACGTAGCCGGGCGCAGCGGTGGAGGAAATAACGATGTCCGCATTTCTCATGTGCGCAAAAAGCTCCTCGTAGCGAATTGCCTCGCCCTCAAAAAGCTCAGCAATCTCACAGGCTTTCTCATAGGTTCTGTTTGCCACCAGCACCGAACCAACGCCCTGGCTTACCAGGTGTTTTGCCGTAAGCTCGCTCATTTTGCCCGCACCAACAATCAAGATGGTGCGTCCCTCAAGCGCATCAAATACACGGCGTGCAAGCTCAACGGCAGCATAGCTTATCGAAACAGCACTTTCGCCAATGCCGGTTTCTGAGCGAACACGCTTTCCCAGCTCAAAACTCTGTCTAAAAAGTTTGTTAAAAATGCGATCTGTCGCCCCGTTGCTTGAGGCAAAGCCGTAGGCCTCTTTAATTTGCCCCAATATCTGTGCCTCACCAAGCACCATAGACTCCAACGATGAAACTACGCGGAAAAGATGCCCCACCATTTTCATGTCTTGGTGATGATAGAGATACTTTTTGATTTCGCAGAGATCAAGGTTGTGATAGCCCGCCATAAACTCGGCAACAACCTCAAAACCATTACAGGCATCGCGCGTAACCGCATAAATCTCGGTTCGGTTGCAGGTCGAAAGAATGACGGCTTCTGCAACTTCATCTTTTGACACCAGCAAAGAGAGCGCATCTGCCTGAATGCTCTCGGGAAAGGTAAGTTTTTCCCGTATTTCTATGGGTGCTGTTTTATGGCTAAGCCCAACCACGGTAAGATGCATAGGGCATCAGCTGCCGTTCTTTTGATTGGGGGCGGGCGTGGGTGTGTTGGGTTCAGGCGATGAGGCTGCAACAGACGTAGCCTTGTTTACCGCCCGCCTACAGCTCGTATCGCATGAAGCACATTCGCCCAGCTTACAGGCAAACTCAGCAGGAGCAAACTCATCAAAAAGTTGCTCGGCACTCAACAGCTCACCTGCCTCAAGACGGTCAAACAAATTGGCGTGCGCCATTGCCTCAAAGAGAGGCTTGCGTGCCTCCTCGCCACCAGGAATACGCGAAAGCACCAGCGGACGCACCTCGCCAAGAAGCGCTACGTAGTCGCCCCACATGTCGTCATAGGTTTCCTCAAGTTGCCTGCGAATAGTGCGAGCAACCACCGGAGAAGCGCCGCCCGTTGAAATGGCAATTTGCAGCGGGCCTCGCTTGAGCGTTGAGGGCACAATAAAGTTGCAGTAGGGCGGATAATCGACCATGTTAAGCAGCGTGCCCAGCTCCTCTGCCTCCTCATAAACCGCACGGTTGACCTCGGCGTTATCGGTTGCACACACTACCAAAAAAGCTTTTTTGAGGTCGCCTTTTTGATAGGCACGTGCGTGATAGGTAATTTTATTTTCGGCGGCAAGGTCTTTGACCAGCGGTGTGGTCTGCGGTGCTATAACGTGCACGTCTGCGCCTTGCTCCGCAAGGTTTTCGATTTTGCGTTGCCCCACATTGCCTGCGCCAATAACAAGCACGCGGCGGTCTTCTAAATCCAAAAACGCAGGATAATATGAACGATTGTAACTATGCGTCATGGTCAATTATGCTCCCAGCATGAGTGCAGAAATTGCTTCTGCAGGCAGGGTCGCAGGGAACATTGTTGCCGACATGAGCGCGGGGCTCGTAGCCGCCGGCAAGAATGCTGGACTCTCGGATATCGGCACAAACGCAGGGCCTACCGTCGCCGGCAAAAACATAGGAACCATTCCCATAACAATGAGCAAGAGTACGGCGAGCGAACCAATTGAAATCGCAAGAAACGAGGACGATTTTACCGAAACACCGTTGCGGTAGACCTGCAAAAGATAGAGCGCGCAGATGAACCAAAGAACGCTCACCAGCACTATGCGCGGAGCAACAAACCACGAAGTGTAACTCAGTCCCGCCGTCATAACAGCACCAACAAACATTCCCACGGTAAGAAATGGGAAGCCAACCAGAATTGACGAACGGGAAACTCGTTTAAGCGTAGAGAGCGGCGGAATACGGCGGCTCACACGTGTGACCTTGTGCTTTTTGAGGAGCGCATCTTGATAGACGAGTAATCCTGCCGAAATTGCTCCCAAAATAAGTGCCGCAAAAGCGATAAGCAGCACAACAATATGAAAGACCAAAAGAACTTGTGAGTCGGAGGCATAGTCCGCTGCCCACTCAGGGTTAATGCTCGTAAGAATACGCCCTACCGACATAAGAAGCGCAGCGATGATTGCCAAAAACGCTCCGTAAGCTTTTGATTTTGTTATAAGCTCGAAAATGATATAGAGCAGTACCGCCACCCACGAAGCAAGCGTGACCACATTTGGCCCTGAAAGCAGGGTTCCGTGCGTAAGAACCGAGCTAAACCCAATCGAAGCCGTCTGGGCAATAAAGCCAAGGACTATAAGGATAAGAGCGTAGTTGCCGATTTTTTGCTGACGGAGCAAAAACTGGTACGCATAGAGGCACGCTCCAACGCAGTACAGCACGAGGGCTGCCCAAAAGAAACTTGCGGCTGCAACAGACACGTTTCCTCCTTAGCTTGCTTGCCTACTAGGACATTTCTGAAATCGTAACCGTGGTGCCCCCAGAAGAATTTGAATCTCCGTTTCCACTCTGAGAGAGTAGCGTCCTTGGCCGCTAGACGATGGGGGCATTTTGGAACAAAAACATCGCCCGAGTGTATCATAAAGCTGCACTTTTTCGGGGTAAATAGCGTGCGAGATAGCAAAATACCCTATAACATAGGGGAGTGGACGGAAAAGGGCGTGTATGCTGTACAGACGTCCCTAAGTTTTCCTGTTGTTGTTGCTGTTAGGATCTGGGAGCAAAAAAGTGGTTGGCGTTTTGGAAAATCTGCTCGTAGAGGGCAAGAGCTTTTGTCGCATCTAGGGCAGGAGTTTCGCTCGGTGTTTCGGTGGCGGTAAAACACTCAGCAAGGCGGGCTGCGGTGTAAATGACGTGTTCGGGCCCACAGGTAACGCCGCGAACGGGGTGCGGCGCCATGAAGGGCGCATCTGTTTCGGTAACAATTTTACTCTGCGGAGTGCGACGGGCGGCATCGCGTGCTTCGTCACTTTTTTTGAAAGTGAGCGGGCCACCAAATGCCACCAAACAACCAAGTTCCAAAAAAGGCTCAAGCGTAGCGTAATCAAGATTAAAACAATGGAGCAAGGTACCCGCAGGTGGCATACCTATTTCTTTGAGAATAGCTAAGCCGTCGCTGTGTGCCTCGCGCAAATGAAGGGCAACGGGCAAGTTGAGCTCATGCGCTAACTCGAGCTGACGACGAAAAACCTTCTGCTGTGTTGTGCGGGGGCTGCGATCATAATGATAGTCAAGTCCAATCTCGCCAAGGCCGCAGGCGCGCGGGTCTTTGAGGGTGTCAAGAAGGGCTTGTTCTATGGAGGCGTTGTATTGAGAAGCATTGTGCGGGTGACAGCCAGCGATGAGACGAACTTCGGGCAAGATGGGTAAGGTGGGCTGAATGTTTTTGTTTAGCGAGATGGGCTGAGTGTTTTCGCTCGGCATGACGGGCTGGTCGTTCTCGCTCGGTGCGGCAAGCTGGGCATTTTTCTCGCAGGCAAACTCCGCAAGCAGCACGCCTGCTTTTGAGAGCCAGTCGTCAAGATTTTCGCAGGTATAGGTGGGCTTTTCGGTTGGATCAATGACCGTAATAATGAGGTTTACGTTGTGAGCAGCGCAGCGGGCAAGGGCAAGCTCGGGGTGCTTGAGCATATCAAGGTGGGCGTGGGTGTCGGCAAAGCGTGCGCCTTGAGGAAAGCTCGGAGGCGCAACAATGCGCTCTTTTACGTCCCTAAAGTGGGCATCATAAAAGACGGTAGGTTCGTTCTCGGTGGCAGCATTGTTTGCTGCCTCAGCAGTTGTTGTTAGTTTGCTCGTTCTCATAGTTTGCCTCTCGCTGCGTTGCTTGTTAGTTGCGCGTGCGGTTTCTGGACAACAACCGCTTCTATCCTACACTTCTCCCGCTAGGCACCGCATCAAGTGCGGTGCGACATACGTAGTACTAGCCTACCACTCTCCCTCTGGGTTCCGCATCAAGTGCGGTGCGACATACGTAGTACTAGCCTACCACTCTCCCTCTGGGTTCCGCATCAAGCGCGGGGCGACAGCCAAGATTGCGGGTCAAGCCCGCAATGACGGAGCAGTTCAGCACACCGACGTAGCACAAAAACGGGGGCGTCGGCAGCAAAACAAAGCTTGTTGCTTTTGCTACTCAACACCCCCGCTTGCTGTTACCTCTTATTATAGCTGGTTGCCGTCGAGGTCAAAAATGATTGTTTTTGCGTCTGGCTCCCACTGGTAATACCCGTCTGTGGCGCGTACGGAAAAGCCAATGTAGATGCTCGTAGGCTCTTGGTCCGCTATATAGACATATCCCTCATGCTCCACAGCACGAAATCGCTTGCCCTCCGGCATAACATAATCGCCGTCATTCAAATGTAGAGCATTGGCAATTTTTGTACCCATCTCAGGCGTTACCCCCTGAACGCTGGAGGAAAACACTGCCTGCGCAAGAATGTAGGCGTTTGACATGCCACCCCATAACTCATGGTCATAGTTTATGTTAAAGTCAACAAGAACCACTTCTTTGTTGCCGTCAAACTTGATTAAGCCATGTCCATCAATCGTCCACTCCCGATAGTCCGTTTTCCAAAGACCTCCTTCGTTAGGAGTGTAGTCTTTGAGGAGAAACTCGCTGCCCCTTTCATCAAAACCTTTAAGAACAGTGAGCTTGTTTTTGTCGCGCACAAGATCATTTTCTTTGTAGTAGACATACACTGGCTTAAGTATGGTGTCCATGCTCTCGAGGATAGCATTAAGATCGTTCATAGGTGCAATTTGAATTTCTGGCGTGGGGTCGTCTTCGGGCAGAGCTGTGTCCTCTGCGGAGGTGGTGTCCTCTGGTGCCTCGCTCGGTGGCGCTGCGGTGTTACCGCACGCAACAAGCAGCATCATGAGGGATAGGGTAAGAAAAAGAGCAAGTAGTTTTTTCATCGTAGGTTCCTCCTTTTTGATAGGGCTTTAGATAAAAGCCGCTTGACCAAAGACGTGTGCTCCCCGTATCAGGTTACCCCAACCCACACGTATACTGCAGAAAAGTATAACGCTTTTTTATTTCAGTCGTGGGTATTTTTGCAAAAATACACTTTTGCTCTGGCAGGCAGGGGTGGTTCTGTGGCCCCTTTGTGAAACAAGTGGGGGCGCAGGGCCACCCCTGCCTGCTTATGACCTACACGTTTTATGGACAACAACCGCTCCTATCCTACGGCTCCCCCGCTAGGCCCCGCGTCAAGCGCGGGGCGACAGCCATAAGATTGCGGGTCAGGCTGCAATGACGAAGGTAGAGATGGCGCAGCCGCATGGGCGCTACCAGCAAGGTAGCGATTGGTGCGGCGGTCGCAGCAGCGAAGCGGCTGGCGTGGCCGTTTGGTAGGAGCAACAACTAGAGCAAGGCGGGGAGTTCGGTGATGGTGTTGGCAGTAATTTCTGCTCCTGCATCGAGAAGGCGATTGAGGGCAAACATTCCCCATGGAGCAGCTATGGCAAGCATTCCTGCGGCGCGTGCAGCCTCCATATCATAGGGGCTATCGCCAACGTAAGCGCAGTGTTTTGCTTTGAGTTTTAGGGCTTTTGCTGCGGCGAGCAAGGGCTCTGGGTTGGGCTTATGGAGCGTGGTTTTATCTGCGCCTTGTACAAACTCAAAGAGCTTAGTGTAGTCAAAAAGGTCGAGATCGCGCAGGGCAGAAGTGGTGTGTTTTGAGGTAACCACCGCAAGACGATAGCCCTGCTCTTTGAGTGTGGTGAGCGTTTGAACGGTGCCGGGGAATTCCTTAATGAGCTTGCCGCATGATGCCCAGTTATGCTCACGGTAGGTTTCGAGGAGTTCGCTGGCGTGCTCGGCGCTGAGCTTTTTCATTTGGTATTCAAGGGGAATACCAATCATTTCTTTTAGCTCGTTGTCTGGTGGTGCAGCGCCGAGCACGGTTTTTGTAGCATGGCGAAACGAGGCAAGGATGTGCTCCTCGGTGTCGAGGAGCGTTCCATCCAAGTCAAAAATAACTGCTTTAATTTTCATCGTTCTCGGTTGCGCCGGGTGCGGCGTCTTCGGCAGCGTCATCTTCCGTGTCGGCAGCGCTATCGCCCTCGCCATCGCCCTCATTCTCAAGCGCCTCTTCGCTAAATAAAGATTCCTGGGTGGCGGTTTCCTCATCAGAAGCATCGCTGTCGCTGCCATCATCTAACACGTCTTCGGCGCTGCCTTTTGCGCCTTTTTTGCCCGACGAAGCCACGCGCGCAACCGCCGTTACACGGTCGGTGTCAGAAACATTCATCACCTTAACGCCTTGTGTTGAGCGGCCTTGCTGCGAAACATCGGTGGATTTGAGGCGGATGACTACGCCCTCCTCGCTTACTAATATAAGCTCTTGTCCTTCGGTGACAACTTTCATGCCAACGAGCGGACCTTTTTTGTCAGTCATTTGAATGGTAAAGACGCCTTGCCCGCCGCGATGGTGCGTGGGATAGTCCGAGATGTGGGTGCGCTTGCCAAAGCCGCGCTCGGTTACCACAAACAGTTCGCTCTCCTCGGGGGCGATTTCCATACCAATTACCTGAGCGTCTGCTGGCGCATTCATGCCTTTGACGCCCATGGTGTCGCGGCCCATGGGGCGTGCTTCGCTCTCATCCCAAACAATCGCCTTGCCCGCGCTGGACACCATAACCACGTGTTCGCCGGGCTTGACCCGACGCACAGCAATAAGCGCATCGCTGTCGCGCAGGTTAATGGCGATAAGTCCTTCGCGGCGTGAGCGGTCATACGCACTCATTGCCGTTTTCTTGACCATGCCCTCGCGGGTGGCAAAGAGGAGGTATTCGTCGCTCGGGAACTCTTTGGTTGAGATAACTGCTGCGATTGCCTCGTCGCCTTCAAAGGGCAGCAAGTTGACGATTGCGGTGCCGCGCGCATGGCGAGAGCCCATGGGGAGCTCGTGAACTTTGAGGCGGTAGCATTTGCCGCGCGTTGAGAAAAAGAGCATATAGTCATGCGTTGAGGCGATAAAGAGATGCTCCACAAAATCGTTTTCTTTGAGGTTAACACCTTGCAGGCCCTTGCCGCCGCGCTTTTGCTGGCGATAAGTTGCCACCGGCAAACGCTTGACGTAGCCGGTGCGCGTGATGGTTACTACCATATCTTCTTCGGCGATAAGATCCTCGACTTCAAGATCTCTGGCTTCGTCGGCAAGCTCGGTGCGGCGTGGATTGGCGTAGCGCTCCTTAATCTCCGTAAGCTCCTCTTTGATAATTTGGCGCTGGAGGGCGTTGCTTGCCAATACCTCTTTATAGTATTTGATGCGCTCGTGCAGCTCGGCGAGTTCAGTTTCGAGTTTTTCTCGCTCAAGACCGGTGAGGCGGCGCAGACGCATTTCAAGGATTGCATCAGTTTGCGCTTGGCTGAGTTTGAAGCGCTTCATAAGGCTTGCACGTGCCTCGGCATCATCTTTTGAAGCACGAATTATTTTGATAACCTCATCAATGTTGTCGAGTGCAACAACCAGGCCTTCGAGAATGTGAGCGCGGTCGGTTGCTTTGTTGAGATCAAAAGTGGTGCGGCGAACAATGACTTCTTCTTGATGCTCAATGTAGTATTGCAGCGTCTTTTTGAGGCCGAGCGTGCGCGGCACGCCGTCAACGAGCGAAAGCATAATGATGCCAAATCCCGTTTGCATTTGCGTGTGCTTGTACAGTTTGTTGAGTACCACCTGCGGGATAGCGCCCTGCTTGAGCTCGACAACAAAACGGGTGCCTTTGCGGTCGGATTCATCGCGGGCTTCGCTAATCTCGGGGATTTTTTTATCGTTGACCAGCTCGGCGATTTTCTCATGGAGTTTTGCCTTGTTGACCATATAGGGAAACTCATAGACCACAATGCGGTCGCGCCCAGTTGAGGTTTTTTCGAGGCGTGCCTTGGCGCGAATGGTAAGCGAGCCGCGCCCCGTTTCATAGGCATCACGAATGCCTTGCTTGCCCATAATCATTGCGCCCGTGGGAAAGTCTGGGCCGGGCAGAACCTTCATGAGCTCGTCAAGTTCTACGTCCTCGTTTTCAAGACACAAGCAGGTTGCGTCAATGACTTCGCCAAGATTGTGCGGCGGAATGTTGGTTGCCATGCCAACGGCGATACCCGTGGTGCCGTTGACGAGCAGATTGGGAAACCGCGCCGGTAGCACGGTGGGCTCTTGAAGCGACTCGTCATAGTTGGGCTGGAAATCAACCGTTTCTTTGTCGAGGTCGCGTAAAAGTTCCATTGCTGATTTTTGCAGACGGGACTCGGTGTAGCGCATAGCTGCTGCAGAGTCGCCGTCGGGCGAACCAAAGTTGCCGTGTCCGTCGATGAGCGGCACGCGCATAGAAAAGTGTTGCGCCAGGCGCACCATGGTGTCATAAACCGCAGAGTCGCCATGCGGGTGGTACTTACCAATAACTTCGCCGACCGTCCAGGCGGATTTTTTGTGCGGCCGCGCCGGAGTGAGTCCGCTTTCGTGCATAGCGTATAAAATACGGCGGTGTACGGGCTTAAGTCCGTCGCGTACATCAGGTAGCGCACGAGCAACAATAACGCTCATGGCATATTCAAGGAAGCTTTGGCGCATCTCGGTTGCCATCTCGGCAGGCTTGATGGTGCTCCCGCTTAAATCGAGTTCTTGTGTTTTATCTTCTGCCACTGAAAACTCCTTATATATCGGTGTCAACTAGACTAAATGTCGAGGAAACGAACGTCTTTGGCGTGCCGCTGGATAAACTCTTTGCGCGGCTCGACCTTATCACCCATCAAGTCGCTCACTACTTTTTCTGATACGAGCGCATCGTCGATGGTTACTTGGAGCAGGGTGCGTGCGGTTGGCTCCATGGTGGTCTCCCACAGTTGCTCGGCGTCCATCTCGCCCAAGCCTTTGTAGCGCTGAATGGTGTATTTGGTTTCTGGTGCGAGCTTGGCGATTTCTTTTGAGAGCGCTTTGTCCGTGTAAATGTATTGGTGCTTGCGCCCAACGCTGAGGCGGTACAGCGGCGGCTGCGCAATATAAATGTAACCGTGTTCAATCATTTGCGGCATAAAGCGGAAAAAGAAGGTGAGCAAGAGCGTGCGAATGTGTGCGCCGTCAACGTCGGCATCGGTCATGATGATGGCTTTGTGATAGCGAGCTTTCTCGATGTCAAAGTCATCGCCAATGCCCGTGCCGAGCGCAGTGATAAGTGTGTTGATGGCCTCTGATGAAAGCGAGCGATGCAAATTGGCGCGCTCGATATTGAGGATTTTGCCACGCAGCGGCAAAATTGCTTGGAAAGAGCGCTCGCGCGCCTGCTTTGCCGAACCGCCCGCCGAGTCGCCCTCTACGATGTAGAGCTCGGTAAGCTCGGGATCTTTGAGCGTGCAGTCGGCAAGTTTGCCGGGCAGCGAAGCCTTTTTGGCATCACGCTGAGATTTCTTGTAATTGCTTACTGCCTCACGCACGCGTTTTTCTTCGAGTGCTTTTTTGAGGATTTCGCGGGCAGGATTGGGGTGCTCCTCTAAAAACTCCGCAAGTCCTTTGGTTACCGCACCACGTGCCAGCTGTCGGATTTCGGTATTGCCGAGTTTAGTTTTGGTTTGACCCTCAAACTGCGGCTCTCGCAGTTTGACGGAGATAACGCAGGCAAGCCCTGCTCGGCAGTCCTCACCCGTCATGTTGTCCTCTTTTTCTTTGAGGAGATTATGCGAGCGGGCATACTCATTAAGAATTGCCGTTACGCCAGCGCGGTAGCCCTCAACGTGCGTGCCGCCCTCGGTGGTGTGAATGTTGTTGGCAAAGGCCAGCGTGGTTTCATAATGCGTTGAGTTCCACTGGAGCGCAAACTCAATCTCGCCCACATCTTCTTGCTCCACCGAAAAATAGATGGGTTTTGACAGGCCCGGAAGTACGTCTTTTTCTTGATTGACATATTTAACAAAGTCAACGATACCACCGGCATATTGGTACTCCTCGTAAAAAGGACCGGTTCCTTCGTCATTTTTTATGCGCTCATCGGTGTAGGTAATTTTGATGTTTTTGTTAAGGAACGCCATTTCGCGCAGGCGTGAGGTAAGAATGTCGTTGTCAAAAATGAGGGTTTCAAAAATTTCCTCGTCGGGCATAAAGGTAACCACCGTACCCGTTTTTTTGGTTGTTCCTGTTTTCTCAATTTTTTTGACGGTTTTGCCACGCTCAAACGACATTTCCCAGATGCCGCCGTCACGCATAACTTTTACGTCAAGACGGGTAGAGAGCGCATTTACCACGCTAACGCCTACGCCGTGCAAGCCACCGGAAACCTTATAGCCTTCGCCGCCAAATTTGCCGCCCGCATGGAGAATGGTGAGCACCACCTCAAGTGTGGGGATTTTCATTTTGGGGTGCTTGCCTACCGGAATGCCGCGTCCGTTGTCGGTGACGGTGACGGAATTGTCCTCGTGAACTACCACGTCAACACGGTTGGCAAAACCAGCCATTGCCTCGTCGATGCCGTTGTCAACAACCTCATATACTAAGTGGTGCAGGCCGCGCGGACCCGTTGAACCGATGTACATGCCCGGACGCTTGCGCACCGCTTCAAGGCCTTCAAGTACCTGAATGTCTTTTTCGCCGTAGTCGCTGGGTTGTTTATTGTTAGTTTTGGGGGTGCTTTTTTTAGGTGCCTTGTCTGGCACCGTTTCTGATGCTGTGCTTTGCGTGGCCTGCGCCTTTTCTGGCGCTGTTTTTGCCGTTGCTTTTGCCACTGCGTCCGCCGTTGCGTCCGCTGCTGCGTCCGTTGCTGCATCCGCCGTGCTTTTTGTTGTTTCTTTTTCGTCTTGCGCTTTGCTCGCCAACGTCTTGTCCTTTCTCTATTTTTTGCTCCGTTTATTCTGCTTTTTTGATGCTCTTTTTGGGCGCACTCCGAGCCGTACCTTGCGCACACGACCACACGCACCGTGCTTTGTAGGCGCTCGGCTGCTTCACTTTATGAATACGCTGGAACAAAATTATATCATAACCTTGGTAACAGTAAGGTAAATATTTGGTATTTCTAGCGTTTGTAGCGGGTTTTAAGGGCTTGTTTGCGGTCTTTTTTGGCTTTTCTATCGTTTTTTAGGGTCTGTTTCTAAATTGTGGCTTTTAGTGCGACATTTTTGCGCTTGTTTTTGGTGGACAAACGCCCGGTTTTTGAGGCTTCTTTGGCGCTTTTATTTAAGACGGGAAACAAGGAACTTAACTTCGTTGAGCGGTTCGCCGAGTTCGTGTTCGAGCCTGAGGCGATAATACTCCTGCTGCATTCTGAGCTCGGCTGCCCACGGAGAGCTTTCCACATACACAATGACGGTTCTTTTTTGTGTATTTTTGATGTGCTCTTTGTGTTTGCTAAACATGATTTTGCAGACGTGTTTTTTTATTTGAGGAGCGGCAACTGCCTCCCATGCACGCTGAAGTTTGAAGCCTTGGTGGGTTTTTTGGGGCAGAGCGTGGTTAACGCAGCGCTGGATTGCGTCGTCAAGCGTAAGGGCTTCTTTTGCACGGAGGTGGTTGTCTTTGGGTTTATACATGAGGCGCTGCCTTGGTTTTTGTTGATGCCTGAGATTTTGTTTTGACGGCGGGTTTGGTAGCTGGCTTTTTGGCTGCCGTTCGTTTTGTCGCTGTTGTCTTAGCAGCTGGCTTTTTTCTCGTGGTTTTCTTGGGCGCAGGTACAGTTTCTTTGAGCGCTCCCCCACTACCGTCAAGCGGCAGCTGAATAATCTGCGCTTCTTTGAGAACCTTCTCGTCAAAATAGCTGAGATTGGTAGTGGTAATAAAGGTCTGCGTGCCCGTGCCAATAAGCTCAAGGAGCAAACGGCGGCGTTTCTCGTCAAGTTCCGACATAACGTCGTCGAGCAGCAAAAGCGGGTCGGTGCCGGTAAGCTCACGTAAAATCTCAACCTCGGCGATTTTGAGGGCAAGTGCCAAGGAGCGTTGCTGTCCTTGCGAGCCAAAACGGCGTGCGTCATTGCCGTCGATAAAAAAGCGTATCTCGTCGCGGTGCGGACCAATGAGCGCCCTGCGCGAGCGAGCCTCTGCAAAGTGATGTTTTTCGAGCAGGCTTACAAAGTGCTCTTCGCTGGTTTGGTTGTTGGTTTGCCTGTTATCTTGCAGAGTTTGCTCTGCTCGTTTTTCGCCGTTTTCTTCAAAAAAAGCAGGTTGCGGAGCCTTATCCTCTGCGCCTAGTTCAACTTCGGGCAACGCCCCCTCGCTGCTCGAGTAGCTCTCGGGCCGCTCGTTTTTTTCATCAAGCAGCTGCCAGGAGGGAACATACTCGGCACTAAAACTTTCTTTGGGAGCAATTTGATGATACACCTCTGCCGCTTTTTCTCTCATTTTTTCAAAGAGTGAACGGCGGTGTTCCAACAAGGAACTGCCAAGTTTTGCAAGGTTGCGATTCCACGAGGCAAGAATATGTTGGTCGGTGTATCCGTCGCGCAAAAGAGCGTTTTTTTGCTTGACCACCCGGGTGTATTCTTGCTTGATGTCAACAAAAGTACGCGAGAGTTGGCAACCAAGATTGTCAATACAAAGCCGCCGAAACTCGGCAGGACCTTGGATAATTTGTAGATCGCTGGGGGTAAATAACACCGCCGGCAACAAACCTAACAAGTCGCGTGTTTTTTTTGGTTTCTCGTTGTACTGATAAAAGCGTTTGTTGTCTTTAATTTCAAGACTTGTGTTGTTCTCGCAGCCGTTTGCCTCATACACCAAGCTTATGTGCGCTTGTTCCTCCCCTTTTTGCACTACGTCGCGCCAGGCGGGTTTTCTAAAAGAATCCATGGTGCTCAGCAGCTGGATACCTTCAATGATGTTTGTTTTGCCCAGCGCATTATCACCCACAATAATGACAAGGCGGGCAAGCTCACCAAGCTCGAGTTTTGAATAATTTCGAAAACGAGAAAACTCGATAGATTTTACGGCAACACTTTTATTCATGCTTTTGTTCGTACTAATCGAGGCGAACGGGCATGGTTAAGTAGAAGTAGTAGTCGCTGTCTATGGTTTTGAAAATACCCGGCTTGAGCGAGGTTTGCGCTTCAAACAACACTTCATCGGTATCTATGGCAGCAAGCCCATCCATGATGTATTGATGATTAAAGCCTATCTCAAGACCCTCCCCTTCTACCGTAGCATTAAGTTTTTCTGCCGATGAACCAACTTCTTGCGACTGAGTGGTTATTTCTAACAACTGCCCGTCGGGATCAACAATAAAACGCACCGACCCGTGGGCTTGGGCAAGTACGGCAGCGCGGCGCACAGCTTCATACAACTCAGCAGTGTTGAGCTTTACCGAAACTAAGCGTTGCTGCGGAATAATTTGCTCGTAGTTAGGATAACTGCCCTCGATTTTTCTTGAAACAAAGGTGGTTGTTCCAAACTTAAAGAGTATTTGATTTTCTGATTCACCAATGAGGAGTTTTTCTTCCTCGTTGGCAAGACGGCTTACTTCTTCAAAAATAGCGCCGGGAACAATGAGATCAAGCGTTTCACCTAAAGCTTCGTCAAGATTAAAACGCGAAACAGCCAAACGGTAGGAATCGGTTGCAACAAGCTGGAGCGTTTTTTCCTCAGCTTTGAGATAAATGCCCGTTAACACCGCCCGAGATTCATCGCGCGACACCGCTTTATATACCTTTTTGACTGCTTCTGCCACCACTTTTGTGGGAAGTTGCAGTGAGCGCTCCGTAACAATACTCGGAAAACTGGGGTAGTCAACGGGATCCATAGTGGTAATACTAAAAGAGGAATCCAGGCAGGTAATAAGGAGGGTATTATCTTTTTGTTCCAGTGTTATGGCTGCCTCGGGCAAACTTTTGATGATGTCACTAAAAAGTTTGCCAGGAACAACCGTAGCACCGCGTTGTTCAATAAGTGCTTCTGCAATATGTTTTATAGATATTTCAAGATCGGTTGTTTGAAATATAACACCATCGATAGTTGTTTCGATATAGATGCCAGAAAAAACGGGAAGCGTTGAGCGCGACGACATTCCCTTAGAAACAACGTTGATAATTTGGAGGAGCCTATTTTTTTCAATTACAAATCTCATGGTTCTTCACTTCCCTATCTCTTGGTTTTTATTTTTTTAAGGTTTGTTGCTTTCGACTGAAATTGAGAGCAACTTTTATTTTTACGTTTGGTGGTACTGGATGGAGCTTTTGGTAGTGCGGTGGTAGAAATTTTGCTTGTTCTTTTTATTACATAAATATAATAACTAATAGTAGTAATAAGTCTTGTGAAACATTGGGAAAACTTGCGTTTTTACTTGTCAATGACCGCGTATCTCTTGTTAGTAAGGTGTAAAAAATTTTGCGGGTAGTTCACAGGAACAGACGTTTGTGGGTTGGTTATCCTCATGTTGGGGTTGTTTTTTCACAATTTAGTCACGAGATGTTCAAACCACGTTTTGTTTAAGGTTAGCTTGTTTTAATTCATAATTAACTCCGCGAGGCGTTCAATTTCAATTTTACGGTTGATGTCTTTCATTATTTTTTGTTCAATGTTGCGGTGTGCATAAAGGACCGAGGTATGGTCTTTTCCGCCAAACATTTTTCCTATTTCTGGGAAAGATTTAGTGGTAAGACGGCGTGAAAGATACATGGCAACTTGACGGGGGAACGAGATATTTTTTGAGCGACGTGAGCCCACCATGTCGGCATGACTGATGCCATAGTGATTTTCAACGACGCGCTGAATTGAGCGCACGTCAATTTGTTTGAGGTCGTTATGGAGAAAAACGGTGCCGACGATTTGTTCTGCTGCTTCTATGGTAATTTGTGTGTTTTTCTCGTCGCCTGCGTGATGTGCAATGTAACCAACAATGGTTGAAGTTGCGCCTTCAAGTTCGCGGATATTTGAGCTTGAAAGTCCAATGATATGGTCGGCGACCTCTTGAGGAACGTTAATCTCGTCAACGCCAAACTGATAACAGTAGTATTTGATAAGGTTGTTAAAGATAGCCATTTTCATCTCAAAGCTTGGTGGTTGGATTCCTGCGGTAAGGCCTTGGGCAAAACGGCTTGCAAAACGCTCATCCAAATTAAGCTCGTTAGGAGCGCGGTCTGCACTGAGAACAATTTGTTTGTGCTGGGCAATAAAGAGGTTAAAAATGTCAAAGAGTGCGTTGGTGGTTGATTCTTTGCCCTCGAGGTATTGGACATCATCTAATAAGAGTACGTCGCACATGTGGTATTTGATGCGAAAGTCGGTGAGGTCTTTGTTAATAGAAGCCATCGCTGAGGTAAAGTCGTTGACGAACTCTGAGGTTTGAGCAAAGACGACTTTGCGCTCAGGGTGATAGCGGTTGATGTAATCTTTGATGGCGAGCAAGAGGTGCGTTTTACCCAAACCTGAACGCCCATATATAAAGAGTGGATTAAAGCGCAAGCCGGGCATTTCTGCCACCCCTTGAGAAGCTGAGAAAGCAAAGTCGTTGCTTGACCCAACAATGTAGGTGTCAAAAGTTTTCTCGCTGTGGGACGCTTGGGCTGGGGTTGCTTGGGTTTGCTGGGCTTGTTGTTGTTGTGATCGCTGCGTTTGTTGAGATTGTTGTGTGCCCTGAGTTTCTTGGCGTGCAGCGGACAAGGCAGAAGTAACCGAGGGCATGTCGGCAGGGATATCAACGGGGGTGTTGGTTGGCGTGCTTATAGGCATGGCGGCGGGTGCAGTGGTATTTTGCTGTGCCGGTTGCGGTGTTTGTGTTGGTTGCGCCTGTTGTATTGGTTGCTGAGCTGCCGGTTGTTGTTGAACCGGCTGCTGATTTTGCTCGGCAAGTTGCGCTGCTTGCTGGGCAGCTTGTTGTTGCGCCTGCTGTTGAATAGCAGAAGGCGCTGGCATCGACGCCTCATCTAAAATGACGATGTTGATGTTTCTTTGCGAGCCAAGCGTGCTAACAATCGCCTCGTCAATAAATGAAAGATACCGAGCCTCAATCCATTGCTTTGCAAACGCAAGCTCAGTTACCACCGTTAGAGTTGTTTCGTCCAAGTCTTGCGGAACAAGGTAGGAAAGATACGCCTCGGCGGCGGGGTTATTGGTTTCTTGTCGGCCCAAAAGGTTTTTGTAAACCTGGTCCCACAAGGTGGTTGCTTCAAGCTGTCCCATGTAACGCGCCTTTCTTTGTTAATCCTTTGCGTGCGCCAGCGGCACGGGGTAAAGGGTGTACGTCGTTTGGTGTGGGTCACCACTGCGGCGCACGGGTTAGTTATGTGTGCAAGCTCTGCGCTTGGATATACGCAAGCCCGCTGTTTGAGAGAATCCGTTTTTTACTTGCCGAAGTTTCTACCAGACCGAGCTGCTCAAGCCGCTGCAGCAGACGGGTTGCCGTTGGAGCACTGACCCCGAGGGGCTCGACTAAATCTCCCGAACCAACCGTTCCTTCTTGATACAGGAGAAAGAGTGCTTTTTCTTCTCGCTTTTTAAGCTGGATGGGAGGAATATGAGTTGGGGTGGGGGGTGAAGCCGGGGGTGAAGCTTGAGGAGGCATTGCTTGCAGGGCTGCTTGTGGTGTTGCTTGGAGCGCTGCTGCTGCGTGCGGTGCGACGGTTGTTGCTGTCGCATTTGGGGCAACGGCTGTTGCAGTAGTGCTGGGCGCAACAACTCCTGTTGCTGTGCTCGGCACAACGGGCACAACCGACAAGGTGATAACCGTTCCGTCAACAGCATTGTCATCAACGGTGAGAAACCCGTCTGAGCGTCCCAGATATTCGCAGACGATAGGAAAGCCTGAGCCAACCCCTCTAATATACTGCTTCATGCTTGTGGTAGCCGAACTAATGCCGGGCTGCAAAACGAGATCTTTTTTCTCGATACCCGGGCCTTGGTCGGCAAAACGAACCGTGTTGCCGCCGTTGAGAACCGACACCGTACATTCTTTGAAATCGGCGTGAATAAAGTTTTCGGCGATTTCTCGAATAACCGTGTAGGGAAGGCTCCCCCCTTGCGTGCGTGCATTTTCATAGGTGGTAACGGTGATGTCCTCGATGAACTCAGGAATCGCCGTTGGTTGTATGTCAATAATGCGGGGAGAGGAGAGCAGGTCGTCGTAGACGGCGACGCGGGCAGAGATTGCCGTTGCGGTTTCTGCGCTTCTATCGTTTTTTGTGGTGCTGGTGTTATCCGTGATAGTGGTGCTTTCTGCAACTTCTGCAACTTCTGCAACTTCTGCAACGTTGTTTTCGATGGTCGCTTCGCTCTGATGAGCAACAGTCATGGCTCCTCCTCTCTGAAAGAAAAAGTGAAATCAACAGGTTTTTCCACAGAAACGAAAGTAAAAAGTGGAAAACTCTGTAAAATTTTCTTGATAAAACCCCTGAATAACCCCGCCTCCATAAATGCAGTGAAAACTGGTGAAAAAAAGACACGGGGATTTATCAGGGTGTTTTCGAATTTTTGCAAGTATTTCACAATTGTTGAAAAATGTGTGAAAAAATGAAATCTGGTGAAATTGTGTTGTGGATATTTGCATACATTTGGTGGGATATTTTTGTATCCTGTGTAAATTGCTCTTATTAACAACACGATTTGCTTATTCTATGTTGTTAGACAAAACACAGATTAAGTTTTAGAAACTTCGTTGTTAAAAACTGATTCTATTCTCAAGGTTCTTTTGCAAAAGTGCAGATAAAAAGCACTTTTTATAAATAGTTAGGGTATGAATGATGCCACATTTTTTGAGCTTGTCAACAGGAAAAAATGTTCGTTTTTTTCGAGTTTTCCACAAGTCTTTTCTGTAATCATTCGGTTTTCCACATTTTCCACAGGCAAAAAAGTGAAATATAAAAAAATGTGAAATTATTTTGACAATTTTACCTTTTCGCTCCCCTTTTTCAAATTATTTGAAAAATGAGGCGAAAAACAGGGAAAACTTGACAAAAATGCAGGCGAACCGTTGGGTCGGCGGTATTACCCTTGAGTGGCAGCATAACCCTTGGGCCGGCAGCATGATCCTTGGTCTGGTAGCCTCCCTCCCCCGCTCCGAAAGTAAATCCCAAAAAAATCCAAATAATTTGCGCTGCTCTGTTGACAAAACTACAGGAAAACCGATACAATCTGGTGTTCGCACAAAAAGGTACTGCTTTTGTGTGCCTTGAGTGTGCGTAAGTGTGTGCTCGTATGCGTGGCTGTGGGTGGCTTATGCAGAGCTGTGAGTGGGTGTTAGCCAGCAAAAATGCGTTGCGCGCACCGAAATGTTCGTTATGTTGTTGTAGGTTGGGTGGCCAAGCGGTGCTGCAAAAGCGCACCAAAACGCCAAGAAGCCTGCCTCACTATAAGACTAAAGGAATGAATGATGAAAAGAACGTATCAACCAAATACGCGCAAGCGTGCAAAATGTCACGGCTTTAGGTCGAGAATGTCTACTAAGGGCGGCCGTGCGGTTCTTTCTGCGCGCCGTGCTAAGGGTCGCAAGCGTCTGTGCGTGTAAGCCCTGCGTAGGCTGTGCGTAGACAGGCATGAAGGGCACGATTAAATCCAGTAGCGAAATGGCTCTTTTGTTTGAGCGCGGAAGACGAATTAACACTGCTAGCATACTAGCATTAGTTTTGGAAACGGACAATTCTCTTTCGAGCCCGCCCAGCGGTTCTCAAAACAAAACGTCAGGCAGAATAGCAGTTGTAGCTGGTAAGCGCCTTGGAAGCGCACCGCAAAGGAGCACGGCTAAGCGAAAAATACGCGAGGCGGCTCGTTTGGCGGGGTTTCCTCGGCAAGGCTTTGACATAGTTTTTGTGGCTCGAGATGCTCTTTTGAGTGCCGAGTTTTCAAAAATTAGAAAAGATATGGACACGATTGCCGCGCGCATGGAGAAAAAGTAGCACTTGCATGAGCGGCATGAACAACGTTCGTATGAGCAGGCTGGCGATACACGGTAGCACGGTAGGCAAAAAGGTAATCGAACGTGTAACTAATAGTGTAACTAAAAGTGTAACCATAGACGAAGCCAAGGTGTGAGCATGATAAATAGGGTGCGACATGAGCAAGACAGGTAACGTGAGCAACGAGGATACAGCGGGCGAGGTAGATAAAATGGGCAAAGTAGGCAAAGCGCTGAGGTTCGTACGTGATATACCGCGCAAGACTGCCGTTGGGCTTATCCGTTTTTATAGTCGGGCAATTTCACCGGCGCTCCCGCCCTCGTGCCGCTTTTTGCCAACGTGCTCAGAGTATGCTTTGACGGCGTTTCAGCGTTACGGATTTTTGAAGGGCTTTGTTTTGTCCGTCAAGCGCATTGGACGGTGTCACCCGTGGAACCCCGGAGGGTATGATCCTGTTCCCTAGGGCTTAAGATTTCGAGGTTTGAGTTCGAGGTTATGTGGTTTTGAGCAAGTGTGACCGAGCGGTAGCCAGTAGAGTCAAGTGCAAGCAGGCGTGATTAAGTATGACCGAGCGGCAGCCCGCAGTGGCTTAACACTGACGTACGATACTAACGTACGAGCAAGGTGTGTGAGCAAGGTGCTGCGAGTGGCCGTGTAATAATCGAGTGACTGGAGGACTTCTGTGTGGGATGCATTTCAAGACGCGATTTTCGCGGTGCTTCATTGGTTTTACACCCTAGCAGGTGATTGGGGCGTAGCCATTATTCTGATTACTATACTTTTTCGTATACTAATCTATCCAATAACCAGAAAACAGTTCAAATCAACGTATGCTATGCAAAAATTGCAGCCGCAGATTAATGCGATTAACGAGAAATACGCCGATGATCCTGCGCGCAAGCAAGAGGAAACAATGAAAGTATACCAAGAAGCTAAGTTTAACCCGCTTTCTGGTTGTTTGCCTATGCTGCTGCAGATGCCTATTATGATTGCGCTGTTTTGGGTATTACGTGAGCTTACTACGAGGGCTGCAGCTGCAGGTTTGCCCGCGGATATGAAGTACACGTTCTACAACATTATTTCTGACATTTCCAAAACACCGAACGATATGTTTACTGCTGGCATGAGCGTGTACAATCAGCTCGGCCAGTTTTTTGTTCCTGGAGGCGTTGAGGCAGTTTACAACACCGACGGCGCCGTTCTTAGCACGAGCGGACTGGTGAGTGCAATCCCCTATGTCATTTTGCTGGTGCTGTTTGGCGCGTCGATGTTTATTCCTACGCTGCTCAACAAGCAAGCACAAAACCAGAAGCAAATGCGTATTATGATGGGCGTTATGACGGGCTTCATGCTCTTTATTGGTTGGAGTATGTCGGCTGGTGTGTTGTTGTACTGGGTTGTTTCGTCATATATTGGCGTTGGACAGCAAATCGGCTCTCGCTATATGCTCAAGAAAAAAGACGAGCGAGAAGAAGCTGAGCTTATCGACGTGACACCAGCAAAGGTTGAAGTCGACCGCAAGGAGCGCAAGGCGCGCCCTCGTAAGAAAAATTAGTCAACTAAGGCCGGCTTATTTGGAGAGCCGGTCTTGTTATATCGTTTGTGGTGCTGCGAGTGTGCCGTGATGTGGATTTGGAGCACCTTTGCTGAAGGGAGTTACTATGGTCAAAAAAACCCAAGAAACTGACAATCTTGACGAGCTTGAGAGCGTTGAGGAGGTCGAGGAGGGTGCGGAGGTCGAAGACGGTGCGGCTGAGGTTTCTGGTGAGGAAACTGAAGTTGTAGACGCTGGCGAGGAGGCTGTTGAGGAGGTCGCTGAGGAGGCCGCTGTGGAGGCGGACGGTGCAGGAAGCGCAGCGCGTGCGGGAGGTGAGCGTCCTGAGATAACGGACGAGGAGCTTGACCGTATTGCGGATACGGCTATCGAAACGCTTCGCGAACTGCTTGTGTTCTTTGGTGCTCAAGACAATGTGATTGATGAGTACGAAGGTGACGAGGGCGAACTCATCTTGGACGTGGTGGGCGACAACCTTGCTGTGCTGATTGGACGTTACGGCAAAACGCTCGATGCCCTGCAGTATCTGGTGGCGTCATTGGTGAACAAGAAAATTGGCTACCGGTATCCCATCGCTGTTGATGTTGAGGGGTATCGCAACCGTCGTCGTCGTAAACTTGAGAATCTGGCTAAGTCAGCAGCAGCTCGTTGTATTCGCTCAGGCAAAGAGGTTCGCTTGCGTCCTATGACGCCGTATGAGCGTCGTGCTATTCACATTATTCTTCGTGATGAAACACGAGTCGAAACCTATTCTGAGGGTGCTGACCCCCAGCGTCAGGTTATTGTGAAACCCAAGGAGAGCTGAGAAAACACGCTTTCTCGGTGCCCGAAGGGCTGAGGAGGCAGGGTTTTAGGCCTCTGAGGGTCCAAAGAAGGGGCTTTGTGGCGGGGGGGGGGGGGGGGGGGCCCGCGCCCGCCCCCCGTCTTTGTTTTTTGTGGTGTCCTTT
>WRHU01000006.1 GCA_009783085.1 Coriobacteriia bacterium
GGCGAAAAAAAAAAAAAAAAAATTCAAACCGGGGGGGTAACCCGCGGGCGAACCCGGGCCCCTCAGGGCGAAGAAGGAAAAAAAAAAAAGATATAAGTTTGTTTTGTGGGGGGGCTTGTTCAAGGAAAAAGCCGGGGCCCCCCGCCTCGGTTTTTCTCGACAAGCACCACAGTAGCAAAGCTTTTTTACAAGCTTAGTTCCGCAACAATTTTCTCAAACTTCTTGTCGGACAAAATCTCGTTGGTAACAAAACTGCCGCTATAAAACAGGCTGTAGGAAGTAAAGGGCGACGGTGCACTCTGAGCTTGGGCAGCTGTTTCAAAACGTACTGCCTTGAAGGGAAGCTGCTTGGCTTTGGCAAGCTCCTCAATAAGCGGAACATATTTTGCGGTAAAGGGGCACTGGTGGGCGTAATACAGCACAAAACCGTGCTCGTCGCCTCGCAGGGCTTTGGCGCTTTTGGCACAGGGCTTGAAGCGGGGTTTGAGCGTGTTGGCATTCTCATTGGCAGCAGCGCTCCCAGCACCAGCACCCTCAGCGGCATCGCGCTCAGTAAGATCATCAGCACCAGCACCGCCAAAAGGCAGGTACAGCAGCTCGAAATAGGGCTTGGCGCTATCCGCTACGAGAAAGCCTTTGTATTTCAAATACTTTGGATCTGAGAGAAAGGGACGTTTCTTGTCTGAGGACACAATACACAGCCCTCGCTTATTTTTCTCTTTACTATCCCGTATACATTCGTCAAGCAGCAGATTTGAGTTGCCGTGCCCTTTGAATTGTCCCGAAACCCAAAGGCAGTTTATGAACATATAGTTCTCTGCTTCAATGGGACACCATGCCTTTTCTGCGGGCATATACTCTATAAAACATTTGCCTCGCACGTCACCTTTTTTGAAAACAAGTCCATCGGCAAAGCGGCTGGCAAGCCACGATTTTTTTGCTGAAACCTGACAATCCTTGTTGTTTGAAATAGCACAACAGATGTGTTCTTGCTCGAGGTTTTCTGGCGTAAGCGTTACGATGTTCATGGCTGCTCCTTAGGCTTAAAGCGTTGTCTGCTTATCAGGGGTACATCAGATTTTAGCACTTGCTTTAATCTTGGTGAGGTGGCTGAGATTTTGGAGCAACATCGCAACAATGTCAACGATGATTGTTTGCTGCAGTAAGTTGCTCGTTTTCGGCTACCAGCATCTCGTTTTCTTTAGCAAGCTGCTCGATAAAGGTAGCCACATCAGCAAATTGCTCAGCCGCGTGTTTGAAACCCGTTTTATTGGCAAGCATTTGTCGGTTTGCTTCCAAAAAGCTCAACACTTCATCTTTTGTTTTAAGCGCCATTTTGCCTCTTTCTTTGGTTTACGGGGAACGGTACGATTTTGTCGCATTTTCTGCCTGCGCACTGTTGCAAGTGCTCAACTTCATTCATACAATCTCTTCAAAAAAATCATAGCAAAAATTTCCCAAAAAATCTTTGAAATCTCACTCCCGAGCCCTCACAAGCCTGTTACAATAAATACGAACAAATGTTTGATTAGGAGGATATAATGGCAACCAGAATGAATGAGATAATTACCGTGCGCGGCAGAGAGGTGGCTCTCTATAAGACGAAGACAGAGGATTACCTTTCGTTGACTGATATAGCAAGGTACAGAAACGGTTCCGAACCGTCCTCAGTTATTAACGCATGGATGCGCAACTATGCAACAGTGGAGTTTATTGGTTTATGGGAAACAGTAAACAACCCAGATTTTAAACCTATCGAATTCGAGAGGTTTAAAGCGGAGGCTGGGCGACATTATTTTGCCCTCTCTCCACAAAGGTGGATAAAGACTACCAATGCTGTTGGAATCATTTCAAAGTCAGGACGCTATGGCGGCGGTACCTTTGCCCACAGTGAAATTGTTTTTGAATTTGCCACTTGGGTATCGTCAGAATTTAAGCTCTATCTCATTACCGAATTCAAGCGTCTTAAAACTGAGGAGCAACAACGCCTTTCCCTTGAATGGAATCTCCAACGTACGCTTGCCAAGATAAATTATCGTGTTCATACCGATGCCATTAAGGAACGAATAATCCCACCTGAGGTTACTAAGGAACAAGCAAGCAGCATCTATGCCTCAGAAGCTGATTTGCTCAATGTAGCTCTCTTTGGCAAGACAGCTGCTGAGTGGCGGGCAGCAAGCCCTGAAGTCACAGGTAATGTCCGCGATGAAGCAACGCTTGAGCAGCTTGTTGTTTTGTCCAATATGGAAAGCATAAACGCCGTGCTTATTCGGGAGGGCTTAGAACAAAGCGAGCGTCTTATCAAACTCAACCAAGTGGCCATAACGCAGCTTACTTCGCTACTAGGTAATGAACATATTAAGAGGCTTGGAACGGCTGGCTAGAACAATAGGAAGGCTTTACTGTTTTCTTGCCACCTTGCACCTATCGCTTGCCCCACCACCTCCTGCCCCTTCCCCAATCTTAAAGAAATCTTAGCTTTTTCTTTCTCGTATGTTTGTTTTTGAGGGCGAGAATGTATTTAAGCGCACAAAGTAAGCGCACGAAGTAAGCACGCATATTTGGCGCACAGAGCGTGCAAGAACAGCAAGGCTCTTATCAGCAAGACGCACGCCGGCGAAAACAAGCGCACAAGAAAGTGAGCAACAATGAGCTACCAGCGAGAACACTACCAAAGAAGTCGCTATAACTATAATAACTATAGCTCTGCAGGAACGCAGCGAGCGAGCCGTGCGCCCAGAAGCCGTGTTCCTAGAAACCGCATTTCCAAAAAGGTTCTCGTTGTTGTTGCCATACTAGTAGTGGCTGCCGTTATCTGGTTGCAGGCACCGTGGAAAAACTTTGGCTTCCCACAACCACTTGAGCCGTTTGCTGGACAAGCTGCTGGACAAACTGCAGGACACACCACCGGTCAACCAGCAGAGCAGGCAGCAGGGCAGGCAGCCACAAGCGGGCAGCCCACGCTACAGACACAAGCTCCTCTCGACACCTCATTTTTTACCGCCGTCATCAACACGGCGGACGTAACAGACACACAGTTCCTTGCCTTGGTAAACCGCGACCATGCCATTAACACCCTAGCAGACCCCGACCTTGTCAACGCAATAGATACCGTACCCATTCTCAATAGCAGCGTTTTCTTGCACCCCAAAACATTTGCGGCAACAGAGAGCCTTTTGCAAGCTGCGCAAGTGGCCAACATCACCAATCTGTGCGTAAGCAGTGGGTGGCGAAGTTACGAGGCGCAAGAGCGTCTCTACGCCGAGGCTACCGATAAATCTCTGGTACAAAAGCCTAATCACAGCGAGCATCAAACTGGTCTTGCCGCAGACATCGTTGTAGCGCATCTCACGCAAAAAGAGATGGCTCGCTCGCATGAGGCAAAATGGCTTGCCGAGAACTCTTGGAAGTACGGCTTGGTGGTGCGCTACGCAAAAGACAAGAAGGACATAACGCACATTGCCAGCGAGCCGTGGCATTTTAGGTACGTTGGCAAACTGCATGCGTGGTATTGCTGGAGCAACAATCTGTGCCTCGAGGAGTACCTGGAGCTCCTGCAAGAAACGGGTGGCTACCACGCTACCTTTGAGGGCACTAGCTACACCGTGGTGTATGAGGAGCCAGAAAATGGGAAGCTTCGTGTTCCGCCTGGCACAAACTATATTGTTTCCAGTGATAATATGGGTGGATATATCGTAAGCAGTTGGGAGTAGATGGTGAACAATTCTGTGAACAACCTAACAAGCACCAGCGGAGCAGCAGGCACGGGCAGCGCAAAAAATGCCGGCGACAGCGCAGGTGACAGCGCAGCCTACCAGCCAAACTATACTGTTTTAATCTGCGATGACGACCCAGATATTCTTACCGCCCTTGAGATTTACCTCAAACAGGAGGGATACCGAGTGCTCCAAGCTCAAAATGGGGCGGAGGCGGTGCGTGCCGTCGAAAAAGAGTCGATACACCTTATTGTGCTTGACGTGATGATGCCTAAGATGGACGGCATTACCGCAGCGGTCAAAATCCGAGAAACCAGCAATGCTCCCATTTTGTTTCTCAGCGCAAAAAGCGAGGATACCGACCGTGTTTTGGGGCTTAACATGGGTGGCGACGACTACATCACTAAACCGTTTAATCCCGTTGAGCTCTTAGCACGCATTAAAGCTGCCTTGCGGCGCTATGCTCGTTTGGGTGGACTGCAAACTGAGCAGGCCGAACAAGCAGGGTCTGGCAACAAAAGTACAAAGACCTCCACGGCAGGAGCGCAGACAGCAGGACAGGCAGCTGCGCAGACAGGAGCGCAAGCAGCAGGACAGACAACATCACAGGCAACGGCACCCGCCAACCTCTACGAAACAGGCGGCCTTATCCTTGATGACAGGCAAAAACGGGTAACCATTGATGGCGATGAAGTCCTGCTCACCGCTCTTGAATACAACATTCTTAAGTTGCTCATGGGCAACATGGACTGCGTCTATACTTCGGCACAAATATATGAGGCTGTCTGGGACGAGCCTGCGCTGCAGGTGCCCAAAACAGTTTCGGTTCACATCAGGCATATCCGCGAAAAAATTGAAATCAATCCCAAGGAACCACGGTATCTCAAAGTTATCTACGGTCTTGGCTATAAGGTGGTGAAACTCAAATGAGCGACAATAAGAACTCTCACACAAATACAGGTACGGGCTCCGGCATGAGTGCGAATGCAGACTCCGGCGTTAACTCGGACACAAATTTTGTAGTAAAAGTCCTTCACTCCACCACAACAAAAGTTGTTGCGCTGACACTCGGTTTTTTTGCGGCGGTTGCTCTCGTGCGCTGGCTGAGCATCAGTTATGATTCTTATATGTCATGGGCGTTTGGAAAGTTTTTGGAGCTGCCTCTACCAGTTGCCCTTTTTTCATTTGTAGCCTGCGCTGCAGTTTTCTTTGTTTCAGTTTGGCTAGGACAACGTGGGCCTAAGAGAGAAGCACCCTCTCCCCTCTGGCGTAAATATGACGTGTTTGCGCTGGCGGTCTTAGCCTATTCAGTAATTATTTTTTCTCGCACATTCGTAATGATAGGCGGAGTGTATGGCTTTTCACCATTTGCGCTCACAGCCTTGTCGTTGTTGTCCTACGCAGTGGTTATGTTTCTTTTGAGCAATCTGCTTGCCAACGTTCGAAACAAACGGCTTCAACAAACCTTTTACTGGCTACGCTTTTTTAAGCTCTACACACTTGAGAAACCCATAGGAATACTTATGGCATTGCTCTTGGTGATAAGCCTTATCCTCCATTTCCATTTTAGTCCTTTTAATGTCATCGGAGATTTTACTGCGCTTGATTTTGGCGGAAATATTGGCTTGAGGACTGCACCTCTTATGCTTTATTTTGTCATTATGACGTTTGTGATTTTGGCCCTCAGCTATGTGGCTATGTATTTGGTACACAGCCAAGAAAAACATGAATTGGAACACACCAAGCTTTTGGCAGAATATGACAAAGCGAACGAGGAGAAGCTGCAGGCTGAACGCTTTAAGACCGAGCTCATTACCAATGTTTCCCACGACATTAAAACACCTCTGACCTCGCTGGTCAATTACATAGATTTGATGAAAGGGCTACCCGTTGACAACAATGACTTTGACACCTACCTTGACGTGCTTGACCGAAAATCCGTCCGCCTCAAGACTCTCATTGACGATTTAATGGAGGCAACAAAGGCAGGCACGGGCAGCCTAAGAGTTAATCTAGAAGCACTTGATTTGACAGAAATAGTCGGACAAATTGTTGGAGAGTTTGAGGAGCCTTTTGCCGAGCGACATTTGACTCTTGCCTCTGCCACCTCACAATCGCAGCCCGTTATGGTGCAGGCAGACAGCAGGCATCTCTGGCGTGTTTTGGAAAACATTTTTAGCAATGTGTCAAAATATGCGTTGCCCAAAACCCGTGTGTTTGTGGAGATAGTGCCCCCTACTGGCGGTAAAACATACGGAGAAGCTGGCGTTGAAACTGGTGGAGGTGCCAGTGGGGTTTTTGCAGAGGCGACTCTTAAGAACAGCACGAGCATCATTTTGCGCAACACCTCAGAAGTTCCCATTGACTTGCCGAGCGATGCGCTCACTGAGCAGTTCATTCGGGGCGATCGAGCACGCAAAACCGAAGGCAGTGGGCTCGGGCTCTACATTGCTAAAAGCCTCATGGAGTTGATGGGCGGCGAGTTGGTCATTCGTGCCGTCGGTGATTTGTTTGAAGTTGAGCTGCTCTTTGATGAAGCGTAGTTTTATGTTGTTTGGAGCCCAATATATGCGCAGTTTCTCATAGTACCTATCTATAGTACCTATCTGACAGCCCTTTTTTGGGCTGCCTTTCTATCAAATAGCAAGGCTTCTCTACTAATAAAAATAAAACTAAAAATAAATACAATTTTCCTATTGACTTTAATTTTATTTAAGTTTATATTGAATAAAGTTAAATCTGCGCAGGATTTCGCTGGATCGAACAATGACAAGAAAGGAGTACAACATGACAACCGACATGGTCCCTGAGTGGCTAGCCGACCTTGAGGAAGAGGACGTGAGTTTCATAAAAAAGTTTTTGCTCGCATCTGGCTCACTCAAAGAAATGGCAAAGCAATACGGTGTTACCTATCCCACGGTGCGCCTGAGGCTCGACAAGCTCATACAAAAGATTGAAATAAGCGAAAGTACGTCAAGTGAACCGTATGTGGCACTCATCAAGCGTTTGGCTGTTAGCGACAAACTTGATTTTGGCACAGCAAAAATTTTAATTTCTGAATACAAAAAAATGGAGGGCAGCAACAATGATTAGCGCAATAAACGCCATTGGAATCTTTCTTTTATTCATCGGTTCCTTTGTTTTGCAATTCTTTCTTTCAAAGAGTGAGAGCCGGTGGCCGGGGCTCGTACTACCCCTTTTGAACTTTATGTTTTCTTTGTTTTATATCACAATTTTTACTGTCGCCGTTCCAGAAGGTGGCGGTGGTTTTGGCTTGCCTGAGGCAATCATACTCTTTCTCGTCTACAACGTCACAACGGTTATTTTTATGACAATCTATGGATCATGCAGAGGTAAACGCCGCAAGCAACAAGCTCTCGACAAAATGACCGTGCAAGACCTTGAGTAATGCTTAGCGTTTGGCAAGATGCCGCAGGGCGGCAATAGGATGTTTCTTGAGCATACGGGGACCGGAATACCGCATAACCGCCCGTATGCTCTCTCTTTTTGCAGGGTCATAGCAGTGGTTGCCGCATTCCTCACAGGTTGTTTTAATGTCCATGCTGCGGCAGCGCTCGGTACGCTTGATAGCATATTCATCAAGCACAAGACACTCGCTGCATAAAGCCTCGCCACAAAACGCACGCTCAAAACGCTCGCTGGCAGCGTGAGCATCTGCACAATAAAGAGCAACCATTTGTGAGATAGTTTGCTTCTCGCGCAGCCGTTTTTTGTGTATTTTGGGAGTATCCTCCATGCCGCTTTCCACTCAAGCCTCAGTTTGTTGCTACACTACACTGCACTACGCCACACTGCACTATGCTACACTGCACTACGCCACACTGCACTACGCCACGCCGCAGCATCAAAGCTTTTTTGCAATGCGGTCGAGTATCTGACGAGCAAGCTCACGTTTGGTAATAACCTCCGAAGTTTCGGTTTTCTCGGCATCAACAAAAAGCACTTGGTTGTAGTCGCTGGCAAAACCAAGCCCGGGCTTAGACACGTCGTTGCCAATAACGAGGTCAGCGTTTTTGCTTACCAGCTTTGCTTGTGCCGCAGCCTCAACATCTTCAGTTTCGGCAGCAAAACCAACAACATAGACGGGCTTACCGCTTGCCGTTTGTGCCTTGTTTGCCGCCAAGGTGGCAAGAATATCGGGGTTGGGAGTAAGCTCAAGCGTTGTGGGAGCATCGGCGGCAACATCACGACCCTTTTTTATCTTGCTCACCGCAGGGTCAGTAGGCCTAAAGTCAGAAACCGCGGCCGTAAAAATGGCAGCTTGAGCTTCACCAAACACAGGGGTAGCCGCCTCGAGCATCTCAGCGGCGGTTTGAACACGCTTTACCGTAACGTCAAAGGGGTCGGGCAGGGTAACGGGGCCAGTAACAAGCGTAACCTCTGCTCCCCTACGTGCTGCCTCTCCTGCAATAAGAAAGCCTGTCAATCCACTTGAGGGCGAGGAAATAAAACGCACGGGGTCTAAGGGCTCACGTGTAGGGCCTGCAGTAACGAGCATTTTTACCCCCTCAAAATCACGCGCTCTGCCAAGCTCGCCCATAATTGCCTCAACAATAGTATCAACCGAGGCAAGCCGCCCTTCTCCCTCGTCACCGCAAGCAAGAATACCGCACTCTGGCTCGATAATCTCAATACCCCGTGCTTGCAAAGCCGCCAAAGAAGCCTGCGTGGGCTCAGCACGCCACATCTGCGTGTTCATTGCGGGAGCTACTATCAAAGGAGCGGTAGCGGCAAGGGCCGTGGTAGTGAGCAAATCGTCAGCCACACCATTTGCTAGTTTATTTAGCACATTTGCGGTGCAGGGTGCAATGCAAAACACGTCTGCTTCTTGCGCCAAAGAAATATGATGAATAGGAGCGCCCGGTTCGTCAAAAAGCGGACAGGCAACCGGCTCATTGGTAAGAGCCTTAAAGGTTGCCGCACCAACAAACTCGGTGGCGTGCTCGGTCATAACAACCTTAACCCGAGCGCCTTGTTTTTGAAGCCCACGCACTATCTCGCACGCTTTGTAGGCGGCAATTCCGCCGGTTATGCCTAATAGTACCGTAGGCTCAAAGGTTTTAGCTGCGTTCATAAGAACTCCTAGTCGCGTGTGTAACTTAAGCGGGCAATGGGCGACTCCCACACCGCAACCTCTTTGAGGTCGATGTGAGCGGGCAAGCCGGGTTCAAGCTGCTCAAATATCACTCGTGCCAAGTTCTCAGCCGTTGCGTTTAGTTCATTAAACGGCGGAATATCATTGAGAAACTTATGGTCAAAGGTGTCCAAAATGGCCTTGAGCGCACTTTTGATGTCCTTAAAATCATAGACAATCCCCACCTCGTCAAGCTGCGTACCGCACACGCTCACCTCTATATCCCAAGTGTGCCCGTGCAGGTTTTTGCACTCCCCCGGATACCCAACAAGCGCATGAGCCGCATCAAAATGGTCTTTTACCGTAAGCGTATACATAGGTGTACCTTTCTCTTTTGCCTGGCGAGCAGCAGGAGCAACGCCCTCATTTGTTTTTGTTTCTCTTGGCATGGCTGAGGAGCTAGAGCTTATCTCATCAAAAAGCGTACCCGACAAATACGGAACACAATAATCCCCTACCTGTTCACGAGTGTCCATCGCCTCATTCGCAAGGGCGTCGGCAGCAGCGTTCTCCTCGCGCAAAACATGGTTTACTGTGTAAGACTCAAACGCTCCGAGCAGGGCACGGGCTTGTGCATAAAGCGGCTTAATGCCTTCGTTTTTAACTTTGTATTCACCGTTGAGCTGCTTGATCACAAGCTCGCTATCAGCGTAAACGTCGATAATTTTCACGTCCGACTCAAGCGCATTACGTAAGCCCCAGATAAGCGCCTGATATTCCGCGTGATTATTGGTCGCAACGCCAATATAGGCTCCCCCCGAACACAGGGGCACAAGTTGGTCGCCGTCGGCGGCAGCAAGCGCAAAGCCAATCCCGCTGATGCCAGGATTGCCCCGAGAACCACCGTCGGTGTTAAGCACCGCTCGATGAGGTTTTATAGCTTTGGTATTGCTCATGCCAGAATAATCCTTTCGTTCTTGCCTCGTGTTGCTCAATTAGTTCATGCTACGTTGCTGCTCAATTAGTTCTTATCTCGTTGTTGCTCGCTTAGTTCTTACCTCGTTGCTGTTCACGCGCCTTTTTTAGTCCTTAGCGCTTCGTCACTAGCAAGCGGTGACAATGCGGACACTCTGCGAGCTCTCCACTACTTTTTAGCTGCATAAGTTGGCCCTCGGCATACGGCATTCTACACGCACTACAGTGGTCATCCTCAATGTAGGCAGCGCCAATGCCGCCCTTTGCCACCACGGCTTTTTCGTAGCGCTTGAGCAAAGAGTCCGAGAGGTGCGTTGCACGTTTTTCACGCAAAGTTGTTTCATGCAGTACGGCGTTTTGAAGCTCGGAGCCATTCTTTTTGAAATCCTCAACCGTTTCTGCTTCTTGCTCTTGGAGCCTTACGAGCGCAGCTTTTGCCTGCACAATAATCTCGTTTATCTTATCAAGTTTTTCCATCTGCTTGAGCGTTTCAAACTCGATTTTCTCAATTTTTTTGACCGCTGCCTCAAGCTCTCGGGTAAGCGCACCCGTTTCTTTATAATCAGAGCTTTCGTCAATCTTGCTTTGCGTTTCTTTGCGATGCGCTATAGCTCGCTCCTCATCGTCCTGCAAAAGACGTATGGTGTTCTCGTTTTCTGCACGCAAGCTACCTACCTGTTCAATTTTTTCCTCAACCTCACGCTGCTTGTGCCGCAGGTCAAGTATTTTGGCACGCTGAGGTAGCTCGTCAAGCTGCTTTTTAAGCTGCCGGAGCTTGAAGTCGCTTTCTTGTAAGGCCAGCAAAAACTCAGCTTCGCTTGGAGTAGTCACAACTCTGTCCTCCATGGTTGCTTGTGGTTTCTTGCGCTTTTAGCTATCCTGTCCGCTCTGCTCATCACAACTCTGTCCTCCACGGTTGCCACCAAGAAACCAGTGGCTCGATGATAAAAATACGTTCCTGCGCTATTTTTTGCTTGAGCAAAGCGTCACGCAGATAAAAACGATACGGAAGCTCCGAGCGGTCATGCCCGAGTTCTATAAGCGCCACGCCCGCCGCTGCAAGTTCCAACGCTTCATGATAGCGCACTTCGCCCGTTACGTAGCAGCTTGCGCCACTTGCAATAACCCGACGCACCAGTTCGCCACCGCCACCGGAACACGTTGCCAACACCTCTATGGGCATATCCTCATCGCCCCACACACGAGCAACCGCTCCAAAAACCTCCTCGTAGCGCTGGGCGAGTTCTTTAAGCGTAGGCGTTTGGGGTTGGGCTGGGGCTGGAGATTTCGCTTTGCACGGCACACCCAACTGTCCCAAACCAGCAACGGGTTTACTTGCGCCAGAGCCACTGCGCACTAAGTTCCATTTGGCACGAGCACTCTTCTTTGCGTCTGCTGCATCTGCCAGTTCAGAAAGTTCCCGACCAAGCTCGGCTGGATAGGCAAGCGGAGCACGGTATTCATATCCCACCGGCTCAAGCAGCATGCCTGCCGCAGCCGGCGCACAGTCAAGATTGGTGTGCATGCCGATAAGCGCCACACCTTGTTCTGCCGCACGATAGACGGCAGCAGCTTCGGCAGAACCTGCTGGTGAGCAAGCACTCGCCTCACGCAAAAACACCGAGGGCGCGTTCCAAAACACCGGGTGATGCGTTACCAAAACATTGCAGCCATACGTCGCAGCTACTTCTATGGCATCTACCGAAGCATCAAGCGCAAGGGCAATAGAGCCAACCTGCGCATGTGCTTCTCCCACCAGCAGACCAATACGATCGTCTTCTAGGGCGTCGGTAGCGGGAAACGCTGCAAACAAAAGTTGCTCAAGCTCACGAACCGTAAGCTCTGCATTTTTGCTATTGGATTTTTTTTGAGAACTGCGGATAGAAGTAACATTGTTTGTGCGGGCACTCATACTATCTCCAATCAGATACGTGTTATAGGAGATTATACCAACTATAAGCCCAACTCACGTTCAGCCTCATCAAGAGTATGCGTAATCGGATTTTTATCAAACTCAGCCTTTGCTTGCCGATAAAGACGCAAATCTGCTACGTCGAGGCGCGATCAACAAGGGCTTTCATGCCGTCGCTCTCAAGGCGATGCCCTACCCACTCTCCTTGTATTGCTGCGCCAAGCGACTGATAAAACGCAAGGCTCGGTTCGTTCCAGTCAAGGCAATTCCACTCAAGACGTTTATAACCACGCTCAAGTGTAATGCGCGCCAGCTCGGTGAGAAGCGCAAGTCCAACGCCGTTTCCGCGGACACTTTTGCTCACCACTAAATCCTCAAGAAAAATACCCGGAACACCCTCCCACGTGCTAAAGCTCGTAAAAAACAGAGCTATGCCGCAGGGTTTTGCGTCAAGGCTGCCGATAAGACACTCGGCCTTTTTCTCGTCAAAGATCCATTTTTGCAGTAGTTGGTTGGTGGCCTTAACCTCATCGAGAGCGTTTTCATACTCGGCAAGCTCAGAAATCATCTGGAGAATAAACGTAACGTCCTCAGGCGTCGCAAAACGAATGTCTATGCGTTCTCTGTTGATTTTTGCTCCTCGTTTCCTTTTGCCCCTAGCCTATTGGCTGTTCTCTATCCCATCGGCGTAAAATCTGCGGAGGTGTTTGTGGTGCATTTACCGTCCCCTCTTCAAAGGCGCTCTCGTCAAGCAGATGCGAAACGGCAACCTCGAGCATTTTGCTCGTAGGACAGTGGTCAATAAAGGCACCGTTTTTTAGGCAAAATCCACAATAGGTTCTACTTTTAAGACCATCGTCGGCAGCTGGCAAAGTGGTAACAAGCGAAACGGCAGACGTTGCACAGGTGGCAGGTGCAGCAGCTCCAGCACCCTCACCAGCAGCAGTTGTAACAAGTTTTGCCTTGCACTCGCCACGAAGGTTTGCAGGCACTCTACACTTTCGGCAAAATCTCTCGTCCATAACATGACCTCTCCCACCAATGTCTGAGAAAATGCTCCGCCTTGCTCAAATTCACCAATAAAACAAACAATCGACTCTCATAAACGACACTTTGCTAAAGTTGCTTAACTCTATTGTAGATGGCTTGGGCATCAAGCGCAAACTCGGCAAAAAGCTCGTCAAAATCTCCCGAAGTACCAAAGCGATCCTGCACGCCAATACGCTGTAAGGGCTTGCGGAGAAGCACGCTTGCATCGGGCTGCTCAACAAGCAATTCTGCAACCGCAGAACCCAACCCGCCAATAACCGAATGTTCCTCGCAGGTTACTACCGCACCTGTTTTGCGCACGCTTTCCAGAATAGTTTTTTCGTCCAGAGGTTTTATTGAGAATGCGTCGATGACCTCGGCACTTACGCCATCGGCTGCCAAAAGCTCAGCTGCTTGCAGAGCTTGGTCAACCTCAACACCACAGGCAACAAGCGTAACATCGCTGCCCTCGCGCACCACGCGCGCCGTGCCAAGATTTAGAGTTGACGCAGTGGTGACAGGCGATGAGTCATCGTAAATAATGGGCACATTTGAGCGACCCATTCTCACGTACACGGGACCAGAGGTTTGCGCGGCTAAACGCAGAGCGGCTTTGGCGCTCGGATAATCTGCCGGCACCAGAACCCGCATATTGGGGAGCGCACGCATGAGTGCGATGTCCTCAACCATCTGATGGCTGCCGCCGTCGGCGCACACGCTAATACCTGCGTGCGTAGGGGCAATCTTGACGTTAAGTTGGGCGTAACACACCGTGTTTCTAATTTGGTCATAGGCGCGACCCGTACCAAATACTGCAAACGAGCCAGTAAAGGCAGTTTTTCCTGCCAGAGAAAGTCCTGCCGCCACGCAAATCATATTTTGCTCAGCAATGCCGACATTAAAATGACGTTCTGGGGCAACTTTTGCCAGTTTGGCAGTGGTGGTCGAACCACTGAGGTCGGCATCAACCGCAACAACGTCAATGCCCTCATTAAGCAACTCGATAAGAGTTTCTCCGTAGGCAGCACGGGTGGCTTTTTTTTCAATTTTTTGGTCGGCCGTTTTATCCGTTTTTAGCTCAGCCATCTTATGCCCCCAACTCTTCTAAGGCTTGCGTCTTTTGTTCTTTTGAGGGAGCGACGCCATGCCAGTCAGCCTTGTTCTCCATAAAACTTACCCCTTTGCCTTTGACGGTGTTAAACACAATGACCGTTGGAGCTGGGCTGCTGGGCTCGCCCTGTGCGAGAGCCTTCAGCGCACGTTCTCGTGCCTCGTCAAGCACGGCTTTAATTTCCTCAACATCATGTCCGTTTTTACACGTAAGCACCTGCCAGTTAAACGCCTTGAACTTCTCTTCGATACTGTACGGGCTGTTGACCTCGGCAAGCTCCCCGTCAATTTGCAGATTATTGTTGTCGATAAGGGCAATAAGGTTGCCGAGTTTTTGCTGAGCGGCAAACATGGCTGCCTCCCAAACCTGGCCTTCCTGCAGTTCGCCATCGCCAAGAAGCGCATAGACAAAGGGGATTTTTGAGGAGTTGGCGCCTGTGGAGGGGTCGGTGTCTGTGGAGGAGTCGACGTCTGTAGCGGAGTCGCCATTGGCGGCGGCAAGCTTAAGCCCCGCAGCCAGACCCGTCGCAACAGAAATACCTTGCCCGAGCGAGCCTGTAGAAACCTCCACGCCGGGTAATTTGCGAGAATCGGGGTGTCCTTGCAAGCGCGAGCCAAACTTACGCAGTGTTGCAAGCTCCTTGCGGTCAAAATAACCTGCCTGTGCCAACGCAGCATAGAGTACGGGAGCTGCGTGTCCTTTGCTGAGAATAAAGCGGTCGCGCTCCTGCCAAGTTAGATTGTTGGCATCATAGTTGAGAACCTCACCAAAATAGAGGGTTGCCATAATATCAGTCGCAGAAAGTGACCCGCCAGGGTGCCCACTGCCTGCCTCGGTTATCATGTCAACAATGTCGCGGCGCATCTTAAGCGCACGCTGCCGTACTTGTTCTGCGTTAAACGCCATGTTCCTTCCCTTTCTCAACACGTGCCCCACACCTTACTCGGCGCTGTGCTCTACACTCGTCAACCCTGCTCTACACTCATCAAACATCTTGCCCAACACTTTGCTTGGGCAGTTTAACTGGAGCCTTTTCCGGCTCTTACTCCTTGCCAGCCCTTATTCTTTGCCAACCCCCACCCGCCAACGATGATACGCAACAACAAAGGGGTCAAGCTCGCCGTCGGCTAACACACCATCAACATTGCCCGTTTCAACGCCCGTGCGCACATCTTTAATAAGCTGGTACGGGTACAACACATAGTTACGTATTTGGTTTCCCCACGAAGCCTCGGTTTTGGTGCCACGCAGCTCGGCAAGCTCGGCATCACGTTTTGCCTGCTCAAGCTCAAAAAGACGGGCACGTAAAATCTTCTTGGCAGCTTCACGGTTTTGTGTCTGGGATTTCTCATTTTGACACGTCACCACAGTGCCCGTTGGCACGTGCGTAATGCGCACCGCAGAATCCGTAGTATTCACACTTTGCCCGCCAGGACCGCTTGCGCGATACACATCAATACGCAAATCGCTTTCGTCCATTGCAACTTCAATGTCATCGGGCAACACGGGCAGCACTTCAACACCAGCAAACGTGGTTTGTCTGCGTTTTTTTTCATCAGTGGGAGAAATACGCACGAGCCGATGCGTGCCCTGCTCTGCTTGGAGCATGCCATAGGCGTTGCGTCCGCTTACGATAAACGTTGCATGGTCAATACCAATGACTTCGCCGGCAGGTGCGTCCAGCACCTCAACGCCCCAACCGTGATTTTGAGCATAGCGCATATACATCTTAAAGAGCATATCAGCCCAGTCCTGCGCCTCAAGCCCACCTTGTCCAGGGTTGACCGAAACTATTGCATCTCCGTGGTCGTATTCACCGGTGAACCATGAGCTCAGCTCAATCGCATCTAGGGCACCAGCAAGCTCAGTGCAGGCCGCCGCTGCCTCGGCTGCCAAGGTTTCATCGTTTTCCATAAGAGCAAGCTCGTTTGCCGTCTGCGCCTCATCGCACAAGGCAGCGGCGGCCTCAAAATCGCTAATCTCAGCACGCAAGTCAGCTGCTTGTTTGGAAAGTTTTTGAGCGCGATTTTGGTCGTCCCAAAAACCGGGTTCAGTAAAAATCTGCTCAAGGTTGGAAAGCTCAGTGCGCTTATCCTCAAGACGCAAATAACTCCGCGCCTCATCAAGGCGCACGCGCAGGGGCTCGAGCTGTTGGCTTATATCTTCCATCTCAAGCATGATACCATGACGACCCATTCTTGATGCGGTCGTTCATAAGATTGGCACAAGATTTTTGCAAGAGATGCCACAAATTTGACGATGACGCCTGCCGAAGCCTCGTACACAAAATCACGCAAAATTCTCGAGGAAAAACAACGTGCAGGAGTACCATCTGGGCGAACTAGCGGATAAGCTCAATGCCCTCTCGCAACGTGCTCTCATCCAAAGCACCCTGCTGCACAGCAACAAGGCAACCGTCCTTGTCAATAAGAACGGTAGCTGGAATCGCTCGGACGTTGTACGCTATAGCCCCCTCTTGCTGCACATCAAAATACACGGGAAAGCTGTATCCTTGCGACTCCACAAATCCAAGTGCATCGCCTTGTGTCTCTTCTTCGTCAAGCAGGCAAAGCATCACAATCTGGACTTCGCTGCCAAGTTCCTCATACACTGCATTAAACCCAGGCATCTCGCCTTTGCATGGTGGACACCAGCTCGCCCAAAAGTTCAAAACCACGGGCTTTCCTCGCAGGTCAGAGAGTTTTACCTTCTTGCCCTTGCTGTCGGTCATAACAAAATCAGGTGCAAGCTCAAGCGGAGGGTCGGCTTCAGCGTTGTTTGCAGCGGAAGCACTATCGTTGCCCTCATCGACCGAGGAGCTTGTCTCATCTGCGCCCTCGGCATTTTGCTCCTGCCCTTCAGGCACAAACGCATTGTTTGGACTCACATTTTTGCCCAGCAGGGCGTAGGTCACCGAAGCCCCAACGAGAAGCACGACCAAAACGGCTGCCAGAATAATGACTTTTTTCTTGTCCATGAAAAATCCTTTCGCCACTGCGTGCACTCAGGCCATCTCAACCCATCTCAGACCATCTCAACTTATCTCAACTCACTTTGATCCATCAAACCGCCAGTGCGTGAACAACTCTGTCCATAAGTCCCGTAACCATAAGCAAGCCAACCACAATAAGCAGTACGCCCGAGATTATGTTAATAATCTTATAGTTTCGTTTGATGAAGTCAAATGCTCCTTTTATTTGGTCTATGAGCAGGGCGCTTGCAATAAAGGGAATGCCCAAACCGAGAGAAAACACCAGCAACATAAACGCTCCCACTACCATGCTTCCTTGCTGCGAAGCCAGCATCAAAGCTGAGCCCAAAAAGGCACCAACACAGGGCGTCCAACCTATGGAAAACACAATACCAAAAAGAATAGATGAAAAAAGGTTCAGGTTTCTGGTATCAGTCTGCCTCCCTATGGTGCGGTTCAAAAAACCAATCTTAATAACGCCGAGAAAATTGAGTCCAAACACTATAACGATGCAACCAGCCACCACGCCAATAGGAAAACCATATTCAACGAGAAACTTACCCAATGTTCCAGCAAACGCTCCCAGCAGCACAAATACCAGGCTAAAGCCTAAGACAAACCCGAAAGCATTAACAAGCGTTGCGCGCGTATCCGCCTTACCAGCGGCAAAAAAGGAAAGATAGGCCGGCAGCAAAGGCAAAAGGCAGGGCGAAATAAAGGCAATAACTCCCTCTAAAAACACGAGTACATACTGCATGGATTTCCTGCCTCGCCTCTCTAGCGGACACTTAACTCTCTAGCGGACACTTAACTCTCTGGCGGACACTTAACTCTCTGGCGGACACTTCCTAGCCGAGCCACCTCGTCTGATTGAGCTTTGACCAACCCACCGCCGAGCACGCCTGTCATAAACTCTCTAGCCAGCATTCATGCCGTGACATTTTTTATACTTTTTGCCACTGCCACACGGACACAAATCATTGCGTCCTACCGTCGCATACGGGTCATTTTTGTCCTTGACAACCGTTGCCGTTTTGCGCTGTGCTTGGCCAGAAACAGCCTGCATTTGTGCAGCAGCACGTGCCTCGTCCATAAGAGAAGAGCCCTCACTCGGGTCAGACGGCCCAGAATACTGTGCGCTACTCAGTTGCTCGGAGGATTCCTCCTCTTGTATAACCTGAATACGCAAAATGGTACGCAAGTAATCCTCATACATGGTGTTGCGCAACTCACCAAACGCAGCGTGCGCTTCGCTTTTATACTCAGTAAGTGGGTCACGTTGTCCCATAGCACGCAGGCCAATACCCATCTTGAGATAGTCCATCTCTTGCATGTGGTTCATCCAGCGATTATCCATAATGCGGAGCATAACCTGAGCCTCAAGCTTGCGCAGCTGCTCAGTGCCAATAACTTCCTCTTTTTTAACAAACGCCTGCTCAATATGCTTGAGCAAAGCAGGTTCAAAATCCTGCTCTCGGTTGTAATCCTCAATAAGATTGTGCGGGTCAAAGTCCTCAATGCCCGTAAGCTCCTCAAGCCACTTGCTCAAGCCCTCCCAATCCCAGTCGTCAATAACTCCATCGCAGTATTCAGACATGGCTCGCTCGACAGTTTCTTCCATAATGTCAAGCGCACGATCGTGAATATCCTTGCCGTCCAAAATAGCATTGCGCTCCTTATAGATGGCATCACGCTGAAGATTCATCACATCGTCATACTCCAAAACGTGTTTACGAGAATCAAAGTGCATCGCCTCAACTTGCCGCTGCGCACCCTCGATAGCCTTGGTAACCATCGAGCTTTCAATGGGCGTTTCCTCGTCCATATCGGTGCGAGCCATGAGCCCAGCAATACGATCCATGCGTGAGCCGCCAAACAGGCGCATAAGGTCATCTTCAAGAGAGAGATAAAACTGCGTGCAGCCAGGGTCACCTTGACGGCCAGAACGTCCACGAAGCTGATTATCAATACGGCGCGACTCATGACGCTCGGTACCGATAACCGCCAAACCACCCGCCTTTACCACCAGCTCGTGTTCGGCAGCGCAGGTACCTTTTGCCTGATCAAGCGCACGGTTGCGAAGCGTATCGCTTATCTCCTCCTCGTCAATTCCTTGGCCTAACAAAAGCTCCTCAGCCAAAAACTCAGGATTACCACCGAGCAAAATATCAGTACCACGACCCGCCATATTGGTTGCAATAGTCACCGCACCAGCACGTCCAGCCTGTGCAACAATATGCGCCTCTCGCTCGTGGTGCTTAGCATTTAGCACCTCATGCGGAATACCACGCTTTTCGAGCAAGCGCGAAAGCTTTTCGGAGTTCTCGATAGAAACCGTACCCACCAACGAGGGTTGCCCCGCGTGGTGACGCCTGGCAATGTCGTCGGCAACGGCAGAGTACTTGGAGTCAATGGTGCGATAAATAAGGTCAACTTGGTCATCACGAGCAACGGGACGGTTAGGAGGAATTGCCATAACGGGAAGCTTGTAAATCTGACGAAACTCAGAGTCCTCCGTCATAGCAGTACCGGTCATGCCGCTGAGTTTTTTATACAAACGGAAATAGTTTTGTAGCGTAATGGTCGCAAGCGTTTGGTTCTCCTCACGCACCAACACTCGCTCTTTTGCCTCAAGTGCTTGGTGCAGGCCCTCGCTGTAACGGCGACCTTCCATAATGCGTCCCGTAAACTCATCAACAATTTTTACTTCTCCGTCGATAACTACATAATCAACGTCCTTTTTGAACAGGAACTGGGCACGCAAAGCTTGTTGGAGATGATTGACCAGCTGCCCCGACGGATCAGCATACAAGTCATCGAGAGAAAGCAGTGTTTCAATCTTATGAAGTCCGCCCTCGGTGGCATAAATAGTGCGCTTTGCCTCATCTTTCACAAAGTCTGCACCCTCCCGCATATTGGGAATTGCACGAGCAAAACGGTTGTAGGTGTCTGCTGCGCGCGTGCCAATGCCGCTGATAATAAGCGGGGTACGAGCCTCGTCGATAAGAATGGAGTCAACCTCATCAACAATGGCATAGGCGTGTCCACGCTGCACACGGTCGCTTGCGCGGTTGACCATGTTGTCGCGCAGATAGTCAAAACCAAACTCCGCATTAGTTCCATAGGTGATGTCGGCAGCGTAGGAGGGCAGCTTGCTTTCTGGCCTCATGCCAGATTGGATAAGCCCAACGTCCATGCCGAGAAAACGGTAAATGCGCCCCATCCACTCGCTATCGCGCTTGGCAAGGTAGTCATTGACGGTAACAATATGCACGCCCGTGCTTGGAATAGCATTGAGATAGCCAGCCAGCGTTGAAACAAGCGTCTTACCTTCACCCGTTTTCATCTCAGCGATTTGTCCGGCGTTAAGCGCCATGCCGCCCACAAGCTGCACGTCAAAGTGGCGCATACCAAGCGCACGTACCGATGCCTCACGCACCGTTGCAAAGGCCTCCGGCAAAAGGCTCTCAAGAGATTCCTTTGCTTCATGGCGCTTGCGAAACGCAGCAGTTTGTGCCTGCAATTCCTCGTCTGAGCGTGCCTGCATTTTGGGCTCAAGCTCGTTAATCTCATTTACGATGCCTTCGAACTTCTTAAGTTGCTTGCCCTCGCCCGTGCTGAGGAGCTTTTCAAAAATCCCTGCCATTGAGTTTCCTTACTGATAGATAATTAACTCCTATAAGGATACATTATAGTCTGCAGCGAAACTACCAGACCCGAGCAACAGTTGCAACACGGATTTCGACCTTTTGGGGAGGGTTTTGAGCAGCCCCCGCCAGCTTGAGAGCACCTGCTGCTGCATTGAGCGTGGCACCCGTGGTAAAGACATCGTCTATGAGAATAAGTCTGATTTCTGAACGTGCGAACAAGGAGAGCGGGAGAGCTTTTACGCGAAACGCTCCCGCAAGATTTTGAAAACGTGCCTCTCTGCCTAAGTTTCGCTGATCGTCGGTCGCGGCTTTTTCGAGCAGGCTTAAAAGAGGAAGGCTTATTTTTGGAGCAAGGAGTGTTGCAATCTGCTCAATATGGTCAAAACCACGCTTTCGTTGTGCGCTGGGCTGGGCGGGAATAAAAGTAAGTGCGTCTGCCCACATAAGCCAAGCAGGCGGAAGAGCCGCCGCAAGGCATGAGGCGAGCAAGCACGCAACGCGGCGCTCACCTTGGTCTTTATAGCCCCTGATGAGCCGTCCAACGGTTTCGTCGAAGCTCAGCGCACAGACCGCCGCATCAAAGTTGAAGAATTCTGGCCCTGTTCTGCTATAACACTCCGTACAGATGAGTTTTCCATAGGGCGCACCACACCGTTGGCAAGCAGTGGCTGAGTCAATCCACATCAGCCTGCTTGCGCATGCCGTGCACAACAAAACTCCCCGTTTTTCGCAGCCCAAACAGCGGGTAGGATACACCAGCTCAAGCAGGTTATCGATGGTCTGCTGGGCAGTGCTGGAGCTGTTTGTTAGCGTTTGGGCGCACATAGCAAGCACTCTAGCACGAGATTCTGTACGGACTCTGTACGGATTCTTAACCCAGCCTGTATTTTTTCTTACTTTTTTATTAGCTGGTTCTTACTTTGGCAAAGGGGGCGTTGGACAGGTGGACAAAGGAGACGGCTTGGCTAGCGACCTGCGCCATCAACTCCGTCCTCGGTAATAATCCCGGTAATAAGTTCAGCGGGGGTTATGTCAAAGCAGGGGTTATAAATCTGAACACCAGAGGGCGTGGTGGCAAACCAAGCATCAAAGGCGTATGCACCGCCTTTGCGCTCAAGAGCAAGCTGCTGACCGTTACGCAGCGTTAGTTCGCATAAGCCAGCTTCTGTGAGTATGTCAAAGGCGGTTGTTTGTTGGGCGTTTTGTGGCAAGATAACCCCCGTTGCGGTAAAGCCTGCAAGTTCTCGAGGGTCGCGCTGCTCAATATCTACCTCTGCGCCCGTTTTAGTTTCTGCGTCAATGGTAGAACTTGGCGCACACACGTAAAAAGGAATGTTGTGGTGTTTTGCCAAAATCGCTAGGCTCAAGGTTCCAATCTTGTTTGCCACGTCTCCATTGGCACAGATGCGGTCTGCTCCCACAAACACGGCATCAACCCAGCCCTTTGCCATAACCGAGGCAGCCATGCTGTCAGAAATAAGCGTGTAGGGCACACCAGCAGTCGCTAACTCCCAAGCCGTTAGCCGGGAACCCTGATTAACGGGGCGGGTTTCGCACACCCAAACGTGCTCAAGTTTTTCCTGTGCGCTGGCGGTGTAGACAACTCCCAGCGCCGTACCAATAGAGCCCGTTGCCAAAGCCCCCGTATTGCAAATAGTAAGAACTTTTGCGCCTTTCTTAAGCAGGGTGGCACCCGCCTTACCAATGGCCTTGCAGTGCGCCTCATCAGTTTTGGCTATGCTCAAGGCGTGTTTTAACACAGCTTCTTTGAGCTCATCAAGAGAGCTCGTTTTTGGAGCAGCTTTGGCAACAAACTCGTGTGCAAATACAACAAGCCTTTGTGCCTCTCGCTGCAAGTTTACCGCCGTGGGACGTGCAGAGGCTATGCGTTCGGCTGCCGTTTCAAGAGCGACCAAATAGCCCTGAGGTTCTGTTTCGGTACATTCATTAAAACTCCACACAGCCAGCGCCAAACCAGCAGCAATTCCTAGGGCTGGGGCTCCTCGTACGGCAAGAGTCTTGATAGCAGTTTCTACCGCTTCAAGCGTGCGACAACACAGAACATCGCCTTGCATAGGCAGGCGTGTTTGGTCGATAATGCGTACTTCCGCCACCCCGCTCGTGGCATCGCGTTCAAACCAGATGGCTTTAGGGAGCGCATCGAGATTGACTTTGGAAACCGAACTTTCTGCTTGCGGAGCTGCTATGTTGCCCACGGCTGGCTCTTCGCTTATGGCTGACTCGTCGTTCATGCTTAGCGATAATTCACAAACTGAAGGGGCTGACCGTAGTCCTTCTCTTTCAAAAAGTTGATAACCTCTTGCAGGGTGTCACGCGATGGCGACGAAGCCCTGAGCTTGTCCCCCTCAATTTGAACTTTGAGATTTTTGTACTTCTCAGCCTTGATGTCTTTGTTAATTTTTGAGGCAGTATCTTTGTCGATACCTGCAATAACGTCGCCAAAAAAGCGTACCGACATACCCGTAGCAGCCTGAGGCTCAGACCAACGCAGTGCCTTGAGGTCTATCTTGCGGTGCACCAGCTTACTGTTAAGCACGTCAATGACCTGCTTGCCCACAAAATCGCTCGGCGCATTAAGCGTAAAACGCCCCGCTCCCTTATCAAGCTCCAGCGTAGCACCACAATCCTTAAGGTCGTAGCGTTGCGTAAGCTCCTTGCGCGCCTGCTGATACGCGTTGTCAATTTCTTGCATATCAACTTCTGAAACGATGTCAAAACTATTGTCTTTTGCCATTATTCTCCTACTTTCTTATCATTGCAGAGTATATTCTGCGCACTCTCGCATATTGCAGCGTAGCTAAGTTACCTATCTAAGCTACCTATTCACCGGCGGTCGACTTCTTGGCTTTCAATTCGAGGCTCCCTGTTCCGCTGTCGCCGACGTTAAGCTTAACCTGTTTTCCGTCGCGGAATACCTTAACGCTGTTTGGCGCACCAACAATAAGTTCTGCGCCCTCCTCAACCGTATACTTTTCTTTCCAAGGACCATTGTATACCTGAGCAAGCACCGTTTCTCCATCTACCGAAAGCTGGAGCCACGATGCCCCACCCTCGGCTATCTCGATTCTTAATTCAAAACTCTTGGGCTGAGGGTTTTGATCATCGCCAATTTGATTGCTGGGAACCGCGTCTGCGACGGTCGCACCATCTACGCCATAATCCGTAGAGTCTGCCGAGGCCCCTGTTGCGGGCAGCGTTCCTGTATCTGATTGCGTGCACTGGTTAGCCAAAAACGCCCAGCCAATCAAGATAGCCACCAGAATAACAACCAAAGCCCCAATAACCAAAATAGGGTGACGCAGAATAGAAGGGCCTTTTACCTGCGAGCGGCTGGCTACATAACTTGGAGTTACGGCAGGCGCATCTTGCTCAGAGGCAAGTCTGCGAACAGAACGTCTTGCATTTGAGGAGCGTGTAGCGGTTTGCTCCATGGAGCGGTTAAGCGTGGCAGGGTCAGCCGTATCCCAATAGGAGCGCGTACCTTTATTGCGCTGCGAAACGCCAATGCGCGCGCGCTCGGTACCTCGTTGGCCATAGTAGCCACCTTCACCAGCACGATCGCTCTCTGCTGGAGCGCTTGACGAGTGCTGATTACGGCTTTTTAGGCTCTCGAACTCATGATATTCGCGGAGGAATTGCTCGGTAAGTTCAGTAGAGGGTAAGCCCACATAGCGCGCAAAAGACGAAACCATATTGCGGGAATAGCCCTTTAGTGGCATATTTTGGAAGTCGCATCGTTCGAGGGCGTTGATAATAGAGGCACGAATGCGCAGGGCATCAGAGACCTGCTCAATGCTCAGGCCTTTTCGTTGGCGTGCAGCTGCAAGCCGTTCACCAAAGCTTTCGCCTGCCAATCAAACCTCCTCAGCTTCCTCAATTAAGCAAATCGTACCATATTATCAGGCATGATACCATGAGCTACGGTTAAAACTATCGCTATCTATGCGCTCTCAAAAGCCTTGAGCGTTTCAAGGTCTAATACGTCATCTATGAGCACCTCGCGGGGTTTACTCCCATTTGGAGGTCCTACAATGCCCTTCATTTCAAGCATGTCCATAATGCGCCCAGCGCGGGCATAACCCACTTTAAGACGTCGTTGTAGGGTCGAAGTCGAGCCAAGGCCACTAGAAACCACTATGTCAGCCGCTTCCCACATGAGGGGGTCGTCGTCGCCAGCATCCCCACTAGTTCCAATTCCAGCAGCGCTTAAGCCAGGTGATGAGGTAAAGAGAATGTCCTCGTGGTAGTCGGGCTCACCTTGGCTGCGCAAAAACTCAACCGCCGTTTCGATTTCTGGCTCGCTTACAAAGCATCCTTGTATGCGCATAGGTTTGCTGTACTCAGGTCTGCCAAAGAGCAAGTCGCCCAGACCGATAAGATCCTCTGCGCCCGGCGTGTCGAGAATAACGCGCGAGTCGATGCCTGATGCAACGGTAAACGCAATGCGGTTGACGATGTTTGCCTTGATGAGACCCGTAATAACGTTGGTCGAGGGACGCTGCGTTGCAACAATAAGATGCAGACCAGCTGCACGTGCAAGCTGGGCAAGACGGCTAATAGATGCCTCAACCTCTTTGCCCGCGACCATCATAAGGTCGGCAAGCTCGTCGATTACTATAACGATATAGGGCATGGTAGCAGCAAGTTCCTCTTGCAAGACTGCTTCTGATTTTTGCTCAGCTGCAGCTGCTGCAGCTGCCGAGGCTGAGGCGCTTGCTGAGTTTTCTGAGCCATTTGCTTGCTGGGAACTGCTCATTGGCTCGCCAAACTCGTCAAGTTCGTCAAGCTCGCTGCTCGCGCTTGGGCTAACGGCAGCCTCAGCAGCCTTGGCAGCAGCTTTTGCCTCCTCGGCAGCCCTGCGCTCAAGTTCGGCAGTAACTTTGACATTAAACTGACGAATATTTTTAACTGCGTGTTTTTCAAAGACCTTAAGACGGCGTTCCATCTCAAGCACCGCCCAGGCAAGCGCACTCGCTGCTTGTGCGGGGTCGGTAATAACCGGCACGTACAAATGAGGAATGCCGTTGTAGAGCGAAAGCTCAACACGTTTGGGGTCGATAAGAATCATGCGCACGTCGCGCGGGGTTGCACGCATAAGCACACTCATAATAATGGAGTTAATTGCCACCGATTTACCCGAACCCGTTGTACCACCAATAAGCAGATGAGGCATGGTGGTGAGGTCGGCAGTAATGGCATCTCCTTCAACATCTTTACCAATGGCGAGCTGCAGAGGCCCTGGTTGCGATGCAGGCAAAACGTCGCCAAGAAGCACCGTATTGCGGGTATCATTGGGAACTTCAATGCCCACCAGCGAAGTGCCCGGTATAGGAGCAACAATACGAACCGCAAGTGCGGCAAGTGCGAGCTGAATATCGTCTTGCAAGTTGGTAACGCGGTTCAAGCGCACACCTTCGCCCAAAGAAATCTTATAAAGCGTGACCGTTGGGCCTGCTATCCAGCCAATAACCTCGCCATCAACACCAAACTCCTCAAGCGTAGCTTGGAGGCGGGCGGCAGTTGTTTTAAGTTCGCTGATGCCTGCCTTGGTGGTAGCCTTTTCGCGAGAAACACGCAAAATGCGCTCGTCGGGCAGTTTGAAATTATCGAGAAGCGCACTTGCACTGCTGACGCTGGCTGAAGCAGCGGCAATTTTGCCCGCTGAGCCATTTGAACCTCGAGTGCTGGTCTTTGCACTGCCCTTTGAGTTGCGAGCGCTGCGACTTGTTGTTCCGCTTGCCTCGCCTCTGCCCTCTCTGCCCTCTCTACCCTCTCTGCTTGTGCTTGCGCCGTCCTCAAAATCAAGGCTTTCAACCGACAACCTCCCTCGATTAACTCCCGTTGGCGTAAGCACACTCGCTCCCTGCGACGCAGAAAGACGGCGCGTTGAGCCAAGGTCTGCCGTTGCAGAAAGCGGCAGCTTACCCTGTGGACCATCAAGGTAGCTCTCCTCATACAAAGCTTCGTCATAGAGATTTTCGGTCGCATACGGAGTTTTACGCAAGCGCGTAGGGTTCATGAAGGCAGCGGCATTGGGGTCTGTGCCGTTTGGGCCCAGCATATACGCACCCTGAAACGACGGCAGCTCAACGGCGTTTTCTTCCTGCCTTGTTTTTATGAAAGTAACAACACGCTCGATAAGACCAGTAATAGAAAAACCAATGAGCATGGCACCTGCAATTATCAGAGCCACAAAAATGATGTTAGTTGGAATCAGACCAATAGAACTCAAACCCGCCCATGCCAGCGCACCGCCAAGGTATCCGCCCTGACTCATGGCGGCATCGGGCTGCAAAATGGCCTCAGGATCTGCCGCAGCACCCGGTGTTGACGAGCCCAAAAGGGAGATAACACCGAGGAAAATGAGCGAGAGACCCAGCACAAAACGCAGGGGCGCATAGGTGAGTCGCTTTTTAATAAAAAAGGTTAAACCCCACAAAATTACGATAAAGGGCAAAAGGAAGGTGCCGAGCCCAATAAATAAATGCACCGTATCGCTTAAAACGCGGGCGACAATAGCCTCTCCCGGTGCCAAGATGACCACAAGGAGCACGATGCCTATGACCGTAATTGCTAATCCGATGACATCGTTTTTGACTGTTTCGCTGAGGAGCGGGGCCTTAGGGATAAACTCTTCTTCTGGCACAACCGCAGTTTTGCGTTGGTTTTTAGCAGGTGCTGAGTTGCGCGCGCCGCCACGACTGTTACTGCGTGTGTTGTTGGCAGCTCCGCCGCGTGTGTTGCTGGCAGCTCCGCCGCGCGGTTTGCTTGCTTGCCCACCCCGTGCGCTGTTGCGAGCGTTGCTTGTGTTTTTTTGCGCACCGGCACGGGCAGCTGGACGAGCCTTGCTGCTGCCTTTTTTCGCAGTGCTGGCGCCTGCGCGCGCTGACGTTGCGCGCGGCTTTGCTTTGCTCTGCGGACTGCGTTGCGCGCTCAGTTGCGCACTGTGTGCGGTGCTGCACGCGCTACCGCGCGCAGCAGGTTTTGAAGCTCTTCTTTGCTTGGTGTTCAAGTAAAGACCTCCGGGTTCGTTTAGGTTATTACTAAGGTCTTTTGTAATTTTTTTATTATTTTACCATTTGTATCTCAATAAGGCTAGAAAAATTAGCAATTTTATAACTTTTTTGGCTTTTGGTCATTTTTGAGCAAACAAACGGCTCCAGAATACGCCGAACAAACATAACCGCTGGTCAGAATGCGCACAGGATAAAACAAAATGCAACAGGCGACTCAAGGAAGCCTGTTGCATTAGTTCCGTACTTAGTTTTGTACTTTGTTTAGTTTTGCTTTATTGCGCTGTCAGCCCAAGAGCAAAAAGAAGCAGCCAGATTGACAAGCCAACTATTGAGGTCACAAGACCTGCGGTTGCTCTTGCTGTGAGGCCTCCAACTTTGTGGGCTGTGTTTCGTCCAATAATGCCCAGCACCAAGCCGATAATACCAGCAATAATACCGCCGAACATCAGCAGGGGAAGAAGGGCAAGACCCCCTCCCAAAGAGGCAAGAGCTGCCTCAGGGTTATCTAAAATTGCTGGACCTGCAGATGCAACTAGTGCTATTGTCACAACAAAGAAGAGCGGTACCGAAACCACACAAATAATACCAAGAATGAGCGAAGCTAGACCCATGCCACTTCCAGCGCTGCGGGGCAAGGGAGCCGCATAACCTTGTTGCACTTGGCCATACACAGGCTGACTGTAGCCCACCTGTCCCATTCCTTCTCCCTGCGAAGGTTGTGACTGAAAAGTCTCACCTTGGCTGACCGGCTGTGCATAGGTAGGCGGAGTATAGGCTTCTTGGACAACAGGCTGGACAACAGGCTGGACATCTGCCTGCGCTGCTACAGCGCCAGCCGCTTCAACAGCTACATCAGCTCCACAAAACGGACAAAAAGCTGCGTCACCTTCAAAGGACATTCCACATTTTTTACATACCATGTTTCTACCTTTCTCTTGTGTGCGGCTCCTTAATGAAATCTTGCAGAGGAGTGGCACGGGGGATTGCGTGCGGCATACAAGCTCATAATTCAAACACATATTTCTCTCTAAGCATTTTAGCGCACTTTAAGAAAAACTATGCGCTCACAGACAAGCTTAGGCAAGATTGGTGAACCAGTAGTACCACCAACCAGGAATCTCTCGAAACAAGGTAAAAGGTGCGGGCAAGCCAGCTTTGGGGTCATCGGCAGGAACAGTGCTCACATCTAAGCCCTCCGCTAGATAGAGCATTTTGACGCGTGCAAGATGATAGAAATTGCTTATTGTACTAACACTTTCGAATCCAGCAGATTTTATCATTTCAACCGTGTTGGCAGCAGATTCCTGCGTATTATCTCCGTGTTCGTCAACAAGAATGTCCTCTTCGGCAACCCCATGTGCAACGGCATAGTCATACATCGCCCACGCCTCATTGGTACCGTCAGAATCGATGCCGCCACTCATAATGAGAACTTGCGTGCGCCCCTGCTCATAAAGCTCAATCGCCTTGTCAAGCCGGTCTTGTAAGGTGAGCGAGGGGGTTCCGTTAGGAAATACATGGGCACCAAGCACCACAGCCGCATCTGTCTTGTTGATGTATTCCGTTGTGCCAAAACAAAGCATTTGCCCTAAGGGAAATAGCACGCCAACCACACAAACGGTGAGCGCCACAGCAACAGCAGTTGCCAAGCGCGATGGACGGTTGGCACGGCGTACCAGCGATGCACCAAAAAGTATCGCTGCCGCAAGCAGCACAAAACCTATCGCAATAAAAAGTGAAAACGGAAGGGGAAAGCCTAACTTAATATCGCCCTGTAGTGCTGCTCCATACACTCCACCCATATTTTGGAAGGCAAAAAGAGCGAACAAAGCACTTGGTACGGCCTCGACAATACGAAGTACAAGCCCTCGGGGAATACGTATCGCAAAAGCGTACAGCGAAACGATGAGCGCAAACTGCAAAATAAGCCTGAGCGCAAACGGCATGAAGCTCAAGTCAATCCACCAGACATTTTGGTTATAGGTATTACCGAGTGCAGCTGCCACCAAACTCAGAAGCGAGTAGCTCGCAAAAAAGAGTGCGAGGCCACGAGCGCAGGTAACAAGCAACCAAACAAAGGGGTTGGTCGATTGCCGACGTCCAGAACTCATGCACCCTCCGCAGCTGGAACGTTAGGCCCGTTGGTATCCTTGCCCTGCTCGGCAGCCTCTTTTTGCTCGCGCCGCAACACGCAAAGCATAGCTTCTATTGCACATTCCAGCATGCCATCGTCGGGCTCGTTGGTGGTAAGACGCTGCAACTGCATGCCAGGCCACAGGATAATGCGCACGAGCGGATTATTGGGGCGGCTGCCCGCCCACTTAACCGTAACCTCATAACTAAAGCCAGCGATAAGCGGCAAGAGAATAATGCGCGAAATAATAACCAGAATAAGACGGAAAACGCCATTTTCAACGCCAAGCCCGTCAATAAGCAACTGTACGGGAACGAGCGTAAATACGAGAATGGCAATAATCATGGTCATGAGCATAAAGGCCGTGCCGCAACGTACGTGCAGCGTGGGGAAACGACGGGCGTTAGGTACCGTCAAATCAAGGCCGTGTTCATAGCAATGAATGGTTTTGTGTTCGGCACCATGATAGGCAAACATTCGCTGAATGTCGTTCATGCGCCCGATAAGCCAGATATAAAACACAAAAATCGCAACACGTAAAAAACCGTCAACGATATTCCACAAAATAGTGCGGTCACCATAATCGCCCACAATAAGATTGGTGACAATCGCCGGAAGCACCACAAAAATACCAATGCCGAGCAAAATGCCCATAATCATGGTTGCCGTCATAACAGGTTTGGGGAGAATGCTTTCGGGGGCATCATCTTGGGAGTTATCTGGGGTGTCTTGGGCGGCTTTTGCAACTGCGGTGTCTGCAGCGTCTGCCGCATCTGCAGCTACCGCGTCTGCCGCATCTGCAGCGTCTGCGGTGACGCTCAGCTTGGCTTCAGTCTTGAGTTCGACCTTGGTGTCGCTCTCAGCCTCGCCCTCGGCTTTGCTTTCAGCAAGCTTTTTGGCTTCATTTTCCTCGTATTCAAGACCCTCAAAAGCATACTGCGTTGCAATCTCAAGTGCCTTGTATCCAAGCATCAAAGACTCAACCAGTGCCGTACAGCCACGAACAACGGGCTTGTACATCCAAGAGTTTTTGTCCTTGCCACTTTCGAGGTCATGTTCCTCAACGTGCATAGTTTCATCGGGCTTGCGCACCGCAAGTGCCCAGTTGTATTTGCCGCGCATCATAATGCCCTCGATGAGAGCCTGCCCGCCCACGTGCGTACGACAAACTACGCCTGTTTCATCAACGGCACGAGCCATCTCGCTGGGAGCTGCAAGCGGTTGCTCAAGAGCTTGCTCTTGGGAGAAATCAAGCTTCCGAGCAGCTTCAACGTTTACTCCGCCGTCAATGACCTTACTAGTTTTTACTTTGGTGGTCATGCTCTCACCGCCTTATCAAAGGGGTCGCCACACGTCATTTTGCCCTCAGGGCACGCACCCCTCACGCACGGGGCTCCTGCGTCCATAAAAATGTAGGGGGCTGTTGGAACGCATAGTTCAAGCATGCGGTTTCCCAGCTCTTGTATCTCCCATTGCGCGCGGCGACAACAACGGAGCGAAAAGAAGTGCAGCAGCTCGCGAATATTCATTGTAACCACAATTTTGCTTATGCAGGCGTTGGGCAGCACATAGCGTGCGTCCTCGGCAGGAATGCCCGCTTCTACGAGCGCGGCATACGTTTGATACGTGTTTTCTATTGCCGCATCAAATACCGATTTTAACTCGGCGTTTGTTTCTACGGAAGGTGGTGTTACAATCTCTGGCTTGGCAGAATAGGTAACGTAGCGTTGGCTTTGCTGGTTAAAACTTGCAAGACGATGGCGCACGAGCTGGTGGGTAAGCGCGCGGCTCACACCGTCGATAGCAAAGGTGTATGAGGCGTGTTCTAAGGCGGAATGATGTCCGCTTTTCATAATGGTCGCCAACACTTTGTTGACTTGTTCTTCGGTCATGCTCTCCATAAGCTCAGCGGCTCCGAGGGGGGCATAACAAAGTCGTGCTGCCGTGGCGATAGCTCGCTCGGGGTCAGCCGTATGATTTAGCAGTGTGACGCTCAAAGACGTGTTCATGAAACTCCTCATTTGCCCTCGGCTATATGTATGCTCTTATAATAAACGATGAGCCAGACACACGCAGCGTCCGGCTCATCAGTATCCCTTGTTGTTACGCGTGCGTTACTCAGCGGTTTCGCTCGCTGCTTCGGGGGCTTCCTCAGAAGCGCTTTCGGCAGCTTCGGCAGCCTCGGCGGTTCCCTCAGCAGGAGCCTCTACAGCAGCATCGGCGTTCTCGGTAGCCTCAGCGGTTTCAGCACCATCAGCACCTTCAACAGCCTCAGTTGCCTCCTCAGCGGGAGCTTCTTTAGAAGCTTTGGGAGCTTTTTCTGCATATTTAGCAGCCTTGGCGGCCTTAGCAGCAGCTTTCTCCTCGCGCGCAGCCTTAGCAGCAGCCTCAGATGCCTCAGAAGCGGCCTGCTTAGCAGCCTTCTTGTCAGCCTCACGCTGAGCAACTGAACTTGCCGCAGAGCCAAACTTATCCGCAAAACGCTGAACGCGTCCACCGGTATCTACAAACTTCTGTTGACCAGTGTAAAACGGGTGACAAACATTGCAAAGCTCCAAGCGAAGCTCTGGTTTGGTTGCTCGTGTTTGGAAGGTATTGCCGCATGAACAGTGCACGGTGCACTCAACATAATCGGGGTGAATTCCCTTTTTCATTCTCTTCTCCTTAAGCGTCTTGGTTACCGACCAAGACAGGTGTTGGGTCAAACTCAAGTATGATACCACAAAATGAGCGTTTTTGAGCAAAAAAGTTGAAACTATTTGATGTGAAAATAATTAGCAGGCGCGCCGCAATGCGGCGCGCCTGCCTCTTCATAAACGTATTGGCAGCTTCTCAACTCAGTAAAAAGCTGCACCACCGTATCCGCTATTTTGTTTTTGCCCTTATAAAGGCCGTATCACGAGCCCAGTTCAAAACGAACAAAATGCTTGCCGTTGCCGTAAAGACGAAAAATATGCCCAAGGCCAACAGGATAACTGCGCCAATGAGGGAACCAAAAATCAGACCAATGCCAGCACCAGCGTCACCGTAACCCATGAGGCCTGCTCCGCCAGCAAAACCAGAGATTAGAACCGAAATGGCACCAAGACATACGCCTACAACACCTACCCAGAAAAGGATAACTGCCAAGGTGCGCAGCCAGTTTATCCAAAGGATAGAATCGGCGACCTCTTCTGGAGCATCAGCGTCGCGGAACTTAAGTGCATCAAAAAAGCTACCGACGCCCTTCTTGAGAGCAGCCTGTTGAGCACCAGCGACAACGCCATCTCTTGAAGCGCCGCAAGCTGGACAAAACTGACCATCTCCCATATCAACACCACATTTTACACAATGCATAACAACCTCCTAATCATGGAATGAACACTGCATTGCTTCATTATACACAAACAACATAAAAAGTAGGATTAAATTGCTCACTCAAAAACAGGTTCTTTTTTTAGAGAGTTTATGGAGGATCCAAAAGGGCTAAGAGGAGGTCTTGAGCCTAAACTGCATCTCTGAGCGAGCGAGGTTTACAGAAACAAGTTCTACGGCAACCATCTGCCCCAGCCGATACGCCTTGTTAGTGTCATGGTCAGCCCAGCGAAAGCGAGCCGCCTCATACACGCAGCCCTCATCAAGGGTGTCGCGCTGCACAAAACCTTCTGCGTGTGTGGCACTCTCTCGCACATAAAAACCGTAGCTGTTCACCCCACTGATAATGCCCTCATAGTTCTTGCCAACCTGCGAAGCAAAGTATTCGCACAGCTTAAGCTTTATCGCCTCAGACGTAGCTTGCTCAGCCTCACGCTCTTGCTCGGAGCAATGCTCACATATCCAGTCAAGTTGCTTGAGCGTGCTTGCCACACTCGATGCATCAAGCGTGCTTGAAGGTTCAAGGTGAGTCGCGCTCTTTGGTGTGTTCTTTGGTGTGCTCTTTGGCAGGCTCTCATACAGTTCTTTTGTCGAGGCAAAACCTTGTTGCTCAGCCAGCAGACGAAGCTTTAACAACCGATGCACCATTAAATCGGGATAGCGCCGAATAGGCGAGGTAAAATGCGTATACGCCGTCGAAGCAAGTCCAAAATGCGTAGAAAACACCGTGTGGTACTGGGCACGCTTCATGGCGCGAAGCAACAAGGTGCTGATAAGATCGTACTCTGGCTTGCCCTTGCACGCAGTCAAAATCTCTTGTACCTCAGACGAACTTTGCGGAGCACCCTGCAGAGCATACCCAAACTCCTGCAGCGTAGGCACCAGCTCCTCAAGCGTGCTTTGTAAAGGCTCGTCATGAATACGATAGGCACAGGGTTCTTTTCGCTCAAGGAGGTAGGCGGCAACGGTTTCGTTAGCAAGAATCATTGCCTCCTCTACCAGAGAGGTCGCATCGGTTTTCTTACGGAGAAACACGTCAACCGGTGCGCCCTGCTCGTCAAGAACAACCCGAGATTCCGCACGATCAAAGTCAATGGCACCCCGCGCACTGCGAGCAGATACCCGTTTTTTGGCGAGTTCATGTAGCTGTTTGAGTTTGCCTGAAAGGGTTTCTTTTTCTGCCTCGCCAAGCTGCGGCTCCTTTACGCGCAAACCCTCACCTTCAAGCAGCTCTTGTGCCTGCTCGTAACTCAAGCGCGCAGCCGAGTGGATATATGACGGATAAAACTCCGCACTTTCCACCACGCCATCTTTGCGTACATACATATCAACAGTAAACGCACGCCGGTCGCAGTGCGGACGCAAAGAGCAGAGATCGTCGGAAAGAGCGGCGGGCAACATAGGGATAACACGATCGGGCAGATACACGCTCGTAGCACGACGGCGCGCCGTAAGGTCAAGGGCGCTATCCCATGCAACATAGGCAGAAACATCGGCAATATGCACGCCAAGCCTGAGGTTTCCGTCCACATAATCAACGGAGAGCGCGTCGTCAAAATCTCGTGCATCGGCTGGGTCAATGGTAAACACAAAGCGTTCGCGTATGTCGCGTCGCTCTAGCTCCTCAAAAGTAAGGGGGCCTGCGCTGGCAACCACGCCCGAAGCTTCCTCAGCCCCGTGCGCAGCCAGTTCCTCAGCGCCGCACACAGCTGCAGCCCCCTGTTCAGCAAACTCCCCAGCCCCATTAGCAGCCGCCAGCTCCTCCGCCTCCGCAAGAACTGCCGCACTAAACTCCACCTCAAGCCCGTGCTTGCGGATAATAACTTCCATATCCACACCGCGCTCGTCCTCATGTCCAATTATTTCTTCAACAATACCTTGGGCAGGTGCAGTTTTGCCCGGATAGGTGGTTATGCGCACCACAACCACATCTCCGTCTTTGACAGCACGCTCCCGCGAACGACCAAGGAATATATCTCGGGTAACACGCTCATCGTCAGGAACAACTACATAAAGCCCCTCGGCTTCTCGCACTACTCCCACAAGCGTAGTATGAGCCCGCTCCACCACACGTTTTACCGAACCCAAAAGCTCAGTGCCCTGCTGCTCACCCAAAGAGTTTGAACCCTCAGCAGCTCGCTTGCCCCCCGTAACCCTAAGCTGCTGCGCACTCGTTTTTTGCATATTGTTGCGACGCTCGGCCTCAAGCCGCCTTAGCCGCACCACCTCAACCAAATCGCCATGCATCGCACCATGCAAATACCCCCGCAAGATGAAATACTCACCTTCGGGGGTATTAACAAAAGCATATCCTTTTCGGGCAACGCTAATAACACCAACACTTACCGGCGTTTTGCCATACCGCTTGCCACGACTACGAGAGCGTGACCGAGAACGTGAACGCGACGACTTGCGACTCATTAACGCTTCCCCACACCTAAACTTCTATTACACCTTAAGATAGCGACGCATTGCCCACACCGATCCAAAAAGACCGATGATAAGCCCTACAACGAGCAGCAACGCATACACGAGCCACAGCTCTGAGCCATCATACTTAAGCTGTAAGAACGAGAATGCCGAACCTATCTGCGGCACAAATTGAGCGGAAAGTCCCCAGACTACCAAGATGGCAAGCCCGGCTCCAACAAGTGCCTGCAGCGCACCTTCCATAACAAAAGGCCCGCGGATAAAGCCGTTCGACGCACCCACAAGACGCATGATAGCAATCTCCTTGCGACGCGCAAGAATAGCCAAGCGAATGGTGTTGTTGATAAAAACAAGTGCCACAAAAATCAACATAACAACAAGCACTATACACACAAGGCGTGTTGCGTTGGCAAACGCAAAGAGCTTGTCAATAACCTGCTGCCCAAACGCCAAAGAGTCATCTGGCTTCTCAGGTTTTTCTGCAACACTATTAAACTTGCTGTGTTTTTTGATTTGCTCGGCAATCGATTTTACTTGCTCAGGATTTTTGAGCTCTATCGACAAAGATGCCGGCAGCGGATTGCCCTCAAGTTGGTCAACAATGTCAGCCGTGGACATCTCTTTGAAGCGCTCAAGTGCCTCCTCTTTGCTTATGAAGGTCACGCTTGCAACATCAGGCAAATTGGTAATGTACACCTGAATTTCAGAAATATCTTCTTCTGCGGCGTCATCGTTAAGGAAGAATTGAATGTTAACTTCGCTTTCAACACCTTCAACAAGATGATTTACCAAGATGCTGCCAACCATAAAAATACCAATAACCAACAGCGAGAGGAAAATAGTAACCACTGCACCAAAGGTTGTGCCAAAGTTTTTCTTAGAATTGCTGAGTGCTTCTCTTATGAAATATAATATACTACGCATCTTCGCCATACACCCCCTTGTGCTGGTCGCGCACGAGATAACCGTTCTCCAGAGCCATAACGCGCTTGCGCATGGAATCCACCATTTCGCGGTCATGCGTGGCAACAAGAATAGTAGTTCCGGTGCGGTTAATGCGGTCAAGCAAACGCATAATGCCGAGTGACGTTTGCGGATCAAGATTACCCGTTGGCTCATCGCAAATGAGCAAAGGTGGGCGGTTTACGATAGCACGCGCAATAGAAACACGCTGCTGCTCACCACCCGAGAGCTGATCGGGGTATTTGTCGATTTTGTCTTCAAGACCCACCAGACGCAAAACCTCGGGTACCTGTGTGCGAATAATGTGCCTTGACTTGCCAATAACCTTTAAGGCAAAGGCAACATTCTCAAAAGCAGTTTTGTTAGGGAGCAACTTAAAATCCTGGAAAACGCAGCCGATGTTGCGCCTAAGATACGGCACGCGCCAGCGGTGCATCTTTACCAGATTCTCCCCTGCCACAAAAAGCTTGCCCGATGTAGCAACAAACTCGCGGTTGATAAGGCGGATAAAAGTCGATTTACCTGAGCCAGAATGTCCCACCAAAAAGACGAACTCGCCCGGATATATCTCAAGCGATACACCATTGAGTGCGGGACGACGCTGCTGCGCCTTATAGGTTTTGGTAATGTTTTCAAAAACGATGACGGGGTTTGCGCCCGGCACGCGATTTGGATTTTGCGCAGGCGAAGCGATTGCTCCTGGCAAAACGGTGGGCTGTTGGCCACTTTGCCCCGCGCCAACAGCGACGAACTGTCCACTTTGATTGGGGGCGACAGCGACGAACTGTCCACTTTGGCCTGGTGCAACAGCAACAAATTGTCCGCTCTGCCCGGGCGCTACCGCAACAAATTGTCCGCTTTGCGAAGCAGCCACCGCGGCAAACTGTCCACTTTGGGAAGCCAGCTGCTGTGGGGTTAGCGCTGCGTGTTGCGCAAGCGGTATGTTAGATGCGGGTTGAGCCGATTGGGCTGCGGCAGCTGCCTGTGCTTCTGCCAGTTGAGATGCTGTAGGAACAGCACCACTTTGAGCATGTCGAGGAATTTTTCCATCTCCCCATTGCCCTTGTTTGTCTACCACGTTCACTCCATTCGTTTTGACTGCATTTAAGCTACGTTTCAGTATGCCCTTATGATACCACAGCTTTCCATCAGACAAGAAACGCTTTGTTTTCGAGCCCGGTAGCACGTAACGCTTTGTTTTCGCCCCTTGTGCGGGGAGAAAACGTTATGCGCCCTCTGTTCCCGCTACGCGCCCTCTGTGCGCCCTATACGCCCCAACCACGCACAATGGTCTGCTCGCGGCTTGGACCAACAGCGACCATAGATACGGGCACACCGGCAAGTTTTTCGATATAGACAATGTAGTCTTGTGCCTCCTGCGGAAGCTCCTCAAAGCTTCTGCATGCCGTTATATCGCACTTCCAACCGGGTAGCTCCTCGTATATCGGTGTTGCGTGATGAAACGCCGTTTGGGTGTCGGGAACCGTTGTATAGCGCTTGCCCTCATGCTCATACGCCACGCACACCTTAATGGTGTCAACAGCGCTCAGCACGTCAAGTTTGGTAATGCATAAATCGGTGAGGCCATTTACCTCGGCAGCGTAGCGCACAATAACTGCGTCATACCAACCGCACCTTCTGAGGCGGCCGGTGGTGGTGCCGTATTCTCCGCCAACCGTTGCAAGTGTTTCTCCCACCTCGTCAAAAAGCTCAGTAGGAAACGGCCCTGAACCAACACGCGTAATATACGCCTTGGCAATGCCCAGCACCTTGTTTATGGCAGTGGGTCCAACGCCTGAGCCAATCGTCGCTCCCCCAGCCGTACACGAAGAGCTGGTTACAAAAGGATACGTACCATGGTCAATATCGAGCAGCGTACCTTGTGCGCCTTCAAACAACACATATTCTTGCGCTGCCAGCGCATCGTTAAGCAAGGTGGTTACGTTAGCAATATGGGGGATAAGGCGCTTGGCAATGGGCTCAAACTCTGCGCAAATAGCCTCTGCTGTATACGTGGGCAAGCCGTAGAGCTTGTCCAAAACCCTATTTTTCTCTTCAAGCGCTGCCTCGACCTTAAGCTTAAAAATGGCGGGGTCGAGCAAGTCTTGCACCCGAATACCCAAACGTGCCGCCTTGTCCATGTAGGCAGGACCAATACCTCGTTTGGTGGTTCCTATCTCATTTTTGCCGAGCGATTTTTCTGAGGCTGCATCTAAGTCAAGATGATACGGCATAATAAGGTGTGCTTTGGCACTAATGATGAGGCGCTCGGTAGAAAACCCCTCACGCTCAAGCATATCCATCTCTTCGATGAGTACGTGCGGGTCAATAACGCAGCCGTTGCCAATAACCGGCGTTATACTCGGATACATGATTCCACTAGGAATCAAATGCAGGGCAAGCGTTTTGCCATCGGCGATAACCGTGTGGCCGGCATTATTGCCCCCCTGATAGCGCACAACGTATGAAAAATCAGGCGCGATAAGGTCGGTTATCTTTCCCTTACCCTCATCGCCCCATTGCGCGCCTACTAAAACAATACCAGGCATAGTGGTACTTCCTTTGCTCGTTTGCTTAACAAGTTTGTCAAGTTTAATCGTCATGTTTCTTTTTTGTTGCGGTACCTTATTAGTATAATGGATTTGAAGCGTTATGATGAGAGAATACAGAGAATGACGGAGCGATTGAATACGATGGAAAACGAGGCTTTTATGGATTCGACCCTATTTACGGTACTGCTGGTGATAGCTGCGCTGGTGTTGCTGGCTGTTTTGGGAGTAGTTGTTGTGATGGTGCTGCGTATGGCGGGGCTGCGCAAAGATTTGAGTGCTGAGCTGCGCGAGGAGCTGGCACAAAATGACGAGAAGCAAACAGCCGCGCGCGAGATAACCTTGCAGCTTTTACGCGAAAACCGTGAGGAGCTGGCAAACTCCTTAGCACGCTTTGAGGAAATGACCAACCGTAATCTTACCGAAAGCCGCGACACCACCGTTAAGCAACTCACCGAAAATCGTGATGTTACCGTTAGGCAGTTGACGGACAGCCGAGATGCCACCATCAAGCAGCTGGCAGAAAGCCGCGAAATGGTAGAGCAGCGCCTCACCTTGCTCCAACAGCAAAACGAAACCAAACTTGAGCAAATGCGCACTACCGTTGACGAAAAGCTCCAAGAAACCGTTGAGAAGCGCTTTGCCGAGTCCTTTAAGCTCATCAGCGAGCGCCTTGAGCAAGTACACAAGGGCTTGGGAGAAATGCAGGCCCTTGCCAGCGGCGTGGACGACCTCAAAAAGGTGCTTTCCAATGTTAAGACCCGTGGCAATTTGGGCGAGTATCAGCTTGGTTCAATACTGGAGCAGGTACTCTCGCCCGAGCAGTATCTCCAAAATGCCCAGGTTAAATCTCGCTCGCAGGAGCGTGTTGAGTTTGCCATTCGCCTGCCGGGCAATGATGAGGACGGAACCGAAGTATTGCTGCCCATCGACTCTAAGTTTCCCATTGAGGACTATGAGCGTTTGTTAGATGCCTACGAGGGTGAGGGCGATGAGAGCGTTGAAACGGTTTCTCGTCGACTTGAAACACGGGTAAAGAGCTTTGCGCGTGATATTCGGGATAAGTATCTTAATCCACCAGTCACTACCGATTTTGCGATTATGTTTGTGCCTACCGAAGGGCTTTATGCAGAAATCTTGCGCCGCCCCGGGCTTTTTGAAACACTCCAGAGAGAATACCGCGTGACTTTGATAGGCCCCACCAACCTTGTGGCGTTTTTGAGTAGCTTGCAAATGGGCTTTAGAACGCTCGCAATTGAAAAACATTCAAGCGAGGTCTGGCAGGTGCTTGGTGCGGTAAAAACTGAGTTTGGCAAGTTTGAGGGGCTGCTTGAAAGCGTCAAAAAGAAGCTTGATTCTGCCTCAGACGAAATAGAGCGCATTGGCTCAAAATCGCGCAACATCTCTCGTAAGCTGGGGCGCGTACAAGAGTTGCCCGCAGAACAAAGTGTTTTGCTCTTGGAGGACGGCTCGCAGGGTGGGCCTGAGGATGGCGTGCAAGGTGGCGTGCAAGGTGGCGCTCAGGGCGAAATGAGCTTTGAGGACGAGTAAGTGAGTGGTGGGCGGCGGCGAGTGAAGCGAGGCTGTTAAGGTTCAGGTGCGCAAGGCTTGCGCCGAGTGCGGGCAAGCGAGCAAGTAGATGGGCGCGCGGCGAGCAAGGTGGGTTAGTGATCTTTATGAAGATCGCGGAAGCTCGTAAACTCAGAATCAAAGCGTAGCTCAATATCGCGCGTTGCGCCATTACGGTTTTTGCCCACAATAAGACGCCCCACACCAAGGTCAGGACGCTTGTTGCTTAACGCCTCCTCCTCGCTCATAGAACGGTCGATAAACATAACTACGTCGGCGTCTTGCTCGATAGAACCAGACTCACGCAAGTCAGAGAGCTGCGGGCGCTTATCACCACGGGTTTCCACCGAGCGCGAAAGCTGAGCAATGGCAAGAATGGGAACCTCAAGCTCTTTGGCAAGCATCTTAAGACCACGCGATATCTCCCCTACCTCAACATAACGATCGCGCACCTGCGAAGTGGGCGAGGTCATAAGCTGGAGGTAATCTACCACGATAAGCCCTTTGCCTTTCTCGGCATGACGGAGTTGACGGCGCGCCTTTGCTCTCAATTCTAGAATGGTAAGACCGGGCGAATCGTCAATAGCAAAACTGCATTTGTGCAAGCGCTCGCTTGCTTGAATGATGTCGTGAAAGTCCGCCTCGCGCAGCTTGCCCGTACGCATTTTATGGCTGTCAATTTTTGCCTCGGCAGAAAGTATACGTTGCGTAAGTTGTACCGAGGGCATTTCAAGAGAGAAAAATGCAATGGGTATGTTCGCCTTGGCAGCGTTGATGGCAATGTTAAGAGCAAACGAGGTTTTACCCACACCAGGACGTGCCGCCAAGATGAGCAAATCGCCCGCACGCATGCCACCCAATAAATCGTCTAAATCTCTAAAGCCCGTTGGAACACCAAACAAGTGGGCTTTATTTGTAGCCATTTTTTCGAGAATGTCGATGGACTCGCTCATCAAATCATCTATGGGCCTAAAGCTCGAAGAAACTCGCTTGTTGGTGACCTCAAAGAGCAAGCGCTCTGCCTCCTCGACAACCATTGGTGCGTCATCGGTAGAGCTTGAGCCGAGCGAAAGGATATGCTGAGCTGCCTTGATGAGCTCTCTCAGCAGGGCATCGTTTCTGATAATGTCTATGTGAGTTGCCCAGTTGGCAAGGGCAAACGAGTTGCTTGCCAAATCAAGAATGTATGCCTTGCCGCCTATTTGGTCAAGCTCGCCACGAGCATCAAGCCTATCGGCAAGAGTAAGCTGGTCAACGGGAATGTGGTCGGTATTAAGCTCGGCGATGGCAGCAAATATCTTTTGGTGCGCTGGCCTAAAAAAGGCATCGCCAGATACAGAAGCTAAGGCTTCCTCAACAATGTCCTTATCTAAAATCATGGCAGCAAGCACCGCTTGCTCGGCATCAAGATTATGCGGTAAGGTTACGTTGAGTGTTTGTTCAGACATCTGCTGTTTGCTTTCTTAAAACGGAAACGATACAAAACTAAAAGGTAAAACTAAAGGGCTGCACCATAAAATGGTGCAGCCCTTTATTCTACACAACCGCAACGCAAGATGTAAGCCTTACCAGCAATCTATTTTGCTTTTTTTCGCTTGCGCCTCAGGTTGTGCTTTGTTTGTGCTTGTAGTGCCTACTCGTCTGCTTTTTCTACAGCATCCTCGGTAGCTTCAGCAACGGCTTCATCTACTGCTTCATCTACTGCTTCAGCAACAGCCTCAACCGCTTCGTCAACGGCGTCAGCTTTTTCAGAAACAGCGTCCTCAACAGCTTCAACGGCCTCTTCGGTTGCCTCGGCAACAGCCTCAACAACCTCGTCAGCAGCCTCGTCGGCAGCCTCGGCAATCTCCGCAACGACCTCATCAGCAGCCTCGGCGGCAACCTCAGTCACCGTATCAATACCAGCCTCAGCATTTGCCACCTCGGCAGCCAACTCAGCTACCAGCTCGGGGTTAGCGCCATCAACATCAGCGGCAGCATCCGCAGCAACTTCCTCAGGCGTGCGCTCGTCAATAACATTAACGGTCACAACGGCCTTTATCTCGCGATACACCGCAATGCTTACCGTGTGCTCGCCTGCCGTCTTAATCGCAGAGCGAATGTCAATCTTTCTACGGTCAACTTCTGCGCCATACTGCTCAAGCAGTGCCTCAGCAATCTGCGGTGCGGTAATAGAACCAAAAAGCTGGCCCTCCTCGCCCACACGGGCACGCACCGTAACAACCTTTTCATTAAGAGCAGCAAAAATCTTGTCTGCCGTGTCAAGGCGCTCAGCCTCACGCTTGGCAATGTTGTGTTTGCGAAGCTCAAGCTGCTTGAGGTTTCCTTTGGTAGCCTCGATAGCAATTTTTCTGGGGAACAAGAAGTTGACAGCGTGACCACGGGTCACCTCAACAACATCTCCCTCTCCACCTTTGCCTTTAAGCTCTTGTAACAATATAACTTTCATAATGTGCTAAACCTCCCTACCACGCTTGCGGTCTGAACGACCGCTCACCACTGAAACCACATAGGGAAGCAGTGCCATCTCGCGCGCGCGCTTTACGGCAACGGCGAGTTCGTGTTGATGCTGCGTGCAGGTTCCCGTAACGCGGCGTGGTTTAATTTTGCCTCGATCGGTCACATATTTACGCAGCAGGTTGATTTCCTTAAAGTCGATATATTCAACCTCGTCTTTGCAAAACTGACAATATTTCTTACGAGGCTGGCTAACGTATTCGGCCATAAGGACCTCCTCTCTTTTACTCTTTAGTCTTTGCGCGGCACTCCCTTAAAAGGGAATGTCCTCGTCGTAGACAGTAATCTCGGGTGCTGCAGGAATATCCTCTGCACGAGGAGCAGAAGCGCTTGCTGAGCTTGCGCTGCCACCACCTGCACCAGAACCACTGTCACGTGATGTCATAAACTCAATTTCGTCAACGATAACTTCAATTTTTGAACGCTTTTGACCCTCACGCTCCCACTGGCTCCAGCGCAATTTACCTTCGATTGCAACTTTTGAGCCCTTGGACAAAAAGCGAGAAACGCTTTCTGCACGTGCGCCAAACATCGTACAGTCAATGAAGTTTGGATAATCCTCCCACTCGCCCGTGGTTGGATTTTTGCGGCGATCATTTACGGCTATACCCATTCCTAAAACGGGCATTCCCGATGCGGTAGAACGCAGCTCGGGGTCGCGCGTAAGATTGCCACTAATAAGCACTCTGTTGATACTCATGTTCTTTCACCTATCCGTTCTGGCTTGCCCAGCTGGACAGCCTGTTGGAGTGCGTTTGCTTTGCACGCAAGGTGCTGCAAACGTCAAGCACCCAATGCACTAGGCGCAATCTTTACGACGTACAATGATAAACCGCTCAATGGCATCAGTGATGCGCAGGATACGGTCAATCTCTGCAATGTTCGTTGGCTCAGCGTGAAACTCGATGAGAGTATAATCGCCATCGGTCAACTTGTTGATTTCATAGGTGAGCTTGCGCTTTCCCCATTCGTCAATGTTGTCAACCGTGCCACCCTGTGAAGTAATGGCAGAGTCAATTCTTTTGCTCAGCGCAGTGCGAGCGTCTTCTTCTAGTGCAGGATTAACGAAGAACAACAGTTCATAAGCCTTCATATTTCACCTCCTCTGGTCTTTAGCGGCTCAGGTCATGAAGGCAAGACCCAAGCAGGATTTGAACTTGATAGTCTACCATGCCTTTTGCGGTAAAGCAACTGCACAAAGACTATGAGCTCACTTTGCAATGCCTGCGTGCCGAGAGCGCATCGACTGCGTCTTGCCACGCAAACCTCACTTTTGAGCTACCATACAAGAAACGATACAAAACCCGCTTTGTACAATCTGTGCCATACATCTAAGCCACACATCTTCGTTGTACGCGCAATAATCTCATACGATTCTTGCTGGGTTCTGTACCGTTTCTGTATTTTTTCTAACTTTTCTCTTACTTTTTTATTAGCCGGTTCTTACTTTGGGTGATTTTTTACCACTTTTTGCTTCTCACACGCTGCTGACCAGCTCTTTTGCATTTACTCTCATTTTTCTTGTTTCGAGCAGGCTTTGTGCGATTCCTGCGCAAAGCCTGCTCGTTCGCTCGCTTGTACTTCTCTTTTATGCTCCTGGCACGGTTGGAATGGTCGCAAAACCACGCTCCAAGTCCTCGTCAGTAGGAACATAATCGGTCATGGTGCCCTCGTTATACTGCTGATACGCACCCAAATCAAAGTAACCGTTGCCCGTAAGGCCAAACAAGATGGTCTTTTTCTCGCCACTTTCTTTGCAGGCAAGCGCCTCGTCAATGGCAGCACGAATCGCATGGGCAGACTCCGGCGCAGGCAGCGTTCCCTCAGATTTTGCAAAAAGCTCTGCTGCTTCAAATACGGCAGATTGCTCAACAGCACGTGCCTCGTCCAAAAAGCCATCATGGTACAGCTGGCTCAAAATAGGACTCATACCGTGATAGCGCAGGCCACCCGCATGATTAGCAGACGGAATAAAACCATTGCCAAGCGTATACATCTTAGCGAGCGGCGTCACTTGACCAGTGTCGCAGAAGTCATACGCAAAACGTCCTCGTGTCATTGAGGGGCAAGAAGCAGGCTCAACCGCAATAAAATAGGGAGCCTGGCGTCCCGCAAGGCGCTCCGCCATAAACGGTGCCATCAAGCCACCAAGATTTGAGCCGCCGCCAGCGCAGCCAATAACAATATCAGGAGTAACCTCGAGCTTATCAAGGGCAGCCTTTGCCTCAAGCCCAATAATAGACTGGTGGATAAGCACCTGATTAAGCACGCTGCCGAGCACGTAGCGAGTGTTCTCGCTCGTAACCGCAACCTCAACCGCCTCGCTAATGGCAGTGCCAAGGCTACCGGTGTTGTCAGGAAACTCAGCGAGCATCTTTTTGCCCACCTGTGTGGTGTCGCTCGGCGAAGGAATAACTTGTGCTCCGTAGGTTTCCATAACTGCCTTGCGATACGGTTTTTGCTCGCAAGAAACTTTGACCATGTAAACTTTTAGGTCAAGTCCAAAATAGCAGCACGCCATTGAAAGCGCCGTGCCCCATTGGCCAGCACCGGTTTCGGTGGTAAGAGAGGTCAAGCCCTGCTGCTTGGCATAATACGCCTGAGCAATAGCAGAATTGAGCTTATGACTGCCACTGGTGTTGTTGCCCTCATACTTGTAGTAAATGTGAGCCGGAGTGTCCAACGCCTTTTCAAGATACGTGGCACGAATCAAAGGTGAGGGGCGATACATCTTGTAAAAGCTTCGCACCTCATCTGGAATGTCGATAAAGCGATCCGTGGTGTTGAGTTCTTGCTTGGCGAGCTCGGTGCAAAAGACGGGCTCAAGGTCGGCAACAGACATTGGCTCGCCCGTGCCCGGATTAAGTATGGGCGCGTGCGCAGTTTCCATGTCTGCCCGGACGTTATACCATTGCTTAGGTATCTCGTCCTCGGTAAGGTAGGTCTTGTACGGTACGTTCGTTTCCATTGCTGTTCCTTTCTACTTTTCTGGGATAAGGACAACAAAAAAAGCCCTTGTACCCAACGACATTTCTGCTGGGACAAGAGCTGAACTCCTGCGGTGCCACCCGGCTTGGTGTTTTACCACCCACTCACGCATACAAACATATGCTGGCTTTTGATTACGGAAAGCCACTCCCGTCTTACCTACTTGGCATCGTGCGCAAGCGCACAGCCTTTTGGTTCGCCCTCAGGAGGCCATTCTTCGCTGTTCCTGTATCGCGCTCACACTGTCCGCGACTCTCTGAAACATTCTGCAGCGAGTACTACTCTCCCTCAACGGTTTCGCAGGCTATTGTGCAACATAAAACAAAACTTGTCAAGGGGTGATTTTTCACCGCCGTCGCAATACGAGTTCCAGCTTAAAATGCAACAGCCCTCCTACTCCTTAGTAAGAATAACTATCCCTTCGGAGGTGAGCGCAACAGTGTGTTCAAAGTGGGCTGAGAGGCTGCCGTCGGCGGTAAACACTGTCCAGCGGTCTTCAAAGGGGCCTTTGGTGGCATAATCGCCGGCGTTAATCATGGGCTCAATGGCAATAACCAGCCCTGCCTTAAGTTTTGGGCCTTTGCCTCGGGTGCCAAAATTGGGAACACTGGGAGATTCATGCATGGCGCGCCCAATGCCGTGGCCCACATATTCACGCACCACACCAAAATCGGCTGCCTCGGCGACCTCTTGAATGGCGGCACCAATATCGCCTAACGTGCCGCCCACTTGCAGGGCTTCTATGCCCGCCCACAAAGATTCCTCGGTTACGTCAAGCAAGCGCTGGGCATCGGGGCTAATGGCACCTACGGCAAAGGTGGCGGCGTTATCCCCTACCCAGCCACCAACAATGGCGCCGGTGTCGATAGAAATAATATCGCCCTCTTGTAAAATAGCATCGCTTGAAGGAATACCGTGCACAATTTGGTCGTTGATTGACGAGCAAATACTGCCCGTAAAGCCCCCATAACCGAGAAAGGCGGGAATGCCGCCTTCCATACGGATAAGATTTTCTGCAAACTTATTAAGTTCGAGTGTTGAGATGCCGGGGCGAACAAGCTCGCCCGTTTTGCGAAGCGCCTTCGCACTCACGCGACCGGCTTCGTTCATTGCGTCAATCTCAGCTGGTTTCTTAAGACGAATCATAGCAATTCTCTGCTCCCCACCAGCACGCCTCCAAACCTAGGCTAAAACACTCTTTATGTCGGCGAATACCTCGTCTACCGGGCGGTCGCCGTCAATATCGGCGAGTAAGTCGGCGCCGCGATAATACTCAATAAGCGGAGCGGTTGACTTCTCATAGACATCAAGACGGTTGCGCACGGTATCTTTGGCGTCATCGGGACGCTGGTACATCTCGCCTGAACATTTTGGACACTGAGCGTCATCGGCAGTGCCAATATAACCGCACGCACGGCACAGGCGACGTGAAGCCAGACGATTAACAATAACCTCAGAGTCAACCGTAAGGGCAACAGCAGCGTCGATATTGCGACCCAGCTCACCCAGCTCAGTGCTGAGGGCAACAGCTTGGGTGGTAGTACGAGGAAAGCCGTCAAGAATGAAGCCTTTCTCGGTATCTTTTTCTTGCAAGCGCTCCTTAACCAAGCCGATAACCACGGTATCGGGCACCAGCTCGCCTTTATCCATATATGATTTTGCTTCAAGACCGAGCGGAGTTTCTGCCTTTACCGCAGCGCGCAAAATGTCACCTGTGGAGATATGAGCAATGTCATACTCGGCAATAAGTTTGGCAGCTTGCGTGCCTTTGCCAGCGCCAGGAGCGCCCAATAAAACAATATTCATAGCGTGACCTCCTTTGTCACTTAAAGAAGCCGTCGTAGTGATGCTGCTTGAGTTGACTTTCAACCTTGCTCATCGTATCAAGTGCAACACCAACCATAATGAGGATAGAAGTACCACCAAAGGTTGAGATGAGTGGGTCGTTGGTAAACATAAACAGTATGCTTGGAACAACGGCGATAAGCGCGATGTAGATACCACCCGGCAAGGTGATACGGTTAATCACGTTTTTAATGTATTGAACGGTTGCAGTACCGGGGCGCACGCCGGGGATAAAACCACCTTGCTTGCGCAGGTTGTCGCCCGTGTCCTCTGGATTAAAGACCATAGAGGTATAAAAGAAGCAGAAAAACACGATGAGCGTAAAGGTAACAACCCAGTTTACTGGGCCACGCGAAAGCGCATTGGAAAACGCAGAAAGCCACTCAACGTTAAAGAACACCGCAAGCTGCAAAGGAAAATACACCAGCGAGCTTGCAAAGATGATGGGGATAACGCCAGCACCGTTGACCTTAAGCGGAATATACGTTGACTGACCGCCCATAACACGGCGACCCTGAATACGCTTAGCATAATTGACAGGAATACGACGCTGCGCGCGCTCCACCAAAACGATACCCGGGATAACCAGCAGCACCACGATAAAAATGAGAACCGTTAATGCAAGGTTTTGATCCCAAGATTGCAGGATAACATTGGGGAAGCCAGCAATAATGTTTGCAAAGATGATGAGTGACATACCGTTACCTACACCACGCTGGGTGATAAGCTCGCCCATCCACATGATGAAGCCTACGCCTGCTACCAAGGTCAAAACGATGATGCAGCTCGTAAGAAACTCCATGCCCTGCGGAAGCACGAGGCCATATTGCTTAGACTGGAACATAAACAGATACCCTACGGCGTTGATAAAACCAAGCCCCAAACACAAGTAGCGGGTAATCTGCGTAATACGCTTGCGACCACTTTCGCCCTCGCGTGCCATGCGCTGCAGCGAAGGAATAACACCTTGCATCAGCTGCATGATAATCGACGCGGTAATGTAGGGCATGATACCCAGCGAGAATACCGAGAAGTTTGACAGCGCATTGCCAGAAAAGATGTTAAGCATCAGCATGGCAGGGTTATCGCCCATCGACTTTGAGAACGCCTCGCCAAGACCTGCAGCATCAACACCGGGAACCGGTACGTATGAACCCAAACGGTACAGAGCAATAATAAACAGCGTAAAGAATATTTTCCTGCGAAGATCGGGAACGCGGAAAGCATTTATGAGTGCGCTTAACACGGGGATTCCACCTTTCCTCCGGCAGAGTTTATCTTTTCTGCCGCCGTGGTCGATACTTTGTCGACCCTGACCGTAAGGCTCTTAGAAAGCGAGCCATCGCCAAGCACCTTAACCAGTGCCTTTGAGCTTTTAATTATACCTTTGTCTGCCAAAGAAGCACCGTCAACAACGTCGCCGTCTTTGAAAAAGGTATCAAGACGTCCTACGTTGACGGGCACATACTCAACACGGTTGATGTTTCTAAAGCCAGGCAACTTAGGAAGCCTGCGAGCGAGCGGTGTTTGTCCACCCTCAAAGCCAGCACCCTTTGCGCCACCAGCGCGAGATTTTTGACCGTTATAACCACGTGTTGCAGTTTTGCCATGCCCTGAGCCCGGCCCGCGACCAACACGCTTGCGTTCCTTTTTTGAGCCCGGCACGGGAGCTAAATCATGAAGCTGCATTTAGATCTCCTCCACTTTTACCAGATGTTTAACCTTAAAAATCATTCCACGGACGGCTGGGTTGTCAACTTGGTCGATAGTCGAGTTGATTTTGCCCAGACCCAGCGCACGAATAGTTCTCCCTTGATCCTCAGGAAAACCAATAGTGCTGCGTATCTGTGTTAATCTCAATGAACGTTTCACGTCTTTTCTCTTTCTTTTTCTTGCAGACATGAGCCTACTCCTTCCAACCGTAAATCTTTGCAACACTCAGATCACGGCGTTGTGCAACGTCTTCGGGGCTTGAGAGGCTTTTAAGACCCTCGGCTGCCGCCTTGACGATATTCATAGCATTGTTTGTGCCCAGCGACTTTGAGAGTACGTTCTTAACTCCCGCAAGCTCCATGAGCGCACGCACAGGACCACCAGCGATAACACCAGTACCAGGCGTTGCTGGGCGCAAAAGTACCTTACCTGCCCCAAAAACACCCAATATCTCATGCGGCAGCGTACCCTCTTTGGTCAAAGGCACATCAAACATATTTTTCTTGGCGTCTTCGACACCTTTTTTGATGGCGATGGGCACCTCAGTGCTTTTGCCCATACCCACACCAACACGACCTGCTCCGTCGCCAACAACTACCAGTGCGGTCAGCGCAAAACGGCGACCACCCTTAACAACCTTAGAAACACGGTTGATATAAACGACTCGCTCCTGCAGTTCAGGAACCGGTGCTTTTACTCTTGGCATCTACAACCACCTTTCCTAAAACTCAAGACCGGCGCTACGTGCACCGTCTGCCAGAGCTTTGACGCGACCATGATAGAGATGTCCGCCGCGATCAAAAACAATTTTCTTGATCTTGGCAGCTTTTGCACGCTTGCCCACGAGCTCGCCCACAACCGCAGCACCCTCTACCGTAGCACCGCTTTTGCCTTCCTTTTTGAAATCAGCATCGAGTGAGGAGGCAGCAGCCAGTGTTTGACCTGCCACATCGTCGATAAGCTGAGCATAAATGTTTCCATTTGAACGAGTAACACGCAGGCGAGGAACCTCTGCCGTCCCGTTGATTTTGCCGCGAACACGCGTCTGGCGACGCTTGAGGCTTGCAGCTTTTACTTTGAGTTTATCCATGAATATGCTCCTTTATTCGCCCTAGTTACCGGCAGCTTTGCCCAGTTTACGGCGGACGTACTCGCCTTCATAACGCACACCCTTGCCCTTATAAGGCTCTGGTTTACGCCATTTGCGTATATCTGCGGCGATTTGTCCCACCTTTTGCTTGTCAATACCACGCACGGTAATCTGCGTAGGACTGGGCACCTCAAAGCTAATGCCTTCAGGAGCTTCGATAAGCACGGGGTGAGAAAATCCAAGCTGCATCTCAAGATTTTTGCCTTTAAGAGCAGCACGATAACCAACGCCGATAATTTCAAGATTCTTGTGAAATCCCTCGCTCACGCCCACCACCATGTTAGAAAGCAGCGTGCGAGAAAGTCCGTGTGCGCTTCGAGCCTCACGGCTCTCGTCAACACGCTCAACGATAAGCTCCTCGCCCTCTTGCTTGATGGTAACTTCATCTAAGAACGTGTGCGTAAGCTCACCTTTTGAACTTTTTGCGGTGACCGTCTGTCCTTTAATGGTCACTTCTACTCCGGCAGGTACCGGAACAGGTTGTTTGCCAATACGTGACATTTTCTCCCTCTCTTTCCGGCTCTACCAAATATAGGCGATGACTTCGCCGCCTACGCCCGCCTTGCGAGCGTCACGGTCGGTCATTACGCCGTTGGACGTTGATATAACAGCAGTGCCAAGACCACCAAGTACCCGTGGCAAATCATCTTTGCCCGCATAGACACGCAAGCCAGGTTTTGAGATGCGCTTGAGGCCTCGAATCGTCTTTTCTTTTTTAGCACCATATTTCAAGGTAACCGAAAGCGTGCCAACAGGCACACCTGAGATTACTTCGTAGTCGATGATGTAGCCCTCCTCTTTGAGGATGCGGGCAATTTCAACGAGCTTCTTGCTCGTTGGCATCGAAACAGTTTCTTTGCTTGCAGAGTTTGCGTTGCGTATCCGCGTAAGCATATCTGCGATGGGGTCTGTCATAGACATTGTGTTACTCCTTCATTCTTTGTTTGAGATGAGCTTTCAAGCTGGTTCACCTTCACCCATGATGAGGGTGCCTGGCTTCAAAGCCTCCCGTACGTCGCCTCAGCGGTAGGCCTAGTAGCCCTACCAGCTTGCCTTTTTGACGCCGGGCAGTTCGCCTCGACTAGCCATTTCTCTCAAGCAGATGCGGCACAAACCAAACTGACGGTAGTAGGCGCGTGGGCGTCCACAGCGGGTGCAGCGGTTGTGTTCACGTGTTGAGAACTTCGCTTGGCGTTTTGCCTTGGCTATCATCGACTTCTTTGCCATGAAATCTCCTTAACCTAATTTCTCTTAAAGGGAAAGCCCAGTGCCTCAAAAAGCGCCTTGGCTTCCTCATCGGTCTTTGCAGAGGTAACAAAGGTAATGTCCATACCACGGGTACGGTCAACCTTATCGTAATCAATCTCAGTAAAGATAAGCTGCTCGGTAACACCCATCGAGTAGTTGCCACGTCCGTCAAAGCTCTCGGCTGAGATGCCTCTAAAGTCGCGAACACGAGGAATTGCCATGGCAAGCAGGCGGTCCAAAAACTCCCACATACGCTCGCCACGCAAGGTTACCTTTGCACCGATAGGCATACCGGCACGCAGCTTGAAGTTTGCGATAGACTTTTTGGCACGACAAATCATCGGCTGCTGGCCGGTAATGAGGCGTAAATCCTCAACGGCAGCGTTGATGAGCTTGCTGTCTTGTGCAGCTGCGCCAACACCCATGTTGACAATAATCTTCTCAAGCGTGGGAATCTCGTTGACGTTGCCAATGCCCAGCTGGTCTTTAATCGCCGGAGCAACTTCGCTTTTATACTTCTCTTTAAGCCGTGCTGTCATACTAATCAATCTCCTTACCGCATTTTTTACAGATGCGGACCTTCTTGCCCTCTTCAACCTTCATACCAACACGAGTTGACTTGCTGCACTTAGGGCAAACAAGCATAACGGTTGAAACATGAATGGGTCTTTCAACCTGCATGATGCCACCTTGGGGGTTGTCACGTGTGGGGCGTTGCGCCTTTTTAGCAACAGCGACCTTTTCTACAACCACCTTGCGGCTTTCTGGAATAGCGCGCATAACAGAGGATTTAACACCCTTGTCTTTGCCACTGATGACCTCAACGGTGTCACCCTTTTTTATACGCATCTTGTTGTTAGACATAAAACTTACTCCTTATAGCTGTTCTACTGGCACAAAGAGTGCCAGCCTACAGTGTTTCCGGCGCAAGCGAAACAATTTTCATGTAACGCTTGTCACGCAACTCACGGGCAACCGGGCCAAAGATACGAGTTCCTCGAGGGGCTCCTGCAGTATCGATAACCACGGCGGCATTTTGGTCAAACTTGATATAGCTGCCGTCTTTGCGACGCACCTCTTTTTTGACACGCACAATAACGCAGCGGACAACTTCGCCCTTTTTGACATTGCCGTTTGGCGTTGCCTCTTTAACGGCGCACACGATAGTATCGCCAAGACTTGCATAGCGGCGCTTTGAGCCACCTAATACCTTGATGCACTGTACTTTACGTGCACCTGAGTTATCGGCGACGGTAAGCATGCTTTCTACTTGAATCATCTACGCCTCCTACTTGGCTTTCTCAACGATTTCGAGCAATCTCCATCGTTTTAGTTTCGAGATAGGACGAGTTTCCATGATTTGCACGGTATCGCCTAAACCAGCGGTGTTTTGCTCGTCATGGGCATGAAGTTTTTTGGTACGAGTCATCATCTTGCCGTAAATAGGGTGCGGTTTGCGCTCTTTAATCTCAACAACACAGGTTTTGTCGCCCTGTGCAGAAACAACTACGCCCTGACGTACCTTACGGCGGTTACGCTCTTCAGTCATTATCGTCTTTCCGTCCTCTCGCCTAGCTCGTCTGCTCAACAACAAGGTTGAGTTCACGGGCACGAATCTCAGTAAGGAGTCGTGCGGTATCTTTCTTTACTTCCTTGATGCGACCGGTGTTATCAAGCTGGCTTGTTGCCATTTGAAAACGCAGGTTAAACAGCTCGGTACGTCCGTCTTTGAGCTTTTGCTTAAGATCGTCGTTGCTCAGGTCGCGTATTTCTTTTGCTTTCATCTAAACCTCCCCGTCCTTTACCTCACGGGACACTATCTTGCACTTGATGGGCAGTTTTTGAATTGCAAGACGCAAAGCCTCAACAGCAAGCTCATGTTCGACATCAGCAATCTCAAACATAATGCGTCCTGGTTTTACCACTGCTACCCATTCCTCGGGGTTACCCTTACCAGAACCCATGCGAGTTTCGGCAGGTTTTTTAGTAATTGGTTTGTCGGGGAAGATGTTAATCCACACCCGACCGCCACGCTTCATGTGACGAGTCATCGCAACACGAGCAGCCTCAATTTGGCGGTTGGTAATCCAATGCGGCTCAAGAGCCTGAATACCATAGGTGCCAAAGTTAAGCTGCGTGCCGCCCTTGGCCTTGCCTTTCATAGAACCGCGCTGCACCTTACGATGCTTGACGCGCTTAGGTATAAGCATTTCTATTTTCTCCCTTCACCACGACGGGGACGAGCAGGACGCGATGAGCCCTCAAGTGCTGGCTCAGGCGTTGGTTGGCCCGGAAGTCGCTCGCCGTGATAGACCCAAACTTTAACGCCGATAGAACCCATCGTTGTAGCTGCAGTAGCAAAACCGTAGTCGATTTTTGCACGCAGGGTATGCAAAGGCACCCGACCCTCACGATACCACTCACGACGGCTCATCTCGGCACCGCCCAAACGTCCGGAGCATTGGATACGAATACCCTTTGCGCCACTTTTGATGGCGGATTGAACAGCCTTGCGCATCGCACGTCTAAACGCCACACGACCCTCAAGCTGCTCAGCAACTGACTGAGCGATAAGCGCTGCATCAAGCTCAGGGCGCTTAATTTCAATAACGTCAACGCTCACCTTGCCGTTGGCAATTTTTTCAAGATCCTTGCGCAACTCATCTATCTCGGCACCCTTTTTACCAATAACGATACCAGGGCGTGCCGTGGTGATGATGACACGTATCTTGTCGCCAGCGCGCTCTATCTCAATTTTAGAAACGGCAGCACGAGCAAGACGCTTATCAAGGTACTTGCGCAATGCGATGTCGTTTTCAAGATTGACTGCATACTCTCTGCCTGCATACCAGCGGCTGCGCCAATTCTCAGTAACTCCCAGACGAAATCCGGTAGGATAAACTTTTTGACCCATGTGCTAGTTCTCCTCTCGTGTGCCAACGATAACCGTGATATGGCTCGTACGCTTTAAGATGCGTGATGCCGAGCCCTTTGCACGAGGACGAATGCGCTTCATGGTAGGCCCTTCGTCGGCATAGGTCGCTTTGACCACAAGGTTTTCTTCTTTTACACCCTCACGCTCAGCGTTAGCAACGGCACTGTTTAAGACCTTCTCGACAACTTCTGCTACGTTGCGCTCAGAGAATTGAAGAATCTCGCGGGCGCGAACAATCTGCTTGCCACGAATAAGGTCAATGACCATGCGTGCTTTGCGCGGAGAAACCCGAACGTAACGGGCAACTGCTCTTGCTTCCATTTACTTCTTGCCTTTCTTGTCTGCCGCGTGACCGCGGAACGTGCGGGTTACGGCGAACTCGCCAAGCTTGTGACCAACCATGCTCTCCGTTACATACACCGGAACGTGTTTGCGTCCGTCGTGAACGGCGATGGTATGACCAACCATCTCAGGAAAAATCGTTGAGGCGCGCGACCACGTTTTAATCACGTTTTTCTCGCCCGCATCGTTCATTTTGTTGATGCGACCGAGCAAGCGCGGCTCTACGAAGGGTCCTTTTTTAAGACTTCTGCTCATGTATATCCTTACTCCTCACAGTGGGTTTCACAAACGTGAACCACTATTTTTTACGCCTACGAATAATCAAGCGGCTCGATGCCTTCTTTTTATTGCGCGTACGGTGACCCTTGGTAGGAACACCCCACGGCGTAACAGGGTGACGGCCAGCAGATTTGTTCTTGCCTTCGCCGCCGCCATGCGGGTGGTCAACCGGATTCATAACCGTACCACGCACCGTTGGGCGCACGCCCATCCAGCGCTTGCGTCCAGCCTTGCCAATCTTGATGTTGGCGTGCTCAGCATTACCAACCTCGCCTACCGTAGCACGGCAGGTGATAAGCACACGACGCATCTCATGAGAAGGCATACGCAAAACAGCATACTTACCCTCTTTAGCCATGAGCTGGATAGATGAGCCAGCGCTACGAGCAAGAGCAGCGCCCTTGCCTGGCTGAAGCTCAACCGCATGAACGGTGGTACCCACGGGGATATCCTTAAGCTGCAAAGCGCAACCCGGTTTAATGTCTGATTCAGAACCGCTGGTTATTACATCGCCCACCTTCAAGCCACGAGGGTGCAAGATGTAGCTCTTGGCTCCATCGGCATAATGCAACAGCGCAATGCGAGCTGAGCGGTTGGGGTCGTACTCAACCGTTGCAACCTTAGCGGGCACGCCATCTTTGGTGCGCTTAAAGTCAATAATGCGATACTTGCGCTTGTGCCCACCGCCTTGGTGGCGAGTAGTAATACGACCGTTGTTGTTGCGTCCTGCCTTTTTGGGCAAAGGGCGCAGCAGCGTCTTCTCGGGCGTGCTGGTAGTGATTTCGGCAAAATCCGAAACCGTCTGGAAGCGACGTCCGGGGGAAGTAGGTTTGTACTGTTTAATTCCCATGGTCTTTCTTATCTCCTTACACGGTGCCGGGCGTGTCCTTTGTGCCTAACGCTTTGAGAACGCAACCCGTCTGGTTCCTTCAAAACCTTCAAAATCCTTCTAAACGGTATTAGATGCCAAATGCCTCTATAGTTTCGCCTTCAGCCACCGTAACAATGGCCTTTTTCCACGAACGAGTTGTACCCTTTGCATAACGTACCCGCTTGGGCTTACCCGTAACACGCATCGTATTAACCTTGAGAACCGTAACGCCAAAAATCTCTTCGACGGCTTGACGAATCTCAATCTTGCTTGCCTGCTTGGCAACCTCAAAGGTATAACGATTGTCGTTGATGAGGTCGTAGCTCCGCTCCGAAACAATGGGGCGTAAAATGACCTGTCGAACATCTTTCATTATTTCAGCACCTCCTCAATGCGCTTGAGTGAGGCACTGGTAAACACCAAAGTGCCGTTGTCAATCAAATCATGTGCGTTTGCTTCTGAAACAAAAATCACCCGCACGGTTGGAATGTTATTAAATGATAAAAAGGCGTTTGCGTTGTCATCGTCAAGTACGATGGTAGTGCGCCCTGTTACCTTAAGCGCCTCTAAAGCAGCTACTGCTTGCTTGGTTGAGGGCTTCTCAAAGGCAAACTCATCAACAACGAGCAGCACACCTTCTGCGGCTTTTGCAGAAAGCGCCGAGCGCATTGCGAGCTTAACCTCTTTGTTGTTAACCTTAAACGCATAGCTGCGTGCATGAGGTCCAAAAACCACACCACCACTGCGATAGTGGGGAGCGCTTACGGTACCTTGACGTGCACGACCGGTGCCCTTTTGGCGATACGGCTTTCTGCCACCGCCGGCAACTTGCCCACGTGTTTTGGTTTCATGCGTACCGGCACGGCGTGCTGCAAGTTGCGAGCGCACCACTTCGTGCATGACATGGATATTGGGAGCAACGCCAAAGACGGCATCGGAAAGCTCGGCCGTGCCGACCTTCTTTCCTCCCTTATCTTTAATCTCTACCTTAGCCATTGTTAGTCTATCTCCTAAAGCTTTATTTCCTCGTGTTAATTACGGCTGCAATTACACGGTACGGACACTAACGAGCGCACCCTTGCCACCGGGTACTGCGCCTTTAACGAGCAACAAGTTTTGCTCGGCATCAACTTTTACCACCTCAAGGTTTTTAACGGTCACCTTGTCAACACCCATGTGTCCCGGAAGGCGCAGGCCTTTGAAAACACGTGAGGGAGTAGCGCACTGGCCAACAGAACCTGGAGCACGGTGGAAGTGAGAACCGTGTCCACCCGGACCACCCTTAAAGTTGTAACGCTTCATAACACCGGCAAAGCCCTTACCTTTTGAAACGCCAGAAACGTCCACTTTTTTAGTTTCGGCAAATTGCTCAACCGTTATCTCTTGACCAAGCTCATAGTTAGCAGCATCGTCAACGCGAACCTCACGCAAAACCTTTGAGGGCTCTACGTTTGCTTTGCTAAAGTGACCAGCCATAGGTTTGTTGAGCTTTTTAGCCTTAAGCTCGCCAAAACCAATTTGAACGGCACTATAGCCTTCTTTTTCATCGGTCTTTATCTGCGTCACCACGCACGGACCCGCTTGTATAACCGTAACCGGCACAAGCTGGTCGTCGTCTGACCAGACCTGGGTCATGCCCAGTTTGCGACCTAAAATCGTATTGCACATAACAAAACCTCTATCTTTCTCGGTCGTAGCACCTTACAGCAAGCCCTTCTTGCTGCCGCCAGCGGACCGAACGAACACAAATAAACTTACAGCTTAATCTCAATATCTACGCCAGCGGGCAAATCAAGTCGCATGAGCGAGTCCACCGTGTTAGGCGTGGGCTCCAAGATGTCGATAAGACGCTTGTGCGTACGCATCTCAAACTGCTCACGACTATCCTTGTCTTTGTGAGGCGAGCGGATAACGCAATACAAATTGCGCTCAGTAGGAAGCGGCACGGGGCCAGAAACCTTTGCGCCCGTCTTTTGCGCGGTGTCCACAATAAGCTTGGTGGACTGATCCACTATCTCATGGTCGTAGCCTTTGAGGCGGATTCTGATTTTTTGACTTGCCAACTTTTTCTCCTTAAAAACTTCTAAAGCTTGGTGCTTCATAAAACTTTGCTTTACAACGTGCTGCTCGAGGCTCGACTCGCTTAGCAGGCGCTCACTTTGCAGGCACTCGCCTTGCAGGCGCTTGCTTGCTAGGCGTTGCCTCCTACTTTGGATACAATCTCTTCTGCCACACTCTTAGGTACGGGCTCATAAGAAGAGAACTGCATGGTGTACGATGCCCTACCCTGTGTTGACGAACGCAGGTCGGTTGCATATCCAAACATCTCAGAAAGCGGTACGAGCGATTTAACAACCTTAGCTCCGCCTCTATCCTCCATGCCTTGAATCTGACCACGACGTGATGAAAGGTTACCCATAACATCACCCATGTAATCCTCGGGAGTTTCAACTTCAACAGACATCATAGGCTCAAGCAGCACCGGGCCACTCTTGCGCAAGGCATCTTTAATAGCCATTGAACCAGCAATCTTAAAGGCTGACTCTGAGGAGTCCACCTCATGGTACGAACCATCGACCAGCTCAACTTTGATGTCCACAACGGGGAAGCCTGCCAAAACGCCGCTTGCCAGTGCCTCTTGAATACCTTTGTCAACGGGCGAGATGTATTCCTTAGGAATAACGCCACCCACGATTTTATTGTCAAACTCATAACCCTTTGCAGGTTCTTGTGGGTTCATGTTGATAACCACATGACCATACTGACCACGACCACCACTCTGGCGAACAAACTTGCCCTCCACACCGTCAACTGCTTTGCCCGCTGTTTCGCGGTAGGCAACCTGAGGCTTACCAACATTTGCTTCAACCTTAAACTCACGAAGCAAACGGTCGACGATAATCTCAAGGTGCAACTCGCCCATACCAGCAATAACCGTCTGTCCCGTTTCTTGATTGGTAGAAACGCGGAAGGTTGGATCTTCCTCGGCAAGTTTTTGAAGAGCGGTTCCCAGCTTATCTTGCTCAGCCTTGGTCTTTGGCTCAATAGCAATATCGATAACAGGGTCGGGGAATACCATGGACTCCAAAATTACTGGAGCGTTCTCAACGCACAGCGTGTCGCCGGTTGACGTATCTTTAAGGCCAACGGCGGCAACAATGTCGCCCGCAGAAACAGACTCAATATCCTCACGGGAGTTTGAGTGCATCTCAAGCAAGCGACCAACACGCTCTTTTTTATCTTTGGTTGCATTGAGAACATAGGAGCCGGCACTCAGCGTACCGGAATACACACGAAAGTAGGTCAAACGACCAACGTGTGGGTCAGTCATAATCTTAAAAGCAAGCGCAGCAAAGGGTTCTTTTTCGTCTGCTTTGCGCTCAACTTCTTTTTCGGTCTTAACATCTATACCTTGGATAGCGGGAATATCAAGTGGTGAGGGGAGATAATTTACAACGGTATCGAGCAGCTGCTGAATACCTTTGTTCTTAAATGAAGCACCACAAACAACCGGTGTAATCTCGCAAGCGATGCAACCTTTGCGCAAAGCTGCGATAACTTCTTCTTCGGTATACGCTTCGCCCTCTAAAACTTTCATCATCAGTTCATCGTCAAACTCAGTGGCAACTTCTACCAACTCATCGTGGTACTGCTTTGCCTTGTCGGCGTAATCGGCAGGAACCTCAGCGTCGGTGGGATAAATCATGCCCTTGTCGTCCTCATTAAAAAGCTGAGCTTTCATAGAGATGAGGTCGATGAGTCCGTCAAACTGTGCCTCGGCACCAATGGGAAGCTGGAGCACTACCGTGCGTGTTTCGAGGCGGTCTTGCATCTGCTCAATAACAGAGTAGAAATCCGCGCCCGTGCGATCCATCTTGTTGATGAACGCCATGCGAGGAACATTGTAGCGATGCGCCTGACGCCAAACAGTTTCTGACTGAGGCTGCACGCCACCAACCGCACAAAATACGGCGACCGTTCCATCAAGCACACGCAAAGAACGCTCAACCTCTGCGGTAAAGTCAACGTGGCCCGGCGTGTCGATAATCTGGATACGGTGATCGTTCCAGTAACAGGTAGTAGCAGCACTCGTAATAGTAATGCCACGCTCTTGCTCTTGCGCCATCCAGTCCATCGTGGCTGCGCCCTCATGTACCTCACCAATCTTGTAGTTCTTACCGGTGTAGTACAAAATGCGCTCGGTGGTCGTGGTTTTACCGGCGTCGATGTGAGCCATGATGCCGATGTTGCGCGTATCTTTTAGCGGTGTCTTAGCCATTGTTGTGTTCTCAGTCCTCTTTGCTCTACCAACGATAATGCGAGAAAGCTCGGTTAGCTTCCGCCATCTTGAAAATATCCTCACGTTTCTTTACTGAGGAACCCGTGCCGTTAGCGGCATCGAGAATCTCAGAGGCCAAACGCTCAGCCATTGTTTTTTCTTTGCGGCTCCGTGAATAGTCAACCATCCAGCGGATAGCAAGCGTTGTTGCACGACGAGAGTTAACCTCCATCGGAACCTGATAGGTTGCGCCACCAACACGCTTAGGTTTGACCTCAAGGGTTGGACGCACATTGTCCATTGCCTTCTTGAAAACAGAAAGCGGGTCTTGTCCGCTTTTCTCCTCAACAATGTCAAAGGAGCCATAGACAATGGCTTCTGCGATGGACTTCTTACCATCAAGCAAGACCTTGTTGATGAGCTGGGTCACCAAACGGTTGTTGTACACAGCGTCCGGGCTTATCTCCCGACGAACTGCTGCTGCTCTACGAGGCATATCGTTTCCTTCCTTGTGCAGCCCTTTATGCCGAGGGGCTGCCGCTTTACATCACGTTTGTTTCTACTACCAAACAGGAAAAAAGACGCAAGCAATGCGCGCCTTTCTTTTTATAGTGTGTTACTTAGGCTTCTTAGCGCCATAGCGGCTGCGGGCTTGCTTGCGGTCGCTCACGGCAGCGCAATCCAGTGCTGCACGGATAACCTTGTAGCGCACACCCGGCAGGTCTTTTACACGACCGCCACGAATGAGAATCATCGAGTGCTCTTGCAGGTTGTGACCAATACCAGGAATGTAGGCGGTCACCTCCATGCCGTTTACCAAACGCACACGACAAACCTTACGCAAGGCAGAGTTTGGTTTTTTTGGCGTAACCGTATACACGCGAGTACACACTCCACGCTTCTGCGGGTTGCCCTTGAGTGCCGGCGTCTTTTTCTTGGCGACGGTCTTTTCGCGGCCCTTGCGGACCAGTTGGTTAATAGTAGGCACTGTATAAGTTCCTTTCGTCAGTTTGCCTAGTACTATAGAGTTGGTGTGTATTGAGAAAACAGTTCTACGCACACAAAAACTCAGCGACCAAAAAAGTCGCGAAGTGGAATAATATCAGTGTCTTTGGGGCTTGTCAAACCCCAGTATACTAAAAGCAACGCCCCCGGGCGTATCCATAGTTTAGGAAACACACCGAGGGCATTGCAATATCTGAAACTTCTACTTAATTTTCTTGCTCGTCTTAGTCTTGCTCCACGCACTGTAATACTTGACGCTACCAACCGTTTTGTAGCTACGAACCTGTACTTGGTACTTGCTGTTTGTCTTTAGTTTTTTGATAGTCGCAGAGCCCTTGGAAGCAGCAAAGGTCTTGGTTTTCCATTTGGTAGTACCTGCTATTCTATAGCGCACCTGATACTTGGTAACCTTTTGTGCTTTTGAAACCTTAGCCCACGTTACTTTCATCTGCTTAGAGCCTGCAGTTATGCTTTTTATCGAGTTCTTTTTGGGAACTATCTTAAAGGTGCCAAGGCTAAGGTTTTTTGTACTGTTGTATTGTGAGCCCGCAGCAACATCAACCGTTACTGCATACGAACCAATAGCTTTAGGAGCAGTTTTTGATTTGGTGTACTTGGTACCACTTACACCCGTGTAATAGATTGCCATTACACTCCCCGCCCCTGCCTTGGGCGTTACCGCAACACTGATGCCCTTGCCCGTATAAGGCTTGCTGGCAAGGTTGTAGGTGTATTGAGCTTTGGTGGGAGCAACAAGCGCTGCGCTCACCGTTACCACACAGCGTGCCGTTTTGAGCCCATCAACCGTAGTAGCTGTAATGGTTGCTGTGCCCGCCGCCCGAGCAGTGACCTTTCCTGTTGCATCTACCGAGGCAACCGCAGCGTTACTGCTTGACCACGTTACCGCCTTATTGTCTGCATCTGCTGGGCTTATTGTTGGGACAAGAGTTTCTGCCTTACCCACCTGCAAGCTTGTTGCAGCCTTAAGGCTTATGCCCGTGACGTTGACATAGCCTGCTTGGACGGTAAACACGCCCATGAGATCTCTGCGTGCCCAGTTTTTGTAGCAATCTTCTGCATCTACTTGTGCATTACAGGAACCATTGAAAGCAATGTCTGAAATGGTGCAGGTTCCCATATAGACATCAGTGTCACCTTTCCGATAAAGATCGGCGTAAGCCACAGGGTTATTGTTTGTCGTGCTATATATGTTGACCCTGACTAATGAGATTTCTGATTCGTCTGTAACTTCTACGCTTACCGTTATTTCTTGTCCAGGTGACACAATTATTCCTTGTTCTGGCACCGCAATCTGAGAGTTAATTATTAAATCACCAATTACTGGCGGGTCGAGGTCTGTCAGCATGCTACCTGAGATGGTAAACACGCCCATGAGATCTCTGCGTGCCCAGTTTTTGTAGCAATCTTCTGCATCTACTTGTGCATTACAGGAACCATTGAAAGCAATGTCTGAAATGGTGCAGGTTCCCATATAGACATCAGTGTCACCTTTCCGATAAAGATCGGCGTAAGCCACAGGGTTATTGTTTGTCGTGCTATATATGTTGACCCTGACTAATGAGATTTCTGATTCGTCTGTAACTTCTACGCTTACCGTTATTTCTTGTCCAGGTGACACAATTATTCCTTGTTCTGGCACCGCAATCTGAGAGTTAATTATTAAATCACCAATTACTGGCGGGTCGAAATCTTGTCCGTCCGCATAGGCATTGCTATGGGAGGGAGGGACAAGCATGAAGCACAATGCTGCCGTTAGAAACAGAGCAAGAAACCGTTGAGCTTTTTTAAGTTGGGGTTTTGAGGTTTGCGTTTTCATGGGACTTCCGTCCTTTCAAAGAGGGCTGCCGGAAAATAGAGTAAGCGTCAGAAAATAGTAATAATCAGGCAGGCTTATCCAAGTTAGACGTCTTGCACCACCCCACGTCTTTACCTGCGTTGCTATCTCTGCAGTATACGCCCCTAAAATGCAATGTGCAAGCCCCTACAGCAAAAAAGATAACTATTTTTATAGGCAAAACAAAGATCGTAGGTCGCCTTCTTACGACATGCTGGGCTTATAGGACAAAAAGGAAGCGCCTGCGGTAGGCACACTGTGCCGTGCAAGCGCTTCAACTTTTATCATGTTATCAAGGTTTTGGCAATCTAGCAACTTGCACTACTCTCTCGCACTGGGCAACACGGATTGTGCAGCCAAAGGAGTGCTCCTTCTTGTTTTGCTAAGCCGCAAACACGCAAAAACCAGCTGAACATAAACGTTGGCTGGTTCTTGCTGAGCAATCGCTCATGGGTAACTACTTTTTAATCATTTAGTATGGTGCCACATTTTGGGCTTATAGGACAAAACGTGTTTGGCAGAACCTTTGGACGGAAACTGATAGGTCGCACTCCCACAACAACGTAAAGGGTGTCTGCGCCGCATGAGTGCTACCTACAAGATGACGGTTGGTGCGGCGTTTAGATATATAGGGGGGGGATAATTACTCTGGCAGGCAGGGGTGGTTCTGTGGCCCCTTTGTGAAACAAGTGGGGGCGCAGGGCCACCCCTGCCTGCTTATGAGCCTACACGCTTTCTGGACAACAGCTACCACTAACCTACCACTCCCCCTCTAGGCCCCGCATCAAGTGCGGGGCGACATACCGTCAAGCCCGGTGTGACAACCAAAGATTGCGGGTCGAGCCCGCAATGACGAACAGTCAAGCTCGCAATGACAAAGTGAGAGATGGTGCAGCCGCATGGGTGCTACCTACAAGATGACGGTTGGTGCGGCGGTGCGGCAGACGTGACGCAAGCGCAGGCGGCGGTCAGGCGAGGTTACTTTAGGGCGCTTGCTCCCAGCAAATCAACAAGACGATGGCGCAGCTCTGCGGCCTCGGAATCTACCGTATGGGGCAAATCAGCTCGCAACTTTTTGCCGCCGTTTTGCTGCAGCGTCAATATTGCAGGGTCAGGACCCGGATAGCGTTGCAAAAGGCTCATGAGCTCGTCGCTCACCTGTTTGTTGAGGGCATTGGCAGACACAAAAAGTTCAAGTGGCTGGTGGCGTGGCCTCTCGGGGTCGATGTCAAGTGCCGCAATCTCGCTCACCAAAACTTGCACGCCACGATCGCTGCGCTCATACCGGCACGTTACCTTAACAATGGCATCATCAACAATCAACTTGGCATAACGTGCAAACGGCTTGGGGAACACAATGGCTTCGATGGAGCCTTCTATGTCTTCAAGCATAAATTTTGCCATGCTATCGCCTTTTTTAGAAACCATGGGAGTTACGCCGCTAATCATACCTGCCAAAACTATGGAATCTTTTTGTGGTACTTCTCGTATTGTTTCTGCCGCAGCACCCTCGCCCTCTCCAAGACCATCGACATCATCATCATCAGATGAGGGCAGCAGCTCGCCAATAGAAAAGCTTCGCTCTTTGGCAAGAGCATCTGCAAAGGGACTCATAGGGTGGTCAGAAACGTACATTTTTAGGATTTCTTTTTCGAAGCCGAGCCTGGTGCGTCGATCCCACTCAACACCATCGGCGGGAGGTATCTGCTCCTCAAAACCAGAATCAACGCCAGCATCGGCAAACATCTCAAAGAGTGACACCTGTCCGTCTGCCTTGTCACGCCAGCGCTTGGCGGCAGTTTCCATGAGGTTGTCTTGTTCAACAAAGCGCATCATTTGGCGGCGTGTGTAGCCTGTGGAATCAAAAGCACCTGCCTTGACGAGGGCATCAACCGCCCTTTTGTTGCAGGAGGTATTGGGCACCCGAAACACAAAGTCGTGCAGCGAGGTAAACGTGCCGCCTTTCTCACGCTCGGCAATAATGACATCGGCGGCGGCCTCACCAACACCTCTGATGCCTGCCAAACCAAAACGTATGCTGTCTTTGAGCGGCGTAAACTCTCGACCCGATGAGTTAACATCGGGAGGCAAAACGTCAATGGCCCACTGCTTGCACGAGGCAATGTAGTGGGTGAGCTTATCGGCCTTGCCAACAAAACTCGAAAGCACTGCTGCCATAAACTCAATGCGATAGTGCGCCTTAATCCACGCCGTTTGCATAACAAGAATGGCGTAGGCAGCGGAGTGCGATTTGTTAAATGCGTACTCGGCAAACTTTTCTACATCGTCCCAGATAGTTTGAGCAACCCTGCGGCTGTAGCCGTTGCGCTCGGCACCATTAAGCCAGTGGTCTTGCATGGTTTCGGTGGCACCGTCGGCCCAGGTGCGCACGTCCTCTTTCATAAGTTTGATTTTTTTCTTGGCAACGGCGCTGCGTACCACATCGGACTCGCCTGCGGTAAAACCACTCATCTCCATGGAAATGCGCATGACCTGCTCTTGGTAAACAACCGTTCCAAAGGTTTCCTCAAGAATATTTGAGAGGCGATTGTCGTAGTAGACCACACGTCGCTTGCCCGTTTTGCGCTCCACGTAATCAGTACTCATGCCAGAGTTAAGCGGGCCGGGCCTAAACAAAGCAATAGCCGCCACCACATCGGAGTAGCGGTTGACATTCATGGAGCGGATAAGCTGCGTCATGCCGGGGGACTCCACCTGAAACACACCGGCAGTTTCTCCCCGTTGCAAAAGCTCAAACACCTTAGGGTCATCAAGCGGAATGGCATCAACGTCGATATCAACGCCGTGATTTTGCTTAACGTATTCTTTTGCCTTCATGAGTACGTTGAGCGTGCGCAAGCCAAGAAAGTCCATTTTTAGGAGCCCCAGATTGGCGTTGCGTTTGTGGTCGTACTGGGTGATGTTAAAACCACCTTTGGTGTCGAGCTTGACCGGCACGTGTTCCTCAACGGGGTCACGGCAAATGATTACCGCCGAGGCATGCACGCCCTCTCCGCGAACAATGCCCTCAAGGGCAAGTGCGGCGTCGATTATTTTTTTGGTATCAGGGTTTTCTTTATACTCGGTGATAAGGTCGATGTTCGCCTGCTTTTTGTTGAGCGTCTCATCTTCGTGAATGCCAAGCACTGCCTTGAGCTCGGTATCTGGCCCAAAGGGTATTTTCTTGGAGATGTTTTGCCCCACGTACAAAGGATAATCAAACACGCGAGCCGCATCAACAATCGCCTGCTTTGCCTTCATTGAACCATAGGTGATAACGTGCGCAACTTTTTCTGGACCGTACAGCTCACGCAAATGCTCAATAACCTTGAAGCGACCGTCTTCGTCAAAATCAACGTCAATATCGGGCATCTCTGGACGCTCAAGTGAGAGAAAACGCTCAAAAAGCAAACCGTTTTCGAGGGGGTCAAGTGTGGTGATGTCAAGCGCATAGCTTACAATCGAACCTGCCGCCGAACCACGGCCCGGCCCAACGCCCACACCATTTTCTTTTGCCCAGCGCACAAACTCCTGCACCACCAAAAAGTAGGCAGGAAATCCCTGCTGGCAAATAATGCCATACTCGTACTCAAGGCGCTCAAGGGCTTGGGCAGGAATAGGGTCGCCATACTTTTTGCTCAGACCTGCCAAGGCTTCTTTGTAAAGCATGCTCTCGTTGGTTTCGCCGTCTGGCAGCGGAACAACGGGCAAAATATAGTCGGTGGGCAACTCGACGTTGCACTTCTCGGCAATTTCTAGGGTGTTATCGCAAGCATCTTGGAAGTCTTTGAGAGCCGTGCGCATTTCTTCTTCTGACTTCATGTAGAACTGGTCGTTTCTAAAACGCATACGCTCAGCATCGTCAAAACGTGAGTTGGTGCCAATGCAAAGCATTATGTCTTGCGTGTATGCGTCCTCACGGCGCAAATAATGCATATCATTGGTGGCGACCGTCTTAAGCCCCAGCTCTTTGGCAAGCGTGTTAAGGCGATGATTGAGTTCGTTTTGCGTAATGGTTTCATTGCTGAGTACGTTGGCATCGTGCGTGTCTTGCAGGTCAATGGACTTTTTGCGCTCACGCGGGTCGATGATAATGCCTTGGTCTTGCACCTCGAGATAAAAATCGCCCGGCTCAAAAAGGCCCGAAAGCTCCAGCGCCCATGAACGAGCAGCATCGGTGTCGCCAGAGATAAAAGATTGCGCAACAATGCCCGCCATACAAGCAGACGTGCCGATAAGCCCCTCTGCGTGCTCCTTGAGCATGTCGATGGTAACACGGGGCTTGTAATAAAAGGCCTCGGTGGCAGATTTCGAGCATATCTTGATAAGGTTATGGTAGCCCGTCAGGTTTTTTGCGAGCAAAATAAGGTGATACAACTCTGGCTTGCGGTCGCGCCTGAGCTCTCGGTCGGGCGTAAAATACACCTCGCAACCAACGATAGGCTTAACGCCCTCTTTCTCGCACGCTTCAACAAACGTAGGAACGCCATACATATAGCCGTGGTCGGTGATGGCGACGGCAGGCATGCCAAAGGCTTTGGCTTGTTTTGCCATGTCGGCGACTTTGGTTGCTCCGTCAAGGAGTGAGTATTCGGTGTGATTGTGTAGATGGACGAATCCCATGTGTCTTATGCTACCCCTCGTTATGTTGATTGTCTTGATTTGTTTGGGCGGTATGGTTGGTTGATTTCTCTCTATCAAGCACTCGACGGTAGCCCCCTGCTCCGTGATTGAGCGCTTTTGAAACCCGTGCAATAGTAGTTGCAGAAGCACCCGTTTGCTCAGAAATATAGGTGTACGAATGTTCCTCTGCCAAAAGCTGCGCCACAAAAAGTCGCTGCGCCATCTCGTCAATTTCTCGAATGGTACAGATGTCCTCAAGCAACGCAGCAACCGCCTGCTCATTGGCAAGCGAGGCAAGCGCACGATACAGACGCTTAAGATCTTGGGGTGTCGCAGGTTTCGTGGAAGTCATAGGTTTATTGTAGCAACAATTCTGGTGCTAAGTGTTGTGGCGAGGCAACAATTTTGTGGTTGGCTTCGTGCGAAAAGCTGTGTTGCTCTCCTTCCCTCTTTTCAAGTTTGCTTTGCTAGGGCAGTCTTTTTTTTATAACTTGACCTATTTTTTCTGGTACCCCAACCACAAGGGCATTTCCCATACAAAAAGCCCTATTAATTGTGGTCATACCTGTATCAGTCCAACCAAGAGGAAATCCTTGTAGTTTTTCCAGCTCTTCTGGCACAAGCCTACGATATCTACCGCTGGCGGTCATAACAATATGTTTGGAACGAGAGGGGCTCTTGCCACCTTCTCCAGTAAGAATAGTTCGTGCAGGCTGGCTGAGGGCATCTGGAAAAGCCATGCCGCCTTCAGAATATATATATTCGTATCCAGTACGCTTGTTCTTTCTTGGCTCCTTTTTTGAACCTTTTAGATACTGCCACCGCTCTAACATTCCATTGTTGATAAAGAAGTCGTCCGGTATGTCTTCTTCCCTAATCAAAATATCACCCAGCGTCATCTTGGTGCCTGAGTACTCTGGCTCCGTCCTTTTTGTGGCCACCTTGAAGGACTGCATAACACCAGCATCTAAAAATGTGGAAGTTTTGTCCCCCTTGCCGAAAGATTTAGTTATTTTATATGGGTTGGGATTGACAGCAAATTCAACAATGCCCTCTTCGTGTTGTCTAATAGGAAACGATTCAGCCATTACCCCAGAAACCATTAAGCGGTTGTGCAAATCCCAATCACTGCAGCTCTTTTCAGCATAAATATATACTCGACGCCTCTTCTGAGGAAACCCATATTCAGCTGCATTGATAACTCGCCATTCAACTGAATAATCGAGGCCAGCCAAACAAGACAACATAATCGCAAAATCTCTGCCCCTCTGGGACGCTGGCGATTTTAGCATCCTGTCAACATTTTCGAGCAGAACATATTTTGGTTGTTTTAGCTTGAGTAATCGGTATATCTCCCACCATAAGACACCCTTCTTTCCCTCAATTCCATTGGCCAAGGCAAGCGGCTTAGCCACAGAATAATCTTGACACGGGAATCCTCCCACCAGCAAGTCGTGGTCAGGTATTTCAAGCTCTTCTTTTTCAGCCAAATCTAAAACAACCGAAACATCCTCATTTATGTGCCTTTCTGGATGTTTCCCAAGCGAATCAAACCTCTTGGTATAACAATCAAATGCAAATTGACGAGATTTTGTTCCTGGCGGTTCCCACTGATTGGCCCAGACAACCTCAAATCCTTTCTTGCCATAGTTAGAATCTTTCGGATTTCCTTCAAGGGCAAGCCGAAAACCGCCGACACCAGCGAATAGCTCAACAACCTGTAAAGTCGAATTAGTCATACACTCACTTACTCATTAGGGACAGGGGACAACTGTTAACCATAGTCTAACCGATCTTACCAATAAGATCAAGCGTCAATTTGCACACAAAACTACAAACCTAGAGCTTCAATTTGAGAAGAAACAAAATTGTTATTGAGCCAAAAACTCTGCTTTGTCATCCATTGACCGTCAGGAAGCTCTGATGCATCTCGCTGGACGTTACCAACCTCCCGTCCATCAGCAAAACGGTATGCAGAAAGTTTCGCATGGGGACGAATATGGATGACAGGGTTGTCAGCTTTTTTTGGGAGACTGTTTTCGTACAACACCTTACCGTTCCTATCGGTGCTAGAAGTGAACTTAATGCCAGCAATAGTGGCCGCCCTGATTGCCTCCCAGCCAGCTTTTACGCTAGAATCCAAGAGTTTAGCTGGCATATTCCAAAACGTACAGCCCTTGAGCCTATAGTCGCTCCCATCAAATGCAAAAACGACAAACAAGAATCGGGTTTCTTCAAGATAGGAGCACAGCGAAGAGTTCTCCCACTCCTCACATACAAGCTCATTGAACTCGAACGGCGTTAAAGACATACTTTCAGTTATGCTACCATCTGTTTCTTGTCGAATCGCCCTGACGGTAACATTTGCTTTCATAAACTCAGATGCTCTGTTGTTTCTAATGCCCAGCATGCAATATGTGAGCTTTATCCAAAGATTCTTATTTCCCGCTCCATACTCTACGCCTAGTCGTTCAGATATTTCCCTATCAGTAGCACCAACAAATGGCGCAATCTTAGCTTTTACAAGTTGCTCAAGGCTAAAACCAGACTGACTTGAATCCCTTGTGATAGGCTGTGCATCCAAAGCCTTGTTGACTATAGTACTCACATACGAAGCCTTTAATGCAAAGGCACGCGGTTTTGCAGGGATAGGCGAACAAGGCTGCTTTCTCCGTTTTGAGCTATCTGAGCTTTTTGTGCACGCTTCAAGATAATCGGTATCACTGCCAGACAGCTCATGAGCTAGGCCTTGGCGCACCTTATCAACAATAATTTGCCAATCAGCTTTAATGGTAGGATAGTCTTCTTTTGGAACTTCCCATAAATGTATAATTTTGAATTCATAATCAAAAGGATTCGCTTCGCTATCATGAAGATAGTGCATCAAGAGAATTTTCTTCACTTTGTGAAGTAGAGTACTAGACTCAAACTTCTCATGAATGACTTCCATGTAATTTATCATGGTAATTACGAGGCGTTCCTTTGGAATAAGCTTGCCACTACTATTGACTTTCAGTGGTGTCACCTTTAGCTCAAGGTCTGCTTCAGCAAAATCAGGCTCATTGCGTGAGTTTGGGGTGTAACCAAAGAAATAATATTCGACCGCCTCTCCAAAACCACCTTTGCCCCTACGTTCAAACTTGGTGTTTTCCGAGATATCTAACTCTTTGCGTAAAGTAGAGTTTTTGAGATTTAGCGCATAGTAGACTATGTCCTCTGTGGATGTTGAGTCGTAATCAACTCCAGGTTTTGGATGCTTCAAGACAGGATTCTCCTTTTTAGTTAGCGGCGGCGTTTTTTGAGGGCGCTTAAGGCGGCGGCGGCTTCGGCATCTTTTTTGGAACGACCGCTCCCCTGCCCAATAACTTCTCCGTCGGCTAAAACGGTAACAGTAAACGTGCGGCTGTGCGGTGGACCCTCGGTGTCGATAACCTCATAGGTGGGAGTAATGTGGCGCACCTGCAAAATCTCTTGCAGAGTTGATTTGGGATTGGTAGGCTCGGCAGCCATGCTTTCTTGGATAAGCGGGGCAAGGGTGCGCTCAATAAACGCCGTAGCAACCTCGAGCCCGCCATCAAGCGTAAGAGCAGCAATGCACGCCTCGTAAATATCCTCGAGCGCCGAGGTAAGGCCCCGGTTGCCCGTTCCGCGCTCAGAGCTTCCAAAGCTGATGAGCTCGCCAAAGCCAAGCCCTTTTGCAACTTCTGAGAGCTGCTGCCCGGCAACCAGCGAAACCTTAATGCGTGTCATGCCGCCCTCGTCCATGCGCGGAAAACGATCATAAATCAAACGAGAAACAACCATACCTAACACCGCATCGCCCAAAAACTCAAGGCGGTCGTAAGAAGGCTGCGAGCTATCCTCAGAAGCGGCAGAAGGATGCCTTAAGGCAGTTTCAAGCAGCGTGGGGTTTGAAAACTGATGCCCAAGGATTTTTTCTGCCTGGGCAAGACGTTCGCTTAGATTGCTTTCTGGAAGCGGACGAGCCATTAGGATTGTTCCTGTGGTGAGGTGGTGGTGTTGGCGCTTGAAGTTTTGCTGGTATCAGGAGTTTTGCTGGTATCAGGAGTTTTGCTGTTGGCGGTTTTATCGGCAACCGCCTGCGTAATGAGCGCAGGAAGCTCAGCACGCACGGCATCGGCGCTCGCACGTATGCCATTGGCAATAGCCTTGGCGTTGGACGAGCCGTGCCCTATCATCACTATGTTTTTTAAGCCAAGAAGCGGAGCTCCGCCGTACTTGTCGGCACTCAAGGTTTCTTTAACCGTCGCAAATTTGCCTTTAACAAGAAGTGCGCCCATTTTTGCAACCAGCGAGGACGTAAGCGCCGTTTTAATCTGACTCAGCAGCGAGGAAGCCGTGCCTTCAATAGTTTTGAGCACAATGTTTCCCGTAAACCCGTCTGTTACAATGCAGTCAAACGCTCCGGTGAAAAGATCATCTCCCTCGGCATTGCCGGCAAACCCCTCAAGATTTTCTGCAAGCAAGGTATGGATTTCTTGGGCAAACATCGAACCCTTAGTTTTTTCTGAACCAACGTTCAAAAGCCCTATGCGCGGCTGAGCAACGTTGAGGGCAGCCATGGCATACGCGCGCCCCATCTGAGCAAACTGCAAAAGATAGTCTGGCTTGACATCGGCGTTTGCACCAACATCAAGGAGAACCACTGGTTTTTTGGGGGCGGGCAAAACTGCCACAATGGCAGGACGGGCAATGCCTTTGATGCGCCCAATGATAAGCGTTGCAGCTGCCATGCAGGCACCCGTTGAACCTGCGGAGAAAAAGGCATCGGCACGCCCTTGCTCAACAAGGCGACAGGCAACCACAATAGAGGAATCTTTTTTTTGCTTGATGGCCGTTGCGGGGTGCTCGTCCATGGCAATAAACTCCGTTGTTGCAACAGCTTCAATGCGCTTGGGAAACTCAGCGGCAAGCGGATTTACTACCTCAGCTGGGCCGGTGAGAATAATATTTACCTGAGAGTTGGCGTCTTGTAAAAAGGCACGCACGCCAGCACAAACCACCTCGGGTGCGTTGTCGCCACCAAGAGCATCAACGGCAATGGTTATCGGACGAAGATTTTGCATGATGCTACTTTCTCGACATGAAATATAGGGATACAGGGACATACGCCCTTAACACGGCTGCCTGCAAAAGGTTGCTCAAGGTGCGCCAAGTTGCAAGCTGCGTTGCTGTGCCTTACTCGGTTACGATAACCTCTCGGTTCTTGTAGTAGCCGCAATTTCCGCATACATAATGAGGACGCTTGGCTGCGCCACACTGTGGGCAAACCGAACGTGCGGGCACGGGCGCCTTGCAGTTAGCACTGCGGCGAGAGTGGGTGACTGAGCGGCCAGTCTTTCTTTTAGGTACTGCCATTACTATCATTCCTTCTTGCTATCTGATTACTGCCTGTTTTGTTCCACAATGGCTTGTTTAGCTTGTTCAAGCTTGTGCGAGCCATGAGGGTTTGTTGTTCATTCAAGTACTGTTCAAAGTTCCTGCAAAAAACACGAACGGTAATTTTAACACCCCTCGGTTGCTTTGTCACGTGGCGATTTTGTATTAGTGGGATTTTACGCCCGTGGGTGCGCCTGTTTGTAAGTTTCTTGCAGGTGGTGTACCGAAAGGTGCGTATAGATTTGCGTTGTTGAAAGATTTTCATGACCAAGAAGTTCTTGGATGCTGCGCAAGTCAGCGCCGCCTTCAAGAAGGTCGGTAGCAAAAGTGTGACGCATTGCGTGCGGCGAAAGCGAGCTGTCGGCACCAGCGCGCGCGAGGCGCTTCTTGAAGGCGGCGCGCAAACTTGCTGCACTCATTGCTCGTCCCGTGTTGGAAATAAAAAGCTCGCCTCCAGTAAGGGCTTGAGTTGACGCAGCGGCGGCGGCGGCAGAAGCTGGACCCTTTTTTGCTTTCGCAAGTAAGGCAGGGCGCGCCTCTTGCACATACTTTCGCACAAGAGAAAGAGCATAGGGGTGCAATGGCACGAGGCGCTCCTTGCTCCCCTTTCCAAAAAGACGCACCTGCCCCTCGTCGAAAAATATATCGGCAAGGCGCAAGGCCGCAACCTCAGAAATACGTGCGCCCGAAGCATACAGCAACTCAACCAGCGTGCGGTCACGTAAGTCGCTGGGGCTTTCAGGTTCCGCTGGCTCTTTAAGCAAACAAACCAACTCATCATGGCTTACCGTGTGTGGCAAACTTCTTGCAAGTTTTGGCCCAGAAACAATAGAGCTGGGATCGCTTTTGACGTGGCCCCCTTCAACCAGCCATTTGAAAAAAGTCTTGGTGGACGAAAGCCGACGATTTATGGTGGTGCGTGCATACCGCGCCTCACTCAGCTCGGCGAGATAGCGGCGAATGTGCTGGTTGCTCAAATCCTCAATGCTCAGCTGCTCACGCTTAAGCCAACTATCGAGCTGGCTCAGGTCGGTCGCATAGGCTCGAACGGTATGCTCAGAAAAATTGCGCTCGGCTCTCAGCATCTGCAAAAAGCGGTCGATAAGCTCATTCATGCTCGGCCTCGTTTGCAGAAAGGCCCTGCGGAGAAGCCATCTCATCAACCAAAAACTCAAAGGCGGGCAAGAAGGCAAGTTCGCTTCGTTGTTCAATAAACTCCTTAAGAGCAAGACGACTGCGCTCAGCGTAAGCCTCGTAGCGTTGGCGCTTGTTGCGAATGGGAGTTTCGAGTGCGGGCATGATGCCAAAATTAACGTGCATAGGCTGGTAATCAACGGTTTGGGGATTGGTCGCGTAGTTCACCAAGGCACCAAAGCAGGTTTTGGGCGGCAGGGTTACCGGAGCAGCCCCCGTTAGACGAGCATAGACATTAAGCGCTGCAAGCAGACCTGAGGCAATTGCCTCGGTGTAGCCTTCTGTACCCGTGAGTTGCCCAGCAAGAAATACTGTTGGATTTTTGTGCAACTCAAAACTGTGCCCTAAAGCCAAAGGCGCATTAACAAAGGTGTTGCGATGCATGACCCCAAAGCGCAGAAACTCTGCCTGCTCGAGTCCGGGAATAAGACGAAACACACGCTCCTGCTCAGAAAACGTAAGGTTCGTCTGAAAGCCCACCAAATTGTACGCAGAGCGCTCACTGTTTTCTGCACGCAACTGAACCGCTGCCCAGGGTCGGCGTTCCGTGGCTGGATTAGTAAGGCCAACCGGTTTGAGTGCGCCGAACCGCAGCGCATCTGCGGAGAGGCGCGCGACTTCCTCCACTGGCTGGCACGCAGCAAAAAGTTCCTTTTTCTCAAAATCACGCTTAATAACACGCTCTGCCGCCACCAGCTCACCAATAAATGCATCGTAGCTCGCTTGGTCGAAAGGGGCATTAAGATAATCAACGCTTCCTTTGTTGTAACGTGATTGAGCAAACAGTGTCTGATAGTCAAGCGAATCCGCACTCACAATAGGGGCGGCTGCGTCATAAAAAGAAAGATAGCTCTCTCCTAAAATCTGGGCCAAATGTGCGGCAAAAGCATCTGAGGTAAGTGGACCGGTGGCAACAATGGTGTAGGCGCAATTATCTGCTTGCACCTCGGTAAGGCTTTGTATCTCATGCGTAATAAGTTCAATGTTAGGATGAGCGCGCAAAGCCGCCGTTACTTCCGCAGCAAAGCGTTCTCGGTCTACCGCAAGCGCAGAGCCCGCCGGTACTTGAGTTTTTGTTGCACAGCGCAAAACAAAGGAACCCATTGCCGCAAGCTCAGCCTTAAGGCAACCAGCGGCAGAGTGAGGGTTAAGACTCTTGAACGAATTGGAACACACCAGCTCGGCGCACTGCTCGCTTTTGTGTGCAGGAGAGGACTGCTTGGGGCGCATCTCGTATAGTTTTACCGAAACCCCTCGCTCGGCAAGCTGCCAAGCGGCTTCGCTGCCAGCAAGACCAGCGCCTACAACGGCAACCTTTGCTGGTGCGCCTTTGTGAGCCGACGTTTCTGCGTTCGTCGCCGTTTCTGCGTTCGCCAACTTTTCTGCGCTCGCTTGCATTTCTACCAACGCCTCATGTGCTCACTGGGCACCTTTGCCGGTGTTCTTCTTTTTCTTTGTTCGTGCCTGCGTTGCGGCGGCTTCTGCCCGTTCCTGCGTTGCGACGGCTTCTGCCGGCACCTCTGCACCCTCAACACCTTGATCTTGGGCTTTGTTGGAAGCATACTTGGCTCGGGCTCGTAAGCCAGCTTCTCGTGCCTCGGCGTGCAGGCCCTTAAGACGACGGCTGTAAACCATCTGCAAAGCCGTAAGAATAAGCGAAAAGCCCATCGCAAAGTACAACATCAAGTCAAATACATCAAAGGCGCTGCCCTCAATAGGAAGCTCAAAACCGAGCGCCTTAATCACCAGCTTAACGCCCACCACCACAATAAAGGCCAACGCAAGCAGCTTGACTTCTGGGTTTCTGTTGATGAACTCCGAGATGGGGTTGGCGAAAATAATCATGAGGAATACGGCAATCATAACCGCCAAAATCATGATGAGCAGCTCGTCGACCATACCAACCGCCGTGATAACCGAATCGAGCGAAAAGATAATATCCATAACCGCAATGGTTCCCACTGCTTGCAACAAGCCGATTTTTGGGCGTGCTTTTGCAGGGTTGATGCTCTCGGCTTCGTCTTTCATGCTAAGCGTGTCGATAATTTCTTGAATACCCTTAAAAATGAGGTAGGCGCCACCCACAAGCAAAATGATGTCTTTGCCCGAAAACTCTGGGTCAAAGAACGGCTCCCCAAAAGGAAGCGTAAAGAGCGTTAGCTGGAGCGAAATAATCCATGTGGCAAAGCACAACAACAAAATACGCATAACAAGTGCCGCCATCAGACCAAAGCGACGCCCAAAAGTTTTTTTCTCGTTTGGTAGGCGGTCGGTGGTGATGGCGATAAACACGAGGTTGTCGATGCCTAAGACCACCTCAAGAAATATGAGAACGAAAAGTTGTATCCATATCTCTGGCAAGAGAAAAATTGACAAATCCAATGGTACTCCTTGTTTCTACTGCGTCAGGGCTCCTGTTGCATTTGGCTCCCTGCGTGTTACTCCTGCGACGTGTCTACGCTGCAAACATTCTTTTCTATTGTAAGGCAAAGTGCGCTGCTTGTTCACCGGCAACTAGTCCCGATGCCCACGCCCAGTGAAGATTGTAGCCTCCGCACGGGCCGTCAACATCAAGTGCTTCTCCGGCAGCAAATATGCCCGAGTAAGCGCGACTGCAAAGGGTGTCTGGATTAAAGCCTTCTACGGCAAGGCCACCACGCATAACCTGCGCCTGCTCCTCTTTTGTTTCGCCAGTAAGCGGAAGCGTAAACGTTTTGAGATTGGCGGCAAGCGTTGGGATATTTTCTGTAGTTGCCGGTTGCGTTGGTTTTAAGCCTGCTTTTTTGAGAACTGCAGCAGCAAGGCGGGTGTGAACCGTGCCCGTAAGAAGTTGCTCAACGGGCAGTGTGCCATGTGCTTCAAGACGCTGCGCAAAAAAGTGTTCAAGGTCATACAAGCTTTGCTCGGCAAGGAGGTCGAGAACAAGCGTGTCGCCTTTTTGAGCATGACGACTAAGATTAAAAATAGCAATACCTGAAACACCGTATGGTCTAAAAAGCACTTCTCCTCGCTCGGAGGCAAGGGGTGAAAACGCAGGTGGATATTCTTGTTCAAGCTGGTTTTGTTCAAGGCTTTCTAGCTCGGCTGCTTGTGCCTTTTTGGGGGTAGTGCGATACAGGGTGGCAGCGCAAACGCAGCGCACGCCGTCCAAACTGTTAAGAGATGCTTTCTCGGTGGGTTCAACAACCAGCGGAGCCAAAATGGGCTGTATTTTTTCATGAGTAAAACCCGCAAGTTTATTGGTTATATTGCTAGTTCCAGTAGCAATTATGAGGGTGTCGGCGTGGAGAATGCTTCCTGCGCCAAATACCAACCCGTAACCGCCCGCTTTTCTTATCTCGATGCTTCTAATGTCTGCCTCAAAGAGGCACTTTATATCAAGGCGGCGTACCTCTGCCACCAAAACGTCCAAAACCGAGTTCGCCCATTTACTGCTTGGGAACACCCAGCCTCGCTCGTCGGTTGTGGTAAGCAAGCCCAAGCCAGCAAAAAACTCTCGTATTGCCGTGCAGCGGTAACGCTTTAGTGTTGAAGCGGCAAACTCGTTGTTGTGGTAGGCGTTGTAGGCGTTTTGGGTGTTGTGGGTGTGTTGGGTGTGTTGGGTGTGTTGGGTGCTGTGGGTGTGCTGGGAGTGTTGTGTGCTGTGGGCGTGCTGAGCGTGTTGGGAGTGGTGGGCATTTTGGTCAAAAAGAGCGCTGTTTTCTGCGTCGTTTGACCCTATGCTCATATTGCTGAGGTTGCAGCGTCCGTTGCCGGTCGCCAGTATTTTCTTACCCAGACGGTTACTCTTTTCTGCGATGAGCACCTTTGCCCCAGTGCGCGCAGCAGCAATCGCAGCAGCCATACCAGCCGCTCCTCCGCCAATAACAACAACAGAATGTTTACTCATTTCCATCACCCTATAATACTTCTTTGTTAGCGCGTCTGCACCCTAGATTCTAGCTGGCTGCTTGATGCACATGCTGGATTCTGAGGGCAAAACGTGCTACCATACTCAATTAGGAAGTACACAGTGCCCTTTGGACGGGCGGTACTCCGGTTGTGGTTTGGTGGAAGTCGTCTATTGCTTTCGCTTAGGCGACTTCCGCGCATTTGGTGCCGCGATGTTAATCTCGACAGAAATGCGCTCAATACTCACAACCTTCGTAGCCTCCTTCCGTCCTCTCAGGCCTATCACAATAGGCACGATCAGTTGAACAAGCATCGGCACGAGGCCGCATAAAAGCTCAAAGAAGGTATTTCCCATGAGTATGCACTCCTTTCAATTATCGACTTGATTAATCGAAACCGGAGTACCACCCAGGGCCCTGTGTACAACCTCACCATAGCAAGCGATTCTTGCTGGAGTCTGTACCGTTTCTATCCTTTTTCTATATTTTTTCTTAATTTTTTATTAGCCGATTCTTACTTGGCGGTTAAAAAGCTGTGGCAAATGAGAGGTTTGAGAAAACAAAACAGGTCAGAAGCTCAATTTAAGCCTCCGACCTGCAAGAATACATGGTGCGCGATACTGGACTTGAACCAGTGACCCCTACCGTGTCGAGGTAGTGCTCTACCAGCTGAGCTAATCGCGCGTCTGTTGTGGCAATGCCCTCAGTGGCACGTTTCATCAAACAAGCCAAGAGCTGCATCGCCAAAAGCAGCGTAGGATAGTGTAACAGAATTGTCGCTTCTGCTGAATAGGTTTCGAGTAAAATGTCAAAAATTATCAAGAACTGCCTGGCTGTCACTAAAAAATTGCTTGTAAATCGCCCAAAAACAACAAAAAATCAAAAAACTTTCGCAGTTTGCCTAATTTTATCCAATAAGCACTTGCATGAAAGCGCGACCTCTCGTAAAATATCATCTTGCGCATTGCGGACATGGCTCAGCTGGTAGAGCACAACCTTGCCAAGGTTGGGGTCGCGGGTTCGAATCCCGTTGTCCGCTCCATTACTTATTTAAGCCGGTCGGCGCAGCCTCGTGCAGTGCGACCGGCTTTGTGTTTGCCTTTAATGTGCGTGTTTTGTTTAGACGAACAAGTTGTGCAAACAGATTGTGCGAGCGGGTTGCGTAAGCAGACAACGCCTGCAAGTAGTGGAAAGAGCAATGGTTCAAGGCGACGTGGCCAAGTGGTAAGGCAGAGGCCTGCAAAGCCTTTATCACCGGTTCAAATCCGGTCGTCGCCTCCAGCACCTTAAAAGACTATCGACGAGAAGTTCCCTATCTTGTTTGGCAAACCGGATTTGAAGCCAGACATGGGGCGAGGCGTCATCAAACGTGCCAGTGGCACGTTTGTAGCCGAGGGTCCGCAGCGAGCTAGGCGAGCAAGGACACGCAATTTTGTGGTTTTCAAAATTGTATCAAATCCGGTCGTCGCCTCCAGCACCTTAAAAGACTATCGACGAGAAGTTCCCTATCTTGTTTGGCAAACCGGATTTATCTTTTCGTCGCCTCCAGTTTCTTTTTTTTACACACATTAACACCTGCACACCGCAGAACAGGAGCTATCTACATGAACCAACTAAAAAGAGTTGCCGCGGTACACGACATATCAGGCGTGGGCAAATGTTCGCTCACCGTAGCCTTGCCCATTATCTCAGCGGCGGGTGTCGAGTGTTCCGTTTTACCAACCGCAGTTTTGTCCACTCACACGGGTGGTTTTGAGGGCTTTACCTTTTGCGATTTAACGGACGAAATGATGCCCATTGCCGAGCACTGGAAAAAAGAAGGCATCACCTTTGATGCGTTTTACAGTGGGTACTTGGGCTCTCTGGCGCAAATTGACCTCGTGCAAAACATTTTTGAGATGTTCCGCACGTCTAAAACCGTGGTTATGGTTGATCCTGTGATGGCTGACCACGGCGAACTCTACAGCCTTTTTACGCTTGACCATGTAAAGGGTATGGCAAAGCTTTGTGGCTGCGCCGATATTATCATTCCTAATCGCACCGAAGCTGCCTTTATGCTCGAACAAGAGTATAAAGACGGCCCCATGACCGAAGACGAAGTAGAAGACCTGCTTTACGCACTGGGAAGACTCGGCGCAAAACAGGTGGTGCTCACAGGCGTACATTTTGGTACAGATGATTTGGGCGCTGCTTGTTACGACAAAAAAACGGGTCAAATCGACTACATTATGAGCAAGCGCATCGAGGGAATGTATCACGGAACTGGCGATGTTTTTGGTTCGTTTTTGCTCGGAGCACTTATGCGCGAAAAGAGCCTTGCAGAAGCAACAAGAATTGCTGTTGACTACACCTGCGCCTCCATTCGCTTGACAGCAAAAGATGGCACAGGGCCTCGTATGGGCGTGCGCTTTGAATCAGTAATGCCAAATTATGGAAAACTCTTTGACTAGATAAGCCAAAACAACGCGAGCCTCAAACTTAAGCAAGCTTGCTCAAGCTTGCTTAAGCCTACGGCACAAAGTTAGCCAAGCTCCTCATCAAGCAACATCTGCAAGGTAATACCATCAAAGAACTCGTTAACGTTCTTTTCAAACGCTTCCCACATGGGCAAGGTCTTGCAGTTTTTGGCTCTCTTACAAGTATTTTTCTTGCCACTCAAACAAGCAACGGGAGCAAGACCGTCCTCAGTAAGACGCAAAACCTCGCCAACGGTAATTTCTGGAGGTTCTTTTGTCATCTTGTATCCGCCACCCCTACCACGCGTTGCAGTCAAAATATCTGCTGTACCCAAGAGCGTAACTATCTGCTCAAGATACTGCTTTGATACTCCCTGTCGTTCTGCAACGTCTTTTAAGGCAACATATCCGTTGCCGCCATGCTCTACCAAATCAAGCAGCATACGCACGGCATACCTACCCCTAGTCGACACCTTCAATTGTCACACACTCCTCACCTCTGCGCCCGTAGCCGTAGCATCTAAGCGCATGCGTTCTCCTACCCCTTTTTAGATTTTCTCTGCTTTTCTCATTCCTCTTTTATGCGTCAATAATAAACTAAATGCTCTCATTTTTCAATCACTTCTTTTGTGCATAGGCCTGTTTTAAGCACTCGGCAAAGGCTAAGACGGTTTCGTTTTCGGAAGCATTTTTCCAAACAGCTGCAACGGGAAAGCTCGTATCAACCCCCACCAGCGGTAAAAAGTTTACGTCAATGTCAAAATACGACTTAAGATGCCTAAACGTGATAGCAACACCGGTATTCGCCGACAAATACGGCAGCGCCGAGTTAATGTCGCGCAAAGATTCATCTGCATCGTCCCAGATTTCAGAGTTCTTAAAAGCTTGCCGATAAAATGCGTGTACGTTGGGCTGCGCCTCTTTATTGGGCACCAAAACTCTCTCATCTTTGAGGTCATCAAGCGTTGCCCAAGGACGCTCTGCCAAACTGTGTCTATGCGAAACCACCACACTGAGGCAGTCGTCATAAAGGTCGATGTAGTTAAAAGTACTGTAATTGTTGTGTGGAAGCTTGACCAAAACCGCCATATCGAGCTGGTTTGCCTCAAGCATGGGTATGGGCTCCTCAACTTCAATGGTATACAACTCTAAAGAAATCTGCGGGAACAGCTCCTCGAACTTTGAGCAAGCATCTGCCACAAAATCCTTGCAGGCACCGTACAAATAGCCCACTTTGAGGGTCTTTTCAATCCCCTTTTGTGCATCTTTAATCTCTTTGATGGCAGCGTCATATTCTCGAATGACCAGCTTCATGCGCTCCTGAAACAAAACGCCTGCGTCGGTAAGCTGCACCGAGTGCCTATCTCGTACAAAAAGCTTTGAGCCAATTTCGGTTTCCATAGCGTCAATATGCTTGCTCAAAGCAGACTGCGAGATAAAAAGACTTTTTGCCACGCACGAGAAGTTTCTTGCCTCGGCAAGATACAAAAACTCCCTAATAGCGTAAATACGCATTATTTCCCCCTATTCCAAACTGGAATAAATAGCCCATACATGATAGTATTACATAAGCGGACATAAGACAAGTACCTAGTTTTCCAATATGGAATAACCATTTCTCGATTTGACATACCGCTGAGGCGAAAGAAGCCTTATACTTACACAAGTGCCGAGAAAAGCAACGCTGGGGGGCGTTACCGGAGGAACTTCGTTTTGAAGATAAGAGCAGCGGTGTCAACTCGGAAGGTATTTCGGAGGTACTCTAGATACTTTCTTGATACCTGCACGATGTAGCCCACTCTATGCGCCTATGGGTTGTCCTTGTGGCTTGGGCAACCCATACGGCAGCTTAAGGGCGGCTCATAGAACATTCCTCCCCACCCATACACACCCATGAGCCGCCCTGCTTCAACCGAAACTCACCAGAGTTTCGCTCGGGCGTTTCAGGTTTAACACACTGTTGCTTGTGAACAGTCCATAGGACATTAACCCCACCACCGTGTACCTATGGACTGCTCATAAGCAACACTTAACGCACAATACTCAGCCTTGAGCATAAAGTCTAACCTGTTTATTCTTGGATATGTTGGTTAAATTATAGCTAAAATCTCAATTAAGGTCGAGATGCAGGAAATGCTTTTTTTAAGCTGTTCTGTTTTTTGTTCGAGAGCAAGGCGCTGCTGTGACGTGTTGTTACGGCTGAGAAGCACCGGTGTTATGCCCACTGCAAGCGCGCCTTCAACATCAGCAGTTAGATGATCACCAATGTGCATAGCTTCTGCCGCCGTAGTACCCATACGCTCAAGTGCAAGCGTAAATATCTCGGGCATGGGCTTGTGCAACTGTACCGCCGCAGATGAAATAATCACGTCAAAATAGGGCGCGAGGCCAAGCCCGTCTATAATGCCCTCAAGCGAGGAATCCCAGTTAGAGATAAGCCCCATACGAATATTGCGCTCCTTAAGCTTTTTGAGCGTGGGAACTACGTCGTCAAAGGGCTTCCAGCTTTGTGCCGTAAAATAGCGTTTGTGTACGCTGCGTGCGATGGCAGGACGCTTGCTTTTGTCAACCTTGGTGAGCTCACACAAATACTCATACATGGCAAGCCAAATGTTTATTGCACGCTCGTCGTCTGACCAAAAGGAATCGTCTTGGTCATAGAGATGCTCGTAATACTCGTACATTTTTGGGATATTACTCTGAACAACTGCTGGGTCAAGTTCAACGCCATGCCGACGTGCCTCCTCAGAAAAGACCTCTCCCTCGGCAACGGCAGTGGTTAGCAAAGTTTGCCCCACGTCAAAAAAGACGGTGGTGATGGGAGTGCTTTGCTTGTCTTGCGTGTCCAAAATGGTTCCTCTCGGGTTCAAATCCCTCCGCAAAGCATATACCCCAGCCAGCTTTAAGCTGGCTGGGGTATATGGTGTCGGCGGAGGGATTTGAACCCTCACGTCCGTACGGACACTAGCCCCTCAAGCTAGCGCGTCTGCCGTTCCGCCACGCCGACATGGTGTAACTTACTGGCCGCCAATTCCACCTTGCGGATAAATCAGCATGAGAATGATAATGGTAACAAAGAAAAGCACTGCTGAAACAATGGTGATGCGATCGAGGTTTTTCTCAATCAGACCTGTGCCAACAGAGGTGTTATACACTTGACCAGCAATCATGTCGGAAAGTCCCGTTCCCTTACTGGAATGAAAGAGAATGGACGTAACCATCACAACAGCCGAAATAAACCAGATAACCAGTACAAAACCGAGCAAAACTGCCACAATAAACTCCTTGATATAAGCTTGCAGGCATAAGCCTGCTCAAACAACTGCTAAAACAACGAACGGTAATGATACAACAAAAAAGGCTCTTGTGGGTGCAAGAATCGAAAAATCCCTTAAATTACGGGAACGAGGCGCATTCTGCACAGCCTGTGTAGGAGAACTGAGCGAGCCGCAGCCTAAAACTCAAGCTCCAACATAAAGCTTAAAACCCTCCACGTTTCTCTCGTTTTTCGCTCCGCTTACGCCACGCCGCCGTAAACAACACCGCAGCAGCAACAAACAGCACGCCCGCAGCAAGACTCATAAAGCCCTTATAGGTAAGATTATCGCCAGTTTTTGGTGCCGTACCTTGGTTGCCGTTGCCAGACGTGCCACCAGACGTATCAGACGTACCGCCGCCAGAATCGCCCGTGTCTGCGCCCTCATCATTGCCAGCAGCACCGCCATCAGGCGTTGTGCCACTTTCAGGCTGAGCAGCTCCACTGCTTCCGCTCACAATAAAGGTTACTGTTACCGTGGTGCTTGGCTCAGCGTTTACCTTATAGGTCAGCTCATAGGTACCCTGCGCAGCAGCCAACGTGCCAGAAACAAAGGAAACAGGGGCATCGGCGTTAGTAGCCCTGTTGTAGCCACGTACCTCGGCAGCTGCGATACCATTGTCGCCGCCTGCGATAACTGCGGCAGCACCTTCAACCGTAAGCACCACTGGATTTTTAGCCGTAATGGCATACTGCGCACCCGTAACCGTCGTATTTGTTTCAAGAACGGTAAATGCCACCGTTAGTGCTGTCGCAGGCTCAGCATCCACCCCGTACGTTACCGCATACGTGCCCGGCTCTGCACCAAGCGAGCCAGCCAATACGTTAACAAAGCTGTTGCTAGCACCGAGCGAGGCAAGCGGGCCAACGCCAGAGCCAGAAGCCATATCCTCAGAGAGCGGACTTACCACCGCATCGTCACCCGAATCATTGCAATAGGCACGCACATTGGCAGCAATAAGACCACCGTCAGCCACGGCGGCGGCAGCTTCGTCTTCGGTAAGAGTAATCGTTGAGCTTTTTGCCGTAAGCGTATAAAGCTCGCCTTGTTTAATATGCGTGTTGTCGGTCACGATAAAGACCACAGCAACTGTTTTTTTGTTGTCCTCTACAACCGCATATTCGAGGAGATAGGCACCCTCTTCTATGCCAATCGCACCAGAAACACAGGTGATGGTTCCCGGCGCGCCATCTGAATAGCGCGAAGCAACCACTTCTGCGGCAGCAACACCCTTATCTCCACCAGCAACAAGAGCGCGTGCCTGCGCTTTGCTCAGCACCACCAAACCAGCAGCCGTGATTGCGTACTCATCATCGTCGGGCTTTGCTGCCCAGTGCGCCGTAACCGTCACGGAGCTGCCGGGCATCACAAAAGCAGTGGTTTCACTTGAAGGATCAAGCAGCGTCGCCGTACCCTCGTCAACCGTCCAGCCAGCAAATACATAGTCTTCGTACTCGCCAGCGTTTATAACTACCGTATCACCTTGCACATAGGTATCCGCTCCAGACACCTCAGCACGAGAACCGTTAACCACAACGGCATTAACCGCAGACCAATTCGCCGTTACGGTCACAGGATAATCGGGCATTATAAAGGAAGTGGTCGCAGAGGTGGGGTCGTCCAGCTCAAGAGGTTCAGATTCAACCGTCCAACCAGCAAACACATAACCCTCGCGCTCGCCAGCACTAATGACAACCGTGTCCGTCATCATGCGGATTCCGCTGCCAGACTGCTCGGCAAAACTATCATTAACAACAACGGCAAACTCGGGCGGGTCAATGGTTATGAGCGCCCACTGAGCATACAGCGTTGTGTCAGCGGCAAAAGACCAAGACGCAATAACCTGCTCGTCGCTAAAGAATATCCCCTCGCCAAACGGTTCGGTATTCCAGCCGAGAAAAAGATGCCCATACGTACTCTCGGGATACCACGGAATGGGCTTTTCTGAATAAAACATATTTTTGGCAAGTTTTACCTCAGAGCCAAAGACCACCGTCTGATTTTCCATTTTGCCCTTTAATCCAAGAATAATGGTTGGTTCATAGCCAGGATCCCCAACAAAGGTAATGGTGTAGGTTCTCGGCTTCCAGCTCGCTGTTACCGTCACGGAACTATCGGGCATGACAAAAGTGGTTGTGGCACTCTTGGCATCAAGCAAGGTTGCCGAACCCGCATCAACCGTCCAGCCGTCAAACTCATAACCCTCACGCTCGCCCGCAGCAAGCGTAACCGTATCGCCCGTCTTATAGCTACCTGCGCCAGAGGTGAGTGCGAAGGAGCCATTGACAGCAACTTCATTTACTGCAGCTTCATTTACTGCAGTCCAGTGAGCCGTCAAGGTGAGTAGAACTATATCGGGCATGGTAAAGGTAACCACCGCGCTTGTTGGGTCGTCTATGACCAGTTCGCTTGTGTCGTCAGGCGACCATTTTTCCATTTCATCGACCGTCCAACCAGCAAACTCATATCCTTCGCGTTCGCCAGCGTTTATCGTAACCGTTTCGTTCATAGCGTAGATGCCCTCGCCCGAATATTCGGCGTAGCTATCGTTGATAGTAAGCGGAATAAAGTGTGGGTCTATGTGCACCCTCGCCCACTGGGCATACAGCACTACATTGCCAGCAAGCGCCCATGCGTCAATAACCTGCTCATCGGTATAATATGTTCCGCTTCCGTCAGGAGCAGTGTTCCACATCATAAAGCGGTCGCCATAAAATTTACCCGGTGACCATGGAATGGGTATTTCTGAGTAAAAGACATTCTTGTTTAGGGTAACTGCGCTTCCATACGTCACCTGCTGTGGCTCCATCGTGCCTTCTATGCAGCGCCCCTGCCACTGCTCATCGCCTTGATTAGCAACGTAGGTAATAACAAAAGTTTTTGGCTCCCACTGTGCAGTTACCGTCACTGCACTGCTTGACATAGCAAAAGCAGTAGCAGCCCTCGAAGGCTCAATCAGCGTTATTTCGCCCTCATCAACCGTCCAGCCAGCAAACTCATAACCCTCACGCTCGCCCGCGTCGAGAGCGACAATATCTCCCTGTTTATAGTCGCCAGCGCCAGAAGTTTGGGCATACGAACCATTGACCGTAACAGAGTTAACAGCTGCCCAATGCGCAGTAAGGGTCACCCAAATTACGTCAGGCATCACAAAAGTGGTGGTTGCGCTTGCTGAATCTTCCAAAACCAGCTCACCTGGTTCATCAGGGGGAAACCAACCTAAAACTTCGTCAACCGTCCAACCAGCAAACACATAACCCTCGCGCTCACCAGCGTTTATCGTAACTACGTCGTTCTTGTAGTACATGCCCTCGCCAGAGTATCCGGCAAAGCCGTCGATAATCTCAACCAATCCAACACGGGGATCTACCTGCGGAATAGCCCACATAGCATACAGCGTGAGCGTATCATCGGTAAGCAACCACGGGTCAAAAACTTGTTCGTTGGTATACGGGGTTCCGCTTCCGTCAGGAGCGGTGTTCCAACCGAGAAAAACATCGGCGATATACGTGTCAGGAGCCCAGGGGAGAAATCTTCCAGACACAAAGGCGTTTTTGGAAAGAGTCACCTTGCTGTCGTAGGCCGCCAGCTGCTGCTCCATAGTACCTTCAATAGTGTTGGGGCTTTGAGGTTGACCGTTACCAGCATTGGCGTTATACGTAATAAGGCAGTTTTTTGGCTCCCAGTTTGCCGTAACCGTTACCGCATCTGCTGGCATATAAAACGCCGTGGCCGTATCGGTGAGGCTCAAAAGTTGTGCATAGCTCGGCTCGGCAGTCCAACCTGCAAACACATAGCCCTCGCGCATGCCTGCGTCAATCAAAACAAGGTCGCCAGCCGCATACTCTCCAGAACCTGATGCGCCAACAGCACCCTCGCTCACTACCACTACTTGAGCTTCTGTTATTGTAGGAGCATAGCTGATGTCATAATTGTTGTACCCTTGTTCAAAGGGAGCAGACCACATAACACCTTCGCCGTTATCGCCTATATGCGCCTTATAAACGGCATCATCGGCAGACGCGCGGTTTTGTACCGAGGGCATCTGTGCGTAGTTTCCGTAAAATACTACGCCTGCGGCAACCGAAAGGCGTTCAAGACCAACGTTTGTGTCAGTGAGCCACACGCCACCGCCATTTTTACCAGCCGTATTAAACAAGATGGAACCAGCTTGTATTGCGGTAGTCGCATTAGGCTCTACATATACGCCGCCGCCAGAAACACCAGCCCAACAACTTGAAACCGTGCCGCCCTCCATAATAAAAGCAGCATCGTCTGCCACATATACGCCACCGCCATTGTTGGTAGCGGTGCCGCGCTCGATACGAGCATCGTCGAGCATTGTGAATGTTCCGCCAAGAACCTGCACCGCACCACCGTTTTCTGCAGAGGTGTCGGTGATGAGGGCCTCGCCGCTCATGATAAAGGTGTTATAAGAACACACACCACCACCCGATGATATTTCGCCGCCAAGCATAACAAAGGTGCCGTAATTTCCTACATTTGAATCTCCTGCATAGTTGGCACGTATTGTACCGCCGTACATGTTGAACGTCTTATGATTGTAGACCCCGCCACCTCCCCACCAGCCAGTGTTAAAGGAAATCTCGCCACCATACATATCAAAGGTGCCATTATTGAGCACACCTGGACCAGCGCCGTCTGCAATATTACCCGAAACATACCCTCCATACATTTCAAAAGTGCCGTTGTTGGTAACACCACCAACGCTGTTGCCGCTAACCCCGCCACTCTTTAGGATAAAAGTTCCTTGGTTGCCCACCCAGACTCCCTCGCCTGTGTGAGATTGTTCACGCGTATGGGTTACTGTGATGCCATCAAGCGTAAGTGTGCCGTCAATAGCAAGAGTGTCGTTCATAAAGGCGCCATACAAATCGGCGTTGCCAACAAGCTGTACGTAGTGCCCCTCAGGAATTTCGAGGGCGTCATTGGTAAGATAAATAGTGCCAGCGAGCCAGATAGTGGTTGGATCGTCTGGATTGGTTGACGAGGCTGCCACTGCCTCTCGCAAGGTGACCTCATCAAAAACGGTAACAGAAGCGAGGGCTTTAAGCTCCTCGTCATCTCGAGCATCTGAATTATCAAGCGTTGCCTTGTATTCCTCAAAGCTTGCCGCTTCGTTGTTTTCTGTAGTGCTGTTTTCTGTAGTGCTATTTTCTGTGGGGCTATTTGTTGCAGCGTCGAAATCTTGAGCAGAGGTGGCGCTTTCGGCAGCAGTGGCAGCGGCTGCCTCGGAGCTCGTGGCATCATCGCCCTGCTCCGTTCCTAAAATATCACTGCTTAGCGCTTCAGCCTCATCATCAACAAGAACAAAGCTTTCGCCTGAAGTTGCTTGCGGAGCAAAAGGATTTTTGAGCGGATCGAACAAATCCTCTGACTGTGCAAGGGCAGAAAGTGGCAAGCTCAGCGCCAAAATTAAAGCTACCCCTATCGAGAGTGAGGTTACTAAAATGTCTTTAAGGCGGCGATAAACGGGGTCTTGTCGGTATCCCCTGCGCACGTTCGATTTGTTCTGAGTGCTGTGGCTGCTGTGAGTGTTCGACGGGCCGTTTTGTACGTCGCATTGTACGTCAATTTGTACGTCGCTCAACCCACCAGTGTTTTCGCTGGATATGCCCTGCTTCTCCATAATAATCCCACCTTCGCCGTGATTTCTCTTGGCTCTAGCCCTCGACCGCTCTTGTTAGGCTCTCCGCGTCTTGGCTCTTTGCGCACCCGCAATCTTGCGTGCCTTTTTGCCTTTCTTTTGCGCTGCTCTTTTTACGCTTTTTCGCACCTCATTTGCACAAAATTATAGTTGTAGTAAGTATAACGCACAAAAGGCTCTTTTGTTTGCAGAGAAGCAATTTTTGGAGTTTTTGTACGTTACGTTTTTTGGCAGTTTCGTACCTTGCCGTTTCGGGTGTTTTATGAGGTGTTTTTATGGCTATTTTTTTGGCTATCTGAGCAAACTCTGCTATTTGAGTAAATCCTCTATTTGTTTGAGGTCACCGAGGTTCATGCCCCCGGGCAACGCAGGACGGCGAGCAGATTTCTTACCCTTTTTACCCGATTTTCCCTTACCCTTGCCCCGAGGAGCGTCCAAAACACCAAGTTTTTTGACCATTTTGCGGGTTTCCTCATATTGCTTTACCAGCTGATTAACCGCAAAAACCTCGACGCCAGCGCCCTGGGCTATGCGTTGACGGCGTGAGCCGTTAAGCAAACGTGGCTTAAGGCGCTCGCTTTTGGTCATCGAGTTGATGATAACTTCCATCTTGTCTAGCACGTTCTCGTCAACTTGCCCGCCTGCCAAAGCAGCCTCGCCACCGGGTAGCGCCTTCAAAAGTGAGCCAATGCCGCCCATCTTTCGAACCTGCTTGTTCATAGTCAAAAAATCATCAAAGGTTAAGTCGGCGCGAGCGAAGCGAGCGGCTTCCTCCTCGTCAAGCTCGGCATCGGCGACTGCCTGGGCTTTTTCAATGAGCGAAACCATATCGCCCATGCCCAAAATGCGTTTTGCCATGCGGTCGGGGTGAAACTCCTCAAGCGAGGAGGGTTTTTCGCCCTCAGACGTAAAGAGTATGGGCTTGCCTGTCATTTCCCGGATAGAAAGCGCACCACCACCACGGGCATCGCCGTCCATCTTAGACATGATAACGCCGTCAAAATCAACACGAGCAGCAAAGGCATCAACCACCGTAACGATGTCTTGACCTGTCATCGCGTCAACAACCATGATTATTTGGTCAGGGCTTACCGCCGCTTTGATAGCAGCAGCCTCGCTCATCATGTCCTCATCAACGTGCAAACGGCCAGCCGTATCAACAATAACCGTATCACGCAAAGTGTCGATGGCTTCTCGCACGGCGGCCGTAGCAATGCCAACAGGGTCTTTTCCATCTCCCCGAAACACCTTAACATCAAGGTCATTACCGAGCGATTCGAGCTGGTCGGCGGCAGCGGGGCGGTAGACATCGCAGGCAGCCAGCAGCGGAACATGTCCTTGCTGCTTAAGACGATAAGCAAGCTTGGCGGCGGCGGTTGTTTTACCAGAGCCCTGCAAACCAACCAGCATTATGACGTTAGGAATACGGGTGGAGCGCTCAAGCTTAACGGTTGTTGTGCCCAAAAGTTCGGTGAGCTGATCAAGCACGATTTTTATGACGTTTTGCGCCGGAGTAAGAGAGTCCAGCACCTCGGAAGTAAGGGCTTTTTCTTTTGCCGCCGCAACAAAGCTTTTGACTACTTTGAAATTGACATCAGCCTCAAGCAGGGCAAGACGTATCTCGCGCATGGCGGCGTCAATGTCGGCCTCGGTGAGCCTGCCCTTTGAGCGAAGATCACCAAAAACTCCTTGTAAGCGATCGGAAAGATTATCAAACACGGCTTGCTACTCCTTGTTCTCTTGCGTCCTCGTGTTGCCAATCAAAGCGTTGGCAAACTCAAGCGCATCAAAAGGCTTGAGATCGTCGATAGTTTCACCAACACCAATGCGCAAAACAGGTATCTTAAGCTCATGCGAGATAGCCACTGCAATACCGCCCTTAGCCGTGCCGTCAAGTTTGGTGATAATAACACCGTCTAAATCAAGCTTGGCATCAAACTCACGTGCCTGCATGAGGGCATTTTGCCCCGTTGTTGCGTCAATCACCAAAACGGTTTTTACGGGCAGGGGCTGCGTGTTGCCTGCTGTATTGTTTGCGGCATTGTTTGCAGCATTGTTTGCGGCACTGCCCGCTGCATCACCTGCTGCACTGCCCGCTGCATCGCCCGTTGCATTGCACCAGGAATCTGCACGTTTTCTTGTTACGTTAACCACTTTTTGAAGCTCACGCATCAAATCATCAGAGGTGTGCAGGCGACCTGCCGTATCTATAAGCACAAGGTTTGCTCCTGCAGCCTCTGCTTTTTCTACCACTTCAAAAGACACGCTTGCCGGGTCAGCACCCCGCTCGCGCTTTACCACCTCTACCTTGGCACGCTCGGCCCACACATCAAGCTGCTCAATGGCAGCCGCCCTAAACGTATCTGCGCTACCGAGCAACACCTTGCGTCCACGCTCAGTACCCTCAGCAGCAAGCTTGCCAACCGTAGTAGTCTTGCCCGAACCATTGATGCCCACAAAAAGCACACACACAGGATTGAGCGAAAATACGTCCTCGCCCGTGGCAAACATACGCGAAATAGTTTCGCCCATGCGATCAAGCACGGCATAACCATCGGGCAGCGCAAGACGTTGGGCAGATTCTTTGAGCTGGTCAACAATGTCAAGGGTTGCGGGTGCGCCAAAATCTGAGGCAATAAGCGTTTCCTCAAGCCCGTCCCAAAAGTCGTCGTCAAGGGCGGGACCTCTATCTAAAATAACATTGAGCTGCTCAGAAAAACGTTCTCGCGTGCGAGAAAGCCCCTCGTTTAAGCGGTCAAACCAACTCACTTGGCGCTCACTTCCCCCTCGTTGAGCTCATCGCTTTGCTCATCACCATGCTTCATCATTGGGTTCATCATTAAGCTCCATCATTGAGCTCATCGCCAAAACCATCAGAGCCTTTATCACCAGAAGCAGCAAAGCCAAGCGCCTGGTCAAGTCGCTGGCTCACCAGTTTTGACACGCCAGCCGCCTGCATGGTAACCCCGTAAAGCACATCAGCACTTTCCATCGTGCGACGCTGGTGGCTCACCAAAATAAGCTGCGTTTGGGTGCGCAAATGGTCAAGATATTCAAGCAGACGATGCAGGTTGGTATCATCAAGAGCTGCGTCCACCTCGTCAAGAATATAAAACGGCACGTTGCGTATGCGATAAATGGCAAACAGCAGCGCCAGAGCCACGAGCGATTTCTCGCCACCGCTCATCATGGAAAGCTTGAGAATCTTTTTGCCCTGCGGCTGCGCACTTACCTCAACACCAATTTGATCGGGCGTTTCGCCCTCGGTAAGGATAAGTTGCCCCGTGCCGCCGGGGAAAAGAATAGAAAATATTTCTTGGAAGTTGTGATTGACCTTGTCAAAGGTTTCGAGAAATTGGTTGCGCATTTTTTTGTCGAGCGCCGTTGATATTCTTGCAAGCGCCTTGCGTGCCTCGGTCAAATCGGCGGTTTGCACAAGCATGTAATCGCGACGCTCTTTGAGCGTTTCGTACTCGCTTGCAGCAACGTGATTGACCGCACCAAGATTGGCGATTTTATTGCGCAGACGATTGACGCGTTCCTCGGCGGCATTGCGATCTTCCGGCGAGGGAATCTCAAGGGCAAGTTCGATTGAGGTGTTGTATTCCTCAGTAATACGCTGCATGGCGTGCTGCACGTTGTTTTCGAGTTTTCCCTGCTCAACAAGCACAACCGTACGCCGCTCGTTAATCCCCTCAATAACTTTACGTGCCTCATCAACAGCACTCGAGGCCTCGTTGATAACCTTGCGCAAATTAGTGGAGTCAGTCTGCTCAAGCAGTGCCTGATTTTGAAGCTTCTCTGCCCAGTCGGTCGCACCACCGTGCAGCTCCTCATAAATGGAATACAGCGGCTCAATGCGGAGGCGAATACGGTCGAGCGAAAGTTCCGTTTGCTCAGAAACCTCCAGCGTAGTAGTAAGGTGCTCAATCTCAGTTTTAAGTGACTCAAGGCGGTTGCGATTATAGTTTGTGGCACCTTTTGAAGTTTCCAGCTTAATTTTGCACTCTGAGAGCTGCTCGCTTATGCCGGTTTTTTCCTCGGTTACACTCAGCAATTCTTGGGAGGCCTTATCAACCTCTCCTCCCAGCTCGCCAATTTCTTTTTCCAAGGCCTCAATACGCTGCTCGTATTCTGCTCGCAGCGGCATGGTGCTATCACGTCTTTGGGCAACGTCGCTGAGCTTGCGCTCGTTTTCTTTACGACGAGCAAGCATCTGCGTCATGGACTCCTCAAGGCGTGCCACTTCCTCACGTGCTGAGTCTGCATCTCCCTGCAGTTTTGCAAGATTTTGCGCCAGCTCAAAGTCCTCTTGCTGAGCGGCAGCAAGGTTTTTCTCCGCAGCCGAAACCTCAAGCTCAACGTCAGAAACCTGATTGTCAAAACTCTCAATGTCTTCGGCAAGCGATTCCATTTTTCGACGACGCTCCAACACGCCATCGACATCATTTACCTGAACACCGAGCGTCAATTTGCCATTGGGCCACAAAATTGCCCCGTCAGCCGTAACAAAACGCACGCCCAGTCGGTCGCGCTCATGACATTTTTGAGCTTCCTCAATCGAGGAAACAAGGTAAATATCTCCGAGCAACGAGGAATATGCGGTATCTTGTTCAATCGGATACTCAAGGTAGTCGATAAGACGCTCGCCCTTGGTTGCCTTCTCATGGATAGCCCTCATACCGTCAACCGGCATGAGGGAAACGGCACCTTGTTTATTGCCGTCGGCAAGCAGGCGCTCAGCAACAGAGCGTGCCGCCTCGCCGTTGCTTACCAGCAATCCAAAAAAGTCGGCACCAAGCAAGCGTTCAACCAAATGCTCAAGCGTATTGGTTGTCATTTTGTGAGGCAACTTGCCAGTTTTGCGCACCTTAAAAGACTGCGAAAGCGGCCCAACAATGCCTTTAAGCTCCTCTTTGCGCTCCATAATCCAAGAAACCGCAGGAGATGCCGCCTCGAAAGCTCGGTCTATCTCTTCGAGCCCCTTTAGCTGCGCACGGGCATCGGCAAGCTCAATACGTTTGTTATCAAGGCGGCGCTTGCGTTCATCAAGTATGCGAACAAACTTGTCAATTTCATTTTTTGCGATGTCAGACTCGCGACGTGCCTTAGCAAGTCCACCTTCCGACTCCTCAAGCTTGCCACGACGGGCAGCCAAGATATTTTGTGTCGAGGAAAACTCAGAATCTACCTGCTCAAAGCGTTCTTGCAGCAAGCCTTCCTCAAGGTCAAGCGAGGAGAGTGAATCGCCTGTTTTATTGTGATGAGTGCGAGCTTGCTCAAGCGCATTTTCGCGCGAACGAAGTTGGCCAGCAAGCTCCGAATAGCGGGTTTCGTGTTCTTTACGGTTACGGGTCGCAATCTCAGATTCGCGCCCAAGCTCATTGAAACGGGTGTAGAGTGCCTCGAGTCGCGACTCCCCTTCGCTGCTCTCACGGGTAATTTTTTCATGTTCTTTTTCGGCAGTGGCAAGTCTTTTTTGAGAATTGTGAATGGTTCCCCGTAGCTCAGAGAGGCGGGTAATCATGTTCTTGCCTTTTTCCTCCAGCAAAAGCATACCTGCATCAAGACGCTGAATAATGGAAAGACACCGAATACGCTGCTCGTTTATGTCGCCAACAAACAAGCCCTTCTCCTCGAGGGCTACTTGACGTTTAGAAAGCTCGGCCTCGCGCTCACTGAGCCTAAAATGTGCAAGCTCGGCCTCTGCTTCAATCTCGTTGCCCTGCTTGCCCAGCTGACTCCACTCGCTTTGCAGCTGACGCAATTCGTCAACTACCAAAGCCAAATCAAGCCCTTTAAGCTCTTCAACCAGTTCATCGTGGCGTTGTGCACGCTGAGCTTGACGCTCAAGAGGACGCAGTTGCGAGTCAATAATTTTTACGATGTCATTAACCCGGCTGAGCGACAAGTCCATCGCATCTATTTTGCGAGCGGCACGTTGCTTGCGCTTTTTATGCTTGAGTACACCCGCAGCGTCCTCGATAAGCTCGCGCCTGTCCTCCGGGCGCGATTCCAGCACTGCCGTAAGATTGCCCTGCCCAATGATGGAATGCGTTGCCTGCCCAATGCCAGAATCGTACAAAATGTCGATGATGTCCATGCGTCTGCACGGCGATGAGTTGATAAAATACTCGCTCTCGCCACTGCGATACATGCGGCGTGTAATAGCTACCTGATCAAACTCAATGGGCAGCGTGTTATCAGAGTTGTCCAAAATGAGGTCAACTTCGGCGACGCTTACCGCTTTGCGTGCGGACGACCCCGAAAAGATAAGCTCCTCAAGACTTTGCACACGCAGATTGCGGGCATTGCGCTCGCCAAGCACCCACATGACTGCCTCTGAGATATTTGATTTTCCTGAACCGTTTGGTCCAACAACAACCGAAATACCAGGCTCAAAGCTTATGGCAGAACGATCGGCAAAGGACTTAAACCCCTTGATGACCAAAGACTTGAGATACACCAGGCTCCTTTCAGCCTCTTACACGTTACCAATTTAGTATTTATCCAGTCAGCTTTGCGTCTTGCCTGCTGCTGTCTATTTCTTACTTTTGTATCTTGCTCTTGTTTCGTATTTGCTCTTGTTGCCCGCTATTTCTTGCTCCCTGTTCTTGCTTCCCGCTATTTCTTGCACGTATCGACAATAGCTTTTGCACGTCGACCCAGCTGGCCCTTTGCGTTTCTGGCATCAAAGTCCATACGCTCGCAAAGCGAACGCTTAACCACAACGCCTATCTTGCCGCCAGCAAACTGAGTTACGGCAACCAGCATATCTTGAAACTCGGGATCTCCATGGTAACACTGAATGGCCTCGTCTATGAAGGGCCACACCTCGTTTGCTCGCTTGGTATCAAGTGCACCATACGCACACAAGAAACGCACCGCCGCCAAACGTGCCGAGCCAGAATCCTCATCATATACCGAAGCCTCTGCGCCCAAAACCGCCTCATTGCAAGCGTCAGGGTTGTATGAAACAATGCGCGAAAGCACCTCAAGGCACTCCCAACGCGTTTGCGCCTCGGGACGATGGAGGGCATCAACAATTTGGCTGGTGTGTTTAACGAGAAGTTCAGGCTCAAGTTGCGACACAATGTTTAGGGTTGCCGCAGAGAATTGCCGAACCCGGCGTTGGTCGCCCGAGAGATTTTCCACCAATGTGTTGAGAATAACGGGGTCTGCTATTGCCTGTTGCGCAAGCTGGCTGCGGTCTGCCGTTGCGTCAAAAACGATTTGACGGTCTGCAGAAGCACTGGCTTTTGCTGAGGTTTTGGCAGCAGGTTTAGCCGGAGCTTTAGCGGCAGGTTTAGCCGGAGCCTTGGCAGTAGCCTTTGCTGCTGGCTTTGTCGGTTTTGTTGGTTTTGCGGCAGGCTGAGCTGCTGACTTAGCAGCTGGCTTAGCAACCGCTGATGTTTTAGCCTTTGTTGCAGCTTTCGCAGCTGGTTTTGCCGCCGCTTTTGCTGGTGCCTTTGGTTTAACCGTCGCTTTTGCTGGTGCCTTTGCCGCTGGCTTCTTGGCAGCAGGCTTCGCTTTTGCTGTGGTCTTGGCTGCTGGCTTGGCAGCAGATTTAGTAGCTGGTGCTTTTGCTGCAGCTTTAGGAGCCGACTTTGCAGCAGGCTTGGCAGCCGTTTTGGCAGAAGCCTTAGCCACAGTCTTGGCAGCAACCTTTGGTTTGGCCGCAGTCTTTGCCGCTGCTTTCGGCTTAGCTGCCACCTTGGCTGTTGGTTTAGCCGCAGCCTTGGTAGCCGTCTTGGTAACCTTCGCTGGTGCTTTCACAACAGCTTTTGCAGCAGGTTTTGCAGCCTTAACCGCCGACTTCACTTCCTTGGCAGTCGCAGCCTTGGGCGCAGCCTTAGCTCCCTTGGCGGCAGGTTTTGTCACTTTTGCAGCAGCCTTAGCTACCGACTTAACCGCCGCCTTAGCAGCCTGAGTTGCCTTAGCAGCAGGTTTTGCTACCTTGGTCGCCTTGGCAGTTGCAGATGAAGCAGATTTCACAGGTTTTTTTGAAGCTGAAGGACTCATAACGCAAAGCCACCGTTCTTATTGAAGTGAGCCGCCAAACCACCGTCGGCAAGCAAAGTTGCCATAACGGGGGGCAAGGGAGCAAAAGTGATTTGCTCACCCGTTGTTTTGTTGTTGACAATACCACCTTCAAGGTCAACCTCAAGAGCATCACCCTCGTTAATGCGACTTGTGTCACATTCCACCAAAGGCAAACCCGTGTTGATGGCATTGCGGTAAAAAATGCGGGCAAAGCTTTGCGCCAGCACCGCCTTAGTATTTGAATGGATAAGAACAAGCGGTGCTTGCTCGCGCGAGGAGCCGCAGCCAAAGTTGGTTCCGGCTACCAAAAAGCCACCCTGCGCCGAAACTCGTTCGTAATAGTTAGGGTCAAGCTCCTCCATGGCATGGTGCGCCATTTCTTTCATGTCGTTGCTTTTGAACTTATATTTACCCGAAATAATGTAGTCGGTATTTATATCGTCGCCAAACTTAAATGCCTGAGCAGTGGTCGTCATAGTTTCTCCTGGTTCTTGTCCGTTACGTCACTCGTTATATCAAAGCTACACATAATCGCGTGGGTCAGTAATTTGCGCAGTCAACATAGAGGCAGCCACCGTAGCGGGTGATGCCAGATAAATAAAGGAATTGCTGTTGCCCATGCGTCCCTTAAAGTTGCGGTTAGCCGTTGAGATAACATTCTCGCCATCTGAGGGCACGCCATTGTGTGTTCCCACGCAGGGACCACAACCTGGCGTAACAATGCACGCACCTGCCTCAACCAGCGTTTGAATATAGCCCGCCGCCATGGCGTCAAGATAAATGTCGCGCGAGGCGGGAGCAACCACCAAGCGGCAATCGGGATGGATAGTTTTACCAGCCAAAACGCCCGCCGCAATGGCAAAGTCCTCAAGGCGTCCGTTGGTGCAGGTTCCAATAACGCCCTCAGCAATAGGCGTGCCGATAAGCTCACTCACGCCACAGACGTTGCCCACTGCATGGGGTTTTGCAATCTGCGGCTCAAGGCTTGCGGTGTCAATTTCGATAGTTTGCACGTAGGTAGCGTCCTCGTCAGAGAAAACCGGCTCGGGTTCACGAACCAAAGGAGTGCCCAAACGCTTGGCACGCTCGGCAAAAAAGGCAAGTGTTTTATCATCGGCAGCCATAAGACCTGCTTTTGCGCCGAGCTCAATCGCCATATTTGAGATGGTCATACGAGCATCAACGCTGAGCGCATCTATAACAGGGCCTGAGAACTCAAGCGCCTGATAGGTTGCCCCATCAACACCCAAAAGCCCTGCTAAATGCAAAATGAGGTCTTTTGAATACACGCCACGGGGCAGCTCTCCTCCGTAAATAACGTGAATAGTTTCGGGAACTTTGAACCAAAGCTTGCCCGAAATCATCGCAGCAGCACCGTCAGTTGAGCCTACACCCGTAGAAAAGATGTTGAGCGCACCGTAGGTACAGGTGTGAGAATCGCAGCCTACCACCAAATCGCCCGGCACAATTTTGCCGCTTTCTGGCACCAGTTGGTGACACACGCCACAGCCCCAGTCGTAAACCGTAATGCCCGTTTTTTTGCCAAAGGCACGTATTTTTGCGTGAATGGCGCTCACGCCTTCGATTGGCGAGGGGCAGCTATGATCCATGACCATAGCAACTTTTTCTGGGTCAAACACTTTATCTGCACCCATTGAGGCAATTGCGTCAATGGCAAGTGCCGAGGTTCCGTCTTGGCTCATAGCAAAGTCAACATCAGCAACAACAATATCGCCCGCTCGAGCATCACAATTCGCACGCTTAGAAAATATCTTCTCAGCAATGGTTTTACCAGCTATTTCTCCAGCTATGGGTATCACACTCCTCTATCAGTACTTTCCCACCAAACTCAGTGGCAACTCGGTAATGCGCAAAACTTTTGAGTGCCTAAGCCCAGTAAAGCGCCATAAAACACGAAAAAACACGTCCACTTGGCACAAATACCAACCCAGACGCACGCTTGGCTCAACACTCATTCAGTTTTACCACCCTGATTATATCATTTATTGGACTATGCAGGAGCAACGCATGGGAAACACAACTGCTGGGCAAAAGCACAAAATAGCTCTCTTGCCCCTACATTGCCTCTTGCATTGCCCTCCTACAGTGCCCCTCTACATATCCGCGTTCATCAACTGGATAATACCCTTTTTGCGCATCGACCTACTGATACTCACAGAAAGCAAGGCGCTCAGTACGGGCGATATAACAAGCAAAGCCAAGAGCGGCATCAAAACCTGTGAAACGTTTTTGAATAAGCTCACATAAAAAACAGACGCGAGCTGGCTGTCCAAAAGATACACGAGCAAAAGCCCTAAAGCGCACGCCACCACAAGGCTTAACAGCTGAACAAACTCCAATTCAAAAAAGTTAAGGAGGTAGAGGTCTTTGTTTTTTATACCTACCGCTTTAAGCATGCCGTAGTAATGTTCCTTTTGACTGATTTGAAAAAGCAACATATTGTTCAAATTAACAAGAGTGGCGATAACGAGCACAATGCCCAACACAAGCAGCACAAAGCTCATAATCTGATTGTGATAGGTAAGCTCGGTATAAAGCTCAACATAGTATTCGTTAGTCCATATATCAATGTCCAGATTTCTGTTTTCGAGGATTTCTGGGTCTACATCGGGCATTTCGTTGGGCTTCAAGATTATTACGCCCAATTCCGACCCCGCACGCTTAGAAAGCTCAACAATTTGGTCAAAGGACGGAACATTGCACGATACAAAATAGCGAGGTGATGCCCCTTTTGGTAGCTGATTTTTATACAAATCACTCTGAGTTGAAAAAATTATTTGAGGAGCATCTCGTTTGCTTTCTATTCTAAAGACGTTTTCTGAGAGTATACCGGCAATTTCGTAACCTGCAAATAAAACCTCGCCATTGCTGTTTGTAAGTGTCACTGCTTTACCCACAAGGCTTTCGTGTTCTGCCTCGGCAATCCCAAACTTAGTGAGCATATAGTCAGATATAAGGATTTCGTTGCTGTTTTGGATTTCTCGACCAAATACAAGAGGATTTTCCTGCGGAAACTTAAAGGCAAACTCTTTAAGCTCATTTGGTGTTAAAAGGTTTCCTCGCTTGTGATACCAAAAACCCGCATCAAAACGCACCGTAAAATCAAGCTCATCGTCAAGCAACCTGCCTTGCTCCTCATACGGGAAGATGTAGCTAAAATCATTTGTTCCTTGATAGGTTTTTTCCTCAATTTCCAACGCATACTCAGATAGTTCGGTGTTCCTTTGCTCAAGTGCAGCATACGCATCAAAAACATCGTCTGATGGCTCGAGCTCATCGGCAAGCGTGTGATACATGACGCCATCAAGCACTTCCCAGAACGGATACTGAGAATAGATGCTCGTGTCCTCAGGAGGAATAACATCTTGTATTTTATCTAGATTTTCAATCAGTTTTTTCTCATTGGCAGGAACAATCAGCTCAAAACGAGCCTCAGAAATTTTTTTTGTTAAAACGTCATCGAGCGTTGACTTCATCGAACTCGTATACATAAAACCAAAGATACAAAAGGTAAAAATGAAGGCAAAATTGAGTACAAGCAACGCCGTGGTGTGCTTCTTGTTCCACAGGGAATATAAGGAGAGCTTGAGTATGTCGAGAAGTTTCATTACGTTGCCTCGTCTTTTTGTTTTTGCTAATCCCTATTGGTAATTATTCTTAAAACGTCAATGTTTCTTATTTTTTGAAACGCAAGTGCCCATGCCAAAAGCATAAAGGCATGAGGAACAGCCACGGCCAGCAAAATGTTACGCAGGTTTATCGTGTTAAGTCCTAATGAACCAATCTCATAAAACTGACCTATTTTTCCTGCTATGAGAAGGTAGAGCAAGTAGCCAAACACAAATGCCAAAACGAGTGCTAGGCACAGAATAATTTCCATAATAATCAAATAGAGAATTGCGAGCACGTAATCCTTTGTGCCCAGCGCTTTGAGCATTCCAAGAAACGGCGTGCGCTTTTTTATGGCGATAGAGATAAAGGAAGCAAGCAAAAGCAAGCCTATGAGATTGAGAACTATAAACAACGCAAGGAGGAAATACTCCACGAATGCTATTTGCTCCAATAGAGCCTCAATAGTAGAACCATACGTTAATATGCCCATCTCAAGTAACTTTGCAGAATATGCTGGGTGATCAAACTCGTCAGAAATAGTTGCTGTGCCATCACATAGCGTAGAGAGCCCTGCGCCTTCAAGGAGCAACGCTCCCGCATTAAAGGAAATGAGCATCTGCGGGTCATCTCCTAATAGGAGCTCTGGCATTTCCTCTGTTTCATCATAGGTAAAAAAGGGTTCGTTACTAATTTTGTAGCTTCCAGCAATACTAAACGAATAATTGTTGTTGCCCTGCAGCTTAATTATGTCGCCAACGGCAAGCTTGTTTGTTTTGCGGTATTCCTCGCTTACCCAAACAGGATTAAGGGTAGGGTCAGAGTTGTCGGAGCTGTTGGCTTCTGATGCCCAAGGGTTTCCCTTAACAAGGGTGACACCAACAAACTGTTTAGTCGCAAAATTAACACAGGTTATTTGCGTTGGTTTTTCTAGCTCCCTTTTCTTATGGAAAAAACTATAGGCTCCCCCTAACTTGTCCTGTTTTTCAAACTCAAGTCTGACATCTCTTAACCCCATCTCGGTAAGGGTAGAAAAATCATCGTGAGAAGCATGCTTGAAATAGATACTTTGGTCATAGCGCCACTCGTCAGGAACTTGGCTCTTAAAAACCTCCGGCATTTTTTCCGTGAGCAAAATCATGGAAATACCCGTGCTGAAAAAAATACAAATTATAAGAATAAACGAGAGATACGAGGTTAGATTAAGTTTTATTTCGTGAGCAACAAGAGAAAGGTAATCACGTAAGTGCATCGGCAATCACCAAGCCGTCTTTGAGCGTAATAATGCGGTCTGCAATCCGTGCGTCGTCCATGTTGTGGGTCACGAGAAGCACCTTGGTGTTGTTGAGCGAAAGTGTTTTGAGTATGCGCATAACCCAAGCACTGTTTTCTGAGTCGAGGTTACCGCACGGCTCGTCTGCAAAAAGATAGGGAGGGCGGTTAATGATAGCGCGGGCAATACTTACCCGCTGACGCTCCCCGCCAGAAAGCTCGCTTGCCTTGTTTTGTGCCTTGGTTTCTAAGCCGACAAGCTTGAGGCTTTCAAGAACCCTTTGCTTTCTTGTTTCGTTGTCTGCCTTGCCAACAATGAGAGGCATTTCAACATTTGTATACACACTGTAGCTTGGCTCAAGAAAGAAAGATTGGAAAACAAAACCAATTTTTTTATTTCGAAAATCTGCTAACTGTGCTTGGTTTAGGCCCTTGAGAGGGCTGTCGTCCACCACAACCTCGCCACTGGTAATGCTTTCCAGTCCTCCCATGATATGAAGCAGCGTTGATTTGCCCGAACCTGATTTGCCCACAAACGCCACCATGTTCTCGTTGGTTATCTCAAATGATACTCCGTTAAGGGCAGGAAATGCTGCTGCTCCTTGGTTGTAGGTTTTTGTAAGATTTGCTACTTGTATCATGGGCAAAAGTCCTGCCTACTTGCTGGCGAGCGCAAAGTCCATCTCAAGAAAGGTTATCGTTTTTGCTTTTGGGTTGTAGTCTAACATCAGACCGGACTCCGTCAGCAGAATATATGCTACCTTTCCATCTTTTTCGTAAAGATACGGCAATTTTCCATCAAGCGAAAGTGCGTAGTCCTTTCGCAATACATTGAGCTCGTCTTCCGTTGCCTCCGCAATAACAATTTCATGGTCTTCTCCCGTAGCAATATCGGTATAAAAAACCGTTCCCATTCCATTGATAAAATTGTTGGTAAACTCTGTAAAATCAACGTTGACAAACTCAAGGTAATCCTGCTCAACCTGTATATACGAATTCTCATCAGAGCCATTGAGAAGGTAGCTACCCAACACTGGCTCTTGCGTCAATCCACAGCCACAAAGCAGCGCAAGTGAAAAAGCTAGACTCAGCACCACGCTATTCATTTTTAGAATCGTTTTTCTCATAGTATGTTCCTTTGTTCTATCAAATAGTTTAGAGATGGCAAGGCTCTAAGTATAGCAAAAGCTGCATACAGTAAGTAATTCCAGAACCTTACTTGGTTTTTGCTTGATTTTGAAACATCTGCTGTAAAAATTGTTAGTCAGTGCTTGGAGTTTGCTCTTTCGCGCCTAGAACATAAGGACTGATGTTTTTAAGCAACATACCATTGTGCGGCATCTGGGGTGTTTCCCTCGACGCCTTTAGTGTTCTCGGCATCTTTAGCATCCTCTGCACCCCGTGCCACCAAAAACCCCTCTTGCTCAAGCGCAGCTAAAAGCTCCAAAACAAGCTCTGTAGATACGGCATCGCGCCCTCCTGCTTGCTCAAAAACACTAAGCTGCTCCGTAAGCTCGTCAGCAGTTTGTCCGGGAACAGCAAGCACCAGGCGCAAAAGTTCCGCACGTTTTTGCCGTACCGAACCCTCAAAACTCGACTGCTTGCTATGGTGGGCAGAACGGCGCGAAGGATTCGGAAGGGTTTTTTTGAGATATGAGCCGTAATCGAGCAAAGCGTAATACCAGCCCCGTGGATTATCGGCAGAGCACGTTTGCTCAACAAGCGGAATAATCTCGGTGTCTTTAACGCTGTCGCTCTCAGCAAAAAACTCGTGAATAAACACCGTGCGCACGTTGGTTTCAAGGTAAACTTGCGGTTTTTGGTAGGCAAAAACACAAACGCCACCTGCCGTTGCAGGACCAATGCCCGGCAAAGCCAAAAGCTCATCATATTCATGTGGAACTTCGCCAGCCCATTCGGCAGAAATAATATCAGCACAGCGCTTGAGTGCTACTGCCCGGCGGTTATACCCCAAACCCTGCCACCGCTCCAACACCTCGGCAAGGGGTGCTGCCGCCAAAGCGTCAACGGTAGGAAACACCGCCAGCCAACGCTCCCAGTGGGTAAGCACCCGAGAAACCTGCGTTTGCTGCAGCATAATCTCGCTTATTAAAACTTCATAGGGGTTATCAGTGCCACGCCACGGCAAATCGCGGTAGAGGCGGTTTCCCTCATGCCACATTCGCTCAATAAAACTATTGAGAGCTTGAGGATTGTTTGCAGAACGGGCGATGGCTTAAGCCGCACCTAAGACGACTTAGCAGAGCTTGCGGCATGTCCTAGTTGCAAAGGCATGCCATCTCCTTGGAGGATATCTTTGATGGTCGCCCCTGAGAGATAATCACGCAAAATGTCGTTTGCGCCCTCCCAAACCGTGTGGAATGAGCAGTTCTCATCGCGTGAACACCAGCCGTCTGCAGTAGTGCAAATAGCAACGTTGACCTTGCCTTGTATTGCTTCAATAAACTCAAGCAGGGTAAAGCTGTCGGCATCTTTTGCAAGAACCATACCACCGTGTGCACCACGAATAGTACGCACAAATCCACTTAAAACAAGGTCGTGTTGAATACTGCGAGCAAACGCATAGGGTACTTCTTGCTGCTCGGCTGCCTCACGCACCGACAAAGGCTTCCCCTCGTTTTCAATGAGGGCAGCAATAAGGCGAATTGCATAATCAGTCCTACGCGTTATGTCCATCAGTCAACCTTTCTTATAAGTAGATGAATAGTATCATACTCGTCACAAATATCACAATAATCACAAATTAGACAAATCGTTGTCGATTTCGCTGCGGAATTGAGCAACAATCGTGTCCTCAATATGAGCACGTTGGGGAGATTTTTCCTCAAAACACTCTCTGAGCTGCGAGAGCACGTCGCTCAAAGACACCATACGGTGCAGTCCCGTACGCAAAGACTCTCGGTAGGCGTCCTCAACCGCTCCTTGCGCCGCCCACACCAACTCATTGCGTGCAACATCTTGAGAAAGCTCGGCAAGCTGGGCAAAGTTTATGCCCTTAAATGAGGGGTGCTCCTTGGCAAAATAGCGCAAAATCTCCTCGCGCTCCTCAACGTCGGGCGAAGCTATCTCAATTTCTCGATACGAACCTAAAACGTCGAGCAAGCCTTCCCCGAGCAAAGCAGGAACCTGACTGGGCGCATCTACCGAAGTTCCAATAACAAACACCTCGCCATAAGCACACAGGGTAGTGAGGTGACCCAAAACATCAGCCTGCATGGAACGCTGGGGCATTACGCCACCGGTGCCATGCGGATTAAAGCCCTGAGAGCCCGACGATGCGCCGTACTCCCCTTGCGTATAGCCAAACCGTTGTCCTTGGCTAATCGCTTGTTCCTCACGTCTAAATAACTCTTGGAGCAAGTCAATGTTTTGAACAATGAGCGTGCAGGGGTGAGGCAAATCGGCGAGGCGAGGCGGACCAAAAACAGAGCGCTTTGTGGGGCCAACTACTTTTATGGTGCCGCCGCTTCCCTCAAACTCAACGATAATTTCAATAAAGGGCCAGCCTATCTCAACGGCAGTCGCCTTTGCAAACAGGGCAAGATCCTCGCGGTTAGAACCGTGAAAGAAAAAACTGTCGGTAAGCACGGGGCCAGAAACTCCATGCAAATTATTTGCCTGCTTGATAAAGTCCTTAAACTGCGCATCGGCAGCCGTTGTAAAACCAAATTGACGCATGGACTGTACCGCCTGCTTGTAGCCCGTAAGGGCCTCGTAGCGAAGCACCTGCTCATCTTGCACTTGCGTATCAGATGACGATGCTCCGTCTGCAGCAGCAAGAACACCGCCAACTTTGTTTAGCTCGGCAAGATGGATTTCAAGATTGTCAAAAATGCGATTCAAGTTGAGCTTGGTTGCATTTTTTATGTCACGTGTAATGCTTTTTATTTCAGAGGTGTTCTCGGCAGTAAGCCCTGCGGTGTTTGCCGCATTGCCCGCACTTGTGGCATCGGTAGCGTTTGTGGTATTTGCGGTATCGGCAGCGCTGGCGATGTTTGTGGTATCGGCAGCGCTCTCAGGCTCAATAATACGCGCTGGTGTTATTTCTTGGCGCTCGGCTGCTGCGAATGTTTCGGCAGCCGAACCCTCAAGCTGCGCCTCTTGCGTCAAGGTCTGGGCAAACTGAGCAATCTCCTCATGCGTTAGCCCAAAATCCTCAAGCTGATGAACTGCCAACTCTTTGAGCTGCTTAAGCGCTTCTTCAGTTTGCTCAGGAGAATGATACGGAAGCAAATCGTGGAAAATGGACTCTGCGCTTGAATGGTCGCCCTGCTCACACGCAAGCAACCAAGCATGGTTCATGCCATCAAGTATGCGCTCGGTAGGCGCAAGCCCTTGCTCAATCGCCAGCTCAAAAGCAGCGCAGTACAAATGCACGGCCAAACGTGCCTGCCCTGCCTCGCGTGCCTCATCGGCTGAGTCAAGATACGAACTAATGCCCTGCTGCGGGTCGCTGAGCTGTTGTGTATTGACGTCGCTCTCAAAATCCATAGTAAACCTCGTGCCACCTATCTTGCTGTTCTCGCAAGCCTGTTGTTTTGCTCACTGCGTCTTGTTGCGTGCGTTTGCATGGCCACGCTTTTATGCTCACGCACATTTTTTGCCCTAGTTTTTCTCTCATATAATACCGTGAAGCAGCCTATCTGTCACCAGTGTAACTCCCTGAGTGGCAGATGGGTGTTCCCTACCTTTTTTTTGGAATGGGCCAATCGACAATTTCCCAGCCGTGTTCGTGCGCATAACCAGCAAGACGACGGTCAGGTTCCACTGCGACGGCGTGTTGGGCGGCGGCAAGCAGGGGTATGTCTGAGAAATAATCGCCATACGCCCACGTTATCTCCCAATTTCCCTCGCCAAAATGCTCATTTGCACACTCAGTTAGCTGAATGAGCTTTTGTTTTCCTTCTGGCGGAGCGCAAACGGTGCGCCCTGTGTAGTAGCCATCTTTGATTTCCATCTGGGTGGCAATGTGCCCGTCAAGCCCTATATCTTTGACAACCTCGCGCACAATGGGGTCAAAAGAAGCACTCACCAAGATAACATGCTCGCCGTCTTGTTGGTGCTTTTGTATGCGCTCTAAGGCCTGCGGACGCAAATGACGCTGCAGCTCATCGTAATAAAGCGTACTCATAATGGCGTTAGCGTCTGCGGAGGGAAAGTTGGTAAAACTCCCAAAAATGTACTTGCGCGGCAGGCTCTGGTCGAGCTCCAGCCCCAGCTTGTAGCGTGCTCCCCAAAAGCTAATTTTCGCCAGTGCCAGCACCGACATAATGCGCTTGCTTGCAAGTTTTCTTACCAAACGGATTGGCGAGGCGGTATCGAGCAGCGTACCATCAAGGTCAAAGGCAACAATGCGGACTTTTTTTGCCGAGGTGGTGCTGGTTTTTGCCGAGGCGGTGCGGGTTTTTGCCGAGCTGCTGGTTTTTGCGGGTGCGCCGCTTCTTGAAGTTGCGCCAGCTTTTGCAGACCTGCTGGTTTTTGCGGGCTCGCACGAAGCGGTCTTATTCTCTTTGTCAAACAAAGCACGCAGCGCAAACAGCGCGTTGGCGCGATGCGAAATCTTGTTTTTCTCCTTGGCGGAATATTCGGCAAGCGTGCGCTCCTTGCGCTCCTTGCGCTGTTTGCGCTGCGCGCGCTGTGTGCGCCCAGAACCAGCAGGGCTGCCAAAACCAGCAGAGCTGCCAGAGCCACCAGCCTGTTCTTGTTCCAAGGCGGGCACAAAAACGGGGTCATAGCCAAAGCCCTGTTTGCCGCGCGGCGCAAAAGCTATACTTCCCTCAAGTCGCCCCTCTGCCAACGACTCCGTGCCGTCCTCATCTATAAAAACAAGCGAACACACAAAACGTGCGGTTCTTTTATCGTCAGCTACGTCTTCAAGCGCAGCGAGTAATTTAGCATTACATTCTTTGGCGGTCGCACCTTGGCCAGCATACCGTGCTGAATAAATGCCCGGCGCACCATCAAGCGCATCAACCATCAAACCAGAGTCGTCGGCAAGCGTAGCGCAACCAAAGGTTTCGTGAACAAAACGTGCCTTGATGCGAGCATTACCTTCAAAGGTTTCTGCGTTCTCAGGCGGCATCTCCAGCGTAGCTCCCTGCTCGTGCTTAGATAAGGGAACCAGCTTCCAATCTGGCTTGTCGAGAATGGCAGCGATTTCTAAGACTTTATGGGCATTTTGCGTGGCAACAACGACTGTTTTCATGCACCCATACTTTCTGTTTCGAGCGTTTTCATATAATGGTACTCCCTATTCCTCAACACCCAAAGGAGCGCTAACGGCCTTGCGCTGAAGCTCTAACAACTGCGTAAGGCCAATGTTTCCCACGTCAAGCAAGGCATCAAGGCGCGCGCGGTCAAAGGTGGTTTGCTCACCGGTGCCTTGCAGCTCAATAAACTCACCCTTGCCATTTATGACCAGGTTCATGTCTATTTCTGCACGAGAATCCTCTCGATAGTCCAAGTCGAGCAGAAGCCTGCCGTCAACCATGCCAACGCTCACCGCAGCTACTTGGTCGAGCAGGGGGTCGGCCTTGAGCTTGCCTGCTTCCTTCCACGTGGCAAGCGCATCATGCAGCGCCACCCAGGCGCCGCAAATCGCTGCCGTGCGTGTGCCACCGTCTGCCTGAATAACATCGCAGTCTAGGGTAATAGTTGTTTCGCCCAGCGCATTAAGATCGACAACCGCGCGCAACGAACGTCCAATAAGCCGCTGAATCTCCTGCGTGCGACCCTGCTGACCATGTATCTCACGGCGCGTGCGCTGCGAAGTCGAAGCCGGCAACATAGCATATTCAGCCGTCACCCAGCCCTTGCCACTCCCCTTGCGCCACGCAGGCACATTCTCGTCAATGCTTGCCGCACACAAAACACGGGTATCGCCAAACTCAACAAGGCACGAGCCAAAAACACTTTTGAGATAACCACGGGTAAAGCTCACTGGGCGCAAGCCATCTGGGGCTCGATCAAATGAGCGTGCGGTTAAAGGATTTGAAATGGTCATGCGATTTTATCTCCTTCGGTAGTTTTGCTTTGGGTAGCCTCGCTGCGCTCTGCGCTTGCGGTGCTTTCTGCGGCGTCGCGCTCTGCGCTCGCATAACTTGCCCCAACACCACGCACCGCCTCAAGTAATGCCGCCTCAAGCTCATCAAGGCTTACGGTAACAAGTGCCTCCTGCGTTATTTTTTGGTGAAGTATCGCTGAGCCCAAATCTGCAAACTCGGTAGGGTTTTCTGCAGTTGTCGCAAAATGGTGGTGCGGCACCGTTCCCTCAGGTGCAAGCTGCTCGCGCCGCGTAAGAATCTCAACAACGTCGCGTGCGGTTTCCTCCGCAGACGAAATAATGTTTACCTTTGGCCCCAGTATGCCCCGTATGAGCGGCGAGAGCAACGGGTAGTGCGTGCAGCCGAGTACCAGCGTGTCGATTTTGCAGCGCTTAAGCGGCGTAAGATAATCGCGGGTAATCTCTTGAAAAGCAGGACGAATGTAAATCGAGGCCGACTGCGCCATGATGTCCTCAAGCGGGCTGCGGTCAAGGCGCAAACCCTGCTCGACGATCTCTACAAAACGAGGAGTTGCGGCAGAAAAAACGGTGATGCCTGCATCGCGCGCACGAATTGCCCGCGCATACGCGCCACTTTCGATGGTCGCCACCGTACCAATAACGCCAATGCGTCGTGCCTTAGTAACTTGCACCGCCGCCCGCGCGCCCGGCTCAACCACCCCAATAACAGGAATTGCAAGCGCACGCTGTACCGCCTCAAGGGCGGCAGCCGTTGCCGAATTGCAGGCGATAACAATAAGCTTGACGTTTTGCTTAACGAGCCAGTGCGATATTTGAAGCGCAAACGTTTTTACTTCCTCAAGCGAACGCGGACCATACGGACACCGCTCCGTGTCGCCAAAATAATAGATGGATTCGTGCGGGAGAGAGTCGGCGATTGCGCGCGCAACCGTAAAACCCCCAACGCCCGAATCAAACACCCCTATTGGAAGCGAACTATGAGCACACAAGGCACCAGTGTCACCCTGCTCAATTGTAGTGGTAGCGTGCGATTCAACAGCTGTATTCTTCATGTTTATCAGTATAGCACCATTTTTTGTATCATTTTCGCCCTTTGGAGGATTTGTGGGCACGTGCGCCACCGTGGATATGCTACCAGAGTGGTATTATCAGGCTCAGGCACAAAACAAACGGTGGACACAAGGGTAACCAAGAAAAACAAAACAAAGATTTAAGGAGAAAAACCATGAGTTTCTTATCACAATTATTATCCGGCGGAGCAGGCGGAGTTATTTCTGCTCAAGAAGCACACGAGCGCATAGCTGCTGCACAGGCACAAGGCGAGGAGCTTATTGTGCTTGACGTTCGTACACCAGCGGAGTATCGGCAGGTGAGAATACCGGGTGCAGTGCTGCTTCCCGTTGACGAACTCTCTCGCCGTGCGAGCACCGAGCTTCCCAACAAAGACGTGCCCATCTTGGTATATTGCCAAAGTGGCGGACGGGCTGGCAATGCCGTTTCTCAGCTTAAATCCTTGGGCTACAGCGATGTTGTAAGCTTTGGGGGCATTATGCAATGGCCCTTTGAAACGGTGAGTGGCTAGCACGCAAAAGGTGGCAAGACGGCACGGGCAAGCGCGCAAAAGATGGCAAAGCGAGGGTTGCAGGCGAGGCTCTAAGGTCAGGGCTGTAAGGTCAGGGCTGTAAGGTCAGGGTGTAAGGTCAGGGCTCTACAGGGTGTAGGGCAACGCAAGCAAACAAGCAAACGGTTGCAAGACGGCGCAAGCAAACAAGCAAAATAGGGCTAAAGGGAGGAAGCACGGTGGAAAAAGCAAAAAAGGTAGTTATTGTTGGTGGCGTTGCCGGCGGAGCATCTGCGGCAGCACGGCTCAGACGGCTTGATGAATCTGCAGAAATTATCATGCTTGAGCGTGGAGGGCATATCTCGTTTGCAAACTGCGGGCTTCCCTATTTTATCGGCGAGGAAATCACCGATAAAAGCGAACTTACCCTGCAAACGCCCGAGAGCTTCAACGCTCGGTTCAACGTAGACGTACGGGTGCAAAACGAGGCAACAGCCATAAATCGCACCGAGAAAACCGTTACCGTCAAAGACCTGCATACTAACAAAAGCTACACCGAAAGCTACGACTACCTTATTTTATCCCCGGGGGCTTCTCCCTTGGTTTCTCCTATTGAAGGCGCCGATGCTCCCGAAGTCAAGGCTAAGATTTTTACCCTGCGCGACATTCCCGACACCCTAAAAATCAAAAACTTTGTTGATAACGAGAAGCCCACCAGCGCACTGGTAATTGGCGGCGGTTATATTGGCATCGAAATGGCCGAAAATCTTGCTCGACGGGGGCTTGCGGTTACCGTGGTGCAGAGAAGCAACCAGATAATTGCGCCGCTGGATTTTGATATGGCGTGTGGCGTTCATAATTACATCAGGCAGCAAGGCATTGACCTACGTCTTGAGGAAACCGCACAAAGCATTCATGATAAAAACGGGCGACTTGCCGTCGAGCTCAAGGGTGGCGAGCTTATTGCCGATATGCTCATAATGGCGGTGGGCGTTGTACCAGAAAGCTCGCTTGCGCAAACGGCAGAGCTTGCGGTAAACGAGAAGGGCGCCATTGTTGTTAACGAGCGTATGCAAACCTCTGACGAGAGCATCTATGCCGTGGGCGATGCCGTTGAGATAACTGAGTTTGTTACCGAGCAAAAAGCTGTTATCCCACTGGCAGGTCCCGCAAACAAACAAGGGCGCATTGCGGCGGACAATATCTGTGGCTTGTCCTCAACCTTTGAAGGAACACAAGGCTCAACGATTTTGCGTGCCTTTGATATGACCATTGCTGCCACGGGCATTAACGAAAAAACAGCGCAGCGCCTTGAACTCAACTACGACAAAGTGTTTACGCACTCGGCAAGTCACGCTGGTTATTATCCCGGCGCTCAAATGATGACTATCAAAACTCTGTTTGAAAAAGAAACAGGCAAGATACTTGGTGCGCAAATTGTTGGTTTTGAAGGAGTGGACAAACGCTGCGACGTGCTGGCAACGGCCCTGCGTGCAAATATGACTGCCTCTGATTTGGCAGAACTTGAGCTTTGTTATGCGCCCCCCTATTCTTCGGCAAAAGACCCCGTTAATATGGTGGGTTTTGTTATTGAAAACCAACTCTCGGGCAAAGCCAAGAGCTTTCACTGGCACGAGGTCGAATCTTTGCCGCAAGACGGCAGTGTTACTCTGCTTGACATACGAACACAAGGTGAGTTTGCCAAGGGCAGTATTAAGGGTTTTGCTAACATTCCCCTTGACGAGCTTCGCGAGCGCTTGGGCGAACTTGATGTCAACAAAAAGGTGTATGTTACTTGTCAAATTGGGCTGCGCGGATATATCGCCGCACGGATACTCATGCAGCACGGCTTTGATGCGTACAACTTGAGCGGCGGTTATCGGCTCTATCAAAGCATTTTTGGTGGGTGTAAGGCAACCTGCACCGACTGAGCCTCGAGAAGCTTGCCAAACAACTAACCGAGATATTCAGCTCTACGTACCCATCTTGCCCGCTCGTGCTGCCACTTGCTCCTGCGCGCCACGCATGATACACTACCTCTCCGCACTTTGATGCACTTTGATGCGCAATAACGCATTGTTCCGCACTTTTCGTAGTGCTGCACTTTGATAGAGCCCTTATTTGGGACGAAGCCGGGGGCGACTGGTTTCGACATACAAGTTTTGAGCAAGGAAGCAGGTCGTGGTCTCCTCGCCACGTTAAACAGGGGTACTGTCAAGTTAATTGGCAACAAGAACTATGCTCTCGCTGCCTAGATTGAGCAGCGACGTCAACGCGAGATAATCCCCGCTCTCGCCACGACGACATTTTAGGGGAATGCTCCTGAGTACGTAGTTGGTATGACTCAGGCTAAGATTGAACCAACTGGGGATATGCCCGTCCGTCGGCAAACCAGCATATCCTAAGATTCGAGCGCCGACTGAGCCTGGAGAAGCTTGCAATGAGCGTGTATGGACCGGAGTTCGATTCTCCGCGCCTCCACCATTATTCTCTGTTATTATTGTCATATAATCATCAGACAAAATCAGACTAAAAATCACAGACTAACGAAAGCTAAAAGGACTACGTTAGGAAACTGCCCATGCCCCTGATTATTAACATACAAGAAAAACAAGCCTCATGGATTATCTTGCCTTAAGTCTTATTGCGCTTGGTCTTGCGATGGATGCCTTTACGGTAACCATCTGCAACGGTATGGCAATCAAGGAAGTGCGCCTCAAGCATGCCTTGGCTTTTGGGTTCATGTTTGGTGGGCTGCAAATGCTTATGACCATCATCGGCTCTTTTATGGGGAGCAGCTTTACGGGGTTTATTGAAAGTATTGAACACTGGGTAGCTTTTATACTACTTGCCGCTATTGGAGGCAAAAAACTGTATGATGCCTTTAGGGATAAAAGCACAAAAGCGAGCGCAAGCGAACATGGCATAGCAATTGGAACCCTCTTTTTCTTAGGAATTGCCACCAGCATAGATGCGCTTGCTGTTGGCATTAGTATTGCGCTGACGGGCTGGAATATCTGGGGTGCCGCAGTGATTTTTGGCGTAGTTACCTTTGCGTTCGCTTTCTTTGGGATTTTAATAGGCAAGCGGTTTGGAAAACGTTTTGAGAAAATCGCAGCCGCTGCTGGTGGCATTATCCTGATTATTATCGCATTGAGGATACCAATTGAGCCTTTGCTTATACAGCTATTTGAGCAAATCTTTTGACGTTACAACCATTCCCGTCTTTGGAGGAGCTGCAAGCCGTATGACAAAGAAAAACCCTGCGAACATGAATTAGGGGCGTGCGAACCTAATGGACTATCTTGCCGTGTTTCTTGTTGCCCTTGGGCTTGCCATGGATGCGTTTGCCGTGTCCATTTGTAACGGCATTGCAATTAAAAACATACGCCTCAAACACGCACTTGCTTTTGGGCTCATGTTTGGTGGGCTGCAGATGCTCATGCCCATAATCGGTTTCTTTCTAGGCAGCACGTTTAGTAGCTATATAGAAAATGTTGATCATTGGGTTGCCTTTGGACTGCTGGGTGCTATTGGCGGCAAAATGCTGATCGATACCTTTAGAAAAGGTGATGAGGAGGCTGTCGCAAACGAGCAGGGCATCACCTTAGGAAAGCTTTTTGTCCTCGGAATTGCCACCAGCATAGATGCGCTTGCTGTTGGCATTAGCATTGCACTGACGGGCTGGAATATCTGGACTTCTGCGTTGGTTATTGGTGCAGTCGCTTTTGCGCTCTCGTTTTTTGGAGTGCTGGCAGGCAAGCAACTAGGAGTGCGCTTTGAGAAAAATGCGGGTAGAGTTGGTGGCATTATTTTGATTGGCATTGGTATCAAGATATTGCTCGAGCATCTGCTCGGATAGATGAACAGTCTAAGCAGTCTGAACAATCTGTTTTAAGGACTTTTGATAGTGAAAGACCCCCGGCGTGCCGGGGGTCTAAAAACTTTACACAAAGCTTTTCTCAAACAAAGTTATTTGAGTGTTACGGCAGCGCCAGCTTCCTCAAGTTTAGCCTTTGCCTCATCGGCCTTTGCCTTGTCAGCACCCTCAACGAGCGTTGAAGGAGTGCCCTCAACAGCGTCTTTTGCCTCTTTAAGACCAAGACCTGTGATGTCGCGAACAGCCTTAATAACAGCAATCTTGTTGTCGCCAAAGCCCTCGAGAACAACGTCAAAGTTGGTTTTCTCCTCAGCGTCATCAGCGCCACCGCCAGCAGCAGGTGCAGCAGCAACAGCAACAGGAGCAGCAGCAGAAACGCCAAATACTTCCTCAAGATCCTTTACAAGCTCTGAAAGCTCAAGTGCGGGCATAGCCTTTAGTGCCTCAATAATATCCTCTTTTTTAATAGCAGCCATAATAGCTTCCTTTCAATAGTTTTGGGCGTAGCACCTCATTTTTGGTGTCGCACCCGTTTCATGTCAAATTACTAACGTACGTACAGTTTTAGCTCCACTAAGCAGCTACGCAGCCTTGCTGTCTGAAACCGCCTGCAAAGTTCGTACAAACTTCTCGGCAGGGCCAGAAAGCACGCGCACCAAACCAGTTGCAGGGTTTGAAATAGTACCCAGCAGCTTGGCGATAAGCTCCTCGCGCGAAGGCAAATCGGCAATAGCCTTAATTTGCGTTGCGGTTACAACGTCATTGTTGAACAATCCGCCTTTAATCTCAAGCGCTTCGTTCTCTTTTGCAAAACTTTTGAGCGTCTTTGCTGAAGCAACAGGATCGCCCGAAACAAACACAAAAGCCGAGGGGCCCTCAAGCACCTCTCCAAGCGACGGAAGCTCAAGTTCACTTAAAGCACGCTCCGTAAAAGAGTTTTTGTAAACCTTGATTGACGCGTCTTGCGCACGAATAAGCCTGCGCATCTCCTCGGACTGTTTAACCGTCAAACCACGATAATCAACAACCCAAATAGCGTCCGCAGCCTCAATCTCGTCCTTAATTTTCGCAACGAGTTTTACCTTATCTGCATTTGGCATATAACACCTCCTCACATACAAAACGACCTTCGCTACCAAGAGTGAAGGCCGTCAATATCTGAGAAGTAGTCCTTGCGGAGAAATCTCTAAAGCGACCACCTCGGCGGGCGGAACCTCAGTTCCATTACGCTTTTGCAAGCACCGGCTGTCTTAGGTAGCAAGTATATTCCATTACGTACTTAACGAACATGAATAGTATGACGCATCTGCGCCGTAGAGTCAAATACTAATATGGCAACTTTGCGGGGTATGCTACAATCCACCTATAATAACCGTGTATCTGGCGCACGACGGGCGGACGAGCGGGCGCAAGAGCCTGTTGCGTGCAGGACAAAAGAGCCTGCCATGCGCAGGACGAGAGAAACGAGGTGGGATATGTTCTGCTCAAAATGCGGAGAACAAGTTCAAGATGATGGAAAGTTTTGTCAAAGTTGCGGACAACCAACTGCAGGGATAGCTGAGGTGGCAGTTGCTCCGCAATCCTTTGCACCTCCGGCGGCAGGGCAAGCCCCAGCGGCAGGTCAGACGGTAGCAGTAGTGTCGGCTCGAGGGCTCCTCAAAACCATCGCTGGCATAGGCGGCATTCTTGCCATCATCTTTATGTTTTTGCCGTGGGTGAGTTTATCCTGGGTCTTTGGAAATAAGCCCGCGTTTATGTGGAATCCAGTAGAACTTTTCGACCTCTTTCGAATGATTTCGAACGATAGCGCAGCCCCCGTGCTGGTCTTGGTATTTTTTGCGTTCTGGACTGTTTCTTTTATCATGATTATTGTGGGACTGATTATGGTCTTTGTGAAGTCACATAAAGCAGTTCTTATGACAGGTTTGGCTTTAGCTGCTATAACAGCGTTAGCTTGGCTAATTTTCTTAGCGTTGATTAACAATGACGTGGCTTCCATTTTTTCCCAATCCCAGTATTCACTGTTTGAGTTATTTGGATCAGGCATTTTTGTGGTGCCCATTGGTCCAGTGGCAACAGCAATTACCGCAGTGATAACAACAATTCTCGTTGGTATTTTTGGGCGCAAGAAAAAAGTTCTTTAGGATAAAACAGCAGAACTAAAAACTGCTGAGAAGCACAGAGGCGGGGGGGGGGGGGGGGCCCGCCCCCCCCCCCCCACACAACCCCCAACCCACAAAAAAAAAAAATTTTTTTTTTTCTTTTCTTTTGCCACCCCCCCACCTCGCACAGGGCACACGG
>WRHU01000007.1 GCA_009783085.1 Coriobacteriia bacterium
CCCTCGTTGCAGAGAACCTTGGTTGAAAGCTCCATAACCTGCTGTGCGCCGGCTGTTATAATTAAATCGTCTTCGCCCTTTTTAAATATATCTTTTTGTTCCAAATCGGCTTTAAGCCACTCTCGTAGCTTCGGATAACCCTCCGTAACGGCGTATTGGAGCGCGGTTACGGGTTCTTCACGCAGAATGTCGGCGGTTATTTGCGCGAGTTTTTCTGCCGGAAAGGCTTCGGAAGAGGGATTCCCCGCCGCGAACGGAATGACCGAGGGGTCGGCGGTAAATTTAAAAATTTCCCTTATAACCGAGGGTTTGAGATTTTTTATTCTGTCGGAATAAGCGTTCATACTAATCATTCCTTTTTTGTTTCATAGATATTTTTTCCGTGTTTCCCCCCCCGCCCCCCCGCCTACATAAATACCTTGTATCATTCCTTGGTTCGGCCTTGCTCGCTAGAGCAGCCAATACCTTTTAGCCAATCTTTTTGAGCCAATCGCTGTGGACATATCCTTCCACGCCATTGTAGGTCGTTTTATACCAAGGGCTTCCTGCGCTTGCCGCGCCAGTAACGGTTAACGTTGTTCCCTTAGGGATAAGGGCTAGCACTTCTTGATCCATGCCAGGACCAGAACGGAAGTTGAGCTTAGTCGCAGTGGTTGTGTATTGGCCAGCAACGCCGTCTGAAGCAGCAGGCTGAGCAGGTGCTGCAGGCTCAGTAGGAGCAGGAGCAGCAGGTGTTGCGGGCTCAGCAGGAGCCACAGCTGCATTAAAGACTACATGCGGGAAGTTTGCGGTGAGATCCGCTTCGGTCTTTATCTGAGGGAATTGAGCCTTGAAATCCTCAAAGCTTACGCCCGGCAACAAAAGCTTGCCACCTTCAAGGGTAGCGGCAGGAAATGCTGCCTTTACCTCATCAAAGGTCAACTTTGGACCAGGCAACGCAGCGTTAAAAGTTACGTCAGGGAAGATTGCTCTGAGGTCAGCCTCAGTTTCAAATTGCGGGAACCTAGCCTTAAAAGCCTCAAAGCTTATGCCTGGCAGCACCAGTTTGCCGCCTTCAAAGGTTGCATCAGGAAATACTGCTTTAATCTCGTCAAAACTCAAGGTGCCAACTTGTGGCGCACTCGGAGTTGTTACCTGAGGAGGAGTTATGCTCACAGAGTCTGAGTTACATTTCTGCAGACCAAAAATGAGCCCCAAGATGAGTGCAAGTGCGAGGAGGGCAAGCGCAATCCACAGCCATCCAAACGGGAATTTTTTCTTCTTTATTCGTGGAGCCCTAAGCGAAAGGTCTGCGTCAGGCAAGTGAACATCTGGTCCCTCGATGCTAATGTCGCCAAACTTAGCTTTGAGCGCATCGAGCGTAATGCCCGGGAACTTCGCCTGCAAGGCTGCAAGCGATAGACCAGCAGGCAACACGAGCTTGCCACCCTTAAGAGCAATGCCGGGGAACGCAGCCTTGAGAGCGTCAAAGCTAATGTCGGGCAAGCCCACGTTTACCTTTGGAGCATGAATACCAACATTTGGCAGCCCAACATCAGGAAACTCAATGTCACCAAACTTGGCCTTGAGCGCATCAAGCGTAATGTCGGGGAACTTAGCCTGTAAAGCTGCAAGCGATAGACCAGCAGGCAACACGAGCTTGCCACCCTTAAGAGCTATACCGGGGAATGCAGCCTTGAGAGCATCGAAGCTAATGTCGGGAAGGCCAATGCCTACCTTTGGTGCTTTGATGTCAATGTTTGGCATCCCCACACCAGGAAACTCAACATCACCAAACTTGGCCTTGAGCGCATCAAGCGTAATGCCCGGGAACTTAGCCTGTATGGCAGCCAAAGACAAACCAGCAGGCAGCACGAGCTTGCCACCACCCAGCTTAATGCCGGGGAATGCTGCTTTGAGCATATCAAAATTGAAATCAGGAGCGTTAATGCCTATCTTGGGTGCTTTAATGTCCACGCCAGGAAGCGAAACGCCTACACCCGGCATAGAGGCAGATAGGCCAGGCAGTTCAAAGTCTGACAAAATGTCCTTAGGAGTAACAAACTCGACACCGCCAAACGTGGCAATAAGTGCATCGAGAGAGATGTCGGGGAACTTGGCCTTGAAGTCTGCCAAAGACAGGCTTGGAAGCACCAGTTTGCCACCCTCAATTCGAGCATCAGGAATCCTGAGCTTCAGCGCATCAAGTTCTGCATTAATCGTCTTGACGTCAGCATCTGGCAGGGAAATATCGCACGTTCCCTCCGTCATGCATATCAGACAAAAATGCGCTACACGATTCTCAAAAGAATCTGCAAAACGATACGCTTCCTCGCAGGTTGCGAATGGGCCGTGCCACTTTCCGTAAATGCCATCGGTATCGGTATTCGCAAAACCTCTACCCTCGTTACAATACTCGCAGGTTTCTCTATGTAGAGTAGCCCGCTCTTTCTTGCTGAAACTTTCAAATACCCAGTACTTCATCCCACCTACCTCCTTTGCTTAAACATAGGCTAATGCATAAGCGCTGGTTGTGGTTGCTTTGCAGCTCCAGAACTTCATGCAAAAACCTCCATTGCTTAAGTTTAGCAAATAGTTGCCTAAAAGCGAGGGGCAATATAAATTTTGTGAAAATGGGATAAAAAGCAGCTTGAGCGCACGGTGTGCCAGCATGAGCAATGAGGTCTCATCAAGCCAAGAATTTTTCGACAAGTTCAAGGTCTGAAACTACGGGAACGTACTCCTGACCTCGCTTTTGTCGCGTTTCGCGCCCCTTTCCGGTGAGCATAACAACGGTTTTTCCGCTTGGGTCGCTGAGTGCATCGGTAAGGGCGGTCTTGATGGCTTCCTCGCGGTCGCAGATTATCTGAAAATCGCCGTTTTGCGCCTCCACAAAAGAAGCAATTTGCTCGCATATCTGCTCGACGGGCTCTTCTCCGGCATCTTCTTCGGTAAGATAGGTCATGTTGCAAAAGCGTCCTGCCAGCGTGCCAAGCTCCTCGCGCCGTCCGAGCGCCTTGTAGCCTGGGCAACCAAACAAAATAGTGCGCCGTGTGTGGGGATACTCGGCTTCAACCGAGGCAAACAGGCGCTCAAAGCTCATCCAGTTGTGCGCGTAGTCAATGATGACAACTGCTCCATTGGGCAAGCGCATCACCTCCATGCGTCCCGGAACACGTGCGTCAAACAGCCCGGTGTGAATATATTCCTCGGGTACACCAAGCACCCGCGCTATAGCTATGGCAGCAAGTGCGTTTTCAACATTAAACGTGCCCGTCATGCCAAGGGTAAATTGACTTATTGGCTCACATTCCGAGAAACGCCCGTGGCAAGCAACGAAGGTTTCAAAGCGCAGTCCGTCAAAACCATTTTCTTGAACGGGCTTGATTTGCCTTGCGTATAGGTCAGGGGCTTGCAGCAAGTCGGTGTTGTGGAGGATCTCGGTGGTTTGATTTTTGTTTTGCCCATCAGGCTCAACAGCAAAACTCACAATTTGTTCCTGAGGGCGCTTCGCAACTGCTGCCTCCCACACGGGCTTTGCCTCACTCATTCCCAGATTAACAACAGCAGTCTTACACCGCTCAAACAACAGCAGTTTTGAGTTGAGATAATCCTCTGCGTTAGGGTGCTCAATGGGGGAGATGTGATCCTCGCCGATATTAAGAAAGCAACCTACATCAAAGGTCACGCCAGCAACGCGCTCGTATTTGAGTCCCTGACTTGAAACCTCCATAACCAGGTGCTGTATGCCTGAGTTTGCCGCATTGGCAAAATGTTGATGAAGCTCAAAAATCTCGGGCGTGGTAAGGTGGGACTCAAAGTTTTCCACTCCATCAAAGGTGTCAATGCTCGAAAGAATGGCGGTAGGGGGGCGACCCTCTGCCGAAGCCCACGCATCAAGAATGCTTTTTACATAATACGCCGTAGTCGATTTTCCTTTAGTACCTGTAATGCCAATAGTAGTGATGCGCTGCCATGCGTAGTTGTGATAGTAATTTGCGATGAGCGGCAAGGCAGTGCGCAGATTGCTTACCTCAATAGCAAGTGCCTTGCTATTACGCAAAGCCCAGTCGAGTGTTTTCTCGTCGAGAAAATCGCTCTCATACACAAAGGCAGCAGCACCCTGTTCAAGGGCGTCCTGCAGGTAACGTTTATTAAAGTGTGAGCCTTTGCACACAAAAAGCCAGTCCTGTTTGACTTCGCGCGAGTCATAGCTAATGCCGAGAATAGGTAGGTTTACGCTCGGAGGGAGTTCTTGATTTTTGCTCTCAAAATCCTGCGGAAGCCCTGCCGCAGCGACACGCACCAAAATCCCTGCATCTTCAAAGAGCGCAAGATAGTGACACAGTTCATCTGCCACGTTAGAAGTGTTGGGAATATTTTGCTGATCTATTGTCATGAGCAAAGTCTAGCACAAGCCCCTCGGCGTAGTTGCTCGGCACATACCTACGGGGGGGGGCAGTTCGGCAGGCACCTCCAAGGCTATCAAGATACGCTGCAAGCTCAGCACCTCCTAGCCTCAACATCTGCTATCATCGTATCATCATAAAAGTTACATCAGAAGTAGGGTATCTATGCAATTGAAAGAAACGCAAGACGTGCCTACGCCTCTTGAGCGTGTGCATTTTATTGGTGTGAGTGGTTCAGGCATGGCGGGGGTCGCGCTTATCGCTCACAAACGGGGGATACAAGTAAGTGGTTCGGACCTCAAAGAGAGCTCCTACGTGCAGGCATTGCTGCGCGAGGGTGTGGCGTTGAGTTTTACGCAAAACGCTGAAAACGTTACTAAGGCAAACCCTGATTTAGTGGTTGTTTCGACGGCAATTCCACAGAGCAATCCAGAATATCGAGCAGCGCAAGAGCAAAACATTCCGGTGTGGTCGCGCGCCCGCATGCTTGCCTATCTGGGTGAGGATTTGAAAACCCTGGCGGTTGCTGGCACGCATGGTAAAACAACTACCTCGTCGCTGCTGGCGACCTCGCTGGTGCGCCTTGGCGCAGATCCAAGTTTTCTTATTGGCGGCGTTGTTGAGGGTCTTGAGGCAAGCGCACAGCTGGGAACAGGCCCGTATTATGTTATTGAGGCAGATGAGTCTGACGGCTCCTTTGTTCACTTTAATCCGCACGTGGCGATTGTTACCAATGTTGAAGCCGATCACCTTGACCACTTTAAGAGCCTTGATGAGATACGAGCATCGTTTGCCGCCTTTTTGGACAAGGTTACAGACGACGGGCTTGTTATCGCCTGCGCCGATTGTCCTGTACTCATGGACTTGGTGCGTGCAAGCGGCAAGCCTTTTATAAGTTATGGTACGAGCGAGGACGCTAACGTGCGCTTTGAAGCGACCGATGTTTCAGGATTTGAAATTACCTATGCAGATGGCGCCACGCAAACCTTTGCGCTCGGCGCCACTCCGGGTCTTCACAATATGCTTAATGCTACCGCTGTTGCTGCTGCCCTCGATTGGCTTGGATTTGACCGTCAAGCTACCGCTGATGCGATAGCGGCTTTTAGTGGTGTGCATCGTCGCTTTGACCGCATTGGCGAGGCCAATGGAGTGCTGGTTGTTGATGATTATGGACATCATCCTACCGAGGTTGCAGCAACGCTTGAGGCGGCTGCCGGTCTTGGATATGAGCGGGTGCATGTGCTGTTTCAGCCGCATCGCTATACTCGCACGCAGGCATTTATGGGTGAGTTTGCCCGTGCTTTTGATGCTGCTAGCACCATTACGTTGATGGATATTTTTCCTGCCGGAGAAGCCCCGCTGCCAAACATTACCTCCGCCGCTTTAATGGAGGCTATCAAGCTGCATAATCCTGCAGCCGAGATTTGTCTTGTTGCCGAGCGTGCTAACATTGTCGAAACTTTGTGCGCACTTGCTCAGCCAGGCGATGTTGTGATTACTATGGGTGCGGGCGACGTAACGGCTCTTGCTCCGCAGGTACTTGCTGCACTGGAGAGGGCTTAGTGTTAGCGTCAAAGGAGGCGCAATGCTAGAGCCAAAAAGGTTCAATGTTAGAGAAGGCGCAATGTTAGAGAAGGCGCAATGTCAGAGGAGGATCAGCCAGCACGATGAGTGGCTTTGATGCATACTGCGAACTGCAGGGAATCCTTGAAGGTTCGGTTTTTGCCGATGAGCCCATGGCTCGGCATACGAGTTTTCGTATTGGAGGCCCAGCCGATTTGTATGTTGAGTGCGCCTCATTAAGCGACCTTACCACCACGCTTGCGACGCTTGAGAAGCATACGTTGCCGTGGGCGGTTGTTGGCAAGGGGAGCAATCTTTTGGTGAGCGACGCCGGTTTTAGAGGTGCAATTCTTACGCTTGGAGCTGGTTTTAAGGAAATCTCGCTGCCAGACATTGCCCAAAGTCAGCATTTGATTGTAGCAGGAGCGGGAGTCTTACTCTCTCATGTGGTGCGTGCTGCTTATAAGGGTGGGCTGTCAGGGCTTGAGTTTGGCATAGGTATTCCCGGCGTGTTGGGCGGGGCATTATTTATGAACGCCGGTACGGCACAAGAGTGGATTGGGCGCACTGTCGAAAGCCTTACAGTACTGCGTCCGGGTCAGGGTCTTGTTCGTTATAAAGGTTCTGAGGTTCCGTGGCGGTATCGCTCATCAGGGCTTCCAGCAGGGGATATTATTGTTGAGTGCGAATTACGCGTGCGTCCAAGTGCAAAAAAGCAAATAGAATTACACATGGAAAACTTGCTCGCACGCCGCAGGAACTCGCAGCCGCTTAACAAGCCAAGCGCAGGCAGTACGTTTAAGAATCCCGTTGATGATTCTGCTGGTAGAATGATAGAAGCACTGGGACTCAAGGGCTACACAGTGGGTGGCGCACAGGTTTCAGAAAAGCATGCTAATTTTATTGTAAATGATGATGGGGCGACGGCAGCAGATGTGATTGCTATAATCGAACATATCAGACACTGCGTGAAAGAAGAGTATGGCACAGAATTACAGCCGGAAATCCGCTTCATCGGGTTCGAAGGGTAGGGCACCCTCGAGCTCATCTCGTGCGGGCGCAGGCGGCGGTAGTGGTGCAGGCGGTCGTGGTAGCGTAGGCGGTGGCGCAGGCAGTCGTGCGGGCGCAGGCAGCACGGGCGGTGCATCTCGCACCAGCGGGGGCGGTGCATCTCGGACTGGCACAGGTCGCACTTCTCAGCAGTCCGCGCGCAGTTCCTCACCTCGAGCGGGGCAGAGTGCTCCAGGGCGTTCTGGCACACGCAGCCCTCAGCGTACTTCTCAGCGCACAGCGCAACAAAATCAACGTTCAAATAAGCAGGAGCGGCGACAATCTGGAGGCACGGTTAGGCAAGAGGCCATAACCGTTGGTGAGCAGCGCAGGCGTTCTCGTCGTGAGAATCGTAAGAAACAGGGCATTGCGTGGGGCGTGAGGTTGCTTATTGCCCTTGCCGTTGTTGTTGTTTTGGGAGTAGCAGGCATTGTGGTATACCAGTCGCCGGCGTTTTCGGTTAAAACGGTGCAGGTAAACGGTGCGAATCGCCTCACCAACGAATACCTTGAGCAGGCGGCGGCTATTCCTGCGGATTCCACCTTGTTGCGGCTCGATGAAAAAGGTATTCTTGAGCGCCTCAAAGACGACCCTTGGATTGCCAGTGCGCATCTTGAGCGACAGTTTCCCTCGACCTTGCTTCTTGTTATTGAGGAGCGCACTGCGGCAGCGGCGGTTGAGGTTTATCCTAGCATTATGGCAAATGAGCCGGGGTATTGGCTTATTTCAAGTGAGGGGCGGTGGCTTGGTGTGGTCGATAACGATGAGGCCCCCATTTTTATTGCTCTCGATGAGGTAAAAGACTATCCGCTCATTACCGACATTCATCGTTTGATAGCGCCCGTTTTTGGAGAAACGGCTACTGACGAAGGCATCGAAAACGCCCTTGCAGTTCTGGTTGGCTTTAGTCCTGAAATGCGCTCGTTGGTCGCAAGCGTTTCTGCGCCCGACCGCAACAAAACTGCGCTAACGCTCACCAATAATGTGTTGGTTATGTTTGGTGCGGCAGAGGACATTACGGCAAAGGAAACTGCCATAAAAACCCTGCTCAATGAACACCCCGACACGCTTATCTCTATCAACGTACGGGTCGCTAACCGACCAAGCTTTATCCCTTATGGGGAAGAATAAAATGTGACACAATGCTCAATAAGGAAGTACACAGAACCCTTTGGTTGGGGTGGTACTCCGGTTGTTTTTTTGTGAATTCGTCCTAGCGTTTCCGCTGGGACGAATTCTCTGTATTAGGCATTTTTGAGCACTTTGCTACCGCACAGCTCCCATTTCTTTCCTTTTGCCGACCAACAGAGAGATTTTGTAGCTTTTGGCATTTTAGGAGCGTATAGTCCACTACACTATTTTCGAGAAGGGACTATACCCATGGCTATGTCAGTTTCTGCAATTGGATTTGAGCAAGACGAAAAAGAGTGGATACACGCTTTCGCAGATATAAATGGCAAAAGTTTTTCAGCGCAGGTTCGCCAATGGACGCTTGAACGTCTTGCTGATGAGCTTGATGCCCGCGACCTCTCTGATGAGATTACTTCAACAAGCCCTAACTTCTTGTGCGGGTAGCGGCGGCGTTGCCACCGGCTTCGGCACTTTGCATTCTCAAACGTCCAATAACGAGCGCAACGGCAAATAACGCCGCCGCAAACAAAAGCATAATTCCCATGTTGGCAAAAATAGGCGCAAGCGAAGCACTTGAATAGTCGTGCAGATTACCCGCCCTCGTTATCACATCACCATAGTAAAATGATGGAACAAAATATGCGATTTTTGTAACGGTGCTCCCCAAGAGCTCAATCGCCACAAAAATCCCTCCCAAAAAAGAGAAGAGAAGTCCGACGATATTGCCTACTGCATTCAACATAAGCTCGCTTGTAGTTATCTGTCCAACTAAAAACGCAAGTGCAAGTGAAACAACAGCAAGAATCAAAAGGTTTAAGAGAAGTAGCCCAACAACAATAAGACTTGTTCCCACCAAGGAACTTCCAAAAATTATCAACCCTAAAAGACTTACCACCACAAAAGGAACAAGGGCTGCAACAAAACAAGCCAGAGCAAGCTGTAGGTTTCTTGAAAGATTGCTTACGGGCGCACCCAAATTGCGTTTGCGAATATCAACACGATTAAAAGCCGAGAGCATAACCCCAACGCACACCATGATAGAAAGAACGATGGTGTATCCCGAAAATGACATATAAGAACGCCACTTAAGGGAAGGTGACACCAATTCGCCAAACTGAACAAGTGTTATCGTGCCACTCTTTTTCATATCCTCAAAAGAAAGCACCACAATCTCAGCTGGATTTTTTGCAGTATCACTTATGACATAGAGACGCACTGTGTTGAGATACTCGTTGACAAGACCATCTACAAGAACAGCGGCGACAGAGGCATACCCTGTTGCTGTGTCAATGGTTGGAGGAGAAGTATTTTCACGTGCAGCACGCATGAAGTTCTGCTCAAAGCCCTCAGGGATAATTACAATACTGTAGACGGTATCTTGGGCAAGTGCATCTTGCATGGCTCGCCGAGAATCCTCGAGCTCTATCAACTCTGCTTGTTCGTCAAGAAAGCTTACTAAGCCGGTGGAGAGCTCGCTGTTGTCGCGGTCGATGATTCCGATATAAGGGCGCTCAACGGCAAGTTCGCCTTGTTTTGTTTCGTAGTTTCCCACACTTTGAGAAAAGCTAACACCCAAAAGGCTAACGGCTAGTACGAAAATTGCAATATAAAAAGGATGTTTAAAAAATATTTTGAGGGCTGCTCTAAAGACTTGCATAGCGTTGCCTCCTTACGAACACTACAGTGACGGCAAACAGCACAAGGGCACCCGCAAGTAAAACAAACGTTGTTTGTAAGTAGTGGACGTAACCGTCATAGTAGTACAGACTATAAAATAAATCTGTTACCTGCTTTGCAGGATTAAGCATTTGGAGAAGGGGTGCTGTACGAGTCAGATCGTCGGCAAGTTTTTGGCTTGGTGTGCCAAAAAGACCTGCGAATAGCCCAAAGAGGCAGGCCAGTCCACTCAGTATGCCCCCCTTGGCCATATCCCCAATCTTAGGAATGGAGCCAACACACGCTCCAAGTGCGGTGGTCATTAAAGAGCAAACCGCAAGTCCTCCGACACAGGCAATTTCACGTGCGAATCCAACATCAAGAACGTAGCGCATATAACAAAAAGTGACGGTTAGAAAAACAAATGCAAGAAACCAGCTTGCAAGTAAGGTTGCCACAAGGGTTGTTATTCTTTTAGTTGCACCAGCTGCTCGTCGGGCACCAAGTGGCGATAAGTTTGCTTGTGTTCTTGCCATGGCAATCACTCCAATGTTCGCCGCCATGATTGTCGCAAAGCCGAGCAACGCATAAAAGTAGCGAACAACCCCTGAAGTTTTATTTGCTGTAATTGAAACTTCATTGGTGTAGTTGATAGGTGCAGACAGGCTTTCCAAAAAAGAAGGCTTGACAAACACCGAAGGGTCTTTTTGAGCAATGGCTTCAAGGGTAGTTTGGGTGCGAACAAAATTGTCGAGATAACTTTTGAGAATTGTCTGCTCTATGCTGGCGAGATCAAGCATTTTTGACGGCGTGAGAGAAAGCTCCGGGTTTCCCTTGTCGTTGATTGCGTAGAAGCCCATAATCGTAGCATCTGCGAGGAGTTGTTGTGCCTCAGATTCATTTTTGGCGATGTGTAGTTTGAAGAGTTGACCTTCGCCTGAACTCGCAAGCGCTTCAATGCTCTGCGTAAAGACCTCGTTATTGGTATAGTTCTCGTTTTCAACCACGGCGATTGGAATAGGCTCAAAATCATAGGAGCCGTCTATATTGCTAAAAGCAATTTGAAAAAGGGTCGCCATGATGAGGGGGAAGCCAAGACCCCACAAAAGGACACTGCTTTCTTGCACAAGCGCCTTAACCGTATATTTGAAAGTGTTCCACATGGTTTTCTCGTTTCCTCGATTCTTGAAGTCCTCGTAAAAATCCTCGTTAAAATCCTAGTCGCGTAACTCGGTGCCGGTGAGTTCAAGGAATACGTCATTGAGGGTAGGAGGCTCAGAATACACCCGTCCAAATGTCAGACCCTCTTGCTGCAAAGTCTGCAAAACCGTGCTGAGGTTTTGAGCGCCGCTGGTACAGAAAACCTCCAGCGTTTTGCCATCGTAGCTTGCCTTTTGCGTACAGTTAAGAGCTTTGATGGATTCGAGCGCCTTATCGGGAAGGTCTATTACTTCAACTTGGATTTTCTCGCCGGTACCAATCATGGCTTTGAGTTCGTTGTTGGTGCCACAAGCAAGCACCTGCCCATGATCCATAATCATAATACGCGTGCAAATCTCCTCGACTTCCTCCATATAATGGCTGGTATAAACTACCGTTGAGCCATTGCGATTGAGGCTGCGTATGCCCTCTAAAATGGCATTGCGACTTTGTGGATCAACGGCAACAGTAGGCTCATCGAGAAAAATCAACTCGGGTTTATGCACAATGCCGCAGGCTATATTCAAGCGTCTGATAAGCCCGCCAGAAAGTTTGCGGGGGCGAAACTTGACGTATTCTTCAAGCCCCACAAACTCAATAGCTTCTTTGACAAGCCGTGCGCGCTTTTTATTGTCCTTTACGTAGAGCGCACAAAAATAGTCGATGTTTTCCGCCACGGTCAGCTCCTCAAAAACGGCTATATTTTGCGGAACAATGCCAATGCGTTTTTTAAGGTCGTAACGGGTGGGCTCCATGTCTTGACCAAAAAGCTTAATGGTTCCCTTGTCATAGGTGAGCAGCTGCAGCATGCAGTTGATGGCGGTAGTTTTGCCGCTACCGTTAGGGCCAAGCAGCCCAAAAATCTCTCCCTCTTTTATGTCAAGGTTAAAGTGGTCAAGCGCCAGCACTTCTTTGTAGCGCTTGACGAGATTTTCTACCTGTACCATAGTCATAGCTGCTCCTTACGTGCAAGATGTTTTTTGACAGTGGTTTTATTGTGATAATTTTGCACCAAATGATTGAGCGCTGCCAGTGCTTGCTGTCATGAGTTTTGAGGTCCAAAAGTGACAAATGTCATGGCTTTTTTTGTTATCGTGCGTGCTTGAGGCACGAGCGGTGTAAAGTGGGATACAATGAGCATATGGAGCGTTTGATTGACAAAAGCATCATTCTTTTGGTGTGTCTTGCGGCGTTGTTTTTAGTGCCGCAAACAACCGTGTTTATTGTTGCTCTGCTTTTGGCGCTCATTGTAAGCTCACTGCAAGAAATCAATTATGTGCCACCAGCGCTCAAACTAGCTGGGCTCTGCGTTTACCTTGCTCTTGTCGTGGTGTTTCCGGTCTTTGCCGTTTTTGTCCCCTTGCTTGCCTATGACTGCTTGCGTGCAAAAAATTGGGTACTCAAGTTGTGCTGGGTACTACCGCTGCTCGCAGCTCTGCGGGAGTTTGATTTTACCGTACTGCTCTTTTTGGCAGTGGCCTGTTTAATCTCTGGTGTTTTATTTTGGAGAACAGCTCAGGCACAAAGAGAACGCCTTGACTATACTGCGCTCAGAGATGAACTGCGAGAAACCTCGCTTGCTCTGGAGCAAAATAATCGTGATTTACAAGAGAAACAAGATGTTGAAGTGCAGCTCGCTACGCTTGCCGAGCGAGGTCGCATTGCCCGTGAGATTCACGACAATGTAGGGCATTTGCTCACACGCTCAATGCTACAAATTGAGGCAGCGCAGGTGGTTCACGCAGACGAAACTGTGTTTAAGGAGGAGCTGGAGCGCATTGCTACCACGGTGCACGAGGCTTTTGACACGGTGCGGGCAAGTGTTCACAATTTGCATGAAGACTCTTTCGACCTCTATACGCAGCTGTATGCAATAGCGCAAGATGCCCTCTTAAGCGTTGATCTTGAGTATCAGGTTACAGAAATTCCCGACACGGTTGCCCACGGGTTTGCTGCCATTGTGCGTGAGGCGGTTGCTAATGCGGCAAAGCACAGCAATGCTTCTTTGGTGCGGGTTTCTGTTACGGAATACCCCGCTTTTTGGCAACTTGTTGTGCATGATAACGGCAGCAAAAACCCCTTAAAAAAGGGCGTGAGTCAAGAAGGCAACGGCATGGGGCTGGCAAGCATGGAGGAACGTGTTCGCAGCCTCAAAGGTGTTTTTAGAACCGACTATGACAAAGGCTTCAGAGTTTTTGTTTCGATACCAAAGGAGCGCACATGAAAGAGTCAACCTTGCATGAAAAAACGGCAGTAGCGCAGAAAATCCGCGTGTTGATTGTGGACGACGATCCCATTGTCTGCGCTTCTCTTGCTACCATTCTTACTGCGCAGGCAGACCTTGAGGTGTGTGCTGAGGGCAAAAACGGCAACGAGGCGCAGCTGCTTTTTGACGAGCATAAGCCTGATGTTTTGCTCATGGATATTCAGATGCCCGAGTGTACCGGACTGGAGGCTGCAAAGCTTATTTTGGACAAGCACCCACAGGCACGCATTGTGTTTCTTACCACTTTTTCTGACGATGAATATATTGTTGCGGCCTTGCGCCTGGGAGCGTGTGGGTATCTTATTAAGCAAGAGGTTGCAAATATTGCTCCAGCCTTGCGCTCCGTTATGGCGGGGCAGATGGTGTTAGGCACAGAGGTTGTTGGCAAGGTGGGAAGCTTGTTTGAAAAAGAAACCGCCACCAGCTCTGTAAAGGTCAAAGAGGCGGCTGCTGTTACCGCTCCGCTTGATAAGCTCACCGAGCGAGAACTTGAAATCATCCAGCGCATTGCCCAGGGTCTTGACAACAAAGAAATTGCTGAACATATTTACATAAGCGAGGGTACTCTGCGCAATCACGTAAGTGTTATCCTGCAAAAGCTTCAGCTCAAAAACCGCACGCAGATTGCCGTGTATTATTACCAATCTTTAGGCTAGAGGCAGTATTTTTGCTACGCCGCTTTCATCAGAAAGAAAGTCCCCAATGCCATATTCTTGGGGTTCGTAAATCCCGTGATAGTCGCTGCCGCCCGTAAGAAACAGTCCATATCGTTGTGCATAATCTCGCACTATCTCACGGTCTTTTTCGCTGTGAGAATGATGATTAAGCTCAAGCCCATCGAGCCCACAAGCCACAAGCTCAGGTATGAGCCAAAAGTTTTGTTGTTGCCCAGGGTGAGCCAGCACGGCAAGACCCCCTGCTTTTTTTATGGTTTGTATCGCCTCAAAAACATCAAGGTGTTCAATGTCAAAAGCACAAGGGCCGCCGTTCTTAAAAGTTTGATAGTAGAAATCTCCAAACATATCGGGTGCCTGACCCGTTGTTACCAGCCAGTCCATAATGTGTTGTTTGTAAAGGTACTTTTTGTCTGCGCGGGGTAGCTGATCTTTGTCAATTTTATAGCCCAGCTTGCGCAAGACCTCAACCTGTTTTTCTGAGTTCTTATTGCGTGCCTCGAGAAGAGCTTGGGTAAACTCGGTAATGACCTCTGGTTTTTGAATACCATAGCCCAGTATATGTGTTCGTGTACGAGTGTTTTTGTGAATAGCCGAAAGCTCAACACCACAGATAATTTTCATGCCTTCCAACTCGGCTCCCAGCCTTGCCTCTAACTCAGAAACGTGCGCTTGATGTGCGAGGGTATCATGATCGGTTATTGCTATGGCATCAAGACCGCATTGCTTTGCTGTCTCGACGATTTGCTCAATGGTGTCGCTGCCATCTGAGATAGTTGAGTGAATATGCAAGTCAACCTTCATGATACAAGAGTCCCATCAGAAATATTAAATACTTTGTCGCACACGTCTTCCATGAACTCAATGTCGTGGAATATGCCAATCATGCTGGTGTCTGCTCCTTTAAGCTCCAACAGTATATCTCGTACAAGAATTTTTGTTTTATTATCGAGTGAGGCGGTGGGCTCATCTAACATAAGCAACCGTGGTTTTTTTACCATTGCATGAGCGAGATTAAGCCTGAGGCGCTCGCCACCAGAGAAGGTAACGGGGTATATATCCCAAAGCGTTTCTGGCAACTTAAAATAGGAGAGCATTTCTTTTGCATCTGCCTCTGCTTGTTTGGTGGTGCAGTCCATGTCAATCAAAGCGCTCATTACGTGTTCTTTTGCCGTTGTTCTGGGCATGACATTCAAGAATTGAGAAACATAGCCAATTTCAAAGCGACGCAAATATAAAATCTCACGCTCTGTTGCGGTGGACAAATTGACTTTTCCCAATGCTTCGCTGTCATACCAGAGCTCTCCTTGGCTCGGCAGGTAACTCCGGTTAATACATTTGAGAATAGTTGACTTTCCTGCGCCCGAAGCCCCAACAATACCAATAAACTCGCCCTTGTTAAGCGTCATAGAAACGTCGTGGCATGACCGTATTTCAAGACCCGGATAGTGCAGATAAAAGCTTTTTGATAGATTTTCAATACGCAGTATCTCCACAACTACCTCCGATACTCAACACGATACGTTGTGTGCCCGTCCACAAATACGTGGGTAATAACGGGGTAACTGTCAAGCACGTCCACAACAAGCAAATCGGCTTTTTTGTTAGGTTCAATAGAGCCGTAGTCAGCGTCTTTTTTCATAGCCTTGGCAGGGTTAAGGGTTGCCCGGTTTACCATCTGCTCAAGCGGAACATCATGCTTGGTGTTCATGTAAAAAATACTGTGCAAAATGGCTGCTGGGTAATAGTCAGAACAAATTATGTCGGCGCAACCCTCCAAGATAGCCTCTGCCGCCGATAAGTTGCCCGAGTGCGAACTGCCACGCAAAATGTTTGCTGCGCCCACAACCGTAGAAAAACCGTGTTTGTTTGCGTTTTTTGCGACCTCTAAGGTAATGGGAAACTCGCTTACGTCAACGCCAATGTCTTTGTTGAGCGCAAGCTTTTCATTGGTGTCATCGTCATGCGAGGCAACGGCAATTCCCTTGGCATGAGCAAGCTCAGCTAGCTCCTTGAGCTGCTCAAAAGACAAGGTATCTTTGTTTTTGTGGTAGTCCAAAAGACCATCAAAACCAAGTGTTTCTATTTCTTTTCCCTGATACTTGGTAATAGTATCGTGATAAATAGCAAGGTTGGAGTATTGTCCCTGCCCGGGCGTATGGTCCATAAATGAAATTAGATGAGCCTTTTCTTGTTCTATCATGTCGCGCACGTTGTCAAAAGCCTCAAGATTATCAAGCTCTACTCGTAAGTGAAGCCGATGATGAATAAGATGGTTGCGCAAGTGGATATTGGCAATCAAGTCGGCTATTCTTTGAATACTTTCTTTGGTTCTCAGCAAGCAACGGCCAAAAGTTTCGTCTTTGAACAAAGAGAGCGAGTGATACATAGTTGTTATGCCCGCACTAAGCAAATCACGCTCGCAAATCTTGAGCGCAAATTCAAAATCCATCTGAGAAGTGGGGCGGGGCTGTATGTATTGCTCGATTTTATCCGAATGAACATCTATGAATCCTGGCATAATGTAGCGCCCGTGAGCATCTACAACACGCTCGGCATCATTGGTGGTGTTGGCAAAGCCAGCAATTCTATCTCCGTCTATAAGAAGCACCTTGTCCTCGACAATTTGCGTGGGTGTTACAATTCTTCCATTTTTAATAGCTATCACAGTTTTCCTCCTAAATGAGTGAATGAACGAGTTGTTGGGTATAGGCGTGCTGCGGATCTTCAAGTATTTGGTCGGTGAGCCCGCTTTCAACGATTTTGCCATCAAGCATTACGATGGTTCTGTCGGCGAGCATACGGATAACGGCAAGATCATGCGATACAAGCAAGATAGATATGCCGTACTGCGCTTTGATTTTTCTAATCAAGTCCAGCACCTTTGCCTGCACCGACAAATCGAGCCCGGTAGTAACCTCGTCGAGTAAAAGTAGTGAGGGATTGTTAGCAAGAGCTTTTGAAATCTGAACCCGCTGCTGCATGCCGCCCGAGAAATTTTTAGGAGCTTCACTCATGCGGCTGGTTAGAATCTCAACTGCTTCTAAAAGCTCGGTTGCGCGCGCAGTCATTTGTGCCGCATTGCGGCTGCCAGCAGCAATGATTTTCTCGGCAATGTTTGAGGCAGCGGAATAATTCATGCGCAGGCCCATAACGGGATTTTGGTACACCATGCCCATGATATTGTTTTTTATCATGCGTTGCTCAGCGGTGCTTGCCTCCCAGATGCTTTGGCTTGCGTCCTTATAATCATGAAGTACGGCACTGCCAGCTGTGGGAGCTATGTCAAAATACAGAGTTCGCATTAAGGTAGTTTTTCCCGAGCCACTTTCTCCTACAATGCCAAGCACCTCACCTGGGTAGACTTCAAGCGAGAGGTTATTTGCCGCCCAAACGCAGCCACAAACACTGCAGCGGTTCTTTTCTAGGCTCTCTGCACATTTTGGGCACGCCTCTCCGTATCTAACAACTAAATCTTTAACTGACAAAACAGGTGTTTCAAGCATGGGCTGCGACCTCCTTGCAGTACGAGGTGTCTGAGCATTGGTAGACTTTTTCTCCTGTTTGCGCATCAAACATCTCATCGAGATAGGTGTTGTTGCTTTTGCAAAGACGGCACGTTTTGCCTGCAAAGCTCTCTCGCTCAAAAGGCACGTCATCAAAGGCAAGAGAAACTACTTTGGTATGCGGAGGAATTGCATAAATCTTTTTCTCGCGTCCTGCGCCAAAGAGATACAGGCATTCGGCATTATGCAGCTTGGGGTTATCAAACTTTGGTATGGGGCTGGGGTTTGTCATGTAGCGATCCTCAACCATACAAGGGTACTCAGAGGCAATGGTAACTTTTTGGTACTTTACCAAGCTCTCATAAAGCTGCAGCCATAACGGAGCGTAGTCTTTTTCTGCGTGCATTTTTTTGGTGACTTCTTCACGAGCTTCAACAATGCGCAAGGGCTCGGGGATAGGAACTTGAAACACGAGAATCTGTCCATCTTTAAGGGGTATTTCTGGGATTCTGTGTCGTGTTTGTATGAGCGTTGCCTCAGTGGTGTTGTTGGTAGTTTCTACATCGGTGCAAAGCCCAACAAACTTTTTGATGTTAACAGCGTTTACGCTTTCATCGCTTCCTTGGTCGATTACTTTGAGCACGTCGTTTGGCCCAATGAGCGAAAGCGTTAGCTGGATACCGCCAGTTCCCCAGCCTCTGCCAATAGGAAGCTCACGAGAACCAAAGGGAACTTGGTAGCCCGGTATGGCAACTGCTTTAAGCGTGCAGCGTCTAATCTCTCGTTTAGAGCCCTCGTCGAGAAAGGCAAAGTTGTAATTGTTATTCATGGGTATCACCGCCCGTTGCGTCCGCTGCTCGCGTTTTGCGCACGGAATCGAGTTTTGACTGGAAGGTAACGTAGTGCGGCAGTTTTAAGTGGGAAACAAAACCATTCATTTCCAAGCTGTCGCCGTGAGTTAATACAAACTCCTCATCTTGCGTGGGATATTCTCCGCCGTTGTCAAGCTCACGGTCAATAACCGCCATAGAAATAGCCTTGTTTTCATTTCTCCCAAAAACTGCGCCATAACCAACTGCAATTTTTAGCTGGTCTTTATCGTCCGAAGTGTTAAAGCACTCCACTTCAGTAATCAAAATTTCACCAACACAAAGGCTTTCGTTTTCATCAAGAGGGGAGACAACGCAAAGCTCAACATAGCCGCTTCGCAGCTCGCCTACGGTTGGGTGAACTTGCCCAAACCCACGCAAGGCAGAATACGCAAGACCAGAGATAAATCCAGTGTCTGCACGAGAAAGCGTTTGCAGCCGAGCACTGCGCTGTGCCGGGAACTCCAACATTGTTGTTGTTACGTCGTGGGGGGGTCGGTCGGTTTGACTCTCTTGGTCACTGCGGTTATGAGTGCTAGTACTATCATCGTAGTTATCATAGCGATCAATAAGCCCCTCTCGTTTTAATTCATCGGATACGCGCGGGCAAAAAGAAACCTCCTCTGGGTTTTGCTCAGCCAGAGAGTTTTGCATGGTGGCATAGAGTTTTGCAGCACGTTTTGAGTCACGGTCAAAATCTATAAGCCGGTGGGTGTAGTCATAGGTAGCTCCTAAAATCTGGCCACCCTCTATATCCTTAAATGCCGCAGATATGCGCCGGATAATACGCATATCGTTGCTATTGACCTCAGTGGTGTAATAATTTCTTGTAAGTGTTGAGCGGTAGGCACGCAGCAAAAACACTGCCTCTTCAATGGAACCCTCGCACTGTTTAAGCGCAAGAGCCGCATAGGGCTTTGAATACAAACCAGCTTCGCTCATAACTCTGTCAACCAGCAAAGAAAGCTTGCTTTCAATTGCTTCAACCTCAACATCACGGTCATTGCTACATTGGTAAAAGTCCAGCAGCCTGATGCTCTCCTCAATGGCCTCTTTGCCGCCAGATACTGCTACGTATGCCATTTATTTCACCCCCATACGAGCAAGGCGGGGGAGCGCAAACAGCTCGCCAGCGTTTGACACAAAGATAAGGTCAATGCCTTGAGGGTATTCATAGTTTTGTGCGTCGCGCAGCTCAAGTGCATTTTTTACAGCGTGTGATATGTGGCATTCAAGCGTTTCTGCTATGCCAGGTCCAAAAAGCGTCACGTAGCTTGCAGCAGGACTTTTATCGCAGACGATAATCGTTGCGCTTTTGTGAGGGTCGGCAAGCGTTCCGCATTTTGCATTCTCAATTGCTGTTTGAAGGCGCTGAGCTTCCTCTTTTTCGCCAGCGCTGCAAATAAAGATAAAATCAGCGTTTTGGAGCTGCTCTTTTTTGGCAAGAGTAAGCGATGAGATTTCATCCTCCAAAAGATCATCTCCCAAGACGCAAAAGCTCACCTCGTTGTCTAAAAGCGTTAGAGCAAGAGTCAAAAAAAGTGGATGAGCGCCAAACAGTTTGTCGGCATATTTTTGTATGCTTACTACGCGTGCCGGACAAGACAAAGCGTCTAAAATAAGCCTAAACACCTCTTGACTGTCAAACACGGTATCAAAATCATGCTTTTTTGAGAGCGTTGAGGTCATGCGGCGCCTCCTTGTCTATGGATTCAAAGTTGACCATTGTTTTTAAGTGCAGGGCGTTTTCTCGCTGGATTAAGCTTTCCTGCTCTTTTTCGAGCTGTTGGAGCATATCCATACCGTCAAAAACTCCCTTGTTAATCGCAGCGTCAATGATTGCCATGTCAAGTACCTTCTCGGTGTCATCGCCCATCAAAACGGCGGCGCCTTTTTCTCCATCAAGTTCGACTATGGCTTCGCAGACTATGACCTCACCAAGGTAAAAGAGGCTTTGCTTAACGGGCTCACGCATCTTGATCATGGTCAAGGTTTTACCTGGCTCTTTGACAATAAGGGGTGTGTGCGTTTTTTGGATTTCAGCGGACAAGACAGCAAGGTCAGCCTTGCTCGCTCGAGCCAAAATTCTTGAAAGACGCTTTTTATCCATCTGCTCATAAATAGGTTTGCTCATGCTTACCGTACCTTTGCTTTAATTTTGGTTGCGAACATTTCAAGCACAATAACGGCTATAACAACTATGTAAGTAATAAAGCCAAGTTCGTGCAGATCAAAATAGAAGCTCCCTGCCATAAACAAATCAAAACCAATGCCGCCTGCACCAGCTGCTGCACCCATTGCAATGGCTGTGCTAAAGTTGATTTCAAATCTGAGGAAGGTCCACGCTGTCATAAAGCTGAGAGAGGCAGGCAAAATAGCCTGGAACACAATCTGCCAATAACTTGCTCCACTGGCTTTAAGAGCTTCGATAACGCCGTTATCAACTTCTTCAATAGACTCCGAATAGGCTTTGACTAAATAGCCGGCACTATGAAAGGTAAGGCCAGCAACGGCTGCGACACTTCCCAGGCCTGCCGCAATGGTAAGAATAAGTACCCACAAAATTGTTGGGACTGCTCTAATAAAGGCTACAAAGCTTCTTACAACCGTTGCAACAAGAGGGTTAGCAATGTTTTTGGCACACAACAAGGCACCAAAAAACGCTATGATAGCTCCAAAAATAGTAGCCAGAGCACCCAGCGAAAACGTTATCAAGAGAGCAAACATTGCTCCAGAAAAACTGTTATAACTCAAACGAGGCTGCAAAAACATAGTGCTTGCGTTGTCAAGCGTACTTGCGAGAGCAGTCGCTAAGTCAATGTTCTTGTAATCAAAAGTCAAAAATCCATACACGGTTAATCCAAGGAGAACTAAAACAGTAATTTGTATAACGGTATTGCTTTTTGATTTTGCAGCCGTTTTTATTTTTCCTCTGGGTGTTTTTTTTATGTGGTTGTGTACTCCGAGAGAGAGAGGAGACTGAGCGGCAGTGTTGGCTGCAGCACCAGCAACGGCAAGTTCACTCATTACATAATCACCTTCCTAATTTGATTAGATATAAGTTCAATGGCAATAACCAAAATAACGATTGAAAGCACAACAAGACTTGCCGAGGCGTAGTCCATACGCTTGTAGTACGTATCAAAGGCATAACCAATGCCCGTTGCAGTGAGTACGCCAATAAGGGTAGATGTGCGGATATTTGTTTCAATCATGTACAGTATCCAAGAAACAATTGAGGGCATAGATGAGGGAACAATACCTTGAAATACGGTTTGCAAAGTGGTTGCTCCTGTGGCGTGCATTGCCTCAACGCAAGAGGAGCTTACCTCGTCAATGGTTTCTATAAATATCCTTGTGAGCAAACCAAAGGTTGCAAAAAACAGCGCAAAAAAGCCCGTGAGAACGTTTTGCCCAAAGGAGAACAAAAGCAAGATTGCCCATACTACATCGGGCACGTTTCTAAAAAACGCTGCAATAACTCTCACCACACGTGCAACAAGCGGATTAGCCTTGGTGGTTCTTGTGCCAAGCAGACTAAAGAAAAAGGAACACAGGGCGGCGCATACCGTAACGGCTATCGCAACCAGTGCTGTTTCCGCGAGCTTTGACAAGATGCTTGGCAGATGTTCCCAGGACTTCTCGTTAGGAACAAGATTTTGAACCATCCATATAATCACTTTTGGTATTGAGGTAAAACCTTCGATTACGTTGTAATTGGTTATGATGGCAGATCCTGCAAAAAGCACGGCAACACCCAAAAAAGCAAGCGTAAAGGTGCGCTTCCGCTTGATAAAAACAGAGCTTTTATCCAATTGCCACTTTGATATTTTTGCATCTTGAGTTAGCTCAGCGTCCTGCGTTGCTTTTGTGTTTGAAGACTGCTTGCTAGCTTGCGATACGTTGGTGTCTTGGGTTGCTTCTGCTTTTGAGGATGCCCTTTTATTTTTTAGCTTTTCGCTAAACTTATTCAACATCAGTAATCAGCTCGCCCTCACTAGACTGATAAATCTCATGAATTTTAGATTTTGATAAGGTTTCGGGTGGGCCGTCGTAAACAATTTGCCCAGAGGTAATGCCAATAATCCGCTTAGAATACTTTAGGGCAACGTCCACTTGATGCAGATTGAGAATGCAGGTTATTTTCATGCTTTGGTTGATGTCACTGAGGTGATCCATAATGACCTTTGAGGAGCTAGGATCGAGTGAGGCAATGGGCTCGTCGCACAAAATGAGCCGAGGTTCTTGCATGATAGAGCGTGCAATCCCAACCCGCTGCTTTTGACCACCAGAAAGCTCATCACAGCGTTTGTAGGCTTGATCGGCAAGGCCGAGCTTATCAAGAATTGCAAAAGCATTTTCTTTTTCTTGTTCTGAGTAGATGCCTGCTGCACCCGTTATAGTCGCCTTGTGCCCAAGGCGTCCATGCAAAACGTTTTCTATAACGCTCAGCCGATCTACAAGGTTGTAGTGCTGAAAAATCATGCCCGTTTTTTTACGAACTTTTCGTATCTCTTTTTTATCAGCGGTAGTTATGTTGTGTCCGTCAAAGAATATAGAGCCTTGCGTTGCATCAACAAGTTTGTTGATGCAACGCAAGATGGTAGACTTTCCTGAACCAGACGGACCGATGATGGATACAAACTCTCCCTCATCTACTGAAAAGGAAACATCAGTAAGTGCCTTAGTTGTCTTATCGTATACCTTACTTACGTCTTGAAACTCCAAGATAGGCATAGTTATTTGTCCTGTTGCTTCGTTACTATCGGTATGCGTCATACCATGAATCCGTGGTAAGCACATAACCAGCGCTTGAGGACTTTTTGTACAGCCCAACAGCACCCTCTACGTCAGCGTCATAAAAGAGCAGCTCGTTGTTTGCAACCTCGGCTGAGGTAAACAAATCCTGGAGAGCCTTTATCTCGTCTGCGCTCAGGTTCTTTGGGTTGAAGGCATTGGGGCCATTGAACACGGGGCTGCAAGAGATAACAACAAACTCTTTGCCTGCGTGTGCATCAAACGGAGCCTCTGCCCCTTCTGAAACTCGATAGACTGCACCAACGGTGTTTTCGGTGCCCTCGGCAAGCTCAATGTAAGGAGCAAGCTCGATGTCGCAAAAAGCAGCTACGTCAGCGTTTCCTGCAACAAGATTGACGGCAGAACCTTGGTGTGATTGACCAAAGAATACCTCGCTAAAAAATGCTCCTGCGCCACCCTCTGCCAACTTGTCATCGTCCAAATCCTCGCTCGTAAAGAACTCAATGATTGCCGAGGTGGGAACCTTAAAGCCAGAGGTCGAACTGTTGGAAACAAAAGACATCTTTTTGCCTTTAATGTTTTCGATGGAATAGCCGTCTGCAGCCTTGTACTGGTCTGCGTTGTCCTTGCTAGCGCAAATCCAAGAAAAGTATTTTGCCTCATCAAGCGAGCCATTCTTGTCAGCATTAACAAACAAAACATCAACCTCAGGGTTTCTGTTTTTCGCCTCGATATACCCAACAGCACCCATTGCCATAGCAATATCTGCGGCACCACTTGAGATAGCTTCAATGGCGATGGTATAGTCGGTGGTTGTTTTGTGCTCAACTTTTCTGCCTGTAGCTTGCTCAATGAGTTTACCAACCTCATCGCGCACCTCTGCATGGGTGTTTGATGACTCATTGGGATACCAAACAACGGTAATGGGCGAGGTGTTTTTTGCCTCAGGTGTTTGTGCTGCGCCTGCTGGAGTGTCTGTAGAGCCGTTTGATGAGGTATCGGTATCACAGCCGATAAGCCCCATTGCTACGATGACTACCAATAGAATGGACATTACTGTTCTTAGAACTGTTTTTTTCTGCATACTTGTACCTTTCCTCCAATTTTTCGGCAACAACTTGCGTGATGCTGCCAATTCTTTGTAACACCTCATGTAGTGTCACTGAGCCTTGCAACACCCTGTATGGTGTTACGGGGATAATTATTAAGAGCTTTTGTAAAGAATGCTGCCAACAGGAAGTAAAAAACTTGTATGCCTTGTGTGAGAGATTCTCAATAATTTTTTACCTAATTCTCGTTAGGGTGATAGAGGGGGAGAAACAAGAGTGAGAGCTGGTGAGAAAAATAATAACTTGTCAACTTGACAAGTAAAGATAAGCAGAGTAATCTGTTGTCAAAGAACGGAGGAGATAATGACAAAAATCGCTTTGACCGTTGGTGAGCTTAAGGCAGGGTTTTCGGAAGTTTTGCAGCGGGTACAAGAGGGTCAAACCGTGCAGGTTTTGTATGGACGTGCAAAAAAGCCGGTTGCCAACATTACTGCGATTACGAGCGATACGCTTTTGCCCCGCCCGCTTGGTTTGCTTGAGGGAAAAGCAAGCTTCAAAATGGCAGACGGTTTCAAGTTCAAATCAACCGAGGACTTTTTGGGGCTTTAATGAAGTGCCTTTTGGATACCTGCTCACTCATCTGGCTTTTGTCTGAGCCAAACAAGCTAACCGAGAGAGCAAAAGAGGCCATTCGTAATAGAAAAAATGATGTATACGCAAGCACTCTCAGCTTTTGGGAAATGTCGCTCAAGCACTCAATAGGAAAGTTCAACTTTGAAAACATTGAGATTGAGGAAATTGACGCACTCCTCGTTGACGATTTATATATTGGCATCATTGGCTTGAGCGAACAAGAAACTCTCTCGTTTTATCGGCTGCCCTTTTTTGGAGAACACCGCGATCCCTTTGACCGTATGCTTGCTTGGCAAGCTATCAAGAGAGATATGGCTCTTATAACGGGCGATGCCGATTTTGCACGGTATCATCAGTGTGGACTTCGTACGCTTTGGTAATAATGTCACGCAGGATTTAACAGTATCTAACGCAATCCCCAAGTGAAGCGGACTGACATAAATCCGTTATATAACGTCGGTCTTGCCAAACACAAAAACTGCTATCATGAAACACGGGCGTCTTGCCAAAGGAGTGGCAAGAGAAAATACGGGGAATACCCGCAGCCTTGCCAAAGAACGCCCAGATTTATTAGACAAGTATGAAGGGAGATTAGTATGGATTTCGCAACATCAAAGACCAAGGAAAACCTTGCCACCGCTTTTGCTGGCGAGTCGCAGGCTACCAACAAGTACAGCTATTTTGCTTCTCAGGCTCGCAACGAGGGCTACCAGCAGATTGCTGCTATTTTTGAGGAAACCTCAGGCAACGAGCGTGAGCACGCAAAAATGTGGTTCAAGGCACTGTGCAACGACGGCGACGCTCGGGGCAACGTTCCTGTTACTCTTGACAACCTTGCTGCTGCAGCTGCAGGCGAGAACGAAGAGTGGACGAGCATGTACAAGGAGTTCGCAGAGGTTGCTACTGAAGAGGGCTTTAAAGCTATCGCCGCTTTGTTTGAGCAGGTTGGCGCTATCGAAAAAGAGCATGAGGAGCGTTATCGTACGCTTATCGCCCGCATTGAGGCTGGCGAAGTATTCAAGCGTGGCGAAGTTACCATGTGGAAGTGCCGCAACTGCGGACACATTCATGTTGGCGTTGATGTTCCTGATCAGTGCACCGTGTGCGCACACCCGCAGGCTTACTTTGAGCTTCGCGCTGAGAACTACTAGGTCTTTTTAATAAGCCTTTCTGATGGTTGGGATATGTGACGTTGCGGGCGGCCGCAGGCCGCCCGCAACGTCACTCCAGCTTTTTTGCTTCAAGCTTTCACTCACCTCAAAGCCACCCACCTTTTTCGACTCGTCTTTTTCAGCTCGCTTTTTTCAATCCCTTTGCCAGCCAGCCTTTTTCAGCCCGCTTTTTTTGTGCTCACCTTTTCTAATCCCTTTTTCTCCGTCAGCCCAACACCAGCTGCCAAACTCCGCAAAACAGTGTTACAAAAATCAAGGTTCATAACACTATTTACCCAAGATACCCTTAATATCCTCCACCCACCCCTACTTTGAACCGTTTGCCGGTCTGGAGATACCGCTCTACATTCTCGCTCACCATAAAACTCCGAAAGTGTCACAATATAATAAGTAGTACCGTATGGGCTAATTTACGTTATTGTCGCAGCGGCAAAGCACGTAGGATATTGCCCGTCTGTGACAAGCACGTACAAGCGCATACAAATGTGTATGAGTTTGAGAAATAGGTGGTTTGTCACATTGTCATCTGGAGAACCAGATAATGAGGAGGTGTACGTATGGCAACAGAAGTAACCTGCGCGACCAGCTTTGAAACTATGCTGGAACAGCGGGGCGTCACTCGCCGCGATTTCATGAAATTGTGTGCTGGTGTCGCAGCGACACTGGGCTTAAGCCAAGCCATGGTACCTCAGATAGCCTACGCTATTGAGGACAGTGTCATCGGTAAGGAAACCGGAAAGCTCACGCCTGTAATATGGCTTGAACTTGCATCTTGCACCGGTTGTACGGAGTCGTTTGCACAGGCGAACAATCCTGACGCAGCGACGGTAGTGCTCGAGCTTATCTCGTTGAACTATTCTGAAACGCTTTCTGCAGGTGCTGGACATTCACTGGAGCTTGCAAAAGAGCAAACCATCGAGGCGGGTGGCTATTTGCTGCTTGTTGAGGGCGCTCTTATGGAAGGCTGGGACGGCAATGCGCTGCGCATTGGCTGGGATGGTACTCCAGAAACTTTCGAGCAAGCCAAGGGCACTAAAATTGTAGAGCACGCTGCAAGTAACGCTGCTGCGATTGTTTGCACGGGAAGCTGCGCTTCAGACGGTGGCTGGCAAGCTGCTCACCCCAATCCTGGTGGTGCCATTGGTGTTCAGGCCTACCTCGAAAAAGCCAAAGCTAATGGCGAGTTTGATTTTGACATTCCGCCAATCATCAACATTCCGTGCTGCCCCTCAAATCCTGAGCATGTGGTTGCCGTTCTTGTTGATGTGCTTTTGCTTGACACCGTACCTGAGCTCAACGAGGTTAATGCTCCTAAGTTCATGTTTAGTCAACTTATTCATGACAACTGTCCTCGTCGTGGTCACTTTGAAAACGGTGAGTTTGTCTACAAGTTTGGCTCTGAGGAAGAGAAAAAGGGCTATTGCTTGTACGCCGTTGGCTGCAAGGGACCGCAGACCAAGTCTGATTGTCCTAAGGTTCGCTGGAATCGTGGTTTGAATTGGTGTGTTGAGGCTGGTGCTCCGTGTATCGGCTGTGCAACCATCAACCCGATGAAGAGTGATTACAACTGGGTCGAGCTTAACGCTCCGTTCCTCAGTCGTTTCAAGACACTTAACATTAACGGGCTCCATGTTGATCCCACCCATGTTGCCTTTGGTGTTGGTGGCCTTGCTGTTGCAGCCTTGGTTGCCCATGGCTTTGGCATGAAGCTTACGGGTCGCACCAAGGGTGGCGCTCCGTTTGAAACTGAGCGCAAGTGGGATACCAAACACCCCGAAAAAGCACTTTGCACCGCTGATGCCGCCAAGACGTGCGCGACTGCTCAGCATCTTGAGCAAGCTGCTGAGAAAGACGCTAAGAGCTCTGCAAAAAGCTCTAAAAAGAGTTCTGCAAAAGGAGGCGATAAATAATGCCTAAAAACGCAACTATACAGGCAAATGAGCCAACGGGCACAGAGGTAGCAGTACCTATTTCTGCTCCTTTGGTCAACGGCAATTCAATTATCGACCCCGTCAACCGTATCGAAGGGCATCTGCGCATCGACATGGAAGTAAAAAATGGCGTGGTTGACGATGTATGGGTTTCAGGCGGTTTGTTCCGCGGTATGGAGCTGGTGTTAGAAGGGCGCGAACCTACGGACGCTACCTATATCAGCCAGCGCATTTGCGGTGTATGCCCTGTTTCTCACGCTCATACTTCGTGTATCGCCGGTGAGAAAAGCTACGGTATTGAGATTCCTAATGGGGCTCGTATCGTTCGTAACCTTGTTGAGGGCGCACAATTTTTGCACTCTCACATTCTGTGGTTTTACAACCTTGCCGCACTTGACTACGTAAATCCGCTTGAGCCCGTGTTGTCGGTACTCAATTCTGCGGGCGACGCTGTTGATACGGCAAAGGCAAAAGAGCTTGCGGGTAACACTTTGGCACTTGCCAATGATGCAGGTACTTCGCCAGCTGACTTTATGAGTTTGCTGGAGCGTCTTGCGGGCTTTGCGCTCAACGGACAGCTTTCGATTTTCTCGGGCAACTGGTTTGACAGTGCCGATGATGCCTACAATCTCCCCACGGAGCTTAATCTTATTGGAACGGCACACTATCTTGAGGCACTCGAGATGCAAGCCGTTGCAAGCGAGATTTCTGGCATTATCGGTGGTAAGATGCCCCACATTATGAGCTCAATTCCAGGTGGAACCACCTTTACTCCCACCGAGGAAAACCTTGATGACATTTTGTTCAGGGTAAAAAGACTCAAAGAGTGGATTACCAAGACCATGATTCCCGACACCTATGCCATTGCACCGCACTATCTTGACGTTGCTGGTTATGGTGCAGGTGTTAAACGCTACGTTGCTTGGGGTGTTTTTGATCGCGAGAGCCGTGACCCGGCTGAGCGTTATCTCCCCGGTGGTGTTTGGGGCTATGAGGACGGCATTGGTAATGTTGCCATGTGGGACGAGGATAAGATTACCGAAACAACCACCTGTTCTTGGTATGCCGATGATGGCACCCCCGTTAATCCACGTGAGGGTATTACGGAGCCTTTGTATCCTGCAAACGATGCCTCTGCGTATGACCGCAATGGCAAGTACACCTGGGATAAAGCGCCTCGCTATGACGGCAAACCTTACGAGGCAGGCGGACTTTCTCGCTTGCTCGTTGCCTACAACCGTGGCAACGATTTTGTTAAGGGTCATATTGATGCCTTGCTGGCACATCTCTCATCAGCTGCGGGCACTAAGCTGGGGCCAGAAGTTTTGGCATCAACGCTTGGTCGTACTGCTGCACGTAACATTGAAACACTCTATGTTGCTACGCTCATGGAAGAGTGGGTTGGCGAGCTGATTGAGGCACTTAAGGGCGGCGACGCTGCAACCTTTGCTGAACCTGCAAAACGTACGGGCGAAGGCACGGGCATGTGGGAAGCTCCCCGTGGTGCTTTGTATCATCACGAGAAAATCGTGAACAACAAAATCACCAAGTATCAGATTATTATTCCTTCAACGTGGAACATATCTCCGCGCGATGCCGATGGCGTTCGTGGTCCTATGGAAGAGGCACTCATGGGCGTTCCAGTAAACGACCTTGAAAAACCACTCCACGCATTGCGTACGGTTCACAGCTTTGATCCGTGTACGGCTTGCGCTATACACATCAACGAGCCGGCGACTGGCAAGACCTTCTCGACCGTTACGAGCCCTTGGGGGGTGAAGTAAAATGGCCCATTTAGCACATTATAAAGAAGCACACCCCGTACCTTTTATCATCACCCACTGGGTTAATCTTGTTTCGATGCTTTGTCTTATCTTGACGGGATTTTATATCCACTTTCCGTTTGTGGCTGGTTTCATGGGTATGGCACGTGGTGCGCATATGTTCTTTGCGTTTGTCATTCTTATCAACTTGATTGTCCGCATCATCTTGGCGTTTATTGTTAAGTCTGCTCCGGCAGGTGGCACCCGCGAGGTTGTTACGGATTACAAGAACTTCCTGCCCCAAAAAGACAATCGTCATCAGCTGGGTGCATGGGTTAAGTATTACCTGTTCTTGAAAAAGGATCACCCCTTGGGAAACAAGTTTGGTGTGCCGCAAAAGATTACGTACTTTGCTGTTCCCTTCTTGCTTTTGCTTATGGGATTTGTAGGCTTTTGCCTCTGGCCCGTTACCATGTTCCACGGTCCTTTTGCAGCCTTTACCAACCTCGTTGGTGGCTTGATGATTGTTCGCATCATTCACTACTACCTCATGTGGGTTTTCATTCTCTTTATGTTTATCCACGTATATCTCTCAAGCATTGAAGGGTTTGCACCTGCTAAGCTCATGTTCACCCAAAAAGAACATGGTGGCTTGGTGTATGATCCCGAGGTTCATAACATTGTTGGTGAGGATATCGACGTAGACGAGGACTAAGTTTTGTTACTGAGCTTACGAGCGATGATTCTTGCTCGTGATGGTAACGTGTGATGCTAGTGATGCAGCCCGCCCCTTCGGGGCGGGCTGCGGTATCATAAGGACACTATGACAAAAACAACGACCGATAATAAGACTTCTCAAAAGATAGCGGTGCTGTGCATCGGCAATATCCTTATGCTTGACGAGGGTATTGGCCCACGCATTGCCGAGGAGCTTATGGCACGTTTTGTTTTTCCTGCTTGCGTTGAAGTGTTTGACAAAGCCACCATGGGCATGCAGCTCTTAAGTGAGTTTAAGGCCTTTGACATTATTCTTGCCGTTGATGCGGTTGATAACACGGGCACGCCTCCGGGAACAGTAGTACGCTTTGAACCTGAGGAGATTGCACGCTACAACACGTTTCATGGAGCGCATGATACCCGTTTTGCCGACGTATTAGATGCTGCCGAGCTGTTAGGGTATCGCCCTGAGGGACACTGTTTGGGCGTGCAAATAGAAAACATGACTCCCGCCGTGCCAACAATAGGACTCACTGCGGCGGTTGAGGCAGCGGTTCCGCTTATGCTGTACAGTGTGCTGAGTTTTTTGACCGAGCGTGGCATCGAAGTTATCGACAAGCGTACTAACGAGCCGTGGGACGGGATAAGCATTGAGCAAAATTAAGCCCAACAGCAAAACACCTTTGGGAGCCTCTCAAGAAGGCGGTTTGGAAACTTCTAAAGCCAATCTGGAGACCAATCTTGCACGCTTGCCCCGCCTCAATCTTGGCGCCTTGTTTATGCCGGCAGTTTGGGGCCCTGCCCACGGGCAATGGGTTGCAATTATTTTTTATCCTCTTTGGATTTTTGCCGACTCCTGTTTTTGTAATGCGATATTTTTTGGCGGTGTTGCGCTGGCACTTGCCATCACCGTCTTTATTGGCATGGTGCTTGTTACCGTTTTTTATGCTCTCACAGCAGGCAAACCAGCCTACGCGCGTGTTGCTCACCGTGTAAGCATTGAGCGCTACCTCAAGCGTGAGCGCATTTGGATTTTTGTGAGCCTGGCTATTGCCGTGCTGTTTTTTATTCTTGCAACGTGGTACAACATATCTGTGAGGCTTCCTGCTGGGCCTTAGATGTAGCGTACTAAACCTCGGCGTTTGGGCAAAGGTCGTGTAAGGGACATTCGAGGCAGCGCGGGCGGCGAGCAATGCAAACTTCTCGTCCAAAAAGAACCCACTGATGGTTAATGGGCCCCCACATTTCACGAGGATATAAAGCGAGCAAATCAAGCTCAGTTTTTTCAGGTGTTTTGGCAGCGGAAAACTTTAGTTTATGCGCAAGCCTAAAAACGTGGGTATCAACAGCAATGCCCTCAACAATACCAAAGACATTATTGAGTACAATGTTGGCGGTTTTACGCCCAACGCCCGGCAAGGCCGTTAGCTCCTCCATGGTTGCAGGAACTTCTCCGCCAAACTGCGAGCATATCATTTGAGCACAGCCTACGCAGTTGCGTGTTTTGACACGATAAAACCCGATGGTTCGTATAACTTCCTCAATTTCTTTGGGGTCAGCTCCTGCCATTGCCGGTGCGTCGCCCCAGCGCCTAAAAAGCTCTGGAGTTACGAGGTTGACGGCTTTATCGGTGGTTTGGGCTGAGAGCAGTACGGCTATGGTGAGCGAAAAGGCATCGTGATAATTAAGCGCGCAGGCGGCATCGCCGTAACGCTCGTTCATGCGCCTTGCCACTTCAAACGCTCGTTTTTGCCTGTTTGCTTTTGACTCTTGTGCCACGTGTGCTCCCTTGTAGACGTTTGTCTTTGTAGTTACTGGTTAACGGTTCTAATTGCTTTTGTTTGATACTGTCCGCTGGCAGATGCACCGTTCCCTTTTCTCGCCGCACTATTGTACCAACCAACAGCGCAGGGTGCTACAATACGAGTATGTCAACACTTATTACTCATCTGTCACAACTTTTGTTTGAGAGCAAGGTTCTTGCCGAGGTGTACGCAAAACTTACGGCAGGACAAGATGCCACGATAGGCATTCCGCTTTCTGCCCGCTCATTTTTTGTGGCGGCGACTTTTGCTGCGCAAAAAGGAGGGCATCGCGAAGCAGAGGATCGCGAAGCAGAGCAGCAGCCTCTGCTCGTGGTAATGGCAGGGGAGCAAGCCGCCCACCTTTTTGCCCACGAGCTTGCCGCTTGGTTGCCCGCTGGCTCGGTGTTGCGTTTTCCCGAACGTCTCGACCGTCCGTGGAGCGAGAACCCTCTCACAAACGAGGACATTTATAGAGTTGGTCAGCGTGCGAGGGCTCTTCACGCACTTGCCTCCGGTGAACCGTGTATTGTTGTTGCAAGTGCCCGCTCTTTGCTGCGTGAGCTTCCGCCCAAGCCTCAGAGTTTTGCCCCCTTGCACTTTGCGACGGGCTCGACGCTTGCTCCCGTATCGTATGAGGAGCTTCCAAACTGGCTTACACAACGTGGTTACACCCGCCTTGACGCCTGCGATGGTGCGGGAACTTTTAGTATTCGTGGCGACGTGTTAGACCTGCACCCTTCTAACCTAACGTATCCGGTACGTATTGAGTTTTTTGGTGAGGAGGTCGAGTGCATTCGGCGTATTGTTCCGGCAACGGGGCAGTCTATTGGCATGCTGGATAGCCTTGACGTGTATGCGGTTTGCGAGCTTATCTATGATACCGAGGCAGCAAAGCACGCCGAATACGTTATACATACGCTTGAGGGAACAGCTGCAACAGAGCTTCCAAAAAACGTTAAGCAGCATCTTGAGTTTTTTAAGCAAGGCGTTTCTTTCCGTTTGGCTGAGCGTTATTTGCCCTATTTGTTTTCGCAAAGTGCAACGGTGCTGGACTATCTAAGCTCCGCCGCGCTGATAACGCTTATTGAGCCACGCAGTCTTTTTGACGATGTGGTGCGTGCCTACGATGAAATAAGCTCAAGCGCCGAGCTCGCACGGGTAAACCCTGAAGGATTGTATCGCGCCCCTGCTTCGCTTGATTTTGGCAAGCAGCAGCGTCTTACCTTGCTTTCGCTTTTGACTGAAGGCACCCTGCTCGACGCTCGTCTTGAGGTTAAGCATCTTGAGATTGGACAGTCGCACGAAAAACTTGCCAGCGCTGCCCAAATGCTGCTTGCTGGTGGTTTTGCTGCCGTTTTGGGTATCTCGGAGAGGCGTGCGCGAGAAGAGGTATTGCTGGCTTTAAGCGATGCCCATGTTTCTTTTTCTGCATGGAATAACAATGACTTTTGCGAGATCGCTAGTGGCAAACAAGTTAGCACTTCTGTCCTTACGGTGAGCGAAAAAGACATTCCCGCCTCCTTTAGTTTGCCGCAGGCAAAAATTGCCTTGCTGGGGTTGGGAACTACGAGTGCGCAACGTGCTGCTCGGCGAGGACGCACGGGTGGCACGAGGGGAGGCACAGCAGCCAGCGTCATGGAAGGCGCAACAGGCAACGTCATGGAAGGCGCAGCAGGCAGCGCTGCAAACGGCTCGACAAACGCCTCTGCAAATGGCTCAGCAGGAACAACAACCACCGCTGCAGGTCACACAGCAAATAGCGAGCGGGTTTTAGACCCAACGGCTCTTACCTTTCCCTATCAGCCGGGAGACTATGTGGTGCATGAAACGCACGGTATCGCGCTGTTTAAGAAGTTGGTGCGCCGTGAGATAGCAGGTATTGAGCGCGATTATCTGCACCTTGAGTATGCAAAGGGCGACAAACTTTTTACGCCGGTTGAGCAAATCGACCGCATTACGCGTTACGTAGGGCCAGAGTCAAAAGCCCCCCGCCTTACGCGCCTTAATACCAGCGACTGGGCACGCGCTACCAAAAAGGCTCGCAAAGCGGCAAAAGAGCTGGCGTTTGACTTGGTTGATTTGTATGCTCGTCGTGGTGCGGTGCAAGGTTTCGCCTTTGCGTCCGACGACGAGGTTCAGCGCGAGATGGAAAGCCTCTTTCCGTATGAGGAAACCTCCGACCAGCTCGCTGCCATTGCCGATGTTAAGGCAGACATGGAGCAGGCAAAACCTATGGATCGGTTGATTTGTGGCGACGTGGGTTTTGGTAAGACCGAGGTGGCCTTGCGAGCGGCGTTTAAGGCAGCGCAAAACGGCAAGCAGGTAATGTTGCTTTGCCCCACAACTATTCTTGCTCAGCAACACTACACCACGTTTAGCGAGCGATTTGAGCAGTTTGTCGTTGAGGTAGATGTGTTGAGTCGTTTTCGCACGGCTGCCGAGCAGCGTAAGATTCTTGAGCGCTTTGCAAAAGGAGCGCTCGATGTCTTGGTGGGCACGCATCGGCTTTTGTCGGCGGACGTTAATCCGCGCGATTTAGGCCTTATTATTATTGACGAGGAGCAGCGCTTTGGCGTGCAGCACAAGGAGCAGCTCAAAAATCTGCGTGAACAGGTAGACGTGCTTACCCTAACGGCGACCCCCATTCCACGCACTATGAGTATGGCAATGAGCGGAGTACGCGATTTGTCACGTATAGATACGCCGCCGCGCTCCCGCACCCCCGTAAAGGTTCACGTAGGCGAGTGGGACGAGGACGTGGTAAGTGCTGCTATCAGGCGCGAGATGGAGCGCGGCGGCCAGGTTTACTACGTGTCAAACCGCGTCAAAGACTTAGACGATGCCACGGCTCGTGTTGCTGCGGTGGCTCCCGAGGCACGAGTGGTGGTGGCGCACGGCAAGATGAGTGGCACGCAACTTGAGGCAGCCATGGAACGTTTTGCCGCCAATGAATACGACGTACTCATCGCCACCACTATCATTGAAAGCGGCTTGGATAATCCGCATACCAACACGCTCATTATCGAGGATTCGCAACGCCTCGGCTTAGCGCAGCTTTATCAGCTCAAAGGACGGGTGGGGCGCTCGCACGCGCAGGCGTTTTCTTATTTCTTGTTCCCCTCACAAAGTTCACTTACTCCTGAGGCGATTGAGCGCCTTACTGCCATTGACGAGTTTCAAGACCTTGGCAGTGGCACCAAAATTGCCATGCGTGATTTGGAGATACGAGGCGCAGGCTCTTTGTTGGGAGCCGAGCAGCACGGCATGCTTTCGGCAGTTGGCTTTGACTTGTTTGCGGCAATGCTGCACGAGGCCATTGAAAGTGACGCCCTTGACGGTGATGCCGCCGAGGGTGAGGCTACGCCCTCTCAAGAAGTACGTATAGATTTGCCCATTCCCTTCTTTTTGCCTGAGGAATACGTGCCTGCCGTTGACGAGCGTGTGCTTTTATATCGACGTATTGCAGCTGCCTCAAACCTTCCAACGCTGGAGGCCCTAAGCAAACAACTTGAGGAAAACTATGGTGCCTTGCCGCAGCCCGCTCGCAATCTTTTAGACCGCGAACGAGCAAAACTTCTTGCAGAAAAACTCGGCATTTCTCATATCGCACGTATCCGAGGCAAACTTAACTTAGAGCCGCTTGCCCTCAGCAAAGAGCAAAGTGCTTGGGCAAAAGAGCAGAGTGGCACGTATTTCCCGCAATCTCACAAGCTCTTGTTCCCTGTCGATGAAAGCGAAGGCACGCTTACAACGTTGGTGGGACTTTTAGAAACCCTGCTCGATGTGCTATAATACACAACTCAAATAGTACTGCGTTGTGTGCGATGCATCTGTAAGGTGCGCGATATGTTATCAGGTAAGGAGAGCGCTGTACCTCGGCGCAAATAAATATCTATGTGCCCAAGAAAGAACCCAAAAGCGAATAGTGCTAACGAGCTTCCCACACGGGCCTCAAGCAGGGCTGCCAACGGAGCTGTTAGTAAAGCCCCTAAAAGGGCTTCAGGCAGAACCGCCAATGGAACTTCTGGTAGAGCTGCAAATGGAGTTTCTGGCAGGGCAGCCAATGGTACTTCCAGCAGGAATACTAACAAAACCGCCGTTAAGGCTACCAAGAAAACTTCAAAAATCTCCAAAAAAGCTGCAAAACAAAATGAAATACCAGTTCCTGGCCCTTCGCGCAATGATGACGTAGCAACGATACGCGAGCGCACCAAAGACCAAGCCAGACACAAGCGAAACAAAAAAATTATTATCGGCATTTCGAGTGGCATACTGGGCTTTTTGTTGATTGCTGGTGTTGCCATTGGTTTGTATCTTGTAAAGCTCAATTCCATTATAAGTCCGAGTGATGACACTTCTTTTGACCAGGCTGGTCTCAATGATGCTTTGGTAAAAGCCAAAGAAGGTGAGGCTTTTTACGTGTTAATCCTCGGTGATGACGCACGCCCAGGAGAGATGCAGGCGCGCTCAGACACTATTATTTTATGCCGTGTTGACCCGCTCGAACCTCAAATAACCCTGCTGTCCATTCCTCGTGATACCAAGATTTACATTGAGGGTTATGGCACCCAAAAAATAAATGCTGCTCTTGCTTACGGCGGGCAGTCTGGTGCGGTTAAGGCGGTTTCTGAGTTGTGCGATGTTGATATTTCGCACTACGTTGAGGTGAGATTTGAGGGTGTGATCGACCTTGTTAATTCTCTGGGGGGCGTGAATATCGACGTTCCCTTCTGGACATCGTACGATGGTGTTTCGATTGGGCCAGGACCTCAGACGCTTGATGGCTGGCAGGCCTTGACCTTTGTGCGTTCGAGGAACTTCCCCTCGGGCGATTTCCAACGTGTTCAAAACCAACGTCTTTTTATACAGGCAGTCGCCAAACAGGTGCTGGGTTCGAGTGCGTTTGATATGCCTGGCATTGTTGAAACCCTTGCCGAATGCGTTCGTACTGACCTTTCCGTTACCGACGCAATAGACCTGCTCTTAAAGATGAGAGGTCTTAACACGGACGAAATGCATATGGCAACGGCTCCCTCGCACTCATCGTTTGAGAGTGGGGCATCGTATGTGGTGTTGGAGGAAGAAGCTTTTGCCGAGATGATGAGTCGAATCAAACAAGGCCTATCTCCCATTGACGAAGCTGCCGTTAATGAGGACAATCCAGAAAACCAGAATAGTTAAACATAAGATTTAGAACAGCTCGTGTGCAAGGGCTGTGCTAGTCCACTAAAAAGCTTGTGCCTGAGATGGTGGTGTAGAAGCAAGCTTTTTGTTTGCATGCAAAAAGACAGGCATCGCAGGCAAGGCAAATTGCGGGGTCGCTGATGGCCTTAAAAGTGTCGGTGCCAGCTTCCTCCTTTGCCCATTTTTCAAGCACCCGCGCTCCCAACGCACATACCTTGACGCAATCACCACAACCAACGCAGCGCTCAAAGTTGGTGCTGCTTACTTTGAGAGCCACAGCTGCTGCGTGCGAGGAGTTGCGCCCAAGTGCCTCGATAAGCATAAATCGTCGAGAAGGAACCCGTGTTACGTTAGGCTTGCTGCTTAAGGGCTGGGGCTGCGATGAGGATAGCTGGGTCGGAGCAGTCTTGAGGGTACTGGCGCGATGTCCTAGTATGGTATTTTGATAAGCGTTTAGACGATTACGTTTTGCCGCAGCTATTTCTACGGGAGTTAATTGTGGTGCGGCTGCCTCCTCAGCTGCAATGGCAGCAGCATCCCAAGCGGTGCGAAAACCTTTGAACATTCCCGTAAAAGCCTCGCGGCGATCATACTCAACCTCTTCATCGGTACCTTTTAGGAGGGGAGCTAGCACTGCGCCCGGCGTAAGCTTAAGATCGCAAAGGTCAGGCAAAAAACCTACTTGAAGCTCCGTCCATTGCTCCGACAAACCGATAGCCTCCTCAAACATATTCTCAATGTTTGACATGGCGTTGACGGGACACTGCTCGCACTGTCCAAGAGGAAGGTAGATGTCGAGCTTTTTTATCGTTCCTGAGTGTATCTCGGTAAGAATCGAAAACCAGATTTCAGAACCCATGAAACCAAAGCACGGCACCGTGTAAAGAAGCTTCTTTTCTTGTGCGAGTTCAATGAGCTTGAGGTCATAGGCGGGGTTATTATCAGCGGCGGTGGCAGCACTGGTGTCGACGGCAGCGGCAGTGCTCGTGTCATCGTCAGCGGCAGCGTTTGCAAGCGCTTCAGTGCGCGCGCAGGTCAAAACAATATGTGAGGTTTTGAAGCAGGCATCAAGCAAACGACGATTGAGTTCTTGAATGGTAAGGCGCGTCATTGAAATGGCAGCAGTAGGGCAGAGCTCAACGCACGCCCCGCAGGCAAGGCACAAATTGTTGGCTTCAAAACGCTCACGGTCGTCAATTTGTTCAAAGCTAATCGCTTGAACGGGGCAGCCGTCAACGCAAAGGGTGCAGTTAGTGGGTATTTCGGCGTTTCTCAGGCACGCCGACTTAAAATGGCTGACCGTTCCGGCTCCAAAATCCTCAAAGCCATTTTTTGGTGCAACGGGTTTTGCTGCTGGGGCAGAGGTGTTTTGAGCATTATTTTCAAGTGGGCTACTCATAACAACAAGTATACTATAGCGGTATCAAAATACTGGCACGTAAGGGCACGTGGAAACCTAAACGGCATACAAGTAGTGAGGTTACTATGGGAGAAGGTACAACCAACCCTTCTATCGGCGAGCGCTTCGAGCAATTCGCAAGCACTATAGCTCGCCTCAGAGCACCCGGCGGTTGTCCGTGGGACGCTGAGCAAACGCACGCAAGCATTGCTCGCAATATGATTGAGGAGGCGCATGAGGCGGTTGATGCTATTCGCACAGACGACATGGCGGCTTTGCGAGAGGAGCTGGGTGACGTACTTTTGCAGGTGGTATTTCAGACGCAAATGGCAACAGAGGCAGGCGAGTTTGACCTTAGCGATGTCATCGAGGACATCAATAACAAAATGATTCGTCGTCACCCTCATGTTTTTGGCGACGACGCAGCCTTTGCCGCCGCGCATTTTTCTCCGGAACGCATTGCTCAAATTAAATCTGCACAAACTGCTGGGCAGGTTTTAGACCTTTGGGATCAGATAAAACTACAAGAAAAAGAGGAGAAGGCAGCCCGCCGCAGCGCGCAAGACGCACAAGACGCTCAAGGCTCCCAAGATACCCAAGGTAAAAAGCTGATAAGCCTGCTTGATAATGTGCCCCGTTCTTTGCCCGCACTCATGCAGGCACAAGACATTTCTCGCAAGGCGGTGTCTGCTGGCTTTGAGTGGGAGGACGTTGCAAGCATCTGGCGGCAAGTTGCCCTCGAAATAGAGGAGTTTAAGGCTGAGGCACAAGGTTCTCAGGCGGCTGCCGAGGAGTTTGGCGACGTTTTATTCTCACTCGTTAATGTTGCTCGCCGAGAAGGCATTGACGCTGAAACAGCTTTGCTTGCTGCGTGCGACAAATTTCGTGTGCGATGGGCTATTATGGAACAGTACGCTTGTGATGGCGGAGGAAGCATCGAGTCGTATTCGGTAGAGCAGCAAGAAGCATGGTGGCAGGCTGCTAAGTTACAAGAAAAGGAGTAGCTATGAGTACCATTGTAGATGTATACGCCCGTGAGATTTTGGATTCGCGGGGCAATCCAACGGTTGAAGTCGAGGTTTTGCTTGACGATGGCTGCATGGGTCGTGCCGCCGTTCCCTCTGGTGCGTCAACGGGCGCATTTGAGGCTTGCGAACTGCGTGACAGTGATTCTCCCCGTTATTTGGGCAAAGGAGTTATTACGGCGGTTGACAATGTGAATGAGGAAATCGCCGATGAACTTGTTGGCCTTGATGCGACCGACCAACGCTCTGTTGATGCTGCACTTCTTGCGCTTGACGGCACACCCAACAAAAGCAAGTTGGGAGCAAACGCTATTTTGGGCACTTCGCTTGCGGCTGCTATGGCGGCAGCTGAGTCGACCGAGCTTACGCTCTTTAGTTATATTGGTGGTGCAAACGCACACCTGCTGCCAACGCCTATGATGAATGTCTTAAACGGTGGGGCTCATGCAGACAATAACGTGGACTTCCAAGAGTTTATGATTATGCCCGTGGGCGCTTCTACGTTTGCCGAAGCACTGCGCTGGTGTTCAGAGATATATCACACGCTCAAAAAGGTTTTGGGCGATGCGGGGCTTTCGACAGCTATTGGCGACGAGGGCGGTTTTGCTCCCAATCTTAAAGACAATGAAGAGCCTTTGCGTCTTTTGACCGAGGCGTGTACTCGTGCTGGTTATACGGTAGGTGAGCAAATCCTGTTTGCTATGGATCCTGCGGCGACTGAGTTTTATGATGCAAAGCGTGAGCGTTATGTTTTGGCTGGCGAGAACCGTGAGCTTACGGCAGAGGAGATGGTTGATTACTGGGAAAAACTGGTAGATACCTATCCTATTGTTTCGCTTGAGGACGGTATGGCTGAAGAAGACTGGGCTGGCTGGAAGCTTTTGACTGAGCGCATTGGCAGCAAGGTTCAGCTGGTGGGCGATGATCTTTTTGTAACGAACAAAGAGCGCCTTATGAAAGGTATTGAGCAAGGTGTTGCCAACTCTATCCTTATCAAGCTCAATCAAATTGGTTCTCTGACCGAAACCCTTGAAACCATCGAGTGCGCTAAGCAGGCAGGTTACACTTGTGTTATTTCTCACCGCTCAGGCGAAACCGAGGATACCACCATTGCTGACGTTGCTGTTGCAGTAAATGCGGGGCAAATCAAGACTGGTGCTCCGGCTCGCAGCGACCGTGTGGCTAAATATAACCAGCTTATACGTATCGAGGAAGAGCTGGGTTGTTCGGCTGAATATGCAGGAAAAGACGCATTCTATAGCATTAAGAGGTAGTTTTTATGTCCTTTGAGTCATTTATTAAACAAGAGAGTGCCAGGGTTGACGAGGTTTTAGCCGCCTATTTTGAGAAAGGCGAACACCCTGACATCGACCAGTATCTTTATGGGCCGCTTGCAGCTTACAGTGCCAATGGCGGCAAGCGGCATCGCCCGCTCATTTGTGAGCTGGCCTGTGGGGCGGTTGGGGGCGATGCCGCTTTGGCAAGCGCCGCAGCGGCAGCCATCGAGCATTTTCATACGGCCGCGCTTATACACGACGATATAGCAGACGAATCTACGCTGCGGCGCGGCAACCCTTGCTTGCACCTTACGCAAGGGGAGGGCTTGGCGATAAACGCCGGAGACCTTGCGCTCTCCTTGGTTACAGGCAGCGTTTTGGACGACGACCGTCTTGATGATACAACAAAAATTCGGGTACTCAACGAGCTGGTATTTATGACCACCCGCACCATTGAGGGGCAAGCTCTTGATATAGGCTGGGCGCGCGACGGACGCTTTGATTTGACCATTGAGGACTACCTCACCATGGCAACACGCAAAACAGCTTACTACTCTGGCGGAACGCCTCTTGCCGTTGGTGCTATTATTGGTGGCGGAACCGAGGAGCAAATCGAAACCCTGCGTTCATTTGGCATGGCCTGTGGTTTGGCGTTCCAAATCCAAGATGACCTGCTCAATCTTATTGGCTCAAAAGAGGCTTCAGGCAAAGACTTTAGAAGCGATATTACCGAGGGAAAGCGCACGTTGGTTGCGGTTCACGCCCTGCAACATTCGCCCCAGTCAAGCGAGCTTGCGGCAATTCTTGCCTCGCATACCACTACCGCTACTATGCTTTCGTGTGCGGTAGAGATCATGCAAGAGGCAGGGTCGATAGACTTTGCGCGCGATTATGCAACGGGTCTGGTTAACAAGGCAAAGGCCGAACTCAGCACGGCCCTGCCAGAAAGCGACGCAAAGAAACTGCTTCTTTCAATGGCGGAGTTTTTTATCGTTCGCATGAACTGAGAGAGCTTTAAGCACATCTTTTGCCTGCGACAGCACAATGCCAGCAAGCACAATAACAACGCCGAGAAAAACAAGTGGCGAGATTTTGTCGCCCATAAAAAGCATTACGCACAAAATGCCGCTCGGCAATTCGCTTGAGGCCATAATGGTTGCCAGACCATTGGGTAGGTGCGGCGCACTGTAGGCGATAAGAAAAACGGGGAGCAGTATTCCCATCATACCGAGCGCTAAGCTGGGCATGAGCAGGTCGCCGTTGGTGAGGTTGGGCGCAAGTGTTTCGGTAAAAAAGCTCGGATAAATAACAAGTGCGATTATGAAGCTTCCAATGGTGGTAAAAAGAGTACGATTGACAGCGGGCACTCCAGCGGCTGCCTTGCCACTTGCCACCAGAAACGCCGTATAGAACACGGCAGAGAGAAACCCAAAAAGAACGCCTATGACATTAAGGGGCTCAGGTCCTGTTTCTAAAACGCCCGTTGCAAGTATTGTTCCGAGCATGATAACCAGCACTGAAATAATGGTCATTGCTGGCGGAAACGTGCGCTCACGCACTGCTTGAACTACCACGCCCATCCACACAAATTGAAAGAGGAGGGTAAGGGCGGTCGCAGAAGGAATAAGGCTTATCGCTTGATAATAAAAGAAACTGACGCCTGCTGCCAAAAATCCAACGCCAAGAAGCTGCAAGAGAGCCTTGGGTGCGACCTTTCGTCTAAAAAAGATGAGCACCACCAGTGCCAGCGCCAGAGAGCCAAGGAAGTATTGAAGCCCAAGAACTTGCGTGGGCGAGATGCCTTGTGCATAAATGACGCGCACCAAGGGCACAACAACACCATAGCAGCAGCCAGCCGCAAACATAATAAGTGAATATCTGAGTGTTTTAGACATACAAGTATCTTACAATAAGATAAGCATAGCAACGGCCCTAATCGAGGAGTAGAGCTACATGACCAAAGAACCCATGTTTGAAACCGCAGTTCCCGCCGAGCGCGCACTGCTGGTAGGAATAGAGCGTCCGTTTGCCGAGTGGTCGTGTGAGGAGTCGCTGCTTGAGCTTGAGCGTCTTGTTGATACGGCAGGTGCCGAGGTGGTGGGCACGGTTACGCAGCGCCTAAAAACGCCCAATACCCGCACACTGGTGGGCAAGGGCAAGGTCACAGAAATTGCCGCAACGGCAACCGTTCTTAAGGCTGGCGTCATTATTTTTGATGACGAGCTTACGCCTACGCAGCAATCCAATCTTGAGCAAGACATAAAGGGCGTAAAAATTATCGACCGTACCGCACTCATTCTTGATATTTTTGCCCTGCACGCTACCAGCAGGGAGGGTCGTTTGCAGGTGCGCCTTGCGCAAAACCAGTATCTGTTGCCCCGTTTGCGAGGCATGTGGGAGCATCTTGCGTCAAACCGCATGGGCGGCGGTGTAGGTTCAAGATTTGGTGAGGGAGAAAGTCAGCTTGAGGTTGACCGCAGAATGGTACGCAAGCGCATTGAGCATATTCGCACCGAGCTTGCCAAGGTTCAAAGCGAGCGTGCCACACAACGCAAGGCACGTCTTGGTTCAGGGATTTTTCGGGTTGCTTTAGCGGGCTACACCAATGCGGGCAAATCAAGTTTGCTCAATTTTCTTACCGACGCAAATGCCCTTGTTTACGACAAGCTCTTTGCCACCTTGGATTCCACTACGCGCAAACTTGTTTTGCCCGACGGACGCGAAATGACCCTGACCGACACAGTAGGCTTTATCCAAAAACTTCCCACCACGTTGGTGGAGTCCTTCAAATCGACGCTTGATGAGATAACCAACGCAGACCTTATTCTGCACGTTGTTGACGCAAGCTCTCCGCATCAAAATGCTCAGATGCAGGCGGTGTTAGATACGCTTGAGCAAATTGGTGCCCATGGCGTACCGCAGGTTTTGGTATTTAACAAGTGCGATGCGATAGATGAGTCGCAGCGAGAGCTTATAGCGCAAAGGAACCCGCAAGGCTTATTTGTTTCTGCCTTGACGGGGCAGGGGAGCGAGGAGCTGCTCGCGCGCATTGAGCAGGTGGCAAACGCCGCAAGTGTGGTTATGAAAGCGTGCATTCCATTTGACAAAGGTGCGCTGGTAAAGCTTGCCCACGAAAGTTGCACGGTTATAAGCGAGGAGTATGAGGAAGCGGGCACTATCTTACAGCTGCGTGTGCCGCCTGCGCTTACCGCCCGCTTTGAGCCTTATGTGCAGAAATAACTGTCTTGCTGTTACCTGTTTGGAAAAGGCGAGCCTAAAGCGTTCTTAGCAAGGCTACAACTTTGCCCAAGATAATGGCATCGGTGGTATAAATGGGATCCATTGAGGGGTTTTCTGGCTGGAGGCGAATGCAATCGCTTTCTCGGTAAAAGGTCTTTACCGTTGCCTCATCTTCCAAAAGCGCAACAACAATGTCACCGTTATCAGCGGTGGGCTGCTCGCGCACCACAATATAGTCCCCGTCCATAATGCCTGCTTCAATCATGGACTCTCCCTTAATGGTGAGCATAAACGAGCCCGTATCTCCCACCACTTGCGTGGGCAGCGTAAGGGTTTCCTCCACGTTTTCATCGGCATAGATGGGCGTGCCAGCTGCAACGTTTCCAACAACAGGCAGGCGTACGGTTGAGCGCTCAAGCTCGTGCAGGCGCTCGGCGGCTCCGGCGTTTTCATCTGCCACTGGTTCGTCATCTAAAATTACAATGGCACGAGCCGAGGTGGGGTCGCGCTTGATAAGCCGCTTGTTCTCCAGAGAACGGAGATGGGCGTGAACAGTCGACGAGGACGAAAGCCCCACGGCAGCACCTATCTCACGCACGCTCGGCGGATAGCCATTTTTCGCACTGGAACGCTTAAGAAACGCCAAGACCTCTTGCTGACGTTTTGTGAGGTTTTCATTCGACGACATGGTTACTCCTCTCAGAAGTTTTTTCAATTATACCCTAGTTCTAAAAAAAATGAAACAAATGTTCTATTTTCGCTTGCATCAAACGAATGTTCGGTGTAGTATATCATATATAAGCGAACTTGTGTTCGGAATAGGCGTTCGATTTTGAGAGTTTTTGTGAGTTTAGTGAGTTACCTGAGGCCGAGCGAAGCTAAGAGAAGGAGTGGAAGATGAAAGCTTTTTTGAATGAGATTTTGTATGCGGAAAAAGAGGTAGGTCTTGAGTTTAGAGGTGTTACGTTCCAGCAAAAGGTTTTGCTGGTGGCGGCAGCTACTGCTTTTATGGCAGCGTCGATGTATTTGATTGCAGTTGTTTCCTAGGGCGCAAAGCTCTTCATATATAAGGTTTCCCAAGGCATAAAGGCCTTAGGGTAGCGAAATAGCGCTGAGACGCCGAGATGCCGAGCGGTTGAGATGCCGAGCGGTTGAGATGCCGAGCGGTTGAGATGCCGGGATGCCGAGCGGTCTGTGCTAAATGCCCGCTACGGCAACGAGGCCTCCTACAACTGTTATGAGTGCAATAATGATGCCAGCAATGGACTCGCCTGCAAGCAAGCCCGAGGCAAGCACCAGAGGATTTTCGCTTTTTGACCACGCAGGCGCTATGAGCTTTACGATAAATCGAATCAGCGCACCAAGGGCAATGGTAAGCGAGAGATGGAAAGGAAGATAAATACCAAGACCCAAGGTAATAACAGGAGCGCCCAAGAGATAGAGGCCAACACCAACGAGAAGCCCCACAACAAAGGCAGGCAGGTTGGGAATACCTCCTACGAGCGCACTCACGGCCGCCGCCTGAGGAGCGACAAATTCATTTCCTGGCCCAAAACTTTCTGGTCCGTAAGCAGAAACCAAAAGAACCACCACACCGGCAGCAACAACAGCACCAATAATGCCACCGATGCCCTCGCCAATCCACTGAGCACGAGGATTGGTCTTAAGTATTTGTCCTGCCTTGAAGTCGTTCATAAGGTCGCCAACAAAACCGCAGCAAACCGTGACCGTTGCGGCGACTAAAAACGCCTCAACGCCACCAATCTGGGTGACGAGCGCCACTACGAGCAAAACAATGAGCCCAAAGACCTCCATAGGATTAAGCCCAGCTTGTCCCGTGCTTTGCGCAGACATGGTCATAACAACCCAGACGAGCACAACAACAATAAGAGCGGCAAGAAGTCCCCAGTTAAGAACAAACGCCATGACAAGAGCAAGAGCGGCAACAACAAAAGGAGCCCAGCGCATACGCACCATGCTACCCGTTCCTTCGGGAGCCTTGGAGTCGTTTTTTGAGGCTTTGCTGGCATCTTTATTGGTGACACCACCCGTGTTGCTCGCTGAGCCCTTGCCTGCCAGCAATGATTTTGCCAGAGGCACAATTTTTGGTAGAACAATTTTTATAACAATACCAATGCCGCAGCCAATCATGACTCCTATGCCAAGACTCATTTTGATGCCTTGCCCTGTAACAACATCCCATAAACCAGTCGCAGAACCTCCTGCAACAACCCCAAAATCTCCAATCAGTGCACCAATGAACCAAACCAGTGCTGCAAGCGGAGGAATCATAAAGCCGAGGGCAAGTGCCATCGGCGAACACCAAACGCCAAAACTAATGCCTCCCTGCGCAATGCCGGGTAACTTAAGTCCCCCAAAAATTGTTTGTGGGATTGCTCCAAACCAGTCACGCACGACGGCAAAGAAAGCCGAGAAGCCCAAACCACCAAATAGAAGTGTTGCTTTGTGACCACCCGAATCGCCAGCCTCGAGGGTTTCGGCTGCTCCTGTTCCAACCACGTAGGGCAACTTGGAATCCTCAATAAAGTATTTTCGAAACAAAGCCGTGCCTATCCAACCAAGCGTTACACCACACAAAGCGCAAAGGATAATAGTCCATAAAGGTACGTCTGCATTGGGCATAAGCATATAGATACCTGGAATGGTAAATGCGAGGCCTCCAGCAACCATCGCGCCAGCGGTCATAACGGTTGCCGAAACGTTTGCCTCGTTAATGTTAGTTTTTTTGCCAAAAAGCCCAAATAACTTGAGCGCAAATAACGCGAACAAAACTGCAAAGAAAATCGGCCAGGGCAGTGCCCCCAGCTTGAGCGCCACGTATACCGACGAGGCGGTAATAACCACACAGCCGACTATACCGATAATAATGCCACGCAGGGTAAACTGCTCGTTAAAAGGACGCATACCAATCTCTCTCTTTCTCTTTGACACTTTGACGCTTCTTGTGGTTTGAACCTTGAATCGTTTGCTTTGTTGTAGCTAGAGCTTTTGAAAAGAAACAGTATACTAGAATACCTACCGAGAACACCAATGCGGGCGACTGATTAACCAAAACCCTCATGCGAGCGAGCAGCCAAGCCGAGTGGCAAAAGGAGAAATCGTGGCTTTTGTGAAAGACGGAAAAGAAAACCCAACTTTGACCGAGCGTATACAAGAAGCAGTGGCTGTGCTTGCGCCTGTCCTTGACGCAGCCGCCAGCAAAGAAGCTGACACCTCGCATGGCACAGCGCATGACGAAGCGCATGGCACCCCGCCCCGCACCGCGCCCAGCGAAGCACGTCCTCGCACAGTCCTCATTCTGGGTTCTGGTCTGGGCGAACTTGCCACCGAGATTAAAGCTTCCGTAGAAATCTCCTACGAGGAAATACCTTACTGCAAAACTGCGGGAGCGCCTGGGCATCAGGGTTCATTTATCGTAGGCACTCTAGCAGGCACCAACACGGCAGGCACCAACATGCCAAGCAGCGATACAGCAGGCAGCACCACGGCAACCGGCGATACGGCAGGCACCAACATGCCAAGCAGCGATACGACAGTCAGCAATACAGCAGGCACCACCAAGGCAGGCACCGAGATTATTTGCCTCAAAGGACGCCTGCACACTTATGAAGGCCACACGCCGCTTGAAACCACCTTTCCTCTTTTGGTGGCCCATGCACTTGGCGCACAAAACCTTATTGTTACCAATGCGGCGGGCGCTGTCAACAAGAGTTTTGAGGTGGGCGATCTCATGCTCATTACCGACCATATTAACTTTACGGGAAGCTCGCCCGTTACGCTCAGCAAAGAAAACGACCTTATCACGAGCTTCTTTGACATGACCAACGCTTATGCGCCCACGTGGCAAAATCGAGTGCGCCACGCCGCCCAAGAACTCAACTGCACCCTTCGAGAAGGCGTTTATTTGGGAGTGCGTGGTCCCGCCTTTGAAACTCCGGCAGAAATACGGGCTTTTCGCTCGCTTGGCGCCGATGCAGTGGGCATGTCCACTGTCCATGAGGTAACAATGGCACGGGCTCTTGGCATGGAGGTGTGTGGCATCTCGCTGCTTTCAAACATGGCCGCCGGCATTCTCGACAAGCCCATCACGCCTGCAGAAGTCAACGAGGCAGCCGCCGCCAGTGCGGACATTCTCTCCAAACTTATCAAAAAAATTGTCGTTTCCTCGTAATTCGGCATAATTTCCTCCTGATTGTGGCTCACTAAGGGCCTCTCAGCCTGTACAATAGAAGCAGAACTTTTACAAGAGTGCGCAAGGAACTTTGCGCGAGCTCTTGGCAGCATTGTTATGAAGCTGTGCAAGAAGCTGTGCACGTTTGAGGAGTGCTCTTTCGGCTTACCAGTAAGCCATGGGAGAAAGGACCTACGATGAGCGAAGAACTTGATGTACTTATCCGCGAGGCGGATAAAAAGAAAGCAGAGCTCGGCATCAAAGAAGCGCAAACACCTGAGGCTGTAGAAGCGTATCAGGAGCGCTTTTTATATTCGAGCATTTATAACTCGCTTGCTATTGAGGGCAACGAGCTTACCGAGGCAGAGGTTCAGCACACGCTGACCACCAATGAGGTTATCGCTGGCAAGTCGCTTACCGACCATCTTTGTGTGGTGGGCTATCGCAATGCGACGCTGTTGGCGCGTCAATATGCCGATGCGCAGGTACGCATAAGCGAACACGAGATTCGTAAGCTGCACGCACAGCTTTTGATTGACCAGCAAGAAGCCGGGGGAGAGTACCGCAGCTACAATCTTATGATACGCGGACATCGTCCCACGTCGTATGAAAAAATTGGTTACAAAATGTTGCAGTTGGTCGATGGATTTTCCGCCAAAGTTGAGGAGGGCGAGCACCCTATTGAGGCGATTGCCTTCTCTCACTTGCGTTTGGAAAAAATCCATCCCTTTGGCGACGGCAATGGGCGCGTTGGTCGTCTTTTGGTAAACGTAATGCTTGAAGAGGCGGGGTATCCAGCCGTTATATTCCCCTTTGAGGAAAAAGAAGCATACTATGCGGCTCTTGCAGCATACGACGGTCTGAAAGGTAATCCAGATATTGTGCCCATGCAAACCTTCTTGGCAAAACGTGTTGTTGCGCAGCTTGATGAATTGCTGGCGTTGTGAATTGCTGGCGTTGTAAATTGCTGGCGCTGTAAGGCACCACATTAAAGCACCGTTTTGTTTGCGCTGTTGTTGCACTGTTGTTTGCATCGCTATAGGAAACTGTTGTAAGGCGTTTAATCATGCACATTGTACTTTCGCCCGACCCGATTCTTCGCCAGAAGTGCGAGCCGGTTGACCCATCAAAAATTAAGAAACTTCGCTCCACGGCAAAAAGCATGGCAAAGCTCATGTATAAAAGCAGTGGCTGCGGCTTGGCTGCGCCTCAAGTGGGCATTCCGCTCCGTATGATAGTTGTTGACTGCAATTTTGCTGCAGACGGCGAGGAGGCCATTGAGTCGCCAACTTTTTACATAAACCCGCAAGTTACCTACCAAGGTGGCGAACAAGAAATTGACGAGGAGGGCTGCCTTTCTATCCCGGGCATCTCAATTCCTATCAAGCGCTTTACCCGCATTACGGTCGAGGCACTTGATCTTGATGGAGAGCCTTTTGTTGTTGAAGCCGAGGGCTTTCATGCGCGTGCGCTCCAGCATGAGCTTGACCATCTTGACGGTACCACCATGTTTGAACACTTAAATCCTCTGGATCGCATAAAAGCTTTTGAGGTATATGAGGAGGCGGTGCAAGGCGGCGCAAAGCCGGGTGATACGGGCGCTGTGCCAGCTGATATTGCGGCCGCTCAGCCAAAGGCTTCTGCCTTGCACGTTGAGGACTAGGCGGGTTTTGCAATGAATATCGTTTTTATGGGAACTCCCGACTTTGCTGTTCCGGCGCTTGCGGCGTTAGCTTCTTGCCCAGAACATCACCTATCTGCTATTTTTACGCGCCCCGATGCGGTGTCCAAGCGAGGTTCTGCTTTGGTTCCGTCACCCGTGCGCGCAAAAGCCGAGGAGTTGGGGCTGGGAGCTTGCGTGCACACGCCACGGAGTTTTTACGTTTGTGACGAACCGGGAGCGACTTCGCCCAGCGCCAACAAGGTGCGCACGGTTGACCCTGAGCTTCTTGCTGTGCTCAATGACACAAACTGCGATGTTATTGTTGTTGCGGCATACGGTGTTATTTTGCCAGCGGAGGTACTTGAGCTTCCTGCATACGGTTGTATAAATATCCATGCGTCTTTGTTGCCCCGTTGGCGTGGTGCTGCCCCTATTCAACGGGCGTTGCTTGCTGGAGATGCTCAGTGTGGCGTGAGCATCATGCAAATGGAGGAAGGTCTTGATACTGGCCCGTATTGTGCCACGGCAAAAACGCCCACGGAGAATAAAAACGCCGTTGAGCTTACGGCGGAACTTGCCGCTCTGGGCGCAGAATTGCTTGCCCTGAGCCTGCCCGCTATTGCAGGTGACACTGCTTCATGGACTGAGCAAGACAATGAAAAAGCAACCTACGCTCCCAAAATAGACAAACAAGAAATGCTCCTTGTTCCAGAGGACACCATGCTTGCAAACCTGCGTCGTGTGCGTGCCTCCTCCCCGCAAACGCCAGCTCGTTGTACGCTGGCCGGGCGTTCGGTAACAGTGCTGGCTGCCAATCTGCCTGAACGTACGGAGAAAGAGCCCCATGCTAAGCAACTTTATTTTGCCTGCGCCGATGGGAGCCTTGAGATTTTGGAGCTCAAACCTGACGGTAAACGTGCGATGAGCGCACAAGCCTTTCTCGCTGGGCTGTAAAACCTAGAAGCAATCTACCAAATCGCATCTAACCGTTCTAACCGCTCAACCGCTCAGCACAAGCCTTTCTTGCTGGCTTGTGATAGTATCTAAAGAACACAGAGGGGCACCGTTCGAAACATATTGCATCACCGTATCGTACGCCGTATTACCACCGCACCGCAAAACAACAGAGAACCGTACCAGAGAACTGCGTCAAAGAACCACCACTGCAAACCGAGGAGAAAGAGAGATGTTGCTATGGGTATGCGCAGTCGCGTAATGCTAACAACAACAATCATTCTTTTGGTGGTATTTTCTGCCCTCGTGTTTGTTATTGCGGGTAATGTTTCGGCGACGATTGAAAATATCGTTGATTCCGAGATGAGCGAAACGCTTGATATTATTGGCAATCAGCTTGAAGCGAACGACTTGCTCAAAGAGGAAGTTTCTCGCGATAGTGCCGATAAAAATGCAGCGCTTGCCCGTGCGGTTGCGCGCCTTATCAACGAAAACCCCAAGCTACTTTCAACAGAAAATATGAAGAATCTCGCAAAACTACTTGGTGTTGACGAGATAAATGTTGCCGATGCCAAGGGCATTTTGCGCTACGGCAATAATCCAGAGCTCTTTGGACTTAACTTCAAAGATGATGCCCAAACTAAACCCTTTTTGGCAATCATTAAAGACTTAAAAGTCGAGGTCATTCAAGATCCGCAACCACGTGCAGCCGACGGTGCCATGTACCAATACGTAGGGGTCACGCGCATAGATGAGGTTGGCATTGTGCAGGTGGGTGTTTCTGTAGAGGATTTTGCAAAAGTTTTGGAGGGCGTTGACCTTCAGGTGGTGTTGCCTTCGTTTAAGATTTCGATGGACGGCGGCGTTTTTGTTATGGACAACGACGGCAAGGTTGTTGCGGATAGTCAAAAAATCTATCTGGGACGCGATTTGAGTTCTGAGCCGTGGTTCAAGCACGTTGCTTTGGGCAGCGCCTCAATATTTGAGTTTGAGTTTGGCAAAACTAAGGCCTATGGCAAAAGCGGAATCTACAAAGACAGGATTCTTGTTACCTATCGTCCCTATTCGACGGTTAATAATTTTAAGAACACTCCGGTGTTTATCATCATTGCGGTGGGGTTGCTGGGGCTTCTCATTCTGGTCAATCTTTTGTACATGGCGCTTACACGCGTGGCGGTGCGGCCTATAGAAAACATCAACGATGAGCTCGATAACCTCAAGCAAGGGCAGCGAATTGAACCTCGTCGAGTGGGTGGCAGTGCCGAGATGCAACAGCTTGTTGGCTCTATAAATAAGACGCTCGGCAGGTTGGATTCCTCGACCGAAGCGGTGGTAAAACTCAAATCCTCAGAAGCCGACCTCAAGGCTCAGCTTGCAGCCAAACAGCGCATTAGCCAGCTTTCGCAAGACCTCGAGTTTCGCGACCGGCTTTTGTTTGCCAACAACGAGGTCGCCAGCATTATGCTCGCCTCCAATGAGCAAAACTTTGATACAGAGCTCAAACGGTGCCTCGAGATTTTGGGAAGAGCTGCCGGAGCAAATCGCACCCTTTTGTGGCAACAAACCAGCACAGCAACTGAGGGCGGCCCCACTTTTGATGTCATAAGCGAATGGTGGGACGACAAGCAGGCGCGCACCAAGACCAACCAGCTTTCTCACCTTGCCTTTGAGGGAGATGCCCCTAAATGGCTCTACGATATTGTGAACGGAGAGATTTTTACCGGCCCGGTACATGAGTTCCCTCGAGATTTGAGCGAACTGCTCGTTTCTTTGGGCATTCGGTCGGTACACGTTATTCCCGTCCACGTTGATGAGGAGTTTTGGGGCTTTTTTGAATACACCTTCTACGACGAGGAGCAGCGTTTTAATATCTCCGAACAAAATCTTTTGCGCTCGGGAGGCCTGCTGCTTATTCATGGACTCAACAGAGATGCGATGATGCGCTCGCTTATTACGGCACGCAAAGATGCTCTGGCTGGCACCGAGGCAAAAAGCAACTTCCTTTCAACGATGACTCATGAGATTCGCACGCCACTTAACGCCATTGTGGGCATGACTACTGTTGGACTTAACAATGAGTCAAAAGAGCGTAAGGATTATTGCTTTGGCAAGATTGAGGAGGCGTCTGAGCATCTGCTTGGCGTTATCAACGACATTTTGGATATGTCAAAAATTGAGGCACATAAAATCGAGATTTCGGCGGTTGAGTTTGCTTTCGAGCAGCTGTTCCATCGCTGTGTTGCTGTGGTCAAACACAAACTTGACGAGAAAAAGCTGGACTTTTCTATCTATATTGACCGTCGTATTCCCAAGATTTTGGTGGGTGATGACCAGCGCATTGCCCAGGTTGTCATAAATCTTTTGTCCAATGCCGTAAAGTTTACGTCTGAGGGTGGCGTGGTAGACGTGACCACCAAACTTGCGTCGGTTAAAAACGGCATCTATACCATCGAAATAGCGGTGCGCGATACGGGCATTGGCATTACGCCTGAGCAGCAAGAGCGCCTGTTTGTCTCCTTTACCCAAGCAGAAAGCTCTATGTCGCGCGCGTATGGCGGCACCGGCTTAGGTCTGGCTATTTCCAAAAACATCGTTGAACTTATGGGTGGCGAGATATGGGTGGAATCTGAGATAGGCGAGGGCTCGACCTTTACCTTTACTTTTTTGGCAAGAAAAGGCTCGCAGAAAGGCTTGCGTGCTGCGCAAGACGCTTTTTCTGCTGACGGTGCTGTTGTTGACGATGCTGCTGGTGTTGATGGTACTGGTGGCGCTGGGGAAGAGATTGTTGCGGGTGCTCATAGTATTGCAAGGGCTGGCGCAAAAGGCGCTCCTCAAGCTGCAAAAGATGCCAAGAGCGCTAAGCGTGCGAGGGGTGTGAAAAGCACAAAGGGTTCTGTTAGGGGTTCTGCCAAGGGCTCTGCACGTGCTGGCACTCATGCCGCAGTTGAAATGAACGTGGACTTCTCGCACCGTACGGTTTTAGTTGCCGAGGACATCGAGGTCAATCGAGAGATTATCTCAGCTCTACTTGAGCCAACAAACGTTACGATTGACTATGCGGTAGATGGCGACCAGGCGGTTGCTTTGTTTGCGCGCGACACACATCGCTATGACTTAATACTTATGGACATACAAATGCCAGTTATGGACGGCGTGGAAGCTACCAAACAAATTCGCACCTTGGGCATAAAGGCGGGGCGCAGAGTGCCCATCATCGCCATGACTGCCCACGTTTTCAAAGAGGACGTTGACCGCTTTTTTGAGGTTGGCATGAACGACCACATTGGCAAGCCTATCGACCTTAACGAGCTGCTAAGAAAGATGAAAAAGTACCTTGACGTTGTATAGCGGGGACGGTACGTTTTTGTCACATAGTAAAAGAGGGTGTGTCAAAAACGTACCGTCCCCCTTGTCCGCTAAATCGGACCGTCCCCCTTTGCTCGGTTGACTTTTTAGATAAATATCGTACTATGTAGGACAATTAAAGTAGCATATAAACGTACAGGTGCTGGCTCAGGGGGTGGGCGGCACAAAATAAATAGGGGGAGGACATCATGGCTTATACTGTGTTGCGCTCTTTGTGCTCAAGAAGCTTACGTGCAAGAAGCTCGCACCTAAGAAGCTTACGCCCAAGAAGCGTGCAGCAGTTTGCAGGCACAGGTGCGCAAACGCTGGCCGCTTGTTTTTCCCTTATAAAAATTGTTGCGAGGCGTACGCCTCAATTGTTGTGGTCACTGCGACAAAGTCCCTTGGGGGATACATACTGTGCGTGGCGTTTGGCTTGCCGAACTCCCCGTGCAGTCCAAACGGTCTTTGTTGCATGATGACCTGTGTGGCGGGCGCTACCGAGGGGTTATGTAGGGGGAGGAAACTTATAGACTGCATAGCCCCACGGTGCGTCCCGTTTGCGCAGGACAGAAAATAAAGCACTTTTGGCACTCTTACTAAAGAAAAACTACAGAAAAACGCTCATTCTAGCTTGGAATTGCCCTTACTTTCCTATAGAATAATCAGGTTATGCACGCAACGTGTTACGTGCTGCAAGTAGTGTAAGTAGTAGTGGGGTCAAAACGGCTTCACGTAACGAGAGGAGCGGCCTTCATGGCTCAGTATTTAGCATGGCTAGCACCAATCTGCTCGATTGTCGGTATTGCGGTAGCGGCGTATTTGGCATATTGGGTGCTCAAGCAAGATTCCGGCAACGAAAGAATGCAAAAGCTCTCAGGGCTCATTCAAAAAGGCGCACAGGCGTTTTTGTTTGCCGAGTACCGTGCGCTCATCATTTTTGCCCTCGTAGTAACGGTTGTTTTGGGGCTTGCCATTGGCTGGCTTACCGCAGCCGCATTTTTGACGGGCGGCATTTTGTCGGTAATCGCTGGTTATTTTGGCATGTATGTTGCCACGCGCGCTAACGCACGCACCACGCAAGCTGCAACCACGGGCATTGCTGGCGCATTAAAAGTTGCCTATCGCTCAGGCTTGACGATGGGCCTTATTGTTGCCTCACTTGGTCTTTTGGGACTGTCTTTGTGGGCGATTGGCTTTTTAGTATTTAACGAGAACTTCCTGCACAACGTCGAGATTGTTGACGGTTTTGTTATGGGTGCTTCATCTATCGCGCTGTTTGCGCGTGTGGGTGGCGGTATCTACACCAAGGCTGCTGACGTTGGTGCTGATTTGGTGGGTAAGGTCGAAGCAGGTATTCCTGAAGACGACCCCCGCAACCCTGGCGTTATCGCCGATAACGTTGGCGACAACGTAGGCGACGTGGCTGGTATGGGTGCTGACCTTTACGAGTCTTATGCAGGCGCTATCTTGGCGCCTATCGTATTGGCAGTTGCCATGAACGCTGCCGGTATTCTTGAGGGTTCTAACTTCTATATTGCTCTCGTGTTGCCGCTTGTGCTTGCTGCTGGCGGTATTCTTGCTTCTATCATTGGCCTGTTTGCGGTTAACACCAATGACTCCTCAAAAATCCACAAGGCACTCAACCGAGGCACCAACCTTACCTCAGCGCTGGTGTTCCTCATGATTTTTGTCTGCGTTTTGGTATGGCAACTCTCAACGGGCATCAACGCTCTGTGGCTGTTCTTGTCTGCCGCCGCTGGTCTTGCTGCCGGTCTTGCCATTGGTAAAATTACGGAGTATTACACCTCCTATCAAAAAAGTCCTACCAAAAAAATTGCGCTTGCTTCTGAGTCAGGCACGGCAACCAATATCATCGAGGGTTTGGGAACGGGTATGCTTTCAACCGTTTTGCCTACGCTCGTGCTGGTAGCTGCCGTTGCGATTGCCTATCTTGCCGGTACGGCTTTGGGTGATCCTATGTTTGGTGTTTACGGCATCGGTCTTGCCGCTTTGGGCATGCTTTCTACCACGGCGACCACGGTTGGCGTAGATTCGTATGGTCCTGTTGCAGACAACGCTGGTGGTATTGCCGAGATGGCAGGGCTCCCACCTGAGGTTCGTGAGCGTACCGACCAACTTGATACTGTGGGCAACACCACGGCTGCGGTTGCCAAAGGCTTTGCGGTTTCCTCCGCAGCTTTGACCGCCCTTGCACTCTTTGTTGCGTTCAAGACCAATCTTGACCACAAGCTTGGCGCACTTGCTGATAAGGGAGAGAGCATTTTGGGCACGCCGGTTACTATGCTCAACATTTCGCTTGATAACCCCTTTGTTATTGTTGGTGTAATTATTGGTGCGATGATGCCGTTTTTCTTTGGCGCTATGACTATGGGTGCCGTATCGCGCGCTGCTAACGCCATGATTATCGAGATTCGCCGTCAGTTCAAAGAGATTACTGGTCTTATGGAGGGCAAAGCTGAGCCCGATACCGAGGCCTGCGTTTCTATCTCAACTAAGGCGGCTCTCAAAGAGATGATGCTTCCGGGTATTCTTGCGGTAGTTATCCCTGTGTTGCTTGGCGTTTTGGACGTCAACATTTTGGCTGGCTTCCTCGTTGGCGTTTTGGGCACCGGCTTTTTGATGAGCGTGTACATGGCTAACGCTGGTGGCGCTTGGGATAATGCTAAGAAATATATCGAAACGGGCGCACACGGCGGCAAGGGCTCTGAGGCTCACAAGGCTGCTGTGGTTGGCGACACCGTTGGCGACCCCTTTAAGGATACGTCTGGCCCGTCCATTAACATTCTTATCAAGGTTGTTACCGTTGTATCGCTCGTATTTGTACCGCTGTTTATTACGCTGGGCGGCGGCTTGCTGCACGGCATTTTGTAGTTCTGCTACCACGGCATACGCTAAGAACTTTTGAGCTAATGTGATAGATGCAGATGACATTCGCAAAGTCCGCGAGGCGACCGACCTGGTCGCCCTCGTGGGCGAGCGTGTGGTTCTTAAGCAGCGAGGACGCGAGTTCTGGGGCTGCTGTCCGTTTCATAACGAGAAAACTCCCTCTTTTAAGTTAGACCCTGCAACGCAACTTTTCCATTGTTTTGGCTGTGGAGAGGGGGGCGATGCGATTGGTTTTTTGATGAAGTCAGAAAACCTTGAGTTTATTGATGCGATTACCATTTTGGCTGAGCGCGCCAATATCGAGCTACAGCACACGGGTACGGCGTTGGATAAGGGCAAGCGCGCGCGGCTTTATGAGGTGTGCGAAAAAACGGCCGAGTTTTACCACTACCAGCTCATGCGCGTTAAAAGTCCTGCGTCAGACGCCGCGCGCGCCTACCTCACCAAACGAGATTTTGGTGGTGATATTCCTAAGGAATGGCTGATTGGTTATGCACCGGGGCGTGGCATGCTCGTTAAACATCTTACCAAGCTGGGTTACACGCGCGATGAGATGCTCGCCACCAATGTGGCCTCAGAGCGCACCAATCACCAAGTAACCGACCGATTTTATGACCGCATTATGTTTCCCATTTACGATTTGCGGGGCAAGGTCATTGCCTTTGGCGGACGCACCATAAGCAGCAGCAAAGAGGTGGCTAAATACATCAACTCGTCAGAAACCTTTTTGTTCCACAAACGAGAAAATCTTTTTGCTATCGACAAAGCGAAGGCAGCTATTACCAATACGGGGCGCGCTGTGGTAGTTGAGGGTTATACCGACGTTATTGCCATGCATCAAGCGGGCTTTACCAATACGGTTGCAACATTGGGAACGGCGCTCACGCCGCAGCATATTAAACTGCTCAAGCGCTTTGCCAAGACTATTTTGTATTTGTTTGACGGCGACCGTGCGGGGCTTGCAGCTGCCGACAAAGCGGCAACGCTTATTACCACCGAACTCGGTGCGGCAGGGTTTGAGAGCATGGATTTTTTGGTTGCTACGCTGCCAGAAGGTCTTGACCCAGCGGATATGTGCAAAAACGAAGGACCCGAAAAACTGCAGGCGGTGCTTGACGGCGCAAAACCGCTCATTCAGTTCTCGCTTGACCTGCGCCTTTCGGGCTTTGACAAGCGCAAGCCCGAGGAGCGCGAGCGTGCGCTTAAAGAAGCGCTCATGGTGCTTTTGCCTTTGCGTGGCAGCCTGCTTGCCGAAGGTTATCTTGACTACCTTACCGACTTCTTTTCGGTCGAAGGAAAAACCATACGGGCGACCTTCAACAGTATTAAGGCACCCCGGAGCTTTGCTCAGGCATCTGGGGCAGACGAAGTGGGGAGTGACATAGCCATCGATCCTGCTGTTTTTGCAGGATTTGAACGACAAAGGGGCTATGAGCGCGAGCTGCTTATTTATGCGGTTAAGTTTCCGCACGTGCGTCGTATGCTGGGCGAGGCGTTCTCGCGCATTTCTTTTGAAGACGATTTGCACGCTACCGTAGCCAGCACTCTGATGGCAGGGGAGGCGTGGATAGATGAGCCCCCCGCCGAGCTTACCTCGCGCATTATCGCAGCTATTCCTGAGGCTGCCAGCTTGCTTGCTGCTGGGCTCACGCAAATTAACGAGGACGATGCGCTTATGCATGCTCGTATCCTTATGTTTTCTTTACGTGAGGAGCAATTATCACGGGAGGTTGCATCGCTCAAAGCAAAACATCGCCGTCTTGAGTTAGGGCAGTCTGCGGGTCAACCCGCTGGGCAAGCTGCACCCGCCCAAGCAGCATCCGCCCAAACGGCCCAAGACTTGACGGCCCAAGACTTATTTAGCGAAATCGCAAAAAAGCAACAAGAATTGAACGATGTAAGAAAACGCTTTGCTGAGCTTCCCAAAATGCATGACTAATTGCTATACTGTTCAGTTCAACTAAGGAGCTTCGCGCTCACGCTGCCAGTACCTGCAGATGTGGGCTCGCGCTCGTCTGAAACATTATGAAAGTTGAGGTTCATTTTGCCAAAGAACACATCAAAGAACACACCAAAGAAGACGCAAAAAAACGTATTGGAAGACGTAACAGACGTGCTCGAAAGCACCGAGTCAAACCTTGAGTTAAACCTGCCCCCCGAAATAGAGATGTTTGAACCAGAACTCATCAAAATTGAAAAGCAGTATGCTGAGGTTGGATCAATGACGCAAAGCGAAGTCAAAGAAACGCTTGCCCGTTATGACCTTTCGCCCATTCAAGTCACGGCAGTTCACACCCATCTCAATAGCCGTGGCATTACGGTTGTTGACGACCCCGAAGACGGCGATGCTGAGCCCGAGATTTCAAACATGGGCGAGGATGCAGAGGCCGAGGGCGCAGACGAGGCGGTTTCGCTCAGCGACGATGAAATACTCGAGGGCATTCCAGAATCTGAACTCAAAAGCGCAGAAACCGTTGACGTTGTTTTGCCCACGGTAAACTCGAAAACTAAGAAAGGTACTAAAAAGCGTACCGTTTCTGATTCGTCGGTTGCCCTGCTTACGGGCGACCCTGTACGTATGTATCTCAAAGAGATTGGCAAAGTTGACCTTTTGAGTGCTGCTGAGGAAATCGACTTGGCGATGAAAATCGAAGCGGGCGTTGAGGCAGGAATGCAGCTCGAGGAAGCCTACAAGAAAAAGATTGAACTTGAGCGCCGAGATTCACGTCGCCTTTCGCGTGTTGAGCAAGTGGGACTTGATGCCAAACAACAGCTCATCGAAGCAAACTTACGTCTGGTGGTTTCTATTGCCAAGCGCTACGTAGGGCGCGGTATGCTCTTTTTGGATCTTATCCAAGAGGGCAACCTCGGCTTGATACGTGCAGTTGAAAAGTTTGATTACACCAAAGGCTTTAAGTTTTCGACCTACGCTACGTGGTGGATTCGTCAGGCTATCACGCGTGCCATTGCAGACCAGGCCCGCACTATTCGTATTCCCGTGCACATGGTCGAAACTATTAACAAGCTTGTGCGCATTCAGCGTCAGCTGCTGCAAGAGTTTGGTCGTGAGCCAACGCCAGAAGAAATTGGCGAGCGCATGGAGATGACCGCCGAGCGCATTCGCGAGATCCAAAAGATATCTCAAGAGCCTGTTTCTCTTGAAACTCCTATTGGTGAGGAGGAGGACAGCCAGCTTGGTGATTTTATTGAGGACAGTGCCGCTGTAGTGCCGCCCGATGCTGCAAGTTTTTCTATGTTGCAAGAGCAACTTAACAAAGTGTTAGACGGACTTGCTGAGCGTGAGCGCAAGGTTATCTCGCTGCGTTTTGGACTTGAGGACGGACACCCCCGCACCTTAGAGGAAGTTGGTAGAGAGTTTGGGGTTACGCGTGAGCGCATTCGCCAAATCGAGAGCAAAACGCTGGCAAAGCTGCGCCACCCCTCCCGCTCCGGCAAACTCAAAGACTATATTGAGGAATAAGTTGGCAGTTTTTTTGCAAGCAAGATAGGTGCAGTCTGTGATTTTGTGAGCAGAGTAGCATGTTCACTTTCCGTCGCTAATTAGAAACAGAACCAATTTCAATTTGTGCCTAACGTGCATCTCTCATTCCAAAATGGAATGAGAAATGTGTTCCGTTTTTTGTTTTCTTCATGCTATAATATCCGCACAGCAAGGTAGTGAGAGCTGCAGTGTGGGGTTTGTGTGGGGAAGGCATCAACCCGAAGTTAGCCAGGGGAACAGTTCTCTGTATCTTAAGTGATGGCTTGATAAAGCCCATTTTAGAGAGGTGCTCACCATGAAAAGCTTCCGTTTTGTTGTTGCCATGACCCTTGTTTTCCTTCTTGTTTTTACCATGACCCCTCCCACACAGGCTTTTGCAGAACCAAATGAAAGCAAAGCGACCGCCACCGAACAACAAAAAGAAACATCAAGCACGGTTGACAATATAAAAAAGATTTTTTGTTTGTGAAAAACGTATCTAGAGCAGTTGGCATTTTCCATTATGAAAAGTGAGGCATATAATGCCTGGGTCTAAGGTTTATAAAAGAAGAATAATTACTGTTGGAGGACTGGTGTTGCTCGTGCCTCTGTTTTTAGTAATCTATAATTCTCTTTTTAGTGCAGAATCTTTTCAGGTTGTTGAGCAAAGAGAGCAGTACCACACTACAGCCAATCAGTGGACATCTTGGGATCTTATTGATTATCAAGACGGGTACATCTACTTCATCAAAAACAAAGAAATCATAAAGATAGGGATTGACGGTAGGAATGCTAAAGCTCTAAAAACTTATAAGTTTCCGTTTATCGGCCATCAACCGTACCATTTACGAGTTATTGGTGATTACGTTTTTGTTGACTCTCCGACGTGGTGGTCGGACAGAAAAGTGAGAATTGACGGCAAAAGTGTAGAGTATTTAAAAGGAGGAGAACAATTTTGGTTAGGCGGTACCATTTCAAACGGCTGGAGATATCTTGCGGCTGTGGACTACGCGGGTGTTAGTTTGACAAAAATAAACATAGTTATGACTGAAAATGTAGAAAAAGAGGTACTGTTTGAGTTTGAACAAACAGAAACTAATCCAAACAAAGATGGCTGGCTCTCCTTAGATGCATACGAAGTTTTATGTAAGGAATGGATTTTTGTGACGCTAATAAAAGATGAGACAGAGTATGAGGTCATAAAAATGAAAACAGACGGTTCAGATCTTCAAAAAGTTGACCAGCTGAGTGGGTGCGGCATCCTTTTTTCAGAGGAGGATGACATCTATTTTTCTGGTTTTTCTGAAGATGGTTTTCACAATGATTCCGACGAGGGTCTTTGGCGAATGAACATTTACAATAACGAGATTACTGAGATAGAATCTTTAAGAAGCAAAATAGTGTGTTCGTATGTTGATGGTGCTGCGGTGTATGCAGAAGAAACATCTGACAAATACTTTTTTTCTATTGGAGAGAAGGCCTTTGAGCTGCCCGACTTTTTTGAAGACTGCGGGTTTATCATTGTAGACGAGACACTCTATTTTGCAACCGCAACAGAAACTGAGCACCAAGCCAATGGTTTATACTTATTTTCCATGGACAGAGATGGCAATCTTACAAAGATGTACTGAGGTAGAAAATGGGAGGAGGTCAAGTTTGCAAGAGCGGCGTGAACTGCTCACACTACGAAACTCTTATCTTCAATGTTGATCTGCGGCCTTCCAGCGGCTTTCCGAGCCTCTTTCAAGCTTCTTTGAGGGTTCCTTTGCTGGAAACATTGCCAAAGTTGCTGATTAGCTATATCATGTTGTCTCACAAAGTTGTATCGTATACGAAAAGGAGAACGTTTTGTCTGTAAAGATTCGTCTGGCTCGTCATGGAGCTAAAAAGGCTCCGTATTATCGTGTTGTGGTCGCCGATGCGCGCGCCAAACGCGACGGACGCTGCATCGAGGAAGTTGGTCGTTACAACCCCTGCGTTGACCCTGCGCTCATTACCTTTGACATGGATAAGGTAGACACGTGGATTAAGCAGGGCGCTCAGCCAACCGAAACTGTTGCGCGTCTTTTGAAAATTGCCCGCGAGCAAGCTTAACTGAGAGTAAGCTGAGAAAAGCTTAAACAAGCTGAGAGAAAGTAAGGTACAAAATGACAGAAGAGATTCATAATCCCGTTAAACTCGTTGAATCCGTTGTTATGTCACTGGTCGATGACCCCGATGCGGTCGAAATCGTTTCACGTGAAGAGGAACTTACGGTTATCATCGAGGTCAAGGTTGCCCCCGATGACACTGGCAAAATCATAGGTAGGCAAGGTAGGGTAGTGCGTGCACTGCGTACGCTCGCTCGCGCTTCATCGTCCTATATTGGTGGTCCTCACGTCGAGGTAGAGATATTGGACTGACGTGGTTTTCTCGCATGAAAGCAGATGAGAACTACGAGCTCGTTGCAGTAATGAATAAGCCGAAAGGCCTTAAAGGGGAGATTGTTGTGGCTGCGCCCAGCAATCTTCCTTTGCGTTTATATGAGGGCCTTGAGGTCTGGATTGTGCCGCCAACGCTTACCGGCGTGCGTCACACTCGCGTTGCGCAGATGAGCGAGCAGGCAAAAGGCGTGGTTATTCGCCTTGAGGGTGTTGATGACGGTGCCGCTGCCCGTGAGCTGGCGGGACGTTTTTTGTTGGCGCGTGCTGGTGCTGCAAAGGTGGCTGAGGTGTTGAGTGGCGCTACTGCTGAGGTGTTAAGCGACGGTGACGATTACGATGGTGCCTCTTTTGCCGACGTCAACATTTTGGCTGCTGCAGAGCTTGCCACCCTTATTGGTTGCTCGGTGGTTGATGCAGTAGCTGGCGAGCTGGGTGAACTAAAGCGCACAGAGGACAATCCAGCACACCCTTTGTTGGTGGTTTCGCAGGGTGGAACAGCCGATGCCAAAGAACTTCTCATACCCTTTGTTGATGAGTTTATTGTGAGCATTTCTGAGGACATTATTGAGGTAAGGCTTCCGCAGGGCTTGCTTGAGCTAAATGCTCCGGCAGAAAAGAAAACATCCAAAGAAGCGCCCCAAAAACCCCTCACGAGCAAAAAAGCCCTGACGAGTAAAAAAGGCTCTTACGAGCAAAAGGCACCCAAGGAGGCAGACAATGCGCATTGAGGTGCTTTCTATATTTCCGCAAATGTTCAATGACCCTATGGGCATGTCCATTATTGGGCGTGCGAGAGAAGCGGGCATTCTCGACTTTGAGGCTCATGACCTGCGCACATGGACGCACGACAAGCATCGTACCACCGACGATGAACCTTACGGCGGCGGGCAGGGGCAACTTATGAAGGTCGAGCCTGTTTTTGAGGCCCTTGACGAGCTTTTGCAAACCGAGCCCGCAACGGTCATCTTTTTTGCCCCCTTTGGTGAGCCGTTTACTCAGCAGGTGGCAAGTGAGCTGAGCGAGCAGGAGCGCCTTGTTTTGGTGTGCGGCCGTTACGAAGGCCTTGATGAGCGCGTATACACGCAAGCAGACCGCATTATTAGCATGGGTGACTACATTGTTACCGGCGGCGAGCTGCCTGCTATGATGCTTACCGATGCCGTTTGTCGTTTGCTCCCCGGAGCGTTAGGCGATGAGCTGTCAAATGTTGACGAGTCCTTTACCCAAGGGCTGTTGGAATATCCGCAATACACGCGTCCTGCCAGTTATCGCGACTTGGACGTTCCCGACGTCCTTTTGTCGGGTGATCACGCAAAGATAGCCGCATGGCGTCGCAAAATGTCTATAATCAGAACTGCACAGTTGCGCCCCGACCTTTTGGCAGCGGCTGAGCTGAGCAAAGAGGAACAAGCGCTGGTTATTTTGGCGCAAGCCGAGAAGCAGAAAAGCAACGCTGAGAAACAAGAAAACAGCACCAAAAAGCATTATAATTGTTGAAAAAGAGAGGAAGCCATGGCTGCCCCGCAAGAAAAACAAGAGAAACTAGAAAACACAGGGTCACAACTGACGTTTCAAGATATTATCCTTAAGCTTGAGCGCTTTTGGGCGGATAGAGGTTGCGTGGTTTTGCAGCCCTACGATAGCGAGGTGGGGGCAGGAACGTTCCACCCGGCTACCACGCTGCGCTCCTTAGGCCCAAACGTGTGGAATACTGCCTATGTGCAGCCTTCGCGTCGTCCAACCGACGGTCGCTACGGAGAAAACCCCAACCGCCTGCAGCATTACTATCAGTTTCAGGTGCTCCTCAAGCCGTCGCCCGCCGACGTGCAAAATCTTTATCTTGATTCGCTCAGAACCATTGGCATTGAGCCGCATGACCACGACGTGCGCTTTGTCGAGGACGACTGGGAATCTCCAACCCTGGGAGCATGGGGGCTTGGCTGGGAAGTCTGGCTTAACGGCATGGAGGTCACGCAGTTTACCTACTTCCAGCAGGTTGGCGGTATTGAGTGCAGGCCCGTGCCCGCCGAGCTGACCTACGGTCTTGAGCGCCTTGCGATGTACATTCAAGGTGTTAATTCGGTCTATGACCTTGTGTGGTCGCGTGACGACAAGGGGACCGTTTTTACGTACGGCGATGTTTTCCTAGAAAATGAACGGCAGTTCTCCGCATTCAACTTTGAATATGCAGATACTGCTATATTATTTAGCAATTTTGAACGATATGAGGCAGAGTGTAGTCGTTTGCTTGAGGCAAACCTCCCGCTGCCCGCCTACGATTGCGTGCTTAAATGCTCCCATGCCTTTAACTTGCTTGACGCGCGCGGGGCTATCTCGGCGACGGAGCGCATGGGCTATATCCTGCGCGTGCGTACGCTTGCCAAGAGCTGCTGCGAGGGCTATCTTGTCCGCGAGGAGCAACGTGTAGCTGAGCAGCGTTTGGCTGAACTGAATGAGGCTACGCAACGTGCAGCTGCAGAGGTAGCTGCCAAGGACGCTGCCGAAGCTGGGCAAGCTGGCGAAGAAGCGCAGCAGGAAGGCGAGAATGCTGAGCAGGCAGGTCAGAGTGCTGAGCAAACAAACCAGAGTGCTGAAGCTGCTGCGCTTGCAGCCGCCGCCGTAACAGAAGCCGCCGCCGCAACCGAAGCTGCAACCCCAACTGAAGCAGCTCCAGCCCTCCCAACTCCTGAACAAGCAGCCGCTTTGGCACGCAAGGCCATGGAGGAGTACAACGAGGCAAATACGCAGCCCGCTTTTGATGATACCGCCACGCTTGTGCTCGAAATTGGCACCGAGGAGATTCCCTCAACACCGCTGTATAGGGCTACCGAGCAGCTTGCAGGGCTTGCCCGTGCAGCACTCGAGGAAGCTCGTATAGAGCATGGCGAGATTAGCACACGTTCAACTCCTCGCCGCATAATTCTTGAGGTCAAGCGGGTGGCTGCCTATTCAACACCACTCGTGCAGCGTTTTCGTGGTCCAGCGGTTTCTATCGCTTTTGATGAGATGGGCGAGCCCACCAAGGCAGCCGATGGTTTTGCCCGTGGCAAGGGCGTTGACGTACGCTCACTCACCACGGCAAAAGAAGGCGATACCGAGTATGTGTTTGCCCTCGTTGAGCAAATCGCTCGTAAGACCTATACGCTGCTGCCAGACATTCTTACCGAGCTTATCGCCAAGCTAGACTGGCCCAAATCGCAGCGTTGGGGCTGTACAAATGCAAGTTTTGTTCGTCCGGTGCGCTGGCTTTTGGCACTTTGGGGAGAGATGGTCATACCCTGCACTTTTGCAGACCTTACGGCACACCGCTACACGCGCGGACACCGCCTCATCGCCGACGAAACCGCAAAGGTTTCCACTGCCGATGAGCTTTCAAGCATTCACACTAAGCTTTGGGTCATTTCTTCCTCGACCATGCGTGCGGGTCATATTCGGGCGCAAGTCAAAACACTTGAGGAGAAAAGCGGCCTTAACGCCGTTATCCCCGAGGCAACACTTGCTGAGGTAATAAATCTTGTTGAGTTTCCCACAACGCTTATGGGTACCTTTGATGAGGAGTTTTTGGCAGTGCCAGAAGAAATCATCATCGACGCCATGGTCAAGCATCAGCGCTACTTCCCCCTGCGCACCTCAGGAGGCAGTCTTTCTAACTACTTCCTCGTGGTTTCAAATGGCTCGCCCGCCTACAATTCAAGCATTCTTGCCGGGCACGAGCGTGTTATCCGTCCTCGTCTTTCAGATGCGGCATTCTTTTATCATGAGGATTTGAAAACACCTTTGCACGGCTACGTTGAGAAACTTAAAACCGTGGTTTTCCATGAAAAGCTAGGAAGCCTGTACGATAAAACCGAGCGTATTGTTGCGCTGGCTAAAAATATCGCCGCGCTCGCCGATGGCAGCGAACAGCAAGTAAATGATGCGGCTCGCGCGGCTCTGCTCGCTAAGGCAGATTTGGTAACTTCTGCCGTGGTTGAGTTTACCTCGCTGCAAGGTGTTATGGGTTGCTATTATGCGCAGGCATCAGGCGAGCTTGAGCAGGTTGCCCTCGCTATCAAAGACCACTACCGTCCGCGTTTTGCTGGCGACGAGCTGCCGCAGAACTTTGAGGGCAAGGCGGTTGCTCTTGCCGACAAGCTCGACACTATTACGGGTATTTTTGCAGCGGGACAAGCTCCCACGGGCTCCTCTGACCCCTTTGCATTGCGCCGCGGAGCCATAGGCATCATCAATATTTTGCTTTCTGGCTTTGAGGTATCGCTCGACGAGATGATAAAAAGCTCTCTTGCAGCGCTGGCAAAAACTGAGCTTGATTTTGACAAGGACGAAACACTGGCAGCCATTCGCAGCTTCTTTACAACCCGCCTTGAGGTTATGGCGCGCGAACGGGGCTTTGCGTCTGATACGGTGGCTGCGGTGCTCGCCACGGGCATCATAGAACCCGCTGCTGTTATGGAGCGCTCAGACGCTTTGGAGCGCGCTCGCGCCAAGCGTGCCGAGGACTTTGAAGATCTGGCAACGGCCTACGCTCGTGCTAACAACCTCCGCAGCGACAAGCTGGGTACCAAATGTGACGAGATATTATTTGAGGAGGAGGAGCATAAGCTCTCCAAGGCGATTACGCTTACTCAGCAAGGGGTGCAAGACGCACTTGCGATGGGCAACTACGACTACGCGCTTACCTGCTTAGCTGGCTTGCGCGCACCCATTGACGAGTTTTTTGAGTCCACGCTTATTATGTCTGAGGACGAGGCAGTGCGGGCAAATCGCCTGCGCCTGCTCAACCGCTTTGTTGCGGTGTTCAAAGACGTTGCCGATTTTGGAAAACTGGCAGGTTAGGGCAAGCTAGGGTAGAGCGGGGCAGACGAGGGCAAACGAGTGCAGAATGGGTTAGTGCAGGTTAGGGTAGATTAGGACAGGATAGAACAGTATGGCAAAATCTTTCTCACAAACGGCACACAAGCTTCCGCTGAGCCTTGGTTTGTCAAAAACCAATGCCGCCCAAACCGCCCAAGCTGCCGTTGAAGCTGCTGCCGAAGCCGCCGCCGAAGCCGCCGCCGAGGCCGCAGCCGAAGCTGCCGGCGAAGCAGGAGCAACCCAAACAGCAGAAGGCGCCCAATCTACCGCCCAGCCCACCGCCCAATCTACCACCCACGCCACCCCCAAAAACCAACCAAACACCACCCTCGACATTCACGTTATTTCAGACAGCATTGGCGATACAGCGGCAACCATTGCCGCTGCCGCTGCCACCCAGTTCACCAATACCGAGTGCTTTATCAAGCGCTTGCCCAACGTAGAAAATATTCAAGAAATCAAAGACTACATCAGCCAACTCTTCGCTGAAAACCCCGAGCAAGAGCTCGTTATTTTCTACACCATAGCAAACCAAGAGATTGTTGCGGCGTTCAAAAAGTTCATTGCCGATAAAAACGTTGCCGCTGTTGACCTTATCGGCCCTGCTATTGCCGCCATTGCCGAGGCCTCTGAGGAGGAACCTTTGGGCGCTCCCGGGCTGGTTCGTAAAACAGACAAAGCATATTTTGCGCGCGTTGAGGCAATGGAGTTTGCCGTTGACCACGATGACGGTCGCAACCCCGAAGCCCTTACCGAGGCTGATATTGTGCTTATAGGGGCTTCGCGCACCTCTAAAACACCGCTTTCTATGTATCTTGCCATGTATGGCTATCGGGTGGCAAATGTGCCGCTTGCGCCGGGTGTCAAGCCGCCCAAAGAGCTTTTTGACGTTGATCCTGCCCGCATCTTTGGACTTACCAGTCAAGCTCAGCTTCTTTCAGAAATACGCTATCGCAGGTTGGGCAGTGCGGTGGACTTCGCAGAAAACTACGCCGAGCTCTCAAACGTTCAGCTTGACTTAGACGAGGCACGTGCGCTTATGCGCAGATTAGGCTGTATTGTGGTGCGAACCGACAATCGCGCCATCGAAGAAACGGCACAAGAAGTATTACGTTACTATGAGGTTGCATTCCCCTCACACAAACCGCCCATAAAGCAGTATTATTAACAAAGACAAAAGCAGCCATGCTTTTGCGATGGCTCAATGGTGGTATATGGGACAAAATATGACAGTGCGTTAAATGACAGTACGTTAAGCAGGAGGGTCAAATGGTTTACAAGAATGACGAAAAGGAAAACGTGGTAGTTCCTACCGTGGTACAGCGTGTGTTCGCCTTTGGCAAAGACGCCTATGGCAACAACGTAACCGAGGGCAACAAGGACATGAAAGCTGTTCTTGGTGGCAAAGGAGCTAATCTTGCGGAGATGGCCTCTATTGGTTTGCCCGTTCCTCCGGGATTTACTATCTCGTGTCAAACCTGTGTTGAGTATTCCGCACTCGGCAATCAGTTCCCCCAAGGCTCACTCGATGAGATTGAAGCCTACCGCCTCAACTTAGAGGATCGTATGCAAAAGCGCATTGGCGATGCCGATGACCCACTGTTGGTAAGCGTGCGCTCAGGTGCTCCGTTCTCCATGCCGGGCATGATGGATACGGTGCTGAACCTTGGTCTTAACGATCAATCCATTAACGGTCTCATCAAACAGACCGAAAACCCCCGTTTTGCGTGGGATAGTTATCGTCGTTTTATCCAAATGTTTAGCAAGGTTGTTATGGACGTAGACGGCGACTTGTTCGAAAACGCCATCACCGCTAAGAAGCTTGCTTGCGGTGTTAAGGGCGACAATGAGCTTTCTGCCGCCGACCTTGAGGCACTGGTAGCAGAGTTCAAGCAGATTTTCTCGGCAAATGTAAGTGCAAATGAGTATCCCGAGTTGGTTCTAAACGGTGCTGCTCAGTTCCCACAAGACCCCGATTTGCAACTTAACCTTGCGATTAGAGCGGTGTTTGGTTCATGGATGAATGACCGCGCCAAGCTCTACCGCAAGCAAAATAAAATCTCTGACGATTTGGGTACGGCTGTTAACGTGCAGTCGATGGTGTTTGGCAACAAGGGCGAAACTTCTGCCACGGGCGTTGCCTTTACCCGCAATCCTGCCTCGGGAGAAAATGAGTTCTACGGTGACTATCTGGTCAACGCCCAAGGCGAGGACGTGGTTGCTGGTATTCGCAACACTTCTCCCATTATTGAGCTTAAAACGGTTGACGGCTTGCAAGATGCAGGACGTGAGCTTGAGGAGGTCTTTAAGACCCTTGAAAATCACTATCGGGATATGTGCGATATTGAGTTTACCATCGAGCAGGGCAAACTTTGGATGCTGCAAACACGCGTGGGCAAACGTACTGCCGCCGCTGCGCTGCACATTGCTATGAACATGGTTGACGAAGGGCTTATCTCTAAAGAGGAAGCTATCCTGCGCATTGACCCCGCCCAGCTCGACCAGCTGCTTCACCCGCAGTTTGACAAAGCTGCACAGTATGACGTTGTTGCTAAGGGTCTTAATGCCTCTCCAGGTGCTGCGGTAGGTGAGGCAGTCTTTAGTGCCGCTGATGCTGTTGCTGTAGCGGAGCAGGGACGCAAATCGGTACTGGTGCGCTGGGAAACCAACCCCGATGATCTCGCTGGTATGGTTGCTGCAGAAGGTATTCTCACCAGTCATGGCGGCAAGACCTCACACGCTGCAGTTATTGCTCGTGGTATGGGCACGCCGTGTGTTTGTGGTGCTGAGGCTCTCAAAATTGACGCAGAGGCAAAGCAGGCAAGCATTGTTGGCACCAATATTGTTATCAAAGAAGGCGACCTTATCTCTATCGACGGAACCACCGGCGTTGTGGTGCTTGGTGCCGTTGATTTGGTTATGCCAGAGCTTTCGGGCGATTTGGATACTATTTTGGAGTGGGCAGATGCCTTCCGCACCATGGGCGTGCGCGCAAATGCCGACAATCCAGAAGACGCTCAACTTTCACGCGACTTTGGTGCAGCGGGCATTGGCCTGTGCCGCACTGAGCACATGTTCTTGGGCGACCGCAAAACCATTATCCAGAGCTTTATTCTTACCGATGATGAGGCGGTACGCACCAAGGCGCTCAGCGATTTGTTGAGCGTACAAACCGAGGACTTTTATGGAATGTTTAAGGCGATGGACGGACTGCCCGTAGTGGTACGCCTGCTTGACCCACCGCTCCATGAGTTCTTGGACGACCCTCGTGCCCTTGAGGTTGAGATTGCTCGCCTTGAGGCAAGTTCGAGTGACGATGATTTGATTGCAACCAAGCGCAGTTTGCTTGCTCGCATTGACTCTATGACCGAGATGAACCCCATGCTTGGTTTGCGCGGCTGTCGCCTGGCGATTTTGAACCCCGAGCTTCCTGCTATGCAGGTGCGTGCCATTGCAACGGCTACTGCTCGCCTGCTTAAAGAGGGCTTAAAGCCTGAGCCAGAGATTATGATTCCTCTGGTGAGCGTGGTTCCTGAGCTTGCCGTTTTGCGTGAAGAGGCGCTTGAGGTTATTAAATCGGTTTCTGAGGAGTTTGGGCTTGAGCTTAACATTCCTATTGGCACGATGATTGAGCTTCCGCGTGCCGCAGTAACCGCACATGAAATTGCTGAGCATGCCGAGTTCTTCTCCTTTGGCACCAACGACTTGACCCAGACCACCTTTGGTTTCTCCCGTGATGACGTGGAGTCTAAGTTTATTCCACGTTACCTTGAGCGCAAGATTTTGCCGTGCAATCCCTTTGAGACGATTGACTCGGGTGTTTCTAAGCTCGTTGAGTCTGCCTGCAGGCTTGGACGTGCTGTGCGTCCCGACATTACCCTTGGTGTGTGTGGCGAGCATGGTGGCGACCCAGACAGCGTTAAAGAGTTCTACCGCATAGGTTTGAACTACGTGTCTTGCTCGCCGTATCGTGTGCCGCTTGCCCGCCTTGCTGCGGCTCAGGCAGCTCTTGCCGAGCAATTTGCGGTTTCTGATAATCGCTAGTAGTTTTTAAGGAACGCCCCCGTGCTTCGCACGGGGGCGTTTTGTTTGCCATATCTTTAGCGAATGCTGTGGTAGTTCTTACCCTTCTTGAGGGATTTCCCTTTGTATTTTGCAAGTTCGCTTACGGTGACCAACTGAAAGCCTCGCTTCGTCAGCTCAGACACAAAACTCTCGGTCGCATCTCTCGTCGAAACATGAATGTCGTGCATCAGCACAATGTCGCCATCGCGCGCACTTAAAACAGAACGAATTGTTGCAGCACTGCTTCGCGTTCGCCAATCTTGTGTGTCAATCGACCAGATGATCACGGGCATTCCAGCATCAGCCCCAACCGAAGCATTGGTGCTTCCGTACGGAGGACGCATTACTTTTGGTGTAACACTACAGGCAGTCTTAACGGCATCATTCGTTTTCTTGAACTGCTGCTTACGCGCTGCGGAGCTGAGTCCCGTAAGGTGCGGATGAGAATAGGTGTGGTTGCCAATTTCATTACCGTTTTTGACAGCAAGTTTGAGTACCTTCTGTTTCGATTTCACACGATTTCCCACAACAAAAAAGGTTGCATGTGCATCATATTTTTTTAGAACTTTTATGATGTCTTTTGTGTAAGGGCTAGGGCCGTCATCAAAAGTTAGCGCAATCATCGGTTTGGTGGGGTCGATACGCGAGTAAAAAGCCGTAACTTTTTTGGAGCTTCTCTGCAAGATTTGCTTGTTGCCCGCCTCGCCAACCTCAGCATAGGCGCAAATCTTGTACTGATACTTTTTATCCTTTTTACCCTGCTTGTCTGCAAAACTAAGCTTGGTGGTTTCTCCCAGTTCGGTATAGTTCTTGGCCTTAGGAGTTTTTCTGTACACAAGGTATTTGTTGGCTCCTGGCACCTTTTTCCAACTCAGGTTCAAAAAGCTCTTTTTCCACTTGATGCTTGGCACTGGTGTTGCCAAGGTTGCCTTTTGGGAAACTGCCTTGCAAAAACTACTGTGGTACTCTGGCTTTGAGGTTGATGTGTATGCCCGCACTCGGTAAGAATAGCGCTGCAAGGGAACAAGGTCGCCGTCTGAATGGGAGAGCTCTTTGGTGGTGGCAAGAGGCTCATGCAAGCCTGTTTCTAAGGAAAGACGATAGACCTCGTAACCACCGGCTCCGTCAACCGCCTGCCAGCTGATTTTCAACTTAGTTGGCGAAACATTGCTCACTACTACGCTTTGCGGCGCTGCGAGCTTAAGTGTTGTTCCTGTTGTTGCCACACTAAGCTTACTGTTTTGTTTGGAGGTATCCCCCAGTGCTTTCACCTTATAAAAATAGGTTTTGCCACGAGCAAGGTTTTCGTCGGCAAAAGACCTTCCTTTTAACGAAGCGATTTCTTTATAGGTGCCGTTTTGGGCAGTTGAACGATACACAGAATACTGCTTTGCCTTTTTTACCTTACCCCACGCTACTTTAATGCTTGAACCGCTCTTCTTTTTGGCGGTTACGTTTTCTGGTGCGGGCAGTTTGGTAGCGCTGGTGGCTTGTGTGGCTACTTCTGCAGACAGTGCATGCGCCGTCGATTGGTAAAGTATCTCAGGAGGCTGAGCATAAGCCTCTGTGGGAAACACGAAGAGCAGGCAAACTGCGAGAAGAGCAACAAAAATCTTGCGTCCAAGCATTCTTACGGCAAAAGTTTTTTTATTCTGCCTGCCGCGCTTATTCTGTCCACCACGCAAGACCATAGTTGCTCCGTGTGCCTTATTGCTTTTTGCGATACACCACAAGTTCGTGGTCAAGCCCAGCAACGGTGAGATAGTGACGCTGGGTTTCATCAACATAGCCTTTGTTTTCCCAAAACCCTGCACCACTTTTTTGGACAGGAATGGCATAAATGCTCGAAGCCTCAACCTCAGAATCAACGGCAAAATCCTCAATAGCAGCAACAACGCCAGAACCGATTCCTTGCCCCTTGCGTTCGGGGTCAATAATCATATGCTGAATAACCCATGCACCCTTGTCTGGCCAGCCAATAACCACCAGCGCATAACCAACAAGCTCATTTTTCTCGTACGCTCTAAAGAGCAGTTTGTCAGAAACGTCTTTGTCAGGAATGATATTGGTTTCGACCTCAAAACTTATTGCGTCATCTACTAGGCCGCTCGAAGCCGTGATAGGAGCCAGTGCGCGCGAACGCAGCTTTTCAATTTCTGTAAGCTCAATACGTGCAAGCGAACTCAAGGCAACCGAATCAACGGTAAGCCCTTCTGGAATAACCCCGAGATTTACCAGCGATTCGTATCCTTTTCGCGGTTCATTTCCGGTGGGGAGTGGTTTTTTATCCATAGGTTTATCCATAGGTTCTCCTTTATTTCTGTCATAATAATACCATGATTGAGAACAAAACAGGAGAAACAAAAAGCTATCAAGACCCCGTTGGCGCGCGCATTGAGGCTGCTTCTACTGCGCGTAAGCGGCGTGAGGCAAAGTTTCCGCCGGTAAAAAGTGTTTACGACGGCTTTTATTTTACGTTTGATTCTACGGATAAACGCAGCTTTGACTTTTTAGCAGGCAGCGAAGGGATTATTGGTACGGAGCTTACGCTTGTTTTTGAGGGTGAACAGACGCAGACGCTCGGGAGCAAGCCGCCGCCGCCGCCTAAGGGCAACCTAGTACCGACACCCGAGGACGAGCATCTGCAGCCGCCCGAGGGCGACCAAGTACAAATCCGTGCTCAAGACGGCGCACGTATTGCCACCATTGAAGGCGAGCCTGCCCGCCGGCTTTTACATCACCACAACAAGGGCTGGGCCATTAGGACAGCACTTTCGCTTACCTTGTATCACACGGCAAACAAACGCATTACGGGAGAGGTAGCGTGTTTTTGCTACGACCCTGAGCTTAACGAGGCCTACGAGCAGGCCCTTGCGATTTTTGTTGACAACATGATTGTACATCGCATTTATTCTGGCGCGCACCCCACGCTCGAGCTCAGTCAGGAGCAATTTACCCGCGTTATTGAGAGCAAGGGAGCGTGGCACCTAACAAAAGGACAACCTTTGCCTCCGCTTGAGGAGGGCATGGCATATTACAAGCGGCGACGGATATGGTCAGAGCGCCTTGTTGCGGCGGGCATGCAAAACAGGCTCGGCTGCAACATAGCTTCCATTGCCTTTTGGGTGCTATTTGGCTTGGCAATACTATTTGCTATCTGGTGGTTCTTTTTGAGGTAGTTTTGGAAAGCTGTGAGAGGCTTGGCAATGTTGCTCAAGCCAGCAATGATAGAAAAAAGGTAGCTGTTGTTGCTATGTTCCGTTTGCGAATTTGACTACCCTGTTCGAACTATAAGCCCTTAAAAAGTTCCTCAAGCGTTATGCCAAGGCCTCGGGCGATTTTCTCAAGATTAACAATGGAAATGTTGCGCCTACCCATTTCAACCGAGGTAAAATAGGTTCTATCCATACCAATTTTGAGCGCAAACTTTTCTTGACTCAAATCAGTGCGCTCCAAGCGCAATGCTCTGATTCTTTGTCCAACCTTTTGCGTAATCACCGCGTTTTTGTGGCTTTCCGCCTTATTTCCTGTGGTTTTTTCCACGCTATTTGCATCCTTTTTGCTCAAAAAATTACCCCGTGACTTACTAGGTAAAGTCTGCGACTATGTAGCCTATAAGACAACGGATTATAAGAAACCGGACTATAAGTAACATACAGAGAAGACAAAATTTCTCGGAGCTGGTGTTAAAACGATTATAGAAAGGATGTGATTTGTGAACTAAGAAAAGGTCTTGGGAAGAAGTTGGCAAATATCATTCTAGTTTTATGGAGGTGGGATTATGGAGGCTATACAAAAGCGTCCTAAGATTCAAAGAATGGCTGCAGTAATTATGTTGTCGCTGGTACTTGCGTTCTCTGGCAGTGCTATTGCACTTGACAAAGCATATGCAACCGTTGTATCAAGAGGCGGTGGCGTGTGGGAATATTATTCCGGAAAGAATAGTTACCATGCGTGGGTGTATTCGTATTACTATCACAAAAGCAAGAAGCACTCCGCAACTGCAATAGTTATTTACAAAAACAAGGTTGTGTACAATCAGCGCTCTACAGCAAAAGCGAACACTTGGGCCCGTGCTGGAACATTCAAGCCCAAGTCAAACACAGCGTTCTATAATGGCAAAAAACAGGCCTATTGGAACTGCTGGTAAGTTTTGATTCGATAGGGGCTGTTTGCCAGAGTGGATCTAGGATTGCTTTGTATCCTTGAGGATAGTTCTTTGGCATGATAGACTGTATAGTAGGTTACACACTTCAGGCCTAAATGCAAAGCTCACATTCTGGCGCCAGCCCCTTTACTATTAAGGAGAATATGAAAACTCTCGTTGGATGCATCGTTGGGATTTTATTCATTTTTGTTTCGTATCTGGGTCTTTCGATTTTTGAGAAAGGTCTGTATGATTCGATTACGGACGACAAAGAAAGTGTAAAAATTGACCTTCTTGAAATAGATTATAGTAGGCTTGTTTCTGATGTAGCTACTATTTCTGAGGACACGAAAATTCCCGTACTCACCCCCTTGGTCTCATTGAAAAACAACCAATACGACTCTTTAATATTTACTACTTCTTTCAACAAAAACTTTCTTAATGTTCCCATAAACAGAGATGACCGCTTGTCTGGTGAAGTGTTAATATCAAGCAAGGCGATTGCTGATTGGCGCATAAAAATCTCAACTTTCAATTCTGGCCACATTACTTTCGTGCCCTTTTCTGAGCTAAGGTCGTACCAAACTGCTGAGCTTGCCCTTTTTGTTCCCGCTTCAGAGCACCAACTTTTTTGTGAAGAATTAGAGAGTTATGGTTATCGTACGATTGAGAGCCAAAATATTGTCATGTCTTCATTCTTCTTAAGCCGCCACGACGTAGAGATTATCCTATTTCTTTCTCTCTTACTGCTCATGGCACTTACGGTGTATTTTTCAGGCAGGTCGAAGCGTTTTGGCATCTATCGCCTTGAGGGTCATAGTTTGTTCTCAATTGCTTTGCTGGAAGCAAAAAGAATATTGCCGCTTTGTGCGTTTTCAATAAGTTTAGCACTTGCCATATGCCTTATTGTAATTACGCTCAATAATCCCTACGTTCTCATAAGCTATCTTATCTTTATCGCTCCTTTTTACCTAGCGACCGTAGCACTTATTTTTGTACTTTATTCCATTAGCTCACTTATCGCCATCGGCGGAACTAGCTATCAAAAAATAAAAGGACAATCGAAGCTACGAGGCATCTACTATGCCTCTCTATGCTTTAAGTGTTTCGCATCAGCCCTACTTGTTATTGCGAGTGTATCTTTGCTGTTAAGCCTAAAGGATACTGCCCAGATTATTGAATCAAAAACTAAGGCTATAGAAGCACTACAAGACTACGCTACGCTTCACATCGAAGGAGTTTATGATGATAACATCATGGATTTTGTACCTAACTTCCAAGAGTTGTTCCAAGTTTTAGATAACGAGCGAAATGTAGTGATAATAACGCCTGAGTCTGTCTATTTTGATCCAGATGACAGCTCAGATCCCTTGAACAATACTTCAGTAATTGACGTAAATGAAAACTATCTGAACGTCAATCCCCTGTTTGATTCCAATAACAAGAGAATTGATCTTGCCGCCTACGCCTCAGATCTCCTTGTTGTGCTTGCGCCTGAGTCTGCAAAAGAATCTCAAAGTGAGCTAACTGAATATATACTAAAGGTGCAAAATGACAACCACAACCTTATCAAGGAGAAAATCAAGATTATATGGTACAAGGAGGGGCAAAAGGTCATCACTTTCAGTCCAGACGCTATTCCAACCGGACCAGAAGCTTCTGGTGACGTAGCTTTTTCAAGTTCCGATGTTTTAACTGATCCATTCCTTTTCGTTTATAACGAGAACTACTACTCTGCTGATTTTTTTGCGGATGTTTTTCTTGCGGATTCCGTATACATTGAGGTAGTAGAAGAAAATCCCTACAATGAGCTCAGGCCTGCTATAGAGACCGCAGGACTTGAGAGAGTGGTTGCGCAGGCATCACCTGTTTCAGTTTTTTATGATGATATGCTGCAATCTATGCGGGCAAATCAAGTGTACAATTCCGCAGAGCTTGCGGTTTATGCACTCGTAGTCCTCCTCTGTCTTTTCTACGTTTGCAGTGTTTTCTTTGAGACAAATAGACGACCCTTGTCAATTAGACTCATAAATGGCTACTCGTTTGTCATAAATGCCCGCAAGCATTTTATTGCGCTTCTGGTGACTTTTATAGCAGGTTGGCTTGTTTTCATAATGCCCGATATGCCTGAGAATTATCGAAATTTTACTAAAGGCTCGTTTGCTGTTATTTCAATAGCAGAACTTCTTATTGTATTCGTTTTTATCAGAAGCATGATTATAAAAGGCTGTGCAAGCTTTTTGAAAGGAAAGTGAATATGAGTGTCATTATAGAACTGAAAAATGTGTCTAAGACTTTTGGTTCAAAACAGCTCTTTTCTAGCCTAAACCTAGCAATAGAGAAGGGGGAGTTTGTTTCGATAACAGGACCCAGTGGCGTTGGCAAGACCACCCTCCTAAACATCATTGCGCTTTTAGAAAAATCTGATTCTGGCGATGTGATAGTGTGCGGAAAGAGGAATCCTCGCCTTGGAAGCAGAGTGGCCTCGCAGCTTTTGCGCAAGGAAATATCGTATGTTTTTCAAAACTTCGGCCTCATAGATGATGCTACAGTCAATGAGAACTTAGACATAGCAGGACACTTTTTGAAAATGCGTCGCGCTGACAAGAGTGAACTAAAAGAAAGTGTTTTGCATCTTGTGGGACTTCCCGACATACTACATGAGAAAGTTCATTACCTTTCAGGCGGAGAGCAACAGCGAGTTGCTCTTGCAAAAGCGATCATGAAGGACAGTAGCATTATTCTTGCTGACGAACCAACAGGAAGCTTGGATGACGCGAATAGAGATGGCATACTCGCCATTTTTAGGCATCTTAATGAAAACGGCAAAACTATTGTTTTTGTAACACACGACCAGGAGGTATCACGTGCAGCAAGTCGTCAGATAGCTTTAGGTATTGCCTAGGCTGTACGGTTCACACTCGCCAAATATCCTTTGGCGCTTCTTGTGGCTTGCCTTAGTTTTCCACTCCAATCATTGTTAGCTTGGCATAAAATCATTTGGGAGTGGAAGTTGCCCCACTTTTTTCGTATCTGCCTTGGTGGGATACTAATAAAAAGTAGCGTTTGGTGTCCCACCAAACATTTGTGTATTTGAAAGCAAACAGAAAAGTGGTGGAGCTTGCAATATATTAAATATCTTATCTCAAAGTCATTTAGCATACTGGTCATAACAACAGCTACAGCGGTTCTCATTTCTTATTTTTTTGCAGTTTTCGTTGATGCGTTTGTTATGGTAAGACAGCCGCAAGACTTACTTTCTTCTGAACACTATACTTTTTCTATAGGAGACGAACGCGAAAAAATTGACGACGAGGATTTGAGATTATCTAATCTGCTTGAGGTTTTAAAAAATGAAAAAAAAGAGCTTTGTTTTACATAAGGCTTCTCCGATAAACGGCACAACAGGCATTTATTGCTATCAGCAAAACTTCAGCCCCGATTTAGTTTCTGGCAGGTCTTTTGTTGAGGAAGACTTTAGTAGCCAAACCAACGTTGCCTTAGTTTGCGAAGCCCTTTATGATGAACTCAGAGCAACAGGAGAAGAGGCGACACTTCTTTTTGACAACGATTGCTATGAAGTTATTGGGGTTTACAGGCGTAGCAACAACCAAATTAACTCTGATTCTCGCGCTTACTATAACCTTGGATCATCAAATATTCTGCAAGGTGACAACAGCATTAATTATTGTAAGCAGGCGATTGTTATTTCTGATGGGAAACTTGTTTTGAATCCGACACTGTAAGCATAACTAAGGCTAGAGGATTTCTTTTGAAGTTTCTACGGCTGTTTGGAGTTGTCAGCCAACCTACCAACCTGTCAACCAACCCTTGACTTTCTCGGCAAAAAGGCGTATAAAATACTCAACAAGAAAGTGGCTGTACCACCCAGATGAAACGCCAATCAATCGGCGGCCTTAGGGGCAAATGTGGGGTGACGGAGCCACTTTCTTTTTGCGTAAGCCGCAGATGAGCGCAAAAGCGCAAAGGCTGCTAAAATACCAAAATTGCATGAAGTGTTGCTGTGTTTTCAGATGTTGCCGCGCAGACGGGCGACCGTTACGGCGCTAGAAAGGTTGAGCAACACAGAGCAATGAACAATAAAGAGCAATGAACAATACAGAGCTATACAGACCAACGAGCAATAAGCAGCACTCGATACCACAAAACCACAAGGAGCAGGTGTGTCCGACTCGATAGTTATCCGTGGTGCCCGCGAGCACAACCTAAAAAACATAGACGTTACTATCCCGCGCGATAAGCTCGTGGTTATCACCGGGCTTTCTGGCTCGGGCAAATCCTCGCTTGCGTTTGACACTATGTATGCCGAGGGGCAACGGCGCTACGTTGAGTCGCTTTCTGCCTATGCGCGCCAGTTTTTAGGGCAAATGGACAAGCCCGACTTGGACTCTATCGACGGGCTTTCTCCGGCGGTTTCCATCGATCAAAAAACCACATCAAAAAACCCTCGCTCGACGGTTGGCACGGTCACCGAGATTTACGATTACCTCCGCTTGTTGTTTGCTCGCATTGGTATTCCTCATTGTCCCGTGTGCGGTAGGGAAATTAAGCGCCAAACCACCGACCAAGTAGTGGATAACATACTTGAGCACGTTGCCGCTATGGAAAGTAAGCGCGCGCTCATTCTCGCACCGATAATCAGAGGGCGCAAAGGCGAGTACGACAAACTTTTTGATAACTTACGCAAAGAAGGTTTCGCACGTGTGCGCGTTGACGGAGAAGTGCACAACCTTTCAGATGAGATAAAACTTGATAAAAAATACAAGCACAACATCGATGTAGTGGTTGATAGGCTCACGCTTGAAAAAAGTTCGCTTGCTCGCATTAGCGAGGCGATTGAAACGGCAACTCGACTAGCAGAGGGTAATGTTATCGTCGATTTTGTTGACAACGAGCAAGACGAGGAAACGTTCTCGCTCGCATTGGCGTGTCCGGTGCATGGGCATTCGATGAATGAGCTTGAGCCCCGCGACTTTTCTTTTAACACTCCTTATGGGGCCTGCCCCGACTGCCTTGGTCTAGGTTTCAAAAATGAGGTTGACCCGTCGCTCATCATTCCTGACCCTACGCTTTCGTTAGGCGAGGGGGCGTATCAGGTGGTCAACGTCAATTCAAATTACCTGCCGCAGGTGCTTACTTCGGTCGCAAATCATCTTGGGGTTGACGTTACTACGCCGTGGGAGGATTATTCTCTTGAGGTGCGCCGTGTTTTTCTTGACGGCCTGGGCGACACCAAGGTGCGCATTGACTACGTTACCCGCGACGGGCGTGACACCCATTGGACTATAAAGTGGGACGGCTTGCTTGAGTTTACCATGCAGCGCTACCGCGAAACACAAAGCGAGATGACCAAGCAGCGTCTTGAGGAATATCTGTCTATTACGCCCTGTAAAACCTGTGGTGGCGCACGCCTCAAGCCAGAGATTTTGGCGGTAACGGTAGGCGAGCGCAATATCCATGAGGTTACTTTGCTCTCGGCTGCGCAAAGCCTTGAGTTTTTTGAGGAGCTTGCTGGCAAACTCGACGAGCGAGAGCAGCAAATTGGCGGACGCATTATCAAAGAGATTCTTGAGCGCCTGCGGTTTTTGGTTGACGTGGGCCTTGACTACCTTACGTTGGATCGTGCTACAGCAAGCCTTAGTGGGGGAGAAGCGCAGCGTATTCGCCTTGCCACGCAAATAGGCGCAGGACTTATGGGCGTGCTCTATATTCTTGACGAGCCCTCTATTGGCTTGCACCAGCGCGACAATGAGCGACTTATTGCCACCTTGGAACGCCTGCGCGACTTAGGAAACACCGTTATTGTGGTTGAGCATGACGAGGAAACCATACGCTGTGCCGATCACATTTTAGACATTGGCCCCGGAGCAGGGGAGATGGGTGGGCACATTGTTGCCGAGGGTAAGCTCAAAGATATTCTGGGCGCAAAAAACTCCCTTACGGCAGATTACTTAAGCGGACGGCGTAGTATTCCCGTTCCGCAGCAAAGGCGCATGCCAGAAGGCTCTCTTGCGGCCGCCACAAAAGCTGGTGCTGTTCTTAAAATCGAGGGCGTAAGCGAGAACAATCTGCAGAACATAGATATTGCTATTCCATTTGGCACTTTAACAGTGGTAACGGGCGTAAGCGGTTCGGGCAAATCGTCACTTATTACCGACACACTTGCCCCAGCACTCACCAACCGTATACACCGCTCGCATAAGCGTGTGGGCGCATATCAAAAGCTTACGGGACTAGACAGGATAGACAAGGTTATCGACATCGACCAGTCGCCCATTGGGCGTACGCCGCGCTCCAACCCTGCCACCTACGTGGGCTTATGGGACGACATTCGCTCGCTGTTTTCATCTATGCCAGAGTCGCGTGCGCGCGGCTATGCTCCCGGACGCTTCTCCTTTAATGTTGCCGGCGGGCGCTGCGAGGCGTGCAAGGGCGACGGACAACTCAAAATCGAGATGCACTTTTTGCCGGATATTTACGTGCCCTGCGAGGTCTGCCACGGCGCACGCTACAACCGAGAAACCCTGCAAGTTGCCTACCGAGGCAAAAACGTTGCCGACATTCTCAGCATGAGCGTCGAAGAAGCTCTGCACTTTTTTGAAAACATTCCAACGCTTTCTCGCAAGCTACAAACCCTGCACGACGTAGGGCTTGGTTACATCAAGCTGGGGCAGCCTGCCACTACCCTCAGCGGCGGCGAGGCACAGCGCGTCAAACTGGCAAGCGAGCTTCAGCGCAGGCAAACGGGCAAGACTTTTTATATCCTTGACGAGCCCACCACCGGCTTGCATTTTGACGATGTGCGGCAGCTTTTGGAGGTTTTGCAACGGCTGGTTGATTACGGCAATACGGTACTGGTAATCGAGCATAATCTCGACATTATTAAGTCGGCTGACTACCTTATTGACCTCGGGCCCGAGGGTGGCATACGTGGTGGCGAGATTGTTGCAACAGGCACGCCTGAGCAGGTGGCAAAAAACAAAAAGAGTTACACGGGGCAATTTCTCGCACGATTGCTCAAATAAACCACCCCCACGGCAACAACCAGCAGCTATTTACCAACAATACCGCCACAAAACCACCGTTGACCGAAAAAATCTTTACCGTTTACGTCTTTTGTAACCGTTTATTGACTTATCATAGATTTATGCAAATAAAATATGTTATCGGGATGGCTACAATTATTTAGTTTGAAAAGGAGGACGAAACGTGGAGATCGTTGGTTTTCTCATTATTTTTCCTGTGATAGCTGCTGCGGCGTTGCTTTTTGCCCGCAATGATACCCTGCGTGCAGGCGTTGTTATTGCTTCTTCCGCCATCATTATGGTCGCAACGGTTGTGCTGGCAGCTGGTTATCTGTTTTCTCCCGCAGTCTTTATGGGAATGACAGACACAGAAATGCCCATTCCGCATTTGGCGGAGTACATCACCTATGGCACGTTGGCAATCGACATTATTGTGAGCGCCTACATCATTGTCAAAGGTTTTATGCACAAACGCTACCTTGCGATTGCTCTTGCAGCCGTACAAGTGTGCATCGTAATACTCTTTGAGATTTTTATTGCTCCAGGAGTCGAGATAAAAAATCACCTGTACATCGACCAATTCTCCGTTATCATGGCGCTGATTATTGGCATCGTTGGTTGCGGTATCTGTATCTACTCGCTGGGTTATATGCGCGAGTTTCAAAAGCATGAGGACGAAAAAGGCGCACCTGACCGTCGTCCGGTATTCTTTGCGCTCATGTTCTTGTTCCTTTCTGCAATGTTTGCCATCGTATTTGCCAACAACCTTACGTGGTTGTTCTGTGCTTGGGAAGTAACAACGGTTTGCTCTTTTGCGCTTATCGGATACACGCGCACTGCAGAGGCTATCGACAACTCCTTCCGTCAAATTATTATGAATCTTTTGGGCGGCTTGGCGTTTGCCGTGGCACTCGTGTTATTGGGCATTGGCGAAACTCCCGTTCTCGAGCTTGATATGCTCATCAAATTGGGCAGCGGCGGAGGCCTCTTTATGCTTCCCGTTATGCTCATTGCGGTAGCTGGCTTTACCAAAGCGGCTCAGATGCCCTTCCAAAGCTGGTTGCTTGGTGCAATGGTGGCACCTACGCCCACCAGTGCCTTGCTCCACTCATCTACCATGGTTAAGGCGGGTGTGTTTATTCTCATAAAACTTGCACCTTGCTTTGGCTTTAACGCCAATGGCATGATGGTTGTGCTGGTTGGCGGCTTGACCTTCCTGTTCTGCTCAGCGGTTGCTATCTCGCAAACCAACGCCAAGCGGGTGTTGGCGTATTCGACGGTGGCAAACCTCGGCCTTATTGTTGCGTGTGCGGGTCTTGGTACGCCAGAGGCAGTTTGGGCAGCAATTTTCCTCCTTATTTTCCACGCCGTAGCCAAGTCGCTGTTGTTCTTGTGTGTTGGTACGGCTGAGCATCACATTGGTAGCCGCGACATCGAAGACATGGATGCGATATTCGAAAAAATGCCCCGCCTCGCACTGTATATGGCGCTCGGTATTTTGTGTATGTTTATCGCACCGTTTGGTATGCTCATTTCCAAATGGGCAACTATCGTTTCTGTTGTTGACAGTTACAACGTCGCTCTCATGTTTATCTTGGCGTTTGGCTCAGCACTTACCTTTATTTTCTGGGTCAAATGGCTGGGAAAGATACTTGCTATCGCTCACGCAAAAACCAATGTCGAAAAAGGCATTTTCCCCTCAGAGTGGGTATCGCTCGGCCTTATGGCAGCGCTGGTTATTGGCGTAAGTGTTTTGTTCCCTCTGATTTCTCAAGAGGTGGTTGTTCCGTATCTTATTGGGGTAGGCAGCGACCTTCTGGTTGGTAGCAACGCCGCATGGAACGGCATTACGGCAACTATCGACTTTGATAATTTGCTTATCATGGCGATTATTGTTGCGGTGCTGCTTGGTGCTTTTGTTATCCAGATGCTCATGCGTGGCCGCAATACCGACAACACCGACATTTATCTTTCTGGTGTGGGTCTTGATTTCGAGAAGCGCACCTTCCGCAATTCGCTCTCGGGCGAAAGCGAGGCAACGCAGCGTAACTGGTATTTGGGCTCATGGTTTGGCGAGCCCGTGGTACTGCCGATAGGAAATATCCTTACCATCGTTATTATGGCAGCAGGTCTAGTCCTTGCGTGTCTGGGGATAGGAGGCCTCCTGTGACTGTTGTAACTTTTCTCATCGCGCTTGTTGGATTTATTGTAGGCGGAGCGGTGCTTGGCTGTTTGCTCACGGGTATTGACCGCATCATTACCGCACGCATGCAAAGCCGTGTTGGGCCGCCGCTGCTCCAACCGTACTACGACGTGCGCAAGTTGCTGGCAAAAGACAAGCGTTCCGTTAATGATTTCCAAGGTTTTTACGTACTGCTTGCGCTTTTGTTTGCCATTTTGGCTGGTGCATTTTTCTTTGCCGGTGGCAACTTGCTGCTGGTGGTATTTGTTATTACGCTTTCAACCCTGTTCTTTATTGTCGCCGCCTATTCGACTCGCTCTCCTTACGCCGAGATTGGCGCTGAGCGCGAGATTATGCAGGTGGCATCGTATGAGCCTATGGTTATCTTGTTTGCCATTGCGTTCTACATTGCAACGGGCTCGTTTAACGTGAGCCAAGTGTTTGAACTTAAGGCACCCATCATCGCAGTTTTGCCGCTCATTTTCTTAGGCTTACTGTTTATTCTCACCATCAAACTGCGCAAATCTCCCTTTGATTTGAGCTATTCTCACCACGCACACCAAGAACTCGTCAAGGGCATCTCGACTGAGATGAGCGGACGCACCTTGGCTTTGGTTGAGATTATGCACTGGTACGAGAATGTTTTGTTCCTCGGCTGGATGGGGCTTTTTGTAGTTTGGGCAAGCTGGCTTGCTATTCCGCTGGCTATTCTTGCCGTAGTGCTTATATATTTCCTCGAGATTTTAATCGACAACAACTTTGCGCGGGTAAAGTGGCAATCGATGTTCAAATGGTCATGGATCGTAACCTTGGTCTTGAGCTTTGTGAACATTATCGTTTTGGGCCTCTTGCCGGGCATACTGTGGTAGAAGGAGGCTTGTACTAATGTCATCGACGATAAAATCGCCTTGGCTTATCCATTACGATGCGTCAAGCTGCAATGGCTGCGACATCGAGGTTCTTGCCTGCTTGACTCCGCTGTATGACGTTGAGCGTTTTGGCATTATTAACACCGGTAACCCCAAGCACGCCGACATCTTTTTGGTGACGGGCTCGGTTAACGAGCGCAATGTCAACGTGCTTCAACAAATCTATGACCAGATGCTTGAGCCTAAAGTTGTTATTGCTTGCGGCATTTGCGCTTGCTCGGGCGGCGTTTTCCGTGATTGCTACAACACGCTGGGTGGCATTGATGTTGCTATCCCCGTTGATGTTTACGCTCCGGGCTGTGCTATTCGCCCCGAGGCAATCATTGACGCTGTGGTTGCTGGCTTGGGTGTTTTGGAAGAGAAACGTGCGGCGTTTGCGGCTGGCACGCTTGAAACACCAGAGCTTCCTGATTGCCTTACGGCTGCAGACAAGCTGGTTGAAGGCGAACTCTTGCGTGACAACTATGTTGCCAAAACGCAAGACATGAGCGCTGCTGCTGCCGTTGCTGCTACTACGGGTACGATTGACGCAGCTGACGTGGCTCAGGCCAGTGCGGCTGTGGCAAAGGCTCGTGCGGCTGCCGCTAACGCAGCGGTTCTCAACGGTGATGCTGATGCGACAGCTGGCGCAGACACCGTTGCAGCTGACGCCGCAGCTGGCACCGCAGCTGACACCGCAGCTGACACCGCAGTTGACACGGGCACCGCCCCAGCCAACACCGCCACGACCGATGCAGAGGAGGCATAATGGATCCCCAAGTATTTATCAACGTAAAAGAATCTGAGCTTCGGGCTAAGGTTGAGCAGTACCATACCAACGGCTGGCGCTTTGTTAATATCAACGGTTCAACGGTTGAGGAGGGTGTTGAGGTTATCTATTCTTTCTCAAAAGGGGAGCCGTTTGAGAACCTGCGCCTTGTGGTTGCCAACGGCACACATCTTCCGTCGGTTACCGACTTGTACCCCAATGCGTTTTTCTTTGAGAACGAAACCCATGACCTTTTTGGCACGGCTTTTGATGGCATCTCTATAGATTTTGGCGGAGAGTTTTACACGGTAAGTGTTCCCACGCCGATGAACCCAGCTTCTGCCCAAGCGCAAGAAGCACTGGCCAACAACACCTACGGAGCTGCGAATTATGGCGACTGCGAAGTTCCTGAGCCTGCTGCTAAGCCTGCCGCCAAGGCAGACACCAAGGCAGACGCTGCTTCTGCAAAAACCGCCACGTCAGATACCGCAGAAACTACGACAACAACCGAGGAGGCATAATGGGCAAACGTACCGTAATTCCCTTTGGGCCGCAACACCCTGTTTTGCCTGAGCCCATTCACCTTGATTTGGTAATCGAGGACGAAAAAGTCATTGAGGCTATTCCCCAAATTGGCTTTATCCATCGTGGTCTTGAGAAACTTGTTGAAACCCGCGATTATCAGACCTACGTTAATATCACTGAGCGCATCTGTGGCATTTGCTCCTTTGGGCACAGCCTTGGTTTTTCTCAGACCATTGAGATTTTGATGGGCATTGAGATACCCAAGCGTGCCGAGTTCTTAAGAGTAATTTGGCATGAGCTTTCGCGTATTCATTCCCACCTTTTGTGGCTCGGACTTTTGGCAGATGCCTTTGGCTACGAGAACCTGTTTATGCAATGCTGGCGCCTGCGCGAGCGAGTGCTCAATATTTTTGAACAGACCACGGGCGGCCGTGTTATTTTATCGGCGTGCAATGTTGGTGGGGTACTTCAAGATATTTCTGACGAGGATCTGCGTGGTATTGTGCAGATACTCGATGGCCTGCGCGATGAGTATGGCGATTTGCTCGACACCTTTTTGTATGACCGTTCGGTCGAAAGCCGCCTCGGCGGTGTGGGCTACTTGAGCAAGCAGCAGGCAGAAGAGTTTGCCATTGTTGGACCGTTCGCCCGTGCCTCAGGTGTTATCGAGGACGTTCGTATGTTTGGACACGGCGGCTACGGTGCGCTTGAGGATTTTGAGCCCGTTATTTCTACCCGTGGCGACGGTTATGCCCGCTGCGAGGTACGTGCGCTTGAAGTTTTGCAGTCCATCGACATCATTAAAGAACTGGTGGGCAAAATGCCTGACACTCCCATCTCGGTTGCGGTTAAAGGTTCTCCGGAGGCAGGCTCTCGCTCTGCTTCTCGTGTTGAGCAGCCCCGCGGCGAGTGCTACTACTATTCTCGTGGCAACGGAACCAAGTTCCTTGATCGCTTTAGGATTCGCACCCCAACGGCGCAAAACGTCGCTGGTATGGTTGCTACCCTACAAGGTTGCGATCTGGCAGATGTGCCGCTGAACGTTTTGACCATCGACCCCTGCATCAGCTGCACCGAGCGCTGATACCTACGATACGGAGCTTAAGGAGAAATCATGGGTTCTTTCCATCTTACTAAGATGTCGTTCAAAAACCTGTTTAGCAAACCGGCGACCAAGCTGTATCCCATAGAGCCGCCTGTCTACACCCCAATGACCAAAGGTCGAGTTGTGGTTGACATGAAAGAGTGTACGCTGTGCAGTGTGTGCGAAAAGAAGTGTCCTTCGTCTGCTATCACGGTTGATAAGCCGGGCGAAACCTGGACGCTCAATCCTTTTGCCTGCGTGCAGTGCTACGCCTGCGTGCGCGTTTGTCCCAAAGATTGCCTCACTATGTTGGCAGACTACACCCCCTCGGCAACTAAAAAGAGCCTTGTGATAGAAAAGAAACCTGAGCTTACGCCTGAGGAGAAAGCCGCCAAAGAGGCAAAAGATAAGGAAAAAGCCGAGCGTGTTGCCGCTGCCATGGCTAAAAAAGCTGCCAAAGATGCTGCAGCTAAGGCCGCTGACGATACCAAATAACCTCGCCTGAGCCTGAGCTTGTTTTTAGAATTGGTTCTTGCGTTAACAAGAGCTTAGGAGTGCGCAGTGAGTCCATTAACTCTCTGCGCACTTTTCTTCCAAAATTAGGCTTGTCCACATAAAAATATATGGTATAGTAATCGCATAGATTCCCCTGACAATCAGATTTTTGTGCTAGACCTACCGCGCATAATTTCTGCAGTCAGGCAAACCTCGCAAAAAATTGTGAATCATTTCAGAGAAAGTTCCCGAGCTAACGAAGCGCATCCACACCGTATTTAACATATCCTTATCGCTGCGCAGTTGCAGCGGGGCTCCATCAAAGGTGGCGCGCTACCATGAGGTATCCGCTTGGGAAAAGAAAGGAAGTAAAACGTGAAGTTTTTCTTAGACACAGCTGATCTTGACGAGATTGCTGAGGCGGCCAGTTGGGGTGCGCTTGCGGGCGTGACCACCAACCCAACATTGTACGCTCGCATTGGTGGTAAACTTGCGGATTTCAACGAGCATATCAAACGCATCTGTGCGCTGGTTGACGGCCCCGTATCGGCAGAAACCACGGCAACCACCCGCGAAAAAATTGTGGAGGAGGGACGTGAGCTTGCGGCGCTTGCTCCCAATGTAGTGGTAAAAGTTCCTACAACGGTTGAAGGACTTGCCGCCACCCGCACCCTTGCCGATGAAGGTATCCACGTTAACATGACACTGTGCTTCTCAGTGCCCCAAGCCTTGCTTGCTGCACGCGCTGGAGCAGCGTACATAAGCCCCTTTGTTGGGCGTTTTGATGATATTTCTGAAGACGGCATTGAGCAACTTGACAATATTGTTTCTGCGCTGGCAGGTTACGATTTTGCTCCTTGTGGTCCGGCGGGCAAAGAGGTCGAGGTTATTGCGGCTTCTATTCGTAGCGCAAACCACGTTACGCAGGCAGCCCTTTTGGGAGCTGACATTGCAACAGTTCCCTTTAATGTACTTAAAAAGTGTGTCGAGCATCCGCTGACTACCAACGGACTTGCCGCTTTTGAAAAAGATTGGGAAAAGGTGAAAAACGCATGATTCAAAAAACGGAGAAGGACGCTATGAGCTTGCTGATTGACGAGGACGAGCTTGCCGAGTCAATTAAGACTAAGCCAGCTTTAGGGCGCAAGCCACGTCGTGGCACTGCCGAAACAAAGGCAGCAGAGGCAGAAGCTGGTCTAGCAGGCGATGACGATTTGTTTGGTGCCGACGCTGACGTAACAGAAGCTCCAAAACGTCGGGGTCGTCCACCTAAAAACGCTGGCTCTGAGGGGAGTGCAGCTGCCGCTTCAGCAAAAGCGAGCCAAGCGCAGAGTGGGCAAAACGGACGCAGCAACGGCAGTAACAACGCCACCGGGGGAAATGGCAACAACGGCAACGGACAACAACGCCGCCAACGCCGCCAACCAGCAAACAATCGAGAAATAGTTCCCTCCATAACACGAGAGGATCTTGCTGCTCTTAAAATTGGCGAACTACGGGCAAAAGCAGCTGAGCTTGAACTTGACATCACCAGTATCAAGAAAAAAGATGAACTTATCGACGCCGTACTAGCCGCCGCCGTAAAGGCAGAAGGCTTTATCGAGTGTGCGGGTATTCTTGATCTGCTGTCTGAAGGTTATGGCTTTTTGCGCACAACGGGCTATTTGCCCGGCGAGCTTGATGTCTATGTTGGCATGGCTATGGTGCGTCGCAACGGCTTGCGTAAGGGTGACTACGTGTGCGGTCAGGTACGTCCTGCTCGTGAGAATGAGAAGTTTGCTGCCCTCCAGCGCATCGACAGCGTTAATGGTCTTTCGCTTGAGGATTTGCAACGTCGCCCCCGCTTTGCAGACCTCACCCCCGTTTACCCCGACGAGCGCTTGCTCATGGAACACGGACAACACACCATTACCGCACGTACCATAGACTTGGTTGCTCCTATTGGTAAGGGCCAGCGCGGCCTTATTGTATCGCCGCCTAAGGCTGGTAAGACCACTATTCTCAAAGACATTGCTGCTGCCATTAGTGCCAATGACCCCAAGGTGCACCTCATGTGCTTGCTCGTAGATGAGCGCCCTGAGGAAGTCACCGATATGGAGCGCTCCATCAACGGCGAGGTAGTTTCCTCAACCTTTGATATGCCTTCAGAAAATCACATTGCGGTTGCCGAGCTTGTTATCGAGCGTGCCAAACGTTTGGTTGAGGCCGGGCGCGATGTTGTTATCCTTTTGGATTCTATTACCCGCCTTGCACGTGCGTACAACCTTGCGCAACCTGCTTCGGGCCGTATCCTTTCTGGTGGTGTTGATTCAACGGCGTTGTATCCGCCCAAGCGTTTTCTTGGTGCGGCACGTAATATCGAGGGCGGCGGCTCACTTACTATTCTTGCCTCTGCGCTTATCGACACCGGCTCAAAGATGGACGAAGTTATCTTTGAAGAGTTTAAGGGCACGGGCAACATGGAGCTCAAACTCGACCGTGACCTTGCCGACCGCCGTGTGTTCCCAGCGATTGACCCAGTTTCAAGTGGCACCCGTAAAGAGGAGCTGTTGTTGGATGCACAGGAAGCACCGCTTATCTGGGCAGTGCGTCGCATACTTGCCAACATGAATAGCACTGAGCGTTCTATGGAGATGCTCATCAAGTCGCTCAAGCAAACAAATAACAATGCTGAGTTCTTGATGCGTACGGCCAAAAAAGCGCAGCAAAAGAACTCCTCGGAAAGCATAGATTTATAAAATAATTTTCTCGATAAAAAGGGGTGAATGGACAGATGGTTAAGCAAGGTTTTAAGTTCTGGTTTAGGGCATCGCGCAATCCAGCGTTGGGGCAATCGCTCACACCATATATTCTTGGTGTGCTTTTTGCCGTTGCAGCATGGCTGTACAATCCGGACGTTCCCTTTTACCCCATTGGGTTGGTTCTCGGCGCGCTCGGCTTTATAGGAGTGGGCGCTGCACATACGGGCATCAACCTCTTGGACGACTATTTTGACTACACCAAAGGTGCGGTAGCCGAGCGCGCCGCCCTCATTGACGGCGGTTTTAGGGCTCGCTTGCACAAGTGTGCTTATATTGAGTCTGGAGAAGCAACCGCCAAAGAAACCCGCAACGTGGCATGGCTGTTTATTGCCTTTGCCTTGGCCTGTGGTGCGGCTGTTTTGGTACTCGGTCTTCTCTTTTTGGGTTATGACTGGCGCTACCTTGCGCTTTTTGCAGGCCTGGGACTTCTTTTAGGAGTTATGTATGCCGGCCCTCCGCTTCGCTTGAGCTATCACGGTTTTGGCGAGCTGGTGGTTGGTGTTGTTTTTGGCGCCCTTATCGCCATTCCCGCCTATTATGTTTGCACGGCGCATATTAGTGCAGGCATTATCTGGGCTTCCATTCCCTGTGGTTTGCTCACCATGAATATTGTTAATACGCACGCCATCATGGATTTTGAAAGCGACAAAGCAGCACACCGTACAACTTTTGTTGTGCTTTTGGGCTCAAAGATGGCAGGTTTTTGGGTTGATGTTGTTTTGTTGGTTGCGGCATACGGCTGTATTATTGCTGGCGTTGTGCTGGGCGCTTTGCCCATTCAAACGCTCCTTGTTTTGATTACCTTACCCGTTGCCATTGGTTTCTTGCGCCTGGTGCATCTCTACGTTACCAATCCTGACCAAGTAGAAACTCCCAAATGGTGGATGGGTCGCTTTAAGCAGTGGGAGGCGTATAAAGAAGCAGGTATCGAGTGGTTCATGCTTCGTTGGGCTTTGGCACGCAATTTGCTCATACAATTTGTGTTAATTGTTGCCCTTACTAACCTCTTGAACTTCGATTGGCTCTTTGGGTATTAGCGAGAGGCTTTACGTTCGTTATCTTATTTGAAAGAGGATAGTTATGGGCGAGCTGCTGTATTACGGAACCTGGTTTTTTAAGTCAAAGTTTTTGGGGCAACGCAAGCCCTTGCAAAGTGTGCTTTTTATTACCGACCGCTGCAATCTTAACTGCAAGCATTGCAACGTGGTAAAAGAAGGTCCAGAGTGCATTTCAAAAAGTTACGAGGAGGTTAAAGCCGAGCTTGAGTATTGCTATGAGCTGGGCAGCCGCATCGTTGATTTTGAAGGGGGAGAGCCGCAACTTTGGACCGATGGCGACAAAGACATTAACTCACTCATTGAGCTTGCCCGCCAGATAGGTTATTACTCTATTACGGTTACCACAAATGCCATGCTGCCCATTACCGCCAAAAGCGACCTCATTTGGATAAGTATTGACGGCATGCAAAAAAAGCATGACGAACAACGCGCTGCCGGTTCCTTTGAGCGTGCGCTTAAAAACATTGCCGCTTGCGACCACCCCAACATGAATGTGAACATGACCATCACCTCTAAAAACTATGAGGATTTTGAAGCAGTCGCTCAAATGGTTAAAGAAAATCCTCATCTGCGACGCCTGTCATTTTCTTTTTATATGCCGTACGAGAACCGCGACCTGTGCGTAACGCCTGAGATTCGCAACTCTGTTATCGACACGGCTTTGCGCCTCAAAAAGGAGGGGCACGACATTATGAACTCAAATGCGGGCCTCAAGCTTCTCAGAGATCCCAAGAGCTTTGCCCACAAGCGTCAGTGCTGGATTTCAAACTTCATTCTAAGCGACGGAACCCGCCTTGATGAGTGCCCAGGAGCAGCGGGCGGTTTGTGTGAGGAGTGCGGCTTTGGCATGGGCGCAGAAATGACGCTTTTGTGGAAGCTTCACCCCGCCATGCTCAAGGCAGGCCTGAGCGTCCGGAGCTAACTTAGGGGCTAACTAAAGGGCTAACAAACCGTGATGATGTTGATCATAAGCGTATCTAATCTGAGTGTTTTGGGCTAACTAAAGGGCTAACAAACGCCCGCCCGCCGCAAAAACCACCCATTTTTCAAAAAAATTGAAAAAAACCCAAAATTTTAAAAAAACAAGTCTTGACTTAGGTAATTTTTGGGATATTATAGATAGGTTGCGGCTATTGAGCGGCTCCCGTTGGTTTGACCCTGTAATTTGAAGGAGGATTCCTTTGGCAAAGGATACCAGTAGTACTTTAACAAACCTGTACCGAGAGCGCAAGAGTTTCGCTAAAATCCCAGAGGTCATGGACGTCCCTAATTTAATATCTATTCAAACGGACTCGTTCGATTGGTTCAAGACCGAGGGTCTAGCAGAAGCGTTTGCAGACATCTCTCCTATTGAGAACTCTTCAAAAAATCTTTTGGTTGAGTTTGGTGCTCACGAGTTTGGTGACCCCAAGTTCACCGAGGAAGAATGTAAAAACAAAGACGTATCGTATCAGGCACCGTTGTTCGTAGAAATCCGCTTTGTCAATAAAGACACCGGCGAGATAAAAGAGCAAGAGGTGTTCATGGGCGATTTTCCGCTTATGACAAGCCGTGGTACGTTCATCATTAACGGCACCGAGCGTGTAGTTGTTTCTCAGCTGGTGCGCTCGCCTGGCGTGTATTTTGGTTCTGAGCAAGACAAAACGAGCGACAAGGTTTTGTTCAACGCAAAGGTCATTCCTTCACGTGGCGCATGGCTTGAGTTTGAAACCGACCGTCGTGACATCTTGAGCTTGCGTGTTGACCGTAAGCGTAAGCAACCGGCAACGCTTTTGCTCAAAGCCTTTGACATTGCAAAAACGCGTGAGGAAATCATCGAGTTGCTCGGCGACACCGATCTGGTAAACCGCACGCTTGATAGAGATATTACCGTCACCCGTGAGGAAGCTCTTATTGAGCTGTACAAGCGCCTGCGTCCCGGCGAACCGCCAACAGTGGACAGCGCACGCACCTTACTCGATGGCTTGTTCTTTAACCCACAACGCTACGACCTCGCCCGCGTTGGTCGTCATAAAATTAACAAGAAGCTTGGACTTGACGAGCCCGAGGACATCTCGACGCTCACCTCAACTGATATTATCGAAACCATGCGCTACATCGTATCGCTTCACAATGGCGACGAGAACAAGCAAACCGATGATATTGACCATTTTGGCAACCGCCGTATCCGTACGGTGGGCGAGCTTATCCAAAATCAGTTCCGCATTGGTCTTTCTCGTATGGAGCGTGTGGTGCGTGAGCGCATGTCTACCCAAGAGCTTGAGGAAATTACTCCGCAAACCCTTATAAATATCCGTCCTATTGTGGCGGCTATCAAAGAATTCTTTGGTTCATCGCAGCTTTCGCAGTTTATGGATCAAACCAACCCAGCTACGGGCATTACCCACAAGCGTCGTCTTTCGGCACTTGGTCCAGGTGGTCTGTCAAGGGAGCGTGCTGGTTTTGAGGTGCGTGATGTTCACACCTCGCACTACGGCCGCATGTGTCCTATTGAAACGCCTGAAGGCCCCAACATTGGTCTTATTGGTACGCTGGCAACCTATGCTCGCGTCAACCGTTTTGGCTTTATCGAAGCACCGTATCGCCGTGTGCAAAACGGCAAGGTCACCGATGAAATCGACTATCTTACTGCCGATGAGGAAGAAAACTACATCATCGCTCAGGCAAACGAGCTTTTTGACCAGCAATCTCGTGTGTTTGGTCAAGTAAATGAGAAAGGCAAGTTTACACCTGCCAAGCGCGTCTTGTGTCGTGTGCGTGGTGTTGATGGCACCTTTGGTGAGCCCGAGGAAGTTGACCCCAAGCGAGTAAATTACATGGACATTTCGCCACGCCAGATGGTTTCTGTGGCAACGGCGCTTATTCCGTTCCTTGAGCATGACGACGCAAACCGTGCGCTCATGGGTTCAAACATGCAGCGCCAAGCGGTGCCTTTGCTGCGTCCGCAGGCACCACTGGTGGGCACGGGCATGGAGCATCGCTGCGCCATTGACTCAGGCGAGATTATCCTTGCCAAGCGACCGGGTGTGGTTGAGTATGTTCAAACGGACAGAATTGTTGTGCGCACCAAAAAAGGTGAGCTTGATGAATACGTACTTCCTAAGTTCCAGCGTTCTAATCAAAGTGGCTGCTTGAACCATAAGCCGCTCGTGCGTGTGGGCAAGGAAGTTTTTGAGGGCGACGTGCTCGCCGATGGCCCTGCTACCAGTCTTGGCGAGCTTTCGCTCGGACAAAACCTGCTGGTTGCCTACATGCCGTGGGAAGGTTTTAACTACGAGGATGCCATCATCTTATCTGAGCGTGTGGTAACCGATGATCTGCTCACAAGCATTCACGTAAGCGAGTACGAAATTGACGCACGTGATACCAAGCTGGGGCCTGAGGAAATCACCCGTGAAATTCCTAATCTTTCTGAGGATATGACGGCAAATCTCGATGAGGACGGTATTATCTGCATTGGTGCAGAGGTTGTTCCGGGAGATGTGTTGGTAGGAAAGGTTACTCCTAAGGGCGAAACAGACTTGACGGCCGAGGAGCGTTTGCTTCGCGCTATCTTTAATGAAAAAGCACGTGAGGTGCGCGATACCTCGCTTAAAGTACCGCACGGTTCTGGCGGTCGCATCATTGGTATTTCACGTTTCTCACGCCTTGACGGCGATGAGCTTGCGCCAGGCGTTAATGAGCTCGTACGTGTCTATGTGGCACAAAAACGCAAAATCCAACAGGGCGACAAACTTGCTGGTCGCCACGGCAACAAGGGTGTTATTTCACGCATTTTGCCTGTTGAGGATATGCCGTATCTTGCCGATGGTACCCCTGTTGACATTATTCTTAATCCGCTCGGCGTTCCTTCTCGTATGAACGTTGGCCAGCTGCTCGAAACCCACCTTGGTTGGGCGGCCCACTATGGCTGGAGCGATGACGAGAAGCAGACAAACTCTGTTGACGGCCCCGTGTATTTGGCTACTCCGGTGTTTGACGGTGCAAGCGAAGTTGAGATTTCGAGCGCTATTGGCAAGGCAAACAGAAACCTGGTTATGCGCACTCACGAGCAGCTTGGTGAGCTTGCCCGCAATGAGTTTATTCCGCAGCTTTCTTCTACGGGTAAGGCTGAGCTTTTTGATGGTCGTACTGGTGAGAAGTTCCGCGAGCCTGTTACGGTTGGGCAAAACTACATACTCAAGCTTTCGCACTTGGTTGACGATAAGATCCATGCACGCTCAACGGGCCCGTACTCGCTTATTACTCAGCAACCGCTTGGTGGTAAGGCGCAGTTTGGTGGCCAGCGTTTTGGCGAGATGGAAGTGTGGGCGTTGTATGCCTACGGTGCGTCAAACGTGCTGCAAGAGATTCTCACCATTAAATCTGATGATACTTCAGGTCGTGTAAAGTCCTACGAGCATATTGTTAAGGGAGAAAACATTCCTGCCGCTGAGATTCCTGAGTCCTTTAAGGTGCTGGTCAAAGAGATGAAGTCGCTTTGTCTTGATGTTGACCTCATTGGCGAGGTTCGCGAGGAACGCCTCGAGGACATGGATGTAGACGACGCCCCCTCCTTAAGTTCAGTGCTTATGGATATGGACGATTTGTCTGAGGACAGCGACGTTGACACGCTCGATTTGATTGCAAGCGGCCTTTCCGAAATGGGACTTGAAACAGACGATTTGCCTGACTTGCTCGCAGCTGCGCCTGAGAACAAAAGCAAGGCTGCCTCTGAGACTGCGGCAAGCGACGAGCTCGGCGCGCTTGACGAGCTTTTAGATTCTACAAATGACAACAACGCAGACGGCGACGTTATTGACGCTGCTGGCGATGCCGCTGGTGACGCTGCTGGCGACGCAGACGACACCGCATCAGACACGGCAAAGAACGAGGAGTAAGAGATGACAGAATTCGACGTAAATAATTTTGACCGGCTCAAGATAGGGCTGGCAAGCGCCGAGCGCATCCGCTCCTGGTCGCGTGGTGAAGTCAAAAAACCAGAAACTATCAACTATCGTACGCTCAAGCCTGAGAAGGATGGCTTGTTCTGCGAGAAAATCTTTGGTCCTACGAGGGACTGGGAATGTAACTGCGGTAAGTATAAGCGCATTCGCTTTAAGGGTATTGTGTGCGAGCGCTGCGGTGTTGAGGTTACCCGTGCACGGGTGCGCCGCGATCGCATGGGTCACATTGAGCTTGCTGCTCCCGTGAGCCACATTTGGTATTTTAAGGGCTCACCTTCGCGCCTTGGTTACCTGCTTGATATTTCACCTAAGGAGCTTGAAAAAGTTCTCTACTTTGCAAGTTCTATCGTTACGTGGGTTGACGTTGAGGCACGTGAGGCAGATGCTGTTGATTTGCGTGACGAGCTCGCCGCCGACCTTGAGGAACTTGATGCCGAGCTCGAGCGTGCCATTGAGGGCACCAAGCGTCTTTCAACCGAGCATGTTTCGGCAGAAGACGAGGACGATATCGACGAGGACGAGCGCCTAACTCCTGAGGAAGTTATTGAAGAGATTGCTGATTTGCGTGATGAGTTTGAGGAGCGCAAGGAGCTTCGTGCCGAGGCCTTTGAGGCGTTTATGAAAATAAGTGCCAAGCAACTTATTAGCGATGAGTCTTTGTATCGTGAGTTGCGCCTCAACTATAGCCAGTATTTCCGTGGCGGTATGGGTGCTGAGTCGGTACGTGATTTGCTGGGCTCTATCAATCTTGACGATACTGCAGCTGAGCTGCGCACGGTTATTGACGAGAGTAAAGGTCAGCGCCGTGCTAAGGCTATCAAACGCCTTAAAGTGGTTGATGCCTTTATCAACAGCGAGAACAAACCAACGGACATGATTCTTGACGTTATTCCAGTTATTCCGCCTGACTTGCGCCCGATGGTGCAGCTTGACGGTGGTCGCTTTGCAACCAGCGATTTGAACGACTTGTATCGTCGTGTCATAAACCGCAACAATCGTCTTAAGCGTCTGCTTGAGCTTGGCGCTCCAGAAATTATTGTTAATAACGAGAAGCGCATGCTGCAAGAAGCAGTGGATTCACTCTTTGATAATGGGCGTCGTGGACGTCCTGTTACGGGGCCGGGCAACCGCCCCTTGAAGTCCATCAGTGACATGCTTAAGGGCAAGCAGGGGCGCTTCCGCCAAAACCTGCTGGGCAAGCGTGTTGATTACTCTGGTCGTTCGGTTATTGTTGTTGGCCCGCAGCTTCAAATACATCAGTGTGGGTTGCCCAAACAAATGGCTCTGGAACTCTTTAAGCCCTTTGTGGTCAAGCGTTTGGTGGAGCTTGAGGTTTCAAATAACGTCAAGGCTGCCAAGCGTATTGTTGACCGTGCAAAATCAGAGCGGGTTTGGGACGTACTTGAAGAAGTCATTGCTGAGCATCCCGTTTTGCTCAACCGCGCACCAACCTTGCACCGTTTGGGCATTCAGGCCTTTGAACCAGTATTGGTTGAAGGTAAGGCTATTCGTTTGCATCCGTTGGTATGTACGGCATTTAACGCCGACTTTGACGGCGATCAGATGGCAGTTCATGTGCCGCTTTCAAGCGATGCTCAGGCAGAAGCACGTGTGTTGATGCTTTCTGCAAACAACATTAAATCACCTGCCCATGGCCGTCCTTTGGCAGTGCCCACACAGGATATGATTATCGGTTTGTATTATCTTACGGCTGCTCGCGATGGCTTCCCCGGCGAGGGTCGAGCCTTTATGAGCTTTGATGATGCTCTTAATGCCTATGATGCCGCTCGTGACGCCTTGCTCCAGCCCGATGTTGACCTTCAGGCTAAAATCTCGGTGCGCCTTACCGAGGATTGCGTGGTTGAGGTACGTCACGGTGAGTTTGAGCAGCATAAGGCGGGGGAGCGCATCGAAACAACGGTTGGTCGCATCACCTTTAATAACGTGCTGCCAGAAGGACACCCCTTCATCAACTTTGAGATGAACAAGTCCTCTATTGCACGCTTGGTTGAGGAGTGTACCAATCAGTACCCTGTTTCGCAGATGGCGCAGATACTCGATGGTCTTAAGGCTATTGGGTTCCACTATGCTACGCGTGCAGGTGTTACGGTTTCGGTCTATGACGCAACCGTGCCTCCAGAAAAAGAGGAGATTCTTGCTGCTGCCGACGCAAAGGTCGCATCCATTGACGAGCAATATGAGATGGGTCTTATGAGCGACGATGAGCGCCACCGTGAGGTTGTTGACGTGTGGTCTGATGCCAACGAGGAAGTTGGCGAGGCAATGGCAGAAAACTTTGACAAGTTTAACCCCATCTACATGATGGCATTCTCCGGTGCCCGTGGTAACATCAAGCAGATTCGTCAGCTTGCCGGCATGCGTGGTCTTATGTCAGATCCAAAAGGTGAGATTATTGACCGCCCCATTAAGGCAAACTTCCGCGAGGGCTTATCGGTTCTCGAATACTTTATTTCTACGCACGGTGCCCGTAAGGGTTTGGCTGATACCGCCTTGCGTACGGCTGACTCTGGTTATCTAACGCGCCGCTTGGTTGACGTTGCACAAGACGTTATTGTGCGTGAGGTTGACTGCGGCAGCGACGATGGCATTACTTATGCGCTGCTTAAGTCGGTTGAAAAAGGCGAGGTTGACCACAACCTTATTGGTCGTTGCGTGCTTGAGCCTGCCGTTGACCCTTCGTCGGGCGAGATTTTGCTCGATGTTGACGAATACATCTCCTCAACAGAAGACATTCAAAAACTGATTGACGCTGGTCTTACCCACGTCAAGGTGCGCACCATTATGACCTGCCACGCTCACCGAGGCGTGTGCCAGAAGTGCTACGGTTGGGATTTGGCGACTTCTCGTCCGGTTAATATCGGTACGGCTGTTGGCATTATCGCAGCTCAGTCTATTGGTGAGCCGGGAACGCAGCTTACCATGCGTACCTTCCATACCGGTGGTGTTGCTGGTGAGGATATTACCCACGGTCTTCCGCGTGTTACCGAGCTTTTTGAGGCCCGCAGACCAAAGGGCCAGGCGGTGCTTGCCGAGATTGGCGGTACGCTGCAGATTTCTGGCGATAAGAACTTCCGCCTCATTACTATTCACGACCAAGAAGGTAACGTGCGTGAGTATCAAACATCAACGCGTGCCCAGTTTATGCCGGGCATTGCTGATGGCATAGAAGTTGAGGTGGGCACGCAGCTCACCAAGGGTTCTATCAACCCTCACGATCTTTTGCGCCTTACGGATTCAAACACCACGCTGCGCTATATTGTTTCGCAGGTTCAAGATGTGTACGTAAGTCAGGGTGTTGATATTAACGATAAGCACATTGAGGTTATTGCACGTCAAATGCTGCGCAAAATTGCCGTGCTTGACTCGGGTGATTCTGATTATTTGCCCGGCAGACAGGTTGATATTCACGAGTTTGCCCGCAATTCAGAAAGCATTGCGCTTGAGGGTGGTGCGGTACCGGTTGGTCAGCCCCTGCTTTTGGGTATTACCAAGGCATCGCTTGCTACCGACTCCTTCTTGTCTGCGGCTTCGTTCCAAGAAACCACCAAAGTGCTTACCGACGCCGCCATTGAAGGCAAATCCGATGATTTGTTGGGCTTGAAAGAAAACGTCATTATTGGTAAGCCCATTCCGGCTGGTACGGGTCTGAGAAACTATCGCAACGTAGGGCTGACCTATCAAGGTGAGCCGCTTGAGCCTCGCAAGGGCAAAAACGATGCTCTGCCTGAGTGGGCACCTGCTGAGTTGCGTGAACTTGAGAGCTTGTTGCCGCAGCCGCAGGATTGGCCCTTTATCTCTGAGGATTATCAGAATGTGCCAATTGAACTAGCAAATTACTTTAGTTCGCTTGGATTCAGCGGCAAAATACCGCCGATTACCCTTGAGGACGCCAAGCTTTATATCTTTGACGATTTGGGTGTTTCCCAGCGTTGGGCCAACAAGTTTAGCGAAGCGGGCATTGAGATGGTAGGCGACCTGCTCGGCAAAACTGAGGAGGAGCTGCTGCGCATCGAGGGCATTGGTGTTAAAGCGATTGAGGAGCTGCGTGCTGGTCTTGAGGAGCGCGAGCTGCTCTTTATTCTCGATGCTCCTGAGGAGGACGAGGACGAAGCTGACGTTTCGCAGCTGCTTGACATGGTGTTTTCTCCGGAGGATTCCGACTTGTTTATTGGCGATGTGCCCTTAAGCTACAGTGCTGATCCTAATGAGGAGGAGGGCCGCTTGATGATTCATGCCAATGTCAATGACCCTGCCGAGCTCGATGAGCTGTTGGGAAGCATGGAGGCTCTGGGCTTTAGCGAGGTTGACATTGCAGAGGACGCTTCAGCGGTTGAGGACGAAACTGGAGCTGGCGAGGCTGCTGATGGACTTGCCGGTGGGTCTGTCGATGGGTCTGCCGAGGAGCAAGAATAGTTTTAGTTCTTGAAAAATAGTTTTGGCTCTTGAAACTGAGCCTGAGACAATGGGTCTTGAGTAATGGGTCTTTGGCAACGAGTTTCAGGCAACGGGCCTCAGGCAATGGCCTCAGACAACGGGCCTCAGACAACGAGTTTGGTTGCTAAGTTTTGATTCAGTACGCCGGCTGCTTCGCAGCCGGCGTACTGTTATGTAAGTAACTATGCCGTAAGGTGCTGTTTTGAAGCTATTGAAAAATGCAGCTAAAGAGCGTATTATATGCAACGAAGCAAACGTGGTGGATACGCATTTGCCACAGTGCCAGAAAGGAAAACTCATGAACACCAAATCTTTGC
>WRHU01000008.1 GCA_009783085.1 Coriobacteriia bacterium
TCGAGAGAGCGGTACATCACAATGTTTCGAGACATTAGTTTGAGAACATTCGTTCAAAGTCTCGCAGGTTTTAGGCATCTTCGTTTAAGCTCCTTTGCCATTTCCAGCGTGCTTAGACTAACTATCATACCATCCTAGCATTCAAAAAACGACAAATTGCCTCAAGGCGAGCCTAGATGCGAAAACGTAATCTTTCGGGAAACTTTTGTTGATTTCTTGTTTGAGTTCTTTTGAATCTTCTTTTTGTTGAGCAGCCCTGGGCACTTTGTGTCCAGGGCTGCTTTATATCTATCACGTATACTGAGGCGTTATCTTGCCGCTATGCCCCTCTTTTTTGAGCCATGCTTTTAGCTTAGAGGTATCACTAATGCTATTGCGCTGACACTCCAACCGCTCCAGTTTCTTGTTTTTGCTTATATCAAGCTTGGTGAGCTTGTTGTCGTTGCACCACAAAAACATAAGTTTTTTGTTCTTGCTCACATCGAGTTTGGAAAGTTTATTTTTATCGCAAGAGAGCCTTTCAAGTTTTGTGTTCTTTGTTACCTTGAGCTTCTTGAGTTTGTTGCCATCTACAAAGAGGATTCCAAGCTTTGCATTCTTTGATACGTCAAGCTTGGTGAGCTTGTTGCTTTCACATAACAACATCCAAAGTTTCTTATTTTTGGCAACATTGAGCTTGGTGAGTTTGTTGGTAGAGCACTCCAGATGTGTAAGCTTCTTGTTCTTGCTTACGTCAAGTTTTTTAAGCTTGTTGATTTCGCACGACAACCAAATGAGGCTGACATTCTTGCTTACATTAAGCTTGGTGAGCTTGTTTTGGGGGCAAACTAAATCCTCTAGTTTTGTGTTTTTGGTCACATCAAGTTTTGTGAGCTTATTGCCAGAGCAATGCAAACTTGCAAGCTTAGTATTTCTGCTCACGTCAAGCGTAGTAAGCTTATTGAAAACACAATCCAACTCAACAAGCTTGGTGTTTTTGCGTACGTCAAGACTAGTGAGTTGGTTTGAGCCACAAGACAGCTCTCTCAGCTCAAGATTCTTACTCACGTCAAGCGTAGTAAGCGCATTGTCGGCGCAATACAATGTTTTAAGTGCCACACAAGCACTTACGTCAAGAGAGGTCAGCTCTTTTTGAGAAAGCGCACAAAAAACAACATTCTTTCCTTCGATTTTTGCAGGCACAACAATGGTTTTCGATGCTATATCATAGCCAAAAAGATGAACGCCATCGCTTTCTATGGTGTAATAAAAATTGCCGTCAGGAGTTACTGCCTGCGTTGTAAGAGCGCCAGAAGCCGTAACTTCATCTGCAAGCGCCGTCGCAGGAACTGCAACACCCGTGCACGCCAACGCTACTGCTATAAAAACAGCAAGCGCACGCCTCTGCAAAGCTGAGGCTCTTTGAGCCACTTTGTTGTCAAACATTTTCTTACTCATGATAGTTCCTTTCATTTCGTTTTTTGTTGTCAAACACTTGATAAGCGGAGCACCTATCAACCTTATAGACCCATAGTAGCGAGGCAAAGTGACACTGACGTGACTACAAAATAAGTGAACTGTCACTTTGGCTTGCCCAACGCTTTGCTACCGTTCATACTCCCAAATAGACCGCAAACCCGTCAAAACCCCTCGAAAAAGAGATTTCCCACTATTCCAGTGGGGATTGAAGAGAAAATGGTCTATACTATGCTCTACACGGTTTTTCTGTTGTCAAACACGACAACACAAGGCACTACCAACCTTGGAGAAAGGCTCACTATGTCTAAAACCAGTTCGCATACAGCAGACACACGCTCTGCAAGCACAAACGCTGCCGCAGGCGCCGCTGCAAACACTGCCCTCCAAACTCCAAATACACGTGCACCCAAAACAAGCACGCCCGAACCTGCCATACTTCCCCGTGGTCTGGTAACCTCTATTAACATCTCCGCCAAGAAAGGCACACGCAAAACTCCCCTGCCAGAAAAACACGCTCGCATTGAGCTTAATTCTGGCGTTGTGGGAGATGCGCACGCAGGCGACTGGCATCGACAAGTTTCTTTCCTGGCTGAGGAGTCCATTGAAAAAGCACGCACCGCTGGCCTCGACGTAAAAGAGGGCGATTTTGCCGAAAACTTTACCACCGAGGGAATTGAGCTTTTTTCTCTGCCGGTGGGCACACTCCTTAACGTCGGCTCAACCCAAGTAGAAATAAGCCAGATTGGCAAAGTTTGCCATACCCGTTGCGCCATTTATCACCTTGCGGGAGATTGCATTTTTCCTCGGGAAGGTATTTTTGGTGTGGTGCGCATGCCTGGTGAGGTCAAGGTGGGCGATGCCATTGAGGTGGCTCACTGGGGAGATGGCACCTGCGATGCCACTCCGCCTGATGCCTTGGCAGAAGTTGAGGAAGCTCGAGCGGCTGGCACGTTATAGCCAAAACGCTATAGCAAAAAAAACAAGGGACAAGGAAGTAAAGCAAATGCTACGACAAATATATCTCGACAACGCAGCAACTACCAAGGTACTGCCCACCGTTGTCTACGAAATGCTCCCCTATTTTACGGAAGGCTACGGCAATCCCTCGTCGCTGTATGACTTTGGGCAACAAGCCCGCGATACCATGGATAAAGCGAGAGAGAGCATTGCTAAACACATCAACGCCCGCGAACAAGAGATTTACTTTACCAGTGGCGGCACAGAGAGCGACAACTGGGCGCTGAAAGAAACGGCGTTTGCCTACGCAAGCAAAGGCAAGCACATTATCACCAGCTCAATTGAACACCACGCCATCTCACACTCATGCAAGTGGCTCGAAAAGCACGGCTTTGAAATTACCTATCTTGAAGTTGATGAGTTTGGTCTTATTGACCCTGAAACACTTAAAAATGCGTTGCGTCCCGACACCACGCTTGTTTCCATTATTTTTGCTAACAACGAGATTGGCACTATCCAGCCCATCAAAGAGCTCGCAGCCATTACCCACGAGCAGGGTGCGCTGTTTCATACCGATGCCGTTCAGGCGATTACCAATATTCCGCTTGACGTTGCTGAACTTGATGTTGATATGCTCAGCGCTTCGGCTCATAAGTTTCATGGGCCAAAAGGTGTTGGTTTTCTCTACATCAAAAAGGGAGTTAAGACGCGCTCGTTTATGGACGGTGGCGCGCAGGAACGCAAGCGGCGCGCAGGTACTGAGAATGTGCCTGGAGCGGTTGGCATGGCAAAGGCGCTCGAGATTTGTATGGAGCGTTTTGATGAGCGTGTTGAACTTGAGATGCGTCTGCGCGATTTGCTCATTGACCGCATTTTAAGCGAAGTACCCTACACGCGCCTCAACGGGCATCGAACTAAACGTTTGCCAGGAAATGTGAGCTTTTGTTTCGAGTTTATTGAGGGAGAATCCTTGCTGCTCGCCCTTGAGCAAAAGGGCATTCTTGCTTCAAGCGGCTCTGCCTGCGCCTCAGGCTCACTTGATCCGAGCCATGTGTTGTTAGCCATTGGGCTGCCGCACGAGATTGCTCATGGTTCGTTGCGCCTGAGCATTGGCGAGGATATTACCACTGACGACATCAACTACACCATCGACGCCATCAAAGAAGTGGTTGCTCGCTTGCGAGTCATGAGCCCGCTGTATGAAGATTTTCTCGCTGGCAAAAAGCCGATTAGCGCAACCAAATAGGCAAAACACAACGAGCTAAAAACAGAAAGCAAAAATATCGCAAAACTACGAGTAAACGAGGAGAACAACCATGGGTTATAGCGAAAAGGTAATGGACCACTTTAATAATCCGCGCAACATGGGCGAGATAGAAAACCCCAGCGGCGTTGGCACGGTGGGAAATGCCCAGTGCGGCGACATTATGCGCGTGTATTTTGACATTGACAGCGACGGCATTATTCAAGATGTTAAGTTTAAGACATTTGGCTGTGCGGCTGCCGTTGCAACAAGCAGCATGGCAACCGAGCTGGTAAAGGGCAAGACGGTGCAAGAGGCCCTTGAGGTCACCAATCAGGCAGTTTGCGATGCGTTAGACGGCTTGCCTCCCGTAAAGGTACACTGCTCTTTGCTTGCCGAGGAAGCTATCCATGCCGCCCTGTGGGATTACGCCGAGAAAAATGGCATTGTTATAGAGGGTCTTGAAAAACCCAAAACCGATATTCATGAAGATGAAGAGGAGGACGAGGAGTATTAAGACCAGCTCGAAAGCACGCTACGCACTCTACCTCGTAGTTGACATCGCCCGCACGCAAGCAGGGGGGCCTGTTTCTTTGCGCACCATTGCCGAGCGACAAGACATCTCACTCAAATACCTTGAACAAATTGCGACCGAGCTGTGTAAGTCGGGTTATCTGCAGAGTGTTCGGGGAGCTCAGGGAGGCTACTTGCTCGCACGTCCCGCCACAGAGATTACTGCGGGTAACATTATGCGTGCCGCAGAAGGAGGCTTTTTGCCTGTTTCGTGTCTTGATACTGCCATTGGTTCTGAATGTTCGTGCCCTCGACAAAGTCAATGCGGATCAACTGCTGGCTTTTGGGCTGGCTTACGCTCAACTATAGATGACTATATCGACGGAGTTTCCATCGAACAACTTGCCCGCTAAGAACTCTTAAGCCAACTATGCCGCGGGGGTGTCGCAAAGCGACACCCCCGCGGCATTAAAACTATTAAAACCCTAGCACTCTAAACTCTAAAATACAGTTTTGAGGCTGCTTCTGCTGCTCGATGCGCAAGTTCCTCCTGAGTAATAATCTCAGTTTGGACAATAGGCGCACTTTGCACTCTTTCAAAAGGCTCTTCGTTTCTAACAGTCTCCTCGTTTTCAAGCTTGTTATTGTTCTTGAAAAGCAAGGCAGCCGTCATAGGAGCAAGCAGCTGAACAAATACCATTAACGAAAGCGGAATAGAATACTCGTCAACCACTATCATACTACCGGCAAAGTCCTGCGTAGCTATCAGCATGACCACTGCCTCAATGGCAGCGGCAGCCATGATGAGCAGAGCTGGAGCATTAACGTAAAAGCTTCTTTGCTTTAGGCTCGCGCGCGCTCTCGCATCGCGGTCTTTTTCATCGTACGCCTTAGGAGCAGCACCGTATGGTGCCTGTCTGCGCTCGTTGCGTTCGTCAATGCGCTTCTCATACGCTTTACGCTCCTTTTTGTTTCTGTGACGATCAACAAAAAACTTAACCAAGCCAAACACAAACATCAATGCGGCGAGCAATACCGCACACACATCAAAGAGTGACCACGTTGACTGGGCTCCCTCTTGTCCTTGTCCCAGCGGCACGCCATCTCCAAAAATGTTTCCTGTAACGTCTTCTGCTGCCATTACTGCTTCTGATACCTGCGGCTGAGCGCCATAACCGCCAGTCATAGCAGGCTGTACCTGCGTTGGGGTAGGTGTTGGGGCCGTAGTTGCAGGAGGCGTCACGTTAGGAGCAGGCGTTGTAGCTGCAGGCGGCTGCGCCGGAGGTGTCGTAGTCGCTGGCGGCTTAGTAGTCGCCGGCGGTTTTGTCGTCGCAGGCGGCTGCGTTGTTGTTGGCGGCTGAGTCGTTACAGGTGGTGGTGTTGTCGTCACAGGCGGCGTTGTCGTCACGGGCGGCGTCGTTTCGGTAGGGGGCGGCGGTGTTGCATCGCGTGTCCAATGAGCGTACACCGTCATATCGTTTTTAACCACCGTGCTTGCAGTAAACAGTGAGCCATCGCTTGCTCTTGTGTACCAGCCCGTAAAGGAATAGTCATTACGAACGGGCGCAGAGGGCAAGCTTGCAAGCGTGGTAGCTGGCGTTTGAACATAAGCCGCAGAAGGGCCCGTCAAGCGTCCGCCATTAGCGTCAAAATCAACACGATAGCTTGCAGCATCTAAAGCAACAACTGTCGCCGTAATCTGCTTGGTCAAGCTTGGCTCAGCGGCAACAGTTACCACAGGATAATAGCTACCCGCAACATTCGTGTAACCGCCTAAATCATTTACGCTCACTACGGTAGGGGTTCCGTCAAAACGGGCAGCATGGGCACCAGAGCGTATAAGAATCTGAGTAGACTTATCACTCGTGTTTACCTCAGCAACAGGAATACTAAAGTTTCGTGCGCCAAGAATATAGTTGCGTCCGTACACATAGCTGCCATCATCAACAACCACAGCATTTTTGGCCTGCGTAGTGTTACCGTCAGAGTCCGTTACCGTGTAGGTCACTTGATAGATACCCGGCACGTCGCCCGGAATGTCACCTACAACAATAAGCTTATCGGTTATGTTTCCGTCCTCAATGTCAGATGCAGATGTGTTTCCTTTTTTCTGGTCGTCTGTGAGGTTGTCCTCGTTTGCAGAAACGGGAACTACAACAGGTTGTTCAGGCGTAATCGTTGGAGCATTGCCGCTTACTACCTGCACACGCAAGTCAATCTCGCACACCGTGTTAACGTCAGCAATGCGCACCAAATAGCTACCAATCTCTGCGGTAAAACCTCCCCTGTCGGTTATTACAACCTCTTGGTTTGTCAGCAGGCCATCTACACCACTCAGCACTGCGCCAGCGCCAAGTGCCTCAAGCAAAGCAACATCGGTGTCAAGCAAACGAGCCTCGCTTACTCGCAAGGTAATATTGTTTCCAAAAACATACACCTTGGAGCCTGTCGGGTTGTTTGGTTCTTGCGGTTTATTCTCTAAAACGTCAGCGTCTACCACAAAAGCATCAACGGTTTTATTCAGCGTGCCACTGGGTGTGTCAAAGGCAGCTACTACAACGTGGTAGATGCCAGGAGCCTTGGTGTATCCGCCTGTTTTTGCTATATCTATCAAAGCAGATGAAAGCTCAACACCCGTTGCACCATCGTAGAGCTTCGCTTCGGTCATGCCAATAAGATGAGCAGAGATTTCTCCCTCATTTGAGGGAACGTCGCTTACCTTAATAACAAAGGAACGAGCCTCCAAAATGCGACCTTTGCCTACCACATAACGGCCATCATTGACCACAACACAACGCTCAGCATAAACCGTATTATTGTCAGAGTCAGTGACCTCGTAGGTAACTTGATAGATACCCGGAGTGCCTGTGTCGACAGGTTGAGCAGAGTTAGTTGGGTAATAGAGTACTTGATCGGTAAGATCACCATCGCCCAAATCGTAGGCAGAAACTTCTGTTAAAGCCATACTGCTGTTCCACGGAGTGCCAAGCGTCACCTCAAAAGGAGTGCTTACCAGCAAAACCGGAGGAGTATCATCAAAAACCGTGCCGTTAATCTTTGCACTATGCTCGCGCTCCGTATAATTTGTTACCCCAAAGGTAAGGGGATAGATGCCCTTTGTCGCCGCAAAGCCACCCTTGTTTATGAGGGTCACCTCTTCATCGGTGGCGTGCGGCACCAGTTTAATAACACGAGCACGGGCGGCCTCAATGAGAGCAGCGTCGCTGTCCACGAGGGAAGCTTGCGCTATGCTCATGGTAAAGTGCGAGGCGATAAGCGCATGGTTGGCAGCATAGGGGTCGGGTCCCAAGTCGATTACGTCCGAATCCACCACTTCGCCCGTAATAGAACGACTAACACCAGCGTATCCAACGGGGCTAAAGGTAAAGTTGTAAAGACCCAACTCTCGATGAGCAAATCCTGTTGGCAAAGCGGAGGCAAGCTCAACATCAAGTGCGTTGCCCTGCTCATCATACGCCTCGGCAAAAGCCAACCGCACCGCATCGTGCGCTGTGCCGCTATAACTCATGTCTTTGGTAGAAACCACAAAGTTTTTAGCTCCAACAATGACCTTGCTATCCCCCGGCTCAATAAAGCGCCCATCATTAACAACAACAGCACGGGTAACACTTGCCGTTGCCGGAATCTGCTTGCCAAAGCCGTCGTCAACCGTGATAACGGGATCAGCAACGGTATAGGTTACCTGCCATACCCCAACAACTGAGGTATCTATCGCTGGTGTTTTTTGCTTTGTGTCAGTTATGACTACATCGTCTAAGCCAAGCTCGGGGCTGTCAGCGTCAACAACGGTGATGCCTTGTAAAAGTTCATTGCGTGTTACGCAGGCAGCCTCACGGGTCTGCTCGACAATAAGAGGACCGTCAGCCGTAATAACTGGCATGATGTTTTCTACAACCGTAAAAGTAACTTCAACGCTAAGCTTAATGGTAATAACTCCGTCAGGGTCAGAAACCGAAACCGTATAAAGGCCTGGTTCCGCCACAAAACCGCCGTTGTTGCTAATAACAGGTGAGAGCACCTTTAGCGTACCGTCTGGCAGAGCTTTTCTCACACCAGCTCCAAGCGCAACAAGCAAGGCCTCATTGGGCTCAGCTGCTCCAAGAATGCTTTCTGCCTCACTCACACTCAACGTAATATTGTTACCAAAAACGTAGTAGGTATCCTCGAGCTCACCAAAAGGCCCGCTACCAATAACATCTGCGTCAACAACCTCGCCCACAACATTTTTAGAAACAAAACCAGCGGGCGCATTGGCACCTTGAATGGTGATGTCATACACGCCAACAGCAGGCTTATAGCCACCGTCTGCTACCACGTTTAGACGTGCCGGCGAGATAGGTTTACCTGTTTCTCCGTCATACAAAGCAGCAGCTGATTTAGTCAAAATCTCTGGTTCGATATCTGCTGCTTCAGTTGAAACGTCAACAAGCCTTGTTACAAAAGAGCTGGCGTACAAAACCCGGTCTTTGACTTCGTAGCGACCATCGTTGACCACTACAAGACGCGTAGCGTGTACTTCATTCTTGTCACTATCCGTTACCGAATACTGCAAAACATATTTGCCCACTTGCGTAAGATTGACCGAGCCAGTAACAATCAAAGCGTCGAGCAGGTCGCCGTCTTCTGTATCTTGAGCTACTACGTCATAGGCATCGTAGTATTCGCTTGGCAAAATTGAGTTCGCTGGCTGCTTGTTTTCTGCACCAATCCAAACGTTAAGTGGCGTAGAAACCATAAGCAGCGGTACATTAGTAGGCGTAATCTGAGCTTCAACCGTAACCGTATGTGCGTCGTCAGGCGTAGCGCCCTTTATTACAAAAGTCACGTCATAGCTACCTACCACAGCAGGGTTAGGTATTTTAACGTCAAGAACCTCAACCGTATCTGCGCTTAGCTCCTCAGCTTGACTGAGGCGTGCCAAGGCATTTGCCCATGCTATAAGCTGAGCGTCGCGCTCAGCAGCAGGAAGGCTCATGGTTTCGGTTGCTTTATTTATGGAAACGACAAAGTTGTTGGCGGTAATGGAAGAAGTATCCTCAAAGCCTCCCGTGCCGTAACTTGAAATACGATGATAGCGGCTCATGCTCGTGCCAAAACTGTCGGGAATGTTGGCGTTAAACGTTGCATCGCTTGAACCAGTTGGAGGAACTTTTTCGACATCGAACGTTCCAAAGTTGACACCCTTGAGCGCAAAGGTAAGGGAAGCCCATGATTTCCACGGAGAACCGTCTACCGGGTCACTTGGGTCTTTGAAGCTATCTATGCCATTGCGCCATAGTGCGACATTTGAGTTTTTGGAAAAGAAAAAGGCGTTTTGAGAATCAGCCGTTTCACCAATGCTAAAAACACGTGAGCCCGCCTTCTCGTCACGGTTAATAAAGTCATAATACTGCGGGCTGTCGCACTCAAACTCAAAGTAGTTGCCCGTATTTATAATGCCCGGAAGGTTAGCCGTTGCATTGGTTGGGGAGCTTACACAGCCGTCTGCAATAAATGAAGTTCCCTCAGCAAGTTTAATTGTGCCATGCTTTGCTCCAGTGGCAGTAATGGCTGCACCCTTATCAGAAATGAGTGCCACACTTGAACCGTAGCCACTTACGTCAAAGATATAGTCTTCCCAGTAAAACTCGATTGCTGCGTTTGTTTCAAGATTTGCCCTGCTGTTGGCAACAGGAGCGGCGGAGCCTTCGTTGTGAACGTAGACCGAGGCTCCCCCAGAAACATTGAAAGCGTTTTGCTGTGCCTGAAAACTAATAACACTATGAGTCTTTGTGCTCGTATTTTTGTGCCGAATGACGTTAAGCTTCGCTTGATTAGAAACGTTAAACACCTGGGAATTTCCCGAAGAAAAAGAGATAACGGCACCATAGCCGGTGTCGCTTGTTCCCCAAGACTCAACGTTTACCTCAGTACCTGCACCACTTATGTCAAAGGTGCCGTCTTTTAGTTGCAGAGAAATTGCCGCCATACCCTCAGCTTTTGTGGTGGTAGGCTTGCGATCGCTTGAGATGTTAAGCTGGGCTCCCTCAGAAACCGTAAGACCGCCAGAGCTTAAGCTGCCTCCCAAAAGCACCACGGCGGCGGTTTCGGAACCATAGCCATTGCCGTTGCTGTGCACGTCAACAACGGTGCCAGCACCGCTTACCACAAGATTTGCCGTTGTGTTTGCAAGAGGAGCGCTTTGGTTGTATCTGCCCAAAAAGAGTGCGCCCACATCATAGCCGCTGGTGCTTTCAACATAAAGTTTTGTGCCCCCTGTTGCAGAAACGAGGTTTGCGCCACCCTCGATACCAGCTAGGATAGGACGACTCGCACCTTTGATATGTACCGTAGCGGCTGAATAGTATTGTTTTTGAACGTTGATGATAGTTTGACTGCTGGTTGCGGCAAAACTCGTGTTGTCCCACGTAAGGTTGCCCGTAACATTGAGCGTGCCTCGAGGAACATTTATCAAACCACCGCTTGGTGCCAAACTGCCGCTGGTTGCTGCGACAACATTTTCGAGATTGACCGTCCAGTTTTGTCCGTTTGTTTGTGAGGTTGAATCGTTGCCGCTCATGCCGCTTACACAAATAAACTGTGAAGCTCCGCCATTGGGGCGAACAACCGTGATATTTTTTAAGGTAAATATGCTATTTGCGGGCGCAGCGTTGCTCAACTCGATACCACGTCTGGAGATAGCAATGTCAACACCGCCAGAACGGAAGTCCAGCGTCTTGCCGTTTGCATCGATGGTGAGGCTGCGGTTAATCGTTGGCAAATCGCTGTCAACTCCCCCTTGGCTGGCAGGACGTTGAATATTTTGTGAGAAAACAATGGTGTTAACACTTGCCTCGCTCATGGCAGTGCGCAAGTCTGTCCAGTTATCAACAGAAACCTTGCCGCCACCAAGATCGGTATAACCGAGAGGAGCTATTGCTTCGTCGGCATCGTCACCGTTGGGGGTGTTGGGGGTGTTGGGGGAAGGCTCCTGCTCATCTGCTTCGTTATACTCTGACGTATCGTTGGCATTGTTGGCGTTGTTGGCGTCGTTGCCCTGCTCGTCAAAGGAGGCACCTGCCTGAGAGCCCTCTCCTGAGTTTTCTTGGAGTTCAGCTGCCGGATCATCTACCAGGGAAGTCGATTCTGGTGTTTCCGCCTCCTGCGTTGGTGTGCCAGTATCCTGGGCCGCAGAGTTTCCTGCAACATCAGTATTTGAAAGAGCAGTGTCCTCAGAAAGCGTGGAGGTCTGCTCGGCAAAAACACCTATGGGCACAGCAAGCATAATAATCATGCTCGCAGTAAGCATAAGAGAAAGGATACCTTCTGGAAGAGCCCTTCTTCTTTTTGTGATGCCAAAACGGCCTGAACGCTCAGAGCCTAAAGACGCTGTGTGCGCCTTATAGTTCTCTGTGTTTTTCTCTGTTTGGCTGTTCATTTTGCTTTGATTGACAACCTTGTTGTGCTTGCTGGTGTCTTTTTTTTCTTTCATAGCAGCTCCTCCTCAACAGGATGCTCTTTCGAGTCCTTTTTCTTGCTTTTCTTGCAATAACCTCGCTTGTTTTTCCGTTTTTTTGCACAGTTAAATACACCTCTTTGGGTGTGCTTCAAAACAATCGAGAAGTTTTTCGAAAGTTTGGCGTCGGAACCGCGTTTTAGCTTAAAATCCTTGAACAAAGAGCCTTGGTTCCCGTATCTTAAATACCATCATACGCCCCGCAAATAACCTCGTCAATCACCTTTCGTCGCGCTGAGCAGCACTTTTGTTTGAACTGGTAGAGTGAGGATTTTTGGTTGTTTTAAGGCTTTGGGTTCTGTGAGGAAAAGAGGTAGGGAAAAGAGCAGCGCGCCTTGGCTTTCGCCAAGGCGCGCGTAATCACTCGTACCCCTATTTATTTACTTTTAGTTGGTTATACTTCTCTTGAGCCGTGCCCCTGAGCCGTGCTCCTGAGCCGTGCCCCTAAGCCGCACTCCTCGTAAAGCACACTCTACGCCGAACACAAAGTGGCGCTTGGAGCACTCCCAGGCGTCTTAAGCCTTTTTGCTTTTCTTGCTAAAAGCAATCCAATAAAGACAGCCCACTAAAATCATGCCGCCAACAATGTTTCCCAACGTTACAATGCCGAGGTTTGCAGCAATGCCAGCGAGATCTATTGTGTTTGCAGCAGCAAGGGCAGCCTCGCCCGTTGCGTTGCCCGCAAGTGCCTGAAAAAAGCCCATCGGCAAAAAGAACATATTTGCAACACTATGCTCACCGCCAGCAGCAACAAACGCCGATATTGGAAAAAGAACAATAACAAACTTATCAACAAGTGTGCGTCCAGCAGCTGCCATCCACACCGCAAGACAAACGAGGAAGTTACACAAAATTGCCTTAAAGAACATGGCAGCTGGTGGAATGCTCACCTTCATGGCAGCAAGGTTGATGAAGGCATCGGCAACCGCTCCCCCATTCATAGCTCCCACGTTTGCGTAAAACACAATGGCAACCGCAAGAAGCGAACCTATCAGGTTGGTTGTCCAAATAACCAGCAAATTGAGGGCAAACGCTCCCCACGAAACCTTGCCGCTTAAGGTTGACATGATAATGAGAACGTTGCCCGTAAAGAGCTCTGCTCCCGCCACTACCACAAGAACGAGTCCGATACAAAATGAAAGCCCACCGATAAGACGCTGGGCAATAAAGGGCAGGGTTGTGTCGCTTAATACAAGGCCGAGCATCATACCGCCCATGCCAATGAAGGTACCAGCCAGAATGCCCAGAACTATCACTTTTGCCCAATTCATGCTTGTTTTGGCAACCCCCGTCGCCTCAAACTTTTGTGCAATTTCTGCAGGAACAAGTGCGTCTGTCTTAAGAGCTGCTATTGTTTTTTCGTCCATAAAACCCTCCAAATTGTCGTGAGCCGCAGTATCGTAGTATTGAGGAAACTCTAACTTTCTCGAAGCTCCCCAAGCCAAAACTAACCAATGTTAGCTTGGTTTTGAAAATCCTCTCCCACCACAACAAGTATGTCGCCCGAAAAGGCATAGCGCTCTAAAGAAGGAATGACGCGCCCAAAACCGAGGCGTCCTCTAATGTCCTCTGCAGCTTCTGCACTCTCGTCCTTTTGGTAAATAATGAGTGTTTCTTTGTAGACAAACGAGTTTGCGTTACCCACTTCTCCAAGCTTATATCCTGCCTGCGTGAGCATCTCTGCAGTCGCCGTAGCTGAGCCCGCAATGCCGTAGCCGTTGCGTACGTCAACCGTATATTTTGAAGTAGTTACCGAAACCGCTGCACCCGAAAGGTTATCCGTTGGCACAGAAACACCGAGGGGTTTGTAGGAGTCGGGGGATTCTCCTTGGCGCAAAAGCCCCAGTTCCTCAGCATCGGGGAACTCTCCTTTGTCAATCATGGCCAAAAGCTCGCGGGTAAGCGTTACATCGGGAATCTCAAACGATATGCCGTCTATCATGTCTGAGTAGGCAGGAATTGAATAGGTGTAAATGTCTGACTCGCGCATACCACGCAGACTATTTGCAATGGAGGCAATCTCGGTAGCATCAAAGTTGCTTGTGGTCATTTGGCACAGCTGAGTAACCGTGTTGATAATGGTTACGGGGTCGGAGGCAAGCACTTGACGTGCCATAGCCTGCAGGAAGGTACGCTGGTTGGCTTGACGCTGATAATCGCCTATTTGATAGTAACGCGAGCGCACAAAAAGCAATGCGTGCTCGGCATCAAGCACCTGAACACCTTGCGCTATAGCAGGATAGACCGTTCCGTAGCCTACGCCATAGCGGTCAAAATTGTTGTAAATATCAAGCGGAACATCAACCTCAACGCCTCCGAGGGCATTGACCACATCTTCAAACCCGTTAAAGTTCAAGTGTAGATAGCCATGAATGCCAATGCCAGTGAGCTCAGAAACTGCGTTGACCGCAAACTGAGGGCCCGAGCGACCAGCTTGTGGATTTTGCAGCTCCTCCATGCTGCCATAGGCGTATGCAGCGTTTATTTTTTCGTAGCCGTAGTTTGGTATCTCAACGCGCGTATCGCGCGGGATAGAAACAAGCGCCGCTGTTTTTTTGCCAGGGTCAATACGTGCAAGAATAATGGTGTCGGTACGAGCTATCTCGCCTTCCTCACGCTCATCTGAGCCTACCAAGAGTACCCAGAACGGGTCATCGGGTTTACCGCGGTCAACCGTTGCTGCATTGAGTGCGTCAAGGTCAAGATTGCTGTGCAGCGTGCCATTAATATAAATGATAATACCAAGCACAACTGCGATACCCGATACCAAGAGGGCAAGAAGCGTGGCAAGCACCGCAGTGAGAATGCGTTTTCTGGTTGCTCGCTTGCGCCGTTGCTTTGCGTAGCTCAGACTTCCTGCCGAGCGCGAATAGCTACCCAAGGTGGAAAGAAGCTCTGAGCGAGCATGCTGAGAATCTGTGCGCTTGGTAGCGGCAGCACGCTGAGAGAACACGTCCATTTTTGAGCTTGTGCGTTCAGCGCGCCTTTTGCTTGTTGCAGGAGGCATACCGGATAAATCTCCTCATAAAATGCCAGCCAATCTTGGCGGCGTTTGTAATCTGTGTTATCTCAACTTCATTCAAAACGTCGACAGTGTTTGCTCTTCTCCGCAAACACATTTGGTCGAACGGGTGAACGAGAGTACCAACATGGGTGCTTTGGCACTACCAGCTCAGTGCCTTAATCTGCTGATAAGTGTACCATTTTTTGGTCGCTTTTTGAACCCTCATTGCCTGCTCTGTAGGGGTTTTGTAACTTGTTTTTTTGTAGCCCCCAAAAGCATACTAAATGTTGCGGAGAGCTTGTGTTTTCCCTGAGAAAAAACCGGCATACCACAAGTTTTGAACGCATCAAAAGTGGATTGTCGCCCTGATTGTCGCCCTCTTGTACAATTCGTCTGCGCCTCTACGCTCGCTCTATTTGAGCGCCAACGGCTTTGAGTTTATCAACAAACCCTTCGTAACCACGGTCAATGTGAGTGAGCTCGCCAACCGTAGTTTCGCCGTCTGCAACCAAGCCCGCAAGAACAAGCCCTGCGCCCGCTCGTAAATCAGAGGCACGAACCGGAGCCCCCGAGAGCTGCTCGACCCCCTCCACAATAGCATGATGCCCCTCAATGCGTATGTTTGCGCCCATACGAATAAGCTCGTCGGCAAACATGAAGCGATTTTCAAAGATATTTTCTGTTATAACACTCGTCCCCTGAGCAACGGCAGTAAGCACCATGAACTGAGGCTGTAAATCTGTTGGAAACCCCGGATACGGCAGCGTTTGAATGTCGGTTGCCTTAAGGGGTTCCTCGCGAGAAATGGTAATAAAATCCTCACCTGTTTCTATGTGCGCCCCAAAACTCTTGAGCTTTTTGAGCGGCAAGGCAAGAAACTCAGGATTAACGCCCTGCACGGTAAGGGGACCTCCTGCAAGCGCGCCAGCCACCAAGAAAGTTCCTGCTTCGATACGGTCACCAACGGTGCTATAGCTCGGTACGGGAACAAAGGAGCTGGGGTCTACGCCCTCAACGGTAATGACGGGCGTACCCTGCCCACTAATGCGGGCTCCCATAAGATTAAGGAAATTAGCAAGGTCGCTAATCTCAGGCTCACGGGCAGCGTTTTCGATAACCGTGGTGCCTTTAGCACAGCAGGCAGCAACCATGAGGTTCTCGGTTGCTCCCACGCTGGCAAACTCAAGCGTAACATGTGCAGCTTTAAGCCCCGTTTTGGGTACGGTTGCGTTGATATATCCGTGAGAAACTTCAAAGCTTACGCCCAACTCTTCAAGCCCCAAGAGGTGCATGTCGAGCTTGCGAGAACCAATCTGACAACCACCCGGCATCGCAACACGGGCACGTCCAAAACGTCCCACAAGCGGGCCAAGCACCGCCACAGAGGCACGCATTTGTACTACCAGGTCATACGGCGTTTCATACGAGTTGATACCTGTGGTGTCTATGGTCATCACGTGCCCATCAAGGTGCACCTGAGCACCCAGACGCTTGAGCACCTCGCCCATGATAAAGACATCGGATATGGCAGGGGTATTGGTAATGGTTGTTGCGCCCGAGGCAAGAATGGACGCCGCCATAAGCTTAAGCACCGAGTTCTTGGCACCCGTAATGGGAACGACTCCGCTTAGACGCGCTCCGCCGCTAACTTTTATGAGTTCCTCTTGCACAGGGTTCCTTTAGTTTTGTTGTCCTAGACGGTAACGCCCGAGGCTGAGTTGTTCTAGAAGTGTTCCTAGACGATGTTTGTCTAGACTACACCCTTGTTCTCGTCTTGCTTGAGCTCAATAAGTGAGCGATGCCAGTCAATCTCTTGACGCACAAACACCGCACGAGAGTCGTCCTCGGCAAGCTCGGCAAGGCGTTGCTCGTTGAGCTCGATGCGTTCTTGCGAAATTGCAATGTCAACCTTTTCCATGTCGATGGCGTGGCTCGCAAGAACCACTACCTTGCGACCGTCAACCTCAACATAACCGCCGCCAACCGCAAAGGTGTGCGCGTCGCCGTTCATTGTTTTTTTGACGCGCACCGCACCATTTTTAAGCGTACTCATAAAGGGTGCGCACTGGTACATGAAACCAATGCCACCCTCTGCGGCGGGCGCAGAAATGTACTCCGCCTCACCAGAAAAAAGCAGACCTTCAGGGGTTACTATGTCACACGTCATAAGCTGTGCCATTGCGCCTAGCCTTTCATAGCCTCTGCGGCTTCGTAGACCTCTTCGATAGCACCCTTGTAACGGAATGCCTGCTCAGGAATATCGTCGCACTCGCCGTCAATAATGGCCGCAAAAGAACGTACGGTATCCTGCAACTTGACATACTTACCAGGGTTGCCGGTAAAGACCTCTGCCACGTGGAAAGGCTGCCCTAAGAACTGCTGGATTTTACGAGCACGGCTTACCGTGAGTTTTTGCTCCTCTGAAAGCTCGTCCATACCAAGAATAGCAATGATGTCTTGCAAGTCTGAATAGCTCTGCAAAATCTCTTGCACGGTAACCGCAACACGGTAGTGCTCCTCGCCCAAAACCTCGGCAGAAAGTGCACGCGAAGTTGAAGCAAGCGGGTCAACCGCCGGATAAATACCCAACTCAGCAATAGAACGAGAAAGAACCGTTGTTGCATCAAGGTGGATAAACGCCGTTGCTGGAGCAGGGTCGGTCAAATCGTCAGCGGGAACATAAATCGCCTGCACCGAGGTGATAGAACCAGTGGTGGTAGACGTAATACGCTCCTGCAAGTCGCCCATCTCGGTTGACAGCGTGGGCTGATAACCTACCGCAGACGGCATACGACCCAAAAGTGCAGATACCTCAGAACCCGCCTGAGTAAAGCGGAATATGTTGTCGATAAACAAAAGCACGTCTTGGCCCTGGTCGCGGAAATACTCAGCAGAAGTAAGACCAGAAAGACCAACGCGCAAACGGGCTCCAGGAGGCTCATTCATCTGGCCGTACACAAGACAGGTTTTTTTGATAACGCCCGACTCGCTCATCTCGTTATACAAATCAGTACCCTCACGAGTACGCTCGCCTACGCCAGTAAACACTGAAGTACCGCCGTGTGCTTGTGCGAGGTTGTTGATAAGCTCCATGATGATAACGGTCTTACCAACACCAGCTCCACCAAACAGACCCGTCTTACCACCCTTGATGTAGGGCTCAAGCAGGTCAACAACCTTAATGCCCGTTTCAAAAACCTCAGTTGAGGTGGTAAGCTCCTCAAAAGCAGGGGCAGGTCGGTGAATGGGATAGCGCTTCTCAATCTTAGGCATCTCGCCGCCGTCAACAAGCTCGCCGGTTACGTTCCAGATGCGACCGAGCGTTGCATCGCCAACAGGCATGGTAATAGGTGCGCCGGTGTCGATAACCTCAACACCACGCTGCAAGCCATCGGTTGATGACATGGCAACCGTGCGAACCAAATTGCCCGGAAGGTGTGTTTCAACTTCCAAAACAATGTTGAGATCGCCAATAGGCGTTTTAGTTTCTATCGTAAGCGCGTTATAGATGGCAGGGATTGACTCGGCGGGGAACTCAACGTCCACAACCGGTCCAACCACACGGACAACTCGTCCAACATTCATAGCAGTTTCCTTTTTCTCAGGTGTCATTACTCTTCCTCCAATGCAGCCGCTCCACCGACAATCTCGGTGATTTCGGTTGTAATAGCGCCTTGACGTGCGCGGTTGTATACTCTGGTCAAAGTTGAAACCATTTCGGTAGCGTTATCGGTTGCCGATTTCATAGCTTTACGACGCGCACCTTGCTCGCCAGCGGCAGAATCCAAAAGCGCGTGGAAAATACGAGTCTCAACATACGAGGGAAGCAGCGCATCAAGCACTTCATCAACCGAAGGCTCATAGTCAAAATCGCCCTGTGCCTCGCTTGCCGAACTAACGGTGTGTGCCGAGCTTTTTGCCTCTGCCATCAAAGCCGCTGAGGCTGCTGCTGCTGTTTTAGCACTCTCGTCAAGATGAGTCGTACTTTCTTCTTCCTCACCAATCTCGTGGTATTCAACTTTTTCCACGGGCAAGATGACCTCAGAAGTAACCACTTGGTCGGCAACGTTTTTGGCGTGGTTGTAAAAGACCACAACTTGGTCAACCTTTTCTTTGGTATAAGAATCTATGACCATGGTTGCTATCTCGCGCGACTGCGAAAGCTGCGGGTCGGCTGATTGATCCTTAAACGACAGCTCAACTGGCAGCTTGCGATACTTAAAATACCCAATGGCCTTTTTGCCGCAGGCAACAATGTCGCACTCAATACCCTCTGCCCTTTTTGCAGCAATAAACTTGTCGGCAGCGCGCAGCACGTTGCTGTTAAAACCACCGGCAAGGCCACGGTCAGAAGTTATTACGATAATCGCAATGCGCTTTATGGGGTCGCGCACCTCAAGCAACGGGCTTACGGCACCAGCCGAGCGAGCAGCAATGGCCTCTAAAACCTCAACCATTGCCAAGGCGTACGGCGTTGCAGCAACTATGCGCTCGGTGGCACGACGTATCTTTGCCGTCGCAACCATCTCCATAGTGCGCGTAATTTGCTTGGTGCTTTCGACCGAGTTAATACGCTTTTTTATGTCACGAAGGTTCGGCATAAACGCATCCTATCCTTCGACCGAGAACTGATTCTTAAACGAAGCAATAGCGGTCTTAAGAGCCTCAGAACTCTCGTCAGAAATCTTTTTCTCGTCAATGATGGTCTTAAGAAGATCGCCCTTGGTTGAGCGGATATTTTGCAGCAATTCCTCGCGGAAGCGAGTAATGCTCTCAACGGGCAGGTCGTCCAAAAAGCCTTCATTGCCAGCAAAGACAGAAATAACCTGCTCCTCAACGGGCATGGGCATATAGCGACCCTGCTTCAAAAGCTCGGTCATACGTGCGCCACGGCTGAGCTGATCTTGCGTAGCTTTGTCCAAATCTGAACCAAACTGAGCAAAAGCCTGCAGCTCGCGATAGGCAGCCAAATCAAGACGGAGCGAACCAGCAACCTGCTTCATCGCCTTAATTTGTGCGCTTGAGCCAACGCGCGAAACCGAGATACCAACATTAACCGCCGGACGTTGTCCTTGGAAGAACAAGTCTGACTGCAAGAATATCTGACCATCGGTAATTGAAATAACATTCGTAGGAATGTAGGCAGAAACGTCGCCGGCCTGCGTTTCAATAATAGGCAGCGCAGTAAGCGAACCTGAGCCGTTTTTATCAGAAAGCTTAACCGCGCGCTCCAAAAGACGTGAATGCAGATAGAACACGTCGCCGGGGTAGGCCTCGCGTCCTGGTGGGCGACGCAGCGTCAAAGACATCTGGCGATACGCAACCGCCTGTTTTGAAAGGTCATCGTAGATGCAAAGCACGTGACGACCAGGGTTGCTCTCGCTGGCAGGCTTGCCGTCTGCACCGTTGTACATAAAGTACTCGCCCATTGCAACGCCCGCCATCGGGGCAATGTATTGGAGCGGAGCAGAATCAGAAGCGGTCGCAGAAACAACAATGGTGTAATCCATAGCGCCGTAACGCTCAAGCGTTTCGACAACCGTTGCAACCGTTGAAGCCTTTTGACCAATGGCAACGTAGATACAAATAAGGTCTTTGCCCTTTGAGTTAATGATGGTATCAACCGCAATGGCAGTTTTACCTGTTTGGCGGTCGCCAATGATAAGCTCACGTTGGCCACGTCCAATAGGAATCATTGCGTCAATGGCAACAATACCCGTTTGCACGGGCTCGTTAACACCCTGGCGCTCAATAACACCAGGAGCCCTAAACTCAACGGGACGATAGCCATCAGGCGTAATAGCACCTTTGCCGTCGATGGGCTCACCAAGAGGGTTTACCACGCGACCCAAAAAGCCCATACCTGAGGGTACTTCAACAACACGCCCTGTGGTACGAACCTGATCGTTTTCCTTGATAGAGGTTACGTCGCCGAGCAATACCGCGCCAACTTCATCTTCCTCAAGGTTTTGCGCAAGACCAAACACCGTCTTGCCGTTGCTTCCAATGAACTCAAGAAGCTCGCCAGCCATGGCGCCTTTGAGTCCGTCAATGCGTGCGATACCATCTCCAACTTGGATAACCGTACCAACTTCGCGCGATTCGACAGTCGTTTTGATGGCATCGAGCTGTCGTTGCAGCACCGCATCGATTGTGCTGGCAGTAATTTCCGCCATCTATCTATCACCTCCGGATAAAAACATGAATGATATGCCTCTCATTTATATACAATCTCTTTCGTTTCAATCTATCGAGCTTGCCCAAGCGTAACGCGAGCGTTTTCTAGCTGGGACACAACACTTCCGTCAATGGAAACTCCGCGCGAACTCAGCACAATGCCGCCCATAATCTCTGGGTCAATATGCTCGCGCAAAAGTACGTCGCAACCAAACTGGGCTGAGTACTTTGTTTTTATGGAGTTTCGCAGCGCGTCATCGAGGGGAACAACCGTTGTTACGTCGATGAACACTGCATTTAGCGCACTTTCGGCGAGCTCGGCGTAGTTATTGCATACCTTGCCGAGAAGCCCTAAGTCGTCGCGCTTAATCATAACGCCCAGTGCGCCAAGCAGCGCAGGGTCAAACCCACTCAAAACCTCATTAACAACACCAATACGTGCCTCAGCAGGAATGGTGCGGTCAAAGAGCGTGGTACGCAGTTCAATGTTTCCTCGAATAAGGGCGTTTACCTGCTCAAGCTGTCCGGCAACATCAAAAACCGTGCCGCTGCCTTGAGTAGCCTCAAGCAATGCTTGTGCGTAAACAGCAGATTCCTTACGAGTAATGGCGCGATTAGTTGGCATCGAAGTTCCCTGCCTCCGCCAAATAATGCTCAACAACCTTACGGTGGTCTGCATCGCTCAAATCTTGAGCAATAAGACGTCCTGCAACCGAAACCGAGAGGTCGGCAACTGAACCTTGCAGCTCAGCAATAGCAACCTTTTTCTCGGCATCTATGGCAGCGCGTGCCTTGGCTATCATAGCCTCAGCCTCTGTTTGCGCCTTTGCAGTAATGTCTGCTTTAACCGCCTCTGCAGCTTGCGTTGCTTCAGAAACAATCTGGGCAGCTTGCTTTTTTGCATCGGCAAGTGCCGCCTTGTTCTCCTCAAGCATACGCTCGCTTTCAATTTTTGCGGTTTCTGCTTGCTCAAGTGAGTCTTTAATAGTCGTTTGGCGTTTGTCAATCATGCCGATAAACGCTGGCCAACCAAACTTTGCCAACACGAACCACAAGATAATAAAACCGAGAAGCATCGGTATCCACTCATACATCGGTGGAAAAAGCAAATTTATGCCCGTTGATGAGCCCCCTTCCTCACTTGCAAATGCAAGGGTTGGAAAGCTCAGCAGCAGCACTAAACCAGTGGCGCACAAGGCTGTAGTCTTTTTTAGGACAGATCTCACGTATTCACCTCCATCAAGTACTCTGTTTGTCTGCTAACAGAGAAACTTAAACAGCCATAGCGATAAACGCAAGAGCAAAGCCCATCAACGCCAACGCCTCTGACATAGCAGCAGATATCATAAAGAGAGTAAAGATGCGTCCGTACAGCTCGGGTTGACGAGCGATAGCACCCATAGCACCGGCACCGGCAAGACCTACACCAACGCCACCACCAATTGCTGCCAAGCCAAATCCGATGGCACCAAGACCAAGACCTGAAAATGTCTGAGCTACCTGAGTTACTACTTCTTCCACGATTCCTCCTTAACGTTTTGCCAAGAACTCCTTGGCTTACCTTTTCATATCGTGAGCCTTGTTGCCCAGACATGATACTTTACTAATCAACACTTTTATCAACAAGCGAACAAATCGCCTATTTACCTTTTGCGCCGTGCGCTCGGCTTTGCGCCTTCGCTCGGCTCCGTTCTAGTGCTCAGATGTTGCCAAGAACACATACACGCTTGAAAGCAAGGTAAATACGTAGGCTTGAACACAAGCCACAAATACCTCAAGCGCATACATAGCTATAAGCAACACGAACCACAGCAAACTTGCCACAGAAAAACCGACGCTCACCGCACTAATGCCCGCGGTGATAATCGGTTGAAGAAACAGATAGGTCATAATCGAGAACATACCGAGCAGCAGATGCCCAGCAAACATATTGGCAAAAAGACGGACGGAAAGCGTTAAGAGGCGCAATAGCATGGAGAAAAACTCCAAAAACCATATAACGCCCGCCAGTGGAGCAGGCTTTAGGCCTGCAGGTGCGAAAGACTTAAGGTAGTGCAAGCCACCCTGCGCCTTAATGCCATGAAACGTGAAGTAAAGAAAAGAGATAGCAGCCAGCGGAAGCGTTGTGCCAATGGTTCCCGTCGCAGCTCTTGAGCCCGGGATAATACCAATAAGATTTGATACTAGAATGAAAATAAACAGGGTGAGTAGGAAGGGCAGATGTTTTTTGGCAGCCTCTCCCATAACGCCATAACCAATGTTGTCTTTGGTAAAGTCAACAAAAAACTCAACCACGCCTACAAAGCGATTTTTTGGCACAAGCGAAAGCTGGCTTTTTGCAACAAAAACGAGAGTAACTACCAGTATAAAAATTAAAATGATGAAGGGGGTAAACGTAGTAATTTCGCCAATGAAAGGGCCACTTGCTACACTTTCGACCAAATGATCAATCTTTTCTTTTAGAGCATCAAAAGGGTTCATGCATTTCTCCTGTTGTTACTTAAGCGCCTAACCTGCTGTTTATGTTCCTTGCTGTCAAACTTGATGTTTCGCTTGTCGAGCCGAACGTTTTGGTGCTTCACCTGCGTTTCGAGCGTTTCGAGCGTTTCGAGCGTTTTAGCGCCCCGCCTTATAGTCTCTCGTCTGCTTTATCACAATTGCCATAGTGCCACCGAGAAAAACGAGTACGCAAGCCACCGCAACTATCATAAGGTGCTGAGGGAACAGCAATAACAACACCCATAATGCGGCAATCATAAGAACCAATGAAACCAAGGGAACGAGGAGCATTAAGCCTGCTTTTTTGGCACCGTCCTCTATGAACTTTGCACGGAGCTTTTTGCCTGCTAATAGATAAGGGAGAAAGCCTAACGCACCAGCTACACCGCCCAAAACCGCCGCCAAAACCGCCAAAATCGTATGTCCCTTCAAGGTTTCTTTACTCTGTTGCTGCTAAGTATAACAATGCAACATGAGCATGATACCAAATTTTTTGAGCTTTTTGTTCAGCGTATCAAAAAAAACCGCGGAATACGCAAAATTGTTGCTTAGTGGCGGGGCAATGACAGTTCATTGGCAAGCAAAAGAGCCTGGAATGGAACTGGAGGAGGCTCCGCACACTCCCCTATGACAAACAGCGCAATGTAACCCCTGCTTCATTGAGCATTTCGAGGGCAAGTTCATCGGGATAGGCAACGTCATAGACAATCTCGGTAACGCCGGAGTTTATCAGCATCTTGGCACAGAGCACACAAGGTTGTGCGGTGCAGTAAACAGTTGAGCCGTCAATGCAAATGCCGTAACGAGCCGCCTGAATGAGCGCATTTTGCTCGGCGTGCAGACCACGACAAAGCTCATGCTGCTGCCCTGAAGGAATACCCAGTTGCTCGCGCAGACAACCACGGTCAAGGCAGTGCTCAACGCCAATGGGCACGCCATTGTAGCCCGTTGCCAAAATGCGTTTGTCTTTGACAAGAACCGCCCCCACCTTTCTGCGCCTACAGGTAACGCGCTCGGTGCACGCGTGGGCAATTTTCATAAAATAGTCGTCCCAGCTGGGGCGAGCGAATTCTTCTGCTTGTTGCTCCGGCTTGGCTGATGCTGTAGCTGATGCAGCGCTCGGCACGGAGCTCATGTCGCTCTCGTTAGTGCAGCCACAACCGCACTCATCAGCCGTATTCAAAGTATTCACTCCCCTACGCTCCTAACTCTGGATACAGCGGATGCGCTGCCAATAAATCTGCTACTTGGTTTAGCACTTTTTGCAAGACAACGCGGTCGTCGCGTTCAAAAATGGTTCGGGCAATAAGCTCTCCCACGAGGGCAGCGTCTGCCTCGTTAAAGTTTCGAGAAGTCATCGCCGCAAAGCCCACACGAATACCACTGGGGTCAAAGGACGAGCGTGCCTCGTTAGGAATAGAGTTTTTGTTAACCGTAATGTTCACGCCCTCTAACAAAACCTCTGCCTCGCTGCCGGTAACTGCAGCCGGTGTGAGGTCAACGAGCGCCAAATGATTGTCCGTTCCGCCAGAAACAAGACGCAAACCACCGTCTGCCATTGCTGCTCCGCAGGCTTTCATGTTTGCAACAATCTGGTGCGCATACTCCTTAAAGGCAGGGGTCAGCGCCTCGCCAAAAGCAATCGCCTTGCCCGCAATAACGTGCATGAGCGGGCCACCTTGCGAGCCCGGGAAAATAGCCTTGTCAATCTTGGCAGCCAGCTCCTCGCTGTTAGTAAGGAGGAAACCACCGCGCGGCCCACGCAGGGTCTTATGCGACGTAGACGACACAATATCTGCATAGGGCACCGGGCTTGGGTGCGCATCGGCGGCAATAAGCCCAGCAATGTGGGCAACGTCTGCGATGAGATATGCGCCCACCTCTTTGGCAATCTCGGCAAAACGCTTGAAGTCGATGGTGCGCGAATAGGCACTTGCGCCCGCAATAATAGCCTGCGGACGACACTCTTTTGCAATGCGCTCAACCTCGTCCATGTCAAGCATTTCTGTTTCTGGATTAACGCCGTAGGGTACCATGTTGTACCACAGACCAGAAAAATTAACCGACAAACCATGAGAGAGGTGTCCGCCGTGGGCAAGGCTCATGCCCATAACCGTATCGCCCGGCTTAACCGTTGCCATGTAGGCGGCAAGATTTGCACTTGCGCCACTGTGGGGCTGTACGTTAGCAAACTTTGAGCCAAAGAGCTCGCAGGCTCGGTCGATTGCCAGCTGCTCAGCAACATCAACTACGTGGCAACCGCCATAGTAGCGCCTGGAGGGATATCCTTCGGCATATTTGTTGGTCAAAACACTACCCACCGCTTCTAATACGGCGAGCGAGGTAAAGTTTTCCGAGGCAATAAGCTCGATATTAGCACGCTGACGCTTGAGTTCGTCGGTGAGTGCGGCGGCTATAAGGGGGTCTTGCTTTGCGAGATGTTCCATTGAGATACAGTGCCTTTCTTGCGTGAGTTTTCTACTTAAACATACTAAAATACTCTAAAAGCGAACGATGCCCTGCGCACCGCGGCGGATAGTCTTAACAAAACGCACCGTATTGTCGGCAGAGCTCATAATAATAGAATTGGTTGACGATGAGCCGTCCTCGATACGCACACCCTCAAGCATTTCTCCATCGGTAACGCCACTGGCGATAAACACTGTTTCGTCGCTGCGCACAAGCATATCCATGGTGAGTGCGGCATCAAGGTCAAGGCCAGCCGTCTGCTCGGCACGAGCACGCTTTTCAACACCATCGGGGTCAATCTCAAAGGCAAGCTTGCCCATAAAGATGCCGCCAATGGCCTTGAGGCCCGCAGCAGCCAATACGCCCTCAGGCGCACCGCCACTACCCAAATACAGGTCTATGCCCGTTCCCGGCACTGCCGTTGCAATCGCCCCAAACACGTCGCCATCGTCGATAAGGCGAATACGTGCGCCCGTTGCCCGCACAGCACTAATAAGTTCCTCATGGCGGTCGCGCTCCAAAATGCAGACGTTGACCTCACTTATGGGCTTATCAAGCGCCGTTGCAACCGCTTTTACGTTTGCCTCTGGCGAAGCCTCAATGTGCACCTTGCCACGGCAAGCAGGGCCAGCAGCAATTTTGTGCATATAGGTATCTGGCGCAAACAGCAGCGAATCTTTGGGAGCAATGGCAATGGTGGTCAACGCATTGGGACGATTGTATGCGCAAAGGTTGGTTCCCTCAAGCGGGTCAACGGCAATGTCAATTTCCTCGCCGCCGCGCCCCAGCTCCTCCCCAATAAAAAGCATGGGAGCTTCGTCGCGCTCGCCCTCGCCAATAACAATGCGCCCTGAGAAGTCAATCTCGTTAAACGCATCGCGCATCGCCTCGGTAGCTGCCTCATCAGCCGCAACCTTGTCGCCTTTTCCATTCCACTCAGCCGCAGCAATAGCCGCAAGTTCGGCAACATTAAGAACCTGCATAATTCGTGAGATGTTCATAAAACGCCCTTTCTTGAGCTTTCTGAGCTTTCTTTTGTGCTTTTTGACTACCCCAAGCATTCTTTTGAGCAGTCAAAACTGTTGCTAATGATGATACCATTGTTTAGGAAAGTTTGATGATAGTTTGTTGACGAAAAACTGCTGACGGCGGGCTTGGCAAAAGCTTGATGCGAGGAGGCGAAAGATACGTATGGCACAGCACACAGTTTTCTATTTTTCGGGAACGGGCAACAGCCTTAAAGCTGCTCTTGCCATACAGCGCAAGCTGTGTGAAGCAGCGGACGAGGCCTGCGAGGTGCGTATTGTGTGCATGGGGCCAAACGAGCCTTTTGTTTTTGACGCATCGCAGGAAAGCATCGGTTTTGTTTTTCCTTGTCACTTTGGGGGCGTGCCTCAGCGGGTGCTTGATTACGTTGCTGCGCTTGATTTTGCTGGGCAGGAGCAAGCGTATCGTTATGCCGTAACAACGTATGGTGGTGCGAGCTGGACTACGCTTTCGCAGTTTGGGGTCGCTCTTGCCAATAAGGGCTATCCGCTTGATTACGGAGCAGCCGTTCAGGCTTTTTCTACCTATGTTGTTCTCTACAAAATGAGCAAAAAATTGAGTGAACAAACAGCGCACCTGAAGGCAGGGCTTGAACCCGTGCTTGATGATATTCTTGCACGACGCACGGTGCGCTTTGGGCGCCCCAATCCCGTTTTAGGTCTGTATAACAAACTGTCCACACGTAAAGAAATTGCTGAGCAAGATGAGGGCTTTGTTGTCAACGAAACCTGTGTGGGTTGCGGACAATGTGCAAAGGTTTGCCCCGTGAGCAATATTACGCTTGAGAGTCATGACGGCGCAGATGGGCGTAAAACTCCTTGCTGGAACCACCGCTGCACACAATGTCTTGCTTGCTTACATTTGTGCCCCAAAGAGGCTATTAACTATGGCACCAAAACGCAAGGGCGTGGACGCTACAAGCACCCCGAGATTACCGTACCTATGCTTATTGCTTACAACCACAACAAGGGCGATGCTCTCAATCGGCGTTATTAAGCCTAGCAGTATATCGCACCGTGCTTGCTTCGTCATTGCGGGCTTGACCCGCAATCTTATAGTTTGTCGCACCGTGCTTGATACGGTGCCTAGCGAGGCGGTTGTAGGCGGATTGCAGTTGTCGCCCAGAAAGTTTGTGCGCAAGCTTTTTGGACGACAACCGTAATTGCTCTATTAGTCTGTCTCTAGACCCCGGGTCAAGCCCGGGGTGACAATTTTTAGTCTACCAACACAAACTTGTCTTTTCCAACACCACAGGTTGGGCAGATAAAATCATCAAAAAGCTCACCCGTGTGTTCATAGCCACAAACTTCACAACGATACTTCGCAGCAGCTGGAGCAGCAGACGCAGCAGAGGCAACTGGCGCAGCGGTGCTCGCCTCGACAACCTTCTCCTCAGCAACTTCCTTGGCAGCTGCCGTCGCATTGTCAACGGCATCATTGCCAGCAGCATCATCGTCAACAGCTCCATCACCCAAATCAGCACTACGACTGTGATACATGGTGTGCAGCATACGCTCTGCTCGCTCACTTAAGGGTGCATCATAATACTGCTCATATACCGCAATAATATCGGGATTTTCATGGCTAAAGCGCAAAGCCATCTCATCGTCCTTTTTGTACAGGGCAGCTATGCGAGATTGACGAATCTCATCGCTCATGGGAATCTCGGTCTTAGGCTGTCCGCCACCACCGATGCAGCCACCTCTACAGCACATAACTTCGATGAAGTCATATTCGCAGTTGCCTGCCACCAAATCATCAAGCACCTGCTTGGCGTTAGCAATACCATGAGCAACTGCTACGCGCACGGGCGTTCCCGCAAGGTCTGCCTCAGCACTGCGAACGCCGTCCATGCCCCGCACGGGCGTTAGGTTCAAAAACGCCTCGCCGGGGTTCTCGCCAGCAACAAAGGAATAGGCGGTTCTTGCAGCAGCCTCCATGACGCCGCCCGTATTACCAAAAATAACACCTGCGCCCGAAGCCGCACCCATGAGCTCATCGTAGTCGCTGCCCTCAAGCGCGCCAAAGTCAACGCCCTCCTCCTCAAGCCATGCTGCCAACTCGCGCGTGGTAATAACGTGATCCATATCGCGCAAGCCTTTTATGCCAAGCTCGCCAGCCGCATCGCACATTTCGTCACGACGAATCTCAAACTTTTTGGCCGTACAGGGCGTAACCGCCACATTAACAATTTTTGTTGGGTCAATCTCGCGGCTCGCAGCAAAATAGGTTTTGACCGTGGGGCCTTGCATACCAATAGGGCTCTTTGCCGTTGAAACGTGTGGCAGCAAGTCAGGGTAAAAGGTTTCGACAAACTTGACCCACGCTGGGCAACAACTGGTAAATTGTGGCAGCGGCTTGGACTTGTTAACAATGCGGTCAACCAGCTCAGAGGCCTCCTCCATAATGGTCAAATCAGCGGCAAAATTGGTGTCGAGCACATAGTCTGCACCAAGCGCACGCAACGCAGCCACCATCTTTTCTTGCACAAAAGCACCCGGTTCAAGTCCAAATGCCTCGCCAAGCCCCACGCGCACCGAAGGCGAAGTGTTAAAAATAACGATTTTGTCTGGGTCGTCGATAGCCTTTTTGACGTCTGAATACTCAGGACGCTCGGTAATCGAATTGGCGGGACACACGTTAGCGCACTGCCCGCAGTGAATACAAATGGGGCAATCCCCCGTGCGGTTGAGGTCATAAAGCTTGCCAACCGCAACATCGTCTTCGCAGGTGCGACGACAGGCCCCGCATTTAATGCAGAGTTCCTCGTGGCGCATAATGGCTGGATTGTCCTTGCTAATGGGAATACGAATGTCGGTGAACTGATGAACACTCATGGGCTTCCTCCTCCTTGTGTCAATATACAACTATGGGTAAAGAGTTGAGTTCTCAAAACTTCAACACGTATAGTTTGACACAAGGAGTTGTGCCAGACAACCACAAAACCTCTTTGTTTGTGCGCCTCAGCTTGTGCCCTCAGCTTGTGCTCCTCAGCTTGTGCGCCTCAGCTTGTGCCCTCAGCTTGTGCGCCTCAGCGGCTCTACACTGCACCAATCCACGCACGCTCGCTAGAACAAAACCTATTCGCTCCGCAGTGCCTCCACGGGGTCTTTGCGCGAAGCAGACGAGGCAGGTATCAAGCCAGCGATAAACGAAAGGAACATGCTCACCGCAATGAGAATAAAGGCTGCATTCCACGGCAACACTGCCAAATTGGGCACCTTAAAGCCCTCATAAATTATGATATTTGCCGGAATGGTCAAAAGGGCTGTGATAACCACGCCCAGCACGCCAGCAACAAAACCAATAATGAGTGTTTCGGCATTAAAGACACGGCTGATGTCGCCCTTGCGCGCACCAATGGCACGCAAAATACCAATCTCTTTGCGGCGTTCAAGCACCGATATGTACGTAATAATGCCAATCATGATTGAGGACACAATCAGCGAAATAGCAACAAACGCCACCAGCACATAACTCACCATATTTACGATGTCGGTTACCGAGGTCATAAGCGTACCCACAATGTCGGTGTAGGTAATCACCTGCTCGTCTTTACCCTCTTTTTCCATGCGCTTGTTGTACTTGTCGAGTATATTGATGATGCGCTCTTTGCTCTGGAAATCCTTGGGGTAGATGCGAATGGTGGAAGGGTCATTAAAATCGGCATACCCGAAAGACCTCAAATTGCCGGCATAACTGCTCTCCTCAGCCGTCATAAAGCTCATCATAAGTTCTTGAAGGTCTTTATCGTCAACTTCAATGTTAAAGGCACGCGCAAAAGCGGACTCATCAACGTGCATCGCCTGAGACATGCCACTCGTAATTTGCTTCATCGCTTTGTCCATGGCGGCAGTTATCTGCGTTTGCATGGACTCTGCCATGGCGGTCACGTAAAGCTGCATGGTGTCTTGCATGTACTGCTGAAACGCCGTTTCCAACTGTTCAGGTATGGTGCTGGAGTCCAGCATGCTCTGCAAGCCCTCGCTCAAAGCTGCCTGCACTTCAGGCGTGTTGAGATACTCAGTAAAATCCTCTGAAATGGTATCGGGGTCAAAGGTGCTCCCCGGTCCAGGAGGGTGCTTGGCAATGTAGTAGCCAATAAATCCACTGAGCGTTTCTCCGATGAGCTTAGAAACCTCCTCTTGGTCAATATCAATCTCAAGATCTCCTAATAGCTCTTCAAAATCGAAGTCTGGCGGAGTTACCTCGGACATACCGTCAAAATTGAAGTCTGAGAAAAGCGAGTTGTCAATTTTCATAGCGCTGGCATCAAAGCTAAAGGCGGACTGAATAGCGTTGCCGTCAATCGAGAACATGGAGGCAAAATCGAGTCCTTGCTCGTCAGGGTTTTCGCGCTCATCTTCAAAAGTGCGCCCCGTTATAACATTGACCTCTGGATTCGCAAGCTGCTCTTTTACAATCTCTGTCTTGGCGGCTTCCTCAATTAGGTGCGTTTGTAGGTCAGAGGTATAGCAAATGCCAGGCGTAAGCGAAATAATCGAAGAATCAGGGTTGGGCGCGACAATGCCCACAATGTGTAAGTCTGTGCCATCCTCAATAAGCTGACCCATAAACTTGTTGTCGTCTGACTTGTCTTTCCAAACTTTGAATTCTTTATCATAAGAGTACGTGTGGGCAACATTAACCATTTTGAAGGTAACGCCCATAATTTCCTCGTGGCTAAACTCAAGCTGCTCCTCGGGAGTTTCTGCAGTTTCGTTTTTGGCAATCTGAGAAACCATCTGGTCAAGCTCAAGGGGGTCGCGCAAGCCCATTGCGTAAAGCACATAATCATTGATGCCGTTGTCAAAATTCAAGACAAGAACACACTCATCCCACTTGCTCGGCCAACTCCCCGCCACTACGTCATATTGCGTGCTGAGAAGCTCTGGATTGTTGAGCATCTCATGGAAAACGTTGGCGTTTCCGCTGCTGGACATCATGGCAGCGTATCCGCGCGCTTGCCCGCTCAAAGAACCACCACCAGAAAGTGCTTTGAACGCAGCATTTGGGTGTACTTGCCAAATTCCCTCAGTAGTATCAGGATTATATATCAAAGGCCGAATACCGTAGGAGTAGCTCACCATATTTGCGTGCTCGTTGATGCCACTCTTGTCGTCCTCGAGAAAGGTTTTGAGAGAAACAAGGTCATTGGTGTCGATGCGCGAGAGCATATTTGAGAGGGTCTTGGTTTCGGAGATTTTGCCCTTTTCGACACCAGCGTCGTCGTTTTTGCCATCGCCACCGCCAGCTGCGTCGCCAGCCGAACCGTCGTCGCTCTCCTCGGCGTCGTCAGCACTTGAACTGCCTGAGCCCGAACCATCGCCAGAGCCCATCATGGATGCCATCATCGCGGTCATATCAAAGCCCGTGCTTTCTATGGAGAGCGGATACATGCTTAAAGTATCCTCCTCAACACTTTTTATGTAATTGTTGACGCCGTTGGCAAGCGCGAGAATAGCCGCAATGCCAATAATGCCGATAGAACCAGCAAAGGCGGTCATAATGGTGCGGCCCTTTTTGGTCATCAAGTTGTTAAAGGAAAGCGAAATAGCAGTGGCAAACGACATCGCAGCACGACGAATAGACTTGCTGCTAATTTTCTCTTTTTCTTTTTTTGTAGGCTTGTAGGGATTGCTGTCCGCGGTCACCTTACCGTCGAGCAAATTAACCACGCGGTTAGCGTATTCGTCGGCAAGCTCAGGGTTGTGGGTAACCATAATAACAAGACGGTCTTTTGCGATTTTGGTGAGAAGCTCCATGATTTGCGTGCTCGTGGTGGTATCAAGCGCACCCGTAGGTTCATCGGCAAGCAAAATCTCAGGGTCGTTGATGAGCGCACGCGCCACAGCAACACGCTGCATTTGACCACCAGAAAGCTGATTTGGCTTTTTGTTAATGTGATCGCCAAGCCCTACTTCAATCAGGGCGTCTTTTGCTCGCTGACGGCGCTCTTTTCGCGAAACACCCGAAAGCGTCAGGGCAAGCTCAACATTAGAAAGCACCGTTTGGTGCGGAATAAGGTTGTAGCTCTGAAACACAAACCCAATGCGGTTGTTGCGATAGGTATCCCAATCGCGGTCTTTGTATTCCTCGGTCGAAATACCATCGATGACCAAGTTGCCCGAGTCATAATGGTCAAGACCACCGATGATGTTAAGCAAAGTTGTCTTGCCCGAGCCCGAAGGCCCCAGAATGGCAACAAACTCATTATCTCGAAACGCAATAGAAACATCGTCAAGAGCAGTCTGGGTAAAGTCTGCGGTTTTGTAGCACTTGCGAATATCAAAAAGCTGGAGCATAGCAACCCCTTTTGTCATGAGCATTGTATTATGTGACTAATACAATAGTACACCGTGATATGCCTGTCAAGCAAAGCCGAATAGTAGCAGCCCTCCGTTACTATACGGTATACTTTACCAAGAATGCAATCAAAACAAGGGAGCATTAGCTTGATACGCTTGCGGGGTACATCATCTACGAACAAAAGCAACGGCTTTGCTGGTGGCGGCGGCACCCTTACGTGCTGCGCGCAAGCTCTGAGAGTGCTGCTTGCTTTTGCGCTCACTCTTACGCTGTGCGCCGCGTGCCTTACTCCCCTTGTTCTGCTTTCTGGTTGCAGCGAAAAACCTCTCTTTATGGAGATAAAAAAATCGTACACGCTTGAGCTCAGCGTCATAGGAAAAGTTAAGAAAAAAGAAGTGGTTGAAGGAACTGCCCATGCCACCGTACGGGTAAAAAAGGACAAAGACAGCGAGCACTATACTGCTCAAATTACTGGCATCACGTTTGACGGGAACTTGACGGGGAATACGCAAAGTGTCGAAGAAGCACCTGAGTATTTTTACGGAATGTCCCCCGAGACCAGCTCAAAGATAGACAAGCTCTTCGAAAACCGCCCGAACTATTGGGTGGTTTTGCCTCCGTCAATAACAGTTTTTACGGGTGATGAAAAAGCGCAGGGTTCAGCCGTTAGAGGCTCGAGTTCCATAACTGAGGCGGCAGATGAAGCTGCGCAGTCAAACAAGGACAAGCTCGCCCTGCCCGGCATTAGCATGACTATCCCCATCACCGCACTCGTTGGAAAAGAGGAGGACTACGCAAAGGTAGCAATAGTGTTGCCCGATGTAGAGGCTCAAAGCGATGAAGATGCCGAGCAAGTAGAACATGGTGCCTGGAATGGCATTGCCGCTGAAGCTCCTCGTGTGTATGCTGTTGAAAATGGCATTACCGTAGCACCTCTCGATGACAGTGGCGATGGTCGAGCCGATAGAGTCATTGTTGTTGACTATGCGCCACCTGCCGAAGGAGGCCTTGTTTTGCCTGTGCCAAAAAGGATTGCAGGCCTGCAGGCAAGTGTGGCTGAATATGCGGAGAGAAGAGCAGCTGAACTCAGCGAAGAGATGGACGAAGCGAGCAAGGCAAGTGAAATAAGCGCAATTTACGCAAAAATTGACACCGAGCTTGCTTTTATCGGCGAGGTAAGTGAACGGGCAAAGCGAGCTCTTATTGCCGCACGTACCAGCAAAGTGCTTCTTGAGGTTCCCATGGTTGAGCAATTCCCCGCGGCACCCTCAGGCGGAGAAATTGCTGTTTTAGCCATGCTGCTGCTTTATAACGACTACGACACCTCTCTTGAACAGTGCCTCAATGAGATGGTGTATAACAATAATCCAAAATACGGATTTGCTGGCAACCCGCGTGACTTTACCGGCCACACCATCTATCCTGAGCCAGCAGGCGAATGGCTCAAAAAGCGCCTTGGTTCGTACCAGATTTTGACCGATGCGACCCAAGACAAACTCTGTGAAGTTTTACTCAAAGGACAGCCCATTATGGTGTGGATGAATCACCCTGTTGGCGGTTTGCGTGCCTTGTGCTTAACGGGTTTTGATGCAGACGGTTTTTACATGAATGACCCCTACGGCGTCAAAGACTGGTTCTGCGATTATTGGTCATTTTTTAATGCTTACTGGTACCAATACGACAATATGGCGCTGACGTACTAGGTGCTTTACGGACAATATGGCGCTGGCGTACTAGGTGCTTTTCGTGGCTCTTGCCAGATTTTTCTTTTCGCTTTATACCTTATGTATGTCGCTTTTATGGCGGTACAATGTGCTGTGCGGCACAAACTAAAGTGACAGTTTAGTTATAATTTTTCACCACAATTCCGAGTTTTTTGCCTTTGCCGCATGCTACACTGGCGTAAGAACTGAGTTCTCGATATCAAAAAATTAAGGTATGTTTTGAAAGGTGGAAAAATTATGAGGAACAAAACTATTTGGACAAAAGCTCTTGTGCTTGTTGCTTTGGTTGTGCTTGGTTGCGCAGGATTGTTTGCCTGTAATGGGGACAAAGCTGATGCGCCTGCTGCCAGCGATGAGCAATCTTCAGCCTCTGCTGAAGCAACGCAAGATACGGCAACGCAGGATACGGCAATGCAAGACGCAACAACCCAGCAAGCTGCCGCCCCAGCAACTGTTGAGGAGCTGCGTGCATTTTTAATAGCGTCAGAAACAGACGACAGAGTTATACTGGCTCTTACTACTGCTGAAGTGACCTCTTACCCGCCGGTGTATGTTTTAACGGCAACAATGCCAACAGGCGCACTGGTAATGTCCTATGTTCTGGTTAAAGATGAGAACGGCATACAAAAGCTTTTTGATTTTGCCGAATCCACTGCAACCGACGAGGAAAAAATTGTTTCGTGTACACAGAACAGCGCAACGGAAATAACCGTAGTCACTGAACATAGCAGTTTTGGAACTTCTGAAACCCGGACCTATTCTTTTGTGAAAGTAAACGGTATGTGGCAAAGCAAGTAGAGCCTGCTTGTTTGTAAATGAGGCGAATTGGTGCCCCCGGCAAGAATCGAACTTGCGACACCAGGTTTAGGAAACCTGTGCTCTATCCACTGAGCTACGGAGGCACGTACTTGACGGTAGGCAAAAAAGCACAATCCCGTAAGGGCGACTATTTTATCACGCTTCAAAAATCTTGTGCTAACAGGAGCGCGGAAACCAGCAGGAAGCCTTACTTGGCATCCTGCTGGGCAAGTCGCTCAGCAACCAACTCGGCGGCGGTTTCACGCAGCTTGAACTTCTGAACCTTTTTGCTCGTGGTTTCAGGATATTCATCAACAAAAAATATATACTTGGGCACCTTAAAGCGTGCCATCTGTTTAAGTGCGTGCTCACGCAAACCGCTCTCGGTAAGCTCAAAGCCCTCTCTCGTGCGAATAAAAGCAACCACAATCTCACCATATTTTTCGTCGGGAGCGCCAACTACCTGCGCATCAAGCACGCCAGGCACCCCGAGTAAAAAGTTTTCAATCTCAAGCGGATAAATGTTTTCTCCGCCACGAATAATCATGTCTTTAATGCGCCCCGTAATAGTGTAGTAACCGTCCTCGTCAAAACTACCCAAATCGCCTGAGTGCAAAAAGCCTTCCTCGTCAATGGCAGTAGCGGTAGCATCGGGCATTTTGTAATAGCCCTTCATAACGTTGTAGCCCTTGCAGCACACTTCGCCTACCTCGCCAGGCCCACAGAGGTGTCCATCTGTCGGATCTATAATGCGCACCTCTACGGGAGCGTGCTTGCGCCCTACGGTGTTTTGTTTGTGCCAGTCGTCATCGTCAATGGTGGTTTGCAAGAAAACGGGTGAGGTTTCGGTAAGGCCATAGCAGTTAGTAAGCTCGCTGGCTCCCATGCGCTCCATTACCTGAGCCGTTACCTCAGGCGGTACGGCTGCACCAGCAATAATGCCCGTGCGCAAAGAGCTTAGGTCAAACTGGTCAAAGAGCGGGTGATTGAGCTCGGCAATAAACATGGTAGGAACGCCATAAATTGCCGTGGCGCGCTCCTTATGAATAGCCTCAAGCACCATGAGCGGGTCAAACTCCTCAACAATAATCATGGTAGCGTGATGCGTAAGCACTGCCATAACGCCCAACACACAGCCAAAACAATGGAAAAATGGCACGGGCAAACACACGCGATCTTGTGCGGTAAGTTTCTCGTTTTCGCCAATATAAAAACCATTGTTGAGAATGTTGCGGTGCGTAAGCATAACGCCCTTAGGAAAGCCCGTTGTGCCACTGGTGTATTGCATATTTACCACGCTGTTGTTACCAAAAGCTTTGCGTGCCTCGGTTAGTTTTGCGTCGTCCAAGTGAGAGCCTAACAACAAAAGCTCTGGCACGGTAAAAAATCCGCGATGCTTCTCTGGGCCCATATAGATAAGATTTTTGAGGTAGGGGTATTCCTCTGAGTGCAGATGCCCACGCTCGCAGGTTTTAGCCTCAGGGATAAGCTGGCGAATAATCTCAATATAGTCCACGTCGCGCCACGCATCTATAATGCACAGTGCTGCCATGTCGCTTTGCTTAAGCACATAGTCAAGCTCATGAGATTTATAGGCAGGGTTCATGGTAACAAGCACAATGCCCACCTTAGCGGTTGCAAACATAAAGGTGAGCCAATCAGGAATGTTACGTGCCCAAACACCGAGGTGGTCGCCCGGCTTCATACCAAGAGCAAGCAAGCCTTTGGCAAGGTTGTCAGTTCTTACATCAAATTGCTCCCAGGTCCAAGAAAGCTGACGGTCGGGGTAGATGATGAAAGGCTGATTGGGATCAAGCGCAACTTGTGCCTTAAAATAATCGCCAATAGTGAGTTCGCTGTGGAGGGAGAAATCTGGCACGTTCGGAGAGCCGTCCGCTCCCTTATCGGAGGTATTTTCGCTCACTTTTTCGCTCATCTCTTTGCTCACTTTTTCGCTCATCTTTTCGCTCATACTACCATCCATCTACACCGGCGTATACACGCACGCAACAAAGCGTGCCGCCTCGTTGTTAAAAGAGCGCACCTGATGCGGCACTATGGAATCGTAGTAAATGCTGTCGCCCGGATTAAGCACGTACAGCTCTTTTCCGTACTCAATTTCTATCGAACCCTCAAGTGCGTAGAGCCACTCCTCGCCCTCGTGGGCAGAAAGCTCATGAACGGTATCCTCAGACGGCTCAAGCACAATATAAAAGGGCTCCATGTGTCGAGAAGCCTTGCCCTCCGCAAGCGCATTAAACGTAAGCTCGCCGGCGTCACTGTGGGTTTCAAGCCCCTTAAGGCGGGTATCTTGTGTTGAGCCAGCGTAATCCTTTGCACGGGTAAGCACTGGTCCAAGATTCTCGTCATCATCAAGCAGCGTGCCCAATCGCACGCCCAGCGCACGAGTTATTTTGATAAGCGGAGAAAGCGAAGGGGCAAGCTCACCCGCCTCAAGATTTTTGATAACCTCCACCTCACAACCGCAGCGCTCCGCAAGCTGCTCGGGCGTAAGCATCAAAGACTCACGCAGCTCGGTTATTTTTGCGCCAATAGAACCACTCATGTACCATCACCTATCTCTTTATCAGTAGTGCCAACTACCAGCAGCCTCCGCAATAGTGCGGCTGCAGGCGGTCTCTGCGGCAGTGCCAACACCAGCAGCCTCCGCAATAGTGCGTGCCGCCAAGCAACTTTAGCAGTAGTATGACCTGCTATTGTACAACAGATTAGGTAACACTTCCCTCCCGTAGCTTGCAATTCCTCGCATTTATGTGGCAAAGATGATAAAATGCGTAGCTATTGTACAGCGGTGCTGTGACGCGCAAAACGTGCAGAACGCACAGTAACGCACAACACCTCAGCCAAGAACAAAGAAACACGGATAAGAAAGTGGGTTAACTATGAGGGTTTTGAAGGCTTGGAAAACGTCTGCGCTGGCGCTTGTTTTGTGTGGCGCACTCGCGCTCGGACTTGTTGGCTGCATAGGGAGCGGTCCTGTTGCAGCAACCATAAATGGGCAAGATATTTATGAGTCGACTATCACCGAAATAATTATGCGCTCTCGCGCCACCGTCCAAAGCGACGATGAGTGGGTGGATGTGCTGAGATACTATGGGCGCACCCCTGAAACGCTCCGTGAAGCAATAATTAAAAGCGAAGCACAAGTAATCCTCATCAAAGAACAAGCTGCCGAAAAAGGCCTTAAAGCCGATGAAGCAAAGGCTGATGCGGAAGTTGCTAAATCAAGAAACATCGTTGGCGGCACCGAGGAAGAGTGGCTTAACGCGCTGCACGAAAAGGGCTTTGCCGATGAAAACGACTACCGCGAAACACTTTTGATAGGCGACCTTCAGATGCAACTTGCAGATACTCTTGAGGTTGAGCCCACCACTGAGGAGCTCAGTGCATTTGTTGCTGCCAATCAGGGAGTTGCCTATCGCTCCTCTGCAATTATTCTGCAACCGAGCGACAAGCTTACCCAAGACGACATTACTAAACTTGTTGCTGAAATCCAGCAGAAACTCAAAGATGGAACAGAGTTTGCTGCGCTTGCAAAAGAGTACTCGACTGACGAAGAAACCGCCAAAAAGGGCGGCGACATGGGCTGGGATATTGCATTGCTTGACTTGGATGAAAACTACGTTGAAACCTTATGGGAGTTAAAAGTCGGAGAAGTTTCTAAGCCCATTAAAGGCAGTGATGACTTCTTTAATGACTCCACTACTATTCTCATACAGTGCACTGAAATATATGAGCCCAACCCTGAGGAAGCTGCTGAAGATGAGGGGGCCAACACAGAGGGCGAGGAGGCAGCGGAAGGCGAAGCTGCAGACGAGACCACGGATCCAGAGGCAACTGAAGATCCCGCCGAAGAGCCAGAGGAAAAAGCTCCGACAGTCGATCTCAAAACCGTACCTGAAGAGATTGTTGAGTACTTCAAGAAAGCTTGGATTACTCAGAATAAGGCTACGGCGTTCAAAAAATTCATTGACGAGAAACTTGAGGAAGCAGATTTTGTTATCAACCCAATGCCAGAAAACCTACCCTATAACGTTGACATGGGCGACCCCTATCCTGGCAGCACCAAAGAGGCTGTTGACGCAGCACTTGCTGCTGGTCTCCTTATCGAGGATCTAGAAGAAGGCACGGGCGAAGCTGCCGAAGGTGGAAGCATCATTGAGGTCTACTATACGGGCACCTTTGAGGACGGCACAGTCTTTGATTCAAATGTTGATGCAGGCGAACCCTATAAGCTTATCTTGGGCTCTCGTTCGGTTATTCCCGGATGGGACGCTGGTCTTGTTGGCATGAAGGCAGGCGGCAAACGCAAGCTTACCATTCCAGCAGGGCTTGCCTATGGCGAGCAGGGTCAAGGCAGCATACCACCTAACGCAACCCTCTACTTTGAAATTACCTTAGTAAGCGTTACCGCACATGACGTTGATGCTGCTGATGGCGACGAAGAGGAGATCGATCTTGAAGAAATTGACGGCGATATAGAACTTGAAACTGAAGATGAGGCTATAAAAGAATAGGAAGCATGCATAGGACAAGCCAGGCGTATGCATAGACATAGGGTTGGCTTGCCCAAGTCTATTTGGCACAAAGCGCCCGCGCAATTGCGCGGGCGCTTTGTTTGTATCATTATTTCTCCAAGCCAAACGGATTTCTGACGGTAACTGCTTTATTCTAGTCGTGTATTACCACCGGACAGCCTACTTCAACCATATCGTAGAACTCTGCTGCATCGTCATAGGACATATTGATACAGCCATGCGAGCCAGCCCAGAGATAGCGCTCGCCACCAAAGGCAGCCTGCCAGGTTGCATCATGGAAGCCAACGCCCTCATAGGTAACGGGCATCCAAAAACTCACCGGCGAGCGATACTCGCGCTTGCCGTTGGCCATTATCCTACCCAAAAGAGTAACGTTGGGCTTTTTATCCCAAACATCATACACGCCAAAAGGAGTGTCGTAGCCTTTGTTGGGATTGCCCGTTACTACGTCGGTATCAAAAGTAAGTTTTCCGTCAACAAAATACCACATGTGCTGCTTTTTTATATCAACCTCAACATAGGTGGTTCCCCAATCAAGGCCAGTCCATGATGCTGCTTCGCTCTTAAGAATAGGAGCGCGGACGTCTGCACTATGCTTTTTCAAAGCCTTAAAGATAGCATCGACTTCTGCCTCACGGTCGATTTCCCAACCATAGGTGCCGCCCTCAACCGTCTTTGTTTTGCCCTTGCTATTCTCAAACGTACGCTTGGTGCCAACGGTGTCATGTGCATCGGCAAACTCATCAACCCAAGCAACAACGGCAGCACGCTTTAGCTTGCCGGGCTTAGTTTTGCCAACCGTAATCCAGTTAATAGTAGTACCGCCATCAAGAACCACAACTTCATCGCCCATCTCATAGGTAATGGAAAAAGGAACGTAAGTTTCATAGGTTTTTAGCAAATCTTTAAGCTCAGAAGAATCGGAGAATACCTCGGGCTTAACGTAACATTCTGCCTCATCAAGATCGAGAGTTTCTGCAGTTGCAAGAACCGCTTCCAAAATAGCCGCATGAGCTGTTGGACGATGAATGGTTGTTCCCAGCTCCTCCGCTTTAATGTGATGCCCACTCTCAGCGTGCGCAATATAGGCATCAACGGGATCTTCCATTTTATCGGGATCCATGAAAGAAAAGGTATTGACCAGAGATTTTAATTTCATTTTGTCAACAGAAACACTTGCAGCAGTGGCACGTTCTTCAGGTTTTGTAAAAAAATGAAGCGGCCACAAAAAGCCATTTTGCTCCGCAAGAAAACGCTGCACTTGTCCGTCGGGAACATAGGCAAGATCAACCGCACTGCCAGCAATATGCTCAGCGGTGCCACCTCGAGTAGTTAGTTTGATTTTGTAGTCTTTAACCTGCTCTTCTATCTGTTTTTCTACTTCAAGCGGCGTCATAAAAGCGCAATCAACGCTATTGATAACGCTGTTGAAGCTAAAGTGATAGTTGAAATAGAGCGCAAGCCCCAGATACGCAAGCAACAGGGCTGCCAAAAAACAAATGATAATAATCCGCGGAGCTTTTGAGCGATGACTTTTATAGAGAAGAGCGTGAGCAGAATCTCGGGAATACTCATCTCCAGCCCCGTCATTTTCGGACTGTTCCAGCGAATCCACCAAAGGTAAGGCAATTTTTTTGTTCATTCTTTCACGAGCCCTTAACCACAAACCCAACAAAACGTCGCACAAAGCCTCTAAAAAACTCATAAATCTCGCGCGAGCTGTAATAAAACTTCCCAAAAACTGCACTGAGAAATGTCCCCTACAGTCTTTTCGAATTAACAGTGTTACGATACCATAAAGAAGCACCGATACACACGCGTTTTTTACATTTTCGGTAAGTTTCTAGCGGTGCTCGCATGAGAGGAAAACAACCATGGCATTTGCAACGCTTATTTTAGCTGCTGGGGCTGGAACACGCATGAAATCCAACGTTCCCAAAGTTGCCCATCCTTTGCTCGGAAAAGCACTCATACGCTGGGTCATTGACACTGTTCACGAGGCAGAGTGCGACACTGTTATTACCGTTGTGGGGCATGGTCGTGAGCAGCTTGGTTTTTTGGTGGACGACACCATAAGCGTAGTGCAAGAGGAGCAGTGTGGCACGGGGCACGCCGTTATGATGGCGCGCTCACACCTTGAAACGCTCAAGGGGACCACAACGCTTCTCATACTTTGCGGCGACACTCCCCTGTTTACCGCTCACACGCTCAAATGCCTTGTCGCCACTCACGAGGTCAAGGGTGCTGATGCGAGCGTGCTGACGTTTATCCCAAGAGATCCAACGGGTTACGGACGTATTGTTCGTAATGCAGAAGGTGGCATTGAGCGCATTGTCGAGCAAAAAGACGCCAGCGAGGAGGAGCGGGCCATCACGGAAGTCAACAGTGGTGTTTACTGCTTTCAATTGGGCGCCTTGCTGGCGAGCCTTGATGCATTAAGCACCAACAATGCACAGGGGGAATACTATCTCACCGATACCCTTGAACAAATCCGCACCATGGGCGGTAAGGTACAGACCTGCTTGTGTGCCGATGCCAACGAAACACTTGGCATCAACGACCGCACGCAGCTTGCAACAGCAACCGCTCTTGCCCAGCAGCGTATCAATAAAGCACATATGCTTGCTGGCGTAACCATGCTCGACCCAACAAGTGTTTGGATTGGCCCAGATGTAGTTATTGAAAGCGACGTTGAGATTTTGCCCCTTACCATGCTAAGCGGAGAAACCGTAGTTGGTTCGGGCAGCGTAATAGGGCCGAACACCCGCATTACTGATTCTAAAATTGGGTCATTGTGCGTGGTGGAGGAGAGTATTCTTGACAATGTGGTTTTGGAAAACAGGGTTACGGTGGGACCGCGTGCCTATTTGCGCCCCGGTACGGTTATGCGCAATGACTCACGAGCGGGCACTCATGTTGAAATTAAGAAATCAGATATTGGCGTGGGAAGCAAAGTTCCCCACTTGAGCTACATTGGAGATGCCGTCTTAGGCTCAGAGGTTAATGTTGGCGCAGGAACTATCACCTGTAATTATGACGGCTCTGCCAAAAATAAAACGATAATTGGCGACCGCAGCTTTATTGGCAGTGATACTATGTTTGTAGCGCCCGTACAGGTTGGCAGCGACGTGGTAACGGGAGCGGGAAGCGTCATTACCCGCGACGTGCCCAACGACGCGCTTGCCGTTGAGCGCACCGAACAGCGAATTGTTGAGAATTGGGTAAGTCGGAACAAGAAAGATTGATACAAAAAGTCAAAGAATGTAGAGTAAAAAAGTAAGGAGTTCTCCCCATGGTAGAAGCAGGAAAGAAACTCGTACTATTCACGGGAAGAAGCAACCCAACCTTGGCTGCAGAGATTGCCAAAGTTCTTGGGTTGAGTCTTGGAGATGTCAAAACAAAGGCCTTTGCTAACGGTGAGATATATGCTCGCTACAAACAAAGCGTACGTGGCGGCGACCTGTTTTTGATACAGTCGGTTTCTACTTGGGAAGAGGGCAGCGTTAATGACTCCCTTATGGAGCTGCTTATCATGGCCGATGCTGCCAAGCGCGCCTCTGCCCATACGGTAACGGCTGTTATTACGCATTTTGGTTATTCTCGACAGGACAAAAAGTCGGCAGCGCGCGAGCCCATTACCGCAAAGCTTGTTGCCAATATGCTCACGGTTGCTGGCGTTGACCGCGTGATTACCATTGACTTGCACCAGGGTCAAATACAGGGATTTTTTGATGTGCCCGTTAATCACCTTACGGCGCTTCCTATTTTCGCCAGCTATTTTGCCCAAAAGAAACTTAGTAACCTTTGCATTGTTTCGCCTGATGTTGGACGCGCAAAGGCAGCAAAAAAGCTTGCTGATATGCTTGAGGCCGACCTTGCCATCATGCACAAATCGCGCCCCGAGCACAACAAAGCTGAGATTTCCAATGTTATTGGTGATGTTAAGGGCAAAACCTGTATCTTAAACGACGACATAATTGACACCGCGGGCTCAATAACCGCAGGCGTTGCCGCGCTAAAAGATGCTGGTGCGGGCGACGTGTATATTTGCGCAACCCACGGCTTGCTTTCTGGCTCTGCCTGCGAGCTCATCGGAGCATGTAAGGCCGTTGAGGTGGTGCTGTGCGACACCGTACCCATACCCGCCCAGTGCGGCACAGACAAAATAAAGACGGTGAGCGTTGCTCCCTTGCTCGCTCAAGCTATTAGCAATGTCTATGAGGAGCTTTCGGTTAGCGAGCTCTTTGACCCTGACTTTGCTTTGTAGCAGCTTGAGGAATATTTGGTGGTTTTGATGAGTGAGAAGAACATTCAGCTTATTGTTGGTCTTGGCAACCCCGGCGCAGAATATGAAGAAACACGCCACAACGTGGGTTTTATGGCTCTTGACGTACTCTTGGAGAAACTCGGTGGAGATACGGGGAATACTGAGCAAGCAGCCCGAGGACAAAAACCACGGACAAAGCGCTCGCTCAAAACACGACTTTTTAGCACAGGAGGCAGTTCTGCCTACTCAAAAATGCGCTGCAATGCCCTCACTTATGAGCTTGATTTTGAGGACAAGCGCATTATTCTTGCCAAGCCACAAACCTTTATGAACCGCAGCGGACAAAGTGTCAAAGGCTTGCTCAAGCACTATCAACTTGAACTTGATGAGCTGCTTGTTATCCACGACGACCTTGATTTGCCTGCCGCAACGCTGCGTGTCAAAGTAGGCGGAGGTGCTGGCGGACACAATGGCATACGAAGCATTATTGACAGCTGCGGGGCTGATTTTGCGCGTATTAAGGTAGGGATTGATCGCCCTCCTGGGCAAATGCCTGCCGATAAATACGTGTTGCAGGCGCTGCGCAGCGATGCCTTAGAGGAACTGGGCATTGACGCACGGCGCAGCGCCGAGATTGCCCTAGCTGTTTTGAGCGACGGACTGCTTGCTGCCCAAAATACCTACAACGGACAAAACTAAGCTCCCACTGTTATCACAAAAAACCCCGCAACCCCAGCTTTGCTGGGGTTGCGGGGGTTGATGCACAGTGCGCTTCTTACTTTTTAACCTTGATGGTTACGGTCTTTGTCGCCTTACCTTGCGAGTTCTTTGCGGTAATGGTTACCTTGTAGGTTCCCGGCTTGATGCCCTTTTTGATAGTGAGCTTGCCTGTCTTAGAAATCGTTATCTTTTTGGCAATGCTCTTAGGTGCTTTTGTTATGCTGAACGTAGGAGCAGGAAAACCTTTGACCTTAAAAGCAATGGTGGTCTTTTTATAGTTCTTCTTTAAAGTAACTTTTGACTTGCCACCCGTAATAGTAGGTTTAACAAGTTTTTGGTTTACCTTAACCGCAACGGCCTTGTTAACGGTGCCAGAAGCATTTTGAGCCTTAATAGTAAAGCTGTAGTTTCCTGCCTTAAGCCCCGCCGGTATCGTTAAAGCACCAGCAGCCGTAATGCTCAAGCCAGCCGGAGCCCCTACCAAAGAAACCGTAGGTGCAGGTGTGCCTGCAATGGTGTAGTTCTTGGTGAGCTTGGCATAACCTTCGGTAAGGGTAATGGTAGCGTCACCGGCGATGGTGGGAGCTACACCTACAACAACTGGTGGAATAAGAGGAGCCACACCCAAAGACGATATTGCATAGGTACTAACAAGCACCACCTCAACACCTTCCGTGACTGTGATTATGATGCTGTCGGCTTCTGTGCTCCAATCCCTAGGAGCGCTGAAAGTGTGACTGTTCGCACCTGCTTGTGTTATTGGCCGTGCAAAAACACCCATCATGGTAGAGCCATTTTTACGAAAATCAAAATATATTACGCCTGAGCTTTCGTTTGCGGTAAACTCAATAGTAATCTGGTTCTCGCTGATACGCGTCACGATTACGTTTGTAATTTGTAGTGTGGCAAGTGGAGCGATGGTTTCGTCGCTGGTGGGTCCGGTGGGTTCAACGGCAAAAGCCGCTGGCATTGCCACAAAACCTGAACACACCAATGCCAAAGCAAGGAGCATTGCAAGCAAACGCTTTGAAAGCGCTGGAGGTGTGGCTCGTTTGGTTGTAGGAGGAGAGCTTAGTTTAGGGTCAGAGAGAGAGAGAGAGAGAGAGAGAGAGGATTTACTACGTGGTTTACCAATCATGAGTGGTTTCCTTTCTTTTAATTTGTGGCTCATAAGCCGCCACCCTTATGTACCGCACACACTATACGCTCCTCAAACGCAAAATGCAAGGGTTTTGAGGGAAAATGGTACTACAACCACTATGGACAACACACGCCATCAACCTACCACTCTCCCGCTAGGCCCCGCATCAAGTGCGGGGCGACAAACCGTCAAGCCCGGTGCGACAACCTGCTGCGTCGCACACTTACTGCACGGTGCGACAGACTATGCTATGTCCTCAGTTGTCGCTCAAAGCAACTGACAGAGCCATGTCCTCGCTTGTCGCTCCGGGCAGCGAGCCTTTAGGTGAGCGTGACCCGGAGCCTAGGATTGCGCATGAGTGCCAAAAAAGAGGTTGCCCAAAAAGCGTATGGGCTATTTTTCCTCTAGCAACGTAAGAGATGGCGCAGCCGCCCGAATGTTCTCAAGAACGTGACGGTTGGCGCGGCAGCTACAGCAACGTGCAGGGTGTCAGCGCCGCATGAGTGTTTACAACCAAAGGACGGTTGGCGCGGCGTTTAGATATAGAGGGGGATAATTACTCTGGCAGGCAGGGGTGGTTCTGTGGCCCCTTTGTGAAACAAGTGGGGGCGCAGGGCCACCCCTGCCTGCTTATAGCCAAATCTACTTAAAGCCTTCAAGTCCGGCTTGTTTTGCCAAGGTTTCCGGGGCAAGGGCGTGGGTAATCATGTCTTGTGCGCTGATTTTGCCGCTCTGGCATAACCCGAGCAAACAAGCGTCCATGCCTATCATGCCTTCTGCAGCAGCCGTGTTAATAACCGCAGACATCTGATGCGTGCGCCCTTCTCGAATAAGGTTGCGAACAGCATTGTTGCAGTGCATAATCTCAAAGGCTGGAATCATCGAACCGTCGCTGGTGGGCAAAAGCTGCTGCGAAATTACACTTTGTAGCACCATAGAAAGCTGCATGCGCACCTGTGCTTGTTGCTCGGCAGGAAACGAATCCACGAGGCGGTCAACGGTATTAACTGCGCCCACCGTATGGAGGGTTGAAAGCACTAGGTGCCCTGTTTCTGCAGCGGTTAAGGCAATCGAGATAGTTTCGGGGTCGCGCAGCTCACCAATAAGAATAACGTCGGGACTCTCGCGCAGAGCAGCACGCAAGGCAGTGGCATAGTTTGCCGTGTCAATGTTTACCTCACGCTGAGAAATAAGGCTTTCTTTGTGGCGATGCAAAAACTCAATGGGGTTTTCAAGCGTAATAACGTGTGCGTTGCGCTGGGCGTTAATGCGGTCGATAAGACACGCCAGCGTGGTTGTTTTGCCGCTGCCTGCAGGACCAGTAATCAGTACAAGCCCACGGCGTAGCTCGGTAAGCTCTAAAACTGACTGCGGAATATGCAGCCCTTCTGGCTCAGGCAAATCAAAGGCAACCACACGGATAACCGCCGCAAGTGAACCACGTTGTTTGTAGGTGTTCACCCTAAAACGAGAGAGGCCCTTAATGGCAAACGAGAAGTCATCATCGCCTTGTTTGAGAATGGTTTCCATCGAGCGATCCTCTGCCATCTCATAGATTTGCGAAATAATTTCGCGCGTATCAGATGGCGAGAGCACGTGGTCATTAAGCTGCTCAATCTGGGTTCCTTGCTTGTAGCTGATTGGCTTGCCCGCAAGAACAAACACATCTGCAACACCCTTTTCAACCAACTCCCCTAACAGTACTTTTGCGTCCATGATGCTCACTCTCCTATTCTGTTCCCCGAGGAACTGATTGCCATTGTCTAATAGTTGGCGTACCGTCTGGAGCAACCGCAACGGTAACCACAAGTTCTTTTAAGTCGCCCTCATCAAACACCCTGCGTATCTCAAACGCACCGTCTGCCAGTAACGTTATCTCTCCTAAATAGGCCAGCGTACTTTCTTGGCTTGCTTCTGGCGTTTTTTGTTCAATATCCTTGACGAGCTGCGCATACCACTGGGTTGCCTCACTGTCTGCTGCATAATGATTCGCCGCCGCAGTTGCTGCCATTTCGCTTAAATGTAAATCTGAGCGCGCAGAAACTAATGAGAGTATCGAAAAGGTTGTAAGCAGCATTACTACCAGAACGGTAACGAGGGTGGTAATACCAATGCCAGCAGCAAAACGTGCTTTACGAGGGGCTGGCGATAGGTCGCCTGTGCCAGCAAAAACTCTTGTATCCTTTGCAGACATTACGCTACACCCCCCAACTCTGGCTTGACGCCCACATATTCACACACTTCAAACTCGTAGAGGCGCGATTTTTTATCAAAAACAACAATGCGAGCCTTTGCTAAACCCAAAGCGTCGGGCTTATCTATGGCACATTCTAAGAAGTAGTGAGCGCTTTCCCAATCATTGGTCGGATTAAGCGAGCGGTCATAAAGCTGCACGATAAAGTAGTCGCCAGCTGGGGCCAGTACGTCAAGTACTGGTATAAACTCTTGCCGAGAAGTCTTGGGAGGCGTGCTGGCTTCCAGCGCAAAACTCTCAATGGCATCTGCATAATCGTTCATGAGCCCACCGTTAGTACGCTGAGCATTTTCAAGGCTTGCCAACAGGGCATCTACATCGCCGCCCGTTGTCTTAAACAACTCAGCGGTAGTTTGCGCTTCAAGCGATAAGTGCGAGAGTGCCGAGGATTGCTGGCTGAGCGTGCGTGCCTCAATAAAAACCTGCATGGTTATAAGCGCACAGAAGGTAAAAATAACAACGTTGAGTGCCAGTTCAAGAAAGAACGCACGCGAACGAGCGGTCTGGGCTGTCATCGGCCTCCACCTCCCCGAGCATCGTTATCCTCGTTATTCTCCTCAAGCTCGTCCTCATCTAAATCATCAAAATCGCCTTCAACTGCATCAACGGCAGCAGCAAGCGCAACCGCGGCAGGGTCATAATTAAAGGGCTCGCCTTGCGCTTTAAGCATAAGCATTCGAGAGTTCTCAATGCCATCTGCGCCCACAAGCTTTATGCTCAAGATATTGTTCTCATCAAGCGTAAGTTTCATGCTTTGCATAGGCATAATGGCTTGCAACATATTCAAATCTACCTTTTCGCCCGAGAAAATAAGCTCCTCGCACAACATGCCCTCGTGAACAAAAATCCACGTTTCGTACCCTAGGCCTGTTTCTTGTTCGATGAGAACCAAAGCATCAACGTCGCCAACTTTTTGAACGCTTATTGCGCCAGCAACGTCGTTTTGACGCGTTTTTTCGGTCAGATACAAAACGCCCGTGCGCAAATCATAGTTTGACTGCATAACCGCACTGATATCTTTGTAGGTGTTTGCGCCAACAACACACAGAAACAGGGCTCCTGCGGCATAGACGCAAAAGATTATGAGCACTAACAGCAAATCAAATGAGTGTCGTTTTTGTCGCATTGCACCTCCATTCCTCGTGTCTGTAACCTGCGCTTGCCCCGTTTGTTTGTAGATTGCACTTTCACCATTTGCACTGCGCTTGTCCTAGGTGTGTATCATCACAACACGAATCTGCGGGAGGATATTGCTTCCCATAGGTTCGTAATAGACGGCATAACGATTTCTATCAACGATAAGCCCGTAGTGTTCCTCAAGATACTCAACCGAACTGGGAAAGCGTCCCTCTAAAACATAGCACTGCACGGCACTTCTGCGTACGGCGTCGGTGAGAAACTCAGCTTGGTTGTTTTCAACCTGAGTTGAAATGCTTCGTACGCCAAGCAGCATTGCCACGATAAGGGTGGCAACAAAGACAAACATAAGCACAGCACGCGAGGCAAAACTGCGCCCTTTGAGCGCTGTGCGAGTTTCATCTGTTTGCATACGAGCCATAACTCCCGTTACTCCTGTTCGCTTCCTTTATTGCCTGCTGCCTGTTGCCAAGTGCTCCGTCTAAAAGCCTGTCAAAACGCCAACGAGCGGCAGCATGACCGCAAGCAAAATAATGCCCACAAGCACGCACATAATTACTACCAGCGTTGGCTCGATTATCGAAACTAAATTATCAAGTCGATGCTCAGTTTCAAGACTTATCTGCTCGCCAACCTGCTCAAAGGCATCAGCCTCAGTGCCCGTCTTAAAGCCCATCGAAAGCAGAGCCATAGCATGGGGCGGAAAAATCTCGCTTCTTTCGATAGCTGTCAAAAACGGCTCCCCTGCTGCTACCTCAGCCTGAATGGTCTTGATGCGATTTTTTGCACGTTTGTTCTCAACCAGTGGCTCGGCATAACTCAGCGCCTCATCAACACTTAGACCCGATTTCAACAAAGAGGAGAGCGCCAAAGCATGGCGCTGCGCCGACGTGTTAAAACTGAGCGAACGGGTAATGGGCGCGCTCTGGTACAAAGAGCTAAAGAACCTCTTGCCCACCGGCGTTAAGCGCAAAACCACCACGGCAAGTATAAGCACAATAAGAACCACGGCGATTACAAGAGCGTAGGAGCGCAAAGCCATGCCAATGTCGAGCAAAGCTGCTGCTGCACCGGTCATCTCAAAGCCAAGCTGCCTAAACACTTGGTCAAAAATGGGCATTGCCTGCGTGAGCAACACCAACACCACCGCCAGCACCACTACCAACATCGAAAGCGGATACACCAGCGATGACTTAATGGACTGAGTCAAAACATCGCGCTTTGCGTAGTAGGCGTGCAGGCTCGCAAAGGTTTCTTCCATGCGTCCCGTTTCCTCGCCAATACGAATAAGCGACAAGGCGTAGTCGGGCAAATCCCCTTGCGCCGCAAGCGTGTCGTAAAGCGAAGCGCCATCAACGGAGGCTCGATATAAAGCCTCAAGACGTTGTTTCTCGTAAGCACTCTGGGCGTTGTTTCTCAAGATGTCAAAGCCCTCGGCAATGGGCAACCCCGAGCGATACACCAGCTCAAGGTTACTGAAAAACAAGTCGAGCTCAGCAGGTGTCAATTCTTTTTTTCTGCTAGCCATAACGTCCTCTTTCTTAATCTCTGTGACAACTAACCTGTTGTCTGTTTCTTATCTCATCTCGGTGCTGCACCTCGAAAGCAAGCACCCCTTGCTTTCTCATCTCGGCAACAACAGCGGCGGTTGCCTGTTTTCTCGCTTAATAATAAAACATCGGTTGATAATTTGTTCCGTCTCCAATAGAACTTGACAAATCACGGGTAAGGTCGCGCGCGGCATCAAAGGTTGGATCCATTCTCACCCACTCAGTGCCATCAAACTGATAGTAACTAAGGTGTCCGTCCTCAATACTATGCACGGCAATCCACGCATGATACGAACTTCCAGCATAGCCAATAACCAGCTGGGCAGGTACGCGTTGCGCACGTAGCATAGAAACCGTAAGCACCGCATAGTCAAAGCAAATGCCTGATTTGGTAGTAATGGTTGAGGTATTTTCGGGCAGATAGCCTGAGGCAAGCGTCTTAAGCTTCTCCTCATCATAGGTGACGTTTTGCGCAACCCAAAGATAAATCCCGTTGATAGCCTCAAGTTCGCTTGTAGCGCCCTCGGTAAGCTCTTGAGAAAACGTGGTGGCTTCATCTCCAGCTGCGTAATAGACGTACTGACTGGGGGTCAAAAAAGGAAGAAACTCATCACTTAAGGTCACGTCTATGTTTTGCGAAAAAACCGCAGCATATCTGTCGCCCTCTATGTTCTCCCACACCCCTACCTTATAGGTTCCATTGCCTTCCGAGAAGGGAAAGGCCATATATTTTTTGGTATTTAGAAGCGTGTATTGGTACTGGTTGCCCGTAGGAGTTTCGACAAGCACCTTGACTTTTGTTTTTGGAACCTTCGATTTGACACAAAAATAGCCGTCTGAACTGTTTGAGAAGTCTATGACGGCTTTATTGTTGCTTTGCGCAGCATTGCCCGGAGCGGTGGTGGGCAAAACAACGGGCTCATTGTCGCGCAGCTGACCTGGGTTAGTTGAACCCATAACAAGCGTGACATCTTTGCCGCAACCAACAAGCGTAAGTGCGAGCACACAAGCAAGTAAGCAGGGCAGTAAAAAGGCACCTGCCTGCGCGAAAAATCGCTTATGTGGCCTACGCAATTCTTTCACAAAATATCTCCATACCTTATGCAGTGCTCTGCGATGGCTTGCCAAGAGTTATGACGGGTGGCGTGCGAGCACCTTGTAAGGTGGTGGCGTGCGCCCATCATTTCGATGATGGCATATTCCGTATCAGCCTTGTTATAGTATATCGCAGCTATCTCTGGAGTTTGCGAGCGTTGGTGTGTTTTTTCTGAGTTTTAACGACGGTTTATCGCGTTAAATGGCAGGAGGAGGGCAGGTTTTTGGCTGATTTTTGGTTGCTCGTAGGCGCTTTTTGGGCTGCTCTTGGGCACTTTTTTGAGCGCTTTTTGGGCTGCCTGCGAGGCCCTATCATGCGCGCTACCAGCTATATTCGCGGTATTTCTTAACGTAGTTAAGGTCGCGGGCAACAAGCCATGGCTTTCTCATAAGGTTCAAGTCGTTTTTATAGTGAAGCGGTCGCACGTAGCTGCCCTCACGCTTGAGCCGCAGTATTTCTGTTTTGAGTTTCTCATTAGTAACATAGTTTTTTACTATAGAAAACGGAACAAAGGAAAGAACCATTTTTTTGTCAATAAAAACAAAATCTTTGGGTTTTTGATAGAGCAAGTCGTCCACAAGGTACTCGGCAAGATTATAACCACACGCCGTAAGATAATAGCTGCTGCGTGCCTGCCGTGGGTTAATTTCAAAGACCTTAAACGTGGCATCGCGCTCGTCGTACTTGAGATCAAACTCGGCAATCCCCTTATATTCAATCTTTTTAAGAAACTCGACGAGCTTGTCTTTAATCTCTGTAGTGTTGCCAAACTCGTTGTAGCCGTTAACCAAAACCGTGCAGTTACCAATGCCGCCTGGTGTGCGCTCTTGCAAACCAATTTGGGCAAAGGACATCAACTGAGGCTCGGCCTTAGCGTTGCAGTAGAAAATGGCATCAAAAAGCCTGCTGTCATCGCCGGGGATAAACTCTTGTATTACCAGCTCGTCATCATAACCTGCCTCGGTTATTTCTTTGACAACCTTGATAATCTCCTCGGCAGAATTGAGTTTGTAGACCTTTGCCTGCCCTGCAAACTCATGGTCATGGTATTTAATGCCGTCACCCGGTTTGAGAATAACAGGAAACAGCAGCTCGCTTACACCCTGCTTAAGCTCCTCCTCATCAAGCTCACGGGCGCAGTCAACAAAATAGCTCTTGGGCATGGCAAGCCCGAGGTCTTTGTACTCACGATAGAAGTTTTGCTTAATGAGCAAATTGTTAAGCGTTTTGAGGTCAACATAGTTAAAGAGGAAGTACCGCCTGAGAAACTCTGCGTTTTCGACAATCAGGCGCACATAGGTGTCGTTGGTTCCTACCAAAATAAGCGGCTTGTTGGGGTGAGCCAGCGCATAACGCTCGACCACGCTTTTCATTACCGCAGCATTCCAAAGGTCGGGCACAATCTCGCAGGTCATAATGGAGCTATACTGCGTAAATCCCATAGAAACCTTGCCAATGGCATGCGGTTTGATGCCGTAAGCCTCGTGGAAATTGCGCGCCATATAATAGGTGTTAATATCAGTGCCTAAAAGGAGAACGCCAAAGTCTATGCTCCCCTCTTTGAGCGCTGACAACTGTTCGCTCGGTTCGCCCCAAGGCTGTTCTTTGCGTTCGCCCCAAAGTTGTTCACTCGGCTCGCCCAAAGGCTGTTCGCTCGGCTCGCTCCAAGGTTGTTCATTAAGCTCGGCTCGTATCATGCTGCTACTGCTCCTTTGTGCAATCGCTGCTGATGCGGTTAGTGCTGCCCGCAATGCTGTCGTCGCTGCTGTGCTTCACATATACCCGCGGAATGTCTTTTGCAATCGAACTCATCGCAACATAGGGAGTTACCTCGAGTTTGCGAGCGGTTTCTTTGAGCCCAATGCCCTCGCCAAGTAGCGTCATCTCATCTGCAAGGCTTACTTGCTCGTCAACCAAAATAGTTATGAGGCACATATTTATCACGCCCAATATGGGATAGCGCTTGTTGTTGATGAGCACATCGCTACCCTGATATTTCAAACTCAAACCATCGCTGTAACCAAGGGGACACACTGCAACAAAACCATCTTTGCCAGCCCGCGCCCCACCGCCATAACCAACAAGCTCGCCTTGTTTGATAGGATTTATCTCAATAATGCCCGATTTAAGCGCAAAGCCCGTCTTGAGCCTAAGCTCGCTTGAGGCACGCGTGGGCGAGAGGGCAAGCTTCTTTTTTATACGTGCGTCTTTGAGTGAGCGCAGCTTGCCTTTAAGTCCTCGATAATCTCTAAAGGTTTGGTTGATGCCATAGAGCAACAAGCCAACGCGCACACCATTGACTCCTTCAATTTTGTCGTGAAACTCAAGGGTGGAGCTTCGGGCAATGTGCACAATTTTTATTTTTGAAATATCCCTCGTGTGCGTGAGCTCCCCAAATCGAGCAATTTGTTCATCGTAAATGCTATCAAGCACACCTGCCGTTGCAAGGTGGGTAAACAAACCCTCAAGTTCGATACTTGAATGAGCCATGAGAGCGTCATAGAGCTCCTCAAACTGTTCTTTAGAGCTTATGCCCAAGCGGTTAAAGCCCGTGTTGAGCTTGAGATGAACCTTGAGTGTGTGCTTCTCGTTTTTAGCCAGAGCAAGTAAGTCGAGCAGCTGTTTACCGTAGTTGTAATTGCTCAGCGTAATTGTGATGTTGTTCTCTAAACAAAGCGAAAGATACTCGAGGTCAAGTGGTTGAATGCACAAAATAGGAATATCTGGGTGCAGCGCCCTGACCTCAAGAGCCTCGTCAAGAGTAGAAACTCCAATGTAGTTTATGCCGTTTTCGATAAAGGTTTTAACAATGCCCATGCCGTGGCCGTAGGCGTTTCCCTTTACCACGCCGATATAGTAATCGTAGGTGTCAAAGGTGCTCACAACATTTTTGACATTTTGAGCAATCGCCGCAGTATCTATTTCAACTCTTACGTTTCTATGCACGCTATCACCTAGCTTTTTGACGGTTTGAGGCGGTTGGTAACTCTGTTAAGAATACCAGAAACTATCGACATTTCTGGAACACGCATGAGCCAACAAAGCCCGAAAATAACCGCAAGCCCAAGGGTTCCATACACAGCTACGGCGAGCAGTGCAGAAACAATACCTGTTCCAAACGGCAAAAAGTGCAGAGCCAACGCCACCAAGCCAACGCCAATAAGCGTGGCGACAAGAACCCGCAGTGCCGTTGTTGCAGAGGCTCGCAGCGAAATAGGACCAAGCAAGCGGCGCAACACCAGCAGCAAAACCGCCGTTGAGATGAGGTAGAAAACAAAGTCGGAGATGGGCACGCCCGCAAGTGCAATGTGGGGGTTTGAGCACAAAAGAGCATAGAGCCCACACTGGAGCGCGCACAAAGCCGTACAAATAATCGCAAACATCCAAAAGCGTCGAATGCTCGCAAAGACATTAAACAAATAAAGTTGCAATGAATAAAATGGTAGCGCAAATACCCAAAGAGCCAGAATAGAGCCCACGTAGGCAACGTCGTCGGCACTAAAGGCACCTGCTCTAAAGATTTGCATAATGGGTACGGAGAGCACGCACATAAGACCAGCAAGCGGAATAACTAAAAACAGCGTGCCAGAGATACCTTGACGCAAGAAACGCTTAAAACCAAGTGCGTCCTTGCGAGCGACTGCGTGGCTCATCTCGGTAAAGAGGGCACGAGAAAGCGATGCCGCTATGATGCCGTGCGGCAGCTGAAACCAAACCCACGCAAACATAAGGGTTGAGGGGCCTTCGTCACCTGTTTTGAGCGAAAACGCATTGCGGAAGGTAAAGGACAAGAGCGCGCCCGTTACAAAAATAATCATGGGAACGCCCGTTTTGAGCGTTTCGATGAATGCGGGATCTTTGAAGTCTATGCGAGGCACGTATTTGAACCCAAGCTTAATAAGTGCCGGTATTTGAACGGCAAACTGCGCCACCACGCCCAAGGTCGTACCAATCGCTAGTATCAAAAGTGCAAGCTCGGGACTGTTTACAAAAACAAGCGGGTACACAAGGAACGCTGCAATAACCACTACGTTGTTAAACAGCGGCGCAATGGAAGGCAAAAAGAATACGCGATTGGCATTGAGTATGCTCGTAAGCACCCCGCCAAGCCCATAGAACAGCATTTGGATAGCAAAAATACGGAAAAACATAACCGCATAACCGTTGACCTCTGCCGCGCTATCAAGCGTAAAGGTTTGCGTTGCAATAATCTGGTCGGCAAAAATGGTTGCGAGCAGCGAAAGCGCACCCATAACAACAATAACTATGTTGAGCAAGTTGCTGGCAAAACGGTCGCCGCCCTCCTTGCCAAACTTTTGAGCTTGTAAAAGGTAGAGCGGCACAAAAGCTGCGTTAAGCAAACCACCGGCAACCAGCTCAAAAATCATGTTGGGCATATTATTAGCAACCTGATACGCAGAATGAATAAGCGTATTGCCAAGCGCAAAGGCCATAACCCAAATACGGATAAGCCCTGTTGCGCGCGAGCCCAAAGTGGCAATTGCCATAAGTGCCGTGGAGCGGGCTACGGAGGGCTGGGCTGGCTGGGCGGGTTGCTCAGAGTGTGCGCTGGGAGCTTCGGCTTGCTCGAAATGTGCGCTGGGAGCTTCGGCTTGCTCGAAATGTGCGCTGTGGGAGGCCTGGTTTTCGCTGACAGCGTGCTGAGCTTCTTGAGGCAAAGTGTTGTTTGTGTCCCGCACAAGGTCGTGCGCCTCGCCTTCAACACCCGGCCCGGCACCAACACCCTGCCCGGCACCAACAGCCTGTCCAACGCCAACTACCTGCCCAACGCCAACTACCTTCCCAAGTTCGGCTGCATGAGCCTCACGGGCACTCTGCTCGAACTCGGTTGCCAAAAATTGTTCAAGCACTTTTTGCTTTAGCAGATCAAGCGCCTGTGACAGCTTGGTCTTGAGAGATGTTGGTTGTTGAGGTTCGGCACTCATGCGTTTTGGCTCACCTAGACTGCTTCGGCGGCAAAGGTTGCTTTCTCAGCCAGATGCGGTTGTGTTTCCTCGACAAAATAACGCTCATACCAAACAAGAAAGGTGTAAGCTGTCCAGATTTTACGTCCGTTACTGTCTATGCCTTTGTTGTAGCCATCAAGCAAGGCAAGCAGCTTTTTGGTATCAAAAAACTCTGCTGCCATCTCGCTGGCAAAAAGCTCGCGAATACGCTGAGAAAACTGCTCCTGTTTGAGCCATGCGCGAATAGGAGTTGGAAAACCAAGCTTAACACGGTCTGCCCACGCAGCAGGAATGGTACGTGCTGCTGCCGTGCGCAACACCATTTTGTCATTTTCTGCAGTTATACGATGCGCAACGGGAGTTCTTTGCGCCTCCTCAAACAAGCTCATGTCAAGCAGCGGAGAGCGCATTTCAAGCGAGTGTGCCATGGTCATTTTGTCTGCCTTAAGGCAAATGTCGCTCGGCATCCAAAGATTCAAATCAAGGTACTGCTTTTTTGACAACTCATCTAAGTGGGCAACCCGCTTGAAAATGGGTGCGGTTATTTCTTTGACCGAAGGAGCCTTGCGGTAGCTCGGCTTGAGCATGGCACGTGCCTCATTCTCATCAAAGATAAAAGCTTGCCCAATAAAGTAGTCTTCCGCCCTGCCACTTCCTCGACGGAAAAACGCACGTCCTTTAATGTGCGGCAGTGGCCCTACAAGCGTTGAAAGCCCTCGGCGTAAAACGCTCGGCACCACACGCTTATATTTCTTGACAGGACGGGTGTCTTTGTACTCCGCATAGCCGGCAAAAAACTCATCGCTCCCCTCGCCCGAAAGCACCACGCCAACGTGTTCATGTGCCAGCTGCGAAAGAAAATACAAAGGCAAAACCGAAGGGTTTGAGGCGGGCTCGTCTAAGTGATATTGAATGTCAGAAAAAGCCTCAAAGCATTCGTTAGGATCAAGACAACGACGGTGGTTTTCAATACCCAGCATTTCTGAAAGCTCACGGGCCTGCACGGTTTCATCAAAACCTTCGACATCAGAGCCTACCGAGAAAGTCTTTTGCGGCTTGAGCGCAGAAACCACATAGCTGGAATCCACACCACCAGAGAGAAAAGCGCCAACCTTAACATCTGCGTTGCGGTTTGCCTCAACCGACTTGCGTACGAGCCCATCAAGCGCATCAACGCACTCATCAAAACTACGGTCTGCATTGGGGCTAGGTGGCAAGGCCTGAGAAAAATCTGCATCCCAGTACCGCTGAATGTTCATCTCTTGCGTTTTGAGGTCAAAAGTAAAACAGTGCGCCTGCAAAAGCTTGAAAACGCCCTTAAAAAAGGTTTCTTCCAAAACAGAATACTGAAAGGTGAGATAGGGCTTTAATGCTTCCTTGTTGAGCTCCTTTTTGAAGCTTGGGTGTTCCAGAAAGCTTTTTATCTCTGAGCCAAAGAGCAGGTTGCCGTTAGCAAGACGGGTGTAATAAAAGGGTTTCGCGCCAAAAAAGTCGCGGGCGCCAAAAAGGATATTCTTTGTGCGGTCGTATATGACAAAAGCAAAAGTGCCGCGCAGTTTTTGAACAACGTCAGAGCCCCACTGCTGATAGCCATGCAATAAAACCTCAGCGTCGGTTTTTGAAGCAAAACGATGCCCTGCCTGCTCAAGGGCGGCTCTCAGCTCAAGATGGTTATTAAAAGCCCCGTCGCATACCATAACAACGGTATCGTCCTCAAGCGAGTTGCTCATGGGTTGCTCGGCGTTTTCTGAAAGGTCAATGATTGAAAGGCGACGAAAACCTAAAGCCACCTGCTCGTCTGCATAAATGCCTGCTGCATCAGGACCCCGGTGAACAATGCGGTCCATCATGCTCACCAACACGCCAAGGTTGGGATTATTGCCCTCCTTGCTTCTGCCAACTTCTTTAACGCTCTCTTTGTTGCTCCCCAAATCAAGAGGAGTACCTGCTATTCCAACAAATCCACTCATGTTTTGTTACTCAGCTCCTTATGCTATTTCGCGCTTGCTCATACTGTACCGCTTGCGCCTTATTTGTACTATTTACTACTTCCTGGGCCTTGCTGTTTGCTGTGCTTTGCTACTTGTTGTGTTCATGGTAATCGAGCCACATCGCTGGGCGAACCCCGCCCGAGCTTTCAACATACACGCCTGGCGGAAATACCTTGCCGTTTTCTTGAACGCCCGAGGCAGTATCCTCGGCATCTCCCGGCGAGCGCAACCACCACGATGATTTATTCAACGATTTTTTTGCGTCCTCTAACTTTAAGCCATTATGTTCGCCAACATAGGTGATGGTCGCTGCGGTGAGGCTTGTTTCGGCCACACGCTCTTCATCTTTTAAGAAGTATTTTTGTGCTTCATCGATTGAAAGCAAAAAAACCTTGTCTTTGGTGTTTGTTCCGCCCGGAGTTTCGTGTACGGGGTTTCGATTGTTCGTTAGCTTGGTATCAACAGCCAGGGCCTTGAGCTCAGACGGCAGACCCTCATAAAATGCTCCATTAAGCCAAGTGCGCACATCGCTTTGCTCCCACGTAATGGCCTTGCTCTCCTCATTATAGGGGCGCAGATCAATGACTTTTTCCGAAACAACCAAAACACGGCCACCCTCATTGGCAAGCACCTTCCACGTTACATTTTCTGAAAACGCACCGCCTTGGTAGTCGGTAAACGAAACCGTACCGTACTGCACCAACTCTCCTGCCTGAGGGCCAGGCGTGGGCGTAAACTTAGGTGCCGCAAGTACCAACGCAAAAGCGGCAAGCGCAAGCACGAGAGCCAACGTAATGATAGTAGCCTGCGTACTTCTTTTGCGCAACTTGGCAGCATCTTGCTCGGGAGAGAGAGATGACAAGGGTTGCTCGGGAACTGCCTCGAGCTCAAACTCCAGCTCAGGCGCAGGGTCGGCATTTGTTTGAGCCTCAAAACCTAACCTCTGAATCTCAGCATCATGAGAGAAACTGCCTATTTTGACTCGCTTGCGTTTTTGGTCATTCGAACTGTGCATTATACGCTCCATTTCTTTTTACCTCATCTATTATCCCCTAAAATGGAGCAGCAGGGCGGGAGAAAACCTGCCGAATGCTTGTCGAATGTCTTTCTCGTCAGCGTAAAGTAACGTCCCCCGCAGCGACGCATGCAGTAGTCCCGTTCTTTTGTTCAAGAAGGAGCTGTCCGGCTTCATTCACGCCACACACCCTTCCCTCAGAAATAATGCTACCGTCCAAATTACGAACGATAACGTCTTGGCCTAACAACACCAGCGCCCGTTCATATTCATGACGAAACGGAGCAAAAGAGAACTTATGCTCTTCCCATCTCTTTATGGCTGAAAAGATATTGTTTATGACCGCAGCCGCCACAAGCTCGCGCTTTGGTGCCTTGGGGAGAATGTCGCTCAGGTAAGCAGCACGCTCGCTGGCTCCGTTTGCTGGACGTGCAACATTAACGCCAACGCCAATAATTATTCGACCCACACCTTGTGCGCCAGTTGCCGTTTCGGTGAGAATGCCTACGAGTTTGCCCAAGGACACGCTGAGAGGTGCGCCCGCAAATGCGTCAAGAGGCGTACCCTGTGCTTTGCCCGCAAAAGCGTCGAGAGGCGTACTCTGTGCTTTGCCCGCAGCATCGTGTTTTTCCTCAGCGCCCTCAGCGACAAGCAAAAGGTCATTGGGCCACTTAAGCTTAAGAGCCGCGCCGTGCTCAAGCTGTTCAGACTTCCCAACTTTAAGAGCTGCGTCGGCCTCACAAATACCAAGTAGTGCCTCGCGCACCGCGCACGCAACAATAAGCGACAAGGCGCTGAGCCGTTCGGGCGGCGCGGCAAGCTCAAGCAGCAACGAAAGATACACGTTGCCTTTTGGCGATGCCCACGCACGGTCAAACCTTCCCCGTCCCGCCATTTGCTGCTCGGCAATAACTATCTGGGGCACAAAAGCCGCGTTTTTGTCGTCTTCGTTATCGTCTTCGCCAAATCCTGCCTCACTATCAAGCCTGAGCTCTGCGTCCAACCGCTTGAGCACATCATTGGTAGAGTCAACCTCATCACGCAAAATAAGATTGCAGGGCATCACAATATGTTCAAGCAAAATGGAACTCTCCATAAAACCTACTCTCAAACGAGCCGCCTTAAGCGAGTGTGTCAAGCCGCCCTAGGCGAGTGTGTCGAGCTGCCCTAGGCGGGCGGGACAAGCAAATCCAACAGGCATTTCAAACAACCCCAAACGAGCATTTCAGAGAATCACCTTAAACGGTCGCTTCAAGCCACCTCAAACAGGCATTCCAAACCACCCCAAACGGTCGCTTCGAACCGCCTCAAACAGGATTTCAAACCTAGAAATGCAATAAAACTCATCATATCGTACAATATTTCAATGCATTCTTTTGAAACTATCCTCATAATGCTTGTTGCCATTCTGGTTTCGAACCTTATCAGCCAGCGGTTTTCGCGTGTTTCGACACCGCTCATCCAGATAGCGCTCGGCATTATTCTTGCCCTTATACCAATGCTTCACTTTGAAATCGAGCTTGACCCCGAGCTTTTTTTGGTACTCTTTATCGCCCCGCTGCTCTTTGAGGACGCCATAAAAGCAGATAAGCCCACGCTCTGGTCGCTCAAACGTCCTATCTTGTTGCTCGCGCTCGGGCTGGTGTTTCTCACTACTGTTTCTGTGGGTACTTTTGTTCACTTCTTTATTCCTGCCATACCGCTTGCCGCTGCCTTTGCGCTTGCGGCGGCCCTTGCACCCACCGACGCCGTGGCGGTTATTTCTCTGGGAGAAACCACTACTATCAAACCGCAAAAACGCGCAATTCTGCAGGGAGAAGCACTTTTTAACGATGCCTCATCTATCGTAAGCTTCCAATTTGCACTCGCCGTTTTAGCCGTTGGTCCTTTTGCTGCTGCCGCCGCTACCGACGAGGTTCATTTTGCGGGCAGCATCGTCCTCACCTTCCTCTTTATGTTCATTGGCGGCGTGATAGTTGGCGTTGTCCTCATGGTGCTGCGCCTCTTTCTTGTCCAGCTTATGCGCCGCGCCGGCATAGAAAACATTACCTTCCACGTTTTGTTTGAAGTCATCACGCCCCTGTTGGTCTTTTTAATTGCCGAGGCGGTTGGCGTAAGCGGCATTATCGCCGTGGTGGTCGCAGGCATTGCCCATAGTTTTGTGCCGAGGCGACAAACGCCCGATACGGCACGTCACAAAATTGTTTCTGCCAGCGTATGGAGCATGGTGGGCTTTACGCTTAACGGCCTCGTATTTCTCATTCTTGGCACGCAGCTCCCCCATGTTGTCGAGCAGGTTTGGGTTTATAGCTCAGCTGATCATAATCTTTTGATAATTGCTATTGTGCTTATACTTTTAGCAATTTTGCTTATTCGATTTGTGTGGATTTTCATTATGAATCGTAAGGAGTTTTTGGTACTTGAAGAAAGCGGTGAGCCGCTTACCATGACGGCTGCTTTTTCCCAAGCCGCACATGGTGAGCAAATTGCTACCGAAAACTATCTTTCCCCCGATCGCTGCGTTGTTGGCAGCATCGCAAAAGAGTTCGAAAACGAAAATATCGAAGGCGATGAACGTACCGTTACCTTTAAGGATATTGCTGACAGGCGCAAAGCGGAGAAACGCGAGAAGGAGCGTATGCGTCGCTCTGAGCAGCAACAGCGCCACCGTGAGCTGGTAGCCGCTGAGCGCAACGCCCCAGGCTATTTTGCAGCCCACGCACAAAACGCCCTTGTTCTTACCTTGGCAGGTGTTAAGGGAGCCATATCTCTTGCGCTGCTGCTCACCATTCCACTTACGATGCCCAATGGCATGCCCTTCCCAGAGCGCAACCTTCTTTTGTTCCTCGCCTCTGGTGTTATTGTGCTCTCGCTTTTGCTTGCAAATTTTGTCATGCCCCTTGTTGCACCAAAGAGCCAGAAAGAAAAAGCTCCTGAAGCAGAGCGCAAGGCCGCCCTTGACATTCATGCTCACGTTGTCCGTCGCCTTGCCGAGCAGATGACTCCAGAAAACAGAGTGGCGGTGGAGGCGGTTATTCGCCAATATAACGAACGCTCTGCATCCCTTGGAGCAACCAGCGGTGCCACCAACCCCCTTGAAACCGTTTTGCGCCAGCAGATTATTGACTGGCAGCGCGACTACACCCTCAAGCTTGTCGACGATGGACGCGTCAGTGCGCCAACGGCTTCTGCCTATATTTATCAGTTGAGCCGAGTGCTTGCCAATATTGAACATCACGGAGAAATGCGCTGGTTTATCCGCAATTCGAGCCAGCAATTTGTGCATCAGATGCGCGAGGGGCGCCGCTTTAGAAAAGAGCACGCCGAAGAAATTAAAGAGGACGAGCGTCTTGGTCGCCGCCAGACTATCCGTGTGCTGCGGGAGCTTCAGCGTGAGAATTATGAGCACGTGCTTGAGCGTCTTAAGGCACTAAGAATGGTTCCCGGCGCACCGTCTGGGATTATTGACCCCGTTATTGTTGATTACGAACGACGTCTGTATCGCTTCAAAATTGCAGAGGAAACAAAGAGTCCTCTTGGTTTGCAGCTTGACCAACAGCGGCGCGCGCACTTTGAAAAATCGCTTCTTGAAATGCAAACGCGCGCGCTGAGATACGAGCGCGATGCCATTGAACTTGCGTTTTCTGAGGGACGTATTTCTAACGAAACCGCACGCCATTTGCGTGATAACGTTGCCATGATGGAGTTTGATATTGAGGAGCAGTTGGAATAAGGTCGGTGGAAGCTTCTGACATGAAGCTGGCTGGCGCAAGACCGGCTGGCATTTGCAAGGCCACGTAAGCCGTCTGGCGGAATATTTTACTTGCAAGGCCACGTAAGCCGTCTGGCGCGATAAAGCATTTTGTTCTGTATTAGTATCCCGAGCAAGCAAATTATCTGGTAAACTAGACGCTGCTTTGTTTTAGGTGGTTTGTAGCTCGTTGTATTTTGAAGCTCATTGCCATTTCAAACTTTTACGGTTATACGAAGGCCACCTTGCAAAGTGGAAGCACGCTGGGGCATCGTCCAATGGCAGGACTCTGGTTTTTGGTGCCAGCTATGTAGGTTCGAATCCTGCTGCCCCAGCCATTTTTTTTGTTGTGGCTAGACGTTTGACAACAACACAAAGCTTTCTTGTTTGGCTTGCAGGATTCGAAGCCAGACATGGGGCGAGGCGTCATCAAACGTGCCAGTGGCACGTTTGTAGCCGAGGGTCCGCAGCGAGCGAGGCGAGCAAGGACACGCAATTTTGCGAACTTCAAAATTGCGTCGAATCCTGCTGCCCCAGCCATTTTTCTCACCACTGGGAGGTATTGGACGTGCTCAAAGCACTAATCGAAAAATATCTTCTCTCAGAGAACTTACCGCTTGAGGCGCGCAAGATAAACATCGTCTATCTTATCGGCCTGTTTACTGCGCTTGCTATTCTCGTGCTTCGGCTCATGCTCCAAACTAACCTCGAGCTTATCGCTATTACCGGAAGCATTGCCGTTTTTATTGTGGTAATGGCATACCTCAGCAATCGCTTTGGCTTGTTTAAGCCCCTTATATGGGTCACTACAATCTTTATCTGCTACATTATGTTTCCCATTGCGTTTTTCTTTATTGGGGGCTCCAATAGCGCAATCGCTGTTTATTTTGTCTTGGCGGCCGTGGTTCTTTTTGTGCTTCACACGGGAATAAGTCGTGTTGTGCTGGTAACGCTTCAATTTCTTATCGCCGGTTTTTGCTATCTCCTTGAGGAGCTTCATCTTTTGCCCATACAGCAACTCGGCGTGTCGCACCGCGTCTTAGATGAATACTTTTCTTTTGTTGTTATCGCTTTGTGTGTGGGGGCTATCGTTATTTTTCTCGGCGTTTTATACGATAACGAACGCCAGCAAGGGCAGCACTACAGCCGCTTGCTCGTCACCGTTAATAAATCTGCCCAGCTCCTTTTGGCCTCCGACCTTGAAAACCTTGACGCTTCACTCACCCATGCAATGGGCCTTTTGGGAGCTAGACTCGATATTGACCGCATAGGCATTTGGCACATAGAAACCGATTATGACCAAAGTTATTACGTGCGCCAAAGCGGTTGGATAAGCGAGAATTACCAAAAAGGATACAATCCCAGCGAACACGTTGGCTACTCCGTTATAGAAAGCGTGCCCGTTTGGAACGCACGCCTTGATGCAGATGAGGTTGTTACCGGGGTTGTTGAGAGCCTGAGTCAAGAGGAGCAAGCTGCTCTCTATCCCTACAGGGCAAAAGCGATTCTGCTCATGCCCGTTCATCGCAACGGAGCTTTGTGGGGTTTTATGAGCTTTATAGATTGCCACACAGAAAATCGCTCGTTTGCCACTGATGATATTGACGCTTTGCGCTCGACAGCTTATATGTTTGCCAACACCGTAACGCGGCACCAAGATGAACAGCTTTTGGCTACCCGTCTTGAGCAGCAAAAGCTCATGTCACGAGTTTCTCACGATTTTATCACGCACAGCTCTATCGACGACCTTATCAACGAGGCGCTTCAGGTAACCTGCGAGTTTCTTGGTGCAACCCGCGCATTTACCATCATCATTGACAAAAAAGACGATAGCACCCAGGCTCTGTATAGCTGGAGCCACTCGGAGCAGTGGCAGCCCTTTACCTCGCTACCGGCGCTTACCAATCTTGCAACTTCAACCTTTCCACGTACAAAAAATGAAGGTGAGCGAGTTTTACCCGTTTGCTGCAACGACATTCAAACCGATTATGACGGAAAATACCAACCTTTCAAAATTGCCGATGTGCGTGCGTTTATCTGGGCTCCCATCTATCTTAATGACGAACTTTGGGGCTTGCTCAGCGTTGAGGACTGCACCCAAAGCCGCACGTGGGCAGACAGCGATCTTGCACTCATAGACAGCGTTACCTCAGCACTTTCGGGCGGACTCATGCGCAACACCATGGAGGGTGAGCGCGCTGATGCTCTTGCAACTGCACTGCAGGCAAGCCAAGCAAAAGGAGATTTTCTCTCCAACATGAGTCACGAGATGCGCACGCCCATGAACGCCATTATCGGCATGACCTCTATTGGTAAAGGTGCAAAAGATTTGGAACGTAAGAATCAGGCCTTTGACAAGATTGAGGACGCTTCTGCTCATTTGCTGGGCATCATCAACGACGTTTTGGATATGTCAAAAATTGAGGCAAACAAACTTGAGCTTTCAACAACAGAGTTCAATTTTGAAAGCATGCTGCGCAAGGTCATAAATGTGGTGAACTATCGCATCGAGGAGCGCCGCCAGCGTTTTTATGTGACCATTGACCGGCTCATTCCTACCACCTTGATTGGCGATGACCAGCGACTTGCCCAGGTGGTTGCCAATCTGCTTTCCAATGCCGTAAAGTTCACGTCCGACGAAGGTATTATTCGAGCAGACACCCAACTTGTTAGCGAAAAGGACGGAGTCTGCACCATTAAGTTTGAAATATCTGACACCGGCATTGGCATTGGCGACGAACAAAAAGGCAGGCTTTTTACCTCTTTTGAACAGGCAGATTCCAAGACTTCTCGTAAGTATGGCGGAACGGGCTTGGGGCTTGCCATATCAAAGCGCATAGTCGAGCTTATGCATGGAGAGATTTGGGTTGAATCTGAGGTGGACAAAGGCTCAACCTTTAGTTTTACCGTCAAGATACAACGTGGTTTAGGGCAGACAGACAGCTTGCTTCGCGCTGATGCCGATTGGACAAACCTTAGAGTACTTGTTGTTGATGATGACGCAGAAACACTTGCCTTTTTCCGAGATTTAGGCGAGCGCTTTGGCGTTGCCTGCGATACGGCTCTTGGCAGCACCAAGGCACTGCAGTACCTTGAAAATGAGGCATGCTACGACCTCTATTTTGTTGACTGGAACATAGCAAATATGAGTGCCCTTGAACTTGCACAGCGTATCCGAGAGCATAACGAGAAAAGCCACAACAAGCACTCCGTTGTTGCAATGGTTTCGGCAACCGACTGGGCTGCTATCGAAGACGACGCAAAGAGCGTGGGCGTAAAGAAATATCTCTCTAAGCCGCTGTTTCCCTCGATGGTTGCTGAGCTTGTCAACGAGTGTATTGAGAAAGAAACAACGCCCGATACGGGAGAGCGCCTTGAAAAAATGACGGGGCAGTTTGACGGCATAACTATTCTTTTGGCAGAAGACATTGAGATAAATCAAGAGATTATGATTGCACTTTTGGAGCCAACGCTTATTACTATTGAGGTTGCTGCAGATGGGCAGGCAGCGCTCGATATGTTTAAGGCAAATCCTGAACACTATAGTGCAATTTTCATGGATATGCAGATGCCAACCATGGACGGGCTTGAGGCAACGCGCCAGATACGTGCCCTTGAGATGCCTTGGGCAAAAGATGTTCCTATTGTTGCTATGACGGCTAATGTTTTTAGGGAGGACGTTGAACGTTGCCTTTCTGCTGGCATGAATGATCATCTGGGCAAGCCAATAAATCTTGATGAGGTGCTAGAAAAGCTTCATCACTATCTTGGGGCATCGCCAACAGAACCCAAAAAAAACGTGGTTCACTATGGAAGCAGCCAAAACACCGAGGGCACTTCTTGGGAACACGGTGTTGCGTGGAACAGCAGGCTAGAAACAGGGCATGAGGTCATCGACCAGCAACACAAGCAGCTTTTTACTTTGGTGAGCCAGCTTATTGCCAACAGTAGAAACAAACAAGATGCAGAAGGCTTTGAAACAGCTTTGCATTTTCTTATTGACTACACAGTGCAACACTTTGCCGACGAGGAAAAGCTCCAGCAAGAAAGTGACTATCCCAACTTTGAACAACACCGCAAGCTCCATGAAGCCTTTAGGAGTGAGGTTGAGAAGTTTGTTGAGAGTTATCGTGCGGACGGCTGGAGCCCTGAGCTGAGCAGTAAGATAAATACCACTATTGTGCAGTGGCTTGTTACGCACATCGAGCTCGAGGACTCAAAAGTCGCCGCCCACATTAAAAACAGTTAGACCTCAAAAAGCCAATCTTTGTATTCGTCGACCCTACCAGCAACAACCTCAAAGAAGCGTTCCTGCAAAACCTTAGTTATCGGCCCTCGTTTGCCTGAGCCAATAGTACGGTTGTCGATGGCAGCAATAGGCGTTACTTCAGCAGCACTGCCCGTGAAAAACACCTCGTCGGCAGCGTAGAGGTCGGTGCGAACCAAAGAGCGCTCGGTGACGGTGTAACCCAAATCGCGCGCTATCTGGATAACCGAATTGCGGGTAAGTCCTTCAAGAATGCCGTCAGAGAGCGGAGGCGTAAAGAGCTCGCCGTTGCGCACGGCAAAAATGTTCTCGCCCGAGCCCTCAGCAACCATGCCAGCCTCATTGAGCAAAATGGCCTCGCCATAACCGTGATCAAGAGCCTCCATGTGAGCCAAGCCAGAATTAAGATAACCAGCAGAGGACTTTACCGCACCCGGCGTTGCATTTACTCCACGCTGACGCCATGAGCTGATGCCTGCGCTTATGCCATTTTCCAGCGCTTCCTCGCCAAGATAGTCGCCCCACGGCCACACCGCAATGGCAACCTCAATAACAGCGGGACGAGGATTAACGCCAACAGCACCATAACCCCTAAAGGCTATCGGACGCACATAGCAAGACTCAAGTTCATTGGCGCGAATGAGCTCAAGTGCTGCTTTGGTAAGCTCCTCGGCAGTGTAAGGTAAGTCCATGCCAATCATCGAAGCAGAACGGCACAGACGCGTCATGTGTTCGTTCAAACGAAATACTGCAGAACCGTTTTCGGTTTTATAGCAGCGCATACCCTCAAATACTGCCGTACCATAATGAAGGGCGTGTGAGAGTATATGGACGGTTGCGTCTGCCCAAGCAATCTGCTCGCCGTTGCGCCAGATGTATTTTGATTCTGTTAATGCTGCCATGAGCTTTCCTTTCTGCTGTGCTTTGCGTCTATTTTGCGTGTTGGTTGTTTTGTGTGTTTGCTATTTTGCGTGTTTGCTATTTTGCCTGCTGGTTGTTCTGTGTGTCTGCTGTTTTGCGTGTTTTGCGCATTTTCCGTAGTTGCATTGTATCGCATCTGGCTATAAACTCAAACGAGGCTCAAGCGCTGCCTGATTAAAGTGTTGGCGCGCGTCGGTAAAAGGTTGACTGAAGCTGAGCGATGGTGAAGATAGGCTTGCGCGCGGTGAAAGGTGTATGAACAAATTGTCCAAAGCTATGACATACAAAGCAAACTCGAAAACGGCAGGAGCTGCAAGAGCGGCTGCCACAGAAATAGCTACGACTCCAGAAATAGCTGAGGCTACAGAAGCAGTGTTGCCGGTAGCTTTGCAAGAAAAGTTGGCTGCACTTCGTTGCACCCTCGCTGAGCTTGACAGTGTTGCGGTGGGCTTTAGTGGCGGCGTGGACTCCAGCCTACTGCTTTATCTTGCGCATGAGGTTTTAGGTGAACGAGCAGTAGCTTTTACCGTACATTCGTACCTCGCCCCCGCCCGCGAGCTGCATGATGCAGACGCATTTTGCGCCGAGCATGGTATTAACCACCGCAAACTTGAGCTTCCAGACGCTACACTAGAGAGCATAAAAAACAATCCGCAAAACCGTTGCTATCTGTGCAAGCGTGTTATCTTTGAAAAAATTGCTGACGAGGCACGAGCTCTCAATCTTGCCGCTGTTGCAGAAGGATCTAATCTTGACGATGAGAGCGACTATCGCCCTGGAAAACAGGCACTTTTGGAGCTTGGAGTTTTAAGCCCCCTTAAAGAGGCTGGCTTCACTAAGCTAGATATTCGCACCGCTGCCCATGCGCTTGGCCTTTCTGTTTGGGACAAACCTGCCTGCGCCTGTCTTGCCACCCGTCTGCCCTTTGACACACCTCTTGAACAAAATCTTTTGAAACGTATAGACACAGCTGAAGAGTGGCTCATAAAACAGGGGCTTACTCAAGTGCGCGTGCGTGTACATGGTACGGTTGCTCGCATTGAATGTGACGAGAAAGGTTTTTTGCGCCTCGCCGAGCGTGCTTTTCAAAAAGAGGTTCACGAGAAACTTAGAAGTTTTGGCTTTGAGTTTGTAACTCTTGATTTGAGAGGCTTTGCCTCCGGCTCAATGAACTCCATGAGCAAAGTTTTGTAATGCGCTACACCAAACTGCACGGATATAACTTGACTTCAAAATTGTCCTACCATGAAAAGGGCTTCTGTAGTATACTGTTCACTTCGTTTTTATGTGGGCGATTGGCGCAGCGGTAGCGCAGGTGCTTTACACGCACAAGGTCGGGGGTTCAAATCCCTCATCGCCCACCATTATACCCCTGCAGACTGTAAGTCTGTAGGGGTATAATTGCTCATGGAGATGGGATTTGAAGCCAGACATGGGGCGAGGCGTAAGCAAACGTGCCAGCGGCACGTTTGTAGCCGAGGGTCCGCAGCGAGCTAGGCGAGCAAGGACACGTAATTTTGTGGGCTACAAAATTACGTCAAATCCCTCATCGCCCACCATGTATTTTCGCTGTTTAATGCCTGTCTTTGGTACTTTACTATGCAGTTAGCAAGGTAACAAAATTAGCTCCGTGGGCTAATCGTGGGCTAATTGTTTCAGCTAACGCCTACTTTTAAGGTGTCAACGACCTTTATCAAAAATTATCCCTAAGCATATAGGTCTCAGACGCTTCTACTGCAACAGCGTTAAGGCTCACGTTTTTTTCAAAGCGATTTAGGCAAGCTGCTCGCAGCCTACACCAAGTTAAGGCGAGCACCGCAAAGCTCAAGACAGGCACCGGGCTGCAGACTACGCATTCCGTCCAATGGCACGCCGTCGAGCTGTACGAGCGAAGTGGCTCCCTTTTCTTCCGCCCAAAGGTATCCTTGCGAAAAGAAAATATCGAGTTGATGGGCTGACACTTGAGGCTGAGGGATAACAATGGCATTGTCCTGTGCGCTGCCAACGCTGAGCAAAGCGCCCTCCTCTCTTTGCAGTCGCGCCTCATAAGAAAAATCGTCTTCTACAGCAACCTTAATACAGATGACACGCTCATCGGTTGTGCTTGAGCTCGAAAGCAAGGGAAGCGCTCCGAGCGCGACAACCGTAGGCTGCATACATTCGTAACAAAAGTCTAGGTCGGCAAAAAGGTTGGCCTTGCAGTTCGGACAACTTTTTATGCTTGTCTTGAGGCTCGTCTTGGTGCTTCTTTTGACGCTTGTTTTTGTACTCGTTTTCATAGTTGCTCCTTTTCCTAAGGTTTCTTTATATAAGCCTTGCGCAGCGTTTAGCTCTTCACCAAAACGCGGAGACGTTCGACTGAGATGCCTGCCTGCTCTCCTCTGATTGCAGGCGCAATGGTCTTTTCATAGTTTGAGGGAGAACAACATACCAAACCCAATTTTTGTCCTGCCTCAAACCAAGGTTCGATTGTGTGCGAGCGCTCAGCTGCGAGCGAGCATTCACTTGCAGACGGCTGTTCGCCTGCCTGCAGGTATTCGTTTGCTTGGGGCTGTTCGCCTACCTGCGGTTGCTCGGTAGTTTTTGAATCTTCATCAGACTCCTCACCTTCAAAAGTTTGCACACGACGCTCAAGCACTGCAACAGCTCGTCGATCCCTCAAAGAGCTGCCTGGCGGCACAGCTGGGCACGACAGCAAAACCTGTCCTGTCGCATCAACAAAAGCAACATCTATGCTTTCTTTCATGCCATGCGTGTGAATGCTGTTGCATGGCGCAAGCACCAAAGTTTCTCCCTTAGCGCACACCCGAGGCGACAAAAGACCAACAAGACGAGCTCGCAGGCTTGTGGCAAAAACAAACTCGTGCGTGGTTTTATTAGCAGGTTCCAAATTTGGTTGTTCATTTAATTTCTCAAACATACAATCACATATCCTTTCGTTTCTTATTCTGCGTCTTGTTTTTCAAGCGAACTTTGTCGCCCTATTTGTCAGACGTTCTTTCTCGTCAGACCACCTCAACAATTACTGAGCAGCCTGTTCCAAACTCGTAATAAAGCACCATTGCGTAGCTCGCTGTGTTTGCGCTGCTTGCGGAGCGCTCATAGGCATCTATCGTTTGCTCGTCATTTGAGCAAGAAACCCACCCTTGAGAAACAAGGGCTTGGTCAACAAGCTGTGCGCTCTGAGTTCTGTTTTTTGCTGTGCTGTACCACAAAATGAGTCCGTCGTCAGAGCTGCGTTCAAAAACAAGCTCGTTTGAGGCTATGCCGAGAGGATCTACCTTTGACAGCTCGCCGTCCACCGTTTCGTCGCCTGCTTCACCAATAATGGTTGGCGCACGAGCCATCATTTCGAGCGCATACCCAAGAGGTTTTGTGTTGGCAAGATTGTCGGACACAAAACGCCAGCCCGCCAAACCAAGCAAAATGAGAACAAATACCGCAAGTGTTACCGCTGTGGTGCGAGTACGCATTTTGGCGAGCTGCTCGTGCTGCTTGAGCTGCTCAGGGAGATCCTTTTTCGCTGCCCTATTCTTTGCATTTTTTTCGAGAGAAACCTTGTTCTTTGGGCGCTGAACAGATGTCACCTTGCGCTTGATCCTCAGACTGCGCTTCGTTTTTCTCATGTCACCACCGCCGGACGATATGGGTCAATAGTAAAAGAGCGTGTGTGCGACATTTCCAAAAAGTTGATGCCAAAAAATGAGCCCCTAAAGCCCCACGGAGAATAGCGCATGGTACACACATAGGTTTCTAACTGAGGCACAAATGAAAATGTCAGACCCGAAGCAGAACCTGCTCCCTGCCCGCCGCCCTCGCCAGCACCACCGCCAGCACCACCGCCAGCACCGCCACCACCGCCAGCACCACCGCCAGCACCACCGCCAGCACCACCGCCGCCGCCGCCGCCACCGCCAGCACCAGCCTGCGCACTCACGTCAATGCGAACAAAGCGAGATTCCTTGACAAATTGCTCTTGCAAAAGCGAGCGCACCTTTCCAACCCGAGCACCCGTGCCATACGAACCATATCCAGGAGAAGTCGCTTCAATGCGAACGGCATCCGCCGCAAGACGGTCAAAACGTGCGGTCATATCCAAATACACCATAGTGTTAATCACAATGCCGAGCACTGCCATAATAATAGGAATAGTAACGGCCAGCTCGACCGTCATTTGTCCGCGTGAGCCTAAGAGGCGATTCAGCCAAGAGAAACGAGCCAAACCACAGCATCCATGCGAAATAGGACCAAAAAGCCAGCGCACGCTCCTACTCCCATATCGCATTGTTGCCACCTCCTCCCACTACTGCACCAAGAGATGACCGGGCGTCAGAAAGTGCAGCTTTGCCCTTGTCGACGAGCCATTCAGGTAACGAAATCTTTATGGGTATCTGCGGAAGGCTGGGGTTATCCCCAAAAGAAATAGTAAAGAGCGTAAACTCTGATTCCAAAAAGGCGTCGCCCTGCGCTTCAAGCTCTCCCAACAGTCCATCAACGAGCGACGTACCAAAACCGCCACTCCCTGAGCCGGGCAGCGAAGTGTACCCTTGCTTTGCCGAGACAAGCGCACGGGCAGCAGCAGAATCACTTGCCAAAGAAACATGCAGAGTGTTAACGAGGACGGGCTTGGGCGTTGAAAGTCGTGCAGGTTGCAAGCCCAAAGCCTCAAACATTTCTACAAGAGTTTGCTCCGCCCACGACCCCAACGGAGTCGAACCAACCAAGGGTATTGAGCGCAAAAAATCGCCCACCACACGAGCGAAGCCCTCCGTCCCTTCTCCGTATGCCAACAAGGCGCTACCCCAGAGCGAGAGTATTTTGTCAAAAACCCCGAGGCCTATTCCTCCCGCGGTAGACAAATCGGCTTCGTCCTTAACGCGGTCAAGAAAAGAGGCAAGCAGGTTTTCATCGTGAGAAGCCTTATCGTTTGCCATAGCAGCAGCAGAGATGGCCAAGCGCGGCTGTAGTGATGCATTGCCTCCCACCAACGATGATGAAAAAGGGGCGGGCATGGCGTGGGCGGAAGGATCTATGACAATAGCTATACAGCCATTTCGCCCCGGCGGACGCGGGTCAATACGTGGAACTTTAAGGGCTGCCAAAGCTTCCTCAAATATATCAAAGCTTTCTTGCGCTGATTTTTGAGCCTCTGAACTATAGTTATTGTAATCCTCAGCCGCTTGCCGGTAGTCTTCAGCTGCCTCTGCTACCCTGCGGTACCAATATTCAAAACCATTGTTTATAGATGTAGAAGCCTGCGCAACCTTGCCAATAGTAGTGGCACTAAAGTCGCAGGTTTCGCAAGAGCCGTAGGTTCCGTTATCGAGCTGTTGTGCCGAACCAAGACCTCCAGCCCCTGCAGACTGATACTCAGGGCAAGCATAGCAACCGTGAATGATACCCTCTGCGCACACCGGATAGACTTGCTCGGTATAGAGTCTGGTTTCCTTTGTTTCGGAGGTGTTGCGTGGCAAGAGAGGAAAATGGGCATCCAGCGTACCGTCGGGGCTTGTATGGGCATGCCCTTTTGGAATCTCGGTTGCCGCTAGGGCATAAAAGCGCGTGCGTGCGAAAGACCGCACCTGCTCATCAAGCGCAGAGGTAGCTGGGCACTCAATGGCGAGGCGAGCTGGGTAATAGGCGCACGCACGCGCAAAAGCATAGTCAAACAACCACGTGTCAACCGAACTAAAATAGGGATTTTGCGTGCCGCTCAAATTGGCAAGACCGCGCGCTCGCTCATACATACAATAGTTGGGGTTGTTGCCGCAATCCGCCATATACCCCTCAAGTTTTGCCTCCTCCATTCGCTCGTATGCCTCTTGCGCCTCGTCGGTAAGCTCTGCGGTATTCTCATTGGCATCGCGCATGTCATCTCGATATTCCTGTGATTCATCAGAGGGAAACTCCGCCGCCTTTCCCGTTAGCGGCAAGGGAATCGCAAGGCCAAGATATTGCTCGGCGCCATTAGGGGCGATATGATTACCACTGATGACGCGAGCGGCATTAGCGGCACACAAAAACGGTAGGGCACGCTGGAGGGCATCAAGCATGCGCATGGCTTGCTGGGCAACCGTATTGCGCGCTTCAAATATCTGATTTCCAAAATTGAGAAGTGCTTCTCCTATTGCTTGGCAAAAAGGTATGCAACTCACCACAATGGCAATGCCGTAAACCACTAGTCCAAAAAGACTGAGCGACAAGACAACCGCATCTGCCACCTGCGCAATAACCTCATATTCTGCAACGATGTTTTGTGCAGCAAGCGCGCCAGAATCAGCGACAAACTGAATGTCGGCAGACGTTGAAGTAACCCAGCGAACTTGCGAGGCGGTAAACAACAGAGCTAAAACGAGCAAGAGTGCTATCGCCACGCCAGCAGTGGTAAAACCTCCATCGCTTGCTGTAAAGCGCCCGATAAACTGAAACTCTTTTGGGGTGCAGCTTGGGACGGCTCTCTCCCCTTTTAATACGAAGGCTTGTTTTTGGTGCATACCCTCCTCCTTCCTTTGTATTTTTCTTTGTATTTTGTATCGTCTTTAGTCCCCTGGTTCTTATAGTTCTTGCCTAGCCCCACTGCGTTGTCCATTCGGCTGGGCCTCCCTCACTGTTATTCCAAACCCACGCTGGTTGCGTAGGCATTGAAACCTCAACCGTTTGGGTAAGGTATCCATTCCCGTCGCACATACCTGCCAGCTCAGCTCCCCAACCAAGAATGGGCAAGGGCTTTACACGATTAACAATGCGCACAGATACCGTTGCTGCGTTCTCGTCGCCATTCATGTTTATCTCCCAGGTCTTTGCGCCCACGTGAGCATGAAAAATATCGACAGGAGGTATGGAGGCAAGGCGGCGCTTAATATATCCCTCATACTTGTCGTTTGAATAAGCTCCTGTTGCTGCTTTGGTCGCGAGCAAACGACACCCTTCGGAAGCTGCGTTGCTCATGATCATCTGGTTGTACAGTAAAATCATGGGCTGACACAACAACAGCAGCAGCAAGAAAAGCACGGGGATAAGATACGCCGCCTCGACCGTTGTTTGGCCCTCTGTCTTTTCTAGAATCACAAAAATCTCCCTTCTTGTGCGTTAGGGTGCGCTAAGGCACGTTAAGGCACGCTCACGCGCGTTAGTAGAGCAACACATCACCAACAGAACCAGCAGTGTTGGTGGTCAAGGCGTGCGATGCGCTCTCGGTTGCGTGCTCGATAAATAAGCCTTCTTGCACACGACCACCCAGCACCGCCAAGCCAGCAATAAGAGCAAAAAAGGCCAGGGCGACAACAAGGTATTCGACCGTTGTTTGGCCAGAAGTATCTGTTAAAAGCGCTCGCAGACAAATACGCGCACGGCTTACAAAGTGTTTCATGGCGCTAACCTCTTTCTGTTTCTGTTGGCGGCGTTTCTGTTGGTGCTGTTTCTGCTGACACCGTTTCTCTACCTATGGTTTCTCTCTCTATGTCTGGCACAAAGGTTCTTACAACGGTAATTTCAAGCTCAACGACCTTTGAAGCGGCTTGTGAGGTGGCTTCGAATGAAGCACTCGCCGAGATGGTCACGGTTAACACGCCTACTTTCTCGCTGTGCGCAACACAGCCCCAGTTGTTTCCAAAAAGATCGAGATAACCTGCCTCTGTAAGCTCAAAGCCGTCGTCGCGCAAGGCGTACAGTGTTTCCTGAGCGTAGTCTTGCAGCCGTGCGGGTGCAGTTGTTTTCCACGTTTCAATCCTTACACCGTGCCGATACTGCACAGCCGAATGAGGCTTGGGGAGGCAGAGTGGACATGAAAGATCTCTTGCCCCCGTTGCCGAGTTTTGCTGAGCGTTTTGCGTAGATGAGGAAAACTCATGGAGCAACTCAAGTTCGCCAGAAGGCAAGACACCGCTGTCGTCTTGGGTCTCAGAAAGCTTGTCTGCAAGAGTGCTTGAAGCTTCAAGCATATCTGGCTCACTAAAAGGTTCGCTTTTGTCAGTCAATAAAAAGAACGCAAGAAAACCCAGAAACACAGCAAAGCATAACACTGCCAACACAGCAGTAAATCCGAGTATGGAGTGCCCTTGTTGCGGCTTGCTTTTTTCAGTCGTGTGCATCATTTTCCTCTCTAACATCGTGTTTCCTCTCTAGCATCATGTTTCCTCTCTAGGGGTTTCTGGACAATAAGCCCTTTACGTGCTCGCAACCCTTAGAGTCCGTTGATGCCACTTGAGATGCTTTCCCAAAGGCTTTGGAGTTTGTCTTTGAAGGCAACGACCGCAACAATGGCGATAACCACCAATACGCCAACCAAAATTGCGTACTCAGTTGTGCCTTGGCCCGCTGTTTCGCGTAGTTTTCTCATCAGGCGAAAAAGCATGCTCGCCATATAATTCGCCGCATAAAGCTGCATCTCGTTCCACCTGTTTTTTAGCTGCTCAACTCGCTTGCTCAGTCTTACGCTCCTGTTTGTTTGTGCTTTCATTTGAGTCTTCATTTGAACCTCCCTTTCGTTTTGAGTTTGTTCTTTCATAGCTAAACCATTCTTTCCGTTATATCGAGGACTATTGGCCCTATAACCAACATCATCATTGCTGGCAAAATAAGTACGCCCGTGGGAATAAGCATCTTTACTGGTGCTTTTGCGACCATTTCTTGACGCTCGGAGCGATAGGCGCTTCTCGCCTCTCTCGCAAGGTCGCCGAGCATATTGGTGAGCGGTGCCCCATAGTCAAGCGCCCGCAAAATAAGCGTTACAAAGCGGTCAAACTCTTTGAGCTGAATCTGTGCTGCGAGCTCTCGCAAGCCTGTCTCACGACTGATGAGCCCTCGTTCCCATACCTCAAACCGCGGACGACACTGGTCTGCCAGAGGCGTTTTGAAACCCCGCACATACAGCGCAAACGCCTGATCAAAACCAAGACCAACGCGCATGCCAAGCGCAATAACATCAAACATTTTGGGAAGCTCTGCCCGATACTGGCTTTGCTGCTTCCGGTGCATCTCGCGCTCAAAATGCTGCGCGAGAAACGGAATGGAGGCGAGCAGCGCAGAAAAGCCTGCCTTGCTCTCATTCTCAGCGTGCGAGCCGTTTAGAGCGCCGTTTTGCAGGCCGTTTCGCAGGCCATTTCGTGTGCTGCTTCCTGCGCCGTTTTGCGTGCTGTTTCGTGTGCTGCTTCCTGCGCCGCTTCGCCCACCACTTTCGCTGCCATCTCCGTTAAACTCACCGCGCAAACGTCTGCGTATGGTACTGCGATTCTCCTTTCGCCCGCGAGAATCCAGGTACTCAAACAGACCCAAACCACACGCGCACGCTCCGAGTACCACTGCCGCGCTTTTAATAAAAGCTAAAAACATAAAATCCTCCTTACTCTTTGTGTCTTGTTCTCATTCTTTTGCCATTTTCCTTGCCAAAGCCACTCTCTTATTCCAAGTCAATTCCAAGAATGCGCCGAATTATCACAATGCCTAAAACCTCAAGCCCAAGTGCAACAACAAGCAACATAAAGCCTCCAAATGAGCCAAAGAATGTTGCAAGGTAGCCCGGCATAGCCAGCGAAAGCAGCACAAATAAAGCCAAGGGCATAATGGTCACCACCCGTGCCGACATACGCGCCTGTGCCGTTTGAACCTCCAACGAACGCGCCAGTTCAAAACTGTCCGTTATTGAAGCAGTTGCTCCCTCAAGGATTTTTCTTAAACTTCCTCCTGTTGTGTGTTGAATATCAAGTGCCACAAGCACAAAACGCAAGTCAGCACAGTCGGTACGCTCCTCTAGGCGCTCAAGCGCCTCGCTTATCGAATACCCAACGTCTATGTCGTCGACGGTAAGACGCAGCTGTGTTCCCAAAGGGTCGGGGAGCTCGTCAGCAATCTGGGCAAGTGCTTGTTGCAGAGAATATCCCGCAGAAAAACACATACCTATGGCGTTAAGCGCATCGGGGAGTTGCTCGCGCAGCCGTATTTGACGAAGACGATGCCAAGCCGTTGCGCGCTGGATCGAAACAAAGGGCGGAATAAACGCAGCGGCTAATGCCAAGACAAATTGCCCGGTTAAAATGAAAACCATGAGCGCCAAAACGAGAGAAGCGGCTAACTCAAGCTCACAAAGGTTCTGCGGTTTGATAAAAGGCACGCGCGCGGAGAGGGCAGAGCTTACGCGCGCGCACCACTTTGCAAGAGGCGCAGAGCGCATAAGGCGATTTGAAAGAAAGCGCAGGCTGGCGATGCCATTGCGACACAAGTCCTCAAAAAGCATGAGGAGCAGAGATTTGAGGTTTCGATTTGCATCCAGCCGCCGAGCGTCAGAAATAGTGTTAGTAAGCCGCATACGAGTACGTGAACGATTCACAAAAGAACGTCCTGTTTCGTAGATAAGCGGTACGGCTAGGGATGCTGCGAGGGCTCCCAACAAAATAGCTGCAGCCAGCGCCAAGCTTGTTGGCTCAAACGTTTCGCCTCGTGCAAGCTCGCCTAGTGTAAGTTCGTTTTGCGCAAGCTCGCCTAGTGTAAGTTCATTTTGCGCGAGCACTCTTTGGGCTAACTCGCTTGGCGCAAGCTCACTTGGCGCAAGCTCACTTGACGCAAACTCACTTGGCACAAGCTCACTTTTTGCTACGCCAGCCCACCTTATAACATCGACAATCCAGTCTTTTGAAACCATTGTTCCACCTCCTTACATGCAAGGTTGCGTTGTGCTTCTCCGCCAGAAAGCCAACCTGGAGCCTCAAGCCATTGGTAACAGTTTTGCTCTACATTCCAGGTTGCTAACTCCTCTAAACAAAGTTCGCCCTCTCTTGAGGAGCAGGAGCATATTGAGGTGATGCGACGCGAGCCGTCCATCTGCCGGTCAAGCTGCACGATAAGGTCGAGCGCGGAAGCAATTTGTTTTTCTATGAGAGAAACGGGCAAATCCATGGCGTAGCGCGCCATCATCACCAAACGCTCAATGACCTCGCGCGGAGAGTTAGCATGAAGCGTAGTAAGCGAACCATCGTGTCCCGTGTTCATAGCTTGGAGCATATCGAGCGCTTCAGAACCGCGACACTCCCCTACCACAATGCGGTCAGGACGCATGCGGAGCGCGTTAATAACCAAATCTCGTATGGTAATCTCGCCAGAACCCTCTGCGTTGCGTGGGCGCGCTTCAAGACGCACCACGTGAGGATGTTCTAAAAAGCGCAGTTCGGCGGCATCTTCAATAGTAATTATGCGCTCGTGATGCGGTATCTCTACAGAAAGCGCATTGAGCAACGTGGTTTTGCCACCACCCGTACCACCACTTACCGCAATATTGCAGCGACACAACACGGCCCACTTAAGCAGCTGAGCAACGGGCTCGTCCAAACTGCCCATCTCTTTAAGCTCGTTAAGCGTATAAATATGCTCCGGAAACTTGCGGATAGTGAGCAAGGGTCCATCGAGTGCCAGGGGCGGGATAACTACATTGACGCGATGCCCTTGCGGCAGGCGCGCACTCACCAGCGGACTTTGTTCATCAACGCGCCTGCCCAGCGGACCAACAATGCGGTCGATAATCATACGGAGCTGCCTTTCGTCGTAAAAGCTCACTTCGCAGGGGTAAATACGCCCTGCGCGCTCATAAAAAACAGCATCTGGACCGTTAACCATGAGCTCGGTTATGTCGGCATCAGCAAGCAACTCCTCAAGTGGACCGAGCCCTAAAACCATATCTGCTACCTCGCGGATAAGGTCGTGCTTCGCCGCCTCGGCATCTGACTGGTAGGCAGGGTGTATATTGTGTGCAGAGGACGAAGCAAGCTGCTCAAGGACGGCACGTACCTCGCGTCGCGCACGGGCAGGGTTTTCGGCAATCATCGCCGCTATTTTCTCGCTTGGCAAACGCTCAAATAAAGCATCGCGGAGCTTGATGCGAGAGGCCCGGTCTGCGGCCTCGTTTGCAGTGCGTTCTCTTGTTGCTGTAAAACCTTTGTTTGAGGTACGCTCACCACGTGCCGCGCGTGCCCCAGCCTTTGTGCCAAGAGTTTTGGTGTTGACGCTTTTATCAACCGTTTCAAGATAGCTACGAAGCGACACGTCTACCACCTCGCTTCCGATTTTTAAGAAATCCTGAGAACGCTTCAAGCGCCGATGTTGTTTGGGGCAACAAAGATGCAGGCTGGTGCTCTGCCCTCAGGGTAGCTAGCAGGGCATCAAAGGAGGCCGCAAAGGCAGCATCGCTTTCCAAAAGCTCCTGCGGACAACCCAGCGAAAGCATCTCGTCTACCAAAGAACCGCCGTCATGTATGGTCAAAACCTCAGCACCACCGAGCGCCATTGAGGCGTCAAGCGAAGTCAGCGGTGCGCTACGGCCACATCGGTTGAGAAGAAAGCAAAAACGTGTTGAGGGGATTTGAAGTCGAACACATAAGTCGGCAACCTGCTTGCAGCCTTGTATAGAGGTGGCTCGCTGATCCATAACAAAAATAAGCTGATCGGCGCTTTGCGCGAGAATCGCTTGGAGTTCAGACCAGAAGCTCCCCGTGTTGATTAGCACATAGTCTGCATTGGTTTTCAAGGATTTTATGAGCTCTAGTATCTCACTTGCACACTCCTCTGCCTCCTCAGGGCGCATGGGTGATTCAATAAGGCACAGACGCTTCTCACTTGGCAGCGGTCGCTCTGGGCCATTCAGAGCCATGCCAAGGCTCATGCGCTGCAGAAAAATATCCGGCGTTTGCTCGACGAGATATGACAAATCGCCAAACTGCACGTCGAGATCTATGAGGACAACCTTGAGGCCTCTCTGTTTGAGCAAAAAAGCCGTAAGTAGGCTGAGCGTTGACTTGCCCACCCCACCACGACCTGATACAAAAGCCGCCGCGCAGCCCTTGGTGGTTGCTGGCAGGGGCGTCTGCTCAAAAATCGCTGGAGAGAAAAGCTGTGGAGCAGCAGGAGTTAAGGGCTGCGCGGCGGCGGCGACAGCTTGAGGCTGCACGAGAGCAGGAGCAAAAGATTGTGCTACGGCAGAAACGAGGGGCAGCGGTGTAGTAGGAGTTTGGAGTTGTGCTACGGCGGGGAGCAACGGCAGCGAAGTGACGGTTTCCAACGGCTGCGCTACAACAGGAGCAAGGGGCTGTGTTGTAGAAAGAAGCGACGTAGCAACAAGCGGCTGTGTGGCCGCAGGAAACTCAACATTCACCAGAGCAGTCAGCTGAACATGGTCTATAATGCCCCGTCCTCCTGCAGCCCGAACTCTACTTGAAAAAGCCGCTGAAGGATTTTCTGCCACAAGGTATATGTCGCGCTGAGGCTCATCGAAATGCAGCGCCGCCACCAAATTGAGTGCTGCCACATCGCTCGCTTCCTCAGAAACAACTACCTGAACAGTCGAGGCAGCATGAGTCAAGGCTTTGCGACAATCCATACCACTTTCAAAGACTTGGAGATAGCCGCCCTTAGTGGTATCTGCGCTGGCTCCTCCGCTTGCACATTCGGTAACAGGCCCAGACCTCAAAATGTCGGACGAAAGCGTGCAGGGCGTCATAAAAGCATACGCGGCGACCGTCATGAGGACTCCTCTGAGTTTTCTGAGGTTGCATCATTGTTCCCTGCTGCTTGGCCATCGTTGTTTGATGAGCCGCTGGCAGACGCACTGCTGGCAGAGGCATTGCTGGCAGACGCACCGCTCCTGCTACTTCCATTTTGCTGCGCCGCAAGCTCACGCGGTACGTCGTTTCCTGGGAGCACCAGAGCAAGGTTTCGCTCACGCGCGGCTACCAAAAGCTCTTGAACCGTTTGGGCATCAACCGCAACCGTCACCCACTTAAGCGGCGCACGTGCCGATGAGCCCCCGAACAAAGAACCAGAAGCACTTGCACCACTGCCCACAGAGCCCGCACCAAAGCCATTGCTCGTTTCAAGAACAAGGACGTTTTGAGCAACCAGCGACACTGCCGTTGAGCCAACGGCGTAGATGTCAACCAACATTCCAGAACCAAGGGCTCCGCCAATTGCCTGAACGTCGTCGCTCGGAATGCTTACGGCACAAAGCCCGTCAGGCACAACTATTTGCGTTGCCCCTTCTCCAAGCTTGGCAAGCACAATGGGCTCGTTTTTCAAAAAGGGAACAGCGGTAGTTTTGCCAAAAGCCTCTGCCGTATCGAGCACAGCGCCAACAGGCAGCAAGTCGGCAAGCCATACTTCAAAAGAAGCGTTACTTGCGTCAAGCGTTTCGCCCGCAGCAATATCGCGCGTTGCAACCAACACCTCGATCTGCTCGCCTCCGTAACTTGCAAGTGCCTGTGCCCGCGACGACGCAGCCTGCGCGCGCACATCGCCTGCGTAAAGCAAAAGCAAGCCTGCAGCCACCACACCACACGCCACCGCCATGAGAAGTCGCTTTTTTGACGACGACATTTCACACCACTCCTTTCGTTGACCTTTCGGTCTGGTTTTCGACCTGGATACGGCTGGTTACGGTCTGATTTGCAACCAACCGTGGTCGATTTCTTATTGAGGGAGGTGTAGTATGGCGTACGATTCTTGCTGGAGTCTGTACCGTTTCTATCCTTTTTCTATATTTTTTATTACTTATTTATTAGCCGATTCTTACTTGGCAATTAAGTTTTTTAACTTTTTGGGCATCTTGCTGGGATTTTAGTGTTTTTTGGCAGAATTACCTCATAATTTCCCCTCAATTTACCCCTTGACAAAGTTTTTTTATGAAGTTTGCGCTGTATTTGTGGCTCTGCTTATAGCTTCTTTATGTCGAGTTTTAGTCAATTTTTTGGTGAGTTTTTGCCGTTACCGATTTGGTACTTGCTATCTGCGCGAATTTTCTGTATATTCACGCCTGCGAGATAAATGCTCGCACATTGCAGGAAGTAAAATCGAAATGGTTAAATGAGGATTTTAACCATGTCCGAAAGGAGTGCTCATGCCTCGACCTATTATTAACGATGAATGTACTGGCTGTGGACTGTGCGTTGATGTCTGCGAAAGCGACGTGCTGGACATCGTTGGTGACACTGCCGTGGTTGTCAACGAGGACGCCTGTACTGCATGCGGGGATTGCATGGAAGAGTGCCCAATGGGTGCTATTGAGGAAATTGAAGAGGATTAGTTTTCTCACTGGTTCAGGGCTTGACAAGGATTTTCTCGTCGAGCCCTGAGCTTTTATTTGAATCGTTTTGTTGCTTCTGCATACGATGCCTGCTTGAGCTGATGCCAGACAAGTTGCTTGTGTGTGTCAGAGCCGAGCGCAGCTTCGAAGCCATCAACACTTACTAAGAGGCGGCCTTGTACTTCTCTTGTTTTTCTCGGAAGCCACGTATTAAGATTTTTAGCTCCTAACATACTTTGCGAGAGCTTTTGTCGCGCCACCTCGTCAAGAGCAATAATTACTGCTGGGTCAATAGATTCTATGAGCAGGTTGAGCTGCTCGCCAGTAAGCGAGCTCGTTTTAGGTGAGCCAACCTTAGATGACTCGAGCAACAGACCACACCAGGCTTTTTCGTCCCAACCAAGTTGCTCAAAAGCACGGTTAAGCGCAGCTCCGTCATTCCCGCTAAAAGGTGTGCCCCCTGCGCTTTCTGATGCTCCACGCTGCCCCTTAACCACCAAGAGCATACTTTCGAGAGCCTGCGCTGCGCTCCTGTTGAGGGCAGCTACAAAAGGTTCAAGCACCAAGGCACGTGCTGCAAGCGTTGCGGCAATCTGGCTTTCTTTCGTTTTAGTGTTTGTCATTGTTTGCATAAGCCGCCTTGCGTAAATCACTTTACGTAAACCTTGTTGTGTTTTACCAATCCTTTTGAGCCCTCTTGGCCACTGGCTTGTTCGCTGCTAACCTTCTACCAACGCACAACCAATATCAAGTAACTCCTCAACGCGCGCTGCGTCGGTTGCCTCCGCATACACACGCACCAAGGGCTCAGTGCCACTCGGGCGCATGAGTAGCCAAGCATCACTTGCAAAACTCAGGTGCAACCCGTCTCGTTGGTCTATCGCCAAAAGATTCTCATCAAGAGGAGCAAACAAATTTTCATAATCTTGAAGCTCCTTTGAAGGCTTACAAAAAACGTGATTGTTAAGAAAAGCCTCTTTTTGCTCGGGACTTACACGCAAATCGCGGCGGGCATAATCAAAATTGCCAAGTTGTTTGAGCAAGCCATTTATCAGCTCTTTGAGCGTTTGTTTCTTTTGTGCCATAAGTTCCGTAAGCAGCAGGGCCATAAGCAATCCATCGCGCTCTCGCACGTGCGTAGGGATACCAATGCCGCCACTTTCCTCCCCGCCAATAAGCACGTCGCCTTTAAGCATTTCCTCATAAATCCACTTAAAGCCAATCGGCGTGGTAGTAAGCTCAAGCCCGAGGCGCTCACACTGTCGCTTTACAAGATTGGAACCACTCAAGGTACGAACAACGCGTCCGCTAAGCCCTTTGTCCTCAGCAAGCAGAGCAATAATGAGTGCAAGAATACGATGGGGATTGACAAAAGTTCCGTCGCTGTCTGCCGCGCCTATGCGGTCAGCATCGCCATCGGTAACAAAGCAGGCATCAAACTTGTACTGAGCAACCGCATCAACGCCTTGCTGTATCCAAGGTGGTATGGGCTCAGGGTGAAGTCCAGCAAAGCTAAAATCGTCTGCCCCGTTGACCTCAATAACCTCGGTTACGCCTACGCGCTCTAAGGTTTGCTTAAGATACTGGCGCCCTGCTCCATGCAACGGGTCAACTACCACACGCAGATTTGCAGCGGCGATGACCTCGGCATCAACAGCTGCAGCAAGCGCATCAAGATATGCAGACATAAGATCTGTGAAGCAAAGTTCTGGCGCTTGCTCAAGGGTGGTTGCTGGTGTTTCAGGCGTTCCGTTTATGGCGAGCTGCGCAACAGCGCAAGCGTGTTCATACTGGGAAGGTACAACATCTTTGAGGGCAAGCTCAACGCGGTCGGTAAAAGCTGCCGGCGAAGCTCCACCGTCTGCCATACGAAGTTTTACTCCCAGATACTCAGCAGGATTATGGCTGGCAGTGAGCATGATGCCGCCCAGTGCCTGCTCGTCGCGAGCCACCGAGAAGCACAGCGCTGGCGTTGGGCAGTAGGTGTTTGAAATCATCACCTCAAAACCGTGTGCGGCAATAATAGTACCGACTAAAACAGCATAGCGTCCTGCATTTTCGCGGCAATCATAGCCAATGATAATACGAGGTTTGGTAATAGTCTGACTCTCTTGGGCAGCTTGGGTTTCTTGAAAAGCCCGAACCTCCTCGTCAAAAACCTGCGCTGCTGCCTCAGCAACCCGCGCAAGGGTGGCAGTATTAAAGTCTTTTCTGAGAATGGCTCGCCAGCCATCGGTGCCAAAATGTACCTCATCAACAAAGTTCAAACTCTCAGGATACGAAAGGGCAGCAGTGGGCAGGGCTGTCAAAACAATACCTCTTTCTTAGTGCAACGTGAGTCCTATGCAGTCCTATGCAATCCATTAAAGCAATCGAAAGTTCTGTCTATAAAGCAAACAACTCTAGCCGGGCAGTATCTCCAGCAAACGGCCAGTAAACAAGAAAAACGCGAGAACTACAACGCCAAGCACAATGCGATACCAGCCAAAGGCCTCAAAGCTGTGTTTTTTGATGTAGCTCATCAGAAACTTAATTGCCACTACTGAAACAAGAAACGCCACAACAAAACCAACGGCAAACACGCCCCATTCTGTTGTGGTCAACGTTATGGGCTCAAGAATAAAAGCCTGTGCAAGTTCAAGCGCACTCCAGCCAAACATAACAGGAATCGCAAGAAAGAACGAAAACTCTGCTGCAGCTTCGCGCGAAACACCCAAAATACGTCCACCCAAAATGGTCGCGCCACTGCGCGAAGTGCCCGGAACAATGGCAAGACACTGAAAAAGTCCGATTGCAAACGCACGAGGAAAACTCAGCCGTTCGACTTCCGTGACCTTATCAGGACCAGCACCACTATCAAAGCGTCCGCGCCCCGTGTAAATGTGACTATCCCGTGGTCTGTTGGACTGCCAAAGACTGTCTTTGCCCGAAGAACGAAACCCACCTTGTCTGCCGCCGGAATAGCTTGACCTGCTCCTGTTTGAGGAATGGTCGGCATGAGTGACCGCTTGCGCCAGCTCAGACGATTTATTCAAACGACCCTGCTTGTCGCGATTGTCGCCTTGCGGGTGCCTTCGCTCATATTTGGTAATAGAACGGTTAGCTGCGCTGCGCGCCTTAAGACGCTCAACTACAATGAAGGCAACGCCGTAGAAAATCAGTGCACAAGCAACCGTTACCGCATTAAAGACGTGTGCCTGAAACCAGCTCTTAAACAAAATGCCAAGCGCGGCGGCAGGAATGCAGGCAACAACAACCTTTGCCCACAAAAGAAAGGTGCTGCGTCGCTCATCGGGTGATTTGCGGGACGAGAATGGATTGAGTTTGTGAAAGAATAGGATAACGACAGCCAAAATAGCACCCAGCTGAATAACCACCAAGAACATATCCCAAAACTTTTCCTGAACGTTTAGTTTGATAAACTCATTGACAAGAATCATATGCCCCGTGCTTGATACGGGCAGCCATTCGGTAATGCCCTCAACAAAGCCAATGAAAACAGCCTTAAGCAACTCAAGTATTTCCACGATATTCCCATCTCCTGTTGGCTGAAACACCAAAGCAAAGGCGGCCCAGCACGTTATTTGCTCAAAATATCTCCTCTATAATACCACCTCGCTCGCTTCAATTAGAAGTGGAACTTGTCGCCCGGCACTTGTAGCACTTGCAAGACGTTTTGCAGCTTTTGTGGGAGTTTCGATGCGTGGCTGTTGTTTGCGGAGCTGTGGCGGTATTTGTTCGCACATATTGCCCCAAAATCGCTTGGGCATAAAGTTACGCTGACAAACAGGATTGCGCCGTTCCTCAATGGCAATGGTGTCAAAAAAGCACTGCCACAAAGCCTGAAAATCGTCCTCAATCTGTGCGCTGGCTGGTAGGTTGAGCTCTTGTTCTGCCGTGTCAACAAGCCACCACCTCTTAGTGTCAAATACACCCGCCATTTGGTGGCGTTCATCGTAAATCATAAAAGGCTGCACATTAAAACGAGCTGCAAAATGGTTCATAATGAGGGGCACAACCCCAGCCTTGGGGTCAATCTTTGAGAAAAAGATACCCTCTTGCGTCTGAGAAAAACGAACAAATTGCCTAAAATAGTGCGCCTCTTTTGAAACCTCATTCAATACAACCTCAAAAGCAGCAACCGCAGGGTGTGCAAGGTGATTGCGTCCTCGTCGTCCTTTTACAAAAAGGTACTGCAGGTAGCGCAAAATGATGCCGCCCTTTTTTGCATTATCCGACAAAAAAACCTGCGTAATGTCTGTGTAAACCTCACGACCCAGTTTATCAAGAATACTGGTGCGTACCCGCTCTGCCTCGCTCAGGTTGGGCAAAATAGGCACGTATGAACCAAGGAGGCTGAGTTGTAGGTTGTCCTCAGTAACAATGTTTTCTGGATATTGCTTAAGCTTAAACGCCTGAAAAATTGCCGAAAACAAACCTTCAAGGCTTCCGTCATAGAGATAGACCAGCTCGGCATCATGCAGTAAGGGCTGCATCAAACACCTCCTGTGGTAAAAGCAGGGGCGACTTTGCGGGTGGGGTGATGGCAGCATCCCCCTTGTCTCCTATGGTATTTTCAGCCACCGCCTTCCAAGCAGCAAGCTGCTCGACGGAGGGAGCCCAAGAGACAGGTGCGGTTGGCGACGCTTGGGCAAAAAGCGAGAGCTGCCCGTCAAGCACGCCTTTGCCCAGACGCTTGCGTGCGTTGGTCATGGCTTGCACCGTAAGCTTGTCATAGATATTTACGGGATCAAACAAAATACCTTCTGAAAACACGCCGTTACAGGTTATGAAGTATTGGGCACGTTTCAAAGTAATGTTGAGTTTTTTGAGATCGTCAAACGTAAGGCGACGTTCGCGGCGCGCGGCGCGTATGCGCCGCGCGCCCGTTACGCCCACCCCTGGTATCCGCAACAACATTTCGTACGGAGCTTTATTTATCTCAACCGGAAACTCCTCGATATGGTTTAGAGCCCAGTTGCACTTAGGATCTAAGTACGGGTCAAGAAAGGGGTGCTCCTCGTCAATAATCTCAGAAACATCAAACTCGTAAAAGCGCATGAGCCAGTCCGCCTGATACAACCGATGCTCACGTAAAAGGGGCGCTGCCGTTAGCGCAGGCAACAAAGGATTGTCGTTTACGGGAATGTAGGCACTGAAAAACACCCGTTTAAGCTCAAGGCTCTTATATAAACTCGCCGACAAATTGAGTATATGGTAGTCGCTCTCAGGAGAGGCACCAATAATCATCTGAGTGCTTTGCCCCGCCGGAACAAAATGAGTTTTGTTCACCACGCTGAGCCGTTTATCTTGAACGTTTTCCTTAATGCCCGATTGTATAAAGCGCATCGGCTGCAGCACCGACTTTTTGCTCTTGTCGGGCGCCAAAACTTTGAGGCTTTGCTCCGAGGGAAACTCAATGTTGACACTCATACGGTCTACAAGCGTGCCCAGACGCACGAGGAGCTCCTCTGAGGTGCCGGGAATAGTCTTGGCGTGTATATAACCACGAAAGCCGTATTCCTCTCGCAGAAGCTGAATGGCCTCACACATACGCTCGGTAGTGTAATCAGGCGTACGCAACACACCCGAGGATAAAAACAGCCCCTCGATGTAATTTCGCCGATAAAACCCAATAGTAAGCTCAGCAAGCTCACGGGGCGTAAAGGTCGCGCGCGGCACCTCATTGCTGCAGCGATTAACACAGTAGCTGCAATCATAACTACAGACGTTGCTCATGAGCACTTTTAGCAAGGTAATACAGCGTCCGTCTGCCGAAAACGCATGACAAATGCCTGCCGCAGTAGTCGAGCCAAGCTGCCCCTTTTTGGCATCTCTATCAACGCCCGACGAAGTACAGGCAACATCGTATTTGGCGGCGTCCGCCAAAATGGTAAGTTTGTCGAGCATTTCCATAGCGTTTCCTCCTACACAGCTTACTCGCCAATCACGCAGAAATAACATAATAGAACATTTGTTTGCAATAACGATAAGCGAATATTTGTTCGATGTCAAGCGATTATTTTAAGAATTTACAGAAACTTCAAGATAACAAAACCCCAACTTGCCAAGCCCCTACCAATAAGCTATGCTTGAATACAATTTTGAACGTCCAATCTAAGCATCCCCCATTAGAAAGGAAGTTTTTCATGTCAGCCAATCGATACGCAAAGC
>WRHU01000009.1 GCA_009783085.1 Coriobacteriia bacterium
AGGTTGTAGTCCAAGCTCCCGTTCCACAAACCGTGCAACGGACCTACATAGGATAGTCCCCAAAAGGACACTCCTGTAAAGGATATGTAGTCGCTTTAAGTAAACTCTTTCCGGCAAGCCCTAACCACCACCATAGAGGGCTTGCCGGGGGAGAACTGAAAGAAAGAGTGTCCCTTCGGAAGAAGAGGAGCTCACAAACTAAATGACTTTTATCTTGGGTGTGTTGTGACTCGCACCCCTGTTACGGCACCAGTCTTGTGCCTACCCCTTTCCCCGGGCATCTATTTTTAGGTGCCCGGGACACGTTAGGGAACATTATTCACGTCAGCAGCTTGATTATTCCGTTTTGTACAGAAGATAACAGTGGCGTATAAACAGGGTGGTTGAGACCCTAAGCGGGGGTTCTGGGTGCAGGCGAGCTACAAAAGGCTGAACTAAAGGCTGAACTAAAGGCTGAGCTGCTGGTAAAGCCCATTGTCCGCAAAGCCAAGGCCTCGGTAGTATTCGCGCGTGCCCACTGAGCTTATAACGTTCATTTTGGCATAGCCCTGTGCTTTGGCAATGCTACAGGCGGTTTCAATTAATTGCTTGCCGAGCCCAAGGTGCTGCGCTCCTGCGTTGGTAATGCCTTCAAGCCTAATCTCCTTCAGCTCGGCAACCTTCCCGTATATATGGACTTCTCTAATCATGGCTTCGTTCTCGGCAACGGGCAACACGAGTTTTCGCTCATGCAGGAAGGTGTGTAGATGCTCCTTTTTAGGAAGCGAAAGTCGCAAAAAACCAGCAATTCTATTTTCTGGTGTAACCCACTGCAAAAAGTATTCGATAGTTGCGGTGGTTTCATAGGTAAGGGTTTCAAGTGCTAATGTCTCAATGCTTGTTTCGTTTGTGCTGATTTCTCGGTAGCGAATTTCTTGAATGTCTGGCTTGCTCTTTTCGCCATCCCTTTCAAGCCGGCGCTCCACCAGCTGCCGAAGGTTAGTTTTCTTGTTGCCCACTACGATATCGTGGGCAGAAATATCCCTAATCATGCGCGAGATGCGCATAAATGACGGCGTGTTCAAAACATTGTCAGACAGAACAGCAATAAGCTCCTCTTCAGAATAGGGCAACCAAGAGCCGTCTGCATACAGTGCGCCCAGCCGTGTTCCCTCAACAAGTGCGCAGGGGTAGAGCTTTACTTCGTCAGGCATATAAGCAGGCTCCGTAACAAAACGCTGGTAGGCTTGCTTGTCTGCTGCGGGCGTAGAGCCGTAGAGATTGAGCATAAAGTGTGCGTGAATCTTAAAACCAAAGAGCCGCAGCAGTTCAAACGATTCTTGGATCTTTTCAACACTCATGTTTCGAGCGTTTGCTTTAAGAATATCTGCGTCGACGCTTTGAATGCCCATCTGTATTTTGGTGCAACCGAGGCGGCGGAGTAACGTTAGGCTCTCTGTATTGATAGTGTCAGGTCGTGTTTCAATTACGAGCCCAACAACACGGTGCTGTGCGGCTTCGTTGCGGTGGTGCTGGAAGGCTAGCTCGTCAAAAGTTGCTCTTTGTGCGCGTGCAACCGCCTGCCATCCTTCGTGGTTATCGTAGAGCAACGCCGCCGCTTGATTGTAGGTAAGCTTTCCGTCGTTGATGGCCTGCTGTGCGTCATGCACAAAGGCTTCAAGCTCGGTTTCATTGGAGCTCAGTCCGTGTGACAGGTAGAACTCGCGCCTTTGTTCAACATCGTCTTTGTGAGCCTCAAGAGGGCTCTCAGCCTCATTAAGAGCCCTAAACAACTCTGAGATAAACCAGATTTGATATGTTTCTGGATAATCGCTCCACGTGCCGCCGAGAACAATAAGCTCGATTTTGTCGGTTGGGTGGCCCATCTCCGTCAAGGTGCGCAGACGCGAGCTTACCTGCAAATAGGGATCAAAAAAATTGCGCTCGGCACGCTGGCAGGCAGGCTCGTTGCTTAGGTAGCTTTTAGGCATGCGCAGGTCATTCGGGCAATACAAGCAGTCGCTTGAACACTTCTGCGGTTTGGTAATAACAGAAATAGTTGCTACGCCAGAGGCAGTGCGCCGGGGCTTGACTTGCAGAGTTGCGAGAAGTTGTTTTTCCACTGCCGCGCTGATGTCCCAGCGAGCCCAGCGTTCAGGTTCGGCACGCTTAACTTCAAGATAGTAGGGCATAAGCTTCTTTTTTGCGTGATGCTGCTCGCTGTCGCTCAAATTTTTATTGTGAGAACGGATAATGTGCGCAAGCTGCTTGGCGTCTAGCTGCCCCTGCGCAACAAGCGCATCTCGTATTTCAAGCAAAATTGTCTCTGTGGTTTCCATAATGCTCTCAATTCTATACTATAGTAATGGTCAAATGATGCTGGACTCCTGAATGCCTAAACCCTAAGTGATGGAAACGAATGGACTCAAAAACTGCCAAACTGCTTTGCGAGATAAACAACACGTTTTATCGTGAGAATTATGCTTCATTTTCGGCAACGCGCGCTTGTGCGTGGACGGGCTGGGAGCAGTGCCTTGCAGCTGTGCGCGAGTTTTTCCCGAGAGAGGCTTCTGTTTTTGATCTTGCTTGTGGCAACTTGAGGTTTGAAAACTTTCTTACCTCCGCACTGCCAAACACCACCTTTAAGTTTTATGCGGTAGATAATTGCGATGAGCTGGTAGAAGGGGACGGTACGTTTTTGTCACAAACAGGCGCACTCAAACAAAAGTGTGACAAAATCGTACCGTCCCCCTTTGCCTCTTTCGCCTATCAAAGCCTCGATGTTTTGGAGCTGCTTCACAAGGGAGAATTTATCAACAGCCGCCTTACTGCTCCGCAATGTGATCTCTCCGTTTCCTTTGGCTTTATGCATCACGTGCCCTCACAGGCGTACCGAGAAAAAATCCTTTTAAGTCTTATTGAGCAAACGCGTCCTGGTGGTTGTGTGGCAGTTTCGTTTTGGCAGTTTCTTAACAATGAGGCATTGACGCACAAGGCTCAGGCAACGCACCTGCAAGCACTTGAGGAGCTTCAGCTTCAAGGGCTGGAGGGCTTACTCGATCAAAACGACTATCTCCTTGGCTGGGAGAATGCGTCCGGAACGTATCGCTATTGCCACAGCTTCTCTGACCGTGAGATTGATAAGCTCATTGAGACGGTCGCGCCACAGACAACCCTGCTCTCTCGTTTTGTGGCAGACGGCAGAACAAACAATCTCAACAGCTATGTGGTATTAAAGGTGCTCTAGACGTGTTAAGGGTACACGAGACAAAAAATCGCGCAAAAGCCCTCATCACTCCAAATACAAGCTTTTCTGGGGCTGTGGCTCTAAATAGTAATGGTGAGGATAAACGTGTTGGCCCTACTGTTATAGGTGATGCCTTCTCCTGGCGTTGGCATATCAAGCTTGTATACGGCAACCGTCTGCTCGTTTGCCAGGCTAGCAGTGGCCTCATCACCAGAGCCTTCTGTGTCATTCGGCGTACTGCCGCCAACCTCTTTGAGATACCATGTTCCAACGGGCAAAAACAAGGTTTGAGAAGAGCAGTCCTCCTCACTCAGCAGCAAGGTTTTTGTCCGAGCTGCGGCAGCGGTGTCCTTTTTATCTGCTGCTGCCTGCGTAGTGTAGAACCACACGGCGTTTTTATCGGCGCGCGCATCAGAAGCGGTCTTATACGCCTTATAGGTAGTGGCAGGCAAACTTGCTGTCGAGCCTTTTTGCTTAACGCGTTCAATTTGTACGCCAGCAGACTTTTGTAAAAGACGATAAATACGAAAACGGTCACCAGTTTTACTTGCATCTGGTCCGCCATTGTACAAGGGCAGTACCAGTGTCTTCCACGTTCCCGCCATTCCGAGTGACTGATGATAGCTTTGCCACCCGTTGCCAGCCCACCAGATGGGCGAACCCTTCTTTTTCTTAGTTTTTTCTTTGTCGCCCCAAATAAATACGTGCTCTGTGTCTTTTGCACTCCAGCTTCCGCAGGCTATGACCACAATATCACCTGGTCTTGGTTTAGCATTAATCATAGCCTGACCTATGTTTCGTTTGGGGTATACCTTTGACTGAAAAACACGATACTCTTCAAGTTCGTCCCAAAGGTTAGGGCACCAGTATTTATAGGCAGTATCAACGTTGTATCCGTTAGGGTCGTTGAGCATTTCGTATACAAAATGTGCACAGTCGCCCGCTGCAGGCTCACTCGTTGACAGTTTGGATTCCAAGGTTGTTTTGAGCTGTTTCCATGTTTTTGTTGACTTCAGCGTTGCAGGTACCGCCCTGCGATCGCTCCACGCGCTGTAATATTTAACGCCATCCACCGTTTTGTAGCTTCTCACCTGAGCGTGATAACGTTTGTTTTTCTTGAGTTCTTTGATGGTAACTTTTGACGTTGAAGCAGAGTAGGTTTTAATAGTCCATGCGTTAGAATCGCCCACTACGCGGTAGCGAAGTTGATATTTGGTAATTTTTTGTTTTGCGGCGGTCTTTTTCCACGCTACCGTTATTTGCTTTGAGCCAGCTTCGCCGGGGTCGACCTTTTTTACGGAAGTCTTTTTGGGAACTATCTTAAAAGTGATAGTCACTTTTCCCTTAAACGAACCCTTTCCCTGAAGAGTTATGGTTCCCATTCCAATTTTTTTATTCTTGCCGGAGGATTTTACGGTTGCGTTTTTAGAAATGGAATACTTTTTACCTTTGTAGATAAAGGATTTTGGTTTTACTTTCTTTCCCGTCCAAGACTGATTGCTAATGCGCAGGTTGGTCTTGCTTGCTTTTGCAAGATCAATTTTTTTGGATTTCTTTTTGGTTTTTGTAGCTGCCTTTGCGACAGCGGGGGAGCTTGCTGCTGCAAAAGAGTTTCCAGCTGCGAAAGAGTTTGCAGCTGGAAAAGAGCTTGTTGCAGCAAAAGAGTTTCCAGCTGCAAAAGAGTTTTCAGCCGTAAACGAACTGCCTGTTGTGATTAAGGCCAGCGAAAAAACGGCTACAACCACAAGACGCGACAAAGAAATCTTGTTTGGCCGCTTGTGTTGTTCCCCACCTCTGGTGCTCATTAGTTTGAGCCTGCCTTACTTGCCGAGTCCTCGGCTGTTTCATCTGTCGCGTCTGTGTTGGCAGAAGTGCCAGCAGGAGTTCCTGCTCCCGCACCAGTTCCTGCACTTGCCGGCGTACCTGAGCGCAGCTCCGTTACCAGACAGGCGGGCTCAAGTTCAAAATACGTAAAGGAAATTTTGTCGCCAACCGTATAGGTAACAATTTCGATCAGGGCGGGCAGGGCAAAATCATAAATATTCTCATCGCCAGCAAGGCGCACGTAGAAGTGCGAGTTGCCATCAACCACCGCTTGGGTTATCTGCTCTATTACACCTGACGCCTCAAGGGCAGCAAGGTCGATATTTTCTCCGTCATCTGCTAAGCCATTGGTTGCAAGCAGCTGCTTGTAAACCTTTTGACACTCGTCCACCGTGTCGCCCACCGCCACATTTTGATAGCGCTTGATGTCAAGCATTGCATATTTCTTAACGAGTCCTGCAGCATCTTTGAGCGCCATAAAATAGGTGGGCTGTCCGTTGATGTTGAGCAAAATAGGGAAGGTTGCATGGTAGCGCAGGTGCTGAACCTGACCCTCTGCTGAGTTCATTGCGGATTCCTCGGTCGCCCCAGCAACGGCATAATAATGCGATTGAGCCGTGCGCTGGTTAACGAGCACAAACCCTACAATGGAGTTATCTGCCGTGGCAGAAGTTACGCCCGAATAAACCCAAACATCATCATCTTTTGCGATGTAGTTGTACCCCAACATTCCATTGGTTCCCGGCGTAGTTCTAATCACACCCTGCTGCCCAATCCATGAGTTCAGCCAGCCGCTCATGTACGCACCACTCCAGTTAAACTGCTGCAGCAGCAACTCGGCGGGATACACGCGGTCGACCCATTGGGGGCATTCCTCCACAGGAATATCGGTGCATTCTCCTGTTGTCGCGTCACACATAACCACGCGCGAGATGGTTTGCCCACCAAAAAGTCCAATGGTGAACTTCTTAACGGGGCAAATCCACCAGGGGTTTCCCTCATCGTCAATTTCAAACGATTTTTGATCAAACATATAAAACGGATACTTGAGCTGAACATAACGGTCAAGATTGCGGAAGAAGGGCTCGGACTGTGAGTAGTGAATGCCAGTTTTTAGGCGCACAATCTCGGTTTCTTGCGTTGTCATGTTTACGAGCGCATAAGCAGGAATGCCCGACTCACGGTTGTTAAACCATTTGAAGAGGTCGGCATATCCAAGGGGGCTTACGCGGGTAGGAGTTTGGTTGTAGTTAATCTGACTATAAAGCTCAGAAATCTCAAATTGGCTTACATATTCTGGAATAGTTCCCATGGTTCTATCGCCGAGTAACGCAGCTGACGCACGGTCGATAATGGGTACTTCAGAATAGTTGACCTCTTTGATATCAGTAGCAAAATCAAGATGGTCGGTTTCTAAAACGTGTGCATATTTTTGAGCATTCCCAGGAAAAATAGGCATTGAGATGATGAACCCAAGAATGCCAACCAGTACAATCGCAACCGGAATACGCGACAGCCACTTAAAGAGGCTTGCCTTGCTTTTGTTGGGCAGAGTTTTTGCGTTGCCCTTTTGGTAAACCTGTTGGCGTACGTAGAAGAGCAAAAACAGAGGGAACAAAATGAAAATTGTTACAAAATACCAAGTATCTGCGCTGTGAATATTAATGGGCGGATGAAACCACCAGTAGCAAACCGCAATAACGAGCAAAAGCACAATAATGCTGATAATAAGCGCGCGCTTGCCCCAGCGCGCCAGTTGCTCAGTAAAAGGTATATTAGTAGGGGCTTGCGGTGGCTTGTTGTTCTTGCCGCCCGCCTTGCCGCCGCCCGAGCCACTGCCCGCACCACCACTGCCACCTGCACCGCCACCAGTGCTGCTCGTAACAACACTCTTTTTGCCACTTGCCGAGGTAGTTGTTTTTGACGTGCGCACCTTAGGCTTGCCCTCGCGCGACGAATATTCGGCTTTTACCTCAATGGTTTCCTGCACGGTTTCGTCATTACTGTTTTGCCCGTTGCCCTGCTGAGCGCCTTGACCCATGAGAATATCGAGAAGGTCGCCGAGCCCTGGATTTTGTTTGTTCACGGTACTCCTTTAGTTTTAGTAAATCGTCCGTTGTTCTCCATAGTATAATCTGATTTTGATGCTAAGAGAATGATAGATGAGGAACTGTAAACTAGGAAAGGTACCATAAAGCCCTCGATTTGAGAGAAAAGGAACACGATGAGCTCAGCAAACACGGTTTTACTTGCCCATGGCAGCGGAGGCTCGATGATGCATGAGCTTATCGAGAGCTTTTTTGATACGTATAATTCTGACGAGTTGCGCCAAGGCAATGATGCAGCGGTGCTTCAAACTTCTGAATGCACAGACCGCATTGCCTTTTCTACTGACACCTTTGTGGTAACGCCGCACTTTTTTCCGGGTGGAGATATTGGGCGGCTAGCGGTGTGCGGAACGGTCAATGACGTGGCGACTTCTGGTGCCGTGCCAAAATGGCTTTCGGTGGGATTTATCTTAGAGGAAGGTTTTTCCCTTGTTGATCTCAGGCGCATTTGTGCGTCAATGGCAGAGGCTGCCAAAGAGGCGGGCGTAAAAATTGTTACGGGAGATACCAAGGTTGTCAATCGTGGGCAGGGCGATGGCATCTACATAAATACGAGCGGCGTGGGAGTGTTTGATGATGCGGGCGCCAAGCTCGGTGCGGGCGCCAAGCTCGGCAGTGCGCAACAATTGGAGCTCGACCGCGCGCAACAACCAACCCTCGGCGGTGCGCAACAGCCAGCGCACAACAGTGCGCAACAGCCAACACTTGGCGGTGCGCTGTGCAAGCCGGGTGATAAGATTTTGCTTTCGGGTACCTTGGGCGATCACGGTATCGCCATTATCTCTCAGCGCGAAAGCCTGAGCTTTGCCACCACTATCGAAAGTGATGCTGCTCCGCTCAACCATCTTGTGCAGGCGGTTTTAGCCGCCGCTCCCAACACTCGTTGTTTTCGTGACCCCACACGGGGCGGGCTTGCTTCAACGGTCAATGAGCTGGCGACACAAAGCAATACGGTCTTTGAAATTGAGGAGGAGGCCGTGCCGGTACAAGAGCAGGTTTTGGGTGCCTGCGATATGCTCGGCTACGATATTTTTCACGTTGCAAACGAGGGAAAAATGATAGCGGTGGTTCCCGCCGAGGAAGCCGTTGCCGCGCTTGGTGCCATGCGTGCTTCTCGGTATGGAGAAAACGCGGCTGTCATTGGTGAGGTGCTCGAGCTTTCCGCTGCCAACTCCACCACGCCTAAGGCCTACGTAAAAACAGCCTTTGGCTCGCGCCGTATTCTTGATATGCTTACGGGAGAACAGCTGCCGCGCATTTGCTAATTCATGTTTTATGCCGCTATCAAAAGGCCGTTAGCGAACACAAAAATTGTATTGCGTTCTCGGCGATAATCGCCCAGCGCCTGTCAGAAATCGCCCAGACCGTTCTCAAAATCACCCAGCGCCTATCAGAAATCGCCCACGCCGTTCCCAAAATCGCCCAGCACTCAGCACTCAATTTGTCCCCTCGGCGATAATCGCCCAAACCTTGCAACCTCAAGCTGCCGAGCAGTGCGGCCTCCCTGCGTTACCTGTTCGCCATAATTCAGCGCCCTTTTACGGATAAACTACTGTTCCCGTACTTCAATTTAATTGCCAATCCACGCCCAAGCATACCGCCTGCGCCCTCACCACAATTAGCCTGTGACCAGCGCAAAGACTAGCGCTTACCAAAAAACAAAACCCGACCCAAAAGTACGGAAAAAAACCGCGAGAAAAACCCCATGGTTTTTTCCGAAAATGTCTTTACTTTGTTACCAAACCGTGATAAATTACTGGAATGTCGTATATGCAGCAAATACAGTCGAATATATGGCATTGAGGATTCGTACAGCGCAAACGAAACCTCAAAGGCGTTTTCGGTACTTCACAAAAGCAGGTTGAGGAGCTTTTAAGGAGAACAGAAAACGTGCAGGAAAAATGGAATGTTCACAACTGGTAAGGAGGGAAAATGGATTTTTTAGCTGATGTTGCTTTACTATCGCGCTTCCAATTTGCTTTCATCGTCTTTTTCCATTTTCTGTTTGTACCCTTGTCAATCGGCCTCGGATTGTTTGCCGCTCTCGCTGAGACGCGCTACTTCCGTTCACGTAAGGCCGAGGATTTGGCAGCAAGCAGATTCTGGATTAAAGTCTTTACAACGACGTTCGTTGTCGGTGTGGCATCTGGTATCACGATGGAGTTTAGCTTCGGTACCAACTGGGCTAACTACTCTCGTTTTGTCGGTGACATCTTTGGTGCACCTCTCGCCGCTGAGGCACTGCTCTCGTTCTTCTTAGAGTCAGTATTCCTCGGTATCGTTTTGTTTGCACGTAACAAGATTAAACCTAACTTGTACCTCATCTCTATGTGGCTTGTATGGGGAGCTTCGGCTCTTTCAGCTCTCTGGATTCTTCTCGCAAACTCTTGGATGCAGACTCCAGCAGGCTTCGAGGTTGTTGATGCAAGTGGAGCCCCGCTCGCTCAGTTTACTGAATATGTAGCTGGCACTCGAGCACACATTACTGACTTCTTTGCTGCGGCACTTAATCCTTCAACCTTGGCACGTTATCTGCACACGGTTGATTCAGTGATTATTCTTGCTGCATTCTGCAGTATGGCTATTGGTGCGTACTATCTTTTGCGCAAACGTACGCCCAACCAAATTGCCTGGGGAAAACAATTCCTCAAAACTGGTCTTACCGTAGGTCTTATCACTCTTATTCTCATGCTTCCGTTTGCTCACATGCAGGCTACTGTAGTTGCCGAGCAACAGCCCTCCAAATTTGCTGCTATGGAAGGTCAGTATGAGGACGGCGCAGCTCCCTTCTATCTTGTTGGTTGGGCTGTAGAGAATGACAAGCCCGTAGGTATTGCTATTCCTGGTCTGACAAGCTTCCTTGCAAGCTGGGATTTCAACACGGTATATCCTGGTCTTAACACGGTCAAAGATGGTGCAACCAATTTCGATGCCTATCCTGGCGTTAAAGTTGATTCGTATCAAGGTGGTATCCCACCAGTACAACTTATTTTCCAAAGCTATCACCTCATGGTCGCGCTTTGGGTAGTCATGCTCGTTTGGCTTGTTCTTGGTTTCTTCCTCCTGCGCAATGCAGATAAGGAAAAGGACAGCAAGGGTCTTGGCTATCTCGTTGTATTTGGCCCACTGCTTCCGTTCCTCGCCATCCAATCTGGTTGGCTTGTAACTGAGGTTGGTCGTCAGCCATGGATCGTCTATGATTTGCTGCTCACCAATGACGCTGTCTCAACAAGCGTTTCCAGCATCGAGGTCCTCATCACTATTGCACTCTTCATGATTTTCTACACCTTTATGTTCATTGTATGGGTACGTCTGGTACTCAGAATGATTAAGAAGGGTCCGCAAATTGAGGATGCTCCTGTCGCAGCTATCGCTAACAAGAAGGACGGTGAGTAATTATGTTGTATTCTATCGGCCTTCAGGCGTTTGGTCCTGCTATCCCTACCGTTGTAGGCGAAGCGACGTTCTTGCAAGTTCTGTGGTTCGCTCTTATTGGCGTACTGCTCATTGGTTATTTTGTTCTTGACGGTTTTGATCTTGGTTCAGGTGCGCTGTATCCATTCATCGCAAAGACTGACCATGACAAAGCTCTGGTTCGCAGGAGCATTGGTCCCCTCTGGGACGGTAACGAAGTATGGTTGCTCACCGCTGGTGGCGCGCTGTTCGCAGCGTTTGGTCCAGCATACGCAACTGGGTTCTCTGGTTTCTACTTGGCAATTATGTTGGTACTCTTTAGCCTTATCGCTCGCGCGATTGCTATTGAGTTCCGCTCGGTGGGCAAAGAGTTCCCTGGCGTGTTTGACGCTGCCTTCTTCCTTGGTTCAGCATTGCCCGCATTGCTCTTTGGTGTTGCTGTTGGTAACGTACTCAACGGTGTACCCCTTGACCTTAACGGTGATGTAATTCAAGGTTTCGCAGTTTCTAACCAAGTTGCACAACCGCTCTTTGATATTCTCAACGCTCCTGAGGGCACTACTACTGAGGCAGCTGGCGCGGTTCTTAACGCAGATCCTGCAGCTCTTGGTTTGGCTCTTCCGGGCATTCCGCTTCTCGGTCTGCTCCGTCCGTTCCCGATTGTCTGCGGTCTGGTTAGCTTGTCCGCCATGCTTCTGCAAGGCGCTTGCTGGCAATCACAGAAGCAAGCAATCCACAGCCCTGTGCGTGCACGCGCTATGAAACTTCGCGCCCCGCTTGCTATTGCTGTTATTGCTTCCTTCGTCGTGGCATCAGTGCTGTTCATCTTCTTTACGCCGGTTGGAACTCAGGTTCTCTTCGGTATTGGTGTAGACCAGTTCAATGCTACTCCTGAGGCAGTTGGAAATGTTGGCCTTATGGCTCTTCTTGGAACCAGCCTCTTTGATCTCCAACACATCATTGCTTACATTGGTGCGTTGCTGATTATCGTTGCTGCTCTTGCTGTTATATTCCTGAAGAAGAACGACCTGTTCGCTTTCATCGCAGCAAGTGCTGTTCCTGTTGGTCTTATCATTTTGGTAATGGCTTCGGCATTCCCGTTCCTCGTTCCTTCAATTGGTCCGGGTCCGTCTATTACTATTCTGAGCCCTGAGAACATCGGTATTGGCGCTTCTGGTCAGGTTCTTAGTGACCTTGTTGCTGCTAATCCTGAGATTCTCCCTGGCCCTGATGGTGCTGCTGGCCTCACGCTTGTTGATGCTGCCAGACTTGCTATCTTCTCAGGTGCCGGTGGTACCGACGTAGCACTTGGTGCTATGGCTATCATCTCTAGTGTTGGTGTACCGCTCGTACTTATCTACCACGTAATCATTTATCGTACGTTCCGTGGTCGTATTCATGACGAGGACATCAAGGGCTAAGAGCTCGTAGTTTAGTTCCTAGTTCTCTAGGACTGTTTTACGGAATGCAGAACCCCCGCGCAAGCGGGGGTTCTGTTTTTTTATTCCCTTTCCTTTAGCCTTCCGCAGGTCTCTTTTTCTACAACCGTTTACAGAATGACACAAAAAAAGTTGCAAATAACCCTTGTAATCCTTTGCAGGTAGCTCTACCATATCTATGTGAGGAAAATTAAGGAAGCACAACATGTTGTGGCATTCTGCGGAAAACTTGTGAGTTACCTGTGGAAACTAGCCCCAAACCTGTGAAACTTGTGCCTCAAAACAAAAGAAATTGAAAGTATTAGAGAAAACTAAAGGAAGCACGAAAGAAAGGGACAGTACCATGGCAACAAAAACTACCACAAACGCACCAGAAAACGTAGCAACAAACGCAGTAGCAAATGCTGTCACCACTATCGTCAAGCGTGACGGTAGAACAACGGACTTTGATCTTTCCAAAATAACCAACGCCATTGAGAAGGCCTTTACGGCACAGGGCGTCTTAAGAGATCGCGTTACCTACGAGAAGCTTGCTTCTCAGGTGCTCGACAAAATGGAGGCTGGCGCTATCGAGGGCGAGCCCTCGGTTGAGAGTATCCAAGACCTTGTTGAGGAAGTTCTTGACGAGAACGGACACTTCCAGATTGCGCGCGCCTATATTCGCTATCGTGATGAGCGTGCGCGCGAGCGTGTTATGCGTACCCGTCTTATGCAAGAGATTGACGAGATTACCCACTCGGCAACGCTGGACTCTGACATCAAGCGCGAGAACGCCAACATTGACGCTGACACCGCCATGGGCACAATGCTCAAGTATGGCTCAGCAGCTGCTAAGCACTACTACCAAATGAGCGTCTTGACCGATGAACAAGAACGGGCGCACCGCGAGGGCGACATTCATATCCATGATCTTGATTTTTATACGCTTACTACCACCTGCTGCCAGATTGACATTACCAAACTCTTTGAGGGTGGTTTTTCAACGGGTCATGGTGTGCTGCGTGAGCCAAGCGACATCACCAGCTACTCAGCTCTTGCCTGTATCGCCATTCAGTCAAATCAAAATGATCAACACGGTGGACAATCCATTCCCAACTTTGATTATGCTCTGGCGCTCGGTGTTAAGAAAACCTACCGTCGTTTCTATAGAAAAAACCTTACCGCTGCCCTTGAGCTTTTGGCAGGTATTGAAGGCACCAAAGAGGCCGTAGACGCTTTGACGGCACGCGTAGAGGCTCAGACCAACCTTGCCCCAGCACTTATCATGGACATCAACTATGTCAACGCCGAGAAAGCAGCACTCATCGAGGAATTTGAAAAAGCAGGTCTTGATGTTGACACGGCTGCGCGCGCTCAGGCTTACGCCGCCAAACAAGCTTGGGCTGACACTGATAAAGCAACGCACCAAGCAATGGAAGCCTTTGTTCACAATCTCAACACTATGCACTCTCGTGCGGGCGCACAAACGCCGTTCTCGTCTATTAACTATGGTCTTGATACGAGTGCTGAGGGACGCATGGTCATCAAAAACGTGCTTCTTGCAACCGAGGAAGGTCTTGGCAGCGGAGAAACGCCGATTTTCCCCATTCAGGTGTTCCGCGTCAAAGAGGGCGTGAGTTATAATCCGAAAGACCCCAACTACGATTTGTTCCAGCTTGCTTGCCGTGTTTCAGCCAAGCGACTGTTCCCCAACTTTAGCTTCATGGATGCGAGCTTTAACGCTAAGTTCTACAAAGGCACGCCTGAAACCGAAGTTGCCTACATGGGTTGCCGCACGCGCGTTATCGCCAATGTGTATGACCCCAACAACGAGGTAACTCCAGGGCGCGGTAACTTAAGCTTTACGTCCATTAACTTGCCTCGCTTGGCCATTCGCGCCAAGGGCGACATCGACCTGTTCTTTGAAATGCTCGACAAAAAAATCGACCTGTGCTGCGAGCAGATGCTTGATCGCTTTGCCATTCAGTCCAAAAAGCGCGTTTACAATATGCCATTTTTGATGGGGCAAGGCGTGTGGACAGGTTCCGACAAACTTGCGTGGGACGACGAAGTAGGCGAGATTCTTAAGAACGGTACGTTCTCGCTCGGCTTTATTGGTCTGGCAGAAACGCTGGTTGCTTTGATGGGCGAGCATCATGGGCAGTCTGAGAAAGCGCAAAACCTTGGTTTGGATATTATTGGACACATGCGCTCACGTCTTGACGCACGTGCCGAGAAAGAGAAGCTTAACTATACGCTGCTTGCAACACCGGCCGAGGGACTTTCTGGACGCTTTGTGCGCATTGACCGCGAGCGCTTTGGCGACATTAAGGGCATTACCGACCGTGACTATTACACCAACAGCTTCCACATTCCGGTGTACTACGATATCAACGCCTTTAAGAAAATTGAACTTGAGGCACCCTATCATGCACTTACCAACGCCGGGCACATCAGCTACGTTGAGCTTGATGGCGACCCCAGCGACAACCTCGAGGCATTTGAGGCAATTATTCGTCACATGAAAGAAAGCGGCGTGGGCTACGGTTCTGTTAACCACCCCGTTGACCGCGATCCAGAGTGTGGCTACAACGGCATCATTGGCGACCGTTGTCCTAAGTGCGGACGCGAGGAGGACAACGTTCCCTTTGAGCGTATCCGCCGCATTACGGGCTACCTTGTTGGTACGCTTGAGCGCTTTAACAACGGCAAGCGTGCTGAGGAGTCCGAGCGTGTTATGCATGGCATTACCCGCTCAGAGATTGAGCATGAAAACGCTCACGAAGATTCTGTTGCAGCAAACGAGGGGTAAGTGACCCAAAAGCCACATACGGTACGTCTTTACGGGACCGCCGACGATAGCATCGTCGACGGTCCCGGTATTCGCTTCACCCTTTTTGTACAGGGCTGCACGCATCGCTGTCCGGGGTGTCACAATCCAAAGGCGCAGCCAGCCCAAGGAGGCGTGGATACCTCGCTTGAAACTCTTCAGGCACACATCGAAAACAATCCCCTTATTAGTGGCGTTACTTTTAGTGGGGGAGAACCCTTCGAGCAAGCAGAGCCTCTTTTGGAGCTCGCGCAGTGGATACGCCAGCTTGAGCGCCTTGGCAAAGACGGAACCCCCAAGGCCCCCCTCAGCATCTGGATTTATAGCGGTTACACCTATGAGCAACTTCTTGAAGGTATTCCGAACGCACAAGCACTCGAGTTGCTCAAGCTTTGCGACGTGTTGGTAGACGGTCTTTTTCTGCAAGACCAGCAAAATTACGAACTCAAATGGCGTGGCTCTGCTAACCAACGTATCATTGACATTCCCTCCTCGCTCGCCTCTGGTAGAATAGTGCCATGGAACTTCTAATCAGCATTATTATTGCACTCGTTCTTATACTGCTTAACGGCTATTTTGCCATGAGCGAGATGGCGTTGGTTAATGCGCGCCGTGCGATACTGCAACAAATTATTGAGGAGGAGCAAGGCGACACCTCGCGCAAAGCGCAGCGTGCTGTTGAGCTCGCGCAAAACTCCGACCGCCTTTTAGCCACCACGCAAGTTGCCATTACGCTTGTGGGCTTTGGTGCCGCCGCCATTGTGGCAGCTTCGTTTTCTGAGCCCATTGTTACGTGGCTTGACGGTTTTGGTCTTAAATGGCTTACCACTATTGCGCCGCCGCTTTCCATTCTCATTACCACGCTCGTGGTAAGTTACGTTACGCTCATTTTAGGCGAGCTGGTGCCCAAACGTATTGCCTTGGCAAACGCCGAGCGTGTTTCGATGGCGGTGTCTGGCCCTATTCGCTTTTTTGAGCGCATTACTGCGCCGGTGGTCACCTTTCTCTCCGTTTCTACCAATGCGATTGCGCGCCTTTTTGGCATACGTTCCGCTGAGGATCGCCAAGCAATAAGCGAAGAGGAAATTAAATACCTTGTTACCGAGCAAGACAGTTTGCTCGACGAGGAAAAACGCATGATTCACGAGATTTTTGATTTGGGCGATACGGTTGCTCGTGAGGTTATGACGCCACGTGTTGACATGATTTGTATCCCTGATGACGCAACGGTGCGTCAAACGGTTGACCGCATGCGGGGCACAGGTCGCTCACGTTTGCCGGTGTTTCACGAAAGCCCTGATCGCATTGTGGGCGTTGTGATGCTTAAAGACTTGCTTGTGGCAATCATCGATGACCGTTTTGACGAGGAAATCATTACCTATATGCGTGATGCGATGTTTGTTCCTGAAACCAAAGACATTTTGCCACTGCTGGGCGAGATGCAGACCTCGCACGTTCAAATTGCCATTGTAATTGACGAACACGGCGGTACGGCGGGGCTTATCAGTGTTGAGGATATTATCGAAGAGATTGTTGGCGACATTAGCGACGAGTATGACCCCGACAACAAATACCAAACACGCCTGAGCGACACCGAGTGGCTTATCGATGGACGCTTGCCCGTTGACGATGCTCTTGCGCTTGGTTTTCCTGTTGAGGAAAGCGAGGACTATGACACTATCGCTGGCTGGCTGCTTGATACGATAGATACGCTTCCTGTGGTGGGCGATAGTTTTGACATCGACGGTTTTTGCTTCAAGGTACAAACCATGCGCCGCAAGCGGGTGTCTATGCTGCGGGTCACCAAGCTAGTCGCTGAGGCCTAACAGCGAGGGCAAGTATCGCAGCGTTATCTTAAGTGTTACAAAGTGTTGACATATACTCCGCGCACTCACTTACGCACTCTAAGGTGCAGTAATCTAATAGATGCTACTCGCTCACTACGATGGAGGGATTGCCCCTCCATCGCTGTCTGCGTGCAAATAAGGAACGAACACGAGAAACGGAACTGCGATGTCTTCTCCCAAACGCCTGTATAAAAGCTCTGACCGTATGTTTGCCGGCGTATGTGGTGGCATTGCGGAGTATTTTGATGTTGACCCAACGCTCATTCGTATTCTTGCCGTTGTTTTGGTAGTTGTTGGGTTTGGCTTTCCTATCCTGCTTTATATTATTGGGATGTTCGTGATTGAAAAAGATCCGGCCGAGAAGTCTGGTTACATCAACGTAAAGGCTGAGGAAACGTCGGGAGCTTCTGCTGCCTCAAAGAATGGTGGTCCTGCTACTCCGCCTGCTTCAACTGCTGGTTCGGCCGCCTCCGCCGCTCCACCGCCTCCTGCCTCTACTGCTCCGCCTGCTTCGGCAAACTTTTCTGCCACCTCAGGCTTTTCTGCCTCTCCCATAAATGATGCATCCTTTAACAATGCTGCTGCTTCCCCTGACGGGGCTACTGAGCCTGTTGGATTCGCAGAGGCTGCGTCTAACGCTACAGTCAACGCCGAGCCCACAGATCCAATCGAGAGAGCCGTTGATGTTGTTGATGAGGTTTTCGAAAAAGCGGTAAAAGCTGCAGAACGAGCTGGCGAAAAAGCAACAGAAGTCGTTGAAAAAATTGCGGAGAAAGCAACGGAAGTTGTTGAAGAGGTTGCTGAAAAAGCCAGCGGCACAACGGCCAGCGGCACAACGGCCAGTGATGCAACCGTCGGCGGCACAACTGCCAGCGGCACAACGGCCGGTGGTGCAACTGCTAGTGGTGCAGCCGTCGGCACGGCAACTGCTAGTGCCGCAACCGCCAGCGTTGCAACTGCTAGTGCCGCAACCGCCAGCGTTGCAACTGCTGGCAAGAACGCCGACAAGGCTGCCAGCAATAAAGCAGGGTTTGGACGTAGTCATTGGAGCTTTGCCGTTGTAGTGGGAGCATTCCTTGTTTGCATTGGCTTGCTTGCGCTGCTCGGCAACTTAGTCAACGTGTCGTTCTGGCGATTTTGGCCGCTTATCCTCGTTGTGATTGGCATCGCACAGCTCTTTACGCCCAGCTCAAAAGGCTGGTCGCTTGAGCGCGCTGGTGGTGCTATTGTGCTTATTACCATTGGACTTGTACTGCTTGCTTGGACGCTAGAGATTATTCCGGCTCGCACCTTTGTCCTTTGGGTTTACCATCTTTGGCCCTTGCTGCTTGTTGCATGCGGCCTGTATGTTATCGGCACAGCAAAACACATGAGTGCTTTTAACCTTTTTGGTTCCTTACTGCTCTCGATAGCAATATTGCTGGGCTCGTGGTACTACGGCGTTACCGAAAGCAGCATTCCCGTGCGCTTGCCCGATGGCTCTACGGTACACCTTTCTGTTCCCGCTTCGCCTGCTGCTAAAACACTCACAGAGGGCGAGCTTACTGAGGTTGGCTATCTGGCGCTCGATGGGCTTTTTGAGGCACGGCTGCAACTCAATGGCGGCGGCATGAGCACCGAGCTAACGGCTGGAGATAGCCCTGCACTTGTCGTAAAAAATGCTACGGGAGCTACCAGTGGTGTTGACCTTGGATTTATAGACAGGGCCCACGACGCCATTCACCTTAATCTTTCAAAGTTTACGAGCGGGCTTGCCCTGCGTGCCGAGCTGCCACGTGCCATAACGTGGAGCGAGATAAATGTTGCTGCAGGAGCGGCAGACATAGAGCTAAACCTTACGGATTTGGAAGTGCGAAGGGTTTTGGTACAAACGGGTGTGTCCTCGTCAACCATTCGTCTTGGTGAGCCCCTTGTTGGCGGCTCACAAGTTGACGTTGAGGCAGGTCTTGCCGTTGTAAAAGTTGAAGTTCCACGTAATGCTGCTGTTATCATCTATAGTTCAGGCCTGAGCGCCTTTGATATTGACCAAAAGCACTTTTCTTATAATAATAATCTCAAGGCGTGGTGCTCAAAACCCTACGCAACGGTTTTTGGCAGCCGCCCAGTTACCGATGGCAAGGTGTGGGTTATCCATCAAAGTGGCGTGTCGTCGTTTGAGGTTAGTGTTTTGGACGACGAGAAACAATAACGAAAGGAATAGGAAAAAAGGAAGGTTATGAGCAACAATCAAATTAACAAAAACAACATCGCCATTGTGGCTGGCATACTTTTAATACTCTTTGGGCTCTGGCGCCTTTCGGTGCCTCTCTTTGGAACGCTCTGGGGAGATATGTGGCGTTTTGTGAGCTTTATTATCGGCATTTTGTGGCCCCTTGTTATTATTGCTGGCGGCGTTTTTCTCATGGTGGCAGCTCGCAAAGGGCGGCTTGAGCTTCCCAAAGATAAAAAGCTGTTTCGCTCCTCAAATAATAAAAAGCTGGGAGGCGTGTGTGGCGGTATTGCCGAGTATCTTTCTATTGAGCCATCTGCGGTTCGTGTTGTTGCCATTGCCCTTGCTATTTTGAACGTCTTTGTTATGGTGCCGCTGTATGTCCTTTTTTGGATTTTTGTTCCGTACGATACTAAGAATTACAATACCTGGGTGTAGGGTCAAATCTGCAGCCAATCTGCGACCATCCTGCAAAATACCTAAAAGAGCCCTGAAGCAAGGTAGAACAGGGCTTTTTATAGTGGGGAAGCAGGGGTCTGGAGCAGAGGGGAAGTGGGGGCCTAAAGCAGAGGGCAAGCAGGGGTCTGGAGCAGTGGGGAAGCAGGGGCCTAAAGCAGAGGGGAAGTGGGGGCCTAAAGCAGAGGGCAAGCGGGAACCCTGTGGTATCATGTACGCTGGTTAAACATTCTGTTCCTGTGCTAAGCAAAATGTGCCTGCGTGGGCAATGCAGCGAAGCGAATAGATTACCTTGGATTAGATAGCTGTATCCTATAAAGAAGTGAGGACAACCATGGCTCAGAAAAAGACAGCGGCAAAAGCAGATGCAAAGGCTCCGGCAAACTCGAAGGCATCAGCAAAAGCCCAACCTTCTCCAAAAACACCACCAGCGGAAAAGACACCGCCAGCACCTAAGTCAAAGACAGCGACCAAACTACCCCTCAAAGTTGTGCAGGGTAAAGAAAAAGACGGCAAAGTGCCACTTTCTGTTACCGTGCCCGCCTCGCTTATTGGCCAAGCGCATAAAGGGGCGGCTCTTTCTTTGGCGGCCCAGCATCACCTTGATTTGCGTGAGGTTGCCGGCAAGGACGACGATGCCGCCATCGAAAAAGTTATAGAATTGGTAGGCGAGCCACAGTTCAAGGCCTTTTTGAACCATTACACCATGAATGCTCTTGCTCCGCATGCGGTTACGCAGCAAAACCTTGACATTGTTATGGATCCTGAAGTTTCAAGCCCCGAGCAAGTTGTGTTGGGCACCGATTTTCAGTTTACTGCTCTGGCAACCATTAAGCCAAGCTATGAGCTGGAGTCCTACGAGCCCGTTGTTGTGACAATCCCAAGTCTGGAAGTTACCGATGAGGAGATTGATCAGCAGCTCTACCACTTTGCAGAAAGCCACGCCACTCAAGTTGAGGACAAAGGCGCTGAGATAAAGCCTGGCTCTGAGGTTGCCTTTGCTATAGAAAGCAGCGACAAAGAAGGAGCAATAGAAAACCTTACGGCGAAGCGTCGCGTGTATCGGCTGGGCGAAGGCTTTTTGCCCTTTGATTTTGACGAGAGCCTTGTGGGCATGAAAGCGGGCGACACCAAAACCTTTGAGTTCAATTTGCCTGACTTTGACCCTGACGCAAAACCAGGAGACGAGCCTGCACTTATTCCGATAACAAGCACGGTAACCATTCAAGAAGTCTTAAAAAAGGTTGTTCCGGCGATTACTGATGCATGGGTTGCAGAAAATGTTCCTGAGGCAAAGGATACTGCTGGCTTGCGTGCGCTGGTTCGCGAGGAAGGCATGCTGTATAAGGCTCAAGAAATTGAGCAGATGAAATACATCGGTGCTGCCTCTGAGTTGGCAAAGCGTTTTACGGCTACTATTCCCGATGAGTTTTACGAGTACACGCGCAACGAGCTTATGGCAAGCCTTACCGAGCAGCTGCAGCTTGCTGGCAAGACACTCGAGGATTTTTACTCGCAACAAGGTTTTGGCGAGCAGGAGTTTTCCATGCAGCTTATGCTGCAAACGCGCGAAACTTTGCGCCAAGGTTTTGCCCTTGATGCACTTGCGCGTCACCTCAAAATGACCGTTACCCAAGACGATATCGAAGAGGCACTTGAGCGTATTTCTCCCAATAATAAAGAAGAGGCGCGACAGCATTTTGATGCTACGGGGCGCGGCTGGCAACTCAAAGAGGCGGCGCTGCGAACCAAGGCGAATAAATGGCTGTACGAAACGGCTACGTATAAAAGCATCGACTAACAAGGTTACCGAGAGCAAGCGTCGATGACAGACCCGTGTTGCAGGGTGCAAACATCGGCCAGTAAGGTTTTGGATAGGTATTAGATGAAAGCAATTATTCCTGCTGCGGGCGTGGGCACACGCTTTTTGCCCGTTACCAAAGCGCAGCCCAAAGAGATGCTGCCGGTTGTTGACCGCCCCGCCATTCAGTATGTTGTGGAGGAGGCGCTGGCTGCCGCTGCTTCAGAGGTGATTATTGTGAGCAATGACGATAAGCCCTCTATTGTTGAGCATTTTTCGCCTGCGCCTGAACTGGAGCGCTATCTTGCCGACAGAGGCAAAAACGAGCTTGCCGCAGCCGTTACGCATGCGGGTAGTTTGCCGGTGAGTTTTGTTCCGCAGCCTGAGCCGTTGGGTTTAGGTCATGCCGTTTTGTGTGCTGCGGAAAAGATTGGTCAAGAACCCCCTGAGCCCTTTTTTGTTTTGCTGGGCGACGTGCTGGTGCCAGACAACAAGATTTTGCCGCGCATGAAAGAAGTTAGTGCTGCGCACGGTGGCGCAAGCGTTATTGCCGTGTTTCGGGTACCGCTTAGTGAGGTATCTCGTTTTGGCGTGATTGACGGTGAGCTTGTGGCTGGCAATGAGGAGGACGGAAGCGGTGTGTGGCGCATAAACGCACTGGTGGAAAAGCCGCCCGCGCCCGAAGCGCCCAGCGCGCTGGCGATTTTTGGTCGCTACTTGCTTACGCCCAAGGTAATGGAGCTGCTTGCCAAGACTGCGCCGGGCGCGGGCGGCGAAATACAACTTACCGATGCGCTGGTAGCCCTCCTTGAACACGAAGAGCTCTACGCCATTGAAATCAACGTTGCCGACGGCTTTGACACAGGAACTATCGAAACCTGGCTTGACACTACTATTCGCCTTGCCTTGCGCAATCCTCAACTTGCCAAGGTGGTCAAAGCGGCTGCTGACACAGAAAACTAAGGATATAATCAAAAACATGAGCAACCAAGAAAACAAGACAAACAACAAGACAAACAATACCGAGCAAGCTGCCAGCAACGAGGAGGCTTTCCAAAGCACTCCCAAAAGCCCAGCGCAAAGTTTGGCACAAACTAAAACCACCTATGACAAAGTAATCACCTTTGTGGTGCCCTGCTATAATTCCGCAGCCTATATGGATAACTGCATTGCCAGCCTCATTGGGGCGGGCGCACGCGACCTCAGCCGCATTGAGATTCTCATTGTTGATGACGGTTCAACCAAAGACGACACCCCCGAGCGTGCCGATGCGTGGGTCGAGCGTTTCCCCGATGTTGTGCGAGTTATTCACCAGCCCAATGGCGGGCATGGCGAGGCGGTCAACACGGGCATTTATGAGGCACGTGGTTTCTATCTCAAATGTGTGGACTCTGACGATTGGGTGGACGTGCAGGCGGCGCAGGAGGTTATAGACCACCTCGATGAGTTCACCAAACTTGACGAGCCAGTTGATATGCTCGTAACCAACTATGTCTACAACCACAGGGAGTCCAAGTCAGAAAAGATCATTAGCTTTCGCAGTGTGTTTCCGCGCGATAAAGTGTTTGGTTGGGACGACATAGGACGGTTTCGCATTTCTCAAAACTTGCTCATGCATGCGGTAACCTATCGTACGCAACTGTTGCGCGACATCAACTTAAGGCTGCCAAAGCATACCTTTTATGTCGATAATATTTTTGTCTACGTTCCGCTTCCTAAAGTAGAGCGCTTGTATTACCTTGACGCAAACCTCTATCAGTATTTTATTGGGCGCGAGGACCAGTCGGTCAATGAGAAAATCGTACTCAAAAATATCGAACAACAACTCCTCATTACCCATTTTATGATTGACGCCGTGCGCTTGCCAGAAGACGTGCCTAGTCGCAAGCTGCTCAACTATATGCTCAACCACCTTACGCTTATGATTGCGGTGTGTACCACTTTTTCTATTCTGGCGCATCGCGAACAAAAGCTCATCAACCGTGAGCATTATGAAATGTGGCATTATCTTAAGGAGAAAAGCCCTAAAGTGTACTGGCGTATGCGCCTTGGTATTCGAGGTATTGGTACAAGCTTGCCAACGCCTGCAGGGCGCACGCTCACCATTATTGTTTACCGTGTGGCGCAGCGGCTCTATAAATTTAACTAACAGATTGTGATTGTGCGATAAGGTTGTGATTGTGCGATATTGCAGAAGCTGCAAGTGCGCAAGAGGGAGAAAACATGGGTCTTTCAATCGGCATTGTGGGCTTGCCCAACGTAGGAAAATCAACGCTATTCACAGCGCTTACCAATAAGGGAGGGCTTGCTGCTAACTATCCGTTTGCAACCATCGAGCCCAACGTTGGCATTGTTCCTGTTCCCGACGCACGGCTCGCTAAGCTTGCAGCTATAGTAAACCCTGAGCGCATTGTGCCGGCAACCGTTGAGTTTGTTGACATTGCGGGACTGGTCAAAGGTGCCAATGAGGGCGAGGGGTTGGGTAATCAGTTCTTGGCAAACATTCGCGAAACCGATGCCATTGTTGAGGTGGTGCGCTATTTTTCTGATACCGAAATAACGCACGTTGAGGGCGGGCCCGATCCAAGCCGTGATAGCGAGATTATCAAAACAGAGCTTATCCTTGCCGATCTGGGCACCATTGAGCGGGCCTTGCCTCGACTCGAAAAAGAGGCAAAACGTGATAAGACCCTTGCTGCCAAGGCGGGCATTGTGGCGGCGTTGCAGGATTGGCTCAATGAGGGCAACACCGCTGCTCGCTTTAATTTTGCTCAATTTTCTAGCAATTTTGGAGGTATCGGCGGAGAATCTGAGGCACGTGAGCTTATCCGCGATTTGCACCTGCTTACCATGAAGCCGCTTTTGTATGTGGCAAATGTGGACGAGGACGCCGTTGCTGCCAGCGCCCCTGCACCTGCAGCCATTGACGGTATTGTGCCTATCCCCATTAGTGCCAAAGTGGAAGCAGATATTGCTGAGCTTGCGGAAAGCTCCCCTGAGGAGGCTGCTGAGTTTTTGGCAGCACTTGGCTTGGAGGAAAGCGGACTTGAGCGCTTGGCTCGCAGTGCGTATGAGCTCTTGGGGCTTCAGTCCTACTTTACGGCTGGAGAAATGGAAGTCAAGGCTTGGACTATTCCCGTTGGCGCAAAAGCACCCCAGGCGGCAGGCGTTATTCACACTGATTTTGAAAAAGGCTTTATCAAGGCAGAAACCGCAAGCTATGAGGACTACATAGATCATGGTGGCGAGGCCGGCTGCAAAACGGCGGGCAAGCTGCGTATCGAGGGCAAAGACTACGTAGTCCAAGACGGCGACGTGATGCATTTCAGGTTTGCTAATTGAGTTCTTGCGCAATCCATGCTATAATATCCGCACAGCAAGGTAGTGAGAGCTGCAGTGTGGGGTTTGTGTGGGGAAGGCATCAACCCGAAGTTAGCCAGGGGAACAGTTCTCTGTATCTTAAGTGATGGCTTGATAAAGCCCATTTTAGAGAGGTGTTCACCATGAAAAACTTCCGTTTTGTCGTTGCCATGACCCTTGTTTTCCTTCTTGTTTTTACCATGACCCCTCCCACACAGGCTTTTGCAGAACCAAATGAAAGCAAAGCGACCGCCACCGAACAACAAAAAGAAACATCAAGCACGGTCGACAAACAATCAGCGGATAAAACTACAGAAGAGCTAACAGATGCACAGCCAGCCATCACCCTTGATGATTACTTTGAAGCTACAGCATCAAGAAAAAGCCCTAATGTCTTATCTGACTACCTTAAAGAAGTTACCGAAGATGAAACAGGCATCATCTCTGTTCTTGAAGGAACCGGCTTAAGTGAAAAACAACGAGCAGAAGAGCTCAATGCTCTTACGCTTGAAATGAATGACGGTAGCTACACAACCTACCTGTTTGAAGATGAAATCAAGTACTGGCAAGACGATGAGGTCTACTACAAAGAAACTACCATTGAAGCACAAGCCAACAAAAACATGAAATCGTCAGGTTATGGCTTTTCAAACGGAACAAATGACTATCGTATTAACTTTTCTGAAGACCCCACACGTGGGTAGTCGACGGTTGGCACAACTCATCGGCTTACTTTTACAAACCGAATGTTGGCTCTTATTGGTCGGTTGGCGTGCAGTATTGGATGCCATAGCTGCTTGTCAGGCTAACTCAGTTAGAGGGTGTGAAAATGTTCAATAAAACAGCGTCAAGAGTCCTATGGGCTGTAGGGTCATTCCTATCATTAGGTGCCAGTTGCCTTATTGTTCGATACCCTTTTTTCGAGCTACACAAAATGATGGAATGGCCCTTTGATCTTTTCGTGTGTGGTGCGTTTGTTATAGGAATTGCTGCAATTTTCGACGCTCGAAAAACGATGATTAGTGTAGTTTTTGGTTATATTTTTGGTTTTCTAATCGGTGCAATATTCAATACAAATGGTGTTGATCCTGGTGGAGGGACAACAAATAATTTTTGGATTCTGTGGACATTTGCCCTGCTAGTTTGCATTTTTATTGGAATAGTATGGGATATGGCATGTCGATGCTTGAAAAGGAAAATTTGAAAAAAGCTTTATCAAGACAGAAACCGCAGGCTATGAGGATTATATAGAGCATGACGTATTCGTATATTTTTTATAATTAGGAAAGAGCATGAAGAAAGCAATTATAATTGTCATAGCAGTATGTCTTTTGTTATCGTTTGTTTGTTGTGATAATGTGAGAAAACCTTTTATCGACATACATAGGTTTCTTTGGTATCCAGCTGATGAAAGATTTACAGATCCTTTTTGTCTTCAGCTTAACGAAAACTTCTATGTACTGCTTCTGTACGATAGGGAAGCTGAAAAAAAGTATCCTACTCTTATAAAAGAAACGTTCGACGAAGAGGGCTATGCAGAGCACTACGAACACATTATTGCAAAAAATTTTGTGGCATTTGATGTCAAAAATGATATTTTGGTTTTGTGCGAAGAACTGGAAGACAAAACGCAGGTTTTTTGGTCTTTTAATCTAGAAACAGAGGAGCTCTTAGAACACAAAACATATAAAGATTTATGTGCAGATTTAGGTATAGAGGGTTTTGATTGGGAGCCTCTTTGGGCCGGAAATTTTGAGCTGATAGAAAACTAATACCGATAAGACTGCCCAAAGTTTGTGACGAACTGCACAGGTGAGTGATTAGTAAATTGCCATAGGATTACAAATTGCCACGTGGCACGCCACTCGCTATTGCATGATGGTAGAATAGAAACAGCGTTATGGGCGAACTTGCACGGTTTTGTAACCATAACGACAAGGCTTCCTATCAACAAAGGACTTCTAGATTTTATGAAACGTATACAAAGCACGCATCGCTTTATTGCGATAACCCTTTCAGCACTTTTTATTGCATCTGCGTTGAGCGGCTGTTCGATTTTAGACGAGCAGGCTCAAAAGCTTGCAAACAACGAGAGCGAAACCACAAAGCAGACCGCCGAGGAGCGAGAAACCCTTGTTTTGGAGGGTAAGGTAGGTCGCTACTTTGAAAACATCAAAGACGACCCTGCAAGCCTCAGTGTTTTTGTAAGTCATTTGCCCAAGGGCGGCGATGTGCGTGTGATGCCTGCAGAGTTTGTTGCGGCTTCAAAGCTGGTTGTCTCTGCCAAAGACGCAAAAAATGCTAACTCTAGCAGCGGAGCAAACACAGGGCTTGATGGGGCACCGCAAAATGCCGCAGAAACCACTGAGCCTGTTATCAAAAAGGGGGAGTATCGCACCCTCATTACGCAGGCTATTACACAGCGTGTGACCTACCTTGAGATAGTTGCCAATGTTACTCCTGAGCTTATTAAGCAGCTCGATGCAACCAAAAGCCAGGTTACCAAAGACTACGAGCGCACCAGCTTCAACACAAACATCACGGTCAACTTTCTTGCTGCCGTAAGCACCGATTTGAACGTCACGGAGTTTTCGCAGGAGCTTGACGCTGCCTTTGCTCTCTATGAGCAATCAGAACGTGTTGTTGGCATTGTGGTGCTAGCTCCAACAACCAAAGAAGGTTTTGATAATTTTACGCTGCACATGGACACGCTGGACACCTTTTATCGCTCCTTGGGCTGGGAGCCTCCCAAAGAAAAAGTAGAGATTCGTGCGGCTGACGCTGACGCCGAAAAGATTGACGCTGATAACGCTGATGATAAGAAAACTGCCGAGAAATCCGACGACACCAAGGCTACCACTGAAGCTGACGCCAAGGCTACCTCCGAAACCGAGGAAACCGCCAAAACCGAGGACGACGCCGAGGCTAACGAAGCTGAAGCTGAAACCGAGGAAGCCGAGGAGCAAAGCAAGTATCCTCCTCTTGCTATAAGCCTTGACGGACGCTTGTTTGCTCAGCAAGACGAGGTATATGTTTCCTATCATTTTGCTGCTGCGCTTGAGCAAGGTCATGCCTCTCGCATCGACTTTGGCACTCCGGTACTTTTTGAGCCAAATGCCTATAGCTTGCTCAGGCGTATGGCAAAAAGCAAGGTGGGTGTTTGTCTTGCGTCAAGCTCGGGGTCTGGCAATGCTACAAACCTTGACACCTACCAGCTTTTTTCATCGGCAGGCATACCAGTTTCGTTCATTTCAAATCACCCAAACGGTGCGCAGCTCAACTGCAATGCAAGCTATCTTGAAATGGCGCAAAAGCACAATCTCAGCTACCGAGAGCTTAAGGCTCTTTCATACCATGCGCTCGATGTTGCCTTTTTGAGCAAAGACGAGCGTGCAAGGCTCTACGAGCTGCTCGACAAAGCTTTCGCAAGTTTTGAACAGGACGTGGCTTTGACTATTGACGATCTGGGTTTGCTCAAAAAGACGGCGCAATAATAGTTCGCCAAAGAAGGTAGGCGGGCAGGCAAACGCCGGCTGGAGCAAATGAAAAATCAGCTCCGTGTAAAGGTCAAGGTGTGTATAATTGACGCAAGGAACTTTTGTGGCGGGATAAAAATAGGCTTACGAGGGTAAAGAGGTGCACTATGGAAAACACGATTTTTATCGCAGGTTTGGGCGGCAGGATTTTCAACTGCACGCTGCGTGCTTTAGCCAATCAAGGAAAACTTGAGCAACTTAAGGCAGTAAGTGCGTCTGGCCCAAAAAATCTTACCGAAATTGCCGAGAAAATTGAGCACGACTCAACACATGGGTTTTTCCCGCTTGACGTGTTTGCTCGTGAGGTACAAGAAGGCGAAAGCTTGGGCGAGGGGCACATTGGTTTTCTCGTTTTTGTAAACGAAGGCTCTGTTTTGGGCGATGCGCCCCGTGAGTATGAGCATACGGTTCCCGTTTTTGGCCAGCCCGACCCCACCAAACTCCCTCTTGGCGAGTTGGGCATTGACGTTGCCATTGATGCCACCGGGCGTTTTCTTACGCGAGAAAAGGCACAAGCCTTTTTGCAAGCAGGAGCAAAAAAGGTAGTGATGAGTGCGCCTGCCAAGGACGACACACCGCTCGTTATCTATGGCATCAACGATGACACCGATACGGGTTACGATATAGTTTCGCGTGCCAGCTGTACTACCACGTGCGCTGCACCCATTGTAAAAGCGCTGGGCACTGCGTTTGGCATGCCCCGCACGATATTCCTCAACACCACGCATGCGGTTACTAATTCACAGCTTAGCCTTGATGGTAACAGCGCAAGTTTTGCCAATGGCTTTGGCTGCATGGACAACATTGTGGTTACAAGCACTGGTGCGACCAAGAGCCTGCAGCGTATGTTTCCAGAAATTGGGTATACCACGGGCATTTCTTGCCGTGTTCCCGTAACGGACGGGTCGATTTGCTCGCTCGTTATGGAGTTTAATGAGCCAGCAGACGGCAATAAGATTTCTCGCGAGAGTGTTCTTAAAACGCTTGAGGATTTTGCCAAGTCGCACCCGCTTAATTTGCGCATAAGTCATAGGAAAACAATGATTTCGACCTATGTGGTGGGGCGTGCTATCGGAAGCATTGTTGCGCCGGGACAAATTGAAGTTGCCGATAACACCGTACACGTGGTAGCTGGTTACGACAACGAGTATGGTTATTCGTACTTGCTGGCGCTTTCGGCGCTTACTTGTCCGCTGCCTGCATAATATTGGCGGCAGAGCGCTGGTTGTATGATGTTATCTGGGTAGATTTTCCGCATAATGTTATCAGAATGCTATCAGCATAGTTTTTTAGTATGAATTATGCAGGTTTGGCGAAAGCCCCTGTAAGGCGAGCGTGGATTTTACGTGCGCTTTACACTTCACCAAGCCTGCCCGTTTGCGTTACAATACATCAGTACAATTTTTGCCGTTTAAGGAGCTTGATGTATTTAACCGAACATGATGTGCGTGGTATTGCAGCGTACACACGAATAGAACTTGACGAGAGCGAGCTTGCAGCCTTGACCGTCGAGTTTAATGCCATAATCGAAAGCTTAAAACCCATTACCGAATACGACCTCGAAGGTGTTGAGCCTACCTTTCACCCTATAGCAGGTCTTTCAAATGTCATGCGAGAGGACACCGCTGAGCCCGTGATGTCGCGCGAGGTTGCTATGGAGCTTGCGCAAGACGTACACGAGGGGCAGTATCGGGTCTTGCCTATTCTCGGTGAGGGTGGTGAGCAATGATGACGAGCACACCTGCTGCAGCTGTTGCTCCCTCAGCAACACTCACCGCAGCTTTGCCCTCATTTTCCATTGCGGATATTCGAGCAGGCTTAACTGCCGGTGATTTTTCTGCAAGCGAACTTGCTGAGGCTGCGCTTGCCGTTTGCACCGAGCGTGATGAAAGTATCCATGCCTTTCTTGAGGTAACGGACGGCTTGGCGCAAGAAACCGCAGCGGAACTGGATGCTTCCTTTGCTGCCGCACGTGCTGCAAATGCCGAGCTACCCCTTTTAGCTGGCGTGCCCATCGCTTACAAAGACAATATGAACCTTGAGGGCACACGCACAAGTTGCGCTTCTCGTATGCTTGAAAATTATATTTCGCCCTATACGGCTACCTGCATTGAGAAAACGCTTGATGCTGGCGCTTTGCCGCTGGGCAAGTTGAATATGGACGAGTTTGCCTTTGGCTCCTCGACCGAAACTTCTTATTTTGGCTGCACTTATAACCCCTGGGATTTAGGACGAGTTCCAGGTGGCTCAAGCGGAGGAAGTGCTGCTGCTGTTGCCGCAGGTCTTGCTACCGTAAGCCTTGGATCAGACACCGGTGGTTCTATTAGACAGCCCGCCGCCTTTTGTGGCGTGGTGGGCTTTAAGCCTACCTACGGCGTAGTTTCTCGCTATGGCGTGGTTGGTTTTGGTTCCTCGCTTGATCAAGTTGGCCCTCTGGGGCGCAGTGTTGCCGACGTGGCAACAACACTTGATGCAATGGTGGGGCGTGATGTGCGGGACTGCACCTCGCAGGACTGCAAGCCTAACTTCGCAGCTGCTGCCCAGCTTGGTCGTACGCAGGGCATTGCGGGCAAACGTGTGGGCATTGTGCCTTCGTATATGGACGCTGCAGGTGTTTCGAGCGAGGTGGCTTCAGCGCTCAAAGCAGCCCTTACCAAACTGGAGGGCTTGGGTGCGCAGATTGTTGAGGTTGAGCTGCCTAACGCCAAGGCTGCTTTGAGCGCTTACTACGTTATTGGCCCGTGCGAGGCGTTTTCTAACCTGAGCCGTTTTGACGGCATACGCTATGGTTATCGTGCTTCTGATTGTCGTAATCTTGAGGAGCAATACGAGAAAAGCCGCACGCAAGGTTTTGGTGCAGAAACACGCCGCCGCATTATGCTCGGGAGCTATTTGCTCTCAAGTGGCGTGTATGAAACCTATTATTATCCTGCGCAACAGGTACGCACGCTCATTACACAGGACTATCAGTGTGCCTTTGAGCAGGTTGATGTTTTGCTTACACCAACTAGTCCTCGTACAGCGTTTAAGCTTGGCGAAATCGCCGACCCAACCAGCATGTACCTCTCGGACATCTTTACTATTCCCATCAACATTGCAGGTAATGGCGGCATGAACCTGCCCGTTGGCTTGGGAGAAACAAGCGGTTTGCCCGTGGGCGTACAAATCATTGGGCCGCAGTTTAAGGACGAGAATATTTTTGAAGTGGCCAGTGCTCTTGAGGCCTGCTACGCAGATATAGAGCGCTTGGCACCGTGGACGCCGGTGGCAGATGACTCGTCAAGCAGTGGGGGAGGTGCACAGTGAAAGACCTCCAAACCGTACTGCGGAGCTGGGAGGCTGTTATTGGCCTTGAGGTTCATACTGAGCTCACCACGCTCAACACCAAGATGTTTTGTGGCTGCCCTATCACCTTTGGTGCAGAGCCCAACACGCATATTTGCCCCGTTTGCTTAGGCATGCCCGGTGCCTTGCCGGTGCCCAATAAAGCTGCCATCGAAGACATTGTTTTGGCGGGGCTTGCCACCAACTGTGATATTGAGCAGCGCACGATGTTTTATCGTAAAAATTATTTTTACCCTGACATGAGCCAGAACTTCCAAACCACTCAAGGCCCCGTTGCGTTTTGTATGCGTGGCGGCATTGACCTTGAGGTTACGGGGCCTGCCTCGCGCGAGCGCACTGAGCTGGAAGGTACCAGCGAGCTGCCAGAAAGCTATGCAGCCGAGGGCTATCTTACGCACATACGCATTACTCGTATTCACATGGAGGAGGATGCGGGCAAGCTTGTTCACATTGGTGGCATTGACGGTCGCATAACGGGCTCTGACTACTCGCTTGTTGACTACAACCGAGTGGGCACGCCGCTTATTGAGCTTGTTACCGAGCCCGATTTGCGTACGCCCGAGGAAGCTCGACTCTTTTTACAAAAACTGCGCCAGATTTATCTTACGCTGGGCATTAGTGATTGTTCTATGGAGGAGGGCTCGCTTCGTTGCGACGGAAACGTGAGTCTGCGCAAGCGCGGAGAAACCGCATTTGGCACCAAGACCGAGCTCAAAAACATGAACTCCTTTAAGAACTTGCATGACGGTCTTGCTTACGAGATTTGTCGTCAAGCAGAAGTGTTGGAGCAAGGTGGCACTATTTTGCAAGAAACCCGTCACTGGGAGCCTGCCGCCAAGCTCACTACGCCTATGCGCCTTAAAGAAACCGCCGAGGACTATCGGTATTTCCCCGAGCCCAATCTGGCTCCGTATAACTTAAGCGATGAGTTTGTTGAGGCAGTACGCGCCCGACTTCCAGAGTTGCCTGATCAAAAACGCACCCGCCTTATGGAAAACTTTGCGCTGCCCTATGTTGATGCAACAGCACTTGCCGGAGATGCAGAGCTCGCGGAGTTTTTTGATGCGGCGATGGCAAGCGCACAAACAGAGAACGCAGCGTTGGCAAAACCCGTTGCCAACAAAGACCTGGCAAAACCCGTTGCCAACCTCCTCATAAATGACGTATCGGCGTATCTTAACGCCAACAATACGAGCCTCAACCAAACAAAGCTTAAGCCAGAGCATCTGGTAGAGCTTGCAAACCTTGTGGCGCAAGATGCTATCTCGTCAAAGCAGGGCAAAGAGGTTTTTGCTCGTGTGCTTGAAACGGGCAGCGCTCCGCAAGAAATTGTTAAACAAGAGGGAATGGAACAGGTAAGCGATACGGGTGCCCTTGAGGAAATAGCGCAAGGCATTCTCAAACAATTCCCCGACAAAGTTGCCGAATATCAAGGCGGCAAAACAGGGCTCATAGGATTTTTTGTGGGACAGGCCATGCAGGCAACCAAAGGACAGGGCAATCCCAAGCTCATAAATGAAACCTTTGTGCGCCTGTTGGATGTAAAAGACTAACAGGTAGGGACGAGAGGAACGCTATGAGCATTTTTATCCTTGTTCTTGTTGTTATTGCAGCTCTTGCTTTTGAGTTTATCAACGGATTTCATGATACTGCCAACTCAATAGCAACAACGGTTTACACCAAAGCGTTGCCCGTTGCTGGAGCTATTGCGCTTGCGGCTGGCATGAACTTTTTAGGTGCATTTGTAAGCGAGGGCGTAGCCAAAACTATCTCGCAAGGTCTTGTTGAAGACGCACTTACCGACTGGGTAATATTGGCAGCGCTGTTGGGGGCTATAACATGGAACCTCTTTACCTGGTGGAAAGGTATTCCAAGCTCATCGTCCCATGCGCTTATTGGTGGCTTGCTTGGTGCTGCCATTGCCTATGCAATGGGTGTCAACGGTATCATTTGGAGCGGTGTGCTACAAAAGGTCATTATCCCTATGTTTACCTCGCCGTTCATTGGCTTTTTTATGGCGTTTTTTGTTATGAAGCTCATCTACAAACTTTTTGCACGCGTCAACAAGCGTAAGGCAGGGCGCGTGTTCTCCCGCCTTCAAATACTGTCTGCCGCTGCTGTTGCTTTTGCCCACGGTACTAATGATGCGCAAAAGACCATGGGCATCATTACGCTTGCTTTGGTGAGCGCTGGTATGGGAGCGGCTGCTGGTGTTGGCGTAGATGGAGGCATTCCTTTTTGGGTCAAAGTAATTTGCGCTGTAACTATGGCAGCGGGTACCTCGGTAGGTGGCTGGCGTATTATGCGCACAATGGGGCATGGTGTTACCAAGCTTGACTCAGTAACAGGTTTTGCCGCTGAGACCTCATCTGCCACGGTTATTCAAATTATGACTGCCCTACACGCTCCCATTAGCACTACTCATGCAATTACCACCTCTGTTATGGGTGTTGGAAGTGCCAAACGCCTCTCGGCAGTTAAGTGGAGCAAGGCAAGGGACATTGTATTAACGTGGGTTATTACCTTCCCCTCAGCGATGCTTCTTGGAGCAGTATTTGTGTTTATTCTTCGTTTTGTTTTGTCGCTGTTTGGCGCAACATACGAATAAGAAGTTTGATATTTGGGTGTTTGGACAGGATCTTACCGTAAGAGTTCAACTTGTTTGAGGAGGAAAGTTATGGCACGGGAGAAGTTTGATTATTTTGAGGCACTGGAGCAGCAGGGCAGGTTTGCGCGCGACGTTGCGCATATGCTTGTTGAGATTCTAACTAACTTTGATCCTGATACGCTGCTTGAAATGGGAGAGGCTGCACATGAAATTGAGAATGCGGCTGACCAAAAAAATCACGAGATTTTTACGCACGTTGCCACGGAGTTTTTGACTCCGCTTGAGCGCGAGGACATTGTTGAGATAGCGCACAGCCTTGATGATATTGTTGACTACGTTGATGACGTTGTTCAGCAGTTGTACATGTATGACATTAAGGAACTGCATGTTCACGCAGTTGCCTTTGCCGAGCTTATTGAAAAAGCGGCAATTGCTCTTGTGGGGGCACTTAAGGAGTTTCGTAATTTTAGAAAAGCAAAGCTCTCTCTTGAGAGCAGCATTATTGAGGTCAATAATCTTGAGGAAGAAGCCGACAAGCTCTACTTTGATTCTATTCGCGACCTTTATACCAATCACACTGATGATCCCGTTTATATCATGGCATGGAGCAACGTCTTTTTGCGCATGGAGCGCTGCATTGACTCCTGTGAAAATGCCGTTGATATGATGGGAACCATAACGCTTAAGAATAGCTAGGTTGGGATAGCCGGAAGGCCTGGCTTCGATTCCTGCACATATAGCACTACACGGATCTGCTCTGAGAGCAAACCCGTGTAGTGGAGCTGATGACAGGAATCGACGCAATTTTGAAGCCCACAAAATTGCACGTCCTTGTTCGCCTTGCTCACTTCGGACCCTCGGCTACAAACGTGCCACTGGCACGTTTGCTTACGCCTCGCCCCATGTCTGGCTTCGATTCCTGCACATATAGCACTACACGGATCTGCTCTGAGAGCAAACCCGTGTAGTGGAGCTGATGACAGGAATCGAACCTGCAACCGACTGATTACAAATCAGTTGCGCTACCGTTGCGCCACATCAGCTCGTTGGGATAGTGTACCAAAGCTCGTCTGCAAAGTCGACAGCCAGTACGGTTGAATTGTTAACTTTTTAGAGGTTGGACAGTCGTTCGATTATCGTGTCGTATGAAAACTTGTCGAGCTGCTCACGCAACCAAGGCACAATTTCGTCGCCATTTGCGGCTTGCTGCTTTTCTAAATCCTCCACAAGGGATTCCATTTTTTCATAATCAAAATCTTTGGTTGCCTCAAGCAAGGCAGCGAGCTTTTCGGTATCTAAAACGGCTGGGGTTGCGGCTGCTTCAGGAACCGCAGCAGCCTCAGCGCCACTACCACCACCAGCAACACCACCGTCAGCAACGCCACCAGCACCAGCGCCAGACTGAGCTTGCTCAACGCAAGCCTCAAGCTCCTTCAATTTTTCTACCAGCTCGTGCGACAGTGCGATAAAAGCTCCATTGTCACGTGCGACCGTTTCCCAATCGTCTGCTTTTGAAGCCATCTCAAGGGCAAAGGCGGCGTCACCGCAGGCAGTAGCACCAATACCATAGCAACTGCCCTTTGCGCCGTGAACCTGAATAATGTAGTCGGGGAGGTCAGCTTCGGTAACTTTTGAAAGCTCCTCAAGCATATCAGGCATATTCTGAGTAAAAGAGTGTATAATTCTCATATAAATACTGGAATTGTTGTTTATGCGACCCAAAGCTTCGGGTATGTTAAGACCCTCAATGTTTGTGTTCGCTAAAATGTCGTCAAGACTCATGGTTTTCTCCTTAAGCTAGCGCTGTTCTACGTCTTTTAAGTCGTCATCTTCATCTACGAGAGCTGCATCTCCCAAAGTTTTTACGATGGTTTCAAAATCTTTCTCATGCCGCCTCAGCACCTCAATGAGATAGGGGTCAAAATGCGTTCCAGCATCGTCATACATAATCTCAAAGGCTTTTCGAGGGCTAAAGGCAGGCTTGTAAGGGCGAGCCGAGGTGAGGGCATCAAAAACATCAGAAATGGCAGAAATCCGAGCGCTGAGCGGAATATCTGTACCAGACGAACCCTGCGGATACCCGCTCCCGTTCCACTTTTCGTGGTGTCCATAGGCTATGTCGCCCGCAGTGTACAAAAGCGAATCCTCGCCCATGCTCGCAATAGCATCTTTAAGCATCTCGTAGCCATAGGTGGGGTGCGTTTTTATAACATCAAACTCCTCTTTAGTAAGGCGCCCCGGCTTAAGCAACACGGCATCGGGCATGGCAAGCTTGCCAAGGTCATGAAGCTTCATGGCGTCTACAATGTCAGTGCCACTCTCTGGCGTAAGACCATAGTCCTCATGGGGAGCAGCAAGCAGGTCGTCAACGATGATTTTGGCATATCCGGTGGTGCGGTCAAGGTGAGCACCCGTATCATGGTCGCGGAGGTCAGAGGCTTGTGCCAGCATTTCAAGGGTTACGCGGTCGCGCTGAGAAAGCTTTCTGTTAGCCTCGGAGAGATCTTGGGTTTTTTGCTCAACAAGCTCCTCAAGATGATGACGATGGCGAAAAAGCTCGAGCTGTAAGTTTATGCGAGTGATAAGCGCGTGCGGCTTAAAGGGCTCCTTTAGCAGATAGTCAACGGCTCCCATTTTAAGCGCAGCAATCTCGTCCTCGTCGTTTTCAGACCCGGTAAGAAAAATCACTGGTATGGATTTGAGCTTCTCGTCATTTTGCAAAATGGTCAGCACGTCAAAGCCACTCATTTCGGGCATATAATAATCAAGCACAATGAGGTCTGCATGATGCGATTTTAGAAACTCGAGAGCGGCTGGCCCTGAGGTAACCGGACACACCGTATAATCGTTTTTGAGGGTTTCGCGAAGGCGCGTTAAAACAGTTTGCTGGTCATCAACGGTCAGTATTACCGGCTTTTCGCTTTTGGCAACCTCCATACACTCTCTCCTCCCCGAAAGTTCTAACTTTTCCGCCTTCAATTCTACACCTTTTTTATCGTGAAAATGAGCAAAAGCCGTGCCGTTAAACCGGGCAGAACGCACTGGCTAAGCATTACCTATGTGTGTGAGGCAAGTAGGTTTGAAAAATAGAGCAAAAGGGCGTACTATGTAAGGAACATATTATGCAAACAAAGCGAGAGCGGTGAGCTACGCTGCGGTGATATTGGAAGGAAGTGCCATGAATCAGAAGCCTCCACCTAAAAGCTCCTTCATTCTCAAAACGAACACTTCTTCTAAAGCTCAACTCAGTAAACCTTTATGGTCATCAAGACGTTTGCTTTCTCTATTTTTGGCGTTTGTGCTGGTGTGTTCTGGCCCCATTGGGTTTTCGTCAACAGCTTTTGCCACAAACGCCACAAACACCACAGGCACTACAGATACCAATTTGACCACTGCCGAGCTTACTCCTGCAAGCGATTTTGAATACACCGCAAAAAAAGACGGCATATATATTACAAGCTACAAGGGCGACTCTACGGAAATTGTTGTTCCTGGACAAATTGATGATATTGCTGTTGTGTCTGTTTTGCTCGTAAACCGCCATTTCAGCTCTCTTGATGTAGGCGCTTGTACAGAATTGAGGACGCTGCTCTGCTTAAGCAACAAATTGACCAAGCTTGACGTGAGTAAAAATGTAAAGCTTAAAACCCTTACGTGCTTGAGCGGATACACACACACACCTGGCGTTTTCCTAACAGCGCCCCTACCAAGGCAAGAGCCTGATCCTGGCTGCCTCACCAAACTTGATGTGAGCAAGAACACAGCCCTAGAATCTTTGGACTGCTCCAACAACAAAATTGGCAAACTTGATCTGAGCAAGAACAAAAAGCTCAAGAAGTTACGTTGCTCAAACAACAAGATTAAAAACCTAAAACTGACAAAGAACACAAAACTTGTAGAATTAAACTGCGCTAACAACAGGCTCAAAACCCTCAAGCTTACCAAAAACACAAAGCTTAAAAGAATAGACTGCTGCTATAACAAGCTCAGCAAGCTCAACCTTTCCAAGAACAAAGCGCTGGTAGAGCTCGTATGTGGCCACAATAAACTCAAAACCCTTACACTGAGCAAAAACAAAAAACTGACAGGTTTGTGGTGTTGGAATAACAAGCTTACCAAACTTACTTTGACCAAGAACGCCAAACTCGAGCGGTTACACTGCAATAACAACAAGCTTGCCAAAATTAACGTAAGCAAAAATACCAAGCTTTGGATTTTCGACTGTTCAGACAACAAGCTATCAAAACTCGATGTAAGCAAGAACAAAAAGCTTGCGAACTTGATGTGTCTCAACAACAAACTTGTCGAACTTAACGTAACCAAAAACAAAAAACTTGAAAGTTTGCTTTGCTCCAATAACAAACTTATCCAGCTTAATGTAAAAAAGAACAAAAAGCTTGACTATTTGGATTGCTCTAACAATAAGCTTACCCAGCTTGACATTAGCAAGAACGATGAGCTAGAAGCATTGTACTGTTATAACAATTTTATTTGGGATACTGCCCCCTTGAAGGCATGGCTAAAAAAATCATGGCACAGAGGAAAAGTGATGCCTCAGAGATAGCGGCCTGCCAGCAGTGTCCGTAGCCCTGAAATGCTCAAAGTCTGATACCATATACCCTATGTTTTTATGAGGACGAACTTCAAGCGAGAGTTCGTTCAAAAGTGGTGGAATGGTGGATTATTCCAACGTGGACAACGGTTTCAACAATCGTGTTGGAGAAAGGTGTATGTGGTGGTATCTATGAAAAAAATCGTAAAGTTTTTGGTAATTGTTCTTTGTATCCTAGTTCCGCTTGCCATGCTTCCAGGCTGTGGCTTGTTTGTTGCGGGAGAAATTGTTGCAGAAGACCCCGTAGAAGACCGAGAAGCTGAGGCGCAAGACGAGCCTGCATCTGCAGATGGACTCAGCGACGACATCTACAGTTTTATGGTGCAGCTCGATGGAGAAATTTATGAATTCCCTGCTCCGTATTCTGAATTTGCAGCAAAGGGCTGGAAGATTGAAGAGACTCTTGGCGTTGATTACAACGAGGAGACGCTCAAGCCTAACTCCTATACAGGTGTTGTTGTAGCAAAAAATGGCTCACATCAAATCTATCTGACCTTTGTCAATGTGGATGCTGACGTCAAAAAAGTATCTGACTGCAATGTGGGTGGCATTGATCTTGATAGCTGGGACGCAGAAACTGGCACACAGCTCATTTTCCCAGGAAACATCATTCTCGGCTCTTCTGAGGCAGAGGTTTTGGCAGCGTATGGTGAGCCTTCAGATTCCTACGATGGCGATACCGCCAAGCACTTTACCTATTCGACCGGTAGTTATGCAGATGCGGAGATTAGCATTGACAAAGAGGCTGACAAAGTAATCAGTCTTTCTATGCGTAACTTGATTGCCCGCGAAAGTTCCCCTGAGGCAACAGGCGACGCTCCTGATGTGGTGAAGAATTACAAAGCCCCTAAGACTTTGGGTGCATCTTGGGATAGCTTCACCGCCAAATATGGTGGCACGCTGTATCAAATGCCCATTCCAGTAAGCGAGCTTTTGAGCAACGGGTGGACTGCGGTAAGCGACATGAACAGAATGGTTAATGCACGTGGCTTTGACACTGGCATTGAGCTTCGCAAGGATAATCAAGTTTTGCGTACCAGCATTCGCAACTATGACGACAAACAGCAGCCCGTTAAGTTTTGCTTTGTAACAGTGATTGAGTATTACGACAATGGCGCAATGGTGCCCATCGAGCTTCCGGGCGGTCTTACCGAAAAGTCTGATATCAAGGACTTTATAAAGGCCTATGGCAAACCAACAGAGCAGTCCGACAGCTCTCACTTTGATTACTACACTTGGGGAGAGCTCTATAGTTCGTTGACGGTTTCGGTTGATAAAGAAGAGGGCGTAATAACCAAGATTGAATTGGATTATGACCCCAAAGATTTGAAGTAGCTCCCTTGACAGGGAACCTTGCCAATGAGGAACCTTGCCAATGAGGAACCTTGCTGCATACAAGATCTCAGCAAAATCCCGCATAGGCCGCTCGGAAACGGGCGGCTTATGTTTGTGTTAGGACAGAGCTCGCATACAACACACACAACCTACCTATAACTTGCAGCAAAACCTTTTTAACCAGAGGTATTGCCATAAGTGGTAGCAATATGCGATAATGGGGAGCTTGCAAAAGCAAACAAGCAGCACAAACGTAGAATAAACACACAAAACCTAACGTACTCCAAAGGTAGCAACAAAACGCAGAACCGAACCTAGCACAGAAACGAACCTCAAACGCAAAACTGAACGTAAAACCGAACAGAGCAGAGAAAGCAGCACTCATGGAGTTTCTTAAAGTATCCTCTAAATCTTCACCCTCCTCGGTAGCTGGCGCGATAGCCGGCATGATAAAAGACGGGGTTGCAGTGGACATTCAAAGCGTCGGCGCAGGTGCGGTCAATCAGGCCGTCAAGGCGATTGCCATTTCGCGCGGCTTTCTTTCTCCCATTGGCATTGAAATAATGTGTTCTCCGTCATTTGCAGACATCGACATTAAGGGAGAAACCCGCACCGCCATTCGCTTTAGGGTTGAGCCCCGCTATTTGCGCGGCACTACTAAGGCGAGTTTTGGTGTCGAAAATCTTGAGAATCTTGATGGTCTTGTCCTCAGCGACGACAATGCAGGCAATGAGAAATGTTTGCTGGGCTAACGTACCAACTTCGCACCTTTGGGTGCCAAATGAACAAGCACGACTCTGAGCGCATTGCAGGTATGCTTGAGGCGCAGGGCGCTTTGATGGTTAACGAGGCAGCCGATGCCGATATTATTGTGTACATGACCTGTTGCGTGCGCGAAGCCGCCGACACGCGAGCCTTTGGTCAAATTGCTTCTATAAAAAACCTCCCTGCTTCTGATGGCTCAAAGCGACGTCGCATTATTGCGGTTGGCGGCTGCATAGGTCAGCGTGACGGAGAAAAGCTGGCTCAGGCGTTTGGGCATATAGACGTGGTGTTTGGCACGCACAACCTTGCTCATGCTCCTAATCTGATTGCTGCAGCTTTGGAAAGTACGGAGGAAAACGGCGCACAGGTTGAGGTTTTAGACAACGAGCAGGTGCGCTTGCGCGAAGGTTCAGATGCTAGTTCAAAACTGGATATAGCGCCTGCTACCTCGCTGCCGGCGCATCGTGAGCAGAGCTGGCACGCCTGGCTCCCCATTATGACTGGCTGTGATAATTTTTGCTCATATTGCATTGTGCCGTTTGTGCGTGGTCGTGAGAAAAGCCGCGAGCGCAATGACATTCTCGCTGAGCTTGAGCAGCTTCAAAAAGACGGCGTGCGTGAGGTAACCTTGCTGGGGCAAAATGTTAATTCGTATGGGCGCGACTTGCACGGTAAGCCGCAGTTTGCCGAGATGTTGCGTGATGTTGCTGCTTCTGGCATCGAACGTATTCGTTTTGCGACAAGCCACCCTAAAGATTTGAGCGATGACACCATTGCTGCTTTTGCTGAGCTGCCTGCGGTTATGCCGGCGCTCCACTTGCCCGTTCAAAGTGGCTCAGATACCGTTCTCAAGGCGATGAACCGTCATTATACGGCTGAACATTATCTGGAACTCATACATAAGGTGCGAAAAGCAGCCCAGGCAAGTGGCAAGGGTGAAATTGCCTTTTCAACCGATATTATCGTTGGTTTTCCGGGGGAAACTGCCGCAGATTTTGAGGCGACGCTTGAGTTGGCGCGCGCCGTGGGTTACTCGCAGGCCTTTACGTTTATCTATTCAAAGCGCGAGGGTACGCCTGCCGCAAAAATGGAGGCCACTACACCGTCTGAGGTAATCCAAGAGCGTTTTGACGAGCTCGTTGCCCTTGTGCAAGAAAGTGCGTTTGAGCGCAACCAAATAGATACTAACACCACCATTGAGGTGCTTTTTGAGGGAACGTCCAAGCGCAACGAGGCTATGCTTGTGGGTAAATCTCCCAAAAACCAAACGGTTCATGTACCGCTGCCCGCCAAGGCGAGTGTTTCTGAGTTTGCAGGCAACATTCTTCCCGTTCATATCCATGAGGCTCGTACGTGGTATCTCAAAGGTGAATTATTGTGAGCGCGGCCGAGGTTGACCGCAGCGAGATTTCTAAGGACTGCCAGTCTGGTTGTCAGCTCGGCGATTTTGATGCAGAAGCAAAGGTTATTGCCGTGGTGGGCGCAACAGGCACGGGCAAATCATCGTTAGCAGATGTTTTGGCACGCACGCTTGGCGGAGAGGTGATAAGCGCCGATTCCATGCAGGTGTATCGTGGAATGGATATTGGTACGGCGAAAGTTCCTCTTGCCGAGCGTTCGACAGCCTATCATTGTATAGACTTGGTTGACCCCAGTGTTCCTTTTACCGCTGCAGCGTATCAGCGTGCGGCGCGCACTGCCATTGAAGAAGTGCGTGCTCGCGGCTTGCAGCCAATAGTATGTGGCGGTACTGGTTTGTACGTGCGCGCCGCACTCGATGATTTCATCTTTGATGAAAATCGCTTTGCGACTGCTCCAGAAACCGAGCAACTTGAAGCATCAAGTGGCCTTGTACCGTCACCCAACACTGCGCTTCGCAACCAACTTACCAAGCAGGCAGACGAGATGGGCGCAGAAGCCTTTCACGCTGAGCTCGCCCAGCAAGACCCCGCCAGCGCTGCTCTTATTCACCCCAACAACGTGCGACGGGTCATACGTGCTTTCGAGCTTTTAGATGAGGGCACCAGTTATGCCGAGCAGCAGGCGGACTTCTCGGAATATAAGGCGTACTACGCAACAAAATATGTGGGCGTTGAGGTTTCTCACGAAGTTTTATACGAGGTTGTCAATCGGCGGGTCGATACTTTAATGGCAAATGGCCTGCTCGAAGAAGTGCAGGCGCTCGTCAAACAAGGATATCAAAACTACCCCAGCTTCTCCCAAGCTATTGGCTATAAAGAGCTTTTAGGGGTGCTTGACGGCACCGAAACTCTTGGCGTGGCCGTTGAGCGCATAAAGCAGGCTACCCGGCGCTACGCCAAGCGACAACGCACCTGGTTTAAGCGAGATGCGCGCATAACGTGGATACATGCCACTGAACTGCACAAAGAGCGACTTGCTGGCACTCTATCTAACGAGGAGTTTACCCTTGCGTTACAAGAAAAAACGCTCGAAGCGTTGCAGGTCCCTCAAGAACGGATAAATTGCTAAAATATAAACATTCGATTTCTCTCTTTTGGGAAACCTCAAGGGAGTAAGCCAAAAATGTCCAAAGTGCATTTGATTACAAAGGAGCTTGTGGCTACATGAAACTTGATTTTGCCAAAATACACGGCGCGGGCAACGATTTTATCATTATTGAGGATTTGTCCTCGTCAATCGAGCTTGCCCCCGAGCAGATTCAGCAGCTTTGTGATCGGCACCTTGGTATTGGCGCCGATGGCGTTATTCTTGTGCGTCCCTCAGAACACGCGGACTGTGTTGCGTATATGCACTACTTCAACAGCGACGGCACGCTTGCCGAGATGTGTGGCAATGGCGTGCGCTGCTTTGCCAAGTTCCTTGTTGATTTTGGCTTTGTGCGACCAGAGGAAGGGGCGCAGAAGGGCCTGTTTGCCGTCGATACCGCTGCGGGTAAGCGCCCTTTGCAGTTTACCGTTGACGACGAGGGCAAACTTACTACGGTCACCGTTGATATGGGCGAGCCAATTTTTGAGCCAGACAGCATTCCCACGTCTTTGCCAGTGACGCAGCATATTACCATTACTACCGCCGACAGAACTACCAAAACAGAAGGTGCTGTTTATCTTAACCAAGATGCCTTTAGCTCGGTTGGTAGCGAGTTGCAGCTGCCCAATAGCATGCGCATGACCTGTGTGAACATGGGCAATCCGCATCTAGTTATTTTCCTTGACGAGAGCATTGACCTTCCCAGTTTTGATATTGAACGGCTCGGCACGTACTTTGAGAAAGCAGAGCAACTTTTTCCTGAAGGAACTAATGTCGAGTTCGCCATTATTGAGAAAAAAGAGGAAGAAGCTGAGCCAGCAACGGGCGAGAGTGCAGCTTCGTTTGACGGTCGTAACATCTTGCCAACAATGGATAAGGGTCGTAGCGGTACCTACAACGTTATTGTTGATGAGCGCATGAGCAACAATGATTCTTCCTCTGAAGAAGAAGCTCCTTTACGGGTCACACACATTACTATGAGAGTGTGGGAGCGTGGCTGCGGAGAAACGCTTGCTTGCGGCACGGGAGCTTGCGCTGCAGCAGTTGCGGCGGTTGCTTTTGAGGGTGCTGAGCGCAACCTTGTTTTGCATCTGCTTGGCGGCGATCTTGCTATTGAGTGGGGTTCTGATAATCACGTCTATATGACTGGCCCCGCAAAAACGGTTTATCAGGGCAGTACAGAAATTCGCGAAAAACGTGTGCTTAAAACTGCGAACAATCTCAATAACATAGCTCCTTACTTATTTGCTCAGATTGACAAAAAGCGCGATCTGCTTCGTGCCCAAGGTGTTGACGTTATCTCGCTTGGCATTGGCGACCCCGACCAGCCAACGCCAAAGCATATTGTTGATGCGATGGCAGAGGCTATCCGAAAGCCTGTTAACCACCAGTATCCCGACTACGCAGGTTCGCCTGCATATCGTGCGGCAGCTGCTGCGTGGATGAATCGTCGTTTTGGTGTGAATGTTGACCCCGATACCGAAACCCTTGCGCTCATTGGCAGCAAGGAGGGCATTGCCCATATTCATACTGCTTTTGTGAACCCAGGCGACTACGTACTTGCACCAAGTATTGGCTATCCCGTGTATTCGGGCGGCGCGACACTTATGCACGCGAACACGTATTTTATGCCCATGAGCGCCAAGACAGGCTGGCTCGCGTCGTTTTATAGTATTCCAGAAGACATTCTTGCTCAGGCTAAAATAATGTTTTTAGGCTATCCCAACAATCCTACGGGTGCCATTGCTTCTGAAGAATACTTTGACAAGGCCATTGCTTTTTGTATGGAGCATGACTTACTGCTCGTTCATGACAATGCGTATTCTGAGATTGGTTTTGATGGCTATGTTGCTCCCTCTATTCTCGAGCGACCTGATGCAAAAGAGGTTGCTATTGAAATGTTCTCGCTGTCTAAATCTTACAATATGACGGGGTGGCGCATTGGTTTTGCGGTTGGGAATGCCGATGCTATTCAGGCACTTGGCACGGTCAAAAACAATCTGGACTCGGGGCAGTTTACCGCCATTCAAGATGCTGCTATTGTTGCATTGGAGGGCTCGCAGCAATGTGTTGCTGATATGTGCGCCTTGTACCAACATCGCCGTGACCTTGTGGTTGAAGCGCTTAGAGCCATCGGTCTTGAGTGTGAAGCACCAAAAGCTACCATTTATGTGTGGGCAAAAGTTCCTGAGGGTTACAGCTCGGCGGAGTTTGCGGAGCGCTTGTTAGTCGAAGCACACGTTATTGTCACGCCGGGAAGTGGCTACGGCCCTGATGGCGAGGGGTATGTTCGCATCTCACTTACCACACCTGACGACCATCTGCTCGAAGCCATTCGTCGCATCAAAGTGGTTAAGGATTTGCTCTAGCGGTAAAAGAGTTGCTTTAGCGGCTATGGGTTTGCGCTAGCGCTATGGATTTGCTCTGGCGGTTATGAACTTGCTCTTGCGGTTAAGAATGTGTTCCAAATGAAGGTGCTCAAAATCTTTGTCCGCCGCCCCGCAAAGCGGGGCGGCGGACTTCATAATCTAACTCTTAGTAATCCTTAAAGCTTGCTTTTGCGGTGCCACAAATGGGGCAGGACTCAAAGTCATCACCTTTGTGAATGAAACCACAAACAGGGCAGAGATAATACTTATCATCATCTGGTTTGTCGATGTTGTTGTACGCCTCAAGATACCGCTCGGCATGATAGGCTTCGGCAAGCTTAGCGCGGGTAAAAATCTGAACAGCCTCGGCATTGTTCTCGTCTTGCGCTACCTTGATAAATGCTGGATACATATCAGAGGTTTCATAAATCTCGCCATTTGCTCCAAAAATCAGGTTAATATCAGTTTGATGCGTGTCAACAGTTGGCGGCTCGGGGCGCTTGGTGTCAGGGTTTATTTTTGACGCAAGGGCAAACTCGAGCTCAATATGGATTTTCTCCGCATCAGACGTACAGTTGAATAAACGGGCAAGCTGCGGAAAACCTTCGCTTTCGGCAACTTTTGCAAACGCAGCGTACTTAGTGGTTGCCCCCGTTTCGCCCGTAATGGCAGCGAGGAGGTTTTCATAGGTAGTGCCTACTACCGTGGTGTTTTCGGGCATGATGTTGAAATTGCTTGCGGTTGCAGCAGTGGGAAGTCCGGCTGCTGCTGCGGCATCAGGCGAGCTTGTTTCTGGTGCTGGCTCTTTGGCGCACGCACTGAGAGCCCCAACAAGCGGCAGTGCTGCAACTCCAGCCGCTCCAACGGCAGCTGTTTTGACAAAGCCTCTGCGAGAAACCTGAGAAAACTCTTGGGTAGAACGTCCTTGTGATAAAGGTTGTTTTGTGTCCATAGATACCTCCTCATTTTTTAGTTCCCAACAGCGTTATACTACCACTCTTTGACGCAAAAACTTGCCGCAATTTACCGCAAAATATCGCAAAAAGTTGGGCAAAAGAGGGGAGCAAACGTGGCGATATTTGACGTTATTGAGAGCTGCTGAGGTTCACATAAGGAGCTTCAAAAGACTGATATAGATACGCCCGGGTGCGTGGACAGCGAATGCGCCATTGACGAGAAGCGATAGATACAGTAATATCGTTCAGCTTGCTTTCACGGGCAGATACCGTGTGCGCAAGCCTGCAACTTGAAAAACGCACAGTGTACAGTTGTTTTACTGAGGATTTCTGAGGACAGACCATCTGCCCACATAGCTCAGACGGTAGAGCACTTCCTTGGTAAGGAAGAGGTCACCGGTTCAAGTCCGGTTGTGGGCTCCAGGAATACGCTTGGCAGCAAAACTGCTGGGCAGCCAGATGAGAAACGTCGTGCAATAATTGGAGGTGTGCCCGAGTGGCTAAAGGGGATGGGCTGTAAACCCATTGGCTATGCCTACCATGGTTCGAATCCATGCGCCTCCACCATTTTTTGCTGCTACGTTTTGTAAGTTGTAAAACCGAGCAACGTCTACGAACGCAAGACAAGGCTCGGCAGAAAATAGACAAGATGGCTACCATCGTAGGATATTTTGAAAAATGGCGGTGTAGCTCAGTTGGTCAGAGCACACGGTTCATACCCGTGGCGTCACTGGTTCAAATCCAGTCACCGCTACCAGCACCAAATAAGCTTCGAGTACGAAGATGCTATATGATGAGTTGAATGGATTTGAAGCCAGACATGGGGCGAGGCGTCATCAAACGTGCCAGTGGCACGTTTGTAGCCGAGGGTCCGAAGTGAGCTGAGCGAACGAGGACACGCAATTTTGTGGTTTTCAAAATTGCATCAAATCCAGTCACCGCTACCAGCACCAAATAAGCTTCGAGTACGAAGTTAGGAAAGACTCCGGCATCGGAGATAAGATATTCGTAAAAATGCCCAAACGGGCAAAAAGTCCTTGAAGGAGGAATAACACCATGGCAAAAGAAAAGTTTGAGCGAACTAAACCACATGTTAACATCGGAACCATCGGTCACGTTGACCATGGCAAGACCACGTTGACCGCCGCTATCTCAAAGACCCTGTCTGCAAAAGGTTTGGCAGACTTTACGGCTTTTGAGGATATCGACAAAGCTCCCGAGGAGCGCGAGCGCGGTATTACCATCTCGATTGCTCACATCGAGTATGAGTCAGAGAATCGTCACTATGCACACGTTGACTGCCCCGGCCATGCCGACTACGTCAAGAACATGATTACGGGTGCTGCACAGATGGACGGCGCAATTCTCGTTATCGCCGCTACTGACGGTCCTATGGCACAAACCCGCGAGCACATCTTGCTTGCTCGTCAGGTAGGCGTACCGTACATCGTTGTATTCCTCAACAAGTGCGATATGGTCGACGACGAGGAGCTTTTGGAGCTTGTTGAGATGGAGGTTCGTGAACTCCTCTCAAGCTACGAGTTCCCCGGCGATGACACTCCTGTTATCCGCGGTTCTGCACTCAAGGCTCTTGAGGGCGACGCTGATGCTCAGCAGAAAATCTGGGATCTTATCGACGCTGTTGATACGTACATCCCCACTCCTGAGCGCGACACCGACAAGCCTTTCTTGATGGCTGTTGAGGACGTCTTTACCATTACGGGTCGTGGCACGGTTGCTACTGGTCGTATTGAGCGTGGCGTTATCCACATCAACGACGAGGTTGAGATTGTTGGTATCAAAGAAACTGAGAAAACCGTTTGCACCGGTGTTGAGATGTTCCGCAAGATTCTTGATCAGGGCGAGGCTGGCGACAACGTTGGTATTTTGCTCCGTGGCGTTAAGCGCGAGGATATTATCCGCGGTCAGGTTCTCTGCAAACCAGGTAGCGTAACTCCGCATACCGACTTTGATTCTCAGGTTTACATTCTTACGAAAGAGGAGGGTGGACGTCACACGCCGTTCTTTGATGGCTATCGTCCGCAGTTCTACTTCCGCACTACCGATGTTACTGGTGTTGCTCACTTGCCTGAGGGCACCGAGATGGTTATGCCTGGCGACAACATTGCGATTCGTGGCGAGCTTATTGCTCCTATCGCTATGGAGGAGGGCCTGCGCTTTGCTATCCGTGAGGGTGGTAGAACCGTTGGTTCTGGTCGTGTAACTAAAATTATTAAGTAAAGCACTGTTATCAGATGCAGCCCAGCACAGGCGTGTTGGGCTGCATTGTGCACTGTACATCTGCAAGGAGGATTCATGCGAACGTTGGTTACCCTGGCGTGCACTGAGTGCAAGCGTCGTAACTACACCACAAAAAAGAATAAGCAAAACAACCCAGAGCGTATTGAGTTTAAGAAATACTGCAAATGGTGTAAGACCCACACACTGCATCGAGAGACGCGGTGAGTGAGTCTGCGCGTTTGCGCGCCCAGATACGTGTGTCGAGCAAAGCGGACATACGAGCAGGTGTGCATACAGGCACGTACGGCACAGGCCAGTAGCTCCAATTGGTAGAGCGGCGGTCTCCAAAACCGTTTGTTGGGGGTTCGAGTCCCTCCTGGCCTGCCAGTTTTTTTCAAGAACGTAAGAACGTTTGATTTTGTTATATTCAGTTTTATTCAGTTTTATTCAGTTTGACTATTAAAACTTCAGTGTAGGTTTAAGAAATAATAAACACCAGTGAATGTCAGGAAAAAAGATGGCAAAAAAGAAGAACAACAGAAACAAAACAGTGACCACTGGCCCAGAGGCTCAGTCGGATAAGAGCGTGGCCAAAGATATAGCTAAGGGTGTTGCAAAAGACGCTCAGGCTTCCAAGAATGCCAAGGCTTCTAAAAACGCTGTTAAGACTGCTCCAAAGAATGCTTCCAAAAACGCTCCGGCGGCAAAGAGCCCAAAGGGTGCGGACAAAAGCAAAAAGGCCCCCAAGCAGCCAAACATCTTTCAGCGTGCTATTGCGTATTTTCGCAATGTGCGTCTTGAGATAAAAAGAACAACGTGGCCAACAAAAAACGAAGTTCTCAACATGACGATTATCGTCATTATTGCGCTGCTGTTTTTTGGCATTCTTATCTTTATCATCGACCAGATAATGGTTGTTGTTATCAAGTATATCTCGCAGCTGAGAGAGGTAATCAACCCTGAGGCTGCTGGCGACTTGCTTGATGCTGCTACCGATGCTGGTGCTGATGCCGGTGCAGACCTTGCAGATGCCATCGAAGATGCTGTTGATGCTGCTGGTGACGCCACTGCAGAGGCCGCTGATGCTGCTGCAGAGGCAGTCGATGATACTGCTGCTGCCACAGGAGCCCCGAGTGTTTCACTCCGCAACTTTTTGATGGGCGGCAAGTAAGCTATGGCAAAGAAGTGGTACGTTTTACACACGTATAGTGGATATGAGAATAAGGTAAAGCATAATTTGCTCCACCGCATTGAGTCGATGGGCTTTGGCGACCGTGTTGTTGATATCAAGATTCCAACCGAGGAAATCATGGAGATAAAAGACGGCGGCAAGCGCGTTACCAGTGAGAAAAAGATTTTCCCCGGTTATGTGCTGGTACGCATGGAACTTGATGACCAAAGTTGGAGCGTAGTGCGCAATACCCCCGGCGTCACCGGTTTTGTGGGTGCCCAAGGCAGACCCACGCCGCTTTCGCGCGAGGAATACAACAAAATTATGAAGCGTGTCGATACCGACATGCCCAAAAAGACCTCTTCAAACCTTGCTGTTGGCATGAGCGTCAAAGTGACCTCTGGTCCGCTTGCAGAGTTTGACGGCACGATTTCTGAGGTCAACCCCGAGGCAGGCAAAATTAAAGTGTTTGTTTCGATTTTTGGTAGAGAAACCCCCGTTGAGCTGAGCTACGACCAGGTTACGCGCCTTTAGGCAGGATTTGTTTTTTGGGCAAGCTCGGGCTGCGCGCCTCAAGGCTTATCTGGTTTGCTTTTGTGCAACGTGCAAATGTGGAGAAACTATGGACGGTGCCCCGATAAGGGACGCTTCTCACCGACCATTGTGATAAAGGTAAGAACAAATGTGAGTTAGCAACGCAGCAGAAACCCTGTTGTGTTACGAGAAACTAAGGAGAGAGCGATGGCTCCCAAAAAACCAATAGCTGGTTATATCAAGCTTCAAATCCCGGCGGGAGGGGCAACTCCTGCGCCTCCGGTTGGTCCGGCACTCGGTGCTAAGGGCGTAAACATTATGCAGTTCTGCCAGGCTTTCAATGCCGCTACGCAGGACAAAGGCTCGACTATTATTCCCGTTGAGATTACCGTCTATGAAGACAAAACTTTTGACTTCATCACCAAAACCCCGCCCGCTGCCGTTTTGATTAAAGAGGCGCTGGGCATTGAGTCGGGTTCTGGTGAACCCCATATGGAAAAGGTTGGCGAGTTGACCAAAGACCAGCTGCGTCAAATAGCTGAGGTCAAAATGCCTGATCTTAACGCCAATGATGTTGAGGCTGCTATGAAAGTTGTTCAAGGCACGGCACGCTCTATGGGCGTTCGTGTTGAGGGCGTTGCCGATACCGGCGTGTACAAGAAAAAGAAGAAAATCCTTCCGATTGAAGAGCCTAAGGTTGAGGAAAGCGCTGAGGGTGAATCAGAGGAATCTGAGGAAAAGGAGTAAGCTATCCGTACCTTTCGCAGAATGTGTGAGGCGGATAGAAAAATGGGAGAGCCGGCATGGCTCGCTGACCATGAGAATAAGGAGTAATCATGCCAAAGTTATCAAAGAACAGAAAAAACCAACAAGAAAAAGTAGATGCCGAGAAGCTTTACGCCCCGCTTGCTGCGATGCGTCTTGCTAAAGAGGTTGCAGCTGCCAAGTTTGATGAAACTATGGAGGCTCACTTTCGTCTTGGTATCGACACCCGTCAAGCCGACCAACAGGTGCGTGGCTCTATCTCGCTCCCACATGGCACGGGCAAGAGCGTGCGCGTTGCAGTTTTTGCTGAGGGCGACAAGGCCAAAGAAGCAGAGGCTGCTGGTGCAGATGTTGTTGGCTCTGACGACCTTATCACAAAAGTGCAAGGTGGGTTTCTTGACTTTGACGCTGCCGTTGCAACGCCAGACATGATGGCAAAGGTTGGTCGTCTTGGTAAAGTTTTGGGTACGCGCGGCCTTATGCCAAACCCCAAGCTTGGAACCGTTACCATGGATGTTTCTAAAATTGTGAGCGAGCTTAAAGCAGGACGTGTTGAGTATCGCGCCGACCGTTTTGGCATCTGCCACGTACCGGTGGGCAAGGTTTCGTTTACTGCCGAGCAGCTTACCGAGAACTATGGTGCTTTGCTTGACGAGATTTTGCGGGTCAAGCCTGCTTCGGCGAAGGGTCGCTACATCAAGTCAATCACTGTTACCTCAACGATGGGCCCTGGCATTGCCGTGGATTCAAGCAGAACGCGAAACCTACTCGCCGAGGACGCTCAAGATACCGAGGAATAACACTCGCCTAACACTCGTTTTTAGACGAGCCTAAGACGATTTTAGACAGTTTTAAGGCAACCGTATCAGTGCAAGTGATGGGAGAAATTATGTTTTGTACAGGTTGTGGTAAAGAGATACCTGATGTATCTAAGTTTTGTCCCTACTGCGGAAAAGAAGCCTATCTAGCAACTGCGGCAGAAGCGAGTGCTGCGCCCGTAAAGGCTGCAAAAACTGCTGCTAAGACTACCAAAGCTGCAGCGACCAAGGCCTCCAAGGCTGCTGCTGCAGAAGTTGCTTCGGTAGGCGTTGCGGCTGAGGAAGCGGCAGCTTCTATCAAGGCAAAGGTCGAACCTGTTGTTGAGGTGAGCGCTGAGCCTGCTGCCAAGACTGCCAAGGCTGCTAAGGTTGCAGCTGTTGAGACAGCTGCGGCTGCTGCTATGCCCGTCGCTGAGCCGGTTGTTTCTGTAGCCGCTTCATCGGTAGAAGGCGCTGCCGCTCCCGTAAGCACTCCTTCGGTTGGCGCTGCACCTATGGGAGCCGCCCCTCAATATGCGGGACAATACCCCCCGCAGTATGCAGCGCAGCAAGCTTCCAAAAAGAAAAGCAAAAAGCTTCCCATAATTATTGCCGCTGTTCTCGCCCTCGCACTTGTTGGCGGCGGGGTTGCCTATGCCCTTAACACCTTTGGGAACTTGAGTGAAAAAACGGCATTGGGTGCTCTCTACTTTGGCACCGAGAACCTTCTTTTTGAGGCGAGCAGTGCAACGGTGGAGGCACGAGCTGGTGTGAATGCAACCGTTAAGTGGGATCTTGGAAAAGACCTCAAGTCTTCAACATTTTGGGGTTACTCTGGTGGCATGGGTTTCCTTCTCAAGGACGATACGCTAATTGTCTATGAAGGCAGTAGCTCAGGCGGAGGAATCGAGGTTGTGAGCAAAGAGAGTGGTATTGTTGGTACGCTTAACGACCAGCTTAATAGTGAGCTCGATACAAAGCTCGATTTTAACAATGTTGTTTCAAACGGTAAGCTCAATAGAAAGTTCTTTGAAGACTTGAGCGCAGAAGTTGACAAAACTGCTGCCAATATGGACACAGATGTGGACAGCGAGCGCATGGCTGAAATTGTCACCGACTTTATGACCAATGAGATAAACAAAAAAGACGTTCATGACAAAGTGGTTCTTGATGCCACGAGCTCAAAAAGCGGTAGCACTACCACACATAAAGGCCGTCTTGCCCCGTTCTCTCTTTTAGACGAACTCTATAACTACGCCGAGCAGCGCGGTAAAGATTCTCGCTACCAAGAGGCGGCAAAGACCATTACTGATGCTCTGGACTCTGTGCGCTCAATGTCGAGCTATATGGGTTCGTACCTCGACGATGTTTCCTATGAAATATCGGTTACGGATAAGTTCCTTAGTGGCTTGGGTGTTACCCTCAATACGCCTTCGGGCGCAGTTTCGGCTGACATCAGCATCAGCGACATTAATGCAACGAACTTAAGCAACGAGTCACTTATACAAGAGATATTGGATGCTCCCGAGAAAAGCAGCAATAACTATTGGGATATATTCGATTTTGGTTCTGCGTTCTAAAACGCTTGAGCAAAACGCTTGAGCCAAAATGCTGAAAGTTTTTACGAGTTTGTTTGGGTGTCACTGTTGTAAGTGAGCTATGAGCAATTATGAACAAGACACTGGTTTTAGAGAGTATTCAAAAACGCCGGGGCGAGGAGATTTTCGCCCCGGTGAGTTGTATAGTGGGCCCGGGTGAGGGCCTGGGGGTTTATGGCCACAATGGAAGCGGCAAGACAACGCTTTTGGATATTATCTCAGGGCTTTTGCAGCCCAGTGCTGGCACAGTAGAGGTCAACGGAAGCGTCGGATACGTTATGCAGCACGCTGGCTTTCAAGAATCGCTCAGTTTCAAAGACAATTTGTTGGTTGAAGCGCACCTCAGCGGGCTGCGTGGGCAGGCTGCCAAAGAGCAAGTTGAGCTGGTTGCGCGCAGGCTTGAAATGCTGCCGTTTTGGACTAAGCGGTATGCAAAAGGCAGCTCTGGTATGCGCGGCAGGCTTTCTTTAGCGGCAGCACTGCTTTCTGCACCGCAAATACTTCTGCTCGACGAGGCTTTTAGTTATCTTGACGAGCGCTCTATTGAACAGGCTCATCATGTTTTGCGCGCCGAAAAAGAACGCGGCGCGAGCCTGATAATGGTTTCACACGACCGCAAGGATTTTGAAGGTTTATGCGAGCGTGTGTTGCTTTTACCCAGTGCCGAGATTGTTGCGTTATGAAGTTTTTGACGCTGTATCTTTCTAACCTCAAAGTTGCTGCACGTTCGATAATAATTTTGCTGGCTGCTTTGTTGGTGCTGATTGCTCTTGTGCTGGCAAGTTTGCCCCAAGAACTCTTTTCAAAAAATGACGTACCCAAGGTGTCGGTGGCGGTTGTGTATGGCGACGGCACGCGCAACGATTCACTCATTCGTAATCTCAATGCCGAGATTGGCAAGCTCGAAACGGTCAAGAGCATTACTGTTACTACGCTTGATGACGCAGAGGAAATGCTCAGGCGGGGAGAGGTTGATACTATTCTTCTTCTTCCCGAAAACACGCTGAAAGTTTTGGTCTATGGAGGCCATGCGACTATAACCGTGCGAGCCACTGACCCGCTTGTTGGTGCGGTGGTGTATTCGGTTACTGACCGTGCCATTGAGGCACTCGACAGAATACAAAACTATGCTTTGGTGTATCAGCAAGAAACACGCGGACACTTTGAGAGCTCAAAAAAGCATGCAGAGGCAGTCAACAACTTTTCGCTGGTGCTTCTTTCTGAAGCGCTTATGCGTGCAGACAACGTTGAAACTCCCTCTGTTGCCCCGGCTTATTTGGTGCAGCTGCTTACGTTGTTGCTCTTTTTGAGCGTATCGATTGCCTCGTTTTTTGTTGCGGTTATTGCGTCGCGCCAGTATGCGACTGGTTATGTGCGGCACCTTTATACCAAAGGTGTTCGCTATCGCCATTTGTTTGTTTCGTACTTGCTGGTAGCGGCAAGCATTTCTCTCGTTTTGGCAGGGGTTTTGGCGGTTGTTTTAAGTTTTGTTGCGCAGGGCATTGCCGTACTTGCGCTGCTGGTTTCATCGGTACTCCTCTCGCTCGTGCTTACTGCCCTCTATCTCATGTTTAGTGGCGTAAGGCAACAGCCTCAGGCGGCTACTACGAGAACTTTGATAGCCTGCCTTTCGCTCATGTTCTTTTTGCTCTTTATCGGCGGCGGTTTTTATCCCACGGGGCTTATGTATTCCGATATACGCCTGTTTAATCCCACGTGGCTTTCTACGCAGTTGGCAAACTGGTCGCTTGGCGGTGCGCTTGACCCCGTGCAACTTGCTTTGTTTGTGGTGCCTTTTGCGGTTGCTGGCGGCGTAGGTTTCTTAATGTGGAGGCGGTCGCTGTGATGAAGCAGTTTTGGCTTAAGCTCAAGTCGCAGCGGTATCTGTTGCCCTTGCTGGTGCTGATTGTGCTCTTTCAGCTTCTCATGGCGCAGACAAGCTCGTATGTGCTCTCAGAAAGTGTTCCACCTTTAAGCCTTGCAGTTCAGCAGCTGAGCGATGACGAGCTTTCCAACGAGCTTGTTTTTGACCTTGCACAGGTTTCAAGCTTTGAGGTAGTTGGCGTAGACGCTGCGCTCAAGCCCGATGAGGTATTTAGACAACAACGTGTTCAGGGTTTGCTTGTTGTGCCACAAGATTTTAATGAGCGGCTTACTGCAGGCAACCGAGCAGCGGTAACCTTGTACTCAGCACCTGGCATAACCAATAGCGAGTTTGCCCGCGAGCAAGTTGCTGAGGCAATCATGCAGCTGCGCGCTCGCTTTGCCCTTACTTCGGCACTCGATAGCTTAGGGCTTGAAACAACTTTTGGAAGCGAAATACCTACCACTGATCTTTTAGACGTGGTATATGAGGGGCCGCTTTTGCAAGGCTCGACCGATGGCTCTTCTTCTGCCCAGCTCGCAAGCGCAGCACCTGTTTTTGGGGTTGCGGCCCTTCTGTTGTTGCTCGCTTTTTTGCATGCCGCCTTAAGCGTTCCAACTCGTGATGATAAACGTATTCTCATGCGCGGAAGGCGCACGTATGCCCAGCAGCTCTGTGTTTCGCTTTTGGTGGTATGGGTGGTATGGTTGCTAGTAATTGCACTCTATGTTGCTGCGACCACACTTCTTGTTGGCAAGGCTCCTGGCGCACTTACTTGCCTCGGCTTTATTGCTATTATGATTTATTGTTCGGTTTTGGGTGCGCTGCTTGCCCAATTTATGGGTAGACATACGGCTTCATGGGTGTTTTTGCCCCTGTTTTTGTTCAGCATGACCATTGGCGGTGGTCTTTGGGTCAATATTACCTTAAGCCCGCTGTTCTCGCCGCTTGTTCCGGTTGCTTGCGTTGTGACATCAGGCAGCGCCGCTCTGCTCGGCATAACAATACTTTTTGCTGCTGCCCTCTTGATGATGATTGCCTTGGTTTTGGCGCTTTTTCTTACCGTTCCAAGAGTTTCTCGTACGCCCTAGCAGTGCCCAGTGTTTTCTGTGCTAAACTAGGCGTATCTTATCCCATCGGGAGCTGTTATACGGCTGAGAGGCGACTTGTTCGCGACCGAGAAGAGTGTTCCGGTAATGCGGAGCCCCAAAGCGGAAACGCTTATCTTCACTATCTCAAAAAGCTGTGCAAACGCTCCCTCAACGAGGGGCAGGATTTTTGTGTTGCAAGAGCTGTTGTTAGACGCACAGATGATGAGCGCAACCACAAAAACACGCTCCTAAGAGAGGAAGTTAGCATGCGGAACAACGGAGTAATAATTCTTGTGGAATGTGCGCTTGGCGTGGCGCTGGCAGTGGCGCTTCAGTACCTTGCCATTAGATTGCCCATCAACTTTGCAGGTGGTTCCATATCGTTTGCAATGTTGCCCATTGGCATTGTAGCCTTGCGGCGTGGCGCTGCGGCAGGTGCGCTCATGGGAGCCATTTTTGGTATGTTTGACTTACTGATAGGCCCTTATATTGTCCACTGGGCGCAGGTACTTCTTGATTACCCCGTGCCGTACTTGCTCTTTGGCGCTGTTGTTGGTCTGTTTGCGCGTCCTTATGCGTGGACCACCAAAAGACTTGTTGAAAAAGGGAAAACCTTGCTGTTCTCTCGATTGACGGCTGGCTCGATAGTTATAGCTGGAGCATTTGTTGCTGGCGGTGCCTTGCGCTATGCGAGCCACGTGCTTAGCGGTGTTATATTTTTTAGTGAATATGCCGAGGGCGGCAATGTTTGGGCCTATTCGTTTGTGTATAACATTGCCTATCTGGGCCCCTCGCTGGTGGTGTCTTTGGCACTTGCCCTTATTATCGTGCCCATACTTGCCCATGCCGTACCAAGTGTGGTGCCCAGCTTAAGGTCGAAAAAGAAGTAACTCTTTTAGAGTTTTGGCGTGATTTTAAGAGGCGGGGGGGGGGGGGGGGCCCCCCCCCCCCCCCCCCCCCCCCCCCCCTCTTTTTTTTTTTTTTTTTTTTTTTTTTATATTTTTTTTTTTTTTCTTCTATATCACCA
>WRHU01000010.1 GCA_009783085.1 Coriobacteriia bacterium
TATCGTTAAAGCACCAGCAGCCGTAATGCTCAAGCCAGCCGGAGCCCCTACCAAAGAAACCGTAGGTGCAGGTGTGCCTGCAATGGTGTAGTTCTTGGTGAGCTTGGCATAACCTTCGGTAAGAGTAATAGTAGCGTCACCCGTAATTTTCGGAGCAACACCAACAAGCGAAGCTTGAGCAACCGTAATCGTTACCGCCCTCGTTGCTGTTCCTGCCGTATTCTCAGCTTTAATCGTAAAGCTGTAGCTCCCTACCTTAAGACCGGCAGGTATGGTCAAGACACCAGCAGCCGTAATGCTCAAGCCAGCCGGAGCCCCTACCAAAGAAACCGTAGGTGCAGGTGTACCAGCAATAACGTAGTTCTTACTAAAGGCCACATAGCCTTCTGTAAGAGCGATAGCAGCATCCCCGGCAATAGTAGGAGCAACACCAACAGGCGGTGCCTCAACAACCGTGATGGCAACAGTATACGTTGACGTAGCAACCAAATTCTCTGCCACGATATCAAAAGTATAGGTTCCAACACTCAGCCCTGCTCCTATGGTCAGTACGCCATCTTGAGCAATGCTGATACCTGCTGGAGCGCCATCTAAAGATAAAACTGGCACGGGAGTTCCCGTAACGCCATAACTCCTTGTAGTTGCTGTGTAGCCCTCTGTAAGAGAGATTTCCGTATCGCCCGAGAACACCGGGGCTTGGTTTGCAACAGAAGCTATGTTGAGTACCACGGGATAGGTAGAAGTACCTGCCACATTTGACGCTTTGATGGTAAAGCTGTAGCTTCCCCATGGCAAGTTCGCTGGAATAGCCAAAACACCGTCAGAGGTAATGCTTACCCCTGCTGGTGCGCCCTCCACAGATAGGCTGGGCGTAGGTGTGCCCGTTATGGCATAACTCACGGTAGTAGCTGCATATCCCTCAGTTAAGGAAATAATGCCTTCGCCCAAAATAATGGGAGCAATACCAAGCGACGCTACCTCAATGGTAACCGCCTGTGTTGCCTCTCCTTCTGAGTTTGCTGCCTTAATAGTAAAGGAGTACGTGCCGGGGCTTAGCCCTGCTGGAATGCTCAAAACACCGCTTGCGCTGATGCTCGCACCTGCTGGCGCACCAACCAAAGATACCGTAGGTGCGGGGTTGCCCGTAATGGCATAGTTCTTGTTAAAGGCCACGTAACCTTCCGTTAGGCTAATGGTAGAATCGCCAGCAATAGTGGGAGCCTGCAGCGCTGGGCCACCGCCACCCGTAATGGTAAGAGGTATATCAACCCATTCATAAGGATCATCATAATCTGGTCCGTAGTGTACGCGCAGCGTGTAGCTTCCTGCAGGCAAAGTTTCAAGGAATGAAGCATTGACGGTAACCTGTATTTGTTGACCGTTCTGTGAGATAGAACCACGAGTAACACCAACGGGTTCTGTTGTGCTCCAGTCCCATTCCCAGTAATCGTCATAGGGGTCGTATATTTTTACCCCAGCCTCACGGTCAATAACCCAAAACGTGCTCGCGTTTTCAGCCGTTCCGTAATAGTCAAAATTGCTAATGGCAGCTGGAGTTCCAAGAATAGTACCACCATGGTAAGGCGCATACTCAAAGTCCCAGTCTTGCCACATAAAAGTATCCTCAGGTAGCTCAATATCTGCCCTTACATTGGTGTTGCTGCCCTTAGCATAAGATGCGCCACTGGCACCTGGCTGGCTCGGATAGGTAACGGTTGCAGCATCGTTGGTAAACTCCCTGCTGTCCACTACCACACCATCAAACAAAACGGTCGCAGTTATCGTGCCCGTAAAGCGCGGTATGCGGGTTTCCATATAAAACGTTGTGTATTCATCAAAGTCTGAAGCGTACGCTGCCACATCAAACTCAATAATAAAGGCAGAGCCTACCTTTTTATGCGTGAGTGGCGCATTGCTCACCCAAGAGGTACGCGAGCCAAAGCTTGCGTTTCCGGCATCTCCCCACCATGACCCGGTAGCCGCAGGCCAAACAGTTTGTTGCGGATACCCTTCGAGTTTTACCTCAACCTTTTCTACCTCATTGATGAAGCCACCAGTCTGTTCAATATCTAAGTTGTAAGCATTTTCACGAAGGTCACTGATGCCATAGGACCAAAACTCAACACTTGGGTCTGCATCCCAAAAGTCGACATAAACATATACCGAGTACGTTTTTGTAGTGCCGTCCGCTGCCGTTACCGTATAGATAACCTCATCGGTAAAATCTTGCGCTCCCGTGGGCGTAATGCTTACGCCCGTATGCTCGATAACCGGAGTAACTGCAGAAAGATCTGTGTCTTCGAACAAGTGTACATAGATGGAGCCATTATAATCAAGGTTTCCAGACACGCCTGCAAGCTCAAACGAAGTAATGTCTTTTCTGCTTTCTGCCAAGGGTTGCCCGCTCGTGTAGTTAATGTCGTAGTTGTTATAACCCTGCGTGTGTCCGTATGACCAGCTCGTGCAAGATATATGAGAACTGTAAACAGAATCATGATTTGAACGGCGGTTATATGCCGCGCCCGCAGAATTACCGCTAAATGCTGCCCCAGCACCTACAAACAATTCGTAGTAGTCACAGGTATAGACACCGCCGCCGCTGTTGTTGGCAGAGTTGTCAGAAATGATACCACCCATTATGGTGACCTCACCCCAGCTCCAAACCCCGCCACCCTCATTGTCAGAGGTGTTGTTGGAGATAGTGCCACCCGTCATGGTAAAGCTGTCATAATTAAGTACGCCACCACCACAGTCAGAGGCATGGTTGCCAGAAATAACACCGTCATTCATGGTAAAGATGCCCCAGTTGAATACGCCACCGCCATCGTAACCACAATCGTTATCGATAATTGCACCGCCGTTCATGGTAAAGGTGCCACTGTTGTACACGCCACCATCGTAAAAGCCTGTAATAACACCATCCTCCATAATAAAGGTGCCATAGTTGCTTACACCTTGATCATCGCCCGTGAGAATAACATCATCAAGCGTGAATGTAGCGTAGTCATCAATATATATGACGTGCCCGTCATAGTTGCTCAAGGTAAAAGGTGCGCCTGAGGTGGGAGCACTCGTAAGAACTATGTCTTTATTATCGGGAATGTACAGCCCTTCACCATCAAGGTCGATAGAATTGGCCAAGACAATGGTGTATTGCTCGTTGTAGGGCGCGCCGTCAATTGCAGCACGTAGCTGCCCTGCTGTTGAGACAATTGAAGTGTTGGGCTGCACCGCAAGAACTTGAACCGTGTAGGTTTTGGTGCTGTTGTTGAGCGCAGTTACCGTGTAGGCAACCGGGTTAGTAAAGTCTTTTGCAACACCCGAGGCTGGAGAAATGCTTGCGCCCGTGTGTGTGATGCTCGGCGTAAGAGACGTTACGTTCGTGCCCTCAGGCACGGTAACGGTAATATTTGTTCCTTGGATTTTACCCACAAAGCTGCTTGAGCCATCACTGAGGGTAAAGGTCGAGATGCTTTTGGCACTTTGGGGTTCCTCAAGTATTTCTACAGGAACGTCGACCCAGTCATGCGCATTACTGTTCCAAGGGTCACCAAAATGAACTCTGAGCGTATACAAGCCCTCATCAAGAGTATCGAGGAATGTTTTATCGAGCGTTACTTGCGTCCACGAATCGTTGGTAGCGACAGAGCCGTAGCCATCAACAATAGTCCAGTACGACCCATCGACTGTGTTGTTTTCGTAGTAATAGTCTTCACTGTGTGTGTATTCAAAATTGCTAATAGCAGCTGGTGTTCCCAAAATGGCACCATATCCATACCAGCCCTCTGGCGATGTATACCTTTGTTCATTGTTAAAAATAGCTTCAGAAGGATTAATTTCTACCACTCCGTCAATGCCGCTTTCCTTAATATGCACAAGGGAACTAGCGCCAGAATCATTTGGATAGCTAATGGTAGAATAACCTTTGGTTCTTTCCTCTGATGCAACTGCCACTCCGTCGATGAGCAGGGTTGCCGTTATCGTAGCACCTTCAAAGCGTGGCATACGAGCGTGTATAGTAAATATAGAATCAGCTCTAATGGACGAGGCAACCGCTGCCAAATCAAGCTCAAGGGTAAAGGTTTTGCTTCCGCCAGAAACCTCGGAGACTAGGGGCTTAAAAGGTATGTTCTCGTCTGCGTCATAGGAGAAGTGTCCAGGGCTGTGAAAAGAAGCGTCACCTAAATATCCTGACTCATACGCATCGGGCCATTGGGTGTCAACCGGATAACCACTGAGAACAAGTTTTACTGAGGATAAATCTTTAAGATAGCCACCGTGCTGCTCTGAATAAATCGAGTAGGAGTTTTCTTGTATTCTCCACGGGGCAGTAAAAGAAATATAAGCATCAGCTGCTTGAGGCCAAAAGCGAGTTTTAACTCGATACGATTTGGTCGTACCGTCTTGTGCCATTACCGTATAGTAAATCTCGTTGTTGAAGTTTTGAGCTCCTGTGGGGGTTACACTCGCACCATTGTGTTGTATAACTGGAGTGAGAGAAGAGAGGTTTGTGCCCTCAGGCACAGCAACATCTATGTAGTTGTATGATGGCGAAGTCCCAAAAGAAGCTGAAGCACCAGCGAGCACAAAAGAGATAAGCTCTTTGGTAGTCCCACTGAGAGCCGTGCCTTCACTTTGATTGATGTCGTAGTTATTGTAGCCCTGCGTGTAGGGAGATGTCCAATTCGTGCCTTTTATCCGGAGATTGTAGACGGTATTGAGGTCTCTATCACGATTATAGGCTGCCCGTGCGCTATTGCCAGAGAATACTACACTTGCGCCCACATGCAAATCATCGTAGTGGTAAGTATAGATACCGCCTCCGTCCCAACTAGCTTTGTTGCCTGAAATAACACCGCCATTTATTGCAGTGCTTTCACTACTCCACATACAATACACGCCGCCGCCATCGGCAGTAGCTTCGTTGTTTGTGATGACGCCGTCGTTCATAGTAAACGTACCGGCGTTGTATACACCGCCGCCGTCGCCGCTTGTGTTATTTGAAATGGTGCCGTCGTTCATAGTAAAGCTACCATAGTTGGAAACACCACCACCAGTGCCCCATTCGCCCTCGTTGTCTGAGATAAGACCATCATTCATAGTAAAGGTGCCATGATTTTGAACGCCACTATTAGAGCAATCAACAATCTCGCCGCTCTCCATGACAAAAGTTCCGCAGTTGAATACACTTGCGCCCGTGTTCTGCGTGGTAAGTATAATGCCATCAAGCGTAAGCTTTGCATCCATTTCTATTCTAATAAGGTCGGCCCAATGCCAACCATCACGTTTTAGCGTAGCAGGCGTGCTGCCAGAAACGCCATTTTGCAGCGTAATGTCTTTGTTGGCAGGAATGTATATGCAGTCATAAGAAGAGTAGTCAACAGCAATGTCATCCGTTAAAACAATAACGCAGTTTTCGTTGTCTGGCGCATCGTTAATGGCATCGAGAAGTTCTTGGTAGGTCGCAACCTCTACGCTGCTCGCTAGGGGCTCAATTTTCTCGTCAGCGTCCTCAGCTTCTATTGTTTCATCCGCTTCAGGCTCAACTGCTTCTAGCTCTTCTTGAGGTTCTGTAATTGACGCTTCGTCTGCTTCCTCCTCGGTTGCAGGCTCAACCTCTGCGACTTCCTCGCTTGCAGCCTCGTCTGCCTCCTCAACAGCTGCTACCTCGTTGGGTGCCATCTCATCAGCAAAAGCCGCTGTGGGAAATGCAGTAAAACTCGAGCACACCAAAGCCAGTGCAAGGAGCATAGCAAGCAGACGCTTTGAAAGCGCTGGAGGTGCGGCTTGCTGAGTTTTCGAGGGAGTGCTTACTTTAGGTGCAGAGAGAGAGAGAGAGAGAGAGAGGACTTTTTGGTTTGAAACTTACCAAACATGGGAACATTCCTTTCTTTTAATTGTGGCTCATAAGCCGCCACCCTTATATACCGCACACACTATACGCCCCTCAAGCGCATTTTTCAAGCGTTTTTGAAGAATTGTCGGGTTAAACGGCTTTTTTGGGCGACAACCGTTACTAACCTATCACTCTCCCACTAGGCCCCGCATCAAGTGCGGGGCGACAAACCGTCAAGTGCGGGGCGACAAACCGTCAAGCCCGGTGCGACAGCCTAAGATTGCGGGTCAGGTCCGCAATGGCGGTTAGCTCAAGTCATAATGGGCACCATTATCACCAAAACGGCAATAAGGGAATGTACAATCAATGCAGCGACGCCAAGAAGCGTTGCCAGCACCGATAAAACAATGAGCAAGGCTTTGGTAGAGGTCTTTTCAATTTTAAGTGACATCTTGAGCGACAGAATGCCCAAAATGAGGGCAGCCATGGCAGAAACACACCCAATAATGGCAAATCCCACAAGAGCTCTACCCCAGATAAATCCACCTACTAAAGCAAGACAGCACACCGCAAAAAAGAAAATTGAAAGGCAAAGCAGCAGCGCAAGTGTTTTGGTATATTTATCATTGATAGTAAAGACGCCCGCAAGCCCTCCTGCCGCCGCCGCCACTGAACCAACGCCTATAAAACCAACCATAATAATCGCTGCAATAACAACAACGGCAATAGCAAGGAAAATAAACATCGAAATAATTACCATAACCGCAACGACCTCCTTTTAGCTTGTCTTGCGGCGCTGGAAACTTGAGGTTGCCAGCACAAAGAGCGCCACAATAAAGCCCCAAAGTATCGTGAGGTTAAGAGCAATATCGGCAAAACCTGCGCCTCTTAACATGACATCGCGCAAGGCATCGGCCCCGTGCGTAATGGGAAAACACACGCTCAGCATTTTCATCCACGTGGGTGCTTGCGACAAATCAAAAACTCCTGAGAGCAACACCTGAGGAATAACCAAAATCAACATAAACTGAATAACCTGAAACGGCGTTTTTGCAACTGCGCTCACCACTAATCCCAGCGTCAAGGACACCAATGCCATCGAAAACGCTATGAAGGCAACCAGTGCCAGCGAGCCCTCGTTAGGAAATCCGATAAGAGTCACGCACGCCCACAAAACAAGGGAGGCCTGCACAATAGTAACGAGCCCAAATCCGAGGCAAAAACCGAGTACCAGCTCCCACGGTTTTATCGGCGTAACCAAAAGGCGCTCCATTGTGCCGCCCATGCGCTCGGTAACCAGCGACATTCCACTGGTAATAAACACAAAAATAAAGATAAAGATGCCAATAAATACCGGCCCAAAGAAATCAAAGGTTCCCCAACTCTCGTCGCCGTGCAAATACGTAACAGAAACATCGCTTACGGGGCCGTGTGGGCCTAAAATTATGGTTTCAATGTCTGGTAACTCGATGCTCGGAAACTCTGGCTGCGGCTTTGGCGTGTTGACGCCAGGCAGCATGCTGAGAGCATCACCAATGGCGGTAACCGGAGGCAGCGAAGCAAAAAAGTCGGTGACGTCGGTCTTAAACCCTTCGAGCTTGGTTTTAATGTCGGAAAAACGTGCTTCTAAATCAGACTGGATTGTTTCTCGCTGATAGGCAGCGTAGGTTTTAACCGCAGACTGCACCGTCTGAACCACCGAGCCCGTTTTTGAAGGATTTGAACCCTCCACCTGTATGGTCAAGGTTTCGTCTTTAAGGGTGAGAACTGCGTCAATTTTGCCCTGTTGCAAAAGCTCATTGGCTTCGTCGGCCGTCTTGTAGGAGGTGCAGTCTGCTCCCTCCTCTGAGAGAGCTTCGTTAAGCTTGGAAGGAAGCTCCACGGTAGCAAGTTTTGGCTGATAGTCGCCCGTATTGAGCAAGACGCTAAAAAGCCACAGTATGAGAATGGGGCCCACGATAAACATAACAATGGTGCGAGGGTCGTGAGCAAATTGTTGAAGGATACGCTTAGCAAGCGCAACAGCATTACGCATTGTTGCCTCCTTCTTTGGTTGAGGTTTCTGTTGCTGAGGTTTCGCTCGGCAAGTTTTCTCGACCTTCGAGCTCATCTCTGAGCGAGCGTTCCTCAAAAGCGAGAAATGCGTCCTCGAGCGTGTCGGTTTTGGTGGCTGCCATGAGTTCAGCGTCTGTACCGTCGGCAATAATAAGCCCATCGTGAATCATAACAATGCGATCGCACGAAGCTGCCTCGTCCATAACGTGCGTGGTTACCAAAAGTGCCGCGCCCGCATCTGCCCGCTCTCTAAAGGTGCGCCACAGCTCAACACGATGCAAAGGGTCAAGCCCCACGGTTGGTTCGTCCAAAACAAGAAGATCGGGGCCATGCAAAAGGGCAATTGCCAGCGAGAGGCGACGCTTCATGCCACCAGAAAAATCAGTAACCACCTTGCGTCCTTGGTCGGCAAGATGCACGAGCTCAAGCACCCGCGGGATTTCTTTATTAAGCTCATGGCGACTCATACCGTACAGTGCCCCAAAAAAACGCAGGTTTTCGTTTGCCGTAAGATCGCTGTATAACGCCTCGCTTTGCGGCATATAGCCCAAACGCTGACGCATGGTCTTAAACGGTGGCTGCTCACCGAGTACGGTAATTGAGCCGTCGGTGGCGTTGTGCGTGCCAACTATCATATTGACGATGGTAGTTTTGCCGCTGCCGCTTGGCCCTACAAGTCCTGTAATGGAACCTGCCGAAAGCTCAAGGTCAATGCCACGCAGCACATTTTGCTTGCCAAAATCCTTGCGTACTTGCTCAAGTTTTGCAAGAGGGGCATTTTTGTTTGCCATACTCGCTCCCATCGTCTAAGGCGAAGTTGTTCGCTTGCACTACACGCCGTTGCTCGTTTGCACTACACGCCGTTGCTCGCTTGCACTACACGCCATTGTTCGCTTGCACTACACGCCATTGTTCGCTCACTTACTTCGCATCATAATCAGTAAGAGGAATGTAACCAGCCTGCTTAATGCTCCGCTGACCTTCCTCAGAAAGCATCCAATCTAAGAAACGTCCACCTACCGCTGTTTCCTCGCCGCCACGAATAACGCCATAGTAATTAACCGCAAGCGAATACTCCTGAGCACGGATATTTTCGCTCGTTGGCGCAACGCTTTCTACTGCAATCACCTTGAGGTCGTCATTCTTAAAAAGGTTGTCTATGTAGTATTTGTAGGTGTATCCAATGCTCGTTGCCTCGTTTTTATAGGTTGTTACTACCTTAACAAGGCCGCTCATGCCCTCTACGGTCTTAACGGTTTCTGAGTCAGCAAAAGGCAGGTCGCCCATTACCAGGTTTACCATACCCGTTTGGCTTCCAGAACCCTCTTCGCGCTGGTAGGCAAGAATCTTCTTGTCCTCGCCGCCCAGCTCTTTCCAGTTGGTAATTTTGCCCGAGTAAATGCCGCGCACCTCATCAAGGGTAAGGCTATCAACGGGGTTATCTTTGTGCGTGATAAAGACAAAAGCATCGTAGCAAACGGGCTTGGTAACCAGGGTAACTCCGCGCTGCTCGGCAAGCTTCAACTCTCTCTTTGAAGGCTCAGTAGCGATAACGAGGTCAACGGGGTGGCTCTCATGACACATAATTGATTTTGACTCAATATTGGTTTCATTGTTTGGGGTTTTAAGTATAAGATTACGATAGGCGCTGGCTGTTGTAGAGAAACTGGCAAAGTCATTCGCGTCTGGGTCATTAAAGCCAAGGTGCTGGCGTGCGAACTCAGCTGCCATGGGCACAACAACGGTTGAGCCATCAAGGCTTGGGTAGCTGCCATAGTTAACGACGAAATACTTGCTCTCCATATATTCTTCCTCTTCATAGGGAAAATTGTAAGGAAAGGGCTCTCCGAGTTTGAAGGGGCTGTTATGTACGAACAGCTGCCAGTTTTCGGCTCGCACTACCGGTTCGCTAATCTGACCCCATGAGCCATAATTGTCGGGCTCTGCAAACTCAGAGCTTGCGTATTCGTCTTCGCTAAACTCGTCATAACTGTCGAGCTCGTAATCAAAACGGGCGTCCGTCATCAAATAGTCCAGTGAACAACCCGGCAGCAACGTAAAACAAAGCGCAAGGCTGAGCAAGACGGGCGCAAGGCGTAAGGATTTTCGAGCGATTTTTTTATTCATAGGTGCTTCCTTTCTTGAAGCTTCTTATCAAAGTATACCCTAGGAGGGCGCTCGGCTACGTTACGAGGACGGAGCGGCTATGCTACAACCTTTGCAAAAACCGAGGAGGCTGCTATAATAAAAGCATCTTCAGGGCAGGGTGAAAGTCCCTACCGGTGGTTAGAGCCCACGAGCCGCAAGGCAGATTCGGTGTGATTCCGAAGCCGACAGTATAGTCTGGATGAAAGAAGATGTATGGCTGCGCAGCCTTTGAGCGCCTCGTTTTGTGCTTGAGCTGCCGAGAAGCCATTTCTTACGTCAAGGTCTGCCCTGAACTGCGTTTTGAACGTAATGAAGGGGACAGAGCGATGACGAGTTTTTCAAACACTGATATTTTGTCTGACGACGTGCGTTTTATGCAGCGTGCGATTGAGCTTGCAAAGCAAGGCGGAGGCTGGGTTAATCCTAATCCGCAGGTTGGCGCTGTGTTTGTAAAAGACGGACAGATTATTGGCGAGGGGTATCACGAATGTTTTGGCAAGCCTCATGCTGAGCGCAATGCCATCAAAAATGCTCAGCAGCGAATTCTTGAACGCAGCGCTGGCGAAGGGGCAAGCAGTTCTACCGATGAGGCAACTAACTCAGCAACGCTGCTTGCGGGCAGCACCCTGTACGTCACTCTTGAGCCGTGCTGCTATCACGGAAAAACACCCGCTTGCACCGAGGCTCTCATCGAGCACGGGATTTCAAAGGTGGTTATCGGCTCTGTTGACCCTAATCCGCAAGTTGCAGGCAAGGGAATTAGACTTCTTAAAGACGCAGGCATCGAGGTGGTAAGCGGCTTTTTACAGGCAGAGTGCGACGAGCTCAATCAGATATTTTTTCACTACATCAAAACAAAAACTCCTTATGTGTTGCTTAAATACGCCATGACCCTTGACGGAAAAATCGCAACCCACACAGGTGCTTCAAAGTGGATTACTGGTGAGGCTGCACGTGCAGAGGTTCACCAACTGCGTGGGCGCTACGGGGGCATTATGGTGGGCATTGGTACGGTTTTGGCCGATAATCCCCTCCTCAACTGTCGCCTTGACGGCGGGCACAATCCCTTGCGCATTGTCTGCGATACGCACTTGCGCATTCCGCTTGATTCACAGCTCGTGCAAACTGCCACCAAATATCCAACGCTTATTGCAACAGCTTGCACTGATACAGAGAAAACTGCACAGCTTGAAGCTTGTGGTTGCGAGGTTGTGGTTGTGGGTGGTGGCTCAGGAAGCATTGAAGACATCGGGAGCGCAAGCTCAAACGGGGCGAACAAAATGAGTGCGAAAACGAGTGAGAGCACAACCACTGGCTCACCTAAAAAATCCGTTGACCTTGTTGCGCTCATGCAGCTACTCGGCAAACGTGATATTGACAGCGTACTTATTGAGGGAGGTGCAACACTCAACGCCGCAGCCCTTGAAGCGGGTATCGTCAATAAAGTGCGTTGCTATATTGCTCCCAAGCTCTTTGGTGGTCTTGGTGCCCCCTCCCCCCTTAGCGGGCGTGGTGTAGACGTACCAGAAAAGGCGATGCAGCTCAGTAACACCTCTGTTATAAAAATCGGCGATGACTACTGTATTGAAGGAGAGATCGCCGCACAAAGCACCCGAGCAGCAAACAGCTTCGATATGAACTTCAACACAAAACGTGAGGAGGGCTAAATGTTTACGGGAATTGTGGAAGAGATAGGCTCGATTGCTTCGGTTAGGCGGGGGCAAGCTTCCTCAACGCTTACGGTTACCGGCAAGGCGGTGCTTGAAAACACCCACTTGGGAGATTCCATCGCCGTTGATGGCGTGTGCCTTACCGTAACGCAGCTCACTAAAACGAGTTTTAGCGCCGACGTTATGCACGAAACCCTCAAGCGCAGCACGCTGGGCGAACTCAAGCCAAACACTGCGGTAAATCTTGAACGTGCACTGCCTGCCAACGGACGTTTTGGTGGACACATTGTATCGGGTCATATCGACGGGCGGGGCACTATCCGCGCAATTACCAAAGACGACACTGCCCTTTGGTACACCATAGAAACAAGCAAAGACCTTTTGCGGTACATAATTCAGAAGGGTTCGATTGCCCTCGACGGTATCAGCCTTACTGTTGCGAGCGTAACCGAGCAGGGCTTGAGCGTTTCTCTTATTCCGCATACGGCTGCTACCACTACCCTTTCTCAGAAAAAAGTGGGTGATGCGGTCAATCTCGAGGTCGATCTTATTGGCAAATACGTTGAGCGTCTTTTGGAGCTGGACGGTGGTAAAACTTTTGAAGCAAACGGAAGGGCTAAGAGCGAGGCAAACCATGGGGAGAGAAGTGAGAAGCACCAGCAAGCAGCAGGCAGCACTATAACAGCCGAGTTTTTGGCTCGGCAGGGGTTTTAGGAAAGGTATTGGCGAAGGCTCGGCAGAGCTTGAGGGGCTACGTAAGGAGCGTGAGAACTATGAGTAAAACAACGGAACGTACAGAACTAGGGCGCACGGTGCAAGGAAGCACGGCGCAAGAGCGCACAACACAAGAGCGCATCGAGCAGGCGGCACCAGAGGGCACGGCGCAAGAGCGCGCGCAACAAGGAAGCACGGTGCAAGAACGCACGCAACAATTCAGCAGCATCGAGGCGGCTCTGGCGGCACTTAAGCGTGGCGAAATGGTGCTCGTAATCGACGACCAAAATCGTGAGAATGAGGGCGACCTTGTTTGTGCTGCGGAGCTTACCACCACAGAGATGGTCAACTTTATGGCGACACATGCCAAGGGGCTTATCTGCATGCCCATGAGCGCAGAGTTTATTGAGCGTCTGCAAATTCCGCAGATGGTAAGCGTCAACACTGATAATCATGAAACTGCCTTTACGGTTTCGATTGACCACGTTGACACCACCACCGGCATATCCGCTGCCGAGCGCGCCCTTACTGCGCGCAAATGCGTTGAGAAAGATGTTAGGCCTGAGGATTTTCGTCGGCCGGGACATATGTTTCCCCTTTTAGCCAAGGAAAACGGAGTGCTCGGGCGCAACGGACACACCGAGGCAACCGTTGACCTCATGCGCTTGGCAGGCCTTAAGGAATGTGGGTTGTGCTGCGAAATTATGCGTGAGGACGGTACGATGATGCGTGCCGAGGAGCTCACTGAGTTTGCCGAGCAGCACAAGCTCAACATTATCTCGATAAAAGAGTTAGAGGATTATCGCAAAACGCACGACAAGCTGGTTGAGCGTGTTGCTGAGGTAACTATGCCCACTAAATATGGCGATTTTATTGCCTATGGATACGTCAATAAGCTCAATGGTGAGCATCACTTGGCGTTGGTTAAGGGCGACCTTGGTGAGGGCAAAAACGTGCTTGCGCGCGTACATTCCGAGTGCCTTACCGGCGATGCCTTTGGTTCGCTGCGCTGTGATTGTGGCGACCAATTCTCCGCTGCCATGCAGCAAATTGAGCGCGAGGGCAGAGGAATCATGCTCTATATGCGCCAAGAAGGACGCGGCATTGGACTCGTTAACAAACTTAAGGCATACGCTTTGCAAGATAAGGGTATGGACACCGTTGAGGCTAACCTCTCTCTTGGTTTTGAGGAGGATTTGCGCGACTACTATATCGGTGCACAAATACTGCGGGATTTGGGAGTCAAGTCTTTTAGACTGCTGACCAATAACCCTGACAAGCTCTACGGTCTTTCTGGTTTTGGGCTCGAAATTGTTGAGAGAATCCCCCTTGAGATGCCAGCCAATGAGCATGATTATCGTTATCTCAAAACAAAGCAAGAAAAAATGGGTCATTTGCTGGATTTGAAATAAGGGTTTGCATAAGTATTTGACATAAGGATTTATGAACAAGAACTATTGGTAAAGGAAAACGCAGGCTTGCCACAAAGGAAAACGGGCAACCTGCCAAAGAAAAGGAGAAAAGATGAAAACGTATGAGGGAAAACTGGTTAACGAAGGTATCAAGGTAGGCATTGTTGCGTCACGTTTTAATGAGTTTATTACAAGCAAGCTTTTGAGCGGAGCTTTGGACGGACTTACGCGCCACGGCGTAGACGAAAAGGACGTCGCAGTTGCGTGGACGCCCGGTGCTTTTGAGATACCGCTTGTGGCCTCAGCAATGGCAAAAAGTGGCACGTATGATGCCGTTATTTGCCTTGGCGCAGTTATTCGAGGAGCTACGAGCCACTACGACCATGTGTGCAACGAGGTCTCAAAAGGAATTGCAGCAGTGTCGCTTGAAACGGGACTTCCCGTACTCTTTGGCATTCTCACCACGGATAATCTTGAGCAAGCCATTGAGCGCGCTGGCTCAAAGGCGGGCAACAAGGGCTTTGATTGTGCGGTAAGTGCGCTTGAAACCGTTAATCTCTTGCGCGCCCTTGGTGCTTAGGTGCTTGGGTGCTCTTGGGTGCTTGGCAAGGAGTGTAGTATGGCGTTGTAGTGTGGCGTGTAGCGTGGCGCATAGCATGGCGTGCGCCGCAAGGTTCAGTGTGAGGCAGGTACAACATGGTTAAACGAGCCTTTGAATGTACGTGGGGAATGTCGAAAGACGAGTGGGAGAGACAGCGCGAACGTATGCGAGAGCTGCTTGTTGGCGTTGCCGCCTCACGGGCGACCATTACCTATGGTGAGATTTCGGAGATTATCTTTGCCCGCCGCTTCTCTGCACGCTCAAGTGCGCTGGCACAAATGCTTGAAGAGGTTTGCACACTTGAAGATGCCGACCGAGGCATCTCGCTGGGTGCGGTGGTGGTGCGAGCAGACAGTGGTATTCCTGGTGACGGCTATTTTGTCTTTGCCCAAGAGTGCCTCAACCGTCAGCTCGACCCAAGCAACCGTGCCAGTTGTCGTCAGTTTTGGGAAGAAGAAGTCGCCCGCGTATGGGCTCTCTATGCTGAATAACACTCTCAGCTCCGTTTTTGCGTGGCAGGTAAAGCGATTGGCGTTGGTTTCTTGTTGCGCGAGGCAGACAGCAAGCGCTCCTCGGCAACCATAAAAAAGTAACTATGGGTATAATTAGTCCTAGTAGTTTTAGCAACTTTGCCAAATAGCAGTATCGTCATGCAAGTGAAACCTTAAGACGAGTAAGGAGAGTTCTATGTGCGCTTCTGATCTTCGTGAAAAACCAAAATTGTTGCCTCGTATTCTTGCGTGGGCGCTGGTTGTTTTTTGGGCGGCCCTTATTTTTGTGCTTTCGTCCATACCGGGCTCAGAGTACCCACCCCATCATGAGAGCCTTAATGTTGTTGCTCACTTTTGTCTTTATCTCGTTTTGGGCGTATTGCTTACGGTTGCCGTAAGCCAATCTCGTTTGCCCTTGTGGCAAGTTGCCATTGTCGCTTTTATTCTTGGCTCCTTATACGGAGCAAGCGACGAAGTACATCAGCTCTTTGTGGACGGGCGCAACGCAGACCCTATGGACTGGATTATTGACACCATCGCTACCGCAGTTGGTGTTGTTGGAGCCTTGTTCTATATCAGCGCTCGAAAGGTAACGGACTCTCGCGAGCGTGACGCAGCTTTGACAGCTGGGGCTGCTATGCAGGAAACTAGTTCTACAACAGATGTGCCTGAGCTCGAACCACTGCCCGTGCCAAACGTAGAGATTAAGCAAGAGGCAAGCGAGGTTGAGGTGGAAATTTCTGCCGAAGCCGATGATGAGCGGAGCTAAGCTCTATGGATGCCTTTCTCGAAAATGAGTATGTAAAAAAGATATTGCTCGCACTTTTGATACTTCTAGTGGCAGCTATTGTTGCTTATGTGGTGGTGCGCCTGCTTAAACATTTTTTGGGGCACGATAAAAACAATTTTCCTGCCAGTTCAATTTTTGTTAACCTCACCCATGCTGCCATTTGGGTGCTCGCTGCCTGCGTTATACTCGACACCTGTTTTGGCATCAACGTAACGGGGCTTATTGCGGCTTTGGGTGTTGGTGGTATCGCGCTGTCGCTGGGCTTGCAAGACACCATAGCCAACTTGGTTGGAGGCTTGCAGGTAAGTATTACTAAGCTTGTTCAGCCGGGCGACAAAATCAGGGTTGGTACTGACGAGGGCATTGTCGAGGACATAACGTGGCGGCACGTAACGCTGCGCACCGCTGATAGCAACACGGTCATTATTCCGAACGCTGCCATCAACAAGGCTTCGTTTGTGAGGCTTGGCTGAGCTTGAGCGCATAAAGAAGTGTTTGTTAGACGCCCTGCTGGGCCACCAGCAATGGCTCTATTTTGTGCCAAGGCAAACCAACGATGTTTTCAAAGTCGCCTTCGATGGAAGCTACCTGCATACCCCACAAACCTTGAATGGCATACGCGCCCGCCTTGTCAAGCGGCTCCCCTGTAACAACGTACGCACGAGCAGCTTCTTCATCGTAGTTTTGAAAAGTGACGGTTGATACGTCAAAAAGAAGTGTTTTGGTGCTTTTGAGCCTATCAAGAAAAGCTACGCCTGTGTATACCTCATGCGAGCACCCACTGAGTTCCATAAGCATAGCAATTGCCCTCTCTGGTGAGTAGGGCTTACCTAAAATGTGTCCGTTGTATACCAGCGTATCAGCGGCAAGAATGTATCTAAAAGACATCTTTTGTTGTCGCGCAAACTCTGTAGGCATCTCACGTGCTGCAAATGACGGCCGGCTTCTATCCAGCCCCATAGGAGGCATAAATATCTCAAGCTCTTCAAGCGCCTCATGCTGTTCCCGTTCAAAACGCCCCACAATGCTCTCAACTTGTTTTTGAGCTTCCCGTGCCTTGGCGAGAGCAAGGCTTGTTACCAATGCTCCCACGTCCTTACCGTCTGTGCGCTCCCAGGCAGCGACAAGAGCTTCCTCATCAACAACGGGCGCAAGCACCTGACAAGCAATGCCATGTGCTTCTAAAATCTCGCGGCGGCGCGGCGAGGCAGAGGCTAAAACTAGTTCCATGTTTCTCGCCTTTGAAACGGTACATCATGCACGCACGACATCACGCTCAATAGCGCCCCCAGCGCCACACTCAATAATGCACCCAACGCCACGCTCAACAAAGCCCCCAACGCCACGCTACTCATCTCCCAAGAACATACCCGATTGGCGGTTCCAAAGGCGCGCATATTCGCCACCCCCATCAACCAAAGATGCATGCGTTCCGTCCTCGACAATGGCCCCATCGCGCAACACAATAATCCTATCAAGGCTTGCCACCGTTGAAAGGCGGTGCGCTATTACAATCGACGTGCGACCGTGCATAAGATTGTGCAGTGCGTCTTGAATAAGTTTTTCGCTTTCAGAGTCAAGCGCCGAGGTTGCCTCGTCAAGTACCAAAAGGGGCTTGTTAGCAAGAATGGCGCGTGCAATGGCAATGCGCTGACGCTGCCCGCCAGAAAGCTTAACACCGCGCTCGCCGGTAAGTGTTTCAAAGCCATGCGGCAGCTGTTCAATAAACTCAAGTGCGTTTGCCTTAACGGCCGCCTCTCGTATTTCTGTTTCTGTTGCGCTCGGACGCCCGTAGGCAATGTTTTCTCGAATAGAACGGTGGAACAACAACGGCTCTTGCGGCACGTAGGCAATCTGCTGGCGCAGGCTCACTTGGGTAAGCTCTGCTATGTCTTGCCCGTCAATGAGAATGCGACCCTCCTGCAAATTGGAAAGACGCAGCAGCAGCGTGGTGAGTGTTGTTTTGCCTGAGCCAGAACGCCCCACCAAGCCAATGCGCTGACCACCAGGAATATGCAAGCTAAAATCGCTAAACACACGCAAAGCTGGGGTAGCTTCATGCGCAAGCAGGGCCTTTTCTTCCAGATAGCCAAAGCTCACGTCCTCAAAAGTTATATCGCCTGAGCTTACGGTTAAATCGCCCGCATTTTCGCGGTCGGCTACCAGCAAGGGTTCATCAAGAATGCGCGTCATATCGTTTGCTTCGCCAAATCCGCGATTTATATGCTGGAACATCATGCTAATGCGATTAAATTGCATAGTTAAAGAGTATGTGTAGGTAAAGGCCATGACAAGCACGCCGGCACTTATCCCAAACCACGAGTTTGCCCCTACTATAAACAACGCCGCAACTGCCATAATCACCACGATAATAAAACTGGTCATCGCGCCACGCAGTGTTGAGGCACGCATACGGCGAGAGTCCGCACGCACCACATCGCGGTTGACATCATCAAAAATGCCTCGCTCAAAACTCTCACGCCCATAGCTTTTAACCGCAAGAATATTGGTGATACTATCGCTCAACTCGCCAGAAAGCGCACTTTGGGCAGCGGCAGCCTTTGAGCTGAGCGGCAAGACCCGCCGATACATAATCCACGCAACAATAACATACACAACAAGCAGCGCACTCAGCACCGCCACGTACAGGGGCAAAAGTCCGGCAAGAATGGCAATGGTGAACACCGCCGTAAGCACAATGGGAAAGAGAGCATAAATAAGAACTTCGAGCAAAATTGAATAGCCCGCAATGAACTTTTGCGTTTGACTTACCAGCGAGCCAGCAAAGCGGTCGGAGTGAAAGGTCATTGACTGGTTGGAAAGCGTGTCAAAGGCATAGGTGGCGAGCTCGTAATTTGCCTTTATCTCAAGTTTCCAAACGCTGTAGTCTTGAAGTTTGCTTCCCACCTGCCCCAAGATATTAGCTCCCACAAAAATAAGAATATGCCAACCAAAGGTAGAGAACACCTCGCCCGGCAACACAGGCTCACCAGCACTAATGCGGTCAACAATAAGTCCAACAACAAAAGGGGTTACAAAGGTAAGAAAGATTATGAAAGCAAGCGTGGACGCAACCGCCAAAATGAAAATAGGCATTTGCTTGGCCGTTACCGCCCAATAATAGTGTAAGGTGCGTCGTATAACAGAAGGTTTGCGAGCAGCTTTGTTTGCGCTCGCGGAAAACATTATATAGTCTCCATTTGAGCAAGCGTCACATCATACCAGTGCTGCCAGTTAGGAGGACAATACTTTTTGGCAGCCTCAATGCTAATGGTATAACCGTAGCCACGTTTGAGCCCTTGGACATGATCCCTAATCGCCGTATCCCAATCAGGCCAACTCACGTTGCCCCAGCCCCACGCATTATAGGGTAGGAAACAATACAGGCCTCTGGAACTTTCCGTATAAGAAATAGCAGGCGACCAACGTGGGTCAACACCGTTGTCCCAAGCGGCTTCTGCAAACGTCTCACCGCAACCCTCCATGGGTGAACCCTTTAGGTACTTGTTGATGCGCTTTTTCCACTCTTTTACAAAAGCCACCTTGTCGTCTGACCAATCCACTTCGCTGGGAGTACCCGTTGGTTCGCCTTGATTATTGTTTTGGGAGGCTTCATTTTTCTTTTTCTTAGCAGCCTTTTTTGCGGCAGCTTCTTTTGCCGCTTTCTCAGCAGCCTCACGTGCTTTGCGCTGAGCTTCCTCGCGCGCAGCTTTTGCCTGAGTAAGAGCTATCTCGGCGCGCTTTGCTTCTTCTACCGCTCCTTTGCGGTCTGCCTTAAGTGCGTCGTGCGTATCGTTGAGTTCGGCAGCCATATTCTTGGTGCGTTCAACTTCACCCAAAAACTTGCTCTGCAAGCGAGAGGCATATTCATAATTTGCAAGCAAATCGCTCAAAGACTGCGAGCCAAATAAAAGCTCAAGAAATACGTTGCCCGTTGAGGACATGCGGTAGTACTCACTTACTGCCTCTGCGCTTCGCTCGCGCTGAATAGGCAACAGTTCCTCAAGCTCCTTTATTTTTTTCTCATTCTTTTTGATTTTCTTTTCAATGCTCGCAACATTTTTTAGGGCAGTATCATAGTCTGCCGCCGATTTTTCGATGCGCTGCTGAAGTTCATCGGGAGCGGCATCAATCTCGGTAGTGATACCGTATGCCTGCGTCGGCTCAAAAACTTGAGGCAAGGCAAGCGCGAACACCAGAACACTCGCAAATAAAAGGCGTGCCATACGCGACATGTTTATCGAGCGCAATGCTCGTGCCCTGTGCGATGTGTTTGTTGGAAGCTTTGGTTTCATCTGTTCCTTATTCATTATTTTGAACCCTTATCCTTAACGCCGATAAGCGAGTTCAAAACTGCACTAACGATGCTAACAATGATCGAGGCGAGCAATGCGCTAATGAATCCGCCAAGACCAGGTTCAATGTGTATGCCAACGTTAAACAAATTGTTGCCCAACCAAGTCGCAAGATAGAATACGGCAGTATTAACAACGAGCGCAAAGAGCCCGAGGGTAAGGCATGAGATAGGCAAGGCAATGGTATGTAGCAAGGGTTTGAGGAACGCATTAAGCAGGGCAAGAATGCCTGCAAACAAAATATATGAAACAAGCTGTGTTGATTCAGGGCCAATCATATTGACGTCAGGCACAATCCACACAGCAACTGCTACTGCAATCGCCGTAACGAACCATATAACTAGTGTACGCATACTTTGCCGACTCACCTCATCTCGTTTGCCTTTGTGTGGCTAGGCCACAGCACCTTTGCGCGGGGCTAGACCACAGCACCTTTGGACACTAAGACGTTCTCTCGTCTTCTCTATCGTTTTTGGGCCTTTCCTAGCGCCCGCAAGTTTTTTCTATAAAAAAAGCGTTCTCGCTTCTCTTAACAAATAAAGGGATATTATTATAATGGAATAGAATGTTTTTTTCTATACTTGTTTTTGAAATAGAGGGTTTTGTAGCAAATTATCGGGTAGAGCGAGAAATAGGTAAGATTTGGTTAAAATGAACGTCTAGTGTGGAAACGATTGGAGCTTACTATGAGTTATGTATGTGTTCTGTGCGATTATGTGTACGATCCTGAGGTAGGCGACCCAGAAAACGGCATTCCTGCGGGCACAGCATTTGAGGATTTGCCCGAGGAGTGGACCTGTCCACAATGTGGTGTTGGTGTCGAACAATTTGAGGAGCTCTAGGCATTTTGGCAACCTATCTTGGGCTTGAACTCGACAACTTGCCAAATGAAGAACAGCGCGAAGCTATTGAAACCATCGACGGACCAGTCTTGGTGGTGGCTGGTCCCGGCACGGGTAAAACGCAGCTCTTAAGTTTGCGGGTTGCCAATATCTTGCAACAGCGCGACGTAAGCCCGCGCAACATTTTATGTCTTACGTTTACCAGCGCGGGCGCAGAGGCCATGACCAAACGCCTCACCCGTCTTATTGGGCGCGATGCCCTTGGCGTGCAAGTGGCAACCTTTCATAGCTTTGCAACAGAGCTTGCTCAGCGTTTTCCCGAATACTTTGGGCGGGGCAATCTTGACGCTGCCTTGACTAATCTTCAGGCAAAGATGCTGCTGTGTGATTTGCTTAAAAATCTCCCCGAGCGCGACCCTTTATATCAACGGCCCTTGGCTGGCGTGCCGGGAAACTTAGACGACGTACATACGCTTATATCAACGATAAAAAAATCTGGACTTACGCCCGATGAGCTCCGTGCCATCGCTGAGCAAAACCTTGCCTTTTTTGACTACATTGAGCAACAAGGTGAGCTCATTGAGCTAATGAGCGATGCCTTGCAGGGTGGCAAAGACAAGTATCGCAAACTCGACGAATTGTCTGGAGCAATCGCTCGGATAGTTGACGGCGCACCAGTGGAGCTTACAGCACCTCTGATTGAAACCCCAGGCATCTACATAAGCTACGCACGCTATCTTGCTTCGGTATTTGCTCGCGCTGAACTTTATGATGCTGACGGCAAAACAACTAATTTTTCTGAGCTGCGCGACAAGCTCTTTACGGCAGGCGGCAAAACAGGCCCTCGCGTGTTCAAAGACCGTGTTCGCTGCGAACGTCTGCTTTCTGCCCTTTGCATCTACCAAGCCTATCGAGAGCACCTTGCCGAGAACGGCTTGTATGATTTTGACGACATGATTTTAGATGCCATAGCAGCTCTTGAGCAACACGACGAGCTGCGCGCGACTCTTCAGGAGCAATATCAGTATGTGCTCGTTGATGAATTTCAAGATACCAACGGAGCGCAGATGCGGCTTCTTGATTTGTTGGTGGGGCAAGGAGAGGTCGAGGCACCCAATATCCTTGTTGTTGGCGATGATGACCAAGCCATCTATCGTTTTCAGGGTGCCAGCGTTGAATACCTTAATGCGTTTGAGAAGCATTATCAAAACACCAAGCGCATTGTGCTTAAAACGAACTATCGCTCAACGCCAACGCTTGTAAAGCTCGGACAAAAACTCGCTACGCAAATTGAAAATCGTTCCTCGGCAAGCGTATACGAAAAACAGCTCACCGCTCACAGCGATGAAGGGGAGCAGCTCAGCTTTACGGCGCGGGCTTATCCCAACCCTGAGCTTCAGTATTTTGACGTTGCTCGCGCTATTCGTGAACGCATTGACGCTGGTTTTATGGCGGCATCGGCCCACCCCGGCGAGGAAATCGCCGTTATCGCCCGCAACCATCGCGGCCTGCGAGGGCTTATCCCCTATCTCAAGCACTTTGATGTGCCCTATAGCTACGAAATCTCTGCCTCGGTGGCGCAAATTGAATCCCTGCAAACACTGCTTGTGCTCATGCGTTTTTGTGCTGCGCATGGAGCTGGTTTGTTTGAACATGCTGAGGCCTGTGTGCCTGCCCTGCTTGCTGCACCTGAGTTTGGGCTTAAGCCAGAAACCTATTTTGCCTTTGCCGTTGAGGTGCGCGAAAAACATTTGGGCTGGCTTGAAGCTCTTAAGGCCCATTCCAATAAGCAACTCAACAACTTTTATGCGTGGCTTTGCGAGGTATCTCAGCACTCAATAAACAGCTCGGCTCGTACGGCTCTTTTTGAACTGATAAAACCTCTGCGCTCCTATTATGAGCAGCAAACTGATGAGAACCTTTTTAGCGTTATCGAGTTCAATTATGGCGTGCGTGCTTTGCTTGATTTTGTGGAAGGTGAGCAGGAGGCTTCGCGCACGCTCACCAATGCTCCCCTGCGTCTTGCCGAGGTGGTGGAGCTTTTTGACGAAACGCAGCGTTTTAGAGCAGACATTAACGTCAAAGTTCCCGTTGGTCGACCCGATGCCATTACGCTTACCACGGCACACAGCTCAAAGGGTTTGGAATATGACCTCGTTTATTTGATAGATGCTGACGATAAAACTTGGCACACAAGAAGTTTAGAAAGCAAGTTTTTGAGTCAAAATATGCTCTTTGCCGAGTCTGGCGACCTTGACGACGACCGTCGCCTTTTGTTTGTTGCTGCTACACGTGCGCGCTCCTACCTTGAGCTTTCTTACAGTGCCGCCGAGCCCGTTCGTGAGCTTATTGGAGAGGTCGAACTTGACGAATGTGAGCCCGATGCTTTTGTAGTTGCCGAACAATCGCAACACCACTGGGAGGACGATTACTATCCTCAAAATGAGGGGCTTATTGCGCTTGCAGAGCCCTTGCGCGCTCGTCAAAAAATGTCTGCGTCGTTTCTCAATAGTTTTGTTAATTGGAAAAATGCCGAAGCCGATGAGGGTAGCGGGGGTGCGTTTTTTAGAGATCGCATTCTCGGCTTGCCTTCTCCACCCAGCTCTGCCCTTGAGTTTGGAACCTTGGTTCACGACTTTTTAGAGAAGTATCTTGCCGAGGTGGTGCGGGCACAAAGCACCACGGTTGAGGAGTTAGTTGCAAGGTATCGTGCAGAAATTGACTGGCTTGATTTTGAGGAGTCCGATAAGGCACACATGCACGAGCGTTTTGAGGGTGTTGTAACAGAGTTTTTGCCCAAAATGCTTGCGTTTATGGGGTTTGGCGAGGGTTCTGGGCTGGAAGGTTCCAGAGATGCTGCTTCTGCAATTAAAACCGAGTTGTGGGTAAAGGCACTGGTTGAAAACATACCGCTCGTGGGCAAATGTGACGTACTTATTTGCGACGAGGCAACGCGCACTATCAAGATTTTTGACTACAAAACAGGCAACCCAGATAACGCTGATTTTGGAGCAGGATATCACCGGCAGCTTCAGTTCTATAAACTTCTTATCGAGAACTCGTCTGACTTTAAGGGTTGGACGGTACTTGGTGGCGCAGACCTTTTTGTTGAGCCGTCTAAAAAACAGGACAATACGGTAGTCGAGCCGCAGTTCTTTACCGTTGACGAAGCAGAGCTTGAACACCTGTCTTTGCTCATGCAGGCGGTTTGGTATCGTGTTCAAAACAATCTGTTTGATGTATCTGACTTTACTACCTCTGAGCAGTGGGAGCACATGCGAGCAAATTGCGTTTACAAAAGCAACAGTGGTGGGCACAAGGCAGGAGATGCCAAAGAACCCACCGCCGCTGATATTCAGCCAGTTTTTGAGCAATGGCTCATCGAAACGTGGCAGCAACGTACCTCAAAAAACTAGCTAGCATTAAAAGCTTTAAGCAGCAGGCGGCGCTTCCTTTGGAAGCGCCGCCTGCTTAAGCTACACCTAAAACTCCTTAGCTCATACTCATTTTTTGCCAGCTGTCCAGCTCGTTTAATCCTCAATACGGATAAACACCGGAGCGCTCGCGAGCACGCCTGCAGCCTCAATGCCCGCAAGCGTTGCCTGAATATCTTTCTCGCGCGTGGGGTGCGTTACGTAAATCAACTGAGCAGTGCCATCCTGAGCGTCATCTTGCACCATAGATTTAATGGAAACATTGTTATCAGCAAAAACCTGTGCCGTTGCTGCAACCACACCTGCTTTGTCGGGCACCGGCAGACGCAGATAATAGCCACACACAACGTCATCAAGCGGTTTAAGCGGAGCGTCTTCTGTACCAAAACGAATGAAGGGACGCGTAATGTCATAGGTCAAACGCTGCGCAACCTCGATAAGGTCACCCACCACCGCAGAGGCAGCTGGACCTGAGCCTGCACCTGCACCGTAGAACATGGTGTCGCCCACGGCATCTCCCACCACAAAAATAGCGTTCATAACCCCATTGACCGATGCCAACGCATGGTCTGCGGGCAGCATAGTGGGGTGAACGCGCATGTCTATACCCTCAGGCGTGCGGTTTGCAATGCCGAGCAGCTTGATAACCTTGCCCATGGCCTTGGCGTTTTCGAGGTCAACGGGCGAAAGCTCCGTAATGCCCTCGGTGGGCACTTGGTCAAGAATAACCTCAGTATTGTAAGCAAGCGTGGTGAGAATGGCGATTTTTGCCGCCGCATCTGCGCCCTCAACATCGGCAGAGGGGTTTGCCTCGGCAAAGCCTTTATCCTGCGCCTCTTTGAGTGCGGTGTCGTAGTCAAGCCCGCTTTCTCCCATACGAGTGAGCATATAGTTAGTGGTGCCGTTGACAATGCCCATAACGCTTTCTATGCGATTGCCAATAAGCGAGTTGCGGAGCGCACCAATGATGGGAATGCCACCGCCAACCGAAGCCTCAAAAGCAACCTCAAGCCCCTTTGAGCCTGCTAGCGCTAAAAGCTCATGGCCGCTCGTAGCCATAATTGCCTTGTTGGCAGTAACCACACGTTTGCCTGCCTCAACAGCAGCAAAAATGAACTCTTTGGCAATGCCCGTGCCGCCCACCAGCTCAATGATGATATCAACGTCAGGGTTGTTAATGACGTTGTATCCGTCGGTTGAGAAAATGTCGGTTATGCCGAGCCGCTCAGCTTCTGCAGGATCGCTTGAGGCGGCGGCGATGAGCTGGATATCAACGCCTTGGTCGCGCAGGAAGTCATCGTGGTGTTCTTGCAGAATCTTAACCACGCCGCCGCCGACCGTACCTAAACCAATAATGCCAACCTTAACTGGCTTAATTTCTATCTGCTGTGACATAGCAGTCCTTTCTCTTGCTTCTGTTCCCTGGTGCCGTCATTGCGGGCCTCACCTTACGTCATTGCGGGCCTCACCTTACGTCATTGCGGGCCTCACCTTACGTCATTGCGAGCTTGACCCGCAATCTTACCGTGCTTCATTGCGAGTAACGGGCTTTAGGATTGCGGATCAAGTCCGCAATGACCTGCCCTCTGTATATCCCGCAATCTTGCTCTCTATCCATAAAGTGCTAAAAAATATCACAATTTAGTAAATCATCGTAGGTTTCCCGACGCACTACCAAACGCTCGCTCCCATCACGCACAAAGTACACCGCCGGACGCACCTGCTTATTGTAGTTGCTTGCCATAGTATAGCAATACGCACCCGTGCCAAGAACACAAACAACGTCGCCCACCTCAGGGGTTTGAAGCGAAGTGTCAATGGCAACCACGTCGCCACTCTCACAATGCTTGCCTGCCAAGGTAACCACACAATCGCGTGGCTCATTTGCCTTGTTGGCAACCACTGCCTCGTAATGGGCATCATACAAAGCCGTACGAATGTTGTCAGTCATGCCTCCGTCAATGGCAACGTAGGTGCGAATCTCGGGCAAATCCTTGATGTTGCCCACTGTGTAGAGGGTAACTCCCGCATTTGCCACCACCGAACGACCCGGCTCAACAAACAGGCGGGGCAAACTCAAGCCTCGTATCTTGCAATGCTCTTTGAGTGCCGTGGTAATGCAGGCAACAAAATCCTCAATGCTTGCGGGTTCGTCCTCGGGCGCATAAGCAATGCCAAGTCCGCCGCCCAAGTCAAACTCCTCAAGCTCAATGCCGTGTTCATCATACAGCTCAGCCATAAACTTCATCATAACGTCAATGGTGCTTTCAAAAGAAGTGAGCGAGAAAATCTGTGAGCCAATGTGAACGTGCAAGCCTTTGAGCTCAACATTCGCAAGTTCCATCGCCCGCAAAACTGCCTTTTTAGCCGCACCATCGGTTATGCCAAAGCCAAACTTTGAATCCTCGGCACCTGTGACAATAAACTCATGCGTGTCAGCCACAATGCCTGGTTTTATCCGCAGAAAAATGTTTTGTACTACATTGCGCTCGGCTGCCAGATTGTTAACGCGCTCAAGCTCCTCAAAAGAATCAACGGCAATGCGCCCCACACCAGCTGCCAGTGCCTCAACAAGCTCACTCGGCGTTTTGTTGCTACCGTGGGCAATGATGTTCTCTGCTGGAAATCCCGCTGCGAGCGCTACATGGAGTTCTCCCCCGCTGCTCACGTCGAGCCAGCATTTTTCCCCATTGACGAGCTTAGCCATAGCACGCGCAAGAAAGGCCTTGCCCGCAAAAACTACCTCAGCCTCAATGTCGCTTTGCGCAAAGGCCGTGCGATAGCTGCGCAGTTGTGAGCGCACGTGATCCTCATCCATAACGTAAGCCGCTGTGCCGTTTTTACGAGCAAGCTCTACGAGGTCAACACCACCAACGCACAGGTTACCACTTTTGTTAACGGCAGCTGTTTGCGGAAGCACCGCACCCAACTCAAGGGTGGTGCGTCCGTCGGGTTCTTTATTAGGGTCGTGTGCAAGATGAGCCATGTTTCCTCCTGTTAATTTTGCTTCTGTTCTTTGGATAGCGGGTGTGTTTGCTGCACAGTGCGCTCAACCCGTATGTTTTGTAGGTTCTTTTATCTTACCTCAAGTTGCTCAAAACCGTAAGCGCAACAGACGGCGAGTGGCAAAGAAAAAGAGTGCGGGTCAAGCCTAACAAAACAAGGTTGAACTTCTAAAACTTAAGATTGCTTTTTGGCTCTTATGCTAGTATAGTAATACAAGTGTGATGTTAGTCAGGACGGGTTCGCCTCTATCTGTTATGCAGAAAGGGGGTGAACTTTATGGACACTCAAACGATACTGGCAGTGGCAACGAGCATGCTCATAGCCTTGGCAGCGGTCGGTGAGGTCGTTTTCAAGTTCTGGCGAGAACGCCAGAGGAGCAAGAAGCGCCCACGTAAGTAGGCGCTTCAAAAACCTCAGGCGAACCCGTCAGGCTCCACAAAGCCAAACTGACGGACATCGCACGCTTATTGTATCACTTTTTGGTCACTTTTCCAAAAAGTCAAACGCCTCATAGCTAAGATTCTTGTGCTCTGCCAAGTATTCAAAAAACTCGTCTGCATTGAGCGCCCTTATAGACGATAAAGAAAAGTCTTGCTGGTTTCTGGTAATAATAAAGTCAGCTTTTAGGCTCAGTGCTGCTTGGTACAAACAGGCGTCCTCCAAATCTGTCCACGTTGATTCGAGGGCAGCGTCAATCTCTTGCTCACCTGACTTAAAAACACGCACACATTTACGCAGCTTTTTGAGTGCCTGTTTTGCGTCCTCGTTATAACGTGGCTTGCCGCCTTTTGTGAGCAAGTAAAGTAGGTCGTTCATCTGCGCTCCGCTAACCCAAAGTTCTAGCTCCTTGACGTATCCGAGCAACATAAGTTTGCGGGCGTTTGCAAAGTGTTCCTGCCTTGCAAGCATAAAATCAAGCGCAACATTGGTGTCAAGCACAAGCCTCATTCAAAGTGCCCTTCTGGCACAAGACCTTTTGCGGTAAGGCGCTCCTGCTTTATCTCATCATCGGTCATTGTGGAAAATCTCGTTGAAGCGAGCAGTGGAATGCTGTCCACAAACGCAAGCGCTTCTTGTATGCTCCTGCTCGACAAGGAGCAAGCCTCCTCATGCAAAGGGAGCTGCTTGTGTTTTATTACGTAGTCATACACCTCATTTATAAGCTGGGAGGGGCTTGTTCCTAGCTCATGGAGAATGTGGTTTCCCACTTCCTTTTTGCCCTGCGGCATACGGGCTGTTACCATTGCGTCCATGTTTGCTCCAGGTTTCTGCAGGTATTTTGTACTTGTTGTACGTACAACAATTCTATCATACCGTATTGTTTGATGCAAATAAACGCAGAAGGAACGGAGTGTTCTTGTTGCATATCCCAAGGCTACGTTCAGCTTGTTGAGTCGTGTTTCTCGTATGTCGCACCGAGCTTGTAGTTTGTCGCACCGTGCTTGACACGGTGCCTAGGGTTGCGCTTGTGTATTGGGCAGTGTGTTGCCCAGAAAATACGTGCACAAGCTTTCAGGACAACACACGTAACTAATCTACAGCTCTCCCACTAGACCCCGCATCAAGTGCGGTGCGACATACCGTCAAGTGCGGTGCGACATACCGTCAAGCGTGGGGTGACATACCGTCAAGTGCGGGGTGACATAAAGATTGCGGGTCAGGCCCGCAATGACGTGAGAGTTGGTGTGGCGTTTACATACGCTGTGGCGCACTCACGCCAAGCAGGCCGAGAGTCACGGCTAGCACGTTGCGAGTTGCATCGGCAAGGTAGAGACGCGCTTTACTTTGCTCCTCGTCTGAGCCAACAACTTGACAATCCGTATAAAAACGATGGAAGGCAGTTGCCAACTCCTCCGCATAATGGGTAAGCCTAAAGGGTGCTAGGTCGCTGGCGCAGCCTACTACAACTTCAGAAAGACGTGACAAAACGCGCGCAAGCGCAAGCTCTGAGGGGTGTACGAGCAAGCTGAGGTCGGCAGTGTCAAGCAGGGTTGCCTCTGCTCCGTCCTCAAACCCATACTGTTCTGCCGCCTTACGCAAAAGCGAGCAGATGCGTGCGTGGGCATATTGAACATAATAAACAGGATTTGAGGAGTCCTGCTTTTTGGCAACCTCAATATCAAAGTCGATGGGCTGGTCGCTGGAGCGCGCAAGCATGAGATACTTGGTTGCATCTGCGCCAACTTCTTCAATAAGCTCCTCAAAAGTTACCATCTCGCCCGTGCGCTTAGACATACGCACTGCCTCGCCACCTCTAAACAAATTGACGAGCTGCCCCAGCACCACCTGAGGCTGACCCTCGTGTCCGAGTGCAGTACAGGCAGCCTGCATGCGCTTGATATAACCATGGTGATCGGCACCCCAGATGTTTATGAGTTGTGCACTGCCTCGTTCTAATTTGCTATTGTGATAAGCAATATCAGGAGCAAAGTAAGTGTAGCTACCGTCTGCTTTTATGAGAACACGGTCTTTATCATCGCCAAAGTCGGTAGTTCTAAACCAGGTTGCATCGTCTTTTTCGTAGAGATAGCCGCCCTCTTTGAGTACAGCAAGCGTGTGGCTAAGGGGGCTGCCGCCTCCTGAGGTTTGAGAACCTGTTGATTTTTTGGACGACAACCGTAGTTTGTCTACGACCCTCCCGCTAGACACCGGGTCAAGCCCGGTGCGACAACCTGAAGCATTATTTTGGTCGCCGCCTGTTGGCTCAGCTGGCTCATACAAACTGCGCTCGCTAAACCAGACATCAAACGGCACATTAAGGGAGGCACAGATGTTTTTCATGTTCTCGAGCATGCGTTGGTAGCCAAACTCTCTAAAATACTCGAGGCGTACGGTTTCCCAATTTTCGTCACTCTCTGCGGTCGGCTCAAGCCACCGTGTGCCTTCCGCATCAAAAATCTCTTGTGCAAGAGCGGTAATATAAGAGCCTGCGTAGTGGTCGTCGGCAAGCTTGACCTCAAGACCGCACAGCTGCAAATAACGCACCACAATAGACGCACCAAACAAGTCCATTTGCACGCCAGCGTCGTTGATGTAAAACTCGCGGGTTACCTGCCAGCCTGCGTGCTCAAGCACGTTGCAAAGTGCATTGCCCAACGCCGCCCACCTACCATGCCCCACGTGCATAGGACCGGTTGGATTAGCAGAAATAAACTCAACATTGATGGTTTTGAGAGAGCCGCTCGCCGTGTCACTCACCGTTCCACCAGCCATTCCGCCTACCGCCACACGACCATAGTTACTCCCCTGCTCGCGCGCGTCGCGCACCATCTGCTGCAGGGCTCGCTCAGACAACCGTAAGTTGATAAAGCCCGGCCCCGCAACCTCAACGGCAGCAATAAGTTCATCGCTTTGCAAGTGAGAAGCAATTATTTCGGCAATGGCACGGGGCGCTTGTCCTAACTCCTTGGCAAGGCGCAGGGCAATCGTGGTAGCCCAATCTCCGTGGCTTGCGTCGCGCGGACGCTCAACCGCCGCATTAAGCACCTCGGTAAACGCCTCAGTAGTTAACGCCAACTCTCCAGCATCAGCTGCCTCTTGAATAGCCGAGCGTACAATAGTTTCGACATGATAACGCATGAGCGATTTGCTCCCTTTCTAATATTTTGCAAAGAGAGATTTTGCTCTCTTTCTGATATTTTGCACAGAAGCTCACAAAGAGGGATTTTCCTCCCTTTCTGTTATTCCATAAAGAGGGATTATAGCGTATGATACTACTAAGAATGTTTAAGGCACGTTATGTACGTTGCTTGGATACGCTATGTGCGTTGCTTGGATACGTTACGCGTGCAACTTGGATACGTTATGTGCGCTACTTGGGCACGCAATGCGCATCGATTGAGTATGCTATGTGCGCCGCCTAGGGCGCAATGCACATCGTCTACCGGCATCATTTGGCATCATACGCCGCATACAAGGAGGTTTTTATGGAAGCATTACCGTGGTTTTGGATTTGGGTTATTCTTGCGGCGCTCCTTTGCGTTGGCGAGATGCTCACCGCTTCATTTTTCCTGCTGCCGTTTGGCGTGGGAGCTATTGTTGCGGCCCTTGCTGCCGTCTTGGGCGTTCCCCTCTTTGCTCAGTGGCTCATTTTTATTGTTGTTTCTGTCATCGCCCTGTTTGCCTTGCGCCCGCTGGCTAGGCGCATTACCAAAAACACTGGTGTTCGTAGTGGTGCGGAGCGCCTCGTGGGCTTAGTGGGCGAAGTTATTGACGGAGAAGCCCCCGGCGGACTGATTCGCGTGCGCGTTGACCGTGAGGAGTGGAACGCAAATGTTGTTGATGGCAGCAAGCCAGCTGTGGGCGCACCCATGCAGGTGGTGGCTATCGACGGCACACGTCTTGTTGTGCAACCATGGGTTCAGCAATAAGGTTTTATTTAACAGTACGTAATTATCGTAGTAAAGAACAATAGAAAGGGCATAACATGAATGAGTTGAGTAGTTTAGACGGTTTGTTAAGCGGAGCGGTAGTTCTCGGACTTATAATCATTATTGTAATTCTGGTTTTTGCCATTCGCGCAATTCGCATCATCCGCCCGTACGAGAAAGGCGTTGTTGAACGTCTTGGTAAGTATCAGCGCACCTGGGAGCCTGGGTTGCATTTGCTCGTGCCGTTTATCGACCGGGTAACTAAAGTTGATATGCGCGAGAACGTTGTAGACGTGCCGCCACAAGAGGTTATCACTAAAGATAACGTTGCTGTGACCGTTGATGCGGTTGTGTATTACGAGGCAACCGACCCCTTTAAGCTCATTTACAACGTAACTAATTTTTATCTTGCCGCCACAAAACTTGCGCAAACTAACCTGCGTAACGTAGTGGGCGAAATGCAGCTTGACGAGAGTCTTACCAGCCGCGAAAAAATTAACATTACTTTGCGCAACATTCTTGATGACGCAACGGACAAATGGGGCGTGCGCGTGGTACGCGTTGAGCTGCAACGCATTGAGCCACCAGCAGACGTAACTCAGGCTATGCACCGTCAGATGAAAGCCGAGCGCGACCGCCGTGCAATGATTCTTGAGGCTGAGGGCGACCGTGCCGCTGCCATTGCTCGTGCCGAGGGTACTAAGCAGTCTGCCATTCTTGAAGCAGAGGGTCGTGCGACCGCCATCAAAGAAATCGCTGACGCCGAGAAAGCCCAGAAAATCCTTATCGCCGACGGTGAGGCGCAGGCTATTCGCAACGTCTTTGGTGCTATCCATGATGGTAATCCCACCGACGATTTGCTCTCTGTTCGTTATCTTGAAACGCTCAAGTATGTTGCCAACGGCAATGCAACCAAGATTTTTATGCCGCTTGAAATGCAAGGCTTGGCAAATGTGGTTGGTGGCGTGGGCGAGCTGTTTAAGTCCTCGCAGGAAGAGCCTAAGAAAAAATAACGGCTTATGTTAGAGGGTTTTGATTTTTCCGCTGAGGCTTTTGCGGAGAAGGACTACAAGAAAGAATCTAAGGCTCTTGTTGAGCGACTTGTTGTGTTGCAGCAACAGGCACGCTCGCAAGAGCTTGGTTTGGTGGTGCTTTTTGAGGGGTGGGACGGCGCTGGCAAAGGAAGCCGCATTTCTGATTTAGTACACACCTTGGACGCTCGTGCTACTAAGGTACACGTAACTACCAATCCTACCGAAGCTGACATTGAGCATTTTGCTGCGCTTAACTCCTGCGTGAGCGGTTATTATCCTGCCATGAAACAGTTTTGGGACGCGCTGAGCGTGCGCGGAAACATCACCTTTTTTGATCGAGGCTGGTATACCAATGCAGTTGACTACCTTTATGAACAGAGTTCAAAGGGCTTAGTTCATTGTTTCCATGGTTCGTATGCTTCGCATTTTTCTGAAGGTGTTTCAGGGAACAATGACGCCGCTCCTGCCAATGCACTTGCTACCGTTGGTTTCTCGCAAAGTATTGAAAGTTTTGAGCGTCAGCTCGTTGACGACGGCTACATTGTGCTCAAGTTTTTTGTTCACATTTCTAAAGATGCGCAAGAGGCTCGTATCAAGCGGTTGCACAACAACCCTGATACCACCTGGCGAGTGAGCGAGGAGAAGTTTCAGCATGCGACCCACTACGACGAGTTCTTCCCTATTTATGATGCCCTACTAGAGCAAAACGACTTTGACTTTTGTCCGTGGACGTTAGTAAACGGAGAAGACCGTTGGAGCGCAAATCTCACTATTGCCCAAGGTATGGTCGAGGCGCTGGAAAAGAAGCTTGCGGAGAAGGCTGAGGCCGAGAGGAAATCCGAGGCTGCTGGCACTAAGGGCACTGAGGGTGCTGAGGGTGCGCTTGTTTCGTCTGTCCTTGCTGAGTCTGCTCTTGCTGAGTCTGCCCTTGCTGAGTCCGCCAGCACGAATGCGGCGGCTTCCCCTACTATTGCCTCGCCTATTATTGCCTCCCCTCGTGCTTCTTTGGAAAGCTCATTTGCGCTCGTTAAAACACCACCCACCGTTGATGCCATAAGCTCCGAGCTTAGCCTTGGCCGAGAGCAGTATAGGGCACAGCTCAAAAAGGAACAAAAACGTCTCTATGGGCTGCAGCAGCAGCTTTTCCAAAAGCGTATTCCGTTGATGTTGGTGTATGAGGGCTGGGATGCCGCTGGAAAAGGCGGCAACATTAAGCGCGTGGCGCAGGCTCTCGACGCTCGCTCATACGTGATTGTGCCCAGTGGCGTGCCTACCAAAGACGAGCTATTGCATCCGTTTTTATGGCGCTATTGGACACAGGTGCCCAAGGCTGGTCACGTTTGCCTGTATGACCGCAGCTGGTACGGACGTGTGTTGGTGGAACGTGTTGAGGGTTTTGCTACGCCTGATGAGTGGATGCGTGCCTTCGGTGAGATTAACGAGTTTGAACGTGATATGCAGCAATGGGGCGCTCTTATGCTCAAGTTTTGGGTAAACGTAAGCCCCGATGAACAACTTGAGCGTTTTGAAGCACGTGCGCAAAACCCAAGCAAGTATTGGAAAATCACCGACGAGGACTGGCGCAATCGTGAAAAATATCCCCAATACAAAGAAGCGGTTGATGATATGTTTCGTTTGACTTCAACCGAGTATGCCCCATGGATTGTTCTCGAAAGCGACAATAAACTTTACGCTCGCATCAAAGCCCTTACAACTATCAACGAGGCCATCGAAGCCCGTCTTGGCTTATAGTTTCCGAAGATTTCTTTAAGTTTCTAGCCCAAAATAGCCAAATACCCTTGCAATCTTGGCGTAATCGTTGTACGCTGTTCTCTCGCGCTTTTCCAATAGGAATGTGTAGAGTGCGGGGTGGAGCAGTCTGGTAGCTCGCCGGGCTCATAACCCGGAGGTCATAGGTTCAAATCCTATCCCCGCGACCAACAATCAACTGACTGGCACCGCACGAAGGCTGTCAGTTTTTTTGTAGACAGATACCACTGCTAAACCTACTACCGAATAAAGCAATTCGCAAAAAAGCAACACACCACAAGCTCCTGCCAAGGTAGCCAAACGCTAATTAGTGTTTGAACAAGCACTAAGGCATAAGCCTCAGTGCTGCCAAAAAAGGTGTCGCCCAAAGCTCACGCGCCCCGAGCTAACAGGCGACACCTTTGCTGGTAAATGAGGTATAATTAAAAAACACAATAATGAAAACTAGTGAGGGTTTATGGTTTTAGAAAACAAATTGGACTTAACTGATTCTTCTGAACTTGCACGAGTTGAAGAAAGAATAAGTAAAATAAAAGCACTCGAATTATTTGAATCAGGCTTGCTTGATACTTTTGAAGTAGGAACTTTTGTGGGACTTGCAAGTATTCATAAACACTTGTTTGGTGAAGTTTATTCATTTGCTGGCAAAATACGCGATAAAAATATTGCAAAAAATGATTTTCAATTTGCACCTCTTATGTACCTTGACGCTTCTCTCGACTATGTTTCTAAAATGCCTCAGTCAAATTTTGATGAAATTATTGAAAAATATGTAAACATGAATGTGGCGCACCCATTTCGTGAAGGCAATGGTCGTAGTACACGAATATGGCTTGATTCAATTTTGAAAAATGAGTTAGGACAAGTCGTTGATTGGAGTAAGGTTGACAAAGAAGATTACTTGCTCGCAATGCAGCGCAGTCCTGTTAAAGATGTGGAAATTAAAGCCCTACTTAAAGATGCTTTAACTAACAAAATCAATGACAGGGAAATGTACATGAAGGGTATTGACGCAAGCTATCGCTATGAAGATCAATATATCTATAAAACAGAAGATTTAGCTCTAAAGCCTCAGTTACAACAACAATCTCGCTCGCTTGGCGATAGGCTGTTTGATTACCAGTCAGAATGTCACTCCTCCAAAACAAACGATATAGCTCATAAGTAATTATTATTGTTTGATTACCAGTCAGAATGTCACTGCTCCAAAACTATCAACGAGATTTTTTGATTGAGTATCTTGTTTGATTACCAGTCAGAATGTCACTGCTCCAAAACTCTGCATAGCGAATACCTGCGGTTACCTTGTCAAACTCCTCTTGCGTTGTGATAGGCTTAAAGCCCGTTCCCTCGTCTTGAGGTTTATCCGTCTTTGTTTCATCGGACATTTCTAACTCCTTTCCGCTTAATGCGTTAAATCCCGTGTTTTAATATGCCCCGCACGGTTCAGGGCAACAAAAAAGCCGCCCTGTTGGACGGCTTGAATGCCTTAGCTGGTGTGCCTCCATAAATGAAACAAGCCGCCCGAATGGACGGCTTGTAGACAACTTGTGTTTTGCATTTACTTTTTGGCAAGTTCGATTTTTTCTATATCGGACAACTCAAGAGTATAGCCGTATGTTTCTCCGACTGGTTCAATGTCTATAAGCTGTTCATAGTCATCGCTAAGTTCAAGACCAGAAAAAAGCCCATGAAACACCTTGCCATCTGACATAGTAACGTAGACGATTTTATCAAGACAACCTTCAACGACTTCGGAAAACATCTGCCCTGCTCGGGTAGTCTGGCACTGCATGGAAACCTCCTTTGCTGTAATGAACTTTCAATAGCTTTGTCTTTACGATTGACCCAGTTACGTTGTTTACACAACATCCAACATAAGCTCTAGACATTATCGTTTCTGTGTCGAGCCAGCTATCATTTTTGTTAAAGAATAGTTTACCATTTCCTGCGTGCTGCGTCTTGCTCATAGAGCTTTGGGCTATATCCCTCTATTCCGCCAGCACCAAAGATAGCTATTGCAATGCAGGTACAGTTATCATGAAAACCCTTGAAGTCGTTAGCGTCTATGCGGTGGTAACCTCTGGCAGCTCGGTTAGTGCAGATATTGCACGGCTTTAAGCTCGTAGGTACAATCGCTGCACCCTTACACGCACTGTCTTGATGTTTGATTACCAGTCAGAATGTCACTGCTCCAAAACATATTCCTAGCCATAATATTCCTCACTTTCGTTTGATTACCAGTCAGAATGTCACTGCTCCAAAACCATGGCGTAACAATGGCGTAATATAACAAGTTTGATTACCAGTCAGAATGTCACTGCTCCAAAACCATGGGATGTATGCAGGGATTATGTGGTTGTTTGATTACCAGTCAGAATGTCACTGCTCCAAAACGCATCTGTCACGACGCACAGGCTAGCAAGCAGTTTGATTACCAGTCAGAATGTCACTGCTCCAAAACGGTCATAGGTTGTTAATTCTGTTCTTGCGCCTCCGGATAAATCAACTCTTTGTCTATCTGTTCTTTTGTTTGCGCGCGCCAAACTCTCAGAATTGGTTGGTAATACTCCGGCTGGCTCTCGACTTGAGCTTGGGTAAGACCTTGCTTGTCCATGCTCTTTTTCACGGCCGTTTCCATTTGTTGTTGGGCTTGTTCTTGGGTTGAGAGCAGATGTTTCTCCAAGCTCTTGTTGGTAAGCAGGTTTTGAAACTTCTCTTCTTGAAAGTCCATCAGATAATGAAGCCTCGCCTGAGCCCAATACCCTATCGTCTCCATCTGATAAAGGTAGTCTTCCTTTGCCCACAGCTGAAAAAACTTCTTTTGTTCTTCGTTTGAAAGTATCTTCTCTTTGGTAACTCCCATCGTCTGAGCGTAGTCCGTCAGAAGTTGTTCCCAATGCATCGAGTTTTGCTGCGGGTTGGGGCTCTCGCCAATCCAAAATGCGTCGACCCACTCCTTGCGCTGGTGATACGTTTGGTAGGGCTGGCTCAAGATCGCCTCTATCACGGCTTGTCTTGCCTCTTGCAGCAACTTCTTCTGCCCCTCTGTCAACTTGTCCTTTTCTAATGTAGTAGTCATTAAACGTACTCCTTTCTATAAGTGCCGCTTTTTGTATGACGTCTTTTGCAATAAATGATACCGCTTGAGTTTGATTACCAGTCAGAATGTCACTGCTCCAAAACTGTACATAGTTTTTTAGTACCTCGACAAGCAGTTTTCAGAAACATATAAATTACGCCGCGAGAATTCGTCTGGGGTGTGATTTTGAAATGCCCTTTTATGATCGTCTGATAATTGTTCTTCACCCCAGCCACAATAATCGGGTATAGGATTGAAATATTTCGAGTTTTCTACCCAAGCAGGAACTTTAAGCCCATAAAGATGGGCAAAACGCTCGGCCATTCCAGCAATCAAAACAACATCAACATCTTTAATAAGGCTGCTTATTATTTCTGGTGGTTCAAAATCTATGAAGCTTTGTCGGTCTTTCTTATCAGCGTGATAAAACTCGTCCATAAAGTCGCTACACACAATACTGAATTTTTCACCCAGCTCAAGCAGTCGTGCAAGCTCAAGGAAGTTTCTGGCGCGAGAGCGTAGTAAGACTTCATCAGACCTTATAACTGTTTGTTCTGCGAAAGTTACATTTTTCATCATGTTTGTTTGCCTTTTTTTGGAGGAGGATTAAGAATGAGGTTTGTCAGATGGTCTCCCGTTCTTTGAATAACTAGTATACCATCTACTACAACCATTAACACATCGTCTATTTTTTCTTTCGGGACCAAAACATTTTTAGTTTGCAAAACTCCTGAAACAAATTCTTTTTCTTCTTCACCAACAAGTTCTTCTGCCTCAAATGCAAGCCGGTCTAAAACAAGACCATTTTCCAAGACTTCTTCTATATAAAGATGTAAAAAATCTTCTTCTGTTAAAAAGCCGTCTGGATAAGGTAGGTACGATGACTTAAAGGTTTGAATGCTTCCGCTCTTATAATAGATTTTAACGTCCATCTTTTACTCCCTTTTCGGTTCTGTCTGTCGTTTTGTGCCCAGCCCTTGTAGGGGTCTCTCCCGTTTGATTACCAGTCAGAATGTCACTGCTCCAAAACGGGAGCAGAGGTGTTAAGTTCGGCAGCTGGTTTGATTACCAGTCAGAATGTCACTGCTCCAAAACGATGACAATGAGGCCACCACCGAAAACGAGTTTGATTACCAGTCAGAATGTCACTGCTCCAAAACCACTGTCCAGCAGTGCGCTAATGGCTGCTAGTTTGATTACCAGTCAGAATGTCACTGCTCCAAAACAAGGTTCGGACAAGCACCGACGGACAAGGGGTTTGATTACCAGTCAGAATGTCACTGCTCCAAAACGCATGTTTGGCAGCGCAGTTCTTTGCCAAGACCGTTATCAGACTTGACCCACTGGTAGCCGTTCTCAGTCGCAAGACTTATTGCCTGTTGATAAGATGCAGACATTTCACTGCTGGCATATTCGCCACAACTATCACATTGGACTTCCCACTCATTCCAAGTGTCTTGTCCTTTGTCGTCGTATGCAACTTCATTTTTTATCATAACTGCCTCCTAAAAAGAAGGCTTGTCTGATGCACCAGACAAGCCACAATAAACTTGTCCTAGGTGCATCTAGGTTATGAAAGCCCCAACAGGGGAAAAGTGCCCCCTTATGCGGGGTGCAACAGACGATTAGCTGGCTCATCTCCCAGAGCTGTTCTCTGGGTTTCCGCTGGGCCTAAAAGCTTAATCCCTGTATCAAGAATAGTCCCAAGAAACCCACTTGTGCATTCGGCGGCTTCGATAAGATGCGCTTCAACAGGGTAGAAATCCTCTGCAAGAAGAGTGAGGATAACGCTCTCGTCTAAAGAGTTAGCTGGCTCGTCAATTCTTTCGACAATAACAGCAACATCAACGTCTGAGTTAGAACGAGCCTTCCCCTTGGCGTGTGAGCCAAAAAGATACACATAGCTTCTGGGGTGGAGTTTTTGGGCTTCCACACCAAACGAAAGAGCAAGATCATAAATCATCTCACTCACCGGCCTCTTTGTTTTTCTCGGCTCCACCATCGGCGTATATCTCGCTCAATCCTTCAAACAGTAGGATGCTGTTGCCAAAAACCATCTTAACATAACCTGGTTCTTTCAGCATGTAGTACCTTGCGAGGCTAGGTGGATACGAAGCTGTTTGATTACCAGTCAGAATGTCACTGCTCCAAAACTTACTTTCGCTGAGAGCCAGCGTAAGCCTGGTTTGATTACCAGTCAGAATGTCACTGCTCCAAAACAAAGCATAACTATTAACCATCAATCTACAAGTTTGATTACCAGTCAGAATGTCACTGCTCCAAAACGAATATCTTTGAGTATTGTTCCATCTTTGCAAAATCTACAGAAGTAGAAATTTTGTACCTAGTCTAGACATTTGTGGGATATATCCGTCCCAAACATCTACAGAAGTAGAAATTTTGTACCTAGTCTAGACCACACGGTGGCACGTACTCGCTCGTTTATCTACAGAAGTAGAGATTTTGTACCTAGTCTAGACAGCCAGTTGCTTATCTTAGACCAAACTATCTACAGAAGTAGAAATTTTGTACCTAGTCTAGACACCAACGAGGCAACGGTACTTGTTGATATCTACAGAAGTAGAAATTTTGTACCTAGTCTAGACATGCTACCAACTCCGAGAGCGTTCATGCAATCTACAGAAGTAGAAATTTTGTACCTAGTCTAGACAACCTTGCCAGTGGATAAATGCTTCAAAATCTACAGAAGTAGAAATTTTGTACCTAGTCTAGACCCCGGCAACGTCAACATCGTACCAATGATATCTACAGAAGTAGAAATTTTGTACCTAGTCTAGACATAGTGACAGCGATTGAAATCGTTATCATCTACAGAAGTAGAAATTTTGTACCTAGTCTAGACCTTTCGAATATCTCCAAGTCCCTATCGCCATCTACAGAAGTAGAAATTTTGTACCTAGTCTAGACGACAATGACGCCATCAACCTTCCACAAACTATCTACAGAAGTAGAAATTTTGTACCTAGTCTAGACATTGGCACAAAGGCTGGTACCCACTCAATCTACAGAAGTAGAAATTTTGTACCTAGTCTAGACCTTGTTAACACACTCGAAAGTCTTAAGAAATCTACAGAAGTAGAAATTTTGTACCTAGTCTAGACATTGACTTGAGAAGTGCAGTGTTCAGGGTATCTACAGAAGTAGAAATTTTGTACCTAGTCTAGACCGCATCTTTACTTAGGTGATCCACTGCGTATCTACAGAAGTAGAAATTTTGTACCTAGTCTAGACCGCAAGAGTCGTAACTTTGTATATACACATCTACAGAAGTAGAAATTTTGTACCTAGTCTAGACAAAAAGCACACCCAAAAGGTCGAGATAATCTACAGAAGTAGAAATTTTGTACCTAGTCTAGACCAAGCTAGCACGCTTGGCAAAGGTATGCATCTACAGAAGTAGAAATTTTGTACCTAGTCTAGACAAGATGGTATGCGTGCGTTACTCAGCGAATCTACAGAAGTAGAAATTTTGTACCTAGTCTAGACCGATTAAACAAGGTTCCTTACCGTCAATATCTACAGAAGTAGAAATTTTGTACCTAGTCTAGACTGGATAATGAGCTACTTTGACCGCTATATCTACAGAAGTAGAAATTTTGTACCTAGTCTAGACACTCAAAGGTGTATCTCGGAGGCGATGAATCTACAGAAGTAGAAATTTTGTACCTAGTCTAGACCGAATACATCGACCGCGCTAAAGCTCTTGATCTACAGAAGTAGAAATTTTGTACCTAGTCTAGACCTACAAGGAGCAAAAAAGGCGAACATTATCTACAGAAGTAGAAATTTTGTACCTAGTCTAGACTGCCTTTGGGCAAAAACCATCTTGACATATCTACAGAAGTAGAAATTTTGTACCTAGTCTAGACTTGATGATGGTTGTGGCGCCTACATAGGATCTACAGAAGTAGAAATTTTGTACCTAGTCTAGACATACGCTCAAGAGTTTCTATGTCTTTAATCTACAGAAGTAGAAATTTTGTACCTAGTCTAGACATCTATGCGCCTCCTTGCTCGTTTTCCCTATCTACAGAAGTAGAAATTTTGTACCTAGTCTAGACAGCGTTGTCCTTGAGGATAGTGTTGTCAAATCTACAGAAGTAGAAATTTTGTACCTAGTCTAGACCAATACTTAATATATAAATAGTATAAAATCTACAGAAGTAGAAATTTTGTACCTAGTCTAGACAGCTGAGGACAAGGCTGCACAGACAGAAAATCTACAGAAGTAGAAATTTTGTACCTAGTCTAGACCTCGTACTTAACATTGTAAATGCTGTCAAATCTACAGAAGTAGAAATTTTGTACCTAGTCTAGACAACATCATTGTTAGCAAAGACCTGTTCATATCTACAGAAGTAGAAATTTTGTACCTAGTCTAGACTGTCCGTTAAGCACGCCACCTTAAAATATCTACAGAAGTAGAAATTTTGTACCTAGTCTAGACGAATGGGTTCCAAATGGTAGCCATTCAGATCTACAGAAGTAGAAATTTTGTACCTAGTCTAGACACTATTTTGAACCGTCTATTTCCACAGTATCTACAGAAGTAGAAATTTTGTACCTAGTCTAGACTGCAACTTCAAAGAGAATGTAGCAACCGATCTACAGAAGTAGAAATTTTGTACCTAGTCTAGACGTTGCGACTCTTGCGATGGTGAAGCCATCATCTACAGAAGTAGAAATTTTGTACCTAGTCTAGACGCGCAACAGAAGCGCAGCTACACTTTCTCATCTACAGAAGTAGAAATTTTGTACCTAGTCTAGACCGTAGCGTGGATAGTTGGAACCTATCCACATCTACAGAAGTAGAAATTTTGTACCTAGTCTAGACTAATGTTTGTATCAAAAATACTCATAATCATCTACAGAAGTAGAAATTTTGTACCTAGTCTAGACGTATAACTCTTTTATATAGGGGTTGCAAATCTACAGAAGTAGAAATTTTGTACCTAGTCTAGACATGGTTGTGATTATAGTCCATATATAGGCTATCTACAGAAGTAGAAATTTTGTACCTAGTCTAGACCGAATGACGAAGCTCTGATTGAATCAAATCTACAGAAGTAGAAATTTTGTACCTAGTCTAGACCATTATGCAGGGCTTTTACTGTTTTCTGTATCTACAGAAGTAGAAATTTTGTACCTAGTCTAGACACTACTACAACAACGCATGGGGTTCATGATCTACAGAAGTAGAAATTTTGTACCTAGTCTAGACCGTATTTTTCTAAAAATACGTGTTAATATCTACAGAAGTAGAAATTTTGTACCTAGTCTAGACTGACATAGCCTGTCCAGTCTTTGCCATGGATCTACAGAAGTAGAAATTTTGTACCTAGTCTAGACTTGGGGTGCTAGTGTGCTGGCACGTTGAATCTACAGAAGTAGAAATTTTGTACCTAGTCTAGACTAGTTCTAAAATAGACCCCTATAATGGCATCTACAGAAGTAGAAATTTTGTACCTAGTCTAGACAGCCCCGTTGGGCTATTGTGGTACTTTTCATCTACAGAAGTAGAAATTTTGTACCTAGTCTAGACACCACCTTGGTGGTCGTTGCGGTACTTTTAATCTACAGAAGTAGAAATTTTGTACCTAGTCTAGACGCCTGATTGCTCATCTTGTTGTCGAAAGCTTTGCATCTCTACAACATATTGACCAAATAAGCATAATCACTCGCTTTTTCTTGAAAACCAACACGTAAAGACTAAGGTTTGTATCAGACGACAATCACAGATTCATCGTCATGCTTTGCATAGCCATATTTTACCATCTTACAAGTTTTTGAGGTATGAAAAATCAAAACACTATCAGTTTCAGAAAAACGTTTCTCCCAGGTGTTCTCGATATCAGACATAATGCTATCAAGAATCCGTGGTCCGTTATCAATTTCGTAGACGGAGTATTGTAGCCTGTGTCCGAATCGCTGAATGTATTTCGAAAATTTGGTTCTGAGTTTGTTATCCGCAATATCATAGCTAATTAGTATCATTTTATCTCATTTCGTAGAAAGGATAACTGTCAATAGCACACTCCCGTACAAACGCCCGATAATATCCCTGAATATACAGAAAAATATCACGCTTGTTATCAAGGATGGGCTCCAACAGAAAGAGTATATAGTCTTTATTCTTTTCACCCTGCAGATAATAAGTACCATTTCTGCATTCAAAGTCTTCTTCTTTGCACTGACCGAGTGAAATTGCTTTTCTTACCTTGCCCTCGATTAGGGGACGAAAAGGCTCAATTAAATCGCAAACCAAGGACTTTCGCATATAAAACCTCCTGTGCAACACCCCAACATAAACGTCAAACCCATAAAGGTGCAACATGCTCTCAATATAATTAAAGAGAAGGTTGTACCCAATGTCGAGCGTTACGTTGACGTAGTCAAGCTTGGCTCTAGGTTTGCGCCCATGCCACAGGCAGTTATTAAAATGCTGAGCAAAATAGACTTTTGCTGCCACCCCTTCAATCCCCATAAGCTCATTTATGTTCTGTGCCTCATGTGTTTTGTTTTCATATTGTTTTAGTAAAGAAATTGCTTCCTTCAAAGCCTCACTTTTGGAACGCTGATGCCCAAGCATAGTTCTTTGGTTTCTTATTTTGTTTTCTGTTATCCGTTTTGCAATATCGAGCCCCTCATAGTCGTACTGAACCGACCGCAGCAGTGTATTCCCTTCGGCTTGAAATCCAAATGCACCGATAATCTTTAATGACCCTGTCATTAAAAGAATAGGAAAACAGAACTTTCTCGCACGACTTATTACACCAGAAGTGATAGTGAAATTGCCAATAACAAATAGAGCAAAAATCCGATAGCAGGTAGACTGATGTTTGATTTTGCCCTCTTTGTCTTTGACAACAATGTTGTCATTTGAAAAAGAGAGCTTCTCTCCAGCGTTAATAAATACAAACACCAGTTGCTTTTTTTCAAATTCATTAACACTAATC
>WRHU01000011.1 GCA_009783085.1 Coriobacteriia bacterium
CACATCCTTAAAAACCATTCCATCAAGCTCTTGGTACATATTGTGGAAATAAATTGAGGCAGGACAAAAAACGAAGTCATTAAGCAGCGTTATTGCAATCGGCTCTTCCACAAGGTCACTCCATCCACTCCTTACCCTGAACAAACCTCAGCCACGCCTCGTTTGGCTTTTTGGGGTAAGCAATTCTCCGTAAGCCAGTTTTTTCATTCACTTCAATTTGTTCTCTAAGCAATTGTAATCCTTTGAGCGCAATGTTGTAAGCTCCGTTCGCATCAGCATTTTCAGGCAAGTTTTTACAGCCCTCTTTGCTCATAAAGAACTCTCCATTATCATTCATGACGGGCGAGATAATACAGTCGTGCTGCTCCTCGTCGCTTTGAGCAGTGCTATAGCGAAGCTTCAAAAGATTTTTGAATTGTCTTAGCATCTTCTTTCCAAACTCTTTAGTTTCCTGTGCAGCAATATCGCCTCTCAGGTCATGTCCATCATGATAGTTGATGCCTGCGCTATCAAAAATATCCTTTAGTTCTTGATTAACATTTATCTCATCAACTTCATAGTCCCGTCCTGTTTTGGTTGTCCTTGCCGTCCAAATCCATCGCCTGTCCCCATGGGAACAGACAGTCCATTTCGTTTGGGGGGATAAGCAGCGTGTGTGATAGTCGGCATAGTCAAAAGAGAACTCAAAGTAGTCAGATTCGGCGTTGTACCTAATAGTTTCCATCCGAGAAAAGAAGCCTGCCGCATCTGTCGACTCACGATTCCACAAGAACAAATCACAAAATCCTGTTGTGGGGTCAATGTGTGACGTGTTCCATGCTGGAACATAGAATATGAAGCCACTTTGCTTACCCAGCTTTTCGAAAGACTCAAACGGTGCAGCCAGTTGATATCCTTTCAAAACTCCGCCTGGCTGATTAATAGGTACATCGTTTGGTTTTAAGGCAAAGTAATTCAGCTTGTCTATCAGCTGCTTTTCGAACTTTTGGTAAACCTGTTTTTCGATCTTGACGCGTCCCTGTTTGAATCCAAAGTTCAAGTCCTCCAAGACAAGGATTGCATTATTGTCTATCATCATTTTTGCTAATTTGTTGACAGCTAGGGACAAATAGCCCTCCTTTAAATCTGCAATCTTACTAATCCTTTTCCAGCTTTTTCTTGCCTCTTTGCGCTCTTCTTCTCGCTCATGAAGCTTCTCTCTATAGTCAACTCCATTTAAACTATTGAGGCTATTTTGATCGATAATGTTTCCTTGTTGATCCATAAGTGTGTAATAAAGGAGATGGCGTTCGCCACGGTCAATACCGATGATTTTTACCTCTCTGTTGCCGTCGAGATATTCGAGAGCATTTGAATTGAAGGGTTGACTGCCAGTCGCCTTAAAGTTGATAGTAATAGGCACATGGAAAAAATACTGATCCTTTGTGTATCGCTTGTCTTTTACGATATCATACTCTGCAACTCTAGACTCGACTTTCTTATTATCAAGAAGTTCCTTGGCTTTATCGCATAAAGACTTGTATGCAAGCTTTCCGTTGAGGTTCTTAAAAAGCTCTAAATAGACCTTTTCTGGCATGTGCCGAGTGATTGTTTCTCCAGTAGTTTTATCTATTTCCTGATAAGTCCTGCCAACGAGTTTTTCTCCCGCCTTATGTATCACAGGTTTCTTAATACTCCCTCGTCGATAAAAAAGCTCTGCCTCACCATTGAGCTTAAATACCACATCCTCCAGATTCTGCACAGAAAACAGGCTTTCGAGGTACAAAGTGTGCATATTCTTACTTGATTTTTTCTCCCTGTTCCTAACGTGCAGAGAAAAATCTTTGTTGTAGATTTTAAATAGGTAAACCTTCCCTTCCTCCACCAACTTATCAACGTAAGAGGCGTCAACATCAACAAACCTGAGCTTGTACCCCTGTTGCTGTACTTCCGTGTAAAACCCTGCTATATCTTTGTACGAAGATGTTTCCGAAAACTTGAAACCAAACTGTGACCAGTCAGGGTGACGATCAATGCTGTCCTTAAAAAAATCGATGAGCGTGTGACAATCTTTCAGGGAGAACGTGTCGCCTTTTTTGAAAGTTCCCTGCTCATAAATCCGCATTATTTTGTCTGATGGGTCATAGAAATCAATGTTTGATGCACAGAAAAAGACCTTTGGAAGCATCTTGTTTGGTCCTGGCAGCAGTTTGTAAATCATCTTTTGGTAGATATCTTCTGTTGCTGCTTCTGGGGCATCGATAAACGATTTTCGATGCTCGGGATTCATAATGGCAAGATAAAAGAGACCGTCTTTTTTGAGGAGAGTTGCCACGTTGTCTGATTCTTTGTTTATATCCCAGCCAGCACACAGTGTCGGGCTCTCAAAATTCAATTTGAACTTCTCTTGACTGTACGGTTTTTGAGTTACATAGTTACGTACCCGATTGTAGAGGGGAACTATATCGCCCATGACGGCAACGATGTAATCGAAATCCACATAAAAATCTAGGTCGCGATCTTCTTCGGAGGGTGCTTCGAACAACTTCAACACATGCAAAAACTCGAGTAAAGCATCAAGATACTCCCTTAGTGTGTCCGTTGCATTTTCATCTTCCAAGAGCTTTCTCTGCCCTGAAACACACTCTTCGGCAAGCTGAAGGACTTTGACATACGCCTCCTCGGCTTTTGCTTTCAAATCGCCTAACCGTATGCCAGCGAGGCTCAAGTCAAGGGTCTGGCCTGAAGTTTCTAGAGCTGAGCATATATCACTTAACGAAAAACAACCACTCTTACGCCAGGATTCTGCCTGCCTTTTGGTCATTCCAGAAGCTGGGCCTAACTTTTCAACTGCACATCGGTCAAGAGCATCTCCGCTTACACTCCACTGCCCAAGAAATTGCGACGATAGCTTTTCGAGATTCTTGGCGGGAACAAAAATATGGCTCAGGTCATAATTGGATATATGTTGCAAAAGCTCCAAGGCCCTCTCAAATGATGATGCGCCACCAAAATCAGCGTTGGGCATATTGAGGCTATCAGACATCACGCGAACAGCCGAATAGACTTCGCTGTCGTTTTCGATTGGATCGTAAATGAATGAGCGAGTATTCCTGTCAGAAAGAATCTGCTTATGTAGCAACTGTAGCTTGAGCTTTTGTTTCTTGCCGTCAGCTTTATCTTGCTGTTGGGCTAAGTTGACATGCTCATTGATACCCCGAACCTTCTTGTTGCCCTCAAGCGTTCTGCCACCAATCAATTCGTTGTAGCGGTCTATCCCTATCTGGCTCAAAACCTTGTTGAAATTCTGTAGGATAAAAAGATCCTTGAATTCAAAGTCAGGAAAGATTGTTTTGAGTTCGTCTTCTGCATTTTTCAATGCTGACGGATATTCCTGCTCAATCCTTCTCAAAACACTAAGATTTTCGAGGTATCGTCCAAAATTCACGTGAACGATACGATGAGCAATAGATGTTGAAAGCTCATCAGCAGAATAGACGTTCTTCCTGTTTTCAAAGAAACCAGTGAAATAGGTCGTAAAACCTTTGAACTTACTCAACACCTCCACCACTTCTGTATCATCTTGAAAATAATTTGGCAATATCTCAGAAATGAGTTCCTTCTTGAAAAGAAGCTTAAAGTCTGGTCTAGCCAAAAAAAGATTGATAATTGCCTTGCGCATGGTCGCTTGCTCCGCTGTAACTCTCGCCGCAGACTCAACCTTGTTCTCCGATTTTGGTTGCTTGTGAGCTGCGATTGCCTCGGCAAGTCCGATCCAATCGAGGCAATTGTTTTGATCTCCCAAAACGTCTTCGATAAGTTCAGCATGAAAAGAATCTATCCGCTCTTTGATAAACTCGTAATCCCTCGCACGCTGCTCATCTTGCGAAATAATATCTCGCTGTCGAATAAACTCTTCCGTCCGACCAACAGGAATCAGCCGGTTTTTTAAAGTCTTCGACATTGGGTATACTCCAACAAAACGCTCAAAACTTTCCTTTTTCATACTTGCCGCCTTCCTTTCGAAACTATAAAATTGAGAGCGTCTGGCCAAGCAAGCTGGAGAGCGCATGAACGATTCGCTCGACCAGACAACTCAAGGATAGCAAAAAATACAAAGCCTGTCAATACCTTAACTACCATAAAATGTTTCTATCAATTTTCATCACAAAAAAACATACCTATTAACCACCAATCTACAAGAGTAGAAATTCTCGTAGACCTATTATAGCCCAAGGAGCTTCTGTTCTAGTTGCGCGATTAGCGTGACAACACAAAGTAACGCTGCCGCAGATCACAGTGTCAAAACTATCCAGCACATACTTCATCTTTAACCTCTCCCCACTCACTGTCAATCAGGCTGTACCTATTGTTAGGATTGGGACTATCTTCAACCTGCGAAAGATGCCGAACCCACTGGAGATTGTCAATACAGCTGTCGGAGAGATCTCCGTTTTTGTGCGCAAGGTGTCCTTTGCCCTCCACAAGAAAGTCGCAATGGTTTTGCTCATGGTCTGCCCAGGTTGCTGCGACAAGACTATCTATTGCGTGCCTTGAAATAGCGCCTGCGCTATTCTTCAAATTGACAAACCAGCGTCCTGGTTCTTGGGTGCCAGTAATTGCTCGATGCTCAAAATTTATTATAAGACCTTGCTTGTTGACCCAATAAAGATTGTCGTAGCCAGGTATTTCGCGCCACTCTTTTTCGAGGTTCTTTATTGCAAAGCGAAACTCCGACCGAGGCGATACTATCAAGTCGTATTCGTTCTTGCGGTAGGCACCCTCCTCCCCCTCGGGGCTATGAATAAGCTTGTGCGCGTATTTTGGCAATATGACGAGATTTGCTGCTCGATTATCGTAGCGATTTAAGTTTAAGTGATGGACGCTTGTTTTGTCAGACAAAGCCTCTCCAGGACAAAATGCTCGAGCCACAAGACGGTGTACGTGATACGGTCTTGGACCCTCGTCTGTATCTGTAACGCCCTTTAGCTCGAGGCAATGGTACCCACCTGCATCTTCATACGTGAGAATCTCCTCGCCGTTTTCATCTCTAATGCGCCCCAGCGAAGAAACAGTTAGCGTGCGCCTTCCAATGTACATATTTTTCCAAACTTCAACGCTGTGCAGTTCGGTGCGAGAGGCACAAGCTAGTGCGTCTTCAGGATTTTCAAAACATCCTGCACCGTTGCAGACCCATGATTCGCCTGCAAGCGTTATGTCAATCCCATCAGCAGACCAACGAGTGGGAGTATATCCGGCGCGCAGCATTTTTGCTGTGCGCCGTAATGAGAGGAGCAATCTGAGAGGGCTCATGGTTGGCTACTGTCACGTGCATCTTCTAGCCGGATGGTAACGTGAATCTGTTGCTCGAGGGGCGCCTGAGGGTTCACACTGGTAATAGTTGCCGTAAAGACGTCATGTCCAAAATAGAGCAACTGTTGCACGTGAATGTTGCATCTGCTGGGAATGTAGCCAATGTGCACGCCCTGCGAATAAAGCGCCACCGCTCGAGGGTCATACGGATTGTCTGGCTCGACCTTCATATCAAGAGCCATGCCAACCTGCAACGGCTTTTGGCAATCAGTCGCATCCCAATAGGTATAACCAGCTACGCAAAAATCAAGAAGATGCCGAGAAAACTCATACATAATATCCTCCTTATGTTTCCGTTGCCCAAAACCCTGAGCAAAACCTTATACAACCATCATACTAATGCCTTACAATAACGTTGTCCTAAAATATGGACAGCAAACCTTACTGCTCGCACACTCTAATCGAGAGGCATTCCAAGGGTAACCTTGCCGTCTGCCGTCATCATCGGCATCATATCGCCAACGCGATGCGCAGCCATAAGTGGAGTCATTTTGCGAGGTACTCGAGCCATCGCCGTTGGGTTCTTTGGTTTTGGTCGTGTTGTCATGTGCATCCAGTACAAAATAAAAAATATAATCCCGCTCATTGTCGCCACCTCCTGTTGTAAATGGTTCTCTTTCAAATTTGCTCTCTCATAATACTTTGATTTTTTCATACCGCTGTCCTAAAATATGGACAGCTTTGTATAAAATATGGCATAATCTCTTAGGACAACACACAGCACAAACGCAGCACCCAAAAGAAAGGTCACGTATGAAAACAGCTTTTCAGCAAAACGCCCCCCAGAGAGCTCGAGGGGATGCTCAGCAGGACTCGAAAAAAACTTCTCTGCGAAGAACAAAAATCCTCCACTTGCAAGACATCTTGCTTGATGAAACCGACGACGAACATGGACTTACCATGCCGCAAATCATAGAGCGCCTCGGTGAAAAAGGCATTGGTGCTGAGCGCAAGGCAATTTATGATGATCTAGACGGTTTAGAGTTCTATGGTCTTGAAATACTACGGCGACGGAGTTCCAAAACAGAGTATGCAATAGGCACCAGAGATTTTCAGCTGCCCGAATTGCTTCTTTTGGCTGATGCCGTTCAAAGCTCGCGGTTCCTCACCAAAAACAAAAGCGAAAAGCTCATTAAAAAGCTTCAAAAGCTGACCTCAAAGCACCATAAGGGTCTTTTTGAAAAAAGCATGCACGTTGGTGGTCGCATTAAGATGCAAAACGAGAGCGTCTATTACAATATTGACGCCATACAAGAAGCCATAAAGAGCAAAAAGAAAATCACTTTTCAATACTTTAGCTATGGGTTTAAGAAAGAAAAAATTCTAAGGCACGATGAGAAACGGTACCTCGAAAGCCCGGTTGGTTTGATATACAAAGACGAGTACTACTACTTGTTTACCTATAACGACGAAAAAGAAAAGTTTCTCACGTTTCGCGTTGACCGCATGGTTAGCATTAGAGCAACCAATGAGCCCATACCACGGCTTGCTGCCATAAAAAACTTTGACGTACAAAAGCACGCCATGCTTGCATTTAGTATGTTTGAGGGCGAGGAAGTTGGTGTGACGCTCATTGTTGACAAGTCTCTCATTGGAGTAATAATTGACCGGTTTGGGAGCGACGTGCCCATCTTTCCTCTCGACGAAACCACCGCCCGGGTGCCCGTGCGCATCATGGAAAGTGACTTGTTTTTTGGATGGCTTGTCCAATTTGGTACCAAAATTAATATTGAGAAACCAGAGTCTTTGGCGGCGGCGTACAAACAACATCTTATAAGCATTATCGAAAGTATTTAGGGAGTCCGCCGGCCATAGCTCGCCTGTGCAGGACGACAGCTCGCTTGTGCGGGTATTATAGCTCGCTTGTGCGAGTGCTATAGCTCGCTTGTGTGAGGGCGAGGTTGTGCGAATACGACAATTATATATTCTTGGTGGTTGCATGCGGAAACCCCCGTTCGGCTGAAAGCCGAACGGGGGTTTCACAAAGTCCTCCCCTTTTATCAAAGGTTCAATTCATGCGTAGCTTGAATCTTTATCAAAGGTTCAATCTGCCACAGAGCTTGGCTTTAAGCCAGCTGCGGTTCGAAAGCTCAAGCCTCCACGCAGGTTAGACCTAACTACCAAATAGAACTTGGGCCTAACTCCCCTTCCCCAACGTAATTGAAAATCCCAAACTCTTACAACCGTGCTGCGCCACGAGGCACTACTATTTCCTCGGTATGTGCCTTACGGTGCTCACGATGCTCTTTGCGCGCCTCCCGAGCTTCCTGAGCTCCCTGCGCTTCAATCCTGCGAGCCTTACGGCTTTTGCGAATGGCAAAGTAGCCGCCTACCGCTGCTGCCTGAACGGCAAACATAAGACCAACAATCAAGGTTCCCTGATTTATCAAGCCCATAGGAAGCGCAAAATTGTCAAGAATAACCCATACAATCGGGATAAAGATGCCTACGCCAATCGCAGCAAGACGAACCGCAAGGTTGTGACGCTTGCGCGATTTCTTGAGAAGCGCAACCAGTGCCAAGACATTAGTAATAATCATGCTAAGAACCGCCATGATAAGCGAGAGTAGCGACCAGTTGCCCTGCTCGGCTGCGCTGGCAAACGGTGTAACGCTCTCGCCAATGCTCGCAAGAGCATTCTCGTCCTGCGCTTGCGCCAAAGCCACGTCGCCCTCACCAATAGCATCAAGCTGCGGAGTCTGAGCAAGCAAAGTGCCGCCAAAATCGCCAGCGTTACCAGTGTTACCAAAGCTGCCAGCTCCAGCAAAATCACCAGTACCGCCAGCACCATTGCCCGTTACTGGCTCAAAAATTCCCAGCTGAGCCTTCTCGCCCGTACGTTTGGAATAGCGATTGCGCTGCGTTCCCGTATTGAGCGCACCATTATCAGGCGCATGCGCCACAAAGGGTATCTCGGGCACAGAGGTAGCTGGCTCGGGGTCAGGGGTTGGAAGCTCAAGTCCACGACCAACAGGCCCAAAGACATCGGGAGCTTCCTCCCATGCTGCAAACACTGCGCAGCTCTCGGTTACTACCGTTGTGCCGTCAAAAACAGTGCCAGTGCCATCTGCCTCAACGTTCCAGCCAATAAAAACATGACCGCTCCACACGGGCTCACGTGGCATATCCGCGCCAAGCGCCGTACCAAAAAAGACACTGCGCGTTTCGTCATCAAGCCCAAGCGCCCTTCTTTGAGCACCCACATCAAACGCTCCCCCATTGGCGTCAAACGTCACGGTGTACAGCGTAAGAGCTGCGCCCTTCACATAACTAATGTCGTAATTGTTGTAACCCTGCTCAAACGGACTCGTCCACACAACACCCGCTCCGTCCTCGCCAATATGAGCCCGATACACCGCGTCATCGCTCGCAGCACGTTCGTATGCAGCAACCGCCTTGTTGCCCGCAAACACAACGCCCGCGCCAATGTTAAGAAAATCAAGCTTGGTGGTAGTACTGGTAATCCAAATACCGCCGCCATGACCCGTAGTTGCTGTGTTATTGGTAATCTCGCCACCGCTGATAGTAACTGCCGTGCTTGCAGCAATGCTGATGCCACCGCCATGATTGAGCGCCGTATTATAATCTAGCACCGCTGGGGCAAACATACTAAAACCGTTGCTGGTGTAGATGCCGCCACCCATGTTTTTAGAGGTGTTGCCAACAATTGCACCGCCCCTAAAGGCAAACTTATTGTTGTTAAACACGCCGCCGCCGTTGCTTCCCGCTTTATTGCCAGCAAGAACGCCGTTTTCAATAGTAAGCGAGAGGCTTGCGTAGGCGGTCAGTGGGTTATAAATACCGCCACCATAAAAGCCAGCCGTATTGTTAGAGATCTCGCCGCCCTGCACGGTAAATACCTCATTGTTGTACACGCCGCCGCCCGAGCCGCCCGTGGTATTGCCAGAAATCTCGCCGCCGGCAAGAACAAAAGTGCCACGATTGTTATACACGCCGCCGCCGCCCTCATTGCTCGACGTGGTTTGCGCCGTGTTGCCCGTTATAGCAACGTTTTCCATATACACATAACCGAGGTTATAAATACCGCCACCGAGCTTTGCAGTATTACCGCTAATTGTGCCGCCCGTAAGCGTCAGGTTTGAGTTAAGGAGGTTGGTGTAAACTCCCCCTCCCCAACTTCTTGCAGTATTGTTGGCAATGGTGCCGCCCTCCATATTAAAGGAACCACTGCTGCTGCTTTGGTAGACACCGCCGCCGTGCGAATCACTTTGGTTTCCAGAGATTTCGCCACCCTTGAGGGTAAAAATCCCGCCGTTCATCACGCCGCCGCCGCCAAAACTGCCAATAGTACGGTTGTTGATAATCTTTCCGCCGGTCATGGTAAAGGTGGTATTGGTCGACAAGCTCACGCCGCCGCCGCCTCGGTTAGCAACGTTTCCAGAAATCTCGCCGCCGTTCATCAAAAAGGTTCCGCTGATAAACCAGAAGCCGCCGCCATCGCTCGTCGCAGTATTATTAGAAACCGTGCCGCCATTCATAATAACCTTGCCTGCAGAGGTGCTGTTATAGATAGCTGCAGAACCCGTAGCAACATTCTCGGTAATAAGCCCACCCTCGAGGGTAAACGTGCCCGTATTTGACACCGCAGCGCCATGGATACCCTGGTTGCCAGAAATCTCGCCGCCATACAGGGTAAAAATGTTAGTGTTCAAAACGCCGCCAGCCTGCGAGGGCGTTGTGTTGTTAGAAATAGTGCCGCCGTACATATAAAATACGCCATCGACGTTTGCCACGCCGCCGCCCGTACCAACGGAAGTGTTGTTAGTAATAGTGCCACCGTTCATAATAAAGCTCGCGCCAGCACCGCTATTTCGCACACCACCGCCATTTGACGTAGCGTTGTTGTTAGAGATTAAGCCGCCGTTCATGGTGAGGGAGCCAAAATTGTACACGCCCGCACCATACGAGCTTGTATTGCCCGCAAGCGTCGCACCGTTGATTGCTAGCGTCCCATTGTTGTTAACGGCACAGCCCGTTTGACCAGCCTGATGCGTTATGGTGAGAGCGCCAAGCGTAAGTTGCGCACCCGCCTTAACATCAAGCGCATGCTTAGCGGTAGCACCAATGATCTGCTCTTTGCCTGTTTTGCCCGCAAGGGTAACTATCTTGCCCGCAGGAATGATGAGCTGGGTGCCCGTAAGCTGAATGTCCTTTGTGAGAATGACTTTGAGAGGCGTGCCGTTTTCTGCAGCATTGACGGCATCTCTCAGCTCAGTCTCGTTTGCAACCTTAACGGTTGAGGCGAGTTCCTCTTCCTCTTCCTCTGCTTCTGCTTCTGGGTCGCCTACGCCCTCGCCTTCGCTGGCGAGCGGAACAATAGCTTCGTCCTCAGTGGCGAGCGCATTTTCAGCTCCTTCGGCTCCGCCTGCAAAGCTGCCAGGCTCCTGCACAGCTTCCTGCGCGTCTTCCTGCGCAGGTTCTTGTGCTGCTTGCGCTTGCTCTTGCGCCCCTTGTGCGCCAGCTGCCTCAGCCTGTTGAGCCGCCGCATTATTTGCGTCGCTGTTTGTACCCTGCGCTGCAGCTGTACCCTGCTCTGCAGCTGTGCCCTCAAGCAGCTCGCTCTCAAGCTCGTCAGCAAAAGCAGTTGTTGGCATAATAAAAACCAACAGCATTACCGAAAGCAAAGCAGACAAAAACTTAGTCGCCCGCCTGCGAGATGTGTGGGAATTGTGGGAAGCTCTTTGTGTGTTCATGGTAACCTCCTTCTTTCTGCCTCTCAGGTTACTAGTCCTTTTGTCCCTTATAGTTCCCCAAGATACCCCTAGCCTAGCACCCTCCAAACAGCAAAAAAACCCCCGCCTATCAGGATAAACGGGGATTTGCAGGTCAAGCGCAAAAGAGCTTTGTCGGGATAAAAGGCAACAGTAGCTGAGGCAGTTTTTATCCGGTGATTTTCAAAAAACCCACCTTACCATCAAGCAACATGGCAGCATAACCCTCTTGGAATGATTGGATGCCATCATACTTCGGTTCAATGATTTCTCTGCCCACAGCATTAACGCAACCAACCTTCTCATTGAGCCATACCGTGGCAACCCCATCGTGGAAAGAGTTTGCGCCTTCGTAGCGACCCTTCAAAGAGAAAACCTTGACTCCAGACGTATCAATGAACCGATACTCATTTTTGAACTCAACAAGCGCCTTGCCCTCACTAAAGTCTCTCACATCGAAGAAAATAGGAGGAACAATTTCGGCACCGGTTGAGTCTATGATTGCCCACCCAATGTCGTCATCTTTGCCAACCCCTGTTGCATCGGCAAAAGCATAACCTTCACTAAAGTCGGTGATGTCTGAGTACGGATATTGGAGGGAAAGCTCGGCACCCGTCTTGTCAATAACGGTTGCCTGCACTTGTCCCTTGGGTCCCCAAAACCTCACTACTGCGAGTCCCTCACGAAAATTACTGACCATAAAATCATACTGGGGCTTTACCACAATTTTGCCGGTAACGTCTATATAGCCGTAAACATGGTGCTCCCCACCGTCTGCGAAGACTGGCGCAAGTCCCTCGGAAAACCTATAGCCCTCTGAAGCCTCTCCGCTTGTAATCGACACTGCTTTCGCTACGTCAACATATTGACCTTGCGCATTGACTGGTACGGCCTGCATTAATCCCGTGTCAGAAATATATCGTCTTGACACTGTGACTCCATCATGGAAGTCATTGCCCTCGAAAAGCGTTCCCGACTCTCTAAATGGTTCTTTTCCTTCTTTGTCAACATAGGTCCATAGCTCAAGTTCTCCAAAGAGTTCGCTCTCCACCAAAGTTCGGACTGCTGCGAATCCTTCCGAAAACGAACGAGCCTCAATATAAGTCATCTTGGTGACTTCCTTACCGGTGGCATCAATGAACCCCCACTTACCGCCCACACAAACGGCTGCTCTTCCTTCAGAAAAGTCTTGCGCTTCGTCGTAGAGAAAGTCAATAACCTGGTTAAGTTCCTTGTCGAGTGCGCCCCACTTACCCTGCAATTTGACCCAAACAAGCCCTTCAACAAAGGCATTGGCGTCCTCATACGTGGGAGGAAGAGCCACCTCAATCGAAGACACCAACGAAGAACTCCCTTGGTCTTGAGGAGTTTTTTGAGTTTGACCTGCTTCTTGGCCTTGGGCTTGCTCTTGGCCTTGGTCTGGCTCTTGATTCTCTGCCGTTGTTTCTGGCTTATCTCGGTTGAGGTCCAGCGTGTCACAAGCCGCCATGAATAGTGCTAACACAAATAGCGCTAGCACAATGAAGACGAGTGCCGCAAGTGCTACGTTATTTTTTCTTGACAACATGATTGTCCCTTTCGTAATTATTCTCAACAGTTTCGCTACCAGTCACCTTGGCTATCCAACACAAAGATAGCCAGCCTTGCCATCAAGAGCCATGACTGCTCGACCCTCGCTAAAGGAAGAAATCTCATCATAGGTGGGCGGAAGGAGGAGTTCTCCTCGCGTATTGATGCACCCCTTTAGCCCTCGGCTTGTCATAATGGCAACCCCTTCGGCAAAGGAAGTGGCTTCCTCATACGAGCCTTCCACTGTTGCTACATTCGCTCCAGTATCATCAATAACAAGATACTCACCTTTAAGTCCAACAACCGCAAGGCCGTCGTTAAACGGATGGGCTTCGTCATAGATGAACGAAATGACTTCGCTGCCCGTGGTGTCCACATATCCCCACGAATCATCCAAATGAAGAGCAGCCAAACCCTCTGTAAAATTGTAGGCATCGTCGTAAATCAGAGGAACAACCACCGTTCCGTCGACATCAATAAAGCCAAGAGCCGTGTCAAACACCAGAGCTAAGCCCTCTTGGAAATGACCCACGGCAACATACTGGGGCGAGACAATCTCGTTTCCTGAAGTATCAACAAAGCCCCACAACGCATCATCACCTTCGCCAATGGACACAGCCATTCGTCCTTCGTGGTGCCCCCCAATACTTGAGTATGAGAGAATCTTTCCAGCTTGTGCTTGCTTATCAACGAAGGTCCATTCGGGTAAATTCGAACCACCTTCCTTAGCATAAATCTTCACGGGAGCCATTCCGTCTTCAAAATCACCAGCATTGGCATAGATGAACGGGATAATTTCTTTTCCTTGCATATCAACGAAGCCCCAGAGTGCTTTTCCACTACCGCTATGTCGATAGTATTCAACCAAGTCATATACGTCGAGGATATCAAAGAGGCTCTCGTACCTCTTGGCATCTTGCTTGGGTCGCTCTAGCTCAAATTCTAGGTGCGCCACCACTGCCAGCCCTTCTGAAAACGAATGGGCACGGCCGTATGCAAGCTCTATGATTTCGTTTCCTGTCTCATCAACGAAGCCCCAGAACTCGCCTAAAGAAACTGCTGCTCGACCCTCGGAAAAAGGCTTTACCTCGTCATAGAGAAAATCAATAACCTGCTCGAAGTCGTGATTCAAGGCACCCCACTTACCATTCTGCTTAACCCAGGCAAGGCCCTCATGGAAATCCTGAGCCTCCTCATACGTGGGAGGTACGCCCACTGTCACACTCTGGACAACATCTGGCTGATCCGAGCTTGTGGGCTCGCACCCTGATAGTCCCATCGATACCAAAACCACACTTATAAGCGTGGCAACCACTGTTCTACTCTTTTTGGAAACCATACAACCTCCATTTGTGAAAACCGGGCAACACTCGTCTGTCGCCCTCCAAACTCCACTGACAACACTCGTTCATCAAACTCTATTGGCGATACTCACCTGTCGCCCTCCATTGGCGACACTTGCCCATCAAACTCTATTGGCGATACTCGTCTGTCGCCCTCCAAATACCAAAGATATTGCCAGATCCTTCTTGCTATCCCAAATCAAACAGGCTTTCCTCATAGTTTTCTACAAAGAATCGCTTTCCTTTTTGAATGACGGTAAAACCATCAACTTCGAGATGTATTTTTTGCTCCTCGATTCCACCGGGATATTTTTCGTTAAGCTCGCCTTTTGCCTTGAGCGTGCGCCACCACGGTATTTTGTTATCAAGGCGCTCCTCGCTGGCGTGAGCACAGATGTTAGTGAAAATCCCCGCCGTAAGCGGACACGTTGCGTCTGCGCCTGCTTGCTCGGCAAGATACGCACGTATTCTGTCGCCCGTGATAATTTTGCCCTCGGGAATTTTGGACATTATTTCGTGATACTGCAGGGGCGCAGCAACCAGTAACTTTGTGCCCCCAAAGCGAGCAACGGCCTCAGGCTTTTCGGATAAGTCCTCGATTTTTGGCAGGTCGCCGGGGCTATTCAGTTTCTCGTTGTAGGTCTTTTTTGCCATTTTTCCCACCTCTCAAACTTTCCCACTTTACAAACTTTCCCACCTTACAAACTTTCCCACCTTACAAACTTTCCCACCTTACAAACTTTCCCACCTCTCAAACCGTGCGTGTTTCCTCAAAGGCTGCTGGTGCTTTTGAGGCTGCTGGTGCTCTAGGGGCTGCTGCCTTAAAGGCTGCTGTTGCCCGTTATTGTTTTCTCTATGTTTTCTATAATACCGAGCCACAGAGGTCATAGCAAGCCCTCTCCCCTCCCTTGCGTATTCTGCGTATCGCCCAAAGCAAAGTGCGTGCTAGAATGTCAGAATGAGTAGGCGTGTGCCATGCGAGAGCGTAAATGAGGTGGATTAATGGCTGCTAAAACTCTAACGAAAACTTTGGCAAGAACGTGGGTCACACGTTTTTTGGTGCTGACGGTGTTCGCCATCAACCTACATTGTGTGATTTCCTTTATATTTACACCCGAACGTTCATTAGATGCCTTTGAGCTTGCTGGCGTGCCTGGTACCGTGGCAATTCAGGGCATTGGCATTGCCTTTTTGATGTGGAACGCCACCTATCCGCTCGTTATTTTTAATCCTCGCAAATATCGTGCCTTGTTTGTAGTGGTTTTGGTGCAACAAATCATTGGGCTTGTTGGCGAGAGTATCATTTATCTTACTTTACCTGCGGGACATCAAGTGCTTGGAGAAAGCATTCTGCGTTTTATCGTCTTTGATGCGGCAGGCTTGCTCTTGCTTGCAGTCGGGTTTGCGCTAACGCTCAAGCGATTTACAAACAACTGCACCACCAAAGACCGCAACTAAAATCAAACGTGCTTCTTGCCCGCAAGCTACCATTAACTCAAAGGAGGTGATGAGTATGTACGAATGGCACCAGCAGGTTCAAGAAATCGTGGACAACATTGACCGCTGCATCGAAAACCGTGATGACGACAACCTTACGCTCAAGGCAATTGCACAGACAAGTGGCTACTCCGAGTTTCATATGACCCGCAAGTTCAAAGAGCTTTCGGGAATTTCATTTCGTGACTATCTGCGCAAACGCAGGCTCGCTTTTGCCCTCATTGACGTGCGTGATACGCAAAAAAGTATTCTCGATATTGCGGTTGATTACGGGTTTTCCTCTCACGAGGCGTTTTGCCGTTCGTTCAAGGCAGCGTATGGCATTCCGCCCAGCACCTATCGTGCCAAGCCAAAGCCAGTGGTACTGCGCACAAGGCTCATCACCTTTGACCGTTATCTATTTGGGTTAGGAGAGATTGGTATGGTTACATCAACATCAGAGGTCAAGGTTTATTTTGTGTCGATTCCGGCGCATAAGTTTTTGCACATCAAGAACTACGAAAGCAACGGGTATTTTGATTTTTGGGAAAAGCAAGACGTAATTGAAGGCATGGATTGTGACACAATTTGCGGGCTGTTTGACAGCATCAAGGGAAAGCTCGACGGCGACGATGCCATAATCGGCAAGTTTAGCGGGCAAATTATGGCGCATCTGTATGAGGACGGCAAGGTTGCCGAAGCCTACGGCATTCGCCTTCCCGCCAGCTACGAAGGTGAAGTCCCTGCACAAATGTTTTTGCTTGAAGTTCCCGAAGCGGAATACCTCGTGTTTGAGCACGGCAGTTTTGACTACGAGCAAGAATGTGAAACGGTTGGCGAGAAACTGCAAGCAGCCATAGACGCTTTTGACTACAGCGAAACCGACTATCTTTTAGACGAATCCCCCGGGCGCCTGCGCTACTTCTACTTCGACCCCGACCGCTACGAAAAACGCATCTTGCCCGTAAGGCATCGGTGAGCAGATAACCACTTATACAACTTCATAGTATCAGGTTGAGGATACGGTCAGAGCACTTCATCTTGTGTTAACATATAAACCGCCAGACAACCAAATAATTGCACACTATTTAAGCAGGAGGGCATCTGTCTAACCTGCTTGCATATTGTGCACTGAAGGGTTGTCTGGCGACATAGGGTGGATGCCCTCTTTTTGTTAGATGACGTTCTGACTCTCGGGCATTTCATTCAAAAGACAATGCTGGACGAACTGGAGAACCGATATGAGCAAACTAAATGTTGACCAAAAGAACATAAAAGACCTTTTGACGGACAAGTCGGCAAACTTTCTTATCCCTGATTATCAGCGCCCCTATGCGTGGGCAGAGGACGAATGTCAAACTCTTTGGGATGACATATTTTCGTTCGCATTTCCTGATGGAAATAAGGATGCGTTCAACACAAGTGATGAGTATTTTCTCGGAGCAATCGTTACCTACAAGAATGAAAGCAAACAAGCTGAGGTCATAGACGGGCAACAGCGCCTAACAACAATTCTTCTCTTATTGAGGGCATTTTATGATAGGTTTGAATGCATGGGCGATAAGCCATCTCAGGACACTCGAACCAATATCTCACAGTGCATTTGGCAAACTGATGAGTTTGGAAATGCAGATATGAAGCACCTAAAAATTGATTCTGAGGTGGCAACCGATGATGAGAAAGACGAGTTTCTTTCAATACTAAAAACTGGAAAGCCTGACAAAAAGGCAAACAGCAGGTATGCAAAAAACTATCGTTTCTTTATGGAAAACATCGACAGCTTTATAGATAGTTTTGCCTCGTATCTGCCATTCTTGCCCTCGCGAATTCTCAACAACTGCATTCTCCTGCCCATCGAGGCGGACTCTCAGGATACAGCACTCAGAATTTTTTCAACTCTTAATGACAGGGGCTTGCCTCTAGCAGATGCTGATATTTTCAAGGCACAGTTTTACAAGCACTTTGAAAAACAGGGTACAAAAAATGACTTTATCGAAAACTGGAAAGACCTGTCGTTCACTGCAGAAAAGATATTTAAGCCGATTTATGGTACTCCAATGGACGAGTTGTTTACAAAATACATGTACTTTATTAGAGCGTCTGAAGGAATCAAATCAACAACAACGGAAGCACTTAGGAAGTTTTACGAACATGATAAATACCGCCGCCTATTGAGCGATGATACGATAAAAGATCTCCTTAGTTTATTGGACTTTTGGAAATCCGTTTACTATCAAGATGAGGATAGATTTTCTGAGGAAGTACTCAAGAAACTATTTGTACTTAAATATGCGCCCAATGGAATGTGGGAATATATTACGTCTGTGTACTTCTTGTCTTACCGAGATGCAGAAGGCAATTTAGAGGACATAGCATTTGCGAACTTTTTATCAAAAATTACGGCATTTATATTTGCGTATGCGCTTACAAATCCTGGCGTAAACGCCCTTCGTACGCCTGTTTATGCGGAAATGATAAAAATATGCAACAAGCAACAAAGTGACTTTTCGGATTACAGGTTTTCTCGGGAACATATTCAAAAAGTTTTAGATAACTATAAGTTTACCAACAATAGAGCGGTTACTCGCTCCTTAATAACATGGTACGCTTTTACTTTTGAGGAACAGGAACGACCAAAAGATGCTACTAGCTTTGACATAGAACATATTTATGCCAGAGAACGGCATAACAAAGAAAATAAACTTCAAAACCCAGACAATCTTGAAGAGCTGGGCAATAAAATCTTGTTAGAAAAATCTATTAACATTCGAGCCTCAGACTACAGATTTGAGGATAAAAAACGCTATTACTGCGGGCATGATGATGCAAGAGGCAGGAAGCACGAAAAGAGTAGGATTGCAGAGTATAAATATCTAACTCAAAAGGACGACTTTACCGAAAGCGACATAATCGAACGAGATAAACGAATACACGAAAAGTTCATTTCTTATCTTGCAGCAGAGGACTTACTAAAGGATTAGCTGTTTCTATCTTGTATTGCTTCAAGATACATCTGAAACGGCTCTCTTGCTTTTTTGGCTCTCTGCAAGTAGCTAGGTTTCTACCCCTTATGCTCCTTGTAGAATTGCTTTAGCGATGCTTTGGTTTCGTCATCGAGATAGTGCCAGCGAACGCCTTGAATGGCACCCTCTAAAGAGGAGAGGCGCATTATGCACGCAGAGGGGTCACGGTCAAGAATACGAAGCCATGCCTCACGGCTGCCTACTTTTTCTAGCTCCTTTATGGTGGTGATGCCCGCGTCGGCAAGCTGCTTTTCAAGTTTTGCGGCAATGTTTGGCAGCGTTGTTAGTTCACCCATCAAGACCTCCTCGTGTGTCGTTCGTTGAGTCGTTTGCTTCTCTATTATAGTGCTTGCTGGTGGCAGTTTTCAATTTGGGATGCTGCTAGACTCCCATAGCCAACAAGCTTTCGCCACAAAAAAGTTTGTACCCCACAAATCCTAAAAACTCAAGAAATGTGGGGCACAATAGTGTTGCTTGGGTTCCAGCATGCTGTGCAGCTATTCTTGCAGGTACTTCTTTACACCGCTCCAGACGTAGCCTTTTGCAAGTTCGTCGAGGTCAACGGGCTCGGCAAGGGGGAGTTTTTGCAAAAAGCGCTCGAGGTTATAGCCTTCTTTAACGATGATAAACTTGAAGCGTTTTGCGGCAAGGGCGTTTTGGGGGCAGCCATAAATACAGCCCAGGCACGCATGACAACGGTTGCTAAAGGCTGGCTTACCCCCTACTAAGGTTATGTTTTTTGCTGGGCAATGCTTTGCGCACCGCCCGCAGCCTGTGCAGCTGTCTGAAACTGCGATGGCTTTGCCAAACCAGCTGGTAGCGGGCTTTTCTAGTTCAAAAATGAGGGAAAGAACACGGTCAACTAAGAGGGGCTTTGGACGATGCCGCACGCTAGATAAAACACCTGTTATTATTCGCTCGGCCTTGTTTGGCAAAACCTCAAACAGCTTGGCAGCCAATAGTTCGTGAGTTCCAACAATAAAATTGCTCGGCATAACAATCATCTCGTCATGAACAACCGCATAGCCCTTTTTCTCGAGTCTTTTTATACTGCTCACCCTGCTTGCAGTGTTGGGAATAATCTCGCCGCCGCCCGAAACTGAGATTACCACTGCGGGAGTTTTGCCAACGAAGGGCTGTTGTTTAGTAGAGGGGAGCTGTTTGACGAAGGACTGTTGTTTAGTGGAGGGGAGCTGTTTGACGGAGGACTGTTGTTTGACAGAGGGCAGCTGCTCGGCAGCAGGAAGCTGTTTGACAGTAGGCAGCTGCTCGGCGAGCGGCAAAGCGTCAATCCATTCGTAAACAGCTTTTGGAGCATTGCTGGCGTGTACAGGAAAAATCACAACAAGAAGGTCGTGGCTTGCAGCTGGAGCCTCAGTGCATGAGATATTTTGCAGTGCACCACAAAGCCCACGACGCTTAAACTCTTGGTAAAAGCACTCGGCAACCAGCGCAGTGCTACCCGTGCCCGTGTAATAGGCAACCAAGAAACGTGAATCTTTAGATAGAGCGTTCTCGTTTTGCATAGCCACACCAATCATTTAACTATCAAAAACTTCAATTTTACATTCACGCGCTGCCGCAACAAGTTGTTTGTCCAAAGTCCAAATACCAGCATTGGCAAGCTTGCAAGAAACAAGCAGGTGCGTATCAACACAACCAATGCGCCTGCCAGCTATCTCAAAACTCGAAACAAACTGAAGGTATTCTTCTAATGTGGCTGTTGGCAGCAGACCCATATCGGCAATGTCAGCTAAGGTGTCAAGATGGCGTGCCGACATACCCAAAGCAAGCTCCTCAATAATCAGCTCATGGCTAGCAACAAGACCCTGCTCAAGCAATGCCATTAGCCGAGGCTGAGGCGTGCGAAAATGTTCGCTCCATACAGAGGTATCCACCAAAACTGACTGCATGGCTATCTGTTCCTGACAGGTGTCTTAAAGTTAGGGATAGAACCGCCCAGCGCAGCCAAACGCTTTGCCTTTTCTTGCTTTACCAGCGCTTGCAGGCTGAGGCTAAACAATTCCGAAGGCTTGCGTGCGTTTACCATACGTTGCGCTTCCTCAAAAAGATCATCGTCAATAGTAATTGTTGTTCGCATAGGTTTGCTCCTGCCTCTGATTGAATTGCTCATTTGCACCAAATGTATCATCAACTATGACAAAATCTATGATACCAATTAAGCGAGCCCATGGCAAGTAAATCCCTAAGCCCGCAATGGGAAGCTTCCCTTTCAAATGTTCTTCCAAACCCTTTTTGGACGGAGCTTGCGCTTGCGCTCTGCAATGGCGTGTGTAATCTCATTGCCGCACAATACAAGCTGGTAACGAACGCTTTGCATTTGCCGCAATGTGGTAAAGTGGGGAGCATGAATACAACAACAGAAGTGCCCATGAGTGCACCAAAAAAGCGGCAGAAAAACACAACAACGGCAACGAATACCTCAGATGCAGCTCAGGCTGCAAAAGCGGCGCACGCCGCAAGCGCAGCAAGCGCTAACGCTGCAAACGCAGCAGCCGCAGCAGCAAACACAGCAAACGCTCAGACAGAACCCAAAAAACGAACCGCACGTGAATATATCCTCGGCGAGGAAATAGCCAATTCGGTGACACACGGCATTGGGGCTCTTTTGGCTATTGCCGCACTCGTTATTCTCATTGTATTAGCGGTACAACGCGGCGGGGGCATATATCTACTTGCTGCGCTTGTGTACGGCATAACCATGCTGCTCGAATACCTCATGTCAACGATGTATCACGCACTTGCCGTCGAGAAGGCTAAAAAGGTCTTTAAGGTACTCGATCACAGCTTTATCTATCTCTTTATTGCAGGGTCTTACACGCCGTTTTGCCTTATTACGCTTGCCAACAACGGAGGGTTTTGGCTCGCTGCCGTGGTGTGGGCGCTCGCATTGGCAGGTGTTGCGTGTGAGGCATTTTGGGTGTTTCGCCCAAGGTGGATTTCTGCGGTACTTTATTTGCTTATAGGTTGGTGCGTTGTGTGGTTCTTGCCTGCACTCGTATCCCTATTGCCTGCTGGAGGCTTTTGGCTTTTGCTTGCAGGCGGTTTTTGTTACACCATCGGCTGTATTTTTTACATCTTAAAGAAAGTCCCTTATATGCATTCCGTTTTTCACCTTTTTGTTTTGGCGGGAACGGTTTGCCAGTTTCTTGCCGTTGCGCTTTATGTTATGTAGCGCGCCTCAGCCCTTCAACATATCCCTCTCTATTTAGGACCTCGCATTCCTCGCATTCCGCGCATTCCTCGTATTCCTCGTGTTGTTCATAAGGAAAAGCAATGCGCCGCCTGCAAAGCAGGCGGCGCATTAACACCCCAACACTCATCACTACACAAGCCTCTAGTGCGTAATCCAGTAATCCCAATCAGTGCCTGATCCATAGAAAATATCAAGATCCAAGTTCTTATTGTAGCCCTTCAGTCGTCCCGACGAAGTATATTGATATAGGTCACAAGGAATCGCTGGCTCTATGTCGTGACGATAGCCTTTTATCTTAGTGTATCCAAGCGGATAATTCGCGTTCCAAAATAAGACATTCTCGTCGCCACACAGTTTGGGAATCTTATGGGTGGTCGCCGGAGAACTTGAACAATAAATGCCACAACTCACACCCGTAAGGCGTGTAACCTCACGTATAAAGCTCCGCGCCCATTCGCGCCCATTTTTAAGTGCGTCTGCTTCAAAGTCAAGGAACAGAATTGCTTTGCCAATGTACGGGCGGGCTCTGCTCACAAAATAACGCGCCTCCTCAATGGGGTCGGTGTCCTTCTCAGCAAAGTGATACAGTCCCAGCCGCTTGTTTCGGTCAAGAACACTATTAGCTTGAGCTTCCAACGTTGGACTCGTAAACCACGTGCCCTGCGTCGCTTTTACAATCATAAAGTCGTAGCTAACTTTTGTTCCAATGTTTGCTGGCTGCCACCCTGATACATCGATGCCATCAAGCGGAGCTGCTTTGGCTGGAGCATTGTAACCTGGAGCAAGTTTTGGTCTGCTTGCGGCACTCGTCACATCTTTTAAGGCAAATTTTTGGCCCGAATTACCAGAAACAGGAGCCTGTGCAACCAGTGCCGTACCTGCCGCGGCGGCACCATTTATGGTGAGCACAGAGGTTTTATCGGCTTGATTCGTAAGCATAAAGGTACCCTTGCCACTATATTGAACTTTCCACTTTTGAGATTTTGCACTACTGCGCTCGTTTTGCATCACGGTTTTCTTGCCGTTTGATGCACTTGCAGCCACATCGAGCATGAGTGCCGAAAAAGCACTCTCAAAGGTATAAATGCCGGAACTCGTGCGTGTTGCGTAGAACCGCTGGGAAAGCAACGCCTTCTTATAGGTAGCAAGATTCAAAGTAGTCCTTGGATTTTGGTTAGCCTCTGTAACCGAAACCGCCATGGTATCTTTAGCTTGCGCACGAATGGTGTAAATACCTCCGTCACTCAGTAGATCAGTTGCTACCAACGTCCATCGCTGAGCATTGTTTTGAGCCTTTTTCTTGCTCAAAGCAACCGCGCGCACGTTGGCACCGTTCTTTTTGGAAGCTCCCTTAACATCAAGGACTTTTCCTGTTGCTTTGTTTTTAAGATAAAAGGTATTGTCGCCAGTGGTAACTGGCTTCCAAAGCTGCGTGTCAGAGCTGCTCGCAGTTCGAAGCTGCACGTTGGTACTTGTACTGCTGGCAAGCCCGAGCATGCGCCCAGAATTGATACACTCGAAGCGATAAAAGCCCTTGCCGGCATAGGTCACAAGCCATTTTTGTCTCAGATAGCTGAGTGATTTGTATGTTTGGATATTAGTGCCATGTGCAATCGCACCGCCTTTTACATCAACAACGGTACCAAGAGAACTTTTGATAGTAAACAGCCCGCTTTCGAGCATACGAGTTGAGGCTAAGCTCCATAGTTGTGCTTGAGATTTGCTTCTTTTTTGCACCACCACATCGCTTCCGTTAGCAACAGGGTTCTTTTTTGAGGCAAGCGCAAGGCCGCCAGCGGCGTTCAAAATCTTATAGCAGCCAGAGCCTGCTGGCTCCTCAATTATGGCCCATTTTTGCGTGTTAGACTTGCCCTTGGTAAGAAGCTGTGTCTTAGCACCGTTCTTTGGAAAATCGCCGTAGGCATCCAGAGCCCTATCCGAACCAATGCCTACCACATTATAGTAACCAGTTTTTTTGTTATAGGTCAGTTTCCACTTTTGATAAACCGCTTTTTTGTAAGAAGCCAACTGCATCTTGCTTTTATTGTCCGCGCTGCCACCCTTAACGCTTAAGGTAAGCGACTTATTTGTCAGAGAGCTTATAGCATACACGCCATTGGGAACAGCCCGTTTAACAGCGTCGAGCGTAATGAGCTGCGTTTCTTTAGTTTTGTCTTTGGTAGCGAGTACTATCTGTGTGCCCTTTGCGGTGTTGTTTCCTTTTAGAGCAAAAACCAGCTTGGAGCCTTTGGGCGAAATCCTAAAAGCACCATTAGAGTTTTTCGCAATAGAAAAACGCTGCGAATTAGCCGAGCTCTTCTGGTTTTGCCAAATGGCTGTGCCGCTGGAGAGGTTGCCATTTTTAACTTCAAGGTTTTTGCCGGATAAAACATTCGTTATGGTGTAATAATCCTTAGATTTTCCTTTTTCAACCCTTTCAATGCGAAAGCGCTGTGATGGTATATGGCTGGTAGCTTGGGCTGTCAAGAGCGCTCCATTTTTACGAGATTTCTTTTTTATGCCAAGCGTTTTTTTGGCAATGCCAAGCGTATAAAGTCCCGAAAAATTAACCCGTGCAACCTTTACTTCAATTTTTTTTGTAACTGTTCCACCCGAGTTGGTGGCACGGATAGTAACCGAGTAAGTGCCCGCCGCAAGGCCTGGGGGAATAATAAGAACGCCTTTGCTTATCTCTGCCTCAGCCGTATTGTTTGTGAGCTCCACGTCCGCCTCAGATGCTCCACTAATGGTATACGGCACGGTCACCGTTGCATACCCTGGATTAAGGTCAATGCTATTGGTGCCACCGATGATGGCCGGCTTAGCAGCCGTAGTTAGTTCTTCACCTTCGGTGTGATTGATGTCGTAGTTGTTATAACCTTGGATAAAGGGCTCGGTCCATTTTGTGCAAGCGACAGTAGCCGCATAGACCTCATCTGCTGAGGGAGCGCGATTGTGTGCCGCTTGTGCCTGATTGTTTGAAAATGAAGCACCTGCCCTAATATCCAACGCCTCGTAGGACTTGGTGAATATGCCTCCGCCGTCGCCCTCAGCGATATTGCCCGAAATAGTGCCACCTTCCATGCTAAACGTGCCACTATTGTACAGACCACCACCATTGCCCGTAGCAATATTTTCCGTTATCTTTCCGCCTTTCATAGTGAAAGAGCCACCGTTGTATACGCCGGCTCCGTTTGCGCCTGCGTTTTGAACAATAGCGCCACCCTTCATGATGAAGGTGCCATGATTGTCCACGCCGCTTCCCCCACAACCAACTATCTCACCGTTTTCTAGGATAAGCGTACCAAGGTTACAGATGCCTCCACCCTTGCCACTCAGCTTGATACCGTCAAGGGTCAAGGTGGCCTCAGTTTGGACAACTATTGCTGCCTGTAGGGTGTTGCCGCTCTTCAGGGAAACTTGAGTATCCTCAGACTCAGCAGAATATGCCAAGGTAATATTCGAACCTGCAGAAACCTCAAGGGAGTTTTTTTCTAAATCAATATCGGCACTTAGCTCAACAACAAAACTTTCACCCGTTGTTGGCGCAGCAGCAAAGGCAGCAAAAAGCTCCTCCGCAGTTGCAACAACGCTTATCCCATCAAGGGGGAAGGTAAAGTCGTCAGCTCCATCCAACACCGAGGAAAATGGAAAAAAGCTCTCGTCTAAAAGAGGAACATCTGCAACGGTGACTTCACCAGTGTTTTGCACTTCGCCACCTGTCTGGCCTGCCGTATCATCTGCAAAAGCAGATGTAGGCACAGTAGCAAAGCCTGTTACGATAAGCACGACTGCCAAAGAGGCGCTGAGTACGCGCCTTGTCAAATCAAAAACTTTTGTTTCTCTCTTGCCCTTACCTCTACTCGCTTGCGATTTCTCGCCCATAATTCTTCCTTTCTAGCTTTACCTCTTCTTTTTGTTTCTGCGCACAACCACCTCTTGTGCGCACACAAGTGTTTTGCTCTTTTGCCGCTTTCTCTACCTGGCTCTTAAGTTTGCTGTCTAACCTAAACTCGCCCTACTACTCCTTTTTTAATTTCCATTTTTGGGCGCTCGTATTTTTTATGTTGTTTATCAAAACGGGAGTTTTATTCTTTTTTGACAGACCCTTAGGCTCAAGTGCCTTTCCGCTCTTGGCGTTGATAAGCGTATACGTGCCTCCGCTTGTCTTTTTGAGATACCATTTTTGGGAATAGGAACTCGATTTTGCCTTAGCAAGTTGCACGGGGCTTTTAGCAGCCACCGAGCTGCCCTTTACGTCAAGCACCAACTTGCTTGAAACAGGAGTGATGGTATAGTAGCCCGTCTTTTTATTGTATTTGAGCTTAAACTTTTGTGTCTTTGCAGAACCCTTTGCCTTATTGAGGCGCAACGGAGCGTTTGTCTTCAGGTTTTTGACCTCAAGTGCCTTACCCGATGCAAGACCCGCAAAAGTATAGGTGCCATTAGCAAGCGGCTGTTTTATCGCAGTAAGCTTGAAGCGCTGTGCCTTGGCAGTTTTAGATTTTTTGGCAAGCACCAGCTTGGAACCAGTGCTCGTCTTTCCATTCTTTAGAGAAAGCACCAGGCTCGAACCCTTGGGTGATACCCAATAGCCACCCTTGGGATTTTTTGTAATTGAGAAGCGCTGGTTCTTTTTCTTGGTTGTTTTGTTCTGCCATACCAGCGTGCCGTCTGCCAGCTTGTCGCTTACTTCAAGCGTTTTATTCGAAAGCACGTCGGTGATAATGTAGTAATCTTTTGTACTGGCACTCTCCACCCGTGTAAAGCGGAAGCGCTGCTCGGGCCCATAGTTTGCCGTTTGCAATTCAATGCTTGCCTTTGAGTTTGTTGATTTGTTCTGTACGCCAAGCACTTTTTTGCCAATGCCAATGGTGCGAACTCCCGCATAATTAATGCGTGATACTTTGACCGTTATTGGCGCCGTTACCGTTGCGGCACGATTGCTTGCCGTGATGGTGACCTTATACGTTCCCTTTTTAAGACCCGCAGGAATGGTGAGCACGCCGTTTTTGAGCGTTGCCTTGATGCCTTTGCTGTTGGTGATGCTTACGCTTGGGGCTGGTGTTCCACCAAAAGTGAAGTTTCTGGTCACAGCTTTATAGCCCTCGGTAAGGTTAATGGCACTGGTGTTGCCTGAGATGGTAGGTATCTTGTCGACGTTGACGGTTACCATTTTTGTAGCTGAGCCTTTTGGACCCGTTACTTTTATCATAACTTTATAGCTTCCTATGCCAAGGCCAGCAGGAATGATTAAAGAGCGACTATTGTTGTCCACCGTTGCTTTAGCGGTATTGTTGGCTGTTCCTGGCGCATCAACAGCCATTGTGGTGTTGGACGCAAGCCCTGGAATAGCATAGCCCTTGACAGTTCTCGAGTACCCAAGAGTAAGACTTATGGTCGAAGCTCCACCAATGGGCTGATAGGTCAGAGCTTGGTAGGTTGCTCTTACTACTTTTTCTGCGTTTACAATCCCGACCCCATAGTTTCGATTGGGTGGTCCTGCATAAGGAAACGAGCTTAGGTTATACGGATCAGTGTTGGCCTGAGTTAAGAGTGTGGTTCTTACCTGTGCAGGTGTTAGGTTTGGGTTTGTTGCCCAAATAAGCGCGGCTACGCCAGCTACGGCAGGAGATGCCATAGAGGTGCCTAACATATCCCCATATTGATTATTGCCAAAACAGTAGGTGGAATAAATCTCGGGACCGTTAGCAAGTTCTCTCAAGTTTCCAGGCGTTCCCACAAGCTTAGCACCGCCACCGGGAGCAGCAATGTTCTTTTTGCTGTTATAGTCACTGTAAACAGCGATGCTTTTGTCTTTAGCAACTGAAGTAACCGAAACAACATTGTCAAAGTCAGAAGGATATTGAGCTGGCGAAGCGCTCAATCCGTCGGCAAAATGGTAATCCCCGCTATTGCTTGCGGCGGCCACCGACAACACGCCGAGTTGTTCTGCCCTGTTTATGTAGGCTGCCAAGGTATTTATCACTCGTGCTTCAGAGGGATTGTTTTTATCAAAATAGGCACCGAGGCTCATATTGATTACCCGTAAATTAGGAGCCTTGCCCGAAGCCTTGAGGTTATTAAGGTAGTCAAGGGCGCCAAACAAAGTTTCCAAAGTAATGCCCCACTGTTCCTGTTCATCACATACGCACACGGGCAGTATTGTTGCGTTGTATGACGTACCAGAAATACCCTTGCCATTATTGGAGGTTCCTGCAACAATGCCCGAAACATGGGTTCCGTGTTCATCGGCATCTCCGCCAAAGGGAACTTTTCCCTGAGAAACTGAGAGCGCAAGACGCTGATTGTTTGCAACATCCCACGCATTTACCATGTCGATGTTGGCAACTAAATCCTCATGGCTCAAACGCGCGCCGGTATCAATAACTGCAACAGTTACCGCATTATTGGTTCGTACGTAGTCCCAAGCTTCTGGAGCCTTTATTTGCTCTGGGCCATACTGTTTGCCGTTGTTCATGCCAGGATCGTTGACGGCTGTTCTCAAAGTCTCAATAATAGTTGCAGAAAGCGGTGCAACCGTCTCGTCGTCTGAAGCTGCTTCTACAGCCTCGTCCTGAGACTCAGATGGCTCTCTGCTTGTTACGCCTCCGACAACAGGCTCAGCGTTTTGCTCAGACTCGCTTGCTTGCGCATCAGAGGTCTCATTGCCAGCCTCCAGCTCTTCATCAGCTGCCTCGTTACCCTCGCCTTGGGGTTTTTCTATCGCATCATTTTCGAAGAGTTGGATATAGTAATTAGGGAATGCTGCCTTAACCGCAGGATTGCTCAGAGCTTCCTCAATGGCAGCTTCAACCTCAATAATTTCAGGAAAATCAACAATGGCAATGTTTCCAATTTCCTTGTCCTCAGTGATAAGCTCAACTTGAGTTTCAGTGTCTTCGACGACCTCTTCATCTTCGACTGCATCGATGTCTTCAGTATCCTCAATGGCAGTGGGGCTGTTGTTTGCGGGAGCATTGTCAGCCTCGTCCTGCAGCTCTTCTACGAGAGCGTCCATGTCGGATATGAGGGTTTCGATGTCCTCATCCAAGTGACGGCTTTCTTCGAAAACAACAATGATTTTGCCCTCACTGTAGCGTTTGAGCTCACCAGAACCACCTGCGCCACCCTTTGAGCCATTAAAACCGCCGGAACCCCCAGAGCCCGTACCGCCTGCGCCGCCACCCTGAGTGACAGCAGAAACGGATGCAAAGCCCGCAGCTAGGGTGTCAGACGCAACAAGCTTACCTGTTCCTTGTGCGCCAAACGAAGGGCTCTCGGGCTGATCAGCCCATGCTTGAGGCGCACCAGCAAAGAGCAGGCTCGCTGCAAGTACCAATGACAATAAAAAGCTCGTGGTGTAGCGCTGTAATTTCTTCAAGATCTTTCCCACCTTTTCTCAATCAACTTAATTTACTTAAAATCTACTTAACTTTTATCGTTACCTTCAGTTTTGTTGTTCCTACCGTATTTTTTGCTATTATCGTAATCTTATAGGTTCCCTTTTTAAGGCCTTTTGCGATAGTTAGTTTGCCGTTTTGGTTAATTTTTATTTTGCCTTTTGCGCCTTTTGGCACGCTCAAAGTTACCTTGGGCTTGGGCGTGCCTTTAACGGTATACGTCTTAGTGGTTTTTTTGTAATTCTTTTTAAGCGTAATGGTCTTGCCCGCATTTTTGATGGTAGGAGCAACCGGCTTGGGGTTGATTTTAACCGTCACCTTTTTGCTCACGGTGCCTTGCGTGTTTTTAGCCGTAATGGTAAAGGTGTAAGTTCCTGCTGAGAGTCCCTCTGGAATAGCTACAATGTTGCCCCAGATACCTGCCTCAGACGTGTTGTTGATTATATTTACTTCTGGTGCTGGATACCCTGTGAAGGTGTAGCGTTCCATGATTTCTGTGTAACCTTCGGTGCGCGTGATAGTACCCGCACCAGTAATAGTTGGTTTGGCGGGAACAGCATTGACCTTGACCGCTACGGTTTTGGTGGCAGAGCCAACGGTGTTGGCAGCATTTATGGTTACTTCATACGTGCCAACTGCAAGCCCTGCAGGAATAGTGAGCGCGCCATTAGCGTTAATGGTCGCTTTGGCCGTGTTATTGGTGAGCGAAAACGTTGGCACGGGATAACCCGTAGCAGTGTAGGCGCTTGTCGTTGCCGCATAACCAGCAGAAAGGGTGATGACCTCAGAGCCACCCGTGATGGTTGGCGCAAATGGTTTTGGGTTTATTACAATGACAACCGTTTTGGTTGCTGTGCCACCTACGTTTGATGCACTCAGGGTTACCGTGTAGCTTCCTGGAGTAAGCCCTGCAGGAATAATAAAGCCGTTGGCAGCAAGCGTTGCGCCAGCAGTGTTATTGGTAAGCGAAAGTGCGGGCGTTGGGACACCCGTAATAGTATAGGCACTTGAATAGTTTGCATAGCCTTCAGTTAGGGTTATGGAACTCAATCCACCTTCTATGGCAGGAGGAATAGGATTTACTTTTACCGTAACCGTTTTGGTGGTAGTGCCGTTGGTATTAGTTGCGTTAATGGTAGTGCTATAGGTGCCCACCGCAAGGCCAGCTGGAATAGTGAGCACGCCACCTGTGTTGATGCTTGCGTTTGCGGTGTTGTTGTTTAGCGATAAAATAGGTGCAGGCGTACCGCCAACAGCATATGTCCGGCTAGTTGCCCCATAGCCAACCGCCAACGTAATATCATCGTCGCCTGTGATAGTTGGCAAGCAGGCTTTCTTAAGGGCTGCAGCAGCATCAACCAGTCCATGACCGTAATAGGGGTCTTTGCCCGGAGCTCCCAAATCTTCAGCCGTAGAAAACAGAATATTTTTTACTTGGTCAACTGTAAGGTTCGGATTTGCTGCCCAAATGAGGGCTGCGACACCAGCTACCATGGGGGCTGCCATCGAGGTACCCGTATTGTAGCCGTAGCCTGTATTGCTGTCGTACCATGTTGAATAAATATTGGCACCCGGAGCACAGATGTCCTTTTCGTCGCCGTAACTGCTGGTGGACAACAGTTGTTTGTTGCTGTCAACCGACGTTACCGCAACTGCCTTGTCAATGTCGGCAGGATAAATGTTGACCGAGCTCGCCGAATTGCCAGCAGCTGCGACCGTAAGCATGCCTAGGTTTTCAGCAGCAATAATTTTGTTGCGAACCGATGTGATTGATTGCTCGCTCCAGCCAGGAGTTCCAAGGCTTAAGTTTATAACACGGAGGTTTGGAGTTTGCCCTGAGCTTTTTAGGTCTATGAGATAGTCGTAGGCACGCACTAAGCGCTGTACCGTGGTGGTGTAGCCGCTTCCAGGGTTATAATAGATATTCACTGGCAGGACTGTTGCATTATAAGATACACCTGCAATACCCTTGTTGTTGTTTGAAACTGCCGAAACTATACCTGAAACATGAGTGCCATGTCCACTTGAAACACCAGTGTCGCCCTCGTAAGGGATTTCTCCGTTAGCAACTGCTTGTAAGAGCGGTTTATTGGCAGCCGCACTATCTCCTGACCCGTCCCATGCATGAGCAAGGTCAAGGTTGGCAGCCAAATCCTCGTGAGTCAAACGTGCGCCACCATCAACAACTGCCACGGTAACCGCACCGTTGCACTGCGCGTAATCCCACGCTTCTGGAGCGCGAATAAGCGGCAGACCATACTGCTGGGAGCTATAGAAAGGATCATTAACGCTTGCAAGAGTTTCTATGCTTTGCGAAAGGTCAAGAGGCTCGTCATCAAGAGGATGGATATAGTAGTCGGGCGAAACTCCAATAACTGAGGGGTTTTCGAGAGCCAATTCAAGAGCCGTGAGTACGTCAACCTCATCAGGCAAATCAACAACGGCAAAAAGACTGTCTTTGTCGTTCTCAGTGACAATCTCAACTTGGGTTTCATTGTCCTCGGCTTCGGTTGTGGCGGGGCTCAATTCAGGACTATTTTCTTGAATTTCCTCTGCGAGAGCGTCCATGTCGTCTTTGAGCGCCTCAATATCGGCCTCAAGCTGGGCGTTTTCCTCAAAAATTACGATAATTTGGTCAGGAACGTAGGTGGAGGGATCGCCAAAATCTCCTGCGCCGCTGCCATCGCCATTGCCAGTGCCGCTACCTGCACCATTGCCTGAACCACCACCGTTACCAGTGCCGTTACCACCGCCAGCAGTACCAGTACCACTATTTTGTGTGGGGTCAGAAGGAGCTGCAGGGGTTGCAAAAGCTGAGGGCACGCCAAAAAGCAGCAGGCTCGCTGCTAAGACAAACGCCAAGGTAGTGCGCAAAATATGACGAAAATGCTTCATTTATGCCCTTATCTTACAGCCACAATATCTTGTGGTATTCTTACTTATTTTGTGCATTATAGCACGTAAAAGGGCATTTGTGAACCCCCGTTGGCTTCCCGTAACGCAAACGGCAGCCAGCGGGCATACGCCAAAATAGGACGTAAAAAGGGCGTCTAAGCTGGATAAAAGACTTTGTCGAGGCAGGCTTTGAGCTTTTGGGCAGGTATAGCGAGGTCTGGCTCGGTTTTGGCTGCCGTTTTGCCATCGGCAAGCTCGATAGAAACATACCCAAACTCATCTGAAACGAGAAAAGCAGCATCTGCCTGCTCTATTTCTGAAGGAGTAAGTGGAGCAACTGTAAGTTCAAAGCCAAGGGTTGCCGCAAGGTCTTTTACCAGCGTTGCTGGGGCACTGATAAGTTCTTCAGTTGAGGCAAAAAGTGCGCCTTTTTGCTCGCAAAAAACTACTCCCGCAAGCTGCCTGCCTTTTACTTCAACGCCCACAACTACATCGTCTTGCTCAATAAGATTGTCAACAGTAAGCTCAGGGGCAATACGAGCCTCCTCAAGCGATACCACCACGTCTTTTTGCGGGTCTATCGCAAGACACAAAACACCTTCGCTGTTTTTGTCAAGCAGGTTATCAACCGCCCATTCGAGGCGTGAACGAACCCACGCCGTAAGTGGTGCGGGCAAACCCAAAGGGTCAAGCGAACGTATGCGGCGCTCACGCAGGGGGATTTCTCCCCCTACAATGCGCCAGCGTAAATTAACAGGAGCAACGGTGTCCGCATCAACGGCAGCGGTGTCCGCTTCAACGAGGGTAACCACATCTGTCTCAGCAAGAGCTGAGGTGTTTGCCGACCTGTCTATCTCGGTAAAAATTTTATTATCCTCCATCAAATTAGTGCCTAAAGTGACGGTGTCCGGTAAAGAGCAGGGCAACACCAGCAGCATCTGCGGCAGCGATAACCTCATCGTCACGCATTGAGCCACCGGGCTGAATAACCGCCTTGACACCTGCTTTTATGAGTACCTTAAGCGAGTCTGCAAACGGCATAAAAGCGTCGCTTGCCGCAACAGCACCTTGCGCCTGTTTTCCTGCCTGTTTGGCGGCAAGCTGGGCGGAATTAACGCGGTTAGGCTGACCAGCACCAATACCAACCGTCGTACCCCCCTTGGTAATAACAATCGCATTGCTCTTGACCGACTTACACACGCGCCAAGCAAACAGCAACTCGGCACGTTCTTTTGCCGTGGGCTTACGTTTGGTGGGCACGGTAAACTTCTCGGGCTTTTCGGCTACAGAATCTGCGACCATTGCAAGCATGCCACCTTCGATGCTGCGCAAATCAAGGGTTGCGCCCGCAGGATTCATGCCACCCGTGGCAAGCACGCGCACGTTTGGTTTCTCGGCAAGCAGTTTAAGCGCAGCCTTTTCAAAAGAGGGAGCAACAAGCGCTTCGATAAACTGTCCGTTTTTGTAAATAGCCTTGATGAGGGCGGCGGGCACTTCAACATTAAACGCCATAACCCCGCCAAAAGCACTGACCGCATCGCAGTCGTGCGCAGCTTGGTAGGCCTTGGTAATGTTTGCAGCGCTGGAAACGCCACAGGGGGTAAGGTGCTTAACAATAACGCAGGTAGGCTGCTTTTTATCAAACTCGCGCACCGCACCCCACGCAGCGTCCAAATCGAGATAATTATTGTACGAAAGCTCCTTGCCCTGCAGTTGCGGAGCGTTTGCTAGCTCGTAAGCCGGATTGCTTTTACCCTGTGCTGTACCTTGCGCAGCAGCGGGCATGCGGTAAAAAGCGGCCTTCTGATGAGGGTTCTCACCATAGCGCAGGTCGGCTTCTTTATTGAGAAACACCCGTTTTTGCTCAGGGAGTGTGCCTGTTGGAACCGGGGCTATGTCGTTTGTGCCAAGGTTTTTTTGCTTTGCCAGAGCACCCGCAAGCCAGCTGTTAATAGCGTTGTCATAGGCACTGGTAAGCTGAAATACCTCAAGAGCAAGACGCTGGCGAGTGGGAGCAGTTAGCGCACCCTTGTTGCTGCGCATCTCGTTTAGCACGGCATCATAGCTCGTTGGATTAGTGACTACCGCAACCGAGGCGTGATTTTTTGCGGCCGAGCGGAGCATAGACGGCCCGCCGATGTCGATATTTTCAATCGCCTCCGCAAAGGTGACGCCTTTTTTGGCAACGGTTGCCTCAAAGGCGTAGAGATTGACCACCACCATGTCAATCATACCAATATCGTGCTTGGCGGCGGCTCTCATGTGCGCAGGCACGTCGCGGCGCGCAAGCAGGCCACCGTGAACTCGTGGGTGCAGCGTCTTAACACGACCGTCCATCATCTCGGGAAACCCCGTAAGGTCATCTATAGGGCGAACGGCAATGCCCGCTTCTTCAATGGCACGCGCCGTACCACCGGTAGAAACAATCTCGACCTTGAACTCCTCAACGAGCGTGCGGGCAAAATCAACAATGCCCGTTTTGTCGGTGACGGATATAAGTGCCCGTTTGATAACCGGGTCTTTTATTTGTTTAGCTTTGGGGGTTGCTTGTTTAGTTTGTTTAGTTTGTTTGGGAGTGAGCTTAAGGGCAGGTTTTTTGAGAGTTGTCTTTTTAGTTGCGGACTTTGGGGTGGTTGCTTTTGTGCGAGCCATGGTACTCTCCTCTTAAGAATGTTCATCGTCGCTGCCGAGCGACTTGGGGACGGTCCGTTTTTGTCACAAAAGGGCAGGCGCTCTTGCCACATTTTTTGCCACAGCTTGCCATGCTTTTGTTGCCGCATTTTTTGCCAGAGCTTGCCATGCTTTTGTCACAAAATCTTGCCTAAATCTTGCACCAATCCACCGTACCACAAGTTAGGCGCTCCTATCGCCTGCAGCCTCAAGTTCGCCGCCAGCGGACGTATTTATTTTTGGAAAGTTTTTGGCTACTCTGCGTCTGTTGGCTTATCTGCGTCAGTTGGCTCATTCGCGCCTGTTGGCTTATCTGCGTCAGTTGGCTGCTTAGCGCCTGTTGGCTGCCCTGCGCCTGTTGGCTTATCTGCGCCAGTTGGTTCGCCTGCGTTTGGCTGCGCCTGCGGCAGGCGGGTGCGAAACGCATATACCAAAAACCCAATACCCACTAGAATCATCGGCGTACTCAACACCATGCCCATGGTAAGCCAGTTAGTACCTAAAAGATACCCAATGTTGGCATCTGGCTGACGAACAAACTCAACGGCTATGCGAAACACACCGTAGAGCAGCATGAATACGCCAAGATAGCTGCCACGTGAAAAAGGCGGCTTACGGCGCGACAGCACAAAGAGAACTGCGAACAACACCGCGCCCTCAAGCAGTGCCTCATACAACTGAGAGGGGTGACGTGGCAGCGAGCCGCCCGTTTCAAAGACCACACCCCACGGAACATCAGTTACCGCTCCCCACAGCTCTCCGTTGATAAAGTTTGCAATTCTCACCAAAAAAATGCCGATGGGCGCACCAATTACAATAAGGTCGCCGAGCGTAAGCGTTGGCAGTTTAATAAGACGAGCGGCAATTATAACGGCTAATACCATGCCGATAAGCCCTCCGTGAAACGACATGCCACCATTAGCAAAGGTAAACATATCAAGGGGGTGAGCAAGATGATATTCGAGATTGTAAAAAAGGATTGAGCCTATGCGTGCGCCAAAAATAATGCCTATCGCCGCTGCGATGGTAACCGTAAGCACGCTTTCTATCGTGAGCTTAACGCCCCATCGCTTGGCAGTGCGATACACCACCAGCATGCCGAGTGCAATTCCAAGAATATAGCCAATGCCGTACCAACGCACCGCAAAAGGGCCTATTTGAAAGGCTATGGGGTCGAGCGCATGGTATATTTCGTCAAGCATGAAAGTCCTTACGTACTGCTCGGTGGGGTGGGCTGGGCTGATTGGGTGGTCTGGACGAGCTGGGCTGATTGGGAGTGTTGAGTGCCAGCAGACTCCTCAGCGCCAACGGGCTTCTCAGAGTCAACGGGCATCTCGGCGCCAACACACTTCTCGCTAGGAGCAAGACGCGGGCCGTTTACCAAAAAGAACTCACAAAAAGTGCAGAGCTCTTTAATCGCTTTGCTTCTATCCACTGTTGCGTCGAGTAAAAGCTCAAAGCTCGTGGCGTTTTTGTGCTGCGGTTTGTCGCAGTTGGTGTAATAGCAATCAGCAACGCACATGCCATCGGTACTTGAGATGGCATGCGGGCATCGTGACGACATTTCCTCGTCACAACCACGTTCTTCCCAGCAAATTGTCATGCGTAGGTAGAGAGTCTAAACCGTTAAAGAGCCTGTTTGCCGTCTAGGGCTACAGCTCCGCAGGAATAACCTTGGTAATCTCAGGAATCTGCTCTTTGAGCACACGCTCAACGCTATTTGCAAGCGTTAACTGGCTCATAGGGCAACCTTTGCAGGCGCCTTGCAGCTCAACCGAAACTACACCGTCGTCCGAAATGTCAACGAGAGCAACATCGCCGCCGTCTGCCTGTAAAAACGGACGAATCTGGTCAAGTGCTTCTTCAACTTTAATTTTGTCTACCATAAAACAACTCTTTTCTCTTAGTTTTTGGTGCGTACCCGATGCCCCAAGGCATTCGCAAAGTACTCATTGAACCATACTACTGCACTCAAGTGCAAAAATAACTTGGTTTCGGGTAGAATAGCACGTATTGGAGTTGATGAATAGGGGTTTTTCGTAACAAGCGTGACACAAAAGAGGGCATTCGGCGAGCGGTAGGGCTGCTGCCTGTTTTTTTAGGAAAGAGATTACCATGACCGTTGAGGAAACTACTGAGCAAGCTGCAGAGCTAGGTGCGGAGCAAGAAGCTTCCGAGCAGGATTTACCTGTCGAGAAGGCGTCAGCGCAAGAGCCTGAGCAAAATCCTGCGCAAAAGCCGTCTGGAGCGATGCAAAGCGAAACTGAGAGCTCAGGGCAAGAAGCCCCAGGCTCACCCTATGCACGTTATCAACCCTTTGACACCCCGGGCTATCAGCCGGCGTGGAAAGACGCAACGCTCGTTGAGGCTAATTTGGTGCTTGAAGGCGGTGCAATGCGTGGCTGTTTTTGTGCTGGTGTGTTGGATTTTCTCATGGACGAAGGTTTGCTCCCCAAACACGCTATTGGCGTTTCGGCAGGAGCGTTAAATGGCTTTAATTATGTGGCGGGCATGCGGGGGCGCACCTGCCACCTCAACACCAAATACTGCAATGACTGGCGCTATTTCTCGATGCGTTCCTTTTTTCAAACGGGAAATGCCTTTAATATCCCCTTTGTTTTTGACAAGCTTATCAACGAGATAGAGCCCTTTGATTTTGATGCCTACCGAGCCTCCCCTCTTGACCTTGTGGCGGTTTCGAGCAACATCGAGGCGGGCAAGGCGGATTACACAAACCTTACTGAGCCGGTTGAGCAACTGCCGTATCTTCAGGCTACCTCTGCGGTGCCCCTTATATCACGAACCGTGTCTATTGACGACAAGCTGCTGCTCGACGGTGGCATTTGCGACAGCGTGCCTCTTGAATACTCACGCCGCACGGGCCTAAAAAAGCATATCGTGGTGCTTACGCAAGACGCTGGCTATGTCAAAAAGCCCAACCAGCTTATGCCTCTCATGTATCTGCGCTATTTCCGGCACCCCAAGTTTATTGAAAGCGTGGAGCAGCGTCACGAAAACTACAATCAAACGTACCGCTTAGTCGATGCCTTGCATGATGCTGGCGAAATATTTGTTATACGTCCGCCCGAAAAAGTTGTGGTAAAAAATATGGAACGCGATGCAAGCAAGCTGTTTGCCCTCTACACCCAAGGATATGAGGAGGCACAGCGCAACTTTGCCGCTCTGCAAAAGTATTTGGAGCTGTAGATTTAACTTTGTTTTAGATTTTAGTTGGTGGCTTCCATAATTGGATATTTGTTGGATATTTCCCCCAAAAAGGAGGCTTTTCCCCCAAAAAGGGGCTCATAGGCTTATAGGGGCTTATAGGACAAAACGTGTGTCTGTGGGCCACTCAACAGCATAGGGCATAAAAAAATAGGCTCTGTGTGCGCAACGTCCTATCCTCCCATGGACTACACCACAGTACTTTCGGCGATGCGGAGCTTAACTACCGAGTTCGGAATGGGATCGGGTGTACCCTCCGCTCCATGGTTACGCACACAGAACCTATTCATTTTTCAAATCAAACAGCACGTCTATCATCTGGACAACACACGTGCCCAACCTGCCACTTTTTTTCTTAGACCCCGTGTCAAGCACGGGGTGACAAAAACGTAAGCACAGGGCAACAAATGCACCCTCGGAGCAACAAATGCACCCTGACGGCTGGATAGTGGACACACGACTGCATAAGCAATCACAAAATAGAATGAGATAAAGAGCTCGACCGATTAGTAGCGCTCGGCTAAATGCATTGCTGCACGTACACCTACGCCCTATCAACCTCGTAGTCTACAAGGGGTCTTACCACAAAGAGAACTCATCTTGAGGTTGGCTTCCCGCTTAGATGCTTTCAGCGGTTATCCGTTCCAAACGTAGCTAACCAGCGGTGCCGTTGGTCGACAACTGGTACACCAGAGGTTTGTCCATCCCGGTCCTCTCGTACTAGGGACAGATCCTCTCAATTCTCTTACGCCCACGGAGGATAGGGACCGAACTGTCTCACGACGTTCTGAACCCAGCTCGCGTACCGCTTTAAATGGCGAACAGCCATACCCTTGGGACCTACTTCAGCCCCAGGATGCGATGAGCCGACATCGAG
>WRHU01000012.1 GCA_009783085.1 Coriobacteriia bacterium
AATGCTTCTGGCACCGTTAACAAGGCCGTTGCGGTTAAGGTAACCCAAAAACTTGTTAAACCTACTATTACGGGTGGCAAGTCAAAAGTTACTTTAAAGAAGAACTATAAAAAGACCACCATTGCCTTTAAGGTTAAAGGTTTTCCTGCTCCTACGCTCAGCATAACAAAAGCACCTAAGAGCATTGCCAAAAAGATTTCGATTTCCAAAACAGGCAAGCTCACTATCAAAAAGGGTATTAAGCTGGGAACCTATAAGATAACCATTACGGCTAAGAACTCGCAAGGTAAGGCAACAAAGACCGTAACCATCAAGGTTAAGAAATAGCAGGTACGCTCAGGTGCGCTCGCGCACATGAGCGTACAAAACCCCCCTGCCTCGGCTTCGCCGAGGCAGGGGGGTTTCTCTTTACTCGCTATGAGGCTTTAGTTCGAGCAACAGGAACAGTCTGCTCTCGCACCCAAGCTTATCTTTACTCGCTATGAGGCTTTAGTTCGAGCCTTGTCCGAGTTGTCCAAAAATTGCACCAAAGCCACCCATGTTATTGATGATACCCAAAACAACAAAAATGACTACGATAACCACCACGGCGATGAGTATCATGCGGATTATGCCGGTTATGCTGCGCAAGCACCCACCACCTGCCACACTGGTTACCATGTCCATAACCTTTTTTTCGGTATCGGTGGTATTGTCCATAATTACGCGCGGCTGCTTGGCTTGCTCCTCAAGAAACTTCTCTGTTTCAGTTTTGGAAACGAGGTCTTTGATGAGCCATTTGTTGCGACAAAAATTGCACATAACTTCACCTGTTTTGGCGTCAAGCAGTTTGTAGTCGCTCGAGCCACACTTAGAACATGTAACATTGCTTTCTGTCATGTCTTTATCCTTTCAAAAGAGTTGGATTCTGGCTTCAAATCCAGGTTCTCTCCACCAAAAACTCCACCTTCGCCTACCTGTCTACCAATACAATGGTCGGGATGACTGGATTTGAACCAGCGACCTCTCGGTCCCGAACCGAGCGCTCTACCAAGCTGAGCCACATCCCGAAGCTCCAACGATAGTATACTATAGCAAAGCAAATCGCAAGCAAATCGGGCGTAGACACAAATAACGGTAACAGAAGACGCATTGTGGCAAATTATTGTGTTTTCGTGTGACAAAGAGCCCATTTAGTGGTACCCTATCACTTCACGTTGAGCGCATTGTTTGGCTTTTGAGCACTCGGCGAGAGCTAGTAGATAAACGCTTTGACACAAAGTCTTAAACACAAGGGTTTTAAGGCGTAGGTTTAGGAGGTCGCACTATGAGCTCACTGATAATTGGTATTCCGGCTGCTGGTATTCTCGGTGGCATTGGTGTGCCCGAGCTGCTTATCATTCTGGTGGTTATTTTGATCATTTTTGGTCCAAAAAACCTGCCAAAGTTGGGAAGCGCTCTTGGTCGTACGGTTAAAGGCGTGCGCGAAGGACTTGAGGGCGTAGACGAACTTGATAAGGGCGAGTTTGAAGAGTTTGAGGAAGATGCTCCTCGCACAAAAAAGGCTGCTGAAAAGAAGTCTGGGGAGTAAGAGTACGGCAATCATACGGCGCGGCAGGTGTGATGTAGGTCGCACGTGCCGCGTCGCTTTATGCAACCGATGAGGAGAACACGCGAATTATGCAAAAAGATATTGTTTTAACACCAGAAGGACGCGAGAAACTTGAGGCGGAGCTGCAGCACCTTGAAACAGACCGTCGCGCAGAAGTTGGCGAGCGTATTCGCATTGCCCGCGAGTTTGGTGACATCAGTGAAAACTCAGAGTACGACGACGCAAAAAATGAGCAGGCTTGGCTTGAGAGTCGCATTACTGAGGTAACACAAATACTGGCAAACGCCACAATTGCCGAGGCTCCCAAACGCTCCAATAAGGTGTCGGTAGGCAACGTGGTAACCGTTGAGGACGGCAGCGGTGCCGAGCGCGTCTTTACCATTGTGGGCGCTGCAGAAGTTGACGTTGAGCAGGGTCGTATTTCTAACGAATCACCCGTTGGCTCCGCACTGCTTGGTTCAAAAAAGGGCGATACCGTTACCATTGAAGGCCCAACGGGCAAGCAGACCCAGTTTACTATTTTGAAAATCGGCCGTTAAGAGCGGCGTTGATAGTATGGATACCACAGGCGACAACACAAATGCCATCGTAGATGACCCTATTGAGGTGCGCAAGGCAAAGCGCGAGGCTGCTCTTACCAAGGGACAAGAACCGTACGCCCGTATTTTTGAGGGCGCAACACACGTCGCACAAATTGAGGAACAATATGCTCATCTTGAGGACGGCATAACCACTGAGGATACCGTGCGAATTGCCGGCCGTGTTATGGCGGTGCGCAATCAGGGCAAAGTTGCCTTTGTTGTTGTGCGCGATGCCACGGCAGACCTCCAACTCTTTTGTCGCATAGACGACTTGGGCGAGGAGGCTTTTGCATTTGTAAAAGACCTCGATATTGGCGACTGGGTTGGTGCCGAGGGTCTGGTTATGCGCACACGTCGCGGGCAGCTTTCGGTTGCACCAACAAGCGTTGAGTTGCTCACCAAGGCACTGCGCCCCTTGCCTGAGAAGTTTCATGGTTTGGCGGATAAAGAAACACGCTATCGCCAACGCTACGTTGATTTAATTGCGAACCCTGAGGTTAAGCAGGTTTTTGAAACACGCTTCAAGATTATTAGTGCTATGAGGCGTGCAGCTGAAGAGCGTGGCTTTTTTGAGGTCGAAACTCCCATGCTTCACCCTATTCCGGGCGGCGCAACGGCACGACCTTTTATTACCCATCACAATGCGCTCGACAAGGATTTTTATCTCCGTATTGCTCCAGAGCTTTACCTTAAGCGTTTGTTAGTGGGCGGTTTTGAGCGTGTGTTTGAAATCAACCGTTCGTTTCGTAATGAGGGCATGGATCATTCTCATAACCCCGAGTTCACCATGCTTGAAGCGTATCAGGCCTACACTGATGTCAACGGCATTGCAGATTTTACGCAGGCACTTATTGTGGCGGCGTGTGAGGCAGCGCGTGGCGGCGAGCAGCGTTTTGTTTTTCAAGAAACTGAGGTTAATTTGGAGGGTGCGTGGAAGCGTGCCACCATGTGCGAGCTGGTGAGCGAGGCTACGGGCACCAACGTAAACTTTGACTGTGAGCTTACCGAGCTTGCCGCTCTGGCAAAAACTCATCATATAGAAGTTGATAAGGCTTGGGGTAAGGGCAAGATAATTGCTGAATTATTTGACACTTTAGTAGAATCAACGCTTATCCAGCCAACGTTTGTGACCCAGTACCCGCTGGAAACCTCTCCGCTGGCTAAGAAAAATGCAGAAAATGACCAAGTTACCGACCGCTTTGAACTCTTTATTTGTGGTCGTGAATGTGCCAATGGTTTCTCTGAGCTGAATGACCCCGTTGACCAGCGCGAGCGTTTTGCCGCTCAGATGGAGGCGAAGGCAGCAGGGGATGAGGAAGCCATGGGTTATGATGAGGACTATATCCGCGCGCTAGAGTATGGCATGCCACCGGCAGGAGGCGTGGGAATCGGCATCGACCGGCTCGTTATGTTCTTGACCGATATGCCCTCTATCCGCGATGTGCTTTTGTTTCCGCATATGAGAGATGAAGCGTAAGACGAAGCACAAGGATGAAACGTAAAAACTAAGCGTAAGAACGAAATGCATAAACGAAGCGCAAGAACTGAGCGTAAGAACGAAATGCAAGAACTAGTCGAAGCAGCGAAGCGAAGCAACGAAGCATAAGAAACGAGGCAGAACATGTCATTCGAACGATTTACCGATAAGGCGCGCAGCGTTTTGGCTTTTGCCCAAGAGGAGGCGCGTGCGCTTAAGCAAAGCAATGTTGGCACTGAGCATTTGCTGTTGGGTTTGCTCAGGGAGCGCGACGGACTTGCCGTTCAGGCACTTAATAATCTCGACATTGACTATGACGGCATGCTTAAGCAGGTCAAAAAGCTCATTGAGGGTGCTGATGTAGCGCCCACCGGTCATCTGACCTTTACGCCACGTGTTAAGCGTGTGCTGGAGCTTGCCCTGCGCGAAACCATGCAGCTGGGTCAAAACTATATTTCAACCGAGCATTTGTTGTTGGGCATTGTGCGTGAGGGCAATGGTGTTGCCATTCAGGCGCTTTCAGAAATTGGCATCGACGGACAAATGGTGCGTGCTGCCGTTATCGACTTGCTCCACAAGTCTGCCGCTTATGCAGGTGGCCCAGATTTTATGGAAGAAGATGCCGCCAGCCAAGAGGGCGAAAGTATCCTCAAGGAGTTTGGTACCAATCTTACTAAGCTTGCCGAGGAGGGCAAACTTGACCCCGTAGTGGGCAGGGAAGTTGAGATTGAGCGCATTATGCAGATTTTGAGCCGCCGCACTAAGAATAATCCCTTGCTGTTGGGAGATCCTGGTGTGGGCAAAACCGCCATCGCCGAAGGGCTTGCACAGCTGATTGCTTCTGAGCAGGTTCCCGATATTTTGCGTCACAAACAAATTGTTACGCTCGATGTTCCTGCCCTGGTTGCAGGTTCAAAGTATCGTGGTGAGTTTGAGGAACGCCTTAAAATGGTTATCAAAAGCGTCAAAGACAACGGCGATATTATCTTGTTTATTGACGAGATGCACACGCTTATTGGTGCGGGCTCTGCCGAGGGCTCCATAGACGCTGCTGCCATTCTTAAACCGCCGCTCTCGCGCGGCGAGATACAGGTTATCGCCGCCACCACGCTTGACGAGTATCGCAAGCGCGTTGAAAAAGATACTGCGCTCGAGCGGCGCTTCCAACCGCTCACTATTAACGAGCCTTCAACCGAGCAGGCGGTCAAGATTCTTACGGGCTTGCGCGATCGCTATGAGGCGCACCATCGGGTGCATTTTACCGATGAGGCTTTTGAGGCTGCTGTTAACCTCGCCGACCGCTACGTGCAAGACCGCTTTTTGCCCGATAAGGCCATTGACGTGATTGACGAGGCGGGTGCGCGTATGCGTATTCGCAACATGACTATTCCAACCGACATTCATGTGGTTGATGAAAAACTGCGCGACCTGCGTGCAGAAAAAGACGTGGCGGTTAATACCGAAAACTATGAGAAAGCTACCAAGCTTCGCGAAAAAGAAAAAGTATTGCTCGCCGAGCGTGCTGAGCTCGAGAAAAAATGGCTTGCCGACAGCGAAAAAGAAATCGCCAACGTTACCGAAAAAGAAATAGCCGACATTGTTTCGATGTCAACTGGCGTGCCGGTAACAGATTTGACCGAGGCAGAAACCGAAAAGCTCTTGCGCATGGAAGACGTGTTGCACGAGCGTATTATTGGGCAAGAAGAAGCGGTAACCGCTATCTCAAAGGCTATTCGCCGTTCGCGCGCAGGCCTTAAAGACCCCAAACGCCCAGCTGGCTCCTTTATTTTCCTCGGGCCGTCTGGTGTGGGCAAGACAGAGCTTTCCAAAGCGCTCTCTGAGTTTTTGTTCTCAACAGAGGATGCTCTGCTCTCTTTTGACATGAGCGAATACATGGAAAAGCACACGGTCTCTCGCTTGGTGGGTTCTCCTCCAGGGTATGTGGGCTACGACGAGGGCGGGCAGCTTACTAAGGCAGTGCGCCAGCGTCCGTATTCGGTGGTGCTTTTTGACGAAATTGAAAAGGCTCACCCCGATGTGTTTAATATCCTGCTTCAGATTCTTGAGGAAGGGCGCCTGACCGACGGGCAGGGGCGTAAGGTTGACTTCCGCAATGCGATTATCATTATGACGAGCAACGTGGGCGCACGCGAGATTGCACAAGGTACGCAGATTGGTTTTTCGGGCGCTGATTCTAAACAAGGGCTTTCTGACAAAGAAATAAATAGTCGGGTTATGACCGAGATGAAAAAGCTCTTTCGCCCTGAGTTCTTAAACCGTATTGACGAAATAATTGTCTTTAAGTCGCTGACCAAAGAACAGGTTGCCGCTATTGTGGAGCTTATGGTTTCGGATTTGCGCGACCGTCTTATTTCGCAGGAGATGAGCCTTGAGCTGAGCGATAAAGCGTGTGCATATATTGCCGATGAAGGAACCGACATTGCGTTTGGTGCGCGTCCGTTGCGCCGTTCTATTCAGCGCTTGCTCGAAGACCCGATTAGCGAGGGTGTGCTTGAGGGGCGTTGGCAGGCAGGCACTATTATCACGGCTGATTATGACGGCAACGAGATAGTGTTCAAAACCAAAAAGGGAAAGATTCCTAAACCACGCAAACGCCAAACGCTTGCACGCGAAGCTGAACTTATCACGCCGATTTTTGGTGGCGTGCCGAGTAGTGTTATTGGTGGCTCGGGCGTTGCTGGTAGTGCCGGTGGGAGTGGCTCAGGCGGCGGTTCAGGCAGCGGCGCGGGCGCTGGCGGTTCAGGTAGCTCAGGCAACAGCAGCGCTTAGGGCAGAGAGGGGACAAACATGAATGACGTACACTCAATACTTCCGGAGCGTGACGACAACTTCTTTGACGGTGTTATAAAAATGGTCGCCTCTGGCATGCCTTTGCGTGAAGCAATCGACATGATTATCAGTGCCCAGAATGGCGCGCTTATCTGCATTGGCGATGTTGAAAAGGTCCTTATGCTGGGCAACGGTGGCTTTAAGATTGACCAACCCTTTACACCGCAGCGCCTCTTTGAGCTTTCCAAAATGGACGGCGCTATTGTGCTTTCAGAAGACCTCAAACAAATTGTGTGCGCGAACTTTCATCTGAACCCCGACCCTGAGATTCTTACGCCAGAAACCGGTATGAGGCATCGCTCGGCGGCTCGCACGAGCGCACAAACTGATGCAACCGTAATCGCCATTTCAAAAAGGCGTGTTCAAACTACCTTGTATCATACGGGAGAAGCGCTCACGCTTGACTCTGATGCTATCTTGCTTACAAAGGGCAACCAAGGTTTGCTGGCGCTTCAAAATCTCAAAAATACGCTTGAGCGTGCTTCGATGCGTTTGAGTTTTCTTGAACTGGACGACATTGCAACCGTTGCCGATGTTACTAATCTCATCAAGCGTTATTGCACGCTGCTCATTATCGCCGTTGAAACCGAACGCTACATTAACTTCTTGGGAAGCAACAGCGGCTTGCTTCGCAACCAGCTTGAGGAAATTGTGGGAGGTATGGTGGACTCGTTCATGCTGGTTATTCGCGACTACGCTGTTGACGATTCCAAAAAAAGTATCGACGCCATCGCCAGTGCCTTGCTTGCCGCAGCACTTGACGAGGACGCTGCTGGCTCTACCGGTGCTGCTACAGCCGCTGCTGCTGGTGCTACCGGTTCTGCCAGTGCTACCGCTGGTGCTACGGGCAGCACTGCACCCGATAATGCTGCTCCAGCAAAAACGGTCATGGAACTTTTAGGTCACACGCAGAGTTATGTTGACGAGGATCATATTTCTCCGCGCGGCTTTAGAGCTATCTCACGCATTTCGATGCTTGATGAGGTTGCTGTTTCCAAAATTGTCGAGGAATACGGAAGCCTCAGTGCTATCGTAAGCGATTCAAAAGACGGCTTTGACCGCCTTGAGGATCTAGGCGTAGACAACGTGCGCGCCATCGCAAAAAGCTTCATGCAGCTCCGCTCTACGTTGTAGTCAGTTCGAGCGGCAAGTGCAAACGTCGAACCTATAAAATTCAAGTAAGTTTCGCTCGCAAAATCTAGGGTGGGGGCGTATAATAATGTCACGCTGAAGTGCGCGCCAAAACAGAGAGCAAAGCACGGGAACGTGTTGTGAGCTTGGGCGCATTTCTGCACAGTTTCGTCGACGAAAGGAACGTCCTATGAATACAAAAACTTCGTTCTTGCCAAAACGAACCATTGCCATTCTTTTGGCGTTGGTGGTAGCGTGTTCAGGTTTTCTCGCAGCTCCCGCAACAGCTTTTGCAGCATCTCCAGAAACCACTGTTGCAAAAAGCGAAACGGTGGCTGCTGTAAGCGAGGTGCTTTTAGCAACAACCGCAGTAGCAACCGCAACGGAGCCCTTGGCACTTGAGCCTTTGGCAGCCAAGAAATACAAAGTCACGCTCACAATTAAGATGGGAAAACAGGGATGCGTTTGTCCATTTCTCACCTTAACTAAGGGCAGCAAAAGCTACTATTCACAAGTGGTAAGTAAGTGGTATATAGACGGCAGGCTTGAAAGAGATCCCTTCACAAGGTTTTATAGTCCTGGCTGGGATTTTAGTAAGCACAATATAAAAATTGTTATGACTATAAAAGTTCCCAAAGGCACGTACAAGGTATTTCTTAATAACGGCAAGAAAACCAAACAACTAGGCACGGTAAAAGTTAAAAACAAAGCAGTAAAGAAGACAAAGAAGTTTGCCTAGGGCCTACACAATGTTTGACCTGCAGGGCTTTTGCTGTCTAAGGAGGACGAGCCTATGAAAAAGATGAAACCTATTGCAGTGCTTCTTGCCCTGTGCTGCTCGTTGGCACTCTTGTCACCTCTGGTAGCCTGTGGTGGAGCAAGCGCTCCTGAGGCTCCTTCTGAAACAGCTACCGCTGAGGGCGAGCGTTCTTTGGATAATCCAGCGGATACCGTAGATACTTCAAACGTAAACCTTGCGGACTACAAGATTACCCTTTTAGGAGATTCCGTTATTCTTGGTGGCATTGATGAGGCCCAAGATGCGATTCCGGGCATTAACATTCTTGCTCGAACCGACCGTCAACTTGCAGATGAAGGAATCAAGGTACTCAAAGAAGAAGAAGCAAACGGAACGCTTGGCGATATTGTGGTTCTGGCTGTTGGAACGAGCTTTGTTGCTCGAGATGATATTGATAACGCTATGAAGGTCATTGGCACCGACCGGCAGGTTGTGTTTGTGACTGCTCATCGTGGTGCCGAGCAATACATTGAAGGCGTTAACACAGCGATACAGGGAGCTGCTGAGGCGTATTCGGCAAACGCTGTTGTTGCTGATTGGCATGCCTACGTACTAGCTCACCCCGACATAAAGCTTGCCGCCGACGATTGCCATCTTACCAAAACGAGCGCAGTCGAATACGCAAACGTAATAAAAGACGGCGTGCTTGTTGCTGCGGCACGGTTAGGATCATAACCGCATACGGTGGATAAGCTCAGCGACCAAGTAACCAGTCTGAGATGGCTTAACTCTATGCGCGCCTACGGCGTGTTGTTGGTGTTGGTCTATCACTTTTTCCCTGCGGTGCTTCCGGGTGGTTTTGTAGGCGTTGACATATTTTTTGTGGTTTCAGGTTACCTAATAACCTCGCTGCTTATTCGAGAGTTTGAAAGCAGCGGAAAGCTCAAGCTTCTTGATTTTTATCGACGACGGTGGCGCAGGCTGTTTCCAGCTATTTTGGTTATGCTGCTTGTTTTTGTGGCGCTCTCCTTGCTCATTTCTCCAGACTTTAGGGTTGATATAACACGCCAGAGTGCTGCAGCGCTTTCGTGGATGACCAATTCCTACGAGTTGGCCATGGGGCAGTCATACGAGGCGCAACTTTTGCCCCATCTTTTTATTCATACGTGGACGCTTTCTATAGAGATGCAGTATTACCTTATCTGGGGAGCAATTGTTTTTGCTGTGCTGTTGGTGTTTGGTCTTGTGGGGCGTGCGACAAAGAGGCCTGGTGGTTCAAGCTCGCAAAAGAGCTCTAGTGTTTCAGGCTCACAAAAGAGCTCTAGTGGTTCAGGCTCGCAAAATGAGCTTGCTGGAACGAGCACAAACCGTTCTTTACTCCTTCGCGTAACACTTGCTGCTATAGCCGTGGTTTTGGCGACTATCTCGGTTGTTGCCATGCAAAACGCCGCCGCAGGAGTGCGCGACCCCTCCGTTGCGTATTTATCCACTCTCTCACATCTCTTTCCCCTTATGATTGGTTCGATGTTTGCCTGTTTTGGCGGTTTTGCACCATATAAGCCCCAGCTCTCCGCACCTGTTTTTAAGCCAGTTTCGCTTGTTGTTATTGCTTTGGGTGTTGCAACACTGGCGTTTGTTGCGCTTACTTTCTCGTTCCAAGATCCGCGCACCTATCAGTTTGGTATTTTGCTGGTATCGCTTGTTGCGGCAGCTATTTTGTATCTGGCGCGTCTTTGGCAAGACCTCTCATCAAAGCCAGAATGGCGCTTTACCAACTATGTGGGCTTGCGCTCCTACAGCATTTACCTCTATCACTGGCCGCTTATGATTATCGCAACGCAGCTTGCCCAACAGCTGGGCGCAGCGCCTGCCGTGGCAGCACTGTGGGCAGGAGCTTTTGGCATACCGCTGACTTTTTTGGCTGCGGAGCTGTCGTATCGTTGGGTCGAGCAGCCCTTCCGCGTGCGGAGGAGGTCGGAGCGCGAGGACAATCTTGCGGGTAAACACGGGTCCGCTTCAAGCAAGCTCACTGGCAAACACGAGCTCGCTTCAAAACTACAACCGCTTCTTATCGCTAAGATTTCTACCGTAGTTCTTTTGTGTATTCTCTCGATTGGCGCGTTTATGAGCGCTCCTCAAATAACTAGTATTGAGGCAAGTCTGCGGCAGGGCGCTCAAAGCCTGAGCATCTCAAATATTGAGAATGCCTATGAGAGAACTCAGCAGGAGGTTGCCCATGAATAAGCACCTTGTAAATGAGAGAACTCAGCAGGAGGTTGCCCATGAATAAGCACCTTGTAAAAGTTTCGTGGGTTTTAGTTATAGCACTTACACTTGTCGCTGCCTTGTATGCTCTGGGCGTTCTCTCGTTTGCTCCGCACGTTACGCAAGATGATGGTTACGGAAACATCTATCAGGGCAAAATGGCGCACGGCGATTTTATTGGAGCGGTAGAAATTGCGTTCGCTGACGGCTCAAGGTGGACTGGCGAACTGAAAAACGGACTTTTTGACGGCCAAGGAACGTTTACCTCCAAAGACGGGTGGTCGTATACCGGCGAGTTTGAAAACGGAGAAGCGGTTGATTTTGCCGCTGGCACCTTTAGCTCCGTTACTGAATAGAAAAACGTACTTTTACGTGCTATTATAGAGAGAGAAAATGAGCAAAGCCTCTGCGAAGAATTGAGCGTAAAAACGAAGCATAAAGCAAAACTGCAAGACACAAAAATTTTCTTGCAAAAGGAGCATTTTATGGATAAGCCATACGTCAGTCGCCGTGCAGCTCAGTTGCTTGCCTTGTGCCTTTCAGCGACCCTTATTTTTGCGCTCGGCAGTACAACAGCTGCTGTTAACTCTTATGCATTAGACAATACTGCTACGGTTGCTGCCACGCTTGCCAAAGCGCCAAAAGTGAAGCCTAAAGCAGATAGTGTTACGGTTGTGGGAGATTCGGTTACCCTCGGTGCGCTGCTTTTTGCAAACCTTGAGGGTCGCATTGCAAACGCAAAAGGGGTCTCATGGTGCAGCGTTGATGCAGAGGGTAGCAGACAGCTTGCCGACGGAGTCAAGCTGGTTAAACGCCTCAAAAAAGCCGGTAAGCTTGGCTCAGTAGTGGTGTATGCACTTACTACCAATGGATCTTTTGATTACAAAGCTGCCAAAAAGGCGCGCAAAGCTGCTGGCAAAAATCGCTATGTCATTTTTGTGACGGGCTACAACAAAGGTTATGACTATCCCGCGCAGAGTAACGCCGCAATAAAAAAACTCGCAAAAAAGGATAAAAAGGTTTTTGTTGCCGACTTTGAAAAGGTTATGATAAGCCACGGAGGCAGCAGGGGTCTCTCCGACGGTCATTGTCACCTTAATGCGACAGGTGGGCGCTGGTATGGCGACACCATCATCAAAGCGATAGGTAAGGTGCGTGCGGCGAAAACAAAAGTCAACCAAGTAAAATATGGCAAACAGGCAAAACTTGCCACTGTGGGAAGCATCAACCTCGCGGTAGGGGATAGTTGTATGGCCTCAAGTTCCATTTGGGGAGCCTATACGAAAAATGCAAAACTCAGTTGGTCGAGCAGCAATGGTGCGGTGGTTTCGGTTGATGAGACGGGCAGACTTACTGCGATTAAGCAGGGGAGTGCGGTAATTACGCTTAAGAAGAATAATCCTGTTAAAGAAACCGTCAAACTTACGGTAAACGTTGTTGGCGAGCGAACTGCTGCACAAAATATGACGCTTGCGGTTGCCAAGCTCAAAACGTGGGCCTACAAAATAAACGTCAGCACCAGCACACAAGGAGTTACGGGCAGACCTGTCTTTTCTAGTTCAGATAAAACGATTGCAACGGTGAATCGTGCGGGAGTTGTGGTGGGCAAGAAGGCTGGTACGGTCAAAATAGAAGTACGTTACGGAGGTCAGACACAGACGGTAACGCTAAAAGTTGCCTGAGCTGGCGCGTGCTGATGGCTGCGTGAGGTGGCGCGTGCCGATGGGTAAGCCAGCGCGTGCTGATGGCTGCGTGCGGCAGTACAGAAAGTGATCTGAAGTACCGAGCGCACAACTGCGTGAGGCATCATCAAAATAGAAAGCAGTTAATTGACGAGCAACTATAAGGACTTGGCGAGCGACCATAAGGACACATTTTCAGGGTATCACCCCTCAGTGACTATGCTGTACTTTGTGCTGGTAATTGTGTTTTCCATGGTCTTTTTCCACCCCGTCTGTTTGGGCATATCCTTTTTGTGTGCGTTTTCTTATGCGTTTGTTTTGAGGGGAGCCAAGGCACTTCGTTTTAGCCTTATGTTTCTACTGCCCATGTTGGTGTTGGCGGTGCTCATCAACCCCCTTTTTTCTCATCAAGGCATAACGGTGCTGGCGTATCTGCCCGGCGGCAATCCAATAACTCTAGAGTCTGTTCTCTATGGGCTCGCGGCGGGCATTATGTTGGTAACGGTCATTTCATGGTTTTCTTGCTACAACGAAGTGATGACTTCGGATAAGTTTGTGTATTTGTTTGGGCGTGTTATTCCATCGCTCTCGTTGGTTTTTTCGATGGCACTGCGTTTTGTGCCGCGCTTTACCGAACACATTAAAGAAGTGTCACATGCGCAGCGTTGCATTGGACGGGATGTTACCCAAGGTGGGTTAGTGCAGCGCGCCAAGCAGGGCATAAAAATCCTTTCTAGTACGATAACCTGGGCGCTAGAAAACAGCATCGAAACTGCCGACAGCATGAAAAGCCGCGGATACGGGCTGGCGAGCCTGCCAAAACGTACTGCTTTTTCGATGTATCGTTTTGGCAGGCGTGATAAAAGGGCCCTTGTTTTTATTGGACTCTGCGCCCTGTATGTAGTTGTGGGCGCACTGCTGGGCGGTTTGACGTTTAGGTATTTTCCGTTGATTTTTATGGAGTGGACGCCGTATGCGATGAGCCTGTTTGTGGTCTACCTCGCCCTTTGTTTACTGCCACACCTAGTACGCCGAAGGGAGGGCAGCGCATGGGAAAAATCGCAGTGGAAACAGGAGCAGCAGCGGGAGCAAACGCAACAGCGAGAACAGGAGCAGGCTTAGCTACGGCAGAGGCAGCAGCGGAAGCAAGAATAGAAACAAGCATAACGTTCGAGGGCTTCTCTTTTACGTATCCCCATGCCCTCAGTCCTGCACTCTCAAATATTAACTTGAACATCAAGCAAGGCGAGTTTCTTGTTTTGTGTGGCCCTTCTGGTGGTGGCAAAACAACACTTTTGCGTTCGTGTAAGCCCCTGCTTGCTCCCTTTGGCACAAAATCAGGCAGGATTCTCCTGGGCACCACGGCGCTTGAGAACCTCAGCGAATATGTGGCAACCGCAACCATAGGCTTTGTTCGGCAAAGTCCAGAAAACCAAATTATTACCGACAAAGTGTGGCACGAGTTAGCGTTTGGTCTGGAGTCTTTGGGATATGACAATGCGACTATTCGCTTGCGCGTTGCAGAAATGGCGAGTTATTTTGGCATACAGGATTGGTTTTATCGTTCGACTTCAGAGCTTTCGGGCGGTCAAAAACAGCTGCTTGCTTTGGCATCTGTCATGGTTATGCAGCCGTCGGTGCTTTTGCTCGATGAGCCCACGAGTCAGCTTGACCCCATAGCAGCCTCTGAGTTTTTGGCAACGCTGGCAAAAATAAATCGAGAGCTGGGAACAACTATTATTTTGACCGAGCATCGGCTCGAGGAAGCCTTTTGTTTGTGCGATAGAGCGGTGGTTTTGGAGGAAGGTCGTATTCTCTGTGAGGGCACGCCCCAACAGGTTGCCGAGCAGCTGCGCACAACAAACCATGGCATGTTTTTGGCGATGCCTGCCCCTATGCGCATCTGGGCAGGAGTAGAAAATACCTTGCCGTGCCCGCTAACGGTGCGGGAGGGAAGGGAGTGGATTTCTCAGTTTGACGTTAAAAATCCTTTGCCCGCCCGCAAGTCTGCCCGCCCTCACCAAGACACCGCCAACGAAACACCTGCTATCGAGCTTAAGAATCTCTGGTTCAAATACGGCAAAGACTACCCTGATGTTATAAAGGACCTGTCTTTTAGTGCGTATGCTGGCGAGATAACTACTATTTTAGGCGGCAACGGCACGGGCAAAACAACCGCCCTATCTTTGATTGCGGGCATCTACCAGCCGTATCGCGGTACGGTCAAAATACAAGGACAGCCCCTTAGCGAGATACCAAAAGGCAAACTTTTTGACCACTGTTTGGCAGTGTTGCCACAAAACCCGCAGACCTTGTTTGTAGGAAAAACAGTCGAGGAGGATTTGCGCGAGATGCTTGATGGGCGCAGTCTGTCCAAAAGAGAACGGCAGCAGCAGCTGGACGAGGTGGTACAGCTGTGTTTGCTAACGGAGCTTTTACAGTCTCACCCCTATGACCTTTCTGCAGGGCAACAACAGCGTCTTGCTTTGGCAAAAGTTTTATTGCTGCAACCAAAAATCCTTCTTTTGGACGAGCCAACCAAAGGCCTCGACGCTCAGTTCAAGCAGACGCTTGCTGATATTTTACGCACGCTTGCTGCGTCAGGCGTGGCAGTGGTAGCGGTGAGTCATGACCTCGAGTTTTGTGCTCGTTGTGCCGACCAGTGCGCCTTGTTTTTTGATGGGGAGATTGTTTCGCAGGCTTTGCCCCGTGAGTTTTTCTCTGGCAAGAGCTTTTATACGTCGGCAACCAATCGCATGGCACGCCACGTGCTGCCCGAGGCGATTGTGGTTGAAGATGTGATTGTGGCGTTAGGCGGCGTGGCGTTGGGCGGTACGGACGGGCAGCAAAGCGTTTTTGATGGTTTCGACACGCCACAGCCCGCCGCACCAAAGTCAGATGCACCAAGTTCTGTCGCATCAAGAAACCCTGACGCACCAAGAAACCCCGTCGCACCAAGGCCTGACGCACCAAATAATCCTGACGAACCAAGAAACCCTGACGCATCAAATAATCCTGATGTGTTAGAACCACAGAAATCATCACGCTCACCAAAACCTCAGGCCTTCACCAAAAGAACCCTGCTGGCTGCGCTTTTTGTGCTGATAGCCGTTCCTTTGACTCTCTATTTTGGCATGACCTTTTTTGGCGACAGAAAGTTTTATTACCTCTCGTTGCTCATCATTCTTGAGGCCCTGCTGCCCTTTATTCTCGCATTTGAAGGACGCAAACCACTGGCGCGCGAGCTGGTAATTCTTGCGGTTTTGATTGCGCTTGCCGTGGTGGGTAGGGCTGCGTTTTTTATGGTTCCGCAATTCAAACCCGTAGTCGCTCTCGTAATTATTTCGGGCGTGGCCTTTGGCGCAGAATCTGGTTTTTTGGTAGGTGTCTTGACTGCTTTTGTGAGCAATATGTTCTTTGGGCAAGGCCCGTGGACGCCATGGCAGATGTTTGCCCTCGGAATAATTGGCTTTTTAGCAGGTATTTTGTTCAGAAAAGGAGCTTTGCCACGTGCTCGTACCGTGCTGTGTATTTTTGGAGCGCTAGTTACCTTGGTGATATATGGGGGCTTTATGGTTCCGGCAAGCGTCTTGATGTTTATGCCTGAGCCCAACCTACCGCTGTTCATTCTTGCTTACGTGCAGGCTTTGCCTTTTGATGTCATTCACGCTTTGGCGACCGTGGTATTTCTTGCGCTCTTGGCTCGTCCGCTCCTTGAAAAACTGGACAGGGTAAAGCAAAAATACGGCTTGTTAAAGACGGCATAACTATGCGTAAGCCCACATAAAGCCCAATATAAACAAGAAAAGACTAGGCAAGAAGCCTAATTTGTGGTATAAATGACAATACAGTTCTCCACACGGAGAAGTGCGCCGCTTTGCGGTGGTCAAAGTCTTTCGGAAGAAAGTGGGCATTTGTCCCGCTTTCTTTTGTTAGGTGCGAATTAACGAGCGAGAAAGCTTTCGTATTTTCTCCGTTTTCGCAGGTAAAAAGGAGCTTGCTGGTGCGTAACGCAAAAACAGAGCGAATAATTGAAGCACTTGAGCCGCTTGCAGGCGCTCAGGGCTTTGAGCTTGTTGACGTTGAACTGCTGGGAACAGCCGCTTCGTCGGTTTTGCGCGTGTATCTCGACAAAACGGACGGTCTTAACGTGGACGATATTGCTGCGGCAAGCAGCTGGATTAACGCCTGCCTTGACGAGCTTGACCCCTTCAAAGGGTCGTATACGTTGGAGGTTTCCTCGCCGGGCATTGACCGACCGCTGCGCACGCTGGAGCATTTTGCTCGCTTTTCTGGCGAGGAGGCAAGTATTACTACGGCTCCGCAAAAGCAGCACAACAACCGTTCAAAGTGGACGGGGCTGCTGGCGGGCGTTGAAAAGGGTGCTGGCACGGTGAGCATTGAGATAGATGGCACAAGCTATCAGCTTGCATTTGCAGACATAAAAAAAGCACATATTAAAGGAAAAGTTGACTTTACAAGAAAACCTGATGGAAGGAATGACGATGTCGTCTGAGTTGGTTAAAGCCCTAGAGGCATTAGCACAGGAAAAAAATATCGACGAGCTGTATCTTTTGGAGCGTCTTGAGCAGAGTCTTGCAAAAAGCTACCAAAGTATCCTCGACCTTGAATGGGACGCTCGAGTAACCATAAACCGCGAAACGGGTTCGATTTACGTATATGAGCTTGTTCCCGTGGGCGAGCCTGATGAGGAAACAGGTGAATACAGCGAGTTTGAGGAGCGCGACGTTACACCCAAAGAGGTGAGCCGTATTGCGGCGCAAAACGCCAAGGGTGTCATTATGCAGATTGTGCGCGATGCTGCTCGTCAGGCCATTTTTACCGAGTTTGCCGATCGCAAAGGCGAACTGGTTACCGGTACGGTGCTGCAAAGCACGCCTGACTTTACCATTATCAAGATTCGTGATGGTGTGGAAGCTGAGCTGCCGCACTTTGATAAGAAGCGTCACCAAGGTGAGCTTAATGAGAAACCTGACGGCGAGCATTACCGTCACAACCAGCGCATCAAGTCTTTTATCATTGACGTGCGCGACCCCAATCTTATTGAGGCAAATACCCGTGGCGAGCATACCCGTCCTTCTATTGTGGTAAGCCGCACCCACCCCGATCTTATCCGTCGTCTTTTTGAGATTGAAGTTCCCGAGATTTATGACGGTGTGGTGGAGATAAAAGCTATCGCACGCGAGGCAGGGGCGCGCTCAAAAATCGCCGTTGCTTCTCGCGAGCCCAATCTTGACCCTGTTGGTGCGTGCGTTGGTCCAAAAGGCTCACGCGTGCGCATGGTGGTTGAGGAGCTGCGCAATGAGCGTGTTGACGTTATTATGTGGGACGCTGATCCGTCGGTGTTGGTGGCAAATGCGCTTTCGCCGGCCCGCGTTACTAAGGTGCTCATAAATGATGAAACGCACTATGCGACGGTTATTGTGCCCGACGACCAGCTTTCGCTCGCTATTGGTAAAGAGGGTCAAAATGCCCGTCTTGCTGCACGCTTGACGGGTTGGCATATCGACATCAAGAGCGCCAGCCTTATGAGCGAAATGCCGGGCGTTATTACTACCTTGCTTGATGATGAGGAACAAGAAATTGAGGTTGAGGGCGGCGGCCGCTGCGAATATGTTTCGTCCGATGGCGTGCGCTGTCGCAACCATGCTCGTCCCGATTCGCACTACTGTGGTGTTCATGAAAACGCTGAGCATGAGGTAGCTGAGGAAGTTGTTCTTGAGGTTGCCGATGAGATGGCTGCTGAAGTTGAGGAGGCTGCCGAGGAAGCCGTCGAGGAAGTTGCTGAAGCTGCTGCGGAGGTCGCCGAGCAACCCGTCGCCGAGCAGCCCGTCGCTGAACCCGATGTAGTCGATGAACCTAGCTCAGACGATGAGCCCGTTGATGATCCTGATAATTCTGAGAGCAAAGACGAGGAGCTCATCTAAACGATGGCCAACCAACACAAACAAACGCGGAGAACTTGCGTGGCCTGTAGGGCTACGACGGATAAGCGCGCGCTTATCCGCTTTGTTCGTGTTGCCGATAAAAATCCTGCTGAGTACGCTGCAGAGCGCACTTCTCACAAAGAAGCACCCTCTCATCAAAAAAATTATTCACGTCAGGTACAGCTTGACGTATCGGGGCGCAAGGCAGGGCGTGGCGCATATTTGTGCAGCGAGAAGTCCTGTTTTGAAAAGGTACGAAAGAATAAGGCACTTGAGCGTGCTTTGCGCTGCTCAATTGCTGCCGAGGAATATGACCAGCTTGCTCGCGAGTACGAGCAGCTTGTGTGTGAGTCAAAGAGCCCGAGTGCTGCAGAGCTTGCTCGGGTAGGGACGGTGATAAATGGCTAGTATGCGTGTCCATGAGTTGGCTAAAGAGTTTGGAATGAACTCGAAAGACCTGCTCGAAAGACTTCAAGAAATGAAAATACCAGCCAAGAGTCACTCTTCGACACTGGTTGATGCTTACGTTGACCGTATCCGCAAAAAGCTGGGTCCGGAAGTTGAACAGCGTGCCGCAGATGCTGAAGTTGAGCGTCTTGCCAAAGAGGCTGCTGCTGCTGAGGAGGAGCAACGCAAGCGCAAGGAGGAGGAAGCCGCTCGTAAGGCAGCGGTGGAGGCCGAGCGCGCTCAGCGCGAAGCCGAGCGTCTTGAGCGTGAAGCTGCGGAAGCACCTGAGGTCGCAGAGCTTGTTGCTGAGGAAAGCGCCCCTGATGAGGTAAGTTTTGTGCCAGAAGCTGAACCTGCACCTAAGCCTATTCCAAAGTTCAGTGGCTTGCTTTCTCAAATCGCAGCGGAGCGCAATCGCCTTGATTCAGAAAAGAAAACGAAGCAAGAAGCCAAAGGTTCGAGAAAAGCTCAAGGTGGCGCCCAGGACGGTGTGCAAGCAGGAGCAGCTGGAGAAAAGAGGTCGGGTAAGACCGCCAAAAAGACGGCTGCACAAACGGCAGATGTTCAAGTTGAGCTGGGAACAGGCGAGTTTGGTGCCGAGGTTACGTTCTCTGCTGAGGACGGCTCCCGGGTCGATAAGAAAACTGCTAAAAAATCTAGCAAATTACAGAGTCCTGACGGAGCACCAGCGGGCGAAGCTGATGAGCACGAGGGCTCCTCTCGCAAGGGTGGCAAAGGCAAGCGCGCAAATCGTGATGGGCAACAAAACGAGCGCGACGGTATGCGCCGCAGGGCTGGTGCCAAAGAGGACAGGCGTGGTGGTTCACTCCACTATGATGAAACACTTGAACTTGACGATGAAAGTCTTGAGGACGAGCGTTACCGTCAAATGGCAATCGCCGCCGAGAAACTACAGCGCGACCGTGTGCTTGCTGAGGCACGCGCTGCTGTTGAGGCTGCCAGCGATGAAGGTGGCGGTCGCAGGCAAAAACGTAAAGAAAAACGCGCTGCCGAGGCAAAAGAGCGCGCCGAGCTTGAGGCAATCGAGAAGGGCCTTGACCCAGAGGTTGTGCTTGATACTTCGGTTATTCAAATTACCAGTGGTGTGACGGTCCAAGAGTTCTCAGATGCAATTGGTGTTCCTGCAAGTGACGTGGTAAAGAAGCTCTTTTTATTGGGGTCGCCCTTTACGGTTACGCAGACTATGCCCGATGAGATGGTCGAGCTTCTCGCCGATGATTTTGAAAAGAAAATCCGCTTTGTTTCGCCTGAGGAGGAATACGCTATCCAAATTAGCGACAATCCTGACGAACTCAAAACACGTCCGCCCGTTGTTACTGTTATGGGTCACGTTGACCACGGTAAAACTTCGCTGCTTGATGCTATTCGAGAAACAGGTGTGGTTGATACCGAGGCGGGTGGCATTACGCAACACATTGGTGCTTCGGTGACTGAGATTAACGACCGTCAAATTACCTTTATTGACACGCCGGGCCATGAGGCCTTTACGGCGATGCGTGCGCGCGGTGCAAAAGTAACCGATGTTGTTGTCTTGGTAGTTGCTGCAGACGATGGCGTTATGCCGCAAACCGTTGAGGCTATTCACCATGCAGAGGCCGCTGGTGTTCCCATTGTGGTTGCTGTTAACAAAATTGACAAGCCAGGTGCTACTCCCGAAAGAGTGCGTCAAGAACTTACTGAGCACGGCATCATTCCTGAGGAGTGGGGCGGACAAAGTATGTTCGTTGACGTTTCTGCTAAGCAGCGCACCGGTATCGATGATTTGCTTGAACTCATTTTGCTCCAAGCCGACGTGCTTGAACTTAAGGCGAACCCTGACGCTTTGGCATCGGGTTTTGTTATCGAGGCAAAACTTGATAAGGGTAGAGGTCCCGTAGCAACCGTGTTAGTACAGCGCGGTACGCTTAAGGTGGGCGACGCAGTTGTTGTGGGCACTTCTTACGGACGTGTTCGCGCACTTGTTAACCCCTTTGGAGAAACCATAGAAACGGCTCTTCCGGCCGACCCAGCAGAGATTTTAGGTCTCGGTTCGGTGCCTGCCGCTGGAGATGAGTTCCGGGTATTTTCTGACGAGCGCGATGCGCGCAATCTCGCTGAGGAGCGCTCGCTTAGGCAGCGTCTTGCCGAGCATCAAAAGAAGGGTCACGTTACGCTTGAGGACTTGTTCTCTCGCATTGAGCAGGACAAACTCTCTGAGCTTAACCTGGTGGTTAAGGCTGACGTGCAAGGCTCAATCGAGGCGCTTTCTGATGCGCTTGATAAGATGGATCAGTCCGAGGTACGCATTAACGTTATTCACTCGGCGGTTGGTGGTATTACCGAAACCGACATTACGCTGGCTGCAGCATCTGACGCTGTTGTTATTGGCTTTAACGTGCGCCCAACGGCTAAGGCAAAGACTCTGGCTGACAAAGAGCAAATTGAAATCAAGACCTATCGCATTATTTATCAGGCAATTGAGGAAATCAACGCTGCCCGTGTTGGCTTGCTCTCTCCTGACATCGTTGAAAAAGACGCTGGTATGGCAGAGGTGCGTGAGCTGTTTAAGGTTCCGCGTGCAGGTACGATTGCTGGTTGTATGGTAATTGAAGGCGAGATTAAACGTGACGACAGAGTACGTGTTGTTCGCGATGGCACGGTTATACATGAGAGCACACTCGCTTCGCTCCGTCGCTTCAAAGAAGATGTCAAAAATGTTCGCTCGGGTTACGAGTGCGGCATTGGTGTCGAGAACTTCCAAGATGTTAAGGTCGGAGATATTATCGAGTCCTACCAGATAGTTGAGGTTGCTCGAGAGGGTTAGGACAGCCCAAGGAGTACAGATGAGCTAGAGGAGCTGGTGGTATGAAACAAACTTCTGCTTCGCGCAAAGTAAATGAAACAGCACGTTCTGCGTTTGCGCAGCTGCTCTTGACGGAGTTTTCTGATCCGCGTTTATCACTTTTGACGGTTACCGCTCTTGAGGTTTCAAAAGACCGGAGTGTTGCCGATGTGTTTGTTACTGCAGACCCGTCGCGATATGGTGCGACAGCAAAAGGCTTAGAAAGTGCCAAGGGACGTTTGCGCTCGCTGCTCGGCAAAGAGTTGGGGTGGCGGGTAACTCCTGAGCTTCGTTTTCATATTGACACAGGGCTTGACCATGCCATGGCAATCAACGAGGCTCTAAAAAACGCTCCAACAACACACGCTTCTGAGGATTTAGGGCTTGAAGCCGCTGAGGTAATGGACATGCCAAAAACATTCGCCGATATTGCCTTTGGGGAGGATTAGCCACGTGAGCGTCTTGACTACCGACGAGGTGCTTGCCTCGTTTGAGGGCATACAAACCGTAGCGATATGCGCTCATGTTAATCCTGATGGCGATGCGCTTGGCTCTATGCTTGCGTTGGCAAGTTTGTTGCGCCAAAAAGGCTGTGAGGTTACCTGCTTGCTCGCCCAAGACCGCCCTGCGCCCGGGCTCTATAGCTTTTTGGAAAACTATGATTTTGTAAGTGCCTGTGCTTATACCGATACTCCCGATTTGTTTATTGCCGTTGACGTTCCTGCGCTTTCTCGCCTTGGCGACGGTGAGGCTGTGTTCAACCGTGCGTTGCGCAGCCTGTGCATTGACCATCATCCCAACTACTCTGGTTTTGCTGATGCCTATTATGGAGATGACACTGCTGCGGCTACCGGCACGCTCATCTGGAGCATCATCAAGGCAAGCGGTGCGAACATTACGCCCGCTATGGCAAGCTATTGCTACGTTGCTGTTATGACTGATACGGGGCGTTTCTCTTACCAAAATACCTCGGAGCGCACGTTTTGCGACGCTGCCGAAATGGTCGCTTGTGGTGTAGACCCTACGCTTATGAGCCAGTGCGTGTATGAGGATAAATCGCTCGCAGTAGTAAAGTTAGAATCTCGCCTCATTGAGCGCATGAAGTTTTCTCACCAAAACAGAGTTGTCTGTTCGTGGGTAAACGAGCAGGACTTTGAGGAGCTGGGAGTTTCGCGCGACGATACGGAGGGGCTGCCCACTATCCTACGCTCGATTGCCGGTGTAGAGGTTGCAGCATTGCTGAGGGCTGAGGAGGGCGTTGTGCGGGTAAATCTGCGTTCTCGAGGCACGTGTGATGTGGGGCAGGTTGCTCAAAACTTTGGCGGAGGAGGACACCGTGCCGCCGCAGGCATTACCTTTGAAACCACGCTTGAAAAGAGCATTGAGCTTTTGTTAGGGGCCTTAGACGAGCTTCCCTGTTTGAATGAAACCTTGAACGAAAGCGTTGCTGCTGCTTATGAGAGCTAAGCGTGGCAGCACGGGGCTTTCGGGGATTATTGCTGTCGACAAACCTCTTGGCATGACTTCGCATGACGTTGTTTCGACTATTCGTCGTATTTCTGGCGAGCGCCGCGTGGGGCATTGCGGAACGCTCGACCCTAACGCATCAGGCTTGCTTTTAGTCTGCATTGGGCCTGCCACTCGCTTATCGAATTATCTTACAGGCAAACGCAAAAGGTATCATGCAACGGTTGCTTTTGGCTCTGCTACCGACACCGATGATGCAGACGGTACGGTTATTGACACTCAGCCCGTAAGCATAAAGCTCAAGTCTGAGAGTTTTGTGCAGAGCTATCTTGCTGGTTTGGTTGGTACGCATGAGCAGGTTCCTCCTGCCTACAGCGCGGTAAAACGTGACGGCGTGCGTGCGTATGCAGTGGCTCGTAGTGGCAAAACCCCTGAACTTGAAGCGCGAAGCATAGAGGTTTTTGCAGCTGAGTTGCTTGGTATAAGTGAGCATGCGGGGAATGTTGAGCTGTCAAGCGCGTTGCGCTGGAATCTCGACCTTGAGGTTTCAAAAGGCACGTATATCCGTGCTTTGGCACGAGATATTGCAGCGGAGCTTGAAACCTGTGCCCATCTTAAAGCGCTGCGGCGCACCCACAGTGGAGCCATGAGTGTTGATGAGGCTTTTGCCCTCGACGAGATACAAGAACGAGGCGTTGAAGCTTGCTATCTTGATCCATTTTGTGCGCTCGGGTTGCCCGTGCTTGCCTTAAGCGACGAGGAGTGCGCACACGTTAGTAACGGACGACCTTTGCCGTACAACGAGAAAGCTGTGTTAGACGCAAGTGCTGTTAAATGTGCTGATGCAAATAAAAAAGGAGATGCTATAGTAGCGTGTAGCTATAACGGTTCGCTGCTTGCGCTCTATGAGCATAAAAAAGATTCTAAGAGCTTGCGCGCGCTCACTGTGATACCCGGCGGTCTTTCGGCGTCCTCCTCGACAGCAAGAGGCTTATATGAATAGCTCAAAACAACACGAAGATACTGCAAAATGTATCGTTTGGCATGAGAACGTGGAGTCGCTCGGCTCAGCCTGCCTTGCCTTTGGCGTGTTTGATGGCGTGCACCGCGGACATCAGTACCTTATATCCCAGATGCTCGCCGATGCGCATGAGCGCAAGGTTGCATCGTATATTGTCACCTTTGATAAAGACCCTGAAGAAGTGCTGTTCCCTGATGCTCCCTGCAACAAACTGCAAAGCAACGAGGAACGCCTTGAGCTTTTGTCGCAAAGTGGGGCAAGCGGTTTGTTGGTTATTCCTTTTACCAAAGAGCTTGCCGCCATGTCCCCCGATGTTTTTTGCGGAACTGTTTTGGGCTCAACTTTCTCCCAGTGTTTTTTGCACGTGGGAGCTGATTTTCGCTATGGTGCACGCGCCATGGGTACGGCAACCACGCTGGCGACTTGGGCGCAGACCCAAGGCGGTGAGCTTACGGCACACGAGCTTTTAGATGAGGGCGGCACTCCCGTAACTTCAACACGTATCCGTTCTTTGCTTGCCAAGGGCGCTGTTGGGGAAGCAAAGCATTTGCTCGCACGACCTTTCTCTCTTGTTGGAACGGTTGTTAGGGGACGAGGAGAGGGAAGAGGCATGGGTATTCCCACCGCAAACCTTAACATACGTTACCCGGTTGCTGCGCTGTGCGAGGGGGTTTATGCCGGCTATGCTCTTGTTGGTGAGTTGTGGTATCGAGCGGCTATCTCGGTGGGAGCTGCAACTACCTTTGGTGTTGAGGAGTCGAGCATTGAGCCGCACTTACTTGGTTTTGACGGCGACATTTACGGGCAAACCATGAGGCTATCCTTTCTTGAGTATGTGCGCCCGATGAAAACATTTGAAAGCAGCGAGGCTCTTGCTGCTGCCATAAATGATGATCTTGCGCACGTGCATGCCACGCTGCCTGCGTTGCCCGTCACGGCAAACTGAGCTGTTCGTTTTGTCTGGATTGTTTGCCTTGCGCTACCAAATGCCCTTTAACAAGAGTGTTCACCAGGAGAACCATATACCACTAGCCAAGCCAGCACTTGACAACTCCTTTTTAGCTCTATATACTGACAAAACCATTTAGCGAGTTATTTAGTGTGTATGGGCTTATGAAAGCTACATGAGGAAGGTGTCCTGTGGTGGGAGCCAAGCTAGAACCAAATAGTGGCACTCGTGCCTCTGAGAACAAAAAGTCCTTTCGAAAAAGCATCATTCTTGCTTTGTTACTCCTGCTTGTTCTTGCTGCGATTATTGCAGCTCTTTTGAATACTTGCTCAAACAAAGCACCCGATGAACCCCAAAATACTGAAACCACTCAACAACCAACCTCTCCTCCAAGCGACCCAGCCACTCCAACAAACAATCAAGAAAAACCCAAAGACAATACCAACAAAGAAGCCCAAGCGCCCCAAAGCTCTGAGCCTATTACGGTTACGGTGGGCTATGATGTGTCAGTACCCGATAACGCAGACTACACGTGGGATAGCCCCCAAGATACTCCAGTAACGCTTCCACCTGGCTCAACGGTCGAAGATGCCCTTATTGCAAGTGGGGTGGAATATCGGGCTTCCTACGGGTACGTTATTTCAATTAAGGGTCTTTCAGCAGGTGATAAGGGAGAGAAAAGCGCATGGTTTTTTAGCGTGAATGGTACCTATCCCAAAGAAGCCTTTAATGTCTATGCGCTAAAAACAAACGACGTGGTTGTGTGGCACTTTAGCGCAGACGGTGGATATGATCTTGGCATCTTAAACGCTGAGGGCACAGAAGAAGAAGACGATGAAGAAGACGGGCAAGAAAATGATGATCCTGGCGAGGTCATTTGTTTTTCTGGCTGCGTTACCAATGATCAAGATGTTCCTTTAGAAGACATCAGCATTATTGCTTGGTTTTTTGACGAAGAGACAAACAGCTGGATAGAGGCTGGGGCAGTCTTTTCAGATGAAGAGGGCTTGTATCAGTTTGGCCTGCTTGAGCTTGGCAGCTATGTCCTAAACTTTTTTGATGAAGCAGGCGGCTACCTCGAGCAGTTTTATGCAGGCAAAGACAGTCTTGATGAGGCAGATATACTTGAGCTTGAACTGGATAGCTCACTTGAAAACCTCAATGTTACTTTGACGCCAGCAGCCAGTCTAACAGGTTGCGTTGTTGATAATAACTCTTTTGCCCTCAGTGGTATTGAGGTAAGCCTGTATGCGAAAAACCAAGGAGCATGGCAGCTTCAAAGCACCACTGCCACCGATACCCAAGGAAGCTATCACTTTGGTTTTTTGCGTGAAGGCTCCTACACCTTGTTGTTTGCAGATTTAGACTCCAACTATTTTCCCCTCTATTGGCAAGAAGCAGACGAACTTGAGAAAGCTGAAGTCATTAAGCTTCAAACAGGACAGCGTGAAATAAACGACGGCATCACCTTAATAAAGGCAGCGTGTTTGCAAGGCACGGTTACAAACAAAAGAGCTGAGCCTATTTTGGGTGCAACTATACGGCTGTATGCGCTCCAGGAAAACTCTGTAAGCGCAACTGTTGTATGCGAGGTGCAAAGTGATGAAAAAGGTGCCTATAGCCTCAAGCCTCTTGTGGCAGGGCAGTATGCCTTAGAGGTTATCCCACCTGACAGCTCGTATGCTCCTCAAGTTTACTCTGAGCAAACAAATCTTGCTCAAGCAAACACCATTTTGCTCAAAAGCGAACAAACACTAAACATAGACTTTGTTTTGCAAGGCTTGACCCGTCTTTTAGGCAGCGTTTTTTCAGATGAGCAGACAGACGTAGCGAACATTCCCATAAGTGCCATAAATGTAGCCACTTCCCAAAAAGAAACAACTACGCTTTCAAAAGACGGCTCCTTTGAGTTTGGACTTGCTGCAGGGCGCTACCTCATCGTGCTTAATGACTGCGATGCACAAGACTACAATCCAAACTTTGAAACAACGTATTATCCTGATGTGCCCACAGGTTCAACAGCAGAGATCCTTACCGTAAGCGATGCGCAGCCTCTTAGCATTTTTATGGCCCTAAAGACGGCAGGCACGTATGCCCAAAAAAGCTTGGCCTTTGTAAGCGAGCGAGGCGACATACCTCAAACGTGCCTTTATGACTACAACACACCTGTTACAAACCTTCCTGAAATGACCTTTTTAGGCTACAGCTTTTTGGGCTGGTATGATGCACCAGAGGCAGGGACAAAAATTGAAGCAGGTTTTCGAATAACAAAAGATACGACCCTTTATGCTCACTGGGCAGAAAACTCCTACATCACTATTACGTTTAATGCGTATGGAGGAAGCAGTGTTGCACCCAAAGAATGTATTGCAAAAACTCCCATAGGAACCTTGCCTGAGGCAATCTATCCAGGTTTTCTTTTTCTAGGCTGGTATACCAGTTTAGCTGGCAATGGTCTCAAAGTGGAAAGCAGCTCAGTATTTAGCGAGAATACTACCTTATATGCTCACTGGCAAAGACTCCCTAACATTACTATTTCTTTTGATACGTGCGGTGGTGTGCCCCTAGCCTCACAAAGCATTGCTTCTCATAATGCGCTTTTGTTTTATCCAACGCCCAGCAAAACAGGACACAGCTTTTTGGGTTGGTATACGGCTGTTGCCGGAGGCGTGCTTATAGAAAAAGACTACCTCTATACGCAAGATACAACCTTATACGCCCACTGGGAAAAGAATGAAAGCGTTGCCGTTAGTCCCGATGACAACAATACTGGAGCAGGTATTGTGCCGGCACCAAAACCAAAATCAAAAATAGCCACTTTGAAAAAACTGACGGTAAAAGGCGCAAAACTTAAACCTAAGTTTTCTGCTAAAAAGCTGAGCTATTCTGTGGTGCTTTCCAAAAAAACAAAATCTGTAAAAATTAAGGTTGCCCCAACGCACAAGGGTGCAAAAACCTACATAAAAACAAGTGGCAAGAAGTACAAAAAAGCCACTGCTGCTACCATAAAACTTAAAGCTGGAAAATCTACGATTGTTACTATCAAAGTGGTTGCCGAAGATGGCAAAACTGTCAAATATTACAAGATAAAAGTTAAGAGGAAAGCATGATAGGCAAAACAAAGAAAGTAAAACGCACACGGGTTTTGTTAGTCACTTTGCTAGCCGTATGTGCGCTTTTGGTCACTCCTGCATCTGCACAGGCAGACACCCCCGATGTTTTTGTGCCCTATCTGGGCGATGGCGTTGATTTGGACAAACTGGCAAAAAGCTCATCGTCAGTTTTTCTCGGGAGCTATAATCATGCAAGTTCTATAACGTCTGGAGCAAGTGGGGGAGCGCAAACACATGATGCTTCAGCTCGCCCGGTGCTTTGGGATATTGTTGAGGCAGATAACGGAAACTTCATTTTGCTTTCTCGCTACGTCTTAGATATGCAGACCTTTACCTCAACACCAAACGCAGCTCCTTTTAACTATGCGCAAAGTGATATTGCAGCCTATCTTAACGATACTGATTTTTCAAAAGGTTTTACTGCGCTCGAGAAATCCTCTAGTGTTTTGAGGACGCAAAGCATTCAAACAAGCTTGTATGACAAAGATGAAATAGACGTAGTCAACGTAGGAAATATTGCTGGCTTAAGCTGGGAAAGCAGCACGCAAGCCCAGTTCTATTTGCCGTGGTCACGGATGCTTTCAGATTATGGCACCACTGCCAATCGCTTGTATTACTCTGCTCTTGGACAAGACGAAGAGCCTAACACTATTACTAACAAAGCACTTACAGGATTTGATAAAACAGCATCTTTGAGAAGTCAAAGTGCGCCAGTTGCGTACTGGACACGCTCAGCTGTTTTTGACGAAACAAACCCTACTGGCTTTAATGAGGCTTTATATGTTGATGTGGCATCAGCGATAAAAAGCGCACCAGCTCAATACGCCTACGGGTTGCGTCCTTTGTGCTTGCTGGATACTTCAAAGATAGTGCTGGCTAGAAAAATCAGCGATGCTCACCAAGGCTTACTTGAGATAGCTGCAGATGCAAAAATGAGTGCAGGGGTCATATCAGGTACGGGCAACTACTACGCAACTGACAAACAGCGCCACGCCCAAGCCGAACACTACAAGCTAACGCTTTTGAATGATAGCCTTAAGCTTTTGGGCTTAAGCACCACAGGCGGAGAAAACATTGGAAAAGATGGACTTACTACTATCTACGCACAAAACAGCAACGCCCTTGAGTTTGTCGCCACGCAAACAGGTTCTAGTGAGGTGGGCTATAAGATTGTTAAAGGTGCAGCAAGCAAGCGAGAAATAGTTGGCTATGGCACAGCTGCAAGCACTAACTTTGTCTTGCCCCTTATCTCACTTGATGGGCAAAGTCCACTATCAGAAGGCAGCTACACTGTTTATGTCTGGGCGCACAAAACGTTTGCAGCTAATAGTGATGAAGCTTCCGAGCCGCTTTCTTTTACGCTCATTATTGACAACAAAGCTCCAACTACCACCATAAATCCCAAGCCTACTAACACGTGGCTTTCTAAAAATGTTGATTTGAGCCTTTCTGCTACCGACGAGGTTTCAGGTGTTGCAAAACTCAATATCTCTGTAAATGGACAAGACCAAAACGTTTTAGCAAATACCAACACCTCCTCTCTTTCCTTGAAAACTGAGGGTACAAACACCGTTAGGTTTTGGGCTGAGGATAAGGCAGGAAATAAAGAGGTAGAACAAACTGTCTCTTATGCCATAGATAAAACACCACCTATAAGTACCGCTTTGCCCTCTGGCACTTACGCTCCTCAAAAGCTCAGCATTACTGCATCAGACCCAACAACTAATTCGTTTGATAAAACAGTATCAGGCGTTGAGGCGATTTATTATTCGATAAATGGAAGTGCCTCAGGAGTCTATTCGCAAGCACTCGACTTAAGCACGCCAGGCACGTATCGTATACAGTATTGGGCAAAAGATAAGGCAGGCAATAAAGAGGCAGCAAAAACCGCTACCTACACTATCAAATATCCAGCTAACTACGTAAATATCAAGCAAAAAGAAAAAGTGTTGTTGGTGGGAAAAAGCTTTACGCCCACTACCTCTACAGCACCTGCAAATGCCGATACTACTCTTGTGTGGACAAGCTCAAATGACAAAATAGCCAGTGTTTCAAAGACGGGAAAGATAAAAGCACATGCTGCTGGCAAAGTTATCATTACTGCCAAGGCAGCCTTATCTGATGCGCAAGATACGATTGCTGTAACCGTTGAAGATAAGGTAACAAAGATTGCTGCAAGTCAACAAACCATTCACCTTACCCAAGGAACCACCTTAAAAGTACCGTTTGTTGCATACGCCAAAACGGATACCAAGCTCAATGTTTTATGGAAGAGTAAAAAGTACGGCTGTGCTACGGTTGTCAAAGATGCAAAAGACAAAGTCTTTGAGGCCAAGGGAAGCAAAAGAGTTACGGCAAATAAAACAGCTTACGTAAAGATAAAAGCGCTAAAAGTAGGCAAAGCTAAAATCACCCTTACTTCTCAAAATGGCAAAAAACTTGTCTTAAGCATTGTGGTGCATAAGAAAAATGACAAGGCGGCTGTTGAAAGTATTACAATAGGCGCACTCCCCAAATCGCTTAAGCTCAAAAACAAATCGAGTGTTTTCTTAAAAACCACCATTAATCCTCAAAGTGCCACCAATACAGTGCCCAAGTGGAAAAGCTCAAATCCTCAAGTTATTAAGGTAGACCAAGCAGGGCGCATAACAGCACTTAAGACAGGCAAGGCAACTATCTCGGTAAAAGCGGGTAGCAAAAGCGCAAAAGTGACCATTTCGGTTACTAAGTGGAAAGACTAGGTGTGCTTCTATGAAAAGAGTCAAAAAGCCCCTTGCACTTTTTCTAAGCGTTGTTTTAGCCATAACGCTCATGCCCCTTGACGTTGCTTTTGCTCGTGAGAGTACGGAAGATGCACTTCTTGTTAATCGTACGCCCACAAATGAAGATACCGATGCCTTGGATGTTGGCGCTGCCACTGCCTCTGATGTTGAAGTAGACATCCCGAAGCGCCTTGAAGGCTACGAACTCACAGAGCGAGAAATAGACTACACCACGTATGAAAACCCTGAAACAGGTGAGGCAACCACAGTTTTTTATGGAAAAGACGTGCGCTTTTTAGATGAGGAAACTGGTGAGATAACCGATATTGACGCAAGCCTTGTTGAAACAGACGAAAAAGGCTACGCTTTTGAAAATGCAGCAGGTGACGCTAAGCAATATTTTCCAGACACCTTAAATGAAAAAAGTCCTTTGCGTCTGGAATCTCAAGACTATGCCATCAGTTTTGCACCCTTGTTTTTAGACGGCAATAATACTCAGTTTGCAGGTCCTGAAACACAAAGCGTAAAGACGACTGATATATATGAACACGAACACGACAAAGACCTGCTCGTTTCGTATGCAAAAGATACAGCCATATCGCTTTTGTTCCGCTCACTTTCTGATGGCATCAAAGAAGAAATTATTTTAAGCGAACCGCTTGATGCAGGCTCACTTGAGTTTTCACTTGAGGTTACAGGGCTTATACCGCAGGTTACAGAAGATACCTCACAAATCTTTTTCTTTGATGCTTCTGAGGTTGCAAAAAAACAAAAACAGGACAAAGATATAAGCGAATGTGAGGCGGTAGCACACATTCCGGAAGCCTTAATAACTGACAGCTCTGGCAACCCGGATGTTTTTGCGTACGCAACCTATGAACTGGAGCAAACGGACAAAGACACCTATTTGCTTCGCCTCGTGCTTCCAAAAGACTTTATGACTTCAGATGAGCGTATGTATCCTCTTGTTATTGACCCTTCTACAAGCTGGCTTACCTACAGAAGTGTAAGCACGGTAAGCGTGCATTCAGGTACTGAAATTGCTGATCAAGTAGGCTCTATGACCGATATTGCCGTTGGTAGGCGCGATGGAGATACGTATCGAACCTATCTTCACATTCGCGGTTTCAGAGCCTTTGTCAATGCGCTTGGTGACCGAACGGTTACGAGCGCAACGCTTACGCTTACCAAAAATTCGGACAAGCCCAATGTTGGTGCACCTTTAATTGAGGCACATGAGATAAAAGAGCCCACCGAAGAGCAACTAGGCGTAAACTCACGCATGACATGGAAGACAAAGCCTTCGTATTTCTCAAAGGTTTTGGATACAAGAACTACGCGTGCCACAAACGCAGAACTAAAGATAGACCTAAAAAACTATATTGCAGAAATGCGCGCTCGTACGGATAGAACTACCTATGGACTAGCCCTCATTTCAAATACTTCTGGGGCGTGCGCAAGTTTTTATGGTTCGCATTCAGCAGAAGAAGACTATCGTCCTGTCGTATCGGTGTCCTATAACGGCTCAGGCACCATTGCTCCTCCTGCCGAGCGCCCCGAAGCGTTTGAAAGTGTTGAGATAGACAAGCCAAACATCAACCCAACTGCTGCCAATAGCACCGTACGCATTACTATGACGCCTGATGATATGAATGGCATTGACACCTATCAATACCGCATACTGTTATGTGGCATAACGCAGACAGGCGCTCATGCAACCACTGATGTGCTTTATCAAAACAGGGACTTTCAAAATGTTGCGGTCAGAAAAACTGCTGATGGAGAAAGCGCTTATTTTGACCTGAACGTATCTGGCTTTCCCGAAGGTTGCTATCGCATCTCGACCCGTGGTGTTAACAACATTGGTGCCTCACAAGCCAAAGGCGCACACTTGCACATAGACCGCACGCCTCCACTCATGGCAAGTGTGGGTGTTTTGGCCAACGGGCAAAGTGGAGTAAAGATAACAGACACCTCAGCTCGCTGGCTTTCAAAGCAAGGGGAGAGAACACGGGTTTCTTATGCAGGTCTTAGTGACGCAAACGCTCAGGCTAACCGTCACGCACAGGCAAAAATTGGCGATCAGTGTTCTGCTAAAAGAATAGCTGTACAGCTTCGTATTGTAAAAAGTGACAACACGCTCGTGAGAGATTGGCACTATCCAGATGACAAAGATCTTGCCACTTCGCTGTCTTCTGCAAAAAATGGTTCGTTTTTATTGCACGATAGCTATTTTGAAAACTATGGACCAGGTTCATATACTATACAGGTGCGCCCCGTGGATGCTGCCGGCAATATTGGTGCTGTCAGATCAGTATCATATCTTATACCGTATCCTCGCCTGGGCTTAGAAATACATAGCATTACGGGCGCTAACACGTCTGCCGATACCCTCATTGCCAGAAAAGTTGACCAGGCAGCTGATAGCTATTTTGCCAACAAACAAGAGGTTTTAGCTACCGAAACCTTAAGCGGCACGGTTGGAATATCTGCACTCGTGCCTGAGCGTTTTTATCCCTCACTAGACACTAAGCTCTCTATAGAAAGCATAAAGCTCGATAATGGGGGAGAGTTTGCAAAAGACATTGTGACGGGTATTACTACGCATTCAACCTATTCACTCTACACTGCCTTGTATCCTGACGGAAACTACCGTTTTACCCTATCAGGCAAAGACGGCAAGGGAAACATCTCGCCTTCGCAAAGCATTGAGTGTCGCATTGAAAACGTGTTGCCTGCACCTGAGGTCTTTGCCCTAACGCCGATTCGTGCCGACAATGAGTTTGTTATCTCGTGGCGACTTTTTGGACAAACCGCAGAAATTGGTGGGCTTGAATACTCGCTCGATGAGGGCACGAGCTGGACAGAAGTATCACGCATGGCTCCAGATGTAGGTCTTTTTGGTGTGAGCACCAAGACTAACTCAGACGGCTCTGCAAAACAGGGAAGCTATACCTTACTGGTCAGAGGCTATAAGACAAGTGGAGCAAAAGGAGAGGTGGCTTCAGTTGTTTTAACGGTGGATTCATCTGCGCCTGAAGTCAAGATTCATGATTTCGATGCAGGGAGCGTCATTGCCACAGCGCGCGCTCGCTACTTTGATTTCTACACCGTATCCATTAAGCAAAAAGGGCAGCTTGATGCAGCGTATAAAGAAGTGTTGCGAGGTGTCCACGAGCTTGATAACGAAAGCGCTGGCTTTATTGACCTTTTTGCCGATACGTATGCACCGGGTACCTACGTATTAAAACTTGAGGCAACTTCTCTTTCAGGCATAAGTGCAACTGACACCTTTGAGGTCTATCGTCCTGATACCAAAGGTGTACAAACGCCTGCAGTAATCGAGCTTATTTTGCCCAATGATGCACTCGTTGATATTCCTAACTACACAATAGGTTCAAAAGTGAGTGCTGCAGGTGTCGCCTATGAAAATGCGACAAGAGAGTTTTATCTTTCTGGCAAAAAACAGACTTCAAAAAAGACGGGTCAAGCACGCGACTTTACTGATGATTTTGCTGATACGGGGCGCTATCCTGAAGGAGCCTACGTACCAATCATTGCTGCTTTGAAAGACAATAATGCTCCGGTGATAAGTGCCAAGACTTCTGTGGCAAACTTGAGCGCGACAAGTGTTAATGATGCGGACAGTTATGCGCACATTGCTGGTGAGGTTTTGCAAGGAAAACTCAGCCCTCGCTTAAACGAACTGCAAGCAACACTAGAGTCAAAGACCTATCACTTGGCCTTACCGGCTACAAGTATTACCTTAAAGCCTCTGGCCACACAGCCAAGTAATCAAAACGGTGGTGCGATACGCTATTTTGTTAAAGTGGGGCAGGCAGACTATACAGAAGTAAAAGCAAATACGAAAATAAACATACGCGAGATAACGGGGGGCGAGTATATCTATGCAAGCTCATTTAGCATCAAGGCGACTATTTCTCGAGGGGAAGCAGGGGCAGTGTCCCTTACCCAAATAGACATAAGCGCAGATATTGTCTATCCAGACTATCTTCACATAGATTTCTTAAGCCAGTTTGCGCCCAAAAACCTCACCGCAACTGACAAGATTAACTACAAGACCTATCTTGATTGGACCAAAAAAACCAACAAAGCCTTACCTGAGGGTATTTATTATGAGGTGTATCAAGCACGAAGTGTCAACGTGCCAGATGACGAGTGGCTTAGACTTGGTGATAAGGAACAAGATACCTACTTTGTAAATCCTCGTGTGGGAGATTTCTCAACTACGTTTTACTACCGGGTTCGTGCGGTACGGCAAAGCACTAAAGACGGCAAGCCATCTCTTGCGCAAGGCGAATACTCAAACATCGCCACCTCAAATGTGATTGACAAAAATGAGTTTGTTAAACGAATGGGGGATAAGGATTTTTGGGACTATGAAAGCCTTGGTGTGCCAAGTGGTCAGGCACAAATTGAAAAGTCTTGGGGAAACTTTTGTTATACCCAAACTGATAGAGCCATTCAAACAGATACCATGATGTCTGAGGGTTTGACAAGAACGTATAACTCTCAGTCCTCTTCCGTAACACCTTTTGGACGAGGACAAGATTTTGCTTACAATATCGAAATCCTAACCCTTGGCTTTGAAGCTGAACAACACGTGGCAGGAAAAACGGCTACCTATGCGCTTAAAGACGATACGGGAACACTTGAGTTGTTCTTGCCCGACGATGACCAAGGTAACTATCACTCCTTCCATTCGCTACACACCAAACTTGAAGTGCTGGTAGATAAGCCTAAAACGATGACGATACAAAGACACGAAGGCGAAGAGGACGATGCAGGCAAATCTTTACAACAAACCGTTGTTTCAAAAGAGGTCTATTTTCGCCTGACCTTAAAAGACATGACCGAGTATTGGTTTGATGTGTCCGGCAGGTTAATGGTTATCAAAGATACGCATGATAACTACCTTACCCTTGAATATGACTCTGAGCGAGGTTATTTACAGCGCATCGTGTCAAACGGCAAGCGCGAGATGAGCTTTGTGACAAATACCCAAGGTTTGATTGTGCAAGCAACTTTGCCTGACAACAGAGGAGTTTTCTATTCTTACAACTATGACAAGACGCTAAAAAGTGTGCGAGTCTATGAAAAACAAAACGTCAAGCTAAATGAACACTACGAGATGGCCGAGGCAGACAAAAGCGAAAATGACATCGTCTATCGCTATGACTACACCACTGACGCACTGGGCAGACCCTATATGACGAGTGTCTTTGATGTCTTAGACCATGCCTATTCAATTGAATACAAATCAAACCCGGTGGACAATCTCTTTGTTCAAGCAGTTAAGGCCACAAACCCGATAGGCGAGCGTACGCATTTTGCATACGGTGGTTTGTTAGATGAAACTACCGTAATAGAGCGCTTTATACCCGGCTCAGATAGTCCTAACTACCGTGAGCGTGCTGTTTTTGATGACAGAGGACAGATAGCCTTAAGCGCGGTATCTACGCCTGGGCAGCTTCAGACCGAAGAGCTCGTTACTACGTATTCTTACCGTGACAACCTTCTTTTGACCCAAAGTGCGCTTAGAGAATATCAAGAGCTAGTTGATGGTAAGGTAGTGCGCCACATAGAGCTTATCCAAGAGCAAAAAAGTGAATATTTGAAGGGCACTGAAAACGAAGCGAAAAATGTTGATGATGCGGGAACAACTACTACCTATGCTTATGGAGCTTTAGGTGCGGTTAATGCAAATGAGGCAAGTGAGGTAAAGACCATTACCGCAGATGGCGATGTGGAAGAAGATACGAGTTATGAATTTGATGAGGATACCGGAGATGAGCTTGAAGAGATAGATCGATTTGAAGATACGATTACGAGAAACGTCTACGATGAGCGGGGAAATTGCATAAGCACCAAAACCTATACGCAAGAGTTCACTAACGGAAAAGCAACGAGCCCAGAGATATTGACCTCTGTTACTACTACGGTGTTTGATGCTTTTGACAATGAACTTGAAAGTGTTAGCACCGAATACGGCTCACCCAATGTTACCACCAAAACGGTGGCTTCTTATGACCTCATGGGGAACGTGACTTATGAGGCAAGTGGCGTTGTAGTAGCAGGCTCATTTGTAAACGTAACTTCTACAACTACTACCTATGACTTCTTGGGTCGTGTTATAAAAACCAGTTTTCAAGAACCGGGGCTTGCACCAAAAACGGAGAGCTTTACCTATGACAAATCAGGTGCGGTGCTTACCTCAACAGACCATAAAGGCATTACTACCACAAGCACCTATGATGAGTTAGGGAGAAACACTTCAAGCACTACAGCAGCTCCTGGCGAGGCTCCTAGAGAGATGCGCAGCGAATATGGCTATGACACCATTACCCTCAATACGCTTGCTGGCAAACAGACAGTTGCACAGGCAAGAAAATACACCAGTTTTGATGCGCTCGGTACACAGAGCATTAGCTATTCTGATGCGTTGGGTAATTCCTTAAGAACTACGGCTGCAGGCATCAACTCAGATGTCATCTTAGCAAGCGATGGGAAAACTATTGCGACCATCACAAGCGCAGAAGGTGAGAGTGCACTAAAGATTTCAGCTTCGGTTTTTGACCGGCTCGGCAACACCACCCACACCCTTGCCAATCCGCTTATTAAGGGCGGAAGCCTTGTGGTGGGTGCTGATACTATTGTTACGACTTCAGAATACAGTGTAGACGGCAAAGAGCTCAGCTCAACGGATGCTTTAGGCAACAAAACCACCTACACCTATGACAGCCAAGGAGAGCTTGCCTCAGTGGTCTTACCTGCTGCAAGCAACGTTGATACAGCCAAAAACACCGCTGTGGCATCTGCTGCTACCTCACACTTTTCAACGGACATTAACCCAGCAGATGGCGGTAGCATAGAGACCACCATAGATGCCCTTGGCAACATGAGCCAGACCAAAACTGATGCAGGTGGCAAAACGCTGTCCATTTCTGACTATGGCTTTAGCCAACCTACCACAAAAGGGGCAATTACCACTACGTTTGAGTACAATGAAAAAGGGC
>WRHU01000013.1 GCA_009783085.1 Coriobacteriia bacterium
GGTGAGCTGATTTAAGCCATTGTAGTAAGAATACGTAGATATGCCATCCACCGTTTCAATACGGCGGTTACCTGCCTTGTCATAGCCGTATTGGGAGGTGGTAGTTTTGTTGGCAACGTTATCCGTTGTCGTAGACTTGACGAGGCGACCACAAGCGTCGTAGCTGTATTTTCTCGTTTCGTCTGTCTTAGGTGAAGCGTAGGCGTTTATATGCCGCTCGCTTAGGGTATTAGAGTTTTTGTCATAGGCGAAAGCAAAGGACTCTTTGGCGGTACTGGGTGAGGCAGAATCCGCAAGGGTCATAGACACTAAGCGGTCATACACATCATACTTGTAGGTCTTGAGTGTGTATTTACTCGTGTTGCCTTGAGCAAAAGCATAGAAATCCTTTACCAAAACAGGCTTTCCAAATCCGTCATACTCATACGTTCTTAAAGTCGCCTTCTTAGTAGTGTGTCCGCTTTTAAGGGTAGCGGCAATCTCGGTAAGCAACCCTTTTTCGTTGTGGACATACTCAAGGGCAACTGGCTCATTATTTGAACTGTCAGCAAGCTCAGAATAATCAGTTTTTGTCAGCCTGTCTACGATGTCATATTCGTAGCGCAAAGCCTTTGAGCTTGCATCAGCCACCTTATCCCTACTTTCGTGTACCGCTAAGGTTTTGCCAAAGATGTCGTATTCATGTGACAAAATCGTACCGTCCCTTTTGTCCCACTTTTGTCCCATCGATTCTGTTCCGCTTTGTCCTTGGAAAGTCCTCTGTTAGGGACCTCCTGTAGTAAAAACTATCTCTTTAACCTTGTCTTCGGAATCAAAAAGAAACCGAACCCAAATAGTTCCATCAATGAAGCCAAACTCTCCGTCTGCCAATCTCTTCTTTCCCTTGTATGCTTTTTCAACTAGCGCTCGATCAGAGCCAATGCCTATATGGTATTTTCCTATCCTATATTCAGGATCCGTAATGTGGGCACTATTTAGCTGATATTCACTGTAGTCTTTGGGTTTTCTTCCGTCTTCGTCTTCGTCGTATTCAAAATATAGTTTATATCCCTCGAAATCTTTCCGCAGGTAGTAAAACACGTCGCTTGCATCATGTACCACCTCTTCTCTTGTGTAAACAGACTCGCCAAGTATATCAAAAAGTTTGTCTGAATAATAATAATATTCTAGGCCCAGCTTTTCTACATACCCCATTTCATAAGGAACATTTTTCTCATGCCAGTTTTTGTATGCGAAAAATGACACAAGCAACACTGATGCTGTTAGCGCTGCAACTATAATAAAGACTTTTAGAGATCTGTTTTTCAATATATGGCAACCTTTCCTAAACACTCACGCCAATGTGCCTTAAAGGGGAGGCTTATTGAAGCAAAGGGGACGGTACGATTTTGTCCCGTATTAAAATAGGGTGTGACAAAATCGTACCGTCCCCTTTCGCACCTTTCGCACTCGTTTGGTTACACCGCTACGAACCGCAATGCGTAATCGAGGCTCCTACAAAATCTCGGAATAATGGGTGGCAGCGCGTGGGACGACTTTTGAACTCTGGATGTCCTTGACACGCCACAAACCACGGGTGGTCTTTTAGTTCAATCATCTCAACAAGGCGCTCATCGGGCGAGATGCCACTTACTACCAAACCTGCTTCGCACAGTTTTTCGCGGAATACATTGTTCACCTCGTAACGGTGGCGATGGCGCTCATAGATAACTGGCTCACCATAGGCAGCCATGGCGTGCGTTTGCTCGGCAACCTTACAAGGATACGAGCCAAGGCGCATCGTGCCGCCCATGTTGTCAATGTCTTCTTGTTGAGGCATAAGGTCAACAACGGGAAACTCGATTTCTCCGCCCCCAGCCTCTTTGATTTCCTCGGCAAACTCACCGGATGTCGCATCTTTCATGCCAACAACGTTGCGTGCAAACTCGCACACTGCTGCCTGCAAACCAAGGCAAATCCCCAAGAAAGGAATGTTGTTGGTTCGTGCGTAGTTGATGGCAGTTATTTTGCCCTCAAAGGCACGCTTGCCAAAACCGCCCGGCACAAGTATGCCGTCCATGATACCAAGCGTCTTGTCTAGCTCGGACTCTACAAGTTGCTCGCCGTCGATAAGATGGGTTTGTATCTTGCGTCCATGAAACACACTGGCGTGTATAAGGGCTTCCATGATGCTCAGGTAGGCGTCGGGCAGCGACACATATTTACCAACGATAGCAATGTTAACGGGCTTGTCTGCAAGCTTGTCCATCTTATCGTTGTAGTCGCGCCAGTCGCTTATGTCTATGGGCTTTGCTTCAAGACCCAAAGCATCAAGCACCTTGGTATCAAAATCCTGCTCATGCAAATTAAGCGGTACTTTGTAAATGCTTGTTTCGTCAACGCAAGAAAGCACGTTGTCAACTTTAACGTCGCAAAACAGAGCGATTTTCTCCCTCACGCCTTGTTCAATTTCATGGTCGCTGCGGCAAACAATAAAGTCGGGCTGCACACCAATCGAGCGCAGCTCTTTGACGCTGTGCTGCGTAGGTTTAGTTTTGACCTCATGGGCTGCAGCAATGTAGGGCACGAGCGTTACGTGAACAAAAAGTACATCCCCGTGTTGCTTTGACATCTTAAACTGACGTGCGGCCTCGATAAACGGCAGGCTTTCAATATCGCCCACCGTACCGCCAATCTCGGTGATAACAATGTCGGCACCGCTTTGCTCAACAATGCGAGTAAGACGATCCTTGATGGCGTTGGTCATGTGCGGAATAACCTGCACGGTTCCGCCTAAATAGTCGCCCCTGCGTTCGCGCGTGATGAGCGATTGGTAAATGGCACCTGCCGTAAAGTTTGATTCGCGCGAAAGGCTCTCGTCGATAAAGCGCTCATAGTGTCCGAGGTCAAGATCGCCCTCGTGTCCGTCGTCGGTGACAAAAACCTCGCCATGCTGAAACGGACTCATAGTTCCGGGGTCGACATTAAGATAGGGGTCTGCCTTCTGCATCGTCACTTTGTAGCCTCGTGCCTTGAGGAGATGTCCCATGGAGGCTGCGGTAATTCCTTTTCCTAATGATGAAACCACACCGCCGGTTACAAAGATATGTTTTGCCATAGCGTTCTCAACCCTCTCACTTGATGCCTACTGTTTGATGCCTAAAATTTTGTTGAAGCTTTTGTTAGAGCTTTTTTTCGCAGACTTTATTCTACCGAACATTGCGGCGTTGCGGTGGCAAAACCATCATTTATTTTTCAATATCTTTTCTGCCCCAGTTGTCAATAACACGTAGCACGGTCGTGCGTTCGATAAGTGAGCTAAAAGAAACGTACTCGCTTGCAATATTGAGCGCAAAAAGAGCGACAACGAGAAGCGCCAGCCCCCACAACGGCAGAGAGGTCGCAAGCAAAAAACCCAAAAAAGCTCCCATTGAGTTGGCACCTGCATCTCCCAGCATGCCGCGCTCACCTAAGTCAAAGCGCCACACCGCCAGCAAAGGCCCAAGCCCTGCAAGCGCCACCGCAGCTAAAACAAAACCGTTGAGATGCAGCACGCCACCAAAAGCCATGCTCAAAATTGCCAAGACCAGCCCTAAAACATACATCTTGCCTGCACGCCCGGGGCGCAGGTCAAAGAGATTTATAAAGTTTGCCATAAGTGCAATGGTGCAAGTCGCAAGTACAACGCGCGGAATAAAAGATATACCTAAGCCATACATCGAAATAGCGGTAATAAAACTAAGTACCCCAATGGAGAGCATCTTAAGACCGCCCGTGGTAAGAACACCTTTTGTAAGCGCACGCAAGTGCCCTCGAAAACCCTTGGCTTTGTGGTCGCCCACCCAGTCGTCAAGCAGACCAAAGGCACAAGCACCCGCAATAAGCGGGAATAGTTGCGCAAAATAAATTATCCAAAGCGGAAGCTCAAAATGCAGCGCTCCCAAAATATGCCCGCCTACCCAATATGAGATAAGCCAGATAAACCACACAATACCCAAGCCATTAAAAACAGCCTTGCCTCGGTAGTTTTTTACCTTAGGAGCGGATACCTTGAGCGAGCGCACCAACAATCCCATCGCAACAAACGGAATAAGCATGCAAAATATAAACGATGTAATAATCTCTAACACCCGAGCAAAACCTTGCCTTTCGCACTTTTGCTTGTGGACGGTGCTCCCGTTATTTGAGAGCGATGCGCCCCCTAAACGGACAGCTGGCTTTGTATTATAGCGCTTTATAGCGTAGTATTATGTTATGCAAACAGATGCAATGGAGATAAAACGCATACACGCACCAAAACAACCCGCAATGCAACACATTATTTTTGTGCTACTTTCCTGCTTGCTTGTGGTTGCTTCTGTGCTGTCATTAACCGCACAAAACGCCCTTGCCGAGCAAGACGAACCAAACGAACTGATAGTCATTGGTGTTCCCGAGCTTCAATGGAGCGACCTTGACGCCCAAACAACACCAACGCTTTTTGCACTCGCACAAAACTCCGCCCTTGCAAACATGAACGCACCTTTTTCAAATCTAAAGTCGCGCCTGCACAAAGATCCCAACATCACTTTTTATTATCTCTCCGTTGATCTTTCTTTGGAATACTATGACGAGGAAGTAGCGCTGCTTCTCAACACCATCAACGACAATTACCCCGACACACAGCCAGTAGTAGCCGTTGTGAGCGCCACTGCGTTTTCTGAAAAGGGAGCAGACCGCGCGTGGGCTCCTACCATCATAAACGGGCCAGGGTTCAGCGGCTTTACCACCTCAGAGTCGACCCACCGCCCAGGATTTTTGCGAGGCAGCGATCTCTTTTTGCTGAGTGAGCAACTGCGCAACGCCGCCTTAAGTGAACAGCCGGCTCATCACTATATTGGCTCAACAGGTTTTAGCGATACGAGCAACGGCGTTGGCGCTCCTAGCAACTCAAGCGCTAACAGCCTCGAAGCGCGTATAGGTGTACTCGAACACAAGGCAATTACCATAGCAGCCGTAACGGATACCAAGCCACTTATGGGACTCTTTTTCCTGCTTGCGGTTTTTGCCACGTTTGGACTTTCGATATTGCTGCTCATCATCGGGCACACAGAAAAAAAGGGCTCACGCGACATTTTGGTACCACTCGTGCGCATACTGTGGCTCGTTGTGCTTTCCTACCCCCCGGCAACCTTTCTCATGTTCTTGTTTGTGCCCAACGCTCCGAGCGGCGAGGTACTGATGCTCATTTGTGGGCTGTGGACAGTGGCTATTGCTCTCGCTGCACTTTTGGTGGGCAGACGCACGCGCTGGGTCAATTCTTTGTTCTTTTTACTTTTGCTCTCAATTACGGTTATTGCCTGCGGACAAATTTTTGGCGGCCCTCTCTACGAACCAGGCTATCTTACCTATGACGCTACCGACGGCTCGCGCTATTACGGCATGGGCAACGAGCAGGGTGCGATATTCTTTGGAGCATGGTTTACGTTTTCTGGTTTGCTCGTTAATCGCTTTCCAAAATTGGCGAGCATACGGGCCTTCAAGCGTTGGGGTTTTGTAGTGGGCTCCCTCCTGCTGCTCTTTGTTGCCTGCGCTCCGTGGCTTGGCGCAAGCTTTGGTCCGCTTGTTTGGGGAGTTTTTGGCGTCGTTTTGATGTGGCTGTATTTTAATGGCTTTCGAGTACGCTGGTGGGTCGTTTTGTTGGTTTTGCTGTTTGCGGCCGCCCTGGCACTTGGCGTTCTCTATATCGATATCGAGTTCAACACGCTTTCGCATATGCGCCATTATGAAAGCTCGCTGGACAAAGGACTTTCTGCACTTATTCCTCGTGTTTTAGAAACCTCTTGGAACACGTCCATTGTAACCATCGTTGAATATATGCCCCTGCCTGCCATTCTCTTTTTCCTGCTTGTTGTTGCTTTTCTTGTTGTGTTGCGAACCTTCAAGCCGGGAACCTACCGGGCATTTTGGGGACGCAATAGAGCCTACGGAGCAACCTATGTTGTGGGGCTTTATATTGCATTTATCACGTTTTGCTTGGAGGATTCCGGGCTCTTTACGCCAGCCGTTTTTCTTTTGTATCCGTTGTCGGGCTTTGTGTGGTTGGTCTGTGATATGCACAGCTGGCACCTGCGTGAGTTGGCGGCGGAGGGCTCAAAACCTCTGACCATTCGGCAGCTTTTGCACAGGGCATTTGTGGAGGAAACTTATCACAGCGAGCTTTCGCCGCTTAAAAAATCTCGTTCTGCCGAGAAAAAGCTTGACGAAGCTGATAAGGTTAGCAATGCTGATAGAGCTGGCAAGGCTGACCGAGTTAGCAAAACTGACAAAGCTAGCAAGGCTGAGCGAGCTAGCAATGCTAACGAAGTTAGCAAGGCTGACCGAACTGGCAAAGCTGATAGGGCTCGAAAAACTGACCGAAAGACCTAACAATAAAGAACGAATAAAGGACGTGCTATGCGTGCCGTTGCCCTCATACCCGCTCATAATGAAGCCGACCACCTAGTTGCAACCCTAGCAGCTGTCACCGGTGTTGTAGGTGTTATAGGAGTCATTGTTGTTGACGATGCCTCGCACGATGCAACTGAGCAGCTTGCACTTGAGGCTGGTGCGATAGTTGGACGCCTTGAGCGGCGGCAACGCAAAAGCCATGGCAAAGGTGCAGCTCTTAACCATGCAATAAAAATACTTGGGGAACAAGAACCCTTTGGTTCTTTGGACACGCTTGATGCCGTGTTACTTCTTGATGCCGATTTAGGTGAGAGCGCCGAGCAGGCAGCGGTTTTGCTTTCTGCGCTTGAAGAGAAAGCGGCAGATATGGCTATAGCCTGCTTTCCTCCTGCTAACGGTAACGTGGGTCTTGGCAAAGTAAAGCGTCTTGCGCACAGCACTATTTTAGAGTTGGGCGGTTTTGAAACACAGGCTCCTTTGAGCGGACAGCGTGCCCTAACCACAGATTGTCTGAAGGCAGTGTTGCCTTTTGCCGACGGATTTGGCGTTGAGGTTGCAATGACCGTGCGGGCGCTGCGGGCAAACAAGCGGCTTGTCGAAGTTCCCACAACTATGAAGCACCGTGCCTCAGACAACAGCCTGCAAGGTTACCTGCACCGAGGCCGTCAGTATCTCGACGTTGCACGAACCGCCCGCAAGCTATATCAATCGTTTTACTGATGGCACCGATGGGAATGAGTTTGAATATGACTATGACTCAATTAGACAATCGGGGCTTGATGATTTGGCAAGACTACTAGGTGAATAGATTCGGGCTGAGGCAGTAAGAGGACGACACGATTTCCACATTTGTAGCCAGGCAGGGGTGCCCCTGCCTGGCTAAAGGTTTTCCTTAAAGTCTTTTAGCTCTTGTTTGGTGCTTTCTGAGAGGTGGTTGTACTCAGTGTCAGAAATGGCACCCTCAAGACTATAGAGATGAACTAGACACACCTTTGGGTAGGAGAGCTTGAGTCTTGCAAAGGCTTCTTTACTCCCAATCTCTTTAAGTTCTTTGGCAGTAAAAATTTCAACAGAGTTGAGCTTTCTCTGCATTTCTGCGCCGATATTTTTTAATGATGTTAGATCAGACATGGCAAAAACCTCCTCTTTCAATCTTTTTCTTACTAACAGTATAACGAACTGGCAAGGTTGGCGTTTGATTATTCTTAGAGCCCCTAGCTTGAACTGCGTCTGAGCCACTCGTAAGCTATGGCAGTAAAGGCCTGCGCAACGTTGAGTGACGAAGTAACCCCTGCCTGGGGCAGCTTGAACTCAAAGTCGCACAACTCACGGGTCAGGCGTGCTAGGCCGGTATCCTCTGCGCCCATAACAAGCACAATGCGCCCTTCAAGCGGAGCCTGCCAGATAGTTTGCTTAGCGTGTTCGGTGGCTCCCCCAACCCAAAATCCCTCATCTTTAAGACGTTTGAGAGCAGTGGCAAGATTAGGCTCACGGGCAACTTTCATATAGTCAATAGCACCTGCCGAGGCTCTATACACCCCGTCATTAACCTGTGCCGCCCGCTTGCTGGGAATAACCACGCCCGCTGCGCCTATGACCTCAGCACTGCGAATGATAGCGCCGAGGTTGCCAACATCGGTGATGTGGTCGAGCACCACAATGAGTGCATTCTTTTTGCCCTGTGCCTGCTTGACAAGATCATCAAGGGTTGCGTAGTTATAGCTCAGACTCTGAGGGCTGTCTGCACTTTCAAATTGTTTGGATTTTTTGCGCCAGTCGCTCATTTTTTCTCCTTGTGCCAAGCCCGCCCACAAACTAGGCACGAACTACCCACGAACTATACGAGGACCAGTGGGCGTATCCTCAACCGTAATGCCCAGCGCAGCAAGTCCGTCACGCACCGCATCGGCCGTTGCCCAATCTTTGGTGGCGCGAGCGTTTTGGCGAGCTTCAAGCAAGGCTGCAAGTGCCTCTGATACACCAGCGCCCTCATAGGACGTAAGCTGTGCTGCCAACTCTACAAGCTCGGCAGGCAAAGCCTCCTCACTTGCGCCTGCGGTATCAAGATTGACACCCAGCACACTCAAAAGCTCCGTAATGGTATCGACTGCTTCGCCCACAGCTGCCGCCTGCTCAGCAGTTCTAAGCCCTGCAGCGATGCAGGTGTTGCCAGCGGTAACCAACTCATAGATGCCCGCAACCGCTCCAGCGGCGTTAAAGTCGTCGTCCATAAAGGTCTTAAACTGCTCACGTGTTGTTGCTATTTGGGTGCGAAGCGTTTCGGCGGAAGCTAGGGCAGCACCGTCCGCAGCGGCACCGTTCGCAGCAACACCCTCGCCACCCTCGTAATTCTCAACTGCCCAGCGCATATTGCGCACCGCACTCTCAATACGCTCAAGCGCTGCGGTCGCCTCATCAAGGCGCTCAGCAGAATAATCAAAGGGCGAGCGATAATGAGTCTGCAACATAAGCAAGCGCAACGCCGCAGGACGCACGTATTCCAACACATCTTTCAAAAGCAAAAAGTTGCCCTCGCTTTTAGACATTTTTTCGTGGTCGATGGTGAGCATGCCACCGTGAAGCCAGTAGTTTGCAAAAGCAGAGTCAAAGCACGCTTCGCTTTGGGCAATTTCATTTTCATGGTGAGGAAACGCAAGGTCATCGCCGCCTGCATGAATGTCAAAGGGGTTGCCCAGATAGCGTGCACTCATAGCCGAACACTCAATGTGCCAACCAGGACGACCTTCTCCCCACGGAGAAGTCCACGAAGGCTCGCCCGGCTTGGCAGCTTTCCATAGGGCAAAGTCAAGCGGATCACGCTTGCGGGTATCAACCTCCACACGTGCGCCACTTTTCATAGCGTCAATGTCACGTCCGCTGAGCTTGCCATAATCGGGATACGAACGCACCGCAAAGTAAACGTCACCGTCTACTTCGTAAGCATTACCTTTTTCTACGAGCCCAGAAATGAGCTCAATCATGGCAGGAATTTCCTCTGTTGCTTTGGGGCGAATGCTCGGAGCTTCAATGCCCAGTGCCTCCATTCCGGCAATGAAGGCCTCTGTGTATTCGGCGGCAACCTCGGCGGCAGTGCGGTTCTCATCAGAAGCTCGGTTGATAATCTTATCGTCAACGTCAGTGATATTTTGCACGTACGTAACCGCATAACCACTCCACGCAAAATAACGTCGAATAACGTCGAAGCTCAAAAACGTGCGTGCGTTGCCAATATGAATGTGGTTATACACCGTAGGGCCGCAGATGTAAATGCCAACTATGCCGGGCTTAAGGGGAACAAAATCCTCCTTGCGCCGTGTTAGGGTGTTGTAGAGTTTCATGGGCGCTCAGCCTGTGGTGAGGTAGTGTTTTGTGATGGAGCAGATTTGGACTGCGCCGAACTATCAGACTGCTGCGGAGCAACAGCCTCAACAAGCGCAACTGCATGAGCAGAAATGCCCTCCTCACGCCCCTCAAAACCAAGGCGCTCGGTGGTGGTGGCTTTAACGCCCACCTGCTCAGGTGCAAGGTTGAGCACTCGAGCAAGATTAGCACGCATCTGCTCCCGATATGGAGAAAGACGAGGAGCCTGCGCCACTAGCACGCAGTCGAGGTCAATGATTTTGTAACCCGCTGCGGCTAGTTTGTCACGCACCGCCGCAAGCAAGACAAGGGAGTCTGCATTTTTGTAGGTGGAATCGGTGTCGGGAAACAGAGCCCCGATGTCTTCTGCGCCCGAGATGCGCGCTGCACCCAAAAGGGCATCCATAACGGCATGCACTAATACGTCGGCATCTGAATGACCAGCAAGTCCTCGCTCGTGTTCAATGGTAACACCACCCAAAATAAGCGCTCGCTGTGCCTCTACGGGCGCAAAAGCATGAACGTCAATGCCCAGGCCAATGCGCTGAGTGTTTGGGGTTAGTGCTGCGGCTTCTGGCAAGACAGACGAGTTGTCTTTCATCAAAATCGCCCCTGCAGTCTAAGTGCCAGTCCTGCTTCAACTGCACCACGATCCTCCGGCACCGTAATTTTTATGTTGTCGCGCGGGCCTTGCACCAGTAAGACTTTGCCGCCCATGCGCTCAACAAGCGATGAGTCGTCCGTTCCCACAAAGCCTTCTGCCAAAGCCATGTGATACGCCTCACGCAAAACTTTTGTACGAAACACCTGCGGAGTTTGCGCCGTCCAAAACGCCGAACGGTCAGGCGTTCCAATAATGTTATTTCCGTTAACAATTTTAAGCGTGTCGATAGCAGGAAACCCTACCACTGCACCGTCAGCATCTACGCTGCCTCGCACTGCTGCGATAGCATGTCCAATAAGCTCAGGAGTAACCAACGGACGTGCACCGTCATGAATGGCAACAAACTCGAACTCATCGGGAACCATACTCAAACCAGAAAACGCCGACTCCTGCCTAATAGCACCAGCCGGTGCCATAACCACAGGGGTTACAAAGGGGAAGCCGTCAATGGCCTCACGACAATACTCGTCCATGCGCTCCTCGGGAGCAACAACAACGATAAGCCCTACGTCGGCAACGGCATCAAAGGATTCTGCACTCCACGTTAAGATGGGCTTACCCAAAAGCTCAAGCAGCTGCTTGCCGCCGGCGCAACCAAAGCGCTCGCCGCCGCCGCCGCCCAAAACTATGGCAGCCGTGGTGGGCTTTTTGGAAACCTGCCCGCGCAGCGAACTGAAGGCGGCGGCGAGCGCATCCAAATCTTCTTTGTTCATAAAGAACTCAGGAGCAGCCAGCACCGAAGGGCCAGAAACAGGGTCGGTAGAAGTAGCACCTGCACTTGCAACTGCGTTTGCGCTCGCATCCGTTATGTTTGTCTTAACGTCCATCATACTGAGGCATTATACCATCGAGAAACACGCAGCCTAAAAACCTAAAAACACACAGCTCGCAGACAGGCATCTCTCAAAGCCGTAAAGCCTATCTCCTGTTTCTACCTTTATCGTTTACTCGTGAATTCATTCTAATAAGGTGTGCTTTGAGCTCTTTGAAAGCGCTGCGTGGGTCAATCTCGTCAAGCGTTTCTATCAAAAGAGCCACCTGAGCATCATCAAGGCTCTCTTTTTGATTGGCAACATAAGTTGCACGGCTCTTAACAATAAAACCAACAAGCTCATCTTGGCTTGCGCCCTCGCCTATCATCTCAGAAACAGCTTTGCTCTTTGCAGCAAACTGAATAAAGTCCTTGTTCATAAGCGCATAATTTAATCTACCTCGCTCATCGCTGTAGCGCTTAATTATGGCCTGATATTCGGGAGAAAGCGTCATATCAACTTGGTCTGCCGGAGCATCTTCCGCCACGTCTATTTCTGCATTTACCTGATGCGGAGCAACTTTGATTGAGCCACGTGCAGAATACGGCAAGCTGTTGGTGAGCTCAAAAGCTTCGTCAAACGCCTCATACGGAAACAGCTCCTCGTCGATGCCTTTATAGGGCTGCATATCTCCCGTGCGCTTGTCGATAGTGCACACGGCGCTGTGGTCATTGTCCGCGCGAAGTATCTTAATGCCAGCTCCACCCGCCGAAAGCTTTTGCTTGTACGCAATCGCTGGAATGGTGGTAAGCTCAACCGCCTTTGTTCGAATAATGTTTGGTATCGCCATAATAAAACCTCCTGTTATCACCCTACTCTTAAAAACATTTTATGCGGAAGCTATCTTACGTGCGCTGCTTTGTGTTGCTTGTGTTGCCTGCTCGTTTGCGTCGTTTGCACCGAGCATACAATGCGCACCAGCCATTCACAAATAACCCACCAGATTTGCCCACAAGAGCATTATAGACCTTTTGACAGTTACATAGTGCCACTTAGTTCTGTGTCACCGCCACAACTAGGGACTTGCACTATAATTACTCATGGTGTCCTGCCAACTTGAACAAACAGCTTGCAGGGACACACTTTTAACAGGTTTACTAGTTTTGACAACGTATGACATTCTAAGGAGATGACTATGCTTGAAATTACTTTTGATGGCGCACCGCTTAAGCTTGAGGACAAACAACTCAAAGTGGGAGATAAGCTTCCTGTTGCAACACTTGCCGACAATGGCCTTGCCCCGTTTTCCACCGAGGACACAAGCGGACTGCGTGTGTTTTTGACCGTGCCTTCGCTTGACACTCCCGTTTGCGATCTTGAGGTTCAAACCTTTAATCAAAAAGCTGCTGAGCTTGCTGGCGTGAGCATTTACGCCATTAGCGTTGACCTTCCTTTTGCTCAAGCACGTTGGTGCGGAAGCAGAGATGTTGAGGCAGTCAAAACCTTGAGTGACTATGTTGGGGCTGAGTTTGGTCGTGCGACAGGTACGTACATCAGCGATTTGGCATTGCTCACCCGTGCGGTTTTCATTGTTGATGCCGATGATGCAGTTGTCTACACCGAGTTTGTTCCTGAGATTACTAATGCTCCTGATTACGATGCTGCCTACGCCAAGCTTGCCGAACTGATGTAGCTTTTTGACAACTTGCATACACTGTAGGCGACTAGACTGCTGAAGTTTCTTTTAGTTAGCATCAGGCCTAACAGTTGTGGTAGCGCAAGTCCAGTAGCCGTGTTCTGCCAAATCCTGTGCGATTTGTGCTGCCGCTAAAGCATCGGAGCAGACCGCAAAAACAACTGAGCCGCTGCCTGTGAGCATAGAATTGAGAACACCCTCATACTCATCGAGGGTGTTCTTTATATTTGCTGTTTCAGTTAGCAATTTATGACAAACTGACTCGAGGTTGTTTCTCATCTCTTTTGCCACCTGACGTGGCAAGCACAAGCCACAGGTATCTCTTAGAACTTCAACAAAAGGAGTTGCGTCGAAAACCTCGGGCTTTTGCTCATCAAAAGCGTTGTAAATCTCTTTAGTTGACGAACCCGTGCTGGGCTTAACAAGCACAATGTCAAGCGGAGGCACCGGCAGACGCTCAACAAACTCGTCGCCAAAGCCTCTCATAAGCACGCAGCCACCATAGAGAAAAAAGGGCACGTCTGCTCCCAGCGTTTGGGCTATACGTATGATTTCTGGGCTGGTAGGGTCAAGACCAGCAGAGCGCGCCAAAACTCGAAGTGTTGTTGCGGCATCAGACGAGCCGCCGCCAAGTCCAGCCTGCGAGGGAATATGTTTTTCGAGGGTAATGTGGAGGTGCGAGGCAGGGATTTTTGGTGCGGCTGGTGCGGTTGTTGCATTTACTGCGGTTGTCGCCGTTTCTCCATTCGTAGCCTCAAAGCTTGCGAAAAACTCCTGAACCGCCTTCATAACAAGGTTGTCGCTCAAGGCAAGGTCGAGGCTTTCAGCTTCTGGTGTTGAGGCAAGTTCAAAACTCACCGCCTCGGGAGCAAGAACGGCATCTTGGGCGCTCTCGCCCTCGTCGCCAAAATCAAAGTAGAGAACATCACAAAGGTCTATAGTGGTAAAAACCGAAGTCAGCGGGTGCTTGCCGTCAACTATGCGAGGCTCAACACCCAAAAACAAGTTCAGTTTTGCCGGAGCATATTCTTTTTGAATCACAAACACTCCCCTCTTTTATGCCTTAAGACTTCTCAACAACAGGGCTTTCCAATAGTTCAGCCTCGACTTTTTCTTGTACTTTTTGGGCCCTCAACTCAGCAAAAAAGTTGGACAACACTGCTGAGCATTCCTCGGCACACACGTCTGCCGCAACCTCAAAACTATGGTTGAGCCGCTCGTCGGTATGAACCTGATACAACGTGCCCAAAGCTCCTCCCTTGGGGTCGGGCGCGCCATACACACAGCGGTCAATACGTGCTTGTTGCATAAGACCTGCGCACATAAGACAAGGCTCAAGCGTCACGTACACGGTACAGCCCGTAAGGCGCCACCGCTTAAGCGTACGGGCAGCCTCGCACAAAGCAGAAAACTCAGCGTGTGCAGAAGGGTCAGCGTCAATTTCACGACGATTATAACCAGAAGCAACAACTTCGCCCTCGAAAACAACAACAGCCCCAATGGGTACTTCGTCCAAAGCGGCAGCATTTTGAGCCTGCTTAAGCGCAAGGTTCATAAAATAGTTGTCACTTTTGGCATCGTCTTTGGTGCTCGCCTTGTTTTCGTTTTCGCTCATATTCACGCCTTTATCTGCTCGCTACCAGAGGTTGCGCCGCTTTATTGCTCACGCCAGCACAGCCTGCATAAGCTTGTGTCCAGAAGCAACCACAAGCCCTGTCGCAGTCGCCTCTGCCTCCGTCAAACGCTGCGCTTTGTTACTCTCAATTCCTGGCCCAACCAACAAAAAGGGCACGGGGTCTTTGGTGTGACGCTTAGTAGCAACCGGCGTGGGGTGGTCGGGCAAGGCGAGAATGCGAAGTTCGGGCTTCTCGGCATCAGCCGCATACGCACTGAGCTGGCTAATAATGTCTTTGTCAATCGCTTCAATGGCAGCTTTTTTGCCCTCGGCATTGCCATCGTGACCCTCGGCATCAGGTGCTTCAACGTGGATAAATACCAAGTCGCACTCCGCAAGCATTGCAAGCGCACCCTGCCCTTGGGCAAAATAATCATTGTCGGAACCGTCGGTAACGCCCTCAAAGGAGTAGGTGTCGATAGATGCCAGCCGAGCAATTCCGTTAAGCAAATCAACGCCGCTGAGCATACCTGCCTTAATGTCATCATACAAGGACGAAAAGGATTCCATGCCAGCAGGACGTGCACCAGGCCAAAAAGCAAATACGTCGGTCGCTACCATCTTGCCCTCTTGGGCTCGCCGCTTATTGGTAGGACTTGCCGATAAAACCGCCTTGGCTCGCGCGCAATAATCAGCAATCAGCTCGACTTCCGGCCCAGTAGCCACATAGTCTGCCACTGCCTCATCGGTCATGTTGTGCGCTGCTGGAAACGAAGTTTCCAGCAGCGCATTGTGTCCTTTCACTACCAAAATACCTCGAAACCCCGTACCAGCATGCAGGGTAAAAACATCATCATCAAGAGCTGCAGCCAACTCGCTTAACAAAGCACGCCCATCTTCCAAAGAGATATTGTTGGTCGAATAGCTCACCATAATACCTTCGTCAGAAACATGGGTAAGATTGAGCCGCAAGGCAACCTCATCATCTGCTAGCTCAATACCAAGTGCCGCACCCTCGAGCGCACCACGCCCAATGGGATACAAGGCAGGGTCATAGCCACAAATGGAAGTGCAGGCAATATTGGACGAAGGCTCAAGGCCCTCGGGCACGTTGTGAGCCAAGCCCACCGTTCCCACACGGGCAAGCGCATCGAGATACGGCGTGTTTGCAGCCTCAAGTGTTGTGCGCCCACCAAAACACTCAAGGGGCTCACCCGAGGCTCCGTCAAGTATGACAATGGCATATTTCATCTGCGTTCCTTATCCTCATAGCTTTTTTGTGTGCCAGCACATAAAACTTTGCGACGCTTAGAAAGTCCTCGCCCCAATTCATACGTGCTTTACGGTATCATAATCCTATGGACACTCAAACATTAACTAGCACAAATTATACCAACACCTACCTCGATACACGAGGCGTGGTCGCCCCTGGAAGCGGGCCAACTTTTACCGAGGCTATTGTCAAAGGAATTGCTCCTGGCGGCGGCTTGTTTGTTCCGCAGATACTGCCACGCTTGACGCTTGATGAGCTCGCCGCACTTGCTCCCCTTTCTTATCCGGAGCTTGCGTCTTATATCTACAAACGTTTTGGCGTTGATATGCCGTCTGGTACTGTAGACGAGCTCATGGGCAAGGCCTACAACACCAATTTTGACCACGAGGCCGTTGCGCCCGTGCGTACGCTTGAGCCTAACACCCACGTGCTTGAGCTGTGGCATGGCCCTACTTCTGCATTTAAGGATATGGCCCTACAGTGTTTGCCGGTGTTCTTTTCTGCCGCTGTTGACCAACTTCGTGCGCAGAAAAACCCTCAAGCACAAGAAGATTTTCTCATTCTAGTAGCGACTTCAGGCGACACTGGAAAAGCCGCTCTTGAAGGTTTTGCCAACCGTGAACACACCAACATCATTGTTTTTTATCCTGACGGTGGCGTAAGCGACATTCAGCTCAAACAAATGGTGACCCAGCTGGGCGACAACGTTGGTGTCTTTGGCGTACGGGGCAATTTTGATGACTGTCAAACGGCGGTCAAGGGAGTTTTTGCCAACGAGGACTTTAATGCCAAGCTCGCCTCCACACATCATCTGCGCCTCTCAAGTGCTAACTCGATTAACTGGGGACGCCTTTTGCCGCAGGTGGTCTACTACGTAAGTGCCTACCTCCAGCTTGTCAAGCGTGGTGAGCTTCTTTGCGGCAATCCTCTCGACATCTGCGTTCCTACGGGAAACTTTGGCAACATTCTTGCAGCATGGTATGCCAAGGAGCTCGGTGTGCCTATCGAGATGCTCTTTTGCGCAAGCAACGATAACCGGGTGCTCACCGACTTTATCAACACTGGCACCTATGACATAACCGATCGTCCCTTTATTCTTACCCCCTCGCCGTCGATGGACATACTTGTTTCAAGCAATTTGGAACGCCAACTTTTTGAGCTTACCGGGCGCAACTCAGAGGCCATTTGCACCTATATGAATAAGTTACGAGATGAGCGACGCTTTACCATTGACCGCGAAACTTTTGCGGCTCTGCGAGCCCAGTTCTCTGCCGATTGGGTTTCTGCCAATGAATCTCTTACCACTATTCGTGAGGTTTTTGAAGCACATAACTATCTTATCGACCCACACACCGCCGTAAGCTGGAAGGTTGCCGAACGTCTGAGAGGGCAAAATCCCGTTTTGGTGGTATCAACCGCTCACTGGGCAAAGTTTGGCACCGACGTATACCGCGCGCTTGCAGGTATTGAAGTTGGTGCGGAGCTACCAGCGGAGCTTGCAGACCTTACGGGTGCTGCGCTCAATGAGTTTGTGGCAGAGAATTGGAATGTTGGTAAGACTGTTGGTAGGGCTGGTGGCAAGGCTGCTGGCGAGGCTGGTAGCAGGGCTTCTGGCAAAGCTGGTGGCGAGGGTGCTGAAAAAGCTCCTGATAAGACTGCCGGTGCGGCAGCCATTCCTTCTCGTCTTGCCTCTCTTGATACCGCTCCCGTTCGTTTTACCGAGGTTATCGACGGAAGCGCCCAAGCCGTTGAACAGGCAGTTTTAGATTGGCTTGAGAGTTGAACTGAGGCATTTTAAGGTGGACTTACCGTTGCGAAGGGCAGAACATTTTCAAAGAAATAATAGTCAAATAGTGTTACAATAGACGTGCGATGCTCGCCAGTATAGGCTTGTTGGAGCCTGACGGGTTCGCCAAAATGGTTTGAAGCGTCTACTTGCGTGGACGCTTCGTCTTATTCTGACTCACGCGCCAGAGCTTAAACACAAGCTCACCGAGTGCTGCTAGCGCCACGAGCAAGCTCGCAGTAGTAGCAAGTATCGAGAGTGTGTCCATACAATTCACCTCCTCCCTGCAAAACAGATAGAGGCGAACCCGTCCTGGCAAACATCGCACTTTTAGCAGTATACTAGCATAAGATTAAAAAAGCAAGCGAGGATTTTACCACTCCTGCTAGACTTATTTATCCACCAATGAGATAATGATTTAACGCAAATCTTTGCCTTGCCTTTGTTTTGCCTAAGCTACATAAAAGCACAGTGAGGTAAGGAACGGTAAGAGTTTTGCCTTGCAATTGCCTTGAAAAAGGCTTAAAGGAGATACCATGAAAAGCATGAAAAAACTCGGAGTAAAAACACGTCTGACCATATATTCGGGCGGTCAAATGGAGCATGGTACTCTCGGTAAAGGCGTCGCAACGCTTATGCGCGGCGTTGTTGAAACGGGCTCACTTAACGCAGCCGCAAAAAATATCAAAATGGCCTATAGCAAGGCGTGGCGCATATTCAAAGAAACTGAGGCTGCCTTTGGCTTCCAGCTCATAAACCGTGACGGTGCCCGGGGCTCAACCCTTACTCAAGAGGGTGAAAAACTCCTTGTAACCTATGAGCAACTTGAAGCAGAGGCAGAAGCGCTCGTAAGCAAGCGATTCAGCGAACTTATCCGCTAAGAATTGACCACTAAGAATTGACCCTCATGAATGAACGCCTATGAATGAACAACTCCTCCTCAATCGTTACCGGCTCCAGCAGCGACGTGGCCATGGCGGCTTTGGCGTTGTTGACATTGCGTGGGATCAGCGGCTGCGCAGACGGGTAGCCATCAAACGCATTCCCCTCCGCGTTGAGGCCAGCGATTTGCCTGGCATTGAGGAGGCACGCACGGCTGCGCTGCTCTCAAACCCGCACATTGTTTCTGTTTATGATTTTGAGATTACCGGCGCTGAAGCCCTTATCATTATGGAAAATGTTGATGGGCCCTCACTTGCCGAGCTCATGCAAAAAAGCCAAGAGCTGTTTGATTTTGATGCCCTGCGTGCCGTTTTGTCTGGTGTAGTTTCTGCGCTTGAATGTGCACACGAAAACCAGGTGCTCCACCTCGACATCAAACCAGCAAATATACTTATCGACCACGCTGGCAACATCAAAATGAGCGACTTTGGCCTTTCTGCCCTTTCAAGCACCGCTGGCTTTACCGGGCCAGAGGGTGGCACTATTGGCTATATGCCGCCTGAGCAAATTGCCATGGAACCCGTTGACGAGCGCAGCGATTTATGGGCGCTCGCCGCACTCACCTATCACTTGCTCACAGGCACTAATCCCTTTTTTGCACACACCGCACAAGAATCATATAACCAAATTGTGTACGAACCAGTTATTTTGCCCTCGGTGCTCTGCCCCGACCTTGACGAGGGCATTGACGATGTTTTGATGAGTGCCCTCGATGCTGATATGGATATGCGTCCACGCTCAGTTAAGGCTTTTTGGAAAAAGCTCTCGGGGTACCTTGGACACGAAAAACGCGGTCAAAAGGAGCTTAAAACTCTGGTAGAGCTTTGGGATACCGACGGAGAAGGTCTTGGGCGCGACGAAGCTGAGTTTGATGTCGAATTTGACGAAAATGACAACGAAGCCGACCAAAACAGCGAGTACGGCATCGTCGAATACGAAGGCGACTACAGCGACTACAACGACCACAGCGAAGCCACCTATACTAACGAATACTCCAACGCCACATTCAACGACCGCCGAGAGCTCGGGCAGGGCGACTTTGAGCAAGAGGCCCGCAAGCACGGCTTAAACTGGCTTTTCAATCGCAAGCCCAAACAACGAGCTCCACGGGCAAAGCAAACTGTCAACGCCCAAGGCTTTGAGTACCTTACGCCCAGCGACTACATCGAGCCTGATGATTTTGACCCCAATGATTACTTTGAAATGCCCGAAATCGACGAGCTCGACAAACAGTATCACAAGCACATGAAAAGCAAGCCTCGAGAGGAGCAGGAGTATTACGAGCATTATGGGAGAAAAACAGCGCGCCGCCAAGCTCCCCTCTGGGAACGTTTTTCTCATCGAAGCCAAAGTGTCTTTCTGCGACTTTTGGCAGCCCTTGGCTGCGGCAGCATGGCGTGGCTGGGCTGCAGTGGCTTGGTAGCCTTTGGCGGACCGCTCGAGTTTAGCCTCACCATGCGTATCCTCATCACACTTGCCATTGCAGCAGGTGGCTTTATTGCTCCTGTGCTTGGCGTGGCGATTGCTTCGCTCGTTCTTGGTATAGGTGTTATTGTTGCCGGACACCCCGTTGAAGGTGCACTCATTCTCGTGGGACTTACCGCCTGGTGGGTCGTAAGTGGTCGGCGCAGCAGTCTTGATGCAACGCTGATGTCGTGTGCTCCCCTTGCGGCATGCCTTGGTTTGCCCTTTGCTATCGCCTTGCTTGCAGGATTTTTTCTAAAACTCAAACGGGCTCTTGCCCTAAGCCTCACCGCTGGACTTTTGCTCACCTTGCTGAGCGTGCTCGCGCCAGCTTTGCACCTCTTCCCCACCTCAGCAGATTTCCTAGCCCCCGAGCTGCTGCGCTGTGGGCCGGAACTACAAATCGCCGCAACAACGGCAACAACGGCAACAACTGCAACAACCGCAACAAGCGCAACAACTGCAACAACTGCGGCAACTGCGGCAACTGCAGCAAATACTGGGCTGTTATCAGGTCTTAAAGCAGCCTTTTTGAGTCCTGAGGCACTGGTGGCATTGGTCGGGTGGATTTTGGCCACTTGTCTCTTATCTCTAGCCTGCACCCGCCAGAGTCGGGTATTATGGTTACTAGGCAGTTTTTTGGCGATTCTTGCATGTGCAGCGGGTATTTTGGTACTTCCCATACTTACCGCGCCACTCGTTATGAACTCGACCACAAACTTCCTGCTTTTGGTTGGCCCCATTGTTAGCCTAACGGTTTCTTTTGTGCTGGTTCTCATTATGGTAACAACCGGCTTTGAGGCTCAGCCAGAAGTTTACAATAAACAAAGGGCGCGTCGCACTTCGGCGCAAAAAAGATAAAAAATAGTGAGTTACCAGCGCACAACAAAATGTGCGTCAAAATACCAGGAGTGAGATACGTAAGATACGCTCGACAAGAAAGTAGGTTGTAATGGGTAAGGTACTTTCGCAATTTGAAAACGGGGTAGAAAACGCCGTAGATGCCGCAGCGGGCGCAGTGTTCAAGTCGCCCATTGAGCCAGCCCAAATTGCAAAAAAGGCAGAAAAGCAGATGAGGCAAAACCGCCTGGTGGGCTCTGGTCGTCAGTATGCCCCCACCTTGTACAACGTCCTCGTTAATGCCGATGACAACAAGCGGCTTTTTGGGTTTTATCCCACGATGGCTGCCGAGATAGAAACCTACCTCATGGCAAAAGGCGCTCATGCTGGTCTTGACTTTGACGGCAGGCCACTGGTGCGCTTTATTGTTGATGACGGCCTTAAAAAAGGGAAGTTCGATGTTATTGCCGAGAATGTAGCTGCACCCGTTATCCGCAAGCTGCGCGATGAAGAGATGCAGTATTACGGTCTTGCCCCCAAAGGGGCTCCGGCAGGCGCAGCGGCGGTGGCGGCTCCCATGGCAGCTGCGGTTCCAGCAGCTCCAGCAGTAGTTCCCCTTGATGCGAATCTCGCTCCTGCGGCTGGTGCCCTAGGAGCCCTCGACAACGCAAGTGGCTATTATGGCGATGGACTCGACGTAAACGCCGATGTTTCTTTGGAGCAAGCAGCAGAACACGCCCTTGACGATGCTCAGGCAGACGGAACACTGCCAAGCAAAGGAAGCTCCGTGCTCGTCGACCTCAAAGACAATACGCGCAAGCCAATGGGACTTCGCACCATGACTGTCGGGCGCAATCCTTCAAACGATATTGTGCTAAACGATGCTAATGCCTCCCGCGTGCACGCACAATTTACCCAAGATATTACGGGAACGTGGAAGCTCACCGATTTAGACTCCACGAATGGCACGCAACTTAACGACCGTCCTGTCAAGCAAGCCTTCCTAAATGATGGCGATCATATCACCATCGGGCTCACAACGTATGAGTTCAAAGCATGATTGACATTACGCTTCTCGTTGGCAGGCTGTTGCTCGTCGCCCTCCTGTTTTTGTTTCTGATTGTGGTTATGCGCACGGGAATTGGGCTGGTACGCGGTCAAAATCTCAAAGGAGCACGCTGGAGCATTGCTGTTGAGCAAGGGCCTCGGGAGCTGCGAGGCATGCGCCTCAATGTTTCTGGGCCTCTTATTGTAGGTCGCTCGCCCGGTGCCGACATCGTGGTAACTGCCGACTACGTTTCTGGGAGTCACGCACGTTTTTGCCTCATAGGCGAAGACCTTACCGTAGAGGATTTAGGCTCAACAAACGGAACCTACGTCAACGCCGCCTACATCGAAACACCGGTGGTGCTCAAAGATGGCGACTTGGTAAGTATCGGAGAAACAAGCATAAGGATTAGACATTCATGAGAGATGCCTCAACGCACAACAAAAAAACTGCTCGACACACAAAAGAAATGCCAGCGGTGTTGGCAGATTCGATTGTTGAAAACCCCTTTGGCGCTCGCACTGACGTTGGCTGCGTGCGCGAGCACAATGAGGATTCCTTTATCGCACAAGCTCCTCTGTATGCTGTTGCCGATGGTATGGGTGGCCATGCCGCTGGAGAAGTTGCAAGCGAAATAGCCATTCAAATGCTTTCAGAAAAGGCTCCGGGCAACTACAATCCCGAGGCTTTGGCAAACGCCGTTGCTCAGGCAAATAGTGCCATTCAGCGTGCTTCGATAAAAGGCATTGGCAAATCGGGAATGGGCACAACACTTACTGCTGCGCTCATTTGTGGGTCACGGTTGCTCATAGCGCAGGTGGGCGATTCTCGCGCTTATCTGCTGCGAAATAAAGAGCTCCACCAGCTTACCTCTGACCATTCTTACGTTGCTGAGCTGGTTGCCGCAGGAAAAATTACTCCTGAGGAGGCAGCGGTTCACCCTCGCCGCTCAATTATCACGCGAGCTTTGGGAGGCGACTCTGCTACCGAACCTGATTTGTTTACCATGCACGTTAAAGTTGGAGATCGCCTCTTGCTTTGCTCCGACGGCTTGACTGGCATGGTTGATGACGAGAATATAACTGCTGTTCTCACCACTACGCCCGACCCTCAAAAAGCCGTTGACACACTTGTTGAGGCTGCACGTCAAGCTGGCGGCATGGACAACATTACCGTTATTGTTGTTGATATTGCCACTATTGAGGGAGATGTAAATCCCCACGAAGCTTTAGACGGAGCCCTAGACAAAGCACGTGCCAAGCGCGAGGGCGGTACGAGCGGTGCAGGTGGCGCTAGTGGTAGTGGTACGGGTGGTGCAGGCGGCGCTCTTGGTATGAGTGAAATAACTGCGGGAGAAAGCAGTGCTCGCAGCGCACGAGGCGCACACGAAAATATGCACGCTCGGCACGCAAGCAAAACGTCACAGAAAAAAGCTGACCGCAAGCGCAGGGGCGCACTTTTAGGAATTATCACCTTTTTGGTGCTGTTTGTTTTGCTGGTTGGCGGTGCTATTGGCGGCACCTATCTTTATGCGAAAAACGTTGCGTTTTTGCGCATCGACGATGGTTATGTAACCGTTTATCGAGGACTTAACGGAGATGTTCTCCCTGGCATCAAGCTTGAATGGCTTGAACGCAAAACCGACATTGCCTCAAGCGACCTCACGCCTAACATCGCACAGCGTCTTGAAAAAGGTATTTCTGTTGCCTCTTTGGACGATGCAGAGAGCCTCATTATTGAATATGAAGAACTTATAGAGGCAAAGGCGCAAGCTGCTCAATCTAGTGCATCAGCTGAAGATACTGCATCAAATCAGGCAGCTCTTTCTGGCCAACCGAAAGCTCAGCCGTGAGTCGTCGCACAACAGAACTCCTTTTACTGCTTGCTGCTAGTCCCGTTGTTATTTTGCTATTTGTTTTAGCAATTTTGAACGATGGCAAGCCGCTTGACGTCTGGACGCTTGCCGTTCCGCTCGGCTTGTTTACCGCCTTTATCATCTCTCACGTTGCCATACGTTTGCTCGCACCCAATGCCGATGCCGCTTTGCTCCCTATCGCTTTTGTGCTGAGCGGCATCGGCATTGCTTTTGTTATGCGGCTCGGCGCTGACATTGATCCCAACATGGCAAGCAGACAGGTTCTCTGGCTCTTTGTTGGTATTGCAGCTATGGTGCTTACGCTTGTTTTTGTGCGCTCAGTGCGCAACCTTGGCAACTACAAATACACCATCATTATTTTGGGTGTTGTCTTTTTGATACTCCCAGCTGTTATTGGTATCGAACAGAACGGCTCAAAAATATGGCTCCAAATAGCAGGCGTTTCTTTCCAGCCGGGAGAGATTGCCAAGTTTCTTATCGTGCTTTTCCTTGCCGGCTATTTGGCAGATAACCGCGAGATGCTTTCGGTCTCAGGGCGACGCCTTGGTCCTGCCACTATTCCTGATTTCAAGACTCTCGTACCCCTCATTTTAATGTGGGTCTTAAGCATGGGCATCGTTGTTTTTCAACGCGACTTGGGTAGCGCTCTGCTTTTCTTTGGGATATTTCTCGTCATGCTTTACGTCGCCACAGGGCGGCTCTCCTACATCATAACCGCGGTTGGTCTTGGCGCAGTAGGTGCCGTGGCTGCCTTTTTTGTCTTTGGACACGTGCAAGACCGTGTTGAAATCTGGCTTGACCCGTTTGCCCATGAACGCGGTTACCAGCTCACCCAAGCGCTTTATTCCCTCGCAGAAGGCGACCTTATCGGCACCGGCATTGGACGTGGCATGCCTACACTTATTCCCATTGTTGCAAGCGACTTCATTTTTGCTGCCATTGCCGAGGAAATGGGGCTTATCGGCGCAAGCGGTCTGCTCTTGCTCTTTGTTCTTTTTGCGGTGCGTGGTCTTGCCATTGCGAGCCGAGCCCGCTCAGACATGGAAGCGTTTACTGCCACAGGACTTACGGCCGCCATATCCTTGCAAGCCTTTGTTATTGTTGGCGGCGTTACCTTACTTATCCCCCTTACCGGCGTGACCCTGCCCTTTATTAGTCAGGGCGGCTCGTCGCTGCTTTCAAGTTTTATTATTTTGGGACTTTTGCTTCGAACCTCTGATGCGGGCACGGGACACGAGATGGAGCTTCAGTCCACCGCTGCACTCGATGGTGGCGTGCTCGGACGTTTTGCATTAGGCAAGCGCATCACCGTACTTATCACCTGTTTTTGTTTGATTTTTGCCGTTGCCATTGGCAACCTTACCTATGAGATGATTGTGCGTGCACCTGCCTTGCGTGCCATGCCCTCAAACAATCACCAACTTATTAAAGAGGAGCGGGCACAACGAGGAACTATCCTCACCGCCGATGGGGTCATTTTGGCAGAAAGCGTTCCCCGCAGTGGCGACAAAGAAGGTTACCAGCGCATATATCCCGAAGGCTCAATGGCTGCCCACCTGATTGGTTATGCCTCTGCGAAATATGGACTTGCCGGTATCGAGGCTTCACAGCAAGAGGTTTTGCGCGGCGAGGTTGGTTTTTCAAATTGGCGCGACGTTGTTGACACCATGGCAGGCAAGCCGCTGCCCGGCAACGACGTAACGCTCACCATTGACTCTCGTATCCAGAGAAGTGCAGAAGGCATTTTGGAAGGTCGCTCGGGCGCAGTTGTGGCACTTGACGCAAGAACCGGAGAAGTCTTGGCAATGGCGAGCAGCCCCACCTATGACATAAATGCGGTCGAAGATCTCCTCAAAAATAGTGGGGATGACGGTGCTGGCATCGGTGGTGGCACAAGCCAACTTTACAATCGCGCCACTACCAATCTCTACGCACCGGGCTCTACCTTTAAGATGGTTACCCTTACCGCCGCACTCGAGCGCGGGGGCATTACCCTTGCCGACACGTACAAAGCTCCGGGCAAACTTGAAATTGGCAATGCCTTTGTGACTAACTACAAGGGCGAATCTTACGGAACTATCTCGGTCAAACAAGCCTTTGAGCTTTCCTCAAATACCGTGTTTGCGCAGCTCTCAGAAAAAATTGGAGCCAAAAACCTTGTTTCGGCTGCGTCTGAGTTTGGCTTTGGGCGCAAGCTTGGACAAGATTTCTATGTCGAACCTTCGCTCATGCCCAACCCTGCAGACATGACAACCTGGGAAACCGCCTGGGCAGCTGCGGGTGAGCCCGTAGGAGAACACCCCAGCTCGCCTCCTGGCCCGCAAGCAACCGTGATGCAAATGGCACTGGTCTGTTCGGCCTTTGCAAACGGCGGCACCATTATGAACCCCTATGTGGTGGCCTCAACATCAAGCGCAAACGGACAAAAACTCACCACAACAAGCCCTCAAACCTTTGGACGAGCAGTATCGGACTACGCGGTTTCTAAAGTCAATGAGTCAATGGCAGGAGTTGTTACCCAAGGAACAGGCATGGCAGCGCAAATTGGCGGAAAAACTGTGCGCGGAAAAACAGGTACTGCCGAGCGCACGGGCGACACCATAGATTCTTGGTTTGTTGGTTATGTAGACGTTGGAAAACGAAGCGTAGTGGTTGCTGTGGTGCTTGAGGACGCCGAAAGTGGTGCGGCTACGCCCAATGCACGCCAAGTTCTCCAAAAAGCAGTTGAGATATACGGATAAGAGAAGCGAAGAACTAAGAGAGCTGCAGAAAAGTTTGAGAAGGCAAGAAGCAGGCAAAACTATACAAAAGATGGATTTTTTATTGATTTGCAGTATCATATAAAGGTTCAATGAACAAGGGAGAGAAACGTGATTGACAGAGTATTTGGTGGTAGGTATCGTCTGACCGAAAGAATCGGCATCGGTGGCATGGCAGAGGTCTACAAGGCCAGCGATGAGGTATTAGGACGCACGGTCGCCGTTAAGGTGATGCTGCCCCAATACGCCGCTGACCCTACCTTTGCTACGCGCTTTAAGCAAGAGGCACAGGCAGCAGCCAACCTCCAAAGCCCCTATATCGTCAACATCTACGACTGGGGTCAAGAGGCCGGAACTGAGAGAGCAGAAGGCACGTACTACATTGTTATGGAGTATATACGTGGAACTGATCTCAAAACGGCCATTGAGCAGCGTGGAGCCATAAATCAGCGTAAAGTTGCAGAGATAGGCTCGCAGGTCTGCTCGGCATTAAGCGTGGCACACAGCTACGACGTTATTCACCGTGACATCAAACCTCACAACCTTATGATACAACCAGACGGCAACACCAAGGTCATGGATTTTGGTATTGCTCGTGCAAATAATTCAAACCTTACACAAACTGGTAGCGTACTGGGCACGGCTTACTATGTTTCGCCAGAGCAGGCGCAGGGCAAACAGCTCAGCGTTTCGACCGACATCTATTCCCTCGGCGTGTGTTTATATGAAGCCGCCACTGGTCAGTTGCCTTTTGACGGCCCAGATGCAGTTTCTATTGCAGTTAAGCACGTGAGCGAACAGCCCCGTTTGCCTCGCGAGGTAAATCCCAGTATTGATCCTGTATTTGAGGCTATTATCATGCGCGCCATGTCTAAAGACCCTGCCCAGCGTTTTAGCACGGTCGAGCAGATGCGTGTTGCCTTAAACGACTACCTTGCTGGCCGCCTAAGCGTTAATGCCGTAGGCGGAGATGCACGCACGCAGGTCATGGGTGCTGGTGCTGGTAGTGCTGCAGCAAAAACTACGGTTACACCTCGTGCGCAAGCTGCTGGCATGGCTCCTGTTAATGGAACAACTGTTATGCCTCCGCTTGCAGGACGTGGTAGCAATAGCTCCTCTTTCGATTCTGAGGAGGAGGACAACCTCGGCAAAAAGGTTGGCATTGCTGTTGGTGTAGCTGCCGCCCTGCTCATTATCATTGTCGCCGCGCTTATCATTATCAACCCCTTTGGTGCTCCTCCAGAACCCGAAGATGGAGAAGTGCTGGTGCCAAGCGTCACCAGAATGACCCTTGAAGAAGCTACTGAAAAACTGGAAGATGCCAAACTCGAAGTTGGCGAAGTGGAAGAGGAGTACAGCGACACCATTGAAGAAGGCGAGGTCATCAGCCAAGATCCTCGCGCAGGGGAACCGGTAGCTGAGGGCTCCAAGGTTAATCTTGTTGTTTCAAAGGGAGCAGACCTTATCGAAATGCCCGAATTGCTTAATTTGTCCCAGGCACAAGCGGAGGCACGGCTGAAGGAACTTGGTCTGGATTACACCATAGAACAAAAAAGTGATCCTGATGTTGACGAAGGAAAAGTCTGCGGGCAAAGCGTTGAGGCTGGTGAGAAAATCAGACCAACCCTGAGAGTTACTGTTTTTGTTTCCTCAGGACCTGGATCTGTAAATGCTCCCGATGTTCGCGGTTTATCTAAGGCCGATGCGAAAGCGCAGCTTGAGACAGCAGGCTTTAAGGTTAAATTTGCCAAAGAAATTTACTCTTCAGAATATGAGAAAGGTCTTGTTGTTGTCCAGAGTCCTGATCCTTATGGAGGACCCATGGAACGTGGTGAAACTATCACTTTGACTGTTTCTAAGGGTCCTGAACCAGCCAAAAAGGTCAAGGTGCCCGCTGTTCGGGGAATGACACTTTCTCAAGCACAAAGTCAGCTTCAAGCTGTTGGCTTGATAATTGATTACAAGGGAATTCCAGGAGCTAATCAGAGAGTTGACACGCAGGACCCCTCAGCGGGCACATCGGTAGATGTGGGCTCAATAGTCACGGTTACATTTGCAGATCCTGAGCCTGTTTCCCCGCCCACCCCCGTAGATCCCGCCTGGCTTTCTGGTGTCTTTCTTGGTTCACTAAGTCTTTTGCTCGGAAGGCTTAATTAGTCAACAAGAGGACCATTGCGTAAGCGAACTAAATGGGCGGCCCTACACACTTTGTGTGTAGGGCCGCTTTTCATAACTGATAGCGAGCAGCACCTTGCCAGCCATATCCAGAAACGGCTTGTACGCAAACAGTATAGCCAGGGCTCGGCGCGTGGACAAACTTGCCCTTGCCAATGTAGATGCCAACATGATTGTACATCCAAAGAATATCGCCTGGCTGAGCATCAGAAACGTTCAGACGCATTGGCGCGTCTGAATACTGGTCGTTGCCACCGCGAGGGATAGTAATGCCCACCTGCCTGTATGACCACGATGTAAGCCCTGAGCAATCAAATTCATTTGGTCCAGAGGCTGCCCAAACATAGTCGCAACCAACACGCGATAGGGCAGCTTCTACAATACTGCCATACGTTTCTCCATCGTAAGGTACGTAACCGCCCGCACTTGCGCCACTTGACCCCGAAGACTGATTTGAGGCAGCCTCTTCGGCGCGGCGAGCTTCATCAGCCTTGCGTTTTGCCTCAGCTTTGCGCTCTTTTTCTACGAGCTTAGCAACCTCATCTTCAAGCCCACTGAGCTCACTTTGGTAGGTGTTAACTATGTTTTGGGCCTCTGCCTTAGCTGCCTCGGCAGCATTGAGGGCTTTGGCAGCAGCTTTTTCTTGGCTCGCAAATTCTTTGCGTGCAAGCTCAGCTTCTTTCTTTACTGCTCTGGATTCATCTATAAGGTTGGCATCGCGCTCGTTAACATCGCTTAAAATCCTCCAAGAAGTGCTAAACTCCTCAAAGCTGTGCGCTCCAAAAATAACATCGAGAAAACCGAGGGGACCTTGTCGATACATAGAGCTGGCGCGCTTGCCAAGCATATCTTGCAGCTCACTTTGACGTGCTTGAGCCACATCTATGCGTCCTTGCGCCTCATCCATGCCAGCAACAGCTGTGTCATGAGCGTCAAGGGCACTGTTGTAATCGTTGGAGTATTGGTCAAGCAGTGCGTTCCACTCGCTCATTTTACGACGCACTTCGTCTGCTTCTGCCTGTTTTTCTGCAGAAGTGACTGCAAAAGCGTTAGGCGCGCTAAGCAGTTGTGTTGCACAAGCGCCTGCAGCAGCAACTGCCGCCAAACTTACAAAGCCGCGTCGAGAGAGCGGTACATCACAATGTTTCGAGACATTAGTTTGAGAACATTCGTTCAAAGTCTCGCAGGTTTTAGGCATCTTCGTTTAAGCTCCTTTGCCATTTCCA
>WRHU01000014.1 GCA_009783085.1 Coriobacteriia bacterium
ACGCATTTGCCACAGTGCCAGAAAGGAAAACTCATGAACACCAAATCTTTGCCACTCTCAAAACGGGCGCTTGCGATTTTCGTGGCATTTGCCCTAGCGTGTACTGGCTTTGCGGCCGCTCCCACTGCTGTTTTTGCCAATGAAGTTTCTGGAAGCGTCAGAGCGCATGCAGCACCCATAAACGTCCTTGATGAAGAGGGCGTGGAGTGGGAGGACGACGACATTGAGTGGGAAGATGAAGACGACGACTGGGGGGACGAAGAAGAAGACGATGACTGGGGGGAAGAAGAAGGGGACGAGGACTGGGACTTTGATGAGGAAGAAGACGACGGCTTATTTTATGAGAGAGGGTTTTTATGCTTTGTTGATAGCGAAGGAGCGCACATTGTTGATTACTCTGGCTCTTCGACCAAGGTTGTTGTTCCGGCAAGGATTGCTGGCGAAAACGTTGTTTCTATCTCACTCAGCAGCTGCAATTTGACCTCTCTTAACGTAAATGCTTGTACCGTGTTGGAAGAATTGGATTGTTCCAACAACAAGCTTTCCAAACTAAGCGTGAGCAAGAACAAAAAGCTTACGGCTTTGTATTGTGACGAGAATAAGCTCACCTCTCTTAATGTAAAAAACAACAAAAAACTTTGGTATTTGTTTTGCTACAACAACAAGCTTGCCAAGCTTGATGTCACCAAAAACACCAAGTTAATATATTTATCCTGTGATGATAACAAACTAAAAACTCTCAACGTAAAAAAGAACATCAAGCTTGAGTATCTGGGCTGCTCTTACAGCATGCTCAAGACTCTCGATGTGAGCAAAAACAAAAATATTCAGTGGTTGGATTGCTCCAGCAACAAACTTAAGGCACTCGATGTGAGCAAAAATAAAAAAATTGATACTCTGATTTGCCTCAACAACTCACTTAAATCTCTCAATGTGAGCAAGAACGCAAAGCTGGAGCAACTCTACTGCTATTCCAACAAACTCACCAAACTGAGCGTGAACAAGAACAAAAAGTTGGAGGTTTTAGACTGCTCAAACAACAAGCTCACCAAACTGAGCGTGAGCAAAAACAAAAAGCTGAGGGTTTTGGATTGCTCCTACAACAAACTTAAAAAGTTGGATATAAGCAAGAATAAAAAACTGACGAACCTACGTTGTCACAAAAATTACATAAAGAATACTGCCAAGCTAAAAGCATGGCTCAAAAAGAAGGGTCACTATGGCAAGGTGACGCCTCAAAGGTAAACCTGTTGTTGGGAGCTTTATAGCGAGCGAGCGTTACGATGCCATGTGGCGGGTGAACCACTCTAACTTCGTGCTGCGAGCTCACTCTCAAGCGCTTGGGCAAGCTGGTCGGGGCAAGAAGTGTCGCGCGTTCCGCAGGGAATACCCTTAAGCAGCTCAATAAGCTCATCGGCACTGCGACCTTCTGCAAGGCGAGCGATACCCTCAGCATTTCCTGCGCAGCCTCTTGTAAACATAACATTGTGTACAGCGCCGCTCTCGTCAAGGTCAAAATCTATTTGCGTTGAACAAACGTCGCTGGGGATGTAGCTCGTCATTAAAATCCTCTCTTTGGTGGTTTTTGGTATGGCTTATTTTAGCACTTGCGGTACAATACCACGGTATCATTTTTGCGTCTGAAAGTGCTCAACGGTGCTTGTTTGTGCCGCAAACGCCTGCAAGCCCGTAAGGTTACCCTACAGACGCCTGTCAACGCTCGAAACGAAAGCTTAACAATGAATTATCGCGCTCCACGCGGCACCAATGACCTGTTTCCATCTGTTGCTCATGCCTTTTCTTGGATTGAGGAAAAAGCGCATGAGGTTTTTGCGCGCTATGGATATGTTTTGTTTGAAACGCCTCTCTTTGAGCAGACGGAGGTGTTTGCGCGCGGCATTGGTACAGCAACCGATGTAGTGGGAAAAGAGATGTTTGGCGTGTATTCTGGCGCGGCAGCAGCTAAGTTCGCAAACGGTGAGCCTCTTAAGGCCGACGAGCAGCTAAGCTTGCGCCCCGAGGGTACGGCAGGTGTGGCGCGTGCGGTGCTGCAAAACGGACTTATTGCGCCTGGGGCTCCAGCACTTAAGCTTTGGTACACGGGATCGATGTTTCGCCATGAGCGTCCGCAAAAGGGTCGTCTGCGCCAATTTCATCAAATAGGTGTTGAATGTTTAGGTGCGGCTGAGCCCAGCGTTGATGCCGAAGTTATTATCATGCTCGTGCGCTTTTTTGAGGCTTTAGGCTTGCCAAGCGAGAGCATGCGGCTGTATGTCAACTCAATGGGAGATACTGCCTGCCGTCCTGCTTATCGTGAGGCGGTGCGTGCCTATATTCTTGATCATACCGATGATTTGTGCGACGAGTGCGTGCGGCGCGCTGAGACCAATCCGCTGCGAGCCTTTGATTGCAAGAACCCTCGCTGTAGTGAGATTATGGACGATGCTCCCGCTATTACTACTATGCTGTGCGATGATTGTGCCGAGCATTATGCGGCGGTGCGCTCGTTGCTCGACACTGCGGGCATTAGTTATGAGGAGAACACACGCCTGGTGCGTGGGCTTGATTACTACACCCGCACGGTTTTTGAGGTACAAATTGACGCCGGCTTGGGTGCACAAAACGCCTTGGGCGGTGGTGGTCGTTATGATGGGCTTATTGAGGAGTTTGGCGGCAAGCCAACTCCAGGGCTTGGCTTTGCGGTAGGTCTTGAGCGTATTTTGCTTGCGCTTGAGGCACAGGGTACCGTGCCGAGCAAGGTTCCCACGCCTGCCGTATTTATCGCAAGTGTTGATGATGGGGCGCGCGACGCGGCTTTTGCACTTGCCCTGCGCCTGCGTGATGCTGGCTGTGCCGTTGAGCTTGACCATCAAAATCGCTCTTTGAAATCGCAATTTAAGCTTGCGGATAAGCTCGGTGTTGCGTGGGTGGTTGTGCTTGGTCCCGACGAGCTTGCTTCTGGTACTGCTACACTACGCTCCATGGAAACGCATGAGGAGCAATCCGTTGCTTTAGAGGAGCTGCCTGAGCTTTTGTCAGCATCTACACCGGCTGAGCTTAATTGACCATGTTGACCATGTTGACCATGTTGACCATGATGACCATGTTGACCAGGACGGCTCACAGAAAAAGACTATAAGCGTACTTTGCTGCGCTTCGTAAATAAGAAAAACTGAGAAGTCTAGACACAAGGCACTGAACAAAAAGACAAGAAACAAAAAGCAAGAAACGAGAAGGCAAAAACCAAGAAAGCTAGAAACGAGAAAAGGAAACTCATGACTACCAAGACAAGCACCACCGCTGCGACCGCTGGCTTTGCCTCAAGCACAGCGGCCCTCAATACCTACAGCATGCACACCGCAACCTGCGGCGAGCTAACCGCTGCTGCTATCAAAGAGCGGGTTACGCTCACCGGTTGGGTAAGCCATCGCCGCGACCACGGCGGGCTCATCTTTGTTGACCTGCGTGACCGTGCGGGCATTACCCAGTGTGTTTTTGATCCTGACGCCTGCTCAAAAGAGGTGTTTACGGCTGCAGAAACCATGCGTCCCGAATGGGTTATTCTCGTATCGGGAACGGTGCGCAGTCGCCCTGAGGGAACGCTCAACCCCAATATGCTTACTGGAGAAATTGAAGTTTTAATTGATGAGGTGCAGGTGCTTAACGCAGCAAAAACGCCGCCGTTTCCTATTGAGGACGGCATTGACACCGACGAGCTTACCCGCTTGCGCTGGCGTTATCTTGACATTCGTCGCCCTGAGGTTCTAAGTGCACTCAAACTGAGAAGCACCGTTACCGCTGCCCTCCATACCGCTCTTAATGCTCGAGGTTTTATTGAGGTTGAAACACCTATTATGGGTCGCTCAACTCCCGAGGGAGCACGTGATTTTCTGGTTCCCGCGCGTCAAAACGCTGGCAAGTTTTATGCCCTGCCGCAGTCGCCTCAGCTGTTTAAGCAGCTTTTGATGGTGGGCGGCATTGAGCGTTATTATCAGATTGCTCGGTGTTTTAGAGATGAGGATTTGCGCGCCGACCGCCAACCAGAGTTTACCCAGCTCGACCTTGAAATGAGCTTTATTGAGCAAGAGGATATCTTAGCCCTTATGGAAGATGTGCTTGTTGAGGTGCTTGCTGCAACGGGCGTTGATTTGCCTGTGCCACTGCCGCGCATGGATTATGCGGAGGCAATGGAGCGTTTTGGCAACGACCGTCCCGACACACGCTTTGGCTTGGAGCTCATCGACCTGTCAAAAGAAGTTGCCAACTGCGACTTTAAGGTTTTTGCGGGAGCCGTTGAAAGCGGTGGCGTGGTTAAGGCCATTAACGCCAAGGGTGCGGGCGATTTAAGCCGTGGCGAAATTGACAAAGTTGCTGCTGTTGCCTGCGAACATGGCGCAGGCGGCATGGCGTGGATTGCCTTTACCAGTGCCGGTGAGGAAAAATCTCCCATTATCAAGTTTCTTGGCGAGGACGTACTTGCAGCCATCAAAAAAGCTTGCAATGTTGAACCGGGCGATCTGGTGGTCTTTGGTGCCGATACTTTTGAAACCGTAAGCGCTGCGCTTTCTGCGGTGCGCCTCTATCTTGCCGAGCTTCTTAACGTGGAGCGCTCAGGGCACAGCTTTATGTGGGTGGTCAATTTTCCACTGCTCAGATATGATGCGGACGAGAAACGCTACGCTGCCAACCATCACCCCTTTACGCGCCCCTTTGATGAGGATCTTGAAAAACTTGAAAGCGAGCCCCTTGCCGTGGGCAGCTATTCTTATGACCTTATTATGAACGGCTATGAAATTGGTGGCGGTACGCTGCGTATTCATAGTGAGGATTTGCAGCTGCGTGTACTTAAGCAGCTTGGCTTTTCTGAGGAGGAAGCACGCGAGCAGTTTGGATTCTTGCTTGAGGCACTCAGCTTTGGTGCGCCTCCGCATGGCGGTATTGCCCTTGGTCTTGACCGCCTCATCATGCTGCTTGGTGGTTTTGAGTCCATTAGAGACGTCATAGCTTTTCCCAAAACCTCAAGCGGTGCTGATCCCATGACGGGTGCGCCCGGCCCTGTTGATGCCCGCCAGCTTAAGGAACTTGGCTTGCGGCTTGGGTAGGCAATTTATTGGTGGGATAAGTGCAGGTTTTTGGCATTATCAGTAGTTTCAAAAATTTGGTATTGACAAAGGGTGGGGGACTTGTGATACCATAGGCAACCGTTAAGAAAAAAGGAGCTAGGCGCGTTATGAGTTTTGTTGTAATTATTAGCGTACTTTTGGTAGGGCTGGTGCTTATTATTAGCACCGGTTCAGATGAGTATGCTGCTCAAACCGCCTCGGCACATTAGTAAACCCAACGCCGACTAAACACAAACCCTGCAGCATACGAGCTGTGGGGTTTTTTTATTGGAATTGTCACCAGCAACAAGAAACGACATGAGAAACAAGAAAGAGCAACAATGAAACAGGCAGAAACAGAAACGCAAGCGCAAGCCAACACGCAAGCCAACACTCAAACAGGCGCACAGGTTATCGTGCGCTCTCTCATCAAGCACGATGTTGATGTGGTGTTTGGCTACCCAGGTGGGCAGGTGCTCGACATTTATGACGAACTCTACAAGCATGAGCACCAAATCAAGCATGTCATTACCGCACACGAGCAAGGTGCAGCGCATGCGGCGGACGGTTATGCGCGTGCAACGGGCAAGGTTGGCGTGGTGGTCGCAACTTCTGGTCCAGGTGCTACCAATCTGGTTACGGGTATTGCTACAGCGTATCTGGATTCCATTCCGCTTGTTGCCATCACGGGCAATGTTGCTACTGCGCTCTTGGGTAAAGACAGCTTTCAAGAAATCGACATCTTTGGCGTTACCATACCCGTTACCAAGCACAATTACATTGTCAAAGATGTTAACGAGCTGCCCAGAATACTTGCGGAAGCTTTTGCGATTGCAAAAAGTGGTCGTCCTGGGCCCGTGCTTATAGATGTGCCAAGAGATGTGCAGACGGCACTTACAAAAAAAGCGCTTCCTGAACCATACGTTGCTCAAAGTCCGGTGGCTGAAAACCACCTCTCGGCAGACACTCTTGCCAAAGCAGCTCAACTTATCGCTGGCTGCGAGCGTCCCTATATCTACTGTGGCGGTGGCGTGCTAACGGCAAACGCTGGTGAGCAGTTGGCATCTTTTGCTGAACTACTAGATGCGCCCATTGGATGCAGCATTATGGGACTTACTGCTATTCCCGCCTCACACCCCCGCAATTTTGGTATGACGGGCATGCACGGACGTGAGGCTTCCATTAGGGCTCAGGCGCAGGCAGATTTGGTGATCGCCGTAGGCGCACGCTTTAGCGACCGCGCAACGGGCAACAAGGCGCACTACACGGCAAACAAAAAGTTCATTCATATAGATATTGACCCTGCCGAGATAGACAAGAATATTACTGCTGACGCTGCTTTGGTGGGAGAAATCCCCTTTGTGCTTGAGCAGTTGAGCACTCGGCTTGAAGCAGTAGTACGTCCGCAGTGGCAAGCAGAGCTTGCGGCTATGCGTGCAGAGGAAAAGGCTCATGCAGATATTGAGCCTGCTCCCACACCTGAACCTAATGCGCAGACGCTCATTCGAGAAGTGCGCAAGCGCACCAATGACAACACCATTGTTGTTACCGATGTGGGGCAGCACCAAATGTGGGTTGCTCAAAATTACCGTTTTGAAAAACCACGCCGTTTTTTGACCTCGGGCGGATTGGGAACAATGGGCTACGGCTTAGGTGCCGCTATTGGTGCGTGTTTGGGCAGTTTTTTGGCTGCTTGGGCAGAGCCAAAGGAAACAGATACAAACCCCGACGCTCAAGCAGAGGCGAGAAAGAGCCCCGCGAAGCAAGCAGCATTAGGCGCAAGCCCCGCAAAGCAAGCAGCATTAGGCGCAAGCCCTGCACCGCAGACAGCGCCCCAAAAAACCGTCTTGTTCACGGGCGACGGCAGCTTTGGCATGAACCTTAACGAGCTCGCAACGGCGGTTGCTCAGCAGCTTCCGCTCGTTATCATCATCATGAATAATGGTGTGCTTGGCATGGTGCGTCAGTGGCAAACGCTGTTTTACGACAAGCGCTATTCTCACACAACACTTTGGCGTGCAACTGATTTTGCTGCGGTGGCACGTGCTTTTGGAGCGGAGGGTTGCAAGGTTGAAACTTCCGAGCAGCTTAGCCAAGCGCTTGATACCGCCTTTGCAGCTACCGGTCCCTACCTCATTGACTGTGTTATTGGCGCAGACGACAAGGTGTTTCCCATGATACCGCCAGGTGGTACCGTCAACGATATGTTGCTGGGCTAACGATAGCTAACAAGAAGGCTTACGAGAGAACAGGCGAAAAGCCAAAGAGGAAATGGGCAGGCAAGCCAAGAGATTGAGCAGGCAAACCAAAAAAAACGAGCAGGAAAGGATAGGTGAAATGACCGAACATAAAATAATTATCGGAGCGATTGTCAACAATCAGTTTGGCGTACTCATGCGCATAACAGAGCTTTTTACTAAGCGTGGTTATAACATCGACAGTCTTGAAGTTGGCGTAACGGACGACCCCACGCTTTCTCGCATGACCATTGTTGCTATGGGCGACACGCAAACTGAGGCGCAGATTATTCAGCAACTCTCCAAGCTCCATGATGTGCGGCATGCGGCTATTATCCCTGCCAGTGCTGCCTCGGTGCGTGAGCACATGCTCATCAAACTCAAAGTGGGCGCTAACACCAATGCTGCGCTTACCGCAATGATAAACACCTACGGCGCAAAGGTAATAGATTTTTCGGCAGACACTATTACGGCTGAGGTTACCGGAGCGCCTGAAAGCAACGACGCCTTTATTGAGGCAGCGCAAGAGTACGGTATTTTAGAAGTGTGTCGAGCGGGAGCTCAGGCACTTCACCGTGGCTCTGAATGTCTGTAAGATTCAAGATAGTTAGAGGATTCAAAAGGTTAGCGACAAGAGAGCAACAAGCAGGAACGAGCACCAAGCAAGAACGAGCAACAAGCAAGAACGAGCACCAAGCGAACAAACAACAAGAGAACAACAGCCAGAAAACGAGCACTAAGAGTACAGCACCAAGAGAGGAAATAACATGGTTCAGATGTATTACGAAAAAGATTCCAATACGGCGGCGTTGGCAAACAAGACTATTGCCATCGTCGGTTATGGAAGCCAGGGACATGCGCATGCGCTTAATCTAAGAGAGAGCGGGCATGCGGTAATTGTTGGCTTGTATGACGGTTCGCCCTCAGCGGTGCGTGCCCAAGAAGCAGGTTTTGAAGTTATGAGCACAAAGCAGGCAGCGCAGGCGGCAGACCTCATCATGATTTTGGTCAACGATGAAACGCAGGCTGCGCTTTACAAAAACGACATTGCTCCAGTGCTTACGGCAGGTAAAACGCTTGCTTTTGCACACGGTTTTAATATCCATTTCAAGCAGATTTGCCCGCCGCAAGACGTAGACGTCATCATGGTTGCTCCCAAAGGTCCTGGCCATACGGTGCGTAGTCAATTTGAGGAGGGGCGTGGTGTTCCTGCACTTGTTGCAGTGTATCAAGATGCTACGGGTACGGCTCAGCAAACTGCCTTGGCGTATGCGGCAGGTATTGGCGCAGCACGAGCGGGCATTCTTGAAACCACGTTTAAGGAAGAAACCGAAACTGACCTTTTTGGTGAGCAGGCAGTGTTGTGCGGTGGCGTAACTGCGCTGATGAAAGCAGGATTTGAAACGCTTGTTGAGGCGGGCTATCAGCCAGAAAGCGCCTACTTTGAGTGCGTTCACGAGATGAAGCTCATCATAGATTTGGTGGTTCAAGGCGGCCTGTCGTTCATGCGTCACTCCATCAGCAATACGGCGGAGTACGGGGATTACGTAACAGGAAATCGCATTATCACGAGCGAAACTAAAGCGGAAATGAAAAAGGTTCTTGCCGAGATTCAGGACGGAACTTTTGCCAAAAATTGGATTGACGAGAATGCAGCGGGCTGCCCGAGCTTTTTAGCAAAGCGAGAGGCTGAAGGTGAGCATCTTGTAGAGGTGGTTGGAGCTGAGCTGCGCAAGAAAATGAGCTGGCAGGCGTAAAGCCAAGATAGGTTCAAGATAAAGAGCAGGGAATTAAGATAAAGAGCAGGGAACTGTGAGTGGAGAAACGAGATAACCATGAGAAGTGATGTGATAAAAAAAGGTGTGGAGCGTACTCCTCATCGTGCGCTGCTTAAGGCGCTAGGTCTAACGGAGAGCCAAATACAAAAACCGCTGGTGGGTATTATCAACTCATTTAGCGAGGCGGTGCCCGGGCACGCTCATCTTCAAACTATCGCACGTGCGGTCAAAGACGGCGTGCTTGCGGCAGGCGGTACACCGCTGGAATGCAACACTATTGCTCTTTGTGACGGTTTGGCAATGGGGCATGAGGGAATGCGCTATTCGCTTGCCTCACGCGAGCTCATTGCTGACAGCATTGAGTGCGTGGTGCAAGCGCACGCTTTTGACGCACTGGTTTTTATCCCTAACTGTGACAAGGTGGTGCCGGGTATGCTGATGGCAGCGGCACGCCTTGACCTGCCCTGTGTTTTTGTTTCGGGCGGGCCAATGCTTTCGTTGGATACTGCAGATAGGGAAACGACAAGTGGGTCAGATGGTGAACCAACTGCTGCCCTTCAAGCCGTCTTTGCAGCGCAAGACTTAAGCGGCTGTTTTGAAGCGGTTGGCGCCTATAAGGCAGAGCTTCTAAACGAGGAGCAGCTGCAGGTACTGGAGGATAGTGCGTGTCCTACTTGTGGTTCATGTTCGGGAATGTATACGGCTAATTCGATGAACTGCTTGTGTGAGGCGCTGGGCTTGGCTCTTGCTGGCAACGGAACTATTCCAGCGGTTTATGCCGCTCGGGTGCGTCTTGCCAAGGAAGCCGGCGAGCGCGTCATGGACGCGCTCGCCGGCGACCTCAAGCCAAGCGTAATTCTTAATGAGGCTGCCCTCAAAAACGCTCTTGCTCTTGACATGGCTTTAGGTTGTTCTACCAATTCGGTGCTACATCTTATGGCGCTTGCCCATGAGGCAAACATTGACTTTGAGCTCAAAACGGTCAATGAGATAAGCGAGATGGTTCCCAATCTCTGCAAACTCGCACCAGCGGGGCCGTATCACATGCAGGATCTTGATGCAGCTGGCGGTGTTCATGCGGTTATTGCCCGCCTTATAGAGGGTGGCTTTTTTGACGGCGCTGCACCTACGGTTGCAGGTAAAACTTTTGCAGAAACTACTGCCGCCGCCTACAAAACAGCACGGCCAGCACAAACCCAAACGCTTATCCGTGAACTTAACGAGCCTTATTCAAAAACCGGCGGACTTGCCGTACTGTTTGGCAATCTTGCGCCTGAGGGAGCTTTGGTTAAGCGCAGTGCAGTTGAAGAGAGCATGAAGTATCACCAAGGGCCAGCTCGTGTTTTTGACAGCGAGGAACGTGCGCTTGAGGCTATCTATGCAGGCTCCATACAGCAAGGCGATGTAGTGGTTATTCGTTATGAGGGCCCCGCCGGTGGTCCAGGTATGCGTGAGATGCTCGCACCAACTTCTGCACTTGCTGGTGCGGGGCTTGATACCAGTGTTGCGCTCATTACCGACGGTCGTTTTTCTGGTGCAACACGGGGAGCGGCCATCGGTCATGTTTCGCCCGAGGCAGCCGCAGGCGGTGCTATCGCATACGTGCTAGACGGCGACCTTATCACCATAGATATAGACAACTATTGTGTTACTTTAGAGGTAGAAACAGAGGAGCTTGAACGGCGCAAGGCAAGCACACCGCTGCCCGCACCAAAAGAAGTACGTGGGTATTTGAAGCGGTATCAAAGACAGGTTTCATCGGCAAGCACGGGCGCTGTAATCAACTAGAAAGGGACGGTACGATTTTGTCACATCCTATTTTAGTAGGTGAAAATCGTAGGTACGGGGAAACAAAGTAAGAAGTTGAGAGGCACGGAGAAACAAAGTAAGAAGCTGAGAGGTACGGAGAAACAAAATGACAAAGCAGATAAAGATATTAGACACCACCTTGCGTGACGGCGAGCAAGCGCCGGGCTGCTCAATGAATCTTGAGGAGAAACTGCGGGTGGCTCGGCAGCTTGAAACACTTGGTGTTGATGTTATCGAGGCAGGGTTTGCGGTTTCCTCCCAAGGAGATTTTGAGGCGGTTAAAAGCATAGCCCAAACGGTCAAAAACTGCACGGTTGCCTCGCTGGCTCGCTCGGTAAAAACAGACATCGATGCGGCATACGAGGCAGTGCGTACGGCAACAAGCCCTCGCATTCATCTCTTTATCGCAACCTCGCCCATTCACATGAAGCATAAGCTCAAACGCTCGCCCGCAGAGGTTCTCACAACAGCTATCGAGATGACCAAGTACGCCAAAAGCCTTGTTTCAGATGTTGAGTTTTCCTGCGAGGATGCAACACGCTCGGAGCGCACTTTTATGGCAGAGGTGTTGCGTGAGGTCATCAAGGCGGGTGCCACCACGGTTAATATCCCCGACACCGTGGGTTACACAACGCCCAGCGAGATGGCAGATCTTATCACCTGGCTTAAGGCAAACGTGGAGGGCATAGACACCGTTGATGTGTCGGTGCATTGCCACAACGATCTTGGGTTGGCGGCCGCCAATACGCTTGCGGGAGTACACGCTGGCGCTACGCAAATTGAGTGTGCGGTTAATGGCATTGGCGAGCGTGCGGGCAATGCTGCGCTTGAGGAGCTGGTTATGGCACTTGCCACTCGCCCGGATTTCTACAATGCAACTACGCAGATAGACACTACGCAGATTTATCGCACCAGCAGGTTGGTTTATAGCTTGATTGGGCAGACCGTTCCGCTTAATAAGCCCATTGTGGGAACAAATGCCTTTTTGCACGAGAGCGGTATTCATCAGCACGGCGTTTTGGAGGAGCGCAGCACCTATGAGATTATGACGCCGGAGTCGGTAGGCGTTCATCAAAGCAATATGGTGCTCGGCAAACATTCGGGTAGGCACGCCTTTGAAACTCGCCTTGCCGAGCTGGGATATACGCTTGCGCCCGAGGAGCTTAATGAGCATTTTGAAACCTTTAAGCAGATTTGCGACAAGAAAAAAACGGTGAGCGATTCTGACCTTGAGGCCATTGTTGAAAGTCGTGCGCCCGTAAACACTGCGCACTACCTTCTGGAAAACTTTGACGTGCGCTCGGGCAAAGAAACTACTGCCGTAAGCCTTATCTCTTTGAGCAGCAATGGGCAAACGCTTGAGGAGGCTTCGATGGGCGATGGGCCTATTGACGCATCATATAACGCCATTGACAAGATTATGAACATGGAGGCAAACGAGCTTATCAATTATTCCATAAACTCAACCTCTGACGGTAAAGATGCCCTTGGTGAGGTGGTGGTTAAGCTCCGCAATGGTGAGAAGCTCGCCACCGGCAGAGGGCTTTCTACCGATATTATTGAATCCAGCATTCTTGCGTATCTGAATGCTGCCAACAAACTACTTGATGTGGGGTGAGAGATGTGAAAAACACGGCAGGCACAACAGCGGGTACAGCAACAGGCACAACCGAGAGCGTAGCAGCGGACGCAGCGGCACGCACAGCCGAGAACGCAGTCGAGAACACAACAGTAAGCGCAGCTGCGAGCATAGCGGCACGCACAAACGCAAGCATAACTATTTTGGATTCCACCTTGCGTGACGGAGCGCAAGGGGAGGAGATTTCGTTTTCGGTCAACGACAAGCTGCGCATTGTTGAGCTGCTTGATGCCTTTGGGCTCGATTATATTGAGGCAGGCAATCCTGGCTCAAATCAAAAGGACTTAACTTTTTTTGAACGGGCGGCCACGCTTGAGCTGCAAACGGCACAGCTCTGTGCTTTTGGCGCAACTCGTCGTTGCAACACTACCGTTGAGCAAGACGAAAACATTCAGTCTTTGCTTGCTGCGCAAACTCCCGTTGTGGTTATTTTTGGCAAGAGTTCGCTGTTGCACGTAAACGAGATTCTCAAAACTACGCCAGCAGAAAACCTCAAGATGATTTCTGAAACGGTGAGCTTTTTTAAGAGCCACGGCAAAACGGTCATTTATGATGCTGAGCACTATTTTGACGGTTATTTTGCGAGTGAGCAAGATGCCCAATACGCTCTTAGCACCCTTGAAGCTGCCTGCCAGGCTGGAGCTGACATTGTTACCTTGTGTGACACCAACGGCGGCATGCTGCCCTCTCAGGTTTTTGAAGCAACGTGCGTGCCGGCAGAGATTTTGCCAGCCCATGTACCCCTAGGTATTCATGCTCATAATGATTCTGGCTGTGCAGTGGCAAACTCGCTTATGGCGCTCGATGCAGGCGCAACGCACGTACAGGGCACGTTTATTGGTTTTGGCGAGCGCTGTGGCAATGCAGATTTAACTGCCATTTTGCCTGCCATCAAGCTCAAAATGGAACGCTCGTGCGCTGGCGACTTAGAGCGTTTGAGCGAAACAGCAAGTGCGGTTGCAGAAATCGCCAATGTTATTTTGCCCAACTCAAAACCGTATGTGGGCACAAGTGCCTTTGCTCATAAGGCGGGCATGCACGCAGACGGTGTGTTAAAAAACTCGGTTTCTTTTGAGCATATAAATCCAACGCTGGTTGGCAATGAGCGACATTTTTTGGTTTCGGAGGTTTCTGGGCGTGGCGGTGTGCTTGAGCGTGTGCGAGGGTTTGCCCCTGAGCTCACCAAAGAAACGCCAGAGCTTGCTGCCATTTTGGAGCGTTTGAAAGAGCTTGAATATGCGGGCTATCAGTTTGAGGCGGCAGATGCTAGTTTTGAGCTGATGGCAAAGCGGGTGCTTGGAACCTACATACCGCATTTTTCGGTGACCTTTTATAAAACTATGGGCGAGTTTCCTGCTGGTTCGGACGATTTGCCCTCAACGGCAACAATTGAAATTGAAGTTGACGGTTCAACCGAGATAGCAGCGGCAAAAGGACGTGGCCCTGTTCACGCACTTGATAATGCCTTACGCAAGGCGCTGGTGGTGTTTTATCCGCAGCTTAATGATATGCAGCTGGTGGATTATAAGGTGCGTGTGCTTGAGCAAAAGGCTGCCACGGCGGCTTCGGTACGTGTTTTGATTGAAAGCACCGATGGGCATTCACATTGGACAACCATTGGTGTTTCGGACGATATTTTAGAAGCGAGTTTTATAGCGCTGGTTGATTCGTTGGAGTACAAGCTGGCAAAAGACGCCGGCTAGTGAGCCTCTGCGTCATTGCTGGTTCGGGCTCCCCGTCATTGCGGACCTGACCCGCAATCTTATAGGTTGTCGCACCGGGCTTGACCCGGTGCCTAGCGGGAGAGTAGTAGGTATAACACGGCTGTTGTCCAGATAATTTGAGTACAAGTGCACCAAACAATGCGGTGCAAGAAAGAAGTAGACTATGGCACAAACAACAGGTATGACCATGACACAAAAGATACTGGCGCACGCCGCTGGTTTAGAAAGCGTTGAGGTGGGGCAGCTTTTGCTCGCCAACCTTAGCCACGTGCTGGGAAACGACATTACCACGCCGCTTGCTATCAACGAGTTTAGAAGCATGGGCGCAACCGAGGTTTTTGACCGCAATAAAATCTCTTTGGTAATGGATCACTTTGCACCCAACAAAGACATCAAGGCGGCGGCGCAGTGCAAGATGTGTCGTGAGTTTGCCGCAGAGATGAGCATTGACGGCTTTTATGACGGTGGCGCAATGGGCGTTGAGCACGTTATTCTCCCCGAAAAAGGACGGGTAACAGCAGGCGATGTGGTCATTGGTGCGGATTCTCACACGTGCACCTATGGCGCACTCGGTGCCTTTTCAACTGGCGTAGGCTCAACGGACATGGCAGTGGGCATGAAAACGGGCAAGGCGTGGTTTAAGGTGCCAGCCGCTTTGCGTATTGTGTTGACGGGTAGCCTTCCCAAATGGGTAAGTGGTAAGGACGTTATTTTGCATCTCATTGGTTTGATTGGTGTTGGCGGCGCGCTGTATCAGAGTTTGGAGTTTTGCGGTTCAGGCGTTGCGAGCTTGAGCATGAGTGAGCGTTTGTGCATCTGCAATATGGCAATAGAAGCGGGAGCAAAAAATGGTATCTTTCCCGTTGACGAGCAGACCTTGGCGTTCTTGACCGAGGCAGGCGCAGGCACTCCGCAGGTCTTTGCTGCCGATGAAAATGCCGAATACGCACGCACCATCGAGATAGATTTGAGCAGCATGGTACCAACGGTGGCGTTTCCGCATTTGCCAGAGAATACCCGCACCTTTGAGCGTGCTGATACACCTACAGGCGGCGCAGTTATTGGCGAGGTGCCAATCGATCAGGTGGTTATTGGCTCTTGCACCAACGGACGGCTTGAGGATTTGCAAATAGCTGCTTCAATACTGCGGGGGCGCACGGTTGCTCCCGGCGTTAGGGTACTTATTATTCCGGGTTCGCAAAAGGTCTATCTTGCGGCAATGGAGCAAGGTTTGCTCAAAGACTTTATTGAGGCGGGTGCGTTGGTGTCAACTCCTACCTGCGGGCCTTGCCTTGGTGGTCACATGGGCATTTTGGCGGCGGGCGAGCGAGCGGTTGCTACCACTAACCGAAACTTTGTGGGGCGCATGGGGCACGTGGCTTCTGAGGTCTACCTCGCAAGTCCTGCGGTTGCAGCAGCAAGTGCGCTTGCAGGAAAAATAGACGACCCTCGTGTGGTGGCAAAGGCTTCTAGTATGTCGCACCGTGCTTGACACGGTGCCTAGAGGGAGAGCGTAGGTTGTGTACGGTTGTTGCCCAAACAACTCACGCCACACTCGAGGAGCAAAGCGACGAAGCAATTTAGTCATTAAATGGCAAGCAAGAAACTGAAAGGACAAGGCATGACGAGTTTTATAGCACGTTCTCAGGTAATCAAATACGGCGACAACGTTGACACAGACGTCATTATTCCCGCACGTTACCTCAATACCAGCGACAAAAAAGAGCTGGCTCGCCACTGCATGGAGGATATTGACACGAGTTTTGTTGAGCGTGCCAAAACTGCCAACGTCATAGTGGCGGGCAAAAACTTTGGTTGTGGCTCCTCACGTGAGCATGCCCCCGTGGTTATTAAGGAAAACGGTATTGCGCTTATTGTTGCAGCAAGTTTTGCACGTATTTTTTATCGGAACGCCTTTAACATTGGCTTGCCGATTGTGGAGTGTGCAGAGGCGGTTAGCGATGCCGATGATGCCGATGAGTTTTCTGCCGATTTGCAGGCAGGCACTCTTACCAACCACACCAAGGATAAGCACTATGAGGTGGTTGCGTATCCGGAGTTTATTCAGCAGATTATTGAGGCAGGTGGCTTGTCAAAACTTGCCCAAAGCGGCGGACTTGACTGATTATCATTGCGAGCACGACGGTGCGTCAGTGCAGACCTGACCAATCGTCATTGCGGGCCTGACCCGCAATCTTATGGTTGACGCACCGAACTTGACGGTTTGACGCACCGAACTTGACGGTTTGACGCACCGAACTTGGCGGTATGTCGCACCGGGCTTGACCCGGTGCCTAGAGGAAGAGTGGTAGGTTATGAGCGGTTGTTGTCCTAATAACTTACGATAAGGAGTAAAACTAACATGAATTACAACATTGCATTGCTAAAAGGTGACGGCATTGGGCCAGAAATTGTTGAAAGCGCCGTTGCGGTTTTAGATGCCGTGGGGCAGAAGTTCGGCCACACCTTTGCGTATGAGGAGTACCTTGCAGGCGGTTGCGCCCTTGATGAGGCAGGCGAGCCCTTGCCGCAGGCAACCATAGAGGGCTGCAAGACAGCAGATAGCGTGTTGCTCGGTGCGGTAGGCGGTCCAAAATGGGATAGCTTGCCTGGCGATAAGCGCCCCGAGTGCGCCTTGCTTGGCTTGCGGTTAGAGCTGGGGCTTTTTTCAAACCTGCGCCCTGTTAAGTTGTATCCGGCGCTTGTGGGTGTAAGCCCTCTGCGTGCTGATATTGTTGAAGCTGGTTTTGACATTCTTATTGTTCGAGAGCTTACGGGCGGTATATATTTTGGCAAGCGAGGGCGGCAGGCAAGCAAAAACAACGAGAGCGAAGGCAACGAAGCCAAAAACAACGAGAGCGAAGGCAACGAAGCCAAAAACAACGAGGGAGAAATCGCCTTTGACACCGAAAGCTACAGCACCGCAGAAATTGAACGCATTGCGCACGTAGCTTTTGCAGCGGCACGCACCCGCTCAAAACGTGTTACGAGCGTTGATAAGGCAAATGTTTTGGAAAGCTCTCGCTTGTGGCGTGAGGTGGTGCATCGGGTAGGCGAGGAGTACCCCGATATTGAGCTATTGGATATGCTTGTTGACAATGCCGCCATGCAGCTTATCCGCAATCCTGCACAGTTTGACGTCATTCTTACTTCCAATATGTTTGGTGACATACTCTCTGATGAAGCCTCGCAGCTCACGGGCTCTATTGGCCTTTTGCCCTCTGCTTCTTTGGGCGCTACAAGCAAGGGGCTCTACGAACCCATTCACGGTTCTGCGCCTGACATTGCTGGGCAGGGGCTTGCTAACCCGCTGGCAACCATTCTTTCTGCTGCTATGATGCTACGGTATTCTTTTGGTCTGGCTGCTGAGGCAGATTGCGTGGAGGCAGCGGTGGAGGAGGTGCTCGAAGCAGGGTGTCGCACGGCTGACCTTGCAGGTGTTGGGGAAACTAATACTGAGCCACTGAGTACGGCTGCTATGACCAAGGAAGTTTTGAAATGTCTTTAAGCGTACCCACAAACACCAGCCTACAGGTTAGACAGGTTGACTTAGAAAACCCTGGCGAGCTAAGCGAGGCACTGCAGCTTGTAAACCGTGTGTTTGATAGCTTTGATGCCCCTGATTATTCTCCTGAGGGCATTGCGCTTTTCCATTCGTTTTGTTCGCCCGATGCTCTGCGTCCCAAGCTGCTTGCACAAGAAATGCGCCTGTGGGTTGCCCTTGAAAACGAAGCCGTAGTAGGCGTGCTAGCGCTGCGTAACACAAACCATATCTGTATGTTTTTTGTTGATAAAGCGCACCACCAGCAAGGTATTGGACGTGCGTTATATCAAGCTGCTTGCGAACATCTGCGAGAACAAGGCTGGGAATTTGTCACGGTCTTTTCGTCGGCGTATGCTCTGCCCGTGTACGAGAAACTAGGCTTTGTTTGTGTTGCGCCCGAGCAAAACCATAAGGGCATGACATTCACCCCAATGTGTGCGTATGCTTCAACGCAACACGAGCGTACCTAATGAAGTGTCAGAGGGACGTATAGCTTGGCACACAAAAGCTATTTCATGTATTCAAACTTTATCTCGTCTGCAAGTGGGCTATAGTGTGCAAAACCTATGAGATTAACTAGATTTTGTCCAGTTGGACTTTTCCCTGCAGGCATCTTAATGTCACAAAAGGGCGTTATGTAGTCCTCCCGTGGATTATAGTTATTTTCCATGAGCCAGTTTATGGTAATCTGAACAGCTGCTACTGTTATGTCTTCGGCTTGATACGCAAGCTCCTTTTCTGTGATTTTAGCTGTTAGTGATATTTTTGGACCTTTGTCTCCAAACTCCCACTCAGTGACCTCAAACACAACGGGTTCAACCAAGATAGTATCAAGATATAACGTGCCATCATCCTCGAGCGCCCTGAAATTATCTTTTACGTACTGCAAGAACTCTTCTTCGCTTGGTATTGGTACAGGCTCAGCCTTTTCTGGTTCAGGTTCTATGGCTTTTTCTTCTGTTTCCTGTGTGGGTTCTTGGATAACTGGTTTTTCGGGCTTATCGTCAGAAAAGGAACTGCCAATGCCCGCAAGCAGCATGAGAACACCAACAATAATGGCAATCTTTCCCCACAACGGCAAGTTTTTCCATGAGCCTTTCTTTGCAGTGCCCATTCCGGCATTTTGACGAGCCTGATTAAGATTATTTTGAGATGGAGAGGTATATGTTTCTAGGAAATATTTTGCAGCTTGCTCACTTGCACAGCGGGTTATTTCAGCATAAGAGCCGTTCTGGTCATGTTGAGCTATTGAGCCTTCAGTTAATCCAAACTTGCTGTCCAGTTGTTCAATTGCATCTTTTCCCTTAGGCAATGCTTTCATATCGGTTTCGCTATGAACGCCTGAACCATTTACAGTAAAATTGCCTTGCTTGTCAAAGGAAACAACTGTATACCAACGATTTTCGAGTATTGCCTCAGCCTGCATTGTATTGGCACGGTTTTCTGCAGCTTCGGCCGTATTAAAACGCTCAATTGTTATGTAGCTGTTTTCTAGTTCCTTAAAAAAGGGCTTCCCAGCTGATGCGAATACGTCAGCTTCTTTCATCAAGTTTTTGTCGTTGTCTAACATAGTTTGTACGAGAATGTGTCCAACTGCGTTAACAGTGAACAGTTCATGCTTTTTCTTTGACCCCTCTAGCCACTCTTTCTTAAAAACTTGCTTAACCGCATAATGTTTGCCCTTCATTTGACCTCTCCCTTCGCCTTGTTTGCCGCCCTTGCCTGAACCAACGAAACTCACTTCTGCTGAGCGCCAAAGCCTAATCTTACCGACCCTCTATTGGTCAGCTGCAAACCTTTATTGTGTTGTGGAGGATGTCAAACGACTTCGCTGGCAACTAGGAAAACCTTCAGGAAAAAGGGCATCCACCCACGTCGCCAAACTAACAAGAGATTTTCCAGTAAGTGGATAACACCGCTTGTCGGGCAGATGCCCTTTTGCGTGGCGTTACCCACACTTACCCATATTCTTCTTGCTAGTTTGGCAACTAAAATTGTATCACAAGTATTGCTCTGTGCAGGGTATTAGGATATGAGGCATTTTTGGGTATTGGGGAGAGGTGTATCAAGGAACGTATAGCTCGACACTTCAAAATGAACTTTAGGTGATTTGATTTTATACCCCTCATATATGTGGGGTTTAATCTTTTGGTTGAGGGACGCTAGGGGACGATGCGATTTTGTCACGAATGTTGCCTTGAGTTTTGGGATTTATGGTACGCCACTCAGCGGCTGTTTTGCCAAACAAAGCCACGTTAATGAGGCGAATGCCAAGTTAGACGTGCCTCAATGCGGCACAGTCTAAAGTGTTCGAATTCGACCACTTTATAGCCTTGTCTTGTTTTTTGTGAGATAGTATGTTATAACATAACATATTGTAGTTTCCCAAACACTGCTCTGTTGAGGGCACAAGGTTGAGGGCACATAAGGCAACACAAAGGAGGTGTGCCATGCCGCAAGTATCGCTCTATTTTGACGAGAGGCTCGCTCGCACGGTAAGCGAACAGGCTCAGGTAAGCAATACCTCGGTGTCAAAGTACGTTTCAAGCATTCTTTATCAACACTTTTGTGATGAGTGGTCACAGGAGTTTTGTGCATCGCTTGGTGCTTTGTCAGGCGGCGATTTGAAGCGCCCTGCTCAGCTGGACACTTCTTTGGACGTGCCCCGAGAAAGTCTGTAGGAAATCACGATGAGCTATTTTCTTGACACTAACGCCTGTATCTATCTCCTTAAGGGCGAGTATCCCTTGCTCCAAAAAAGATTGCTTGAGCAACGCCCGTCATCTATAAAAATACCGGCAATGGTCTTAGCAGAACTTTATGCTGGCGCCAATGAAAGCTCTGAACTTGCTCGCACAAAAAGTGCAATAGAGAGCTTTGTTGCCGCCTTTGAAGTGGTTAACTTTGACCAAAATGCGTCACGTGTTTTTGGCGAACTCAGGGCGCATATGAGTAGGGCAGCTCTAAAAATTGGGGCTTACGATTTAATAATTGCTGCAACGGTTATATCTCGCGAGGGAGTCTTGGTAACTCACAACACTAAGGAGTTTAACCGTATTGCCGATTTGAGCGTTGAGGATTGGACGCAGGAGCTTCTTGCCCTCTAGCAGTGATATCCTAAAATGAGATACCTTATGAGAATGGGGCGAGCGAGAGTACGGCTTGTTCTGCTTAGTAGTATTTCAATAAGAGCAATAAGCGGAATATGGTTTGGCGATAGACAGCGTCACAATAGTGATTGCTGACAAATAAAAGAGCAACAGGAGCATACGTCTATGTACACTTCAGAATTTTGTGATGTTCAATACAATGAGAACCTCAACATCGTTTTGGTGACCTGGAAAAAATTTTGCAGGCAAGACGATTACCGCAGTCCTCTGCGCTATGCCCTCAAAATCATGAAGACACATGAAGGCTGTTGTTATGTGGCAGATACTAGAAGCGGTTTTGAAAACGAGCAGGAAGATACCAACTGGCTTTTTGAGGTCTTTTTGCCAGAGGCTGCGTCAACCAACGCAAAGACGCTCTTTTTTATTATTGATGAGGACAATAGCCTTAAAAAGGAACTTGAGGGGCAAGTATCTGAGCTTGAGCAGTTCTTTGATGTTATTTACTGTTTTAGTCTTGATGAGGTAGCGGCATGGATTACGTATGCTCAAAAAGCAAAGACCACAATTTGATACAATGGCAACAATAAAGCTAAGAAGCGGGGGTCTTGGCAACTTTGGCAGGTGGCTCAATTACTAGTGGGCCCAAGGTTTACAAGGATTCAAGGAGGAAATCATGAAAAAAGCACTAGCACTGTTGCTCGCATTTGTGCTGCTGGCAAGCTTGGTTGCCTGCGGTGGGGCTGCGGGCCCAAGCAACGATGGTTCGGAAACAAACACTTCAGATGCAGAAAACTCAGAGGAGACAACTCAGGCAGACAAACCAAGCTCGGATCTAGACGCAGCTGAGGTAGGAGGCATGGTTGAACTTGCGGGGCTAAACTGGCGTGTGCTGGCCATTGAAGACGGCAAGGCGCTTATTATTAGCGATCTCGTGTTAGAGGAGCGGGCTTATCACAATGAATATGGTGAAATTACTTGGGCGGAATGTGACTTGAGGGCGTATTTGAACGGCAGCTTTTATGAAAATACCTTTTCTGCCGAGGAAAAAGCACGCATTGTAGAAACGGAACTTACCACCAACGACAGCCCACTTTATGGCGCTCCTGGCGGAGTCGCAACAACCGACAAAGTGTTTTTGCTGAGTCTTGAAGAGGTGGTGGAATACTTTGGCGACAGCGGTCAACTAGCTACCATCATCGCAGGAAACTACGACCCTGAAGACGATCTTCCAGAAACGGCACGCTACATTAGCGATGATTACGATGAGGCTCGTAAGGCCCAAAGTGCCTACTCAGCCGTTGCGGAATCGTGGTGGTTGCGCACGCCTGGGCTGAGAGCAGCCTACGTTTCTTACATAAACTCGTATGGTGGCAACATTAGCCTGGCTGGCGGAGATGCCAACAGCCCCCATGGAAGCAAAGGCATGCGTCCTGCCTTATGGATAAGCCTCGGCTAAGAGCCGTAGTGCCGTAATTTTAGCTTTGATCTAAAGGGAGCCGTGGAAACTTTTCTGTTTCTGCGGCTCATTTTTTTGTGAGCTCCGCGCAAAACTAAAACGTTCAAAATAATTACTAAATCTCGTGCCATACTCGTCAAAAGGCTGTTACAATGAATACGAACAAATGTTTGATATAGGGAAAGTACGGCAGAACAAAATACGGCAGAACAAAAGAATGAATCATTCTACCCATGAGGAGGATTACCATGCAGAAAAAAGCCTTGCTCGTCATAGATATTCAAAACGACATAACAAAAAACTACAAAGAAATCATTGGCACGATAAACAATGCTATAGCTTGGGCGGTTTCTCAGGATATTCACGTTATTTATCTGAGGCACGAGAACTTGTCGTCTGGCACAAGGACTTTTAAGCCCAACACGCCTGGGGCAGAGCTGGCTCCAGATTTGAATGTGGTATCAGAAAACGTTTTTACAAAATACAAAGCAAACGCTCTAAGTTGTGAGGAGCTCACAGATTTTATTGCCAAAAATGAAATAGAGAGCTTCTATTTGGCAGGAGCGGACGCTACTGTTTGCGTTAAATCAACCTGCTACAACTTGTGCAAGGCAGAGCACGAAGTTACCGTTTTATCAGATTGTATTACCAGTTGGAATAAAAAGAAAATCCCCGAAATGTTACGCTATTATGAAAGTAAAGGTAGTAAAATTGTTTGTCTGAGTGACTTATTGTCTTAAGTGCCGTCTGTAGTGAGCCCTCGGGCACAGGAGGCATTTTAGGGATAATTTGAGAACAGTACGGTTTTGTCCCAAAGCGAAAAGGAGAACTAAAATGTGTCCAAACAGAGAAGACGAACAAGCCGCTCAAGTGCCGCCTGCAATGACTTCAGCAAGCCAGCCAAATGCGGAGGTCACTCTTGAACAGCCTCTTGCAGACCCAGTAGTTCTGAACACCAAGCCCAGCGTTGCTGTGCTTATAGTGGCAAGTCTCATTCTTTTGCCGCTGAGCTTAGTTACCCTTTATGGCGCATTCTTTGCCGAGAACGACACAACAACTCGAATCATTGCTGGTTGTTTTGGTGGTGCACTTTTGCTGCTTTGGCTTTGGTTAGTTTTTGCCTCATTGCGCACCCGCAGTGCGTTTGTGGCCATTGGCTCACAAGGCATTAACCGCCATGTCAACGGCGATACGTGGTTAAGCTGGAATGAAATTGGGGCAGTGGGCATTAGTGTGCTGTATTCCGAACCCCCAGTAAAAAAAGCGAGCGCTGCTCTTGCCGAGTCGGTTTTGCCTGCCGCAGGAACAAAAATAGCCGCTCGGGTGCGTATTGCTGGCGCAACACCTGAGCATTTGTCCCATCGACCTGAGCTGGGTAGCTGGCGCACAAGCGACGAGCCTGAGCCCTACACGCATAAGGTAATATTGCCGACCGCTCCAACCGAGTCTTTGGATAATTTGAGTTCTGTGTCATTGATGCATGCTGCGCTGACGCGCTATGCTGGAGATCGCTACACGGGCGTTGAATACCGTAAAACCATCGTAGGGCGTTATTCTTAAGCGAGCCCGCAGTTACTGCTCGTATTACTCAGCGAAAATGATAAAGAAGGTGCTGTAAAGCGCCTTCTTTTTTGCTGTCCCTACTTTTTTCTTCCTGAGATACTTTTTTTAGTTGGTTGTGGTACTGTTAGCATATCATTTATGTCATCCCTTGGTGGGGTGAAGGTAGAAAGGAGAGACGCATGGTGAACACTGACGGAAAGACGGGAAATGGTGGGTATAATGTAGGCACTATTCTTGGAGGATTAGCCTTTCTTATACTTGCCGCAATTTTTTGGTGGTATGTAATTTGCCTACCAACAGGTGGTAGCATTTCAGCAGAGTTGCCCGATGCTGAGGTACCGCTTGCCGCTGCTGATGCTGACGCTGATGCAGATGCAGACGCAACAGACGATGCAGATGCTGACGCTGATGCAACTGCAGACGCAGATGCCGCTGCTGCAAAGGCTAAGGAAGATGCCGCTGCCGCTGCAAAGAAGGCTGAGGACGATGCCGCTGCTGCCGCAAAGAAGGCTGAAGACGATGCTGCTGCTGCTGCAAAAAAGGCTGAGGCCGACGCTGCTGCCGCTGCAAAAGCTGCTGCCGACGCTGCTGCCGCAAACACCAGCTCAGGTGATGTTCCCGATACCTACACGGTAAAAGAGGGCGATACCCTTGGAAATATCGCTGCACAGTTTGGTCTTAATTATGAGGATATTGCAAGAATCAACAACATTGCAAACGTTGACTTGATTTATCCCGGGCAAGAGTTGAAGCTCAAATAAGTAACTAGAAAGTACTGTTTGTCGTACGAGCTTTTACTTGGAGGAAAGCTTACTGGCAAAGAAAAACAGGCGGCTCGCGCCAAACGCGGGCCCGCCCCTTTCTTTTTAAAAAAATTTTTATGTATAAAAAAATCCCGCCTATCATCCCCAAAAAACCAATACCCGAAAAATTTTATTTTTGCTTTATTTTCTCTTGACAAACTCTTTATTCTGTGATAAAATGTCATTAATGGCTTATTTCTCGCGCGC
>WRHU01000015.1 GCA_009783085.1 Coriobacteriia bacterium
TCTTCGCGTTGCTTCGAATTAAGCCACATGCTCCGCTGCTTGTGCGGGCCCCCGTCAATTCCTTTGAGTTTTAGCCTTGCGGCCGTACTCCCCAGGCGGGGCACTTAATGCGTTAGCTGCGGCGCGGAAAGAATGTTCTCCCCACACCTAGTGCCCATCGTTTACGGCTAGGACTACCAGGGTATCTAATCCTGTTTGCTCCCCTAGCTTTCGCGCCTCAGCGTCAGTTACGGCCCAGAAAGCCGCCTTCGCCACTGGTGTTCTTCCCAATATCTGCGCATTCCACCGCTACACTGGGAATTCCACTTTCCTCTACCGAACTCAAGCTTGCCAGTTCAAGGTGCGGCTGGGGGTTGAGCCCTCAGATTTAACACCTTGCTTAACAAGCCGCCTACGCGCTCTTTACGCCCAATGAATCCGGATAACGCTTGCTCCCTACGTATTACCGCGGCTGCTGGCACGTAGTTAGCCGGAGCTTCTTCTGCAGGTACCGTCATTATCTTCCCTGCTGAAAGCGGTTTACAACCCGAAGGCCGTCATCCCGCACGCGGCGTTGCTGCGTCAGGCTTTCGCCCATTGCGCAAAATTCCCCACTGCTGCCTCCCGTAGGAGTCTGGGCCGTGTCTCAGTCCCAATGTGGCCGGTCAGTCTCTCAACCCGGCTACCCATCGATGCCTTGGTGAGCCGTTACCTCACCAACTAGCTAATGGGCCGCGAGCCCATCTCTTACCGTATGCGCTTTCCCGATTCCATCATGCGATAGAAAAGGAGTATCCGGTATTAGCACGAGTTTCCTCGAGTTATCCCGATGTAAGAGGTAGGTTGCTCACGTGTTACTCACCCGTTCGCCACTTTATACACCCCCGAAGGGGCTTTAATCGTTCGACTTGCATGTGTTAAGCACGCCGCCAGCGTTCATCCTGAGCCAGGATCAAACTCTCCGTTTCAAATGGACTATTGCTAGTCCGTTTAACCAACCCGCTTGCGCAGATTGGAACAGTTCGTTTGAACTTGGTTTCTTATTGTTGTCTTGATGCCGTTGTCTTTTAATTGACCGTACATCTTGACGGGTTCTCACTTGGCTTCTATGACGCTTATCTGTTACCAGATGTTCGCCATAGTTCAGACTTTGCGAAGTCTGTCTTGTTCATCACAGTATCCAGTTTTCAAGGTGCTTGGATTTCTGAATAAATCCACTCCTAGCGTACAGAATTCGGACAAAACGTGCTGTCCGATTTCCGATTGACCACCCTGCTCTATTTACTGCCGTTTTTGCAGTCGAGTGAGCAAGGCGCGAGGAGGTATATTACTTGCTTTCATACCCCGTGTCAATACCTTTTTTTGAAAAAGTTCAAAAATTTTTTTGAACGTCATTTGAACACTCATGTTAAGAGGTCTAAAACCTTGTCAAAGACGCTTCGTTGTTGGTTCCACTAGAATGCCCCCTATAAAAGGTGGGTGTCACATATTACTCTAATTCACACACGAATACAAGGGGTTTGACGTGGGACTTTATATTTTTTTTGCTGAGGAGGTGCTGCGGCAATGCCTTTGTGCAGTGAGTGTAATTGGTGTCGCAACATTCCTCTCAGTTTTGCGGCAAAACCTGTCCTGTGTGCCCCGCCTCCTGGAATGCCATCGCCAAAAGCTGTTGTGGGAGAAATGGCAAAACCCGTACCAGCAAGAGTCAGTGAGAGCGCCAAAAGAAAGGCAAGCATTCGTTTGCTCCGTGGCATACGAGCGAAAAGCAGGGTGTTTGAAGAGGCTTTGTTCATGGGACATTCCTTTCAAGGCGTGGCTTCATCATACAATCTCGCTGACGCTTTTCAAGAGCCCTGCGAAAGATTGACGCCTTAAAAACTACCGACGCAAAACACTGCTCAATCGGCTACCCCACCCTTAACTCCGCCGCCCATTCCGCCGTTAGCTCAACCGTTCTATAAACAAGTTACTCTACAGTTCCGTAGACAAGCCCCCAGCCGTGGCCAACAAGCGCTGAGTTGAGCTGGTCACAAAGTCTTTGGCGCGAATAGGTGCCTGGCGGCAAAAGTTCGACTATCTCCATGAGGTCGGTGGGCAGGTCAAATATCTCGGCATGAACTACACAATCAAGACGGGTTACCCGCTTGGCTTCCTGATACAAACTCTCAACAAAGCGCTGGAGTGTACCGTATTCCTCTGACTGATACAGTTTTGCCACCGATTGCCTCCCCTTTCCTTTTGTGCAAATTGTACAAATTGTGCAAATTGGTTACCCGTAAACAAGTGCTCCGCGCTTAAGATTAAAGCACACCCAACAAACTTAACACACCGAGCGCCACAAAAAAGGCGGTACCCGCAAGACCAACAACCCAATCGCGCGCAGCAAGGCGCGATACTTTGAGCCGCGTGCGACCAGCGCCCTCATAGCAACGGGACTCCATGGCAGCAGCAAGCTCGTCGGCTCGCTTAAACAGATTGACAAACAGCGGCACCATCACCGGAACATAGGCGCGGGCACGCTTGATAAGCCCTCCTTGGTCAAAGCGCACACCGCGCGAACTTTGGGCGACCATTATTTTTTCAACCTCAGCGGTGGTAAGCGGAATAAAACGCAAAGCTATGGTAAACATCATCGCCACATCTTCAACGGGCACACCCACAAAACGCAGTGGGGAGAGTAATGAGGATATGGCATCGGTCAAAGCAACAATGGAGCTGGTAAACGTCAGCAGCGTAGTAACGCTCACCAGCAAAGTAATACGCAGGGCAAAGTACAGGCCGCGCACAACCCCCAAGGGCACAATACCAAAACCGCCAATAAGTGAGATGCTCTGCGGCACTTCAAGGGCAGTGCCAAAAAGAGATACGGTGTCAAAAGCCACGCTCTGGGCAGGCGTAGCCGTAAAGGTAAAGGCATTAAACAAAAAGGTGAACGCCAAAATGAACAGCACGGGAAAGAGTCCACGCACAGCGCGAGCAAGCGGAATGCCTGCCACAAGATACGCAACGATAAGTGCGGCGGCGCACACCAATAGCCCAAACCATCCGCATGAAAAAAGCGCAAACACATACGCCACCACCAGCAACAACTTCATGCGCACATCAAGCGTATGCACGAGGCTGTTGCCGGGGATATATTGCCCAAAGGGAACAACTACTGCCACGGCACGCTCCTACCCGCATCAAGTGCCAACGTGGCGTTTGCAAGAGGAGCAAAAAAATCGACTTCGTGAGAAACCACTACCACACCAATGCCCTGCGCGCGAAGCTTTTGTATGAGCTCGGCTACAAAACGATGCCCCTGCGCATCAAGACCAGCGGTTGGCTCGTCAAGCAACAAAAACTGCGGCTTCATGGCAAGAATACCTGCCAACGCACAACGGCGTGCTTCTCCCCCACTTAAGGTAAAGGGCGAACGTTGGGCAAACTCGCCGTAGTCTAAGCCAACAAGGCCGCAGGCCTCGCGCACAGCGTCCTCGGTTTCTTGAGGCGTTGAAACCAGCTTAATGTTGCACGGCCCAAAGGCAATGTCGTCAAAAACGGTTTGGGCAAACAGCTGGGATTCGGGGTGCTGAAACACCAGCCCAACCATGCCCGGCTCTATTTTGGACGTTGCTTTCTGGACGTTGATTTGCTCTTTGTTGAGTTCTTTATTGAGTTCTATTTTGCTATTTGGTTTAGCAGTTTCTATAAAGGCAGCGCCTTCTGTTGGTTCAAGCAAGCCTGCGGCAACTCTTAGTAAGGTGGATTTTCCCGAACCCGTGTGGCCTGCTATGAGAGTCACGCTTCCTTGCACCACGGTGAGGTTTATGTTGTTGAGAGCTTGATGCTCAAAACTCGTGCCCGCACTGTAGGTATAAGAAACTCTTTCAAGCACGAGCGATGTTGCGGGTTTTTGTTGAGGGCGACCAAAGATTTCGGCTTTTGCTTTTGCAGAGGGCTCAACCCTAAAGCGCTCCATTAAATCAGCACGTTGCTCAAACTCCTTGCGGCTTTGGCTAAAAATAAGACGCCCTGCCTCAAGCACTGCAATCTCGTCAGCTTCAAGTGCCTCGTCCAAATTATGCGTAATGTGTAATATGCCGTGCCCGGTGGCTTGCAAGTCACGAATTGCTGCAAGCACCTCGGCGCGCCCCTGAGCGTCAAGCATAGAGGTAGGCTCATCAAACACCACGTAACGAGGCTGCATGGCCAATACGCCCGCAATTACCAAGCGTTGCTTTTCTCCGCCGCTTAATGTGTTAGGGTCACGCTCACGCAAGCCCTCAAGCCCCACCGCAGCAAGCGATTTTTCAACGCGCTCGTATATCTCTGCAACATCAAGCTTGAGATTTTGCGGCCCAAACGCCACCTCGTCAAAAACGGTAGTACACACTATCTGTGTATCGGGGTCTTGGGCAACAACGCCGCAACGCTGACGCAGCGCACGTATGTTGCTAAAGTCCAAGCTCGAAAACTCATCAACCTGCACCGTGCCAGCCTCAGGCAATAAAAGCCCATTTGCAAGCCGAGCAAGCGTTGATTTTCCCGAGCCGTTTGCACCCAGCAAAGCCACACGCTTGCCTAAGGCTACGTCAAGCGACACTTCATCAAGTGCCCACGTAGCAGAGTTGGGGTACTCAAAACAGACCTTTGAAAAGGACAGCATAAAACCTAGTGCCCCTCGCCAGCCGTCATTAAAACGGCGTGTTCAAACTGGTCGCATATCGCATCAAAACATTCGGTGGCAGCTTTGAGGCTTCCGGGCAGATTGACAACAAGAGTTGAGCCTCGCTGCATACATACGGCACGACTCAGCATGGCGCGCCGCGTTTTTTCCATCGAGGCAGCTCGCATTGCCTCTGCCATACCGGGAACAGCACGGTCGCAAACATCGGCCGTTGCCTCAGGCGTTACGTCTTTGGGAGAAAGCCCCGTACCTCCGCAGGTAAGAATAATGTCTGAGCCAGCATTGGTAGCGGCGACAATGGCAGCACCAATAACGCTGCGTTCATCAGAAACCACTACGTGCTCAGCGAGTGTCCAACCTTGCTCGGCAATGCGCTCGGCAAGGGCAGCTCCAGCGGTGTCGTCTGCAAGCGTGCGCGTGCTTGAACAGGTGATGATAGCAATTTTAATGTTCATTTATCTGCGCTCCCACAAGCCAGTTTTGCCGCCCTCTTTACGCACAAGGCGTATTTCGCCCAACTCCATGCCACGGTCAACCGCCTTACACATATCGTAGATGGTGAGGCAGGCAACACTCACTGCGGTAAGTGCCTCCATTTCAATACCCGTTTTGCCCGTAACGCCCAGCATGGCTCTCACATAAACGCCCACTGCGCCGTCGCTGCGCTCACCAGCAAACACTGGCTTGAGTTCAACCGCACTTTTTGTGATGGCAAGAGGATGGCACAAAGGGATAAGCTCAGCACAGCGTTTTGAGGCCTGTATGCCTGCAATACGCGCAGTCGCAAAAACATCGCCTTTGGGAGCCGCTCCGTCAACTATCATGGACAAAGTTTCTGGCGCCATGGCAACAAAGCCCTCGGCAATGGCAGAGCGCACGGTATCGTCCTTTGCGCCAACGTCTACCATGCGGGCGTGCCCCGCAGAATCTAGATGAGTTAGCTCGTTCATGTTGCTCCTATCTTTTGCACCGTTTGTGCGTTTTGCCTATCCGCCAATTTGCGACATAAGCCGCTCAGTTCCTATTTTATCGTGGTGCTCGTCTGGTTTGGAGTCCAAGGCTTCCCGCAACACCGCACGCACCGCCTCCTCATCTTTGTTGCGCAGCGCGGCACCCACGTCAAACTCAGTGTCGCTAAACAAGCAGGGGCGCAGGGCTCCTTCTGCCGTCATGCGCAAACGATTGCACTCCTCACAAAAATGACGAGAAAGCGCGTTGATAAATCCCACCGTGCCCAAAGCATTTTCAAAGTGATAATACCGAGCAGGGCCCCAGCCCTCAGGTTTTTCGCCGCCGCCCAAGGCGATAAGCTCACCAAGCCCAGCTGCGCGTGCTTGCTCGCTTACCAAAGCAAAAAGCTCCTCGTTAGGAATGGTATCTGCCGCAGACCAACCAAGCCCATCTGCACCACACGCACCTCCCACCGGCATGTATTCGATAAAGCGCACGTGCAGTGGGCGGTCAACAGAAAGGCGCGCGTATGCCAGCAAATCCTGATTGAGGCTACGCACCACCACCGCATTGACCTTAACGGGCTTAAAGCCCACCTCAAGTGCCGCGTCTATTCCCTTAAACACATCGTCGATATTGCCGCGCCGCGTAATGTGCGCATATTGTTCTGCGTCAAGCGTGTCTAGCGAGATATTAACGCGACTTAAGCCTGCGTCTTTAAGTTCCTGCGCCATTTTTGGAAGCAGGATGCCGTTGGTAGTCATAGCGACCGACTCAATGTTTGGCATCGAGGTGATGGAGCGTATCAAGTCAACAATGCCAAGACGCACCAAAGGCTCACCTCCCGTGAGACGAATACGCTTGAAGCCTTCGGAGGCAGCAATACGCACAAAGTTTTCTATCTCCTCAAGCGTGAGTATGGCGGCGTGCGGCTTCCAAGCAACGCCTTCTTCGGGCATGCAGTACAGACAGCGCAAATTGCACCGGTCGGTAACCGAGATGCGCAGATAGTCGATGGCGCGTCCGTGCTGGTCGTATGCCATGATTAGGTGACCTCCCCTTGGGGAGCTATGGGCCTCTGGGAAGTTTTAAGGCTCAAACCTTTGAGGCTCGAACCTCTGAGGCTCTTAGGACTCTTATTTTTATGCAGGCCGTGCGCCATAGATTACACAACCTCTCCCTCAGTGATGTTGACGCACACGCAGTCAACCACATCACCTGCTGTTGCAGGGTTAAGGCCCTCGGGCAATATCAACAAACAATTGCTTGCGTGCGATGACGAAAGCAATGCCGAGGATTGATTTTTTGCAGGGGTAACCACGAGCTCACCTGAGGCTTCACGCTCAAGACGGGCTCTAAGATAAAAACGCCGAGGTTCTCTTTTTTTGATATCTTGGGTTACGCGGGCCTTGACCACTGGGCGCGGCGCGGCGACAAAACCTTGCATCTTGCGGAGCAAGGGGCGCACCAACACTTCAAACCCCACTACAGCCGCCGCTGGATTTCCAGGCAAACCAAAAACAGGCACACCGTCTATGACACCAAGCGTTTGTGCTTTGCCTGGGCGCATACAAACTTTGTTAAACAGTATTTCGCCCATCTCTCGAATAACCGAGGCAGTAAAGTCAAAGTCGCCCTCTGCCGCTCCGCCCGAAAGCACCACTAAATCATATTTTTGCTTGTGCGCCAGCTCTTGGAACGTGGAGCGCAGAGCTTCTCGAGAGTCCTCGATATGCGGAACAAGCGTAACAAGCGCACCTGCCTCTTGGGCTGCTGCCGCAAGAGCCGGACCATTGGAATCGCGAATTTGCCCCGGCTTGGGAGTTTCTGCAGCACTTGTTAGCTCTGAGCCCATCGAAAAAACGGCCACGCGCGGCTGGCGATACACGGGAACTTGAGCCGTGCCACCCGAGGCAATCAGGCCAACCGCTGCAGGGGTCAGGCGCTCACCTGCGCACAAAAGCACGTCGCCCGCCTTGGCTTCCTCACCACGAAGACGTACATTATCGCCCCGTTTGGGAGCTTTGTCTGTTGCGCCAATACGCACCTCTGCGCCAGCAGGGCACGCCTCGCTCTCGCCGATAACTTCGACGTTTTCAATCTTAACAACCGTATCAGCCCCTTGCGGCAGGGGCGCACCCGTCATAATGCGAATGGCCTTGCCTGCTTCAAGTGAGCCCTCGTACACGCTGCCAGCGCCAAGATGTCCGGCAATGGGCAGAGTAATGGGATTTTCTGCCGAAGCTGCTTGAATATCCTCAAAACGCAACGCAAAGCCGTCCATCGCGCTGTTGTCAAAAGCAGCAATATCTACGTCGCTTGCTATGTCTTGAGCAAGCACCCGCCCCCCGCACTCCGTTAGGCTCACGCGCTCAGCCTCAAGCGGCTCTATTATGCCGAGCGCTCTGTCAAGGGCTTCCTCAACACGTATCATTTCTTTGGAGGCATACTGCGTGCTCATTACATACTCCCTTTTGAAAGTCGAGTTTCATCAACAAAAGGCGAACTAAAAGGCGAACTAAAAGTCGAACCAAAAGTCGAGGTGCCTATTATCCTCTATTATGAACCATTTGGCTATTGGGAAGCCTTGCGCGGCTTGCCCTGAGGCAAACACGCCAGCGCTCGCCATGCTGTCCATTGCGCCGTTCGCCGCCTAAAACTACCCGCCCCTTGTATAAAACCAACAAGAGATAAGGTTTTAGGGTAAACCCCCATGGAAAGAGCGGTATACTACGTAGCGTGGGGCAACTGTATCGACAAAGGACGAGGCTTGGAAACTGCACGGAACAGCTACGCGATTTACTACTTTAGTGCAACGGGCAACAGCCTTTTGGTTGCCTCTGCTCTTGCGCACCGATTGGGTGCACCTGAGCCTATCTCCGTTCCTGCCGCATTGACGCTCAAGGACCCCTATGAAGCTGCCCGCACGGCTACCAAGATTGGCTTTGTGTTCCCCGTGCATCGCGCTACCCTCCCCCAAATGATGTCTGATTTTATCGAGAAAATGCCTGCCGATAGCGAAAAATACTATTTTGCTGTTTCGACACACACGGTGTATGGCTGTAATGAGTTCTGGGATATTGACGAACTGTTGAGCGGCAAGGGTGCTGGGCTTAACTTTGCTACGAGCATACGCATGAAAGGCTGTTTGGGTCTGAGGGCACCTTCTGAAACTACCGTCAACAATGACATCGCCAAAATGCAGCCACAGCTTGATGAAATTGCAGAAGAGATTGGCAACGGCCAGGAACGCTATTGCCGCCCTGCGGTTAAGTCGCTTAAAACCTTGGGCGACGTTTACGGGCTTTCGCGCCGCAAACACCTTGCGTTTCAAACGAATGCAGACTGTCAGCTCTGCGGAACCTGCGTGCAGGTGTGCCCAGCAAACAATATCACCTTTGTTTCTGCGGATACCGCAAGTGCTGAGGTGGGCACGAGCGCTGCAAAAACAGATTTGCCCCTTGCGAAAACGGACTTACCGAGCTCGAAAACAAGCTCGCCCCGCGCGAAAACAGATAACATTAGTTGGAATGACATAAATGCCGGAACAGGTGCTCTGAGTTCCGCTGGCAAAAACGAGGCTGATTTTTTTCAAAGAGCCGTGGTTTCGCCACAAAAACTTATTCCTTTGCGTTCCGATAAGTGTCAGGCGTGTTATGCCTGCCTTCACTGGTGCCCTCACAGCGCAATCTCAACCCCACGCAAGCTCCATAACCGCTATCATAATCCCCAGATTACTCCTGAGCAACTCAACCAAGTTCCCTCGCAGGTTCTTGTGTCTGAGAAAGCTTGCGAGGAGCAGTCCGCCACCGCATAGGGTAGCCAGTATTTGCGTGAAGGGAATATGATGCAAGATATTGCTATAGAAAATAGCACTATTGAATATGAAAAGGCACAGCAACGTGCAGCCGCCTTGCGCGACGAAATAGACCAACACTCCTACCGTTATTATGCTCTTGACGAACCCTCCATAAGCGACGCTGCTTTTGACTCGCTTATGCGCGAGCTGCAGGAGCTGGAGCAAAATTACCCTGAACTCATTGTTCCCACCTCGCCCACGCAGCGGGTAGGTGGCTTTATAAACACCACAACTTTTGATGCCGTTACCCACGCTGAGCGTATGTACTCGCTTGACAATGCCATGAATCTTGACGAGCTTGATGCGTGGCTCAATCGTATCTATGAAGCGCACGCAGGTGTGCCCTTGCCTGCTTTTGTTTGTGAGCCAAAAATAGACGGCTCTTCTATCGCTTTGACCTATGAGGAGGGCTCTCTTGTGCGGGCTGCCACGCGTGGCGACGGCACAACCGGCGAGGACGTAACAGCAAACGTGCGCACGGTGCGCGATGTGCCGCTGCGCCTTATGAATACGGAGGCAACTTCTGCAACCGTTACTGCAAATACGGCTCTTACCGACACAGCAGTTAGGGGCTCAACTCCTGCAACCGCCACTGCCACTGCAAGCGCAGCTCCTACGGCCGCACATGCCACTGCAAGCGCAGCTCCTGCAGCCGCACATGCCACTGCAAGCGCAGTTCTTGCAAGCACGTCTGCCGCCATTGAGGTGCGGGGCGAGATTTTTATGCCTCAGACAAGTTTTGAACGCCTGAATACCGAGATTGAAAAAGAAGCTGAGGCAACGGGCAAGGTTTCCAAGCCCTTCGCCAATCCCCGCAACGCTGCCGCTGGTTCGCTCCGTCAAAAAGATGCACGCATTACTGCCATGCGCGACCTCGCAACCTTTTTTTACACTATGCCAGATGGCTGCGCGCGCAACTTGGGCCTTACCAGTCAAACCGAAATGCTCGATTGGCTCAAAAACGCGGGCTTTCGTACCAATCCTCTTATTGAGCGTTGTACAAACTCTGATGAGGTTCGTGCTTTTTGCCAGCGCGCGCTGGAGCTCCGCAACCAGCTGCCCTATGAGATTGACGGCGTGGTAATCAAGCTCGACGATTTTGAGCTCCAGCGCGCGCTTGGTTTTACCGCAAAAGCGCCCCGCTGGGCGATTGCCTTTAAGTTTCCTCCGGAGGAAAAAACCACCGTACTTCAGCGCATTGTGGTACAGGTGGGACGCACGGGCGTGCTCACCCCCGTTGCTGAGTTTGACCCTATTACCGTTGCCGGCTCAACGGTGGGTCGCGCAACGCTGCACAATCTTGATGAGGTCTTGCGCAAAGACGTGCGCATTGGCGATACCGTTATTGTGCGCAAGGCGGGCGACGTTATCCCCGAGGTGCTTGGCTCGGTTCTCTCTTTGCGCCCGAGCAACACAAAACCTTGGGATATGCCCACCACCTGCCCCTCGTGTGGCTCAGAGATTGCCCGCGATACCGATAGCGTTGCCTTTCGCTGCATTAACACCGAATGTCCGGCGCAGCTGCTTGAACGCCTGAGCCACTGGGTGTCGCGCGGAGCCTTGGACATCGACGGGCTCGGCGAAAAGCTCATCGAAAAAATGGTTGATGCCAGCCTTGTGCGCGACGTTGCAGACTTTTATCATCTCGACGAGGCTACCATTGCTGCCCTCGAAACGGGCGAGATGAAATATGTGCGCCCCCTCTCGCCAGAGCAACGCGAAAAAACGGGCGACTATGAAAAAGAACCCGTGGTAGTTGGTGCAGTCATAGCAAAAAAGCTTGTTGCTCAGATACAGGAAAGCACCCGCCAACCCTTTGCCCGCGTGCTTTTTGGGCTCGGCATTCGCAATGTGGGCAAGCAGGTCGCAGAGCTTATTACCGCACGCTATCCCTCGGCAAATGCCCTTATGACTGCGCCCGAGGATAAGCTGCAAAACCTTGATGGCGTTGGTGCGATTATTGCCACCAGCATAGTCGATTTTTTCAAAGCTCCACAAAACCTTAAACTTATCGAGAAGCTCCGTGCTGCTGGCTTGCAACTTGAACTCAGCGATGAGGCTGCTGCCGAGCAAGCGGCGGCGGCTAAACCCCAAACACTTGCAGGGCTCACCTTTGTTTTGACGGGAAGTCTTGAGGTTCACAGCCGCGAGGAGGCAGAAGCCCTCTTGCGTGCGCGGGGTGCTAAAACCTCTGGTTCGGTGTCTGCAAAAACAAGCTACGTGGTTGCAGGCCCCAAAGCAGGTTCAAAACTTACCAAAGCACAAAGCCTAGGCATACCTATTCTTGACGAGGAAGCTTTGCTTGCCATTATAGAAACTGGAGTTGTGCCAGAGGTCTAGTGCCGGCGCACAAAAGAACAGATAGCCAAATCGATAGCCAAATCAGCCAAGCGCCGCACACAACGCAACGAACCCAACCTCACAAAAACTATAGCTTCACATACAGTGATGTCTTGAAAACTCCATCAACGGTTTCATACTTCATCGAACCATCATATTTTTGTACCTCAGCTCGCACCGATGCCATGCCAATACCCTTGCCCGCCCGCTTGCGCGAATAAAACTCCCCATGCCGCACGTCAACATGCCCGTCAAAACTGTTGTCAATAACAAAGGTAAAACGCACGCTGTCAGTCGAGCTCTGTATCTTAATAAAACGCTTGTGCTCGTCAACATAAGCGCAAGCCTCAATCGCGTTTTCAAACAAGTTGCCGATAATAACGCACAGGTCGGTATCCAGCACACGCCCCACTTTTTCGGGCACTACCAGCTTAAGGTCAACTTGAATACCCTGCTCTTTGGCGATGGCTTGATAGTGACCCACAAGCGCATTAACGGCAAAGTTGTCGCACACAAAAAGATCGGCCGTGTTAGGGATAGTGCCGTATAAAGAGTCAAGATACTCAAGTGCCTTTTTGTTTTTCTTGTCCTCCAAATAGCCGCGAATTACGCTGAGCTGGTGGCGCATATCATGCCGCAGCTTGCGCACTTCCTCGTTAGAAGTGGTGAGCGTTTTATACAAAGCTCGTTGCGCACCAAGGGCTCTATTGGTCGAGGCAATCTCAACTTGAAGCCGAGCGTTTTTCTCCGAAGCATCAAGGGCTTCACGCACATACTCCCACGCAAGAACACCAAGCTCTATTACAAAAAAGGCAAGGCCGAGCTGAAAAAACAACCCTGTTGGCGCAAAATGAGGACCCAGCCAGTTGACCATTTCAAGCGTGGTAAATAGCGTAAAAATCGAGCACGAAATTACAAAGCGCATGCGCACGGGAGTCTTATAGCGATACTGCTCTATGACAAGCGCAACAAGGAGAGAAGCCAAAATAATTGCCCCTATTACCAGCAACATCGGTGCCATCTCAGCAAAACTCAAAACCCCCGTTAGGTGCAGGGTAAGAGCAAGAATAAAGGCGGCAGCCGAGGCGTACGAAAGCCCTCGAACAAGCCAGTTCTGCTTCGAGTAGAGCATCGAATAGTTAAAGCGCAAAAACGCCGGAATAATGCCAAACATTCCCAAATACCCCAAGTTATAAAGCAGACTTGGGTGAGGTATGAGATAAAGAACAATCTCATTTGAACATAAAGTCCACGTCGCAGTACTCAAACAGGTGAGCCCCAGCCAGAGAAACGCGCTTGCTACCAAAGCTCTGCGAATTGCCGTAAGTCCAATAATTATGAACACCGCAGCCCCAATGATCATAAAAATAGATATGAGCAGCAGTGCGAGGTTATAATCCATGAGCAGGGTAAAGAGCAGTTCGTTTTCGCCAATATACATTTCTGGCAAAACAAGCGAGCTTTTGCCCTCGGGTACCACGTAACTAAAGCGCAAATTGAGGTAGTCAGGCGTGCTGGGCAACGGTATGCTCGTTACCACATGGGGCGGTTCTTTTTGAAATGAGGGATAGGTTCCCAGACTGCCAATCTCATAATACAGGCGTCCATTTACATAAAACTTGAGAAAAAGATGCTCGCCTTTTATTAAAACATTGTCCAGAATCCGTGTTTCAATGGTGCGCTCCAAATTGACCACATCGCCTGGCTTTAGTCCCTCCAGGCGCGCGGGAAGCTCAAGAGCTTTTTGCGCCTCTCCGTTAATTAAACACTCAACCTCGGTAATAACACGCAGGCCGCTGTAGTGATAAACGATATTGTTTTTGTGTGCGATAACCTGACCGATAAGCACCGCCATCAAAACAATGGCGACAAACGCATAAATCCCCCCCGTAATGCGACTAAGTCTGCGGCGGAGATCTTTGTTCACAAATCACTCCTCACGCTGTTAAAGAGATAGTCGTCGTAAGCGTGTTTGATCTTTCTAAAGTCTTTGACGCGAATATAGGCTCGCGTGCCATTATCCATAATAAAGTCCTCGTCAACGTCGACCACACGGTCAAGGTTGACGATAAACGCACGATGCGAACGCAAAAAACGGGGAGAAGGCAAGAGCTTTTCCAAAGCGTCAATGGTGGTGAGGGTGGCGTGGGTTGTGCCGTCTTCCATATTAAAAATGGAACGCCGGTTACTTGCCTCAACGTATTCAATATCAGCGAGGTGAATGGTAACAGGCTCGCCATCGCACACAATTTGAACAGTCGCGCCTTGGGCGTGATCGCGCTTGATAATGGCAAGCTCGAGGGAATCTAAGACGTCCTCATAGGCAATAGGCTTGAGCATATATTTGTAGGCGTTGAGCCGGTAGCTTTCGCGCGTAAAGTCCTCGCTGGTAGTGGTAAAAACAATGACCACCTGGGTGTCGTCCTCGCGAATGCGCTCCGCCACCTGCACGCCGGTAAGATTTGCCATATACACGTCAAGAAAAATGAGGTCGAAAGCTCCTGCCTCAAATACCTCTAAAAAATCCTCGCCTGAGGGAAAACTCTGCACCTCGGCAGGAATCCGCGACTCGCTAATAAGGGCAATGAGAGTTTCCTCCTCAGACTTTACGTCCTCGCAGATGGCAATTCGCAGCGCTTCCATGTTGGCAGGAGTATCCATAGCAATCTCTCCCAAGGTAAGACAGCCTGTGCTGTCTGGCTCGTAGCTTGACGTCTTCTAATCAGTCTAATCAGGAGCTTAACCCGTTTGGCACACAGCTTAATGCCGTCTGGCTTGCAGCTTCTGGCTTGCAGTTTTGGCTCTCGCTTTTGGTTTGCGCCTTCAATTCGCGCCTTCGGCTTGCAGCTTTGTTGAGCCTTATAGTAACTATTCTAACACACCAAGCAAAGGGGACGGTACGATTTTGTCCCGTATTAAAATAGGGTGTGACAAAATCGTACCGTCCCTTTTTATTCGTTTGCTAGTTCCTCACAAAACCTTTGGCTGGACGCAAAAGAACCGTCCCCTCGTGTTCACTTAGTGTTCTACACTCTTTTATCCTCTTGGCGTACTACCCAAGCACAATATCGCTTTCTAGCATAAACCCCGGATAAAAATTAGGAAATGTTCCGTGGTCTACAGGATAAAGAATATCCCAACCGTTGACTGTGTACTCAAAACACGTTTCTTCTAATTCTGCACGAAAAACCGTATTCTTCTCTGTGATGTAAAACACAAAAGTGTTTTGGTAGAAATCAGGGCTAAACCCAGGGTCTTGCTGAGGATCAGGGCCCTTCAAAAGTACATATTCGGAGCCCGTTTCTTTGTATTCATTTTGAACAAGCTCCCAACGATACCCCGTCGTTCGTGCGACTTTACATAGAATATATTTTTTTGATTCTATTTCATTTTGCGTAACAGCTTTTTTATATATGCTTTCAGTTTGTGGGTAAAAAGATGTTGACATAATGCTGACAACAACGCCAAACACAAGCAAGACAAGTCCAAACACAACAAATAATGCCAACTTTTTTTTCGCACCCTGCTTTTTCAAGTATTCCACCTTTCAACAGAGCATTATATGACCAGAAACACATAATTTGGCGCAGGCATAGTACTCCTAGCCTACTTGCTTTTGTTATACGTCTTCCAACTGGCACCGTCAGCTAATTTTGGAAGTCGATATGATGCTTTTGGTTTTTCGTAACTTCCGCGCTTTTTTTTCCACTTCCTATATGATTCCGAAAACTCAAACGAGTTTATATGCGAATAATCCGTTTTTCCGATAGCAGCCTTAGTCTTGCCCTTGGTCTTTTTAGCCCAACTGTAAGCAAAGCTTTTCTTTAATGCAGTCGCTGTATTGCATGAATAAAACTGCGTCTTTGTTTTTTTGAAAGATCTCTTATCAAGATCTTTGATATGATCTTTTTTCCAGCTAAATCGACTGTAGTTGCTATGCGGGGAGCCTAATTCAATACTGCCACCAGATCCTGAAAAACCATGAGAAAAAACATAAAACTCTGTAATTCTATCCTTTCTTCTGTTGGCAGTACTTTGATTACAGTATTCTATGCTGGAATGTATTGCATCTTTGCTTGTTAACCACTTGATAGGCTTTGATAGCCCTGCTGCGCTTGCGGCATCTTGAATATAGCCCTTTTGTTGAAGAGTCCAACCAGCATCTGCCACGAGCCACTGAATGGCTCCTTTCTTCTTCATGCCCTTAATTTTTTTTAGGGCCGTATCAATGAATTCGTACCCATATGTACCAGCAGAATCATATCTTCCACCCGACATCACTATTTTTTCAAGTCCGAATGGGTCTATGTTGTTTATTGGGTCGCTTCCGCAATACGCATAATAGTTAGCACCATCACGAGCTGGATCAGCGGTCATAAACCTCGCATCATGAGGGCTGTAGTAGCGAGCGTTAAGATAATAGAGCGTGGTGTCCTCATCATAGATGCCACCTGTGTAGGCTATTTCATTTGCAAAGGTGCTATCTCCTGTACGCTCCGTTTCGCCATAGTCCGAGTAGCGATACGTTGCTATGCTTGTGCCTGCATCGCTTAAGATGTTGGTGGTAGAGCCCCGGGCATCTTTAGTATAAGCAAAATATTTGTCTGCGTATTTGTCTTTGTAGCGCTTGGAGGCAATGACGTTATCTGCCCCACCCATCAGATTAAAGGTTGTTTTGCCATTATTTGCATCCTCTGTGTAAAGGACTGCCCCGCCTTGGTAGAAGTATTTGGTCATAGCCCCTTTTGCATCAGTTTTTGAAATACGCTGACCTGCTGAGTTATAGGTATTGGTATTTATCACTTTGTTTTGGCTTGATACCCTGGTAATTTGATTAGACACATCATAGGCAAAGCTCGTAACGTTATTATTGCCCACCTTTTCTATTGTTTGGTTGCCATTCTCGTCATAGAAATACGTAGAGGTAGATTCAGGTTTGCCACCTTGTTTTAAGGTGAGCTGATTTAAGCCATTGTAGTAAGAATACGTAGATATGCCATCCACCGTTTCAATACGGCGGTTACCTGCCTTGTCATAGCCGTATTGGGAGGTGGTAGTT
>WRHU01000016.1 GCA_009783085.1 Coriobacteriia bacterium
TTGAGATAGATTTTGTTGATACGGGCAACAAACCCGACAAAGGCACCTTCACCCTCACCATTCCCGCCAACTTCCCTGAAGACACTTTCCGCACCGATGAAGTCTGGACAAGCACTAAATAGTGATAGCAAAAAAATGGTGATTATACCCACAAATGCAAGGAGGTAAGGAATGAAAATAAGGCTCGCCATACTAGACAAGGACAAGACTTTCTTAAGTCGTTTAGCTCAAACGTGCGCCAGCAAATACCCAGAGAAGCTGGAGATATATACTTTTACTGAGCAAAAAATGGCACTTGACACCTTAGAAAAGAACGTCATTGATGTTTTTCTTTCAAGTGATGAGTTTGATATTGAGCCGTCTGCTCTTCCTTCGCGCTGTGGATTCGCCTATCTAGTTGAATCTTCTGCCATTGATACGATAAGAGACCAAAAAGTTGTCAGCAAATATCAAAGAATAGAATTGCTCTATAGGAATGTTCTTGAGATTTATTCTGAAAACATTCCTTCTTCGGTAAGGCTAAAGCTTGCAGGTGAAACTAAGGGGAGCGTAATCCAATTCTTTTCTGCAAGCGGTGGGGTTGGCTGCTCAACAATGGCAGCTGCGTGTGCAACTTACTTTTCGCGTGCTGGCTCAAAAGTGCTCTTTTTTAGTCTTGAGGAATTTATGAGCACCGATGCCTTTTTTGCAGGAGAGGGAAGCGCAACGTTCAGCGACATTGTATTCGCACTTAAGAGCAAACGCGGAAATGCAATGCTCAAAATTGAGAGTAGCATAAAACGCGATCAGAGTGGCGTGTTCTTTATATCAGGCAGCGTAACGCCTCTGGAGCTGCGAGAGCTGACTGTTGACGATGTAAAAAGCCTGCTGTCCACTATTTTAATGTCTGGCGATTACGACCACATCATTATCGATGTTGGTTCATTACTGAGCGATATTTCGTTTGAGGCTATAAAGCAAGCTGACTTGATGGTTCTTGTTTCTGATGGTTCAGAAATTTCTAACATGAAAACTACACAAGCAATTGGGGCGCTAGAGATTTTGGAACGTCAAGGAGACGTTTCGTACTTAAACCGTTTCGCGCTTGCTTACAATAAATTCAGCAACAAAACAGGACGCACTCTCGATGCTGTTGGAATTCGCTCATTGTCGGGAGCTCCAAAGATTGAAAGGGCAACTCCTCGAGAAATTGTTCAGCAACTACAAAAATATTCAATTTTTGATGAACTGTAAAACAAGGTATTTTAGGGTGTGTCTGCAGCGTTGTTCATTTAGCGCTCAGAACCTTTAGGGCATTAGGAGGAGTTTTGGAAGAGGCACGAGAACAAGCCATTATTTCAAAGATACGAACGCACATCTTTGAAAATTTTCAACTGAGCAAAATCAGCGATGATGATCTTGAAGCACAAATAGAAAGTATGGTAAAACAGGAAATAGGGCAGGAATACGTTGCTGTTGAACAAATGGTAACTATCATTCAGCAAATCTATAGCTCTATTCGTGGATTTGGCATGCTTGACAACATTATGGCAGATGAATCTATTACAGAAGTAATGATTAACGGTCACGAAAAAGTATTCATTGAAAAAGATGGAGTAGTTCAGCGCACAAAAAGGGAGTTTGAAAGCCAAAGGCGTCTTGAAGATGTTATCCAGAGGATTGTTGGTCTATCTGGTAGAGAGGTCAATCAAGCGAGTCCTATTGTTGACACTCGTTTGCCCGATGGATCTCGTGTTAATGTAGTGCTTCCGCCAATCGCTCTGTGTGGTCCAACCATCACTATCCGTAAGTTTTCAAAAACCCCTATGACGGTGGAAAAACTCATTCAATATGGTTCTATTACCGAAGAAATAGCTAACATACTACGAACGTTTGTTGAGGCAAAGTACAACATCTTTGTAAGTGGCGGTACGGGCTCTGGCAAAACAACGTTTCTTAATGCGCTTTCCAACTACATTCCTCATACAGAGCGCATTATCACCATTGAGGATTCTGCTGAGTTGCAGATAACTGCGATAGACAATCTTGTGAGCTTGGAAACAAGAAACGCTAATGCTTCTGGTGCTGGAGAAGTGTCAATTCGTGATTTGATAAAGACATCTCTGCGTATGCGTCCTGAGCGCATTGTGGTTGGAGAAGTTCGAGGCGGGGAAGCGCTTGATATGCTTCAGGCTATGAACACTGGCCACGATGGGTCTCTTTCTACTGGTCACGCCAACTCAACCGAGGATATGCTAAGTAGGTTGGAAACCATGGTTTTGATAGGAGCAGCAGGTTTGCCGCTCGACGCAATCCGTCAACAGATATCCTCTGCGCTTGATATAATTGTTCACTTGGCGCGCTTGCGCGATCATTCTCGCCGCACAATGGAAATAACAGAGGTATTGGGTTATGAGGATGGAAAGATACAGCTCAACCCTCTTTTTGTATTTGAGGAAGACAAACATAGTACGCTGGAAAAGGTGTCTGGTTCGCTCAACCGAACAAAAAACGATATGCAGCAAACATACAAGCTTGCGCTAGCCGGAAAATCCCTGAAAGTGTAGTGAAACATAATTATTATAGCGCTGATTGCGTAAGGAGAAATTAATGGCGTTGTTTTGGAAAAAGGACAATAAAGAACCGCTGGAGCCACAGTACTATCCATCGGCTACGAATATTCCTGTGCTCAATTATAAAGTTTTCTATATGAGCAAATTACAGAAAGTTCTGTTGTTTATTGCAGGGTTTGCTGTGGGAGCTGCTGTTGGGTATCTTTTCTATGGCGGAATAGGTGTAGATGAGTTTGGTAGACCAACTTTGCTAACAATAATTCTGGATGTAGTTATTTGTGGCACTCTTGGCGTGATTGCAGGAATAGGTATTCAGCCTATTGTAACCAAGAGCATTATTGCTAAGCGTAAAAAAACTCTAGCCTTGCAATTTAGAGATATGCTTGAGGCTTTGAGCACCTCGTTGAGTTCGGGAAAAAACGTGACCGATTCCTTTAATGCTGTGCTAGAGGATATGAGAATTCAGTATGAAGAAGATGCTTTTATCATTAATGAGTTGGAGGCCATTCTCGCTGGCGTTAACAGTAACATAAACATTGAGGAACTCTTAGTTGATTTCGGAGAAAGAAGCGGTAACGATGACATCCTCAGCTTTGGCAATGTATTTGAAATTTGTTATCGAAAGGGTGGCAACATCAATGACACTGTAAGAGGCACCCATGACGTTCTCAGTGAAAAAATGGGAATTGCAGAAGACATTGAAACAACGGTTTCTGCCAATAAGCTGGAACAGAATATTATGATCATTATGCCAATAGCTCTCATTGGTGTAATTAAGCTGATGAGTCCTGAGTTTTCGAACAATTTTGTTACCCCAGCTGGCATCATATCAAGTACGGTCGCAATTCTGTTTTTTGTTATTGCGTATTTTATTGGCAGGCGTATTTTAGATATAAAGGTATAGGGTGATGACAATGGGCTTACTTACACCTCTTAATATAATTATTTTTTTGATTGGATTTGCAGCTCTGTTGTTCTGGCTTTATTGCTACATGACAGGACGCAAGCACGCCCATCTCTTTGAGGCCCTTACGGAGAAAGAGTATCCGTTTAAGGAATTATATTTTGTTGGATACGGACTCCTAGAAAAAATTGGCTACTCATACAAAGGTAAGGGAAACCGCAAGCTTCGTAAAGAAGTTTCGGTTCTTTTTGGCGAGAAATACGCTGATTACTATATTCGAGTTAGTCATGCCCAGCGCCTTACCCTGGCAATGACCATTGTTGTTTTGGCATTCATATTGTACGGTGTTGGTAACGACCTAATGTTGCTTTTTGTTGGCCTTGGTTTTGCTGGTTTCGCATATTACTATTTTGGAACCACAGCTTCCCAAAAAATTGCAAAACGTTCTGCCGAACTCATGACTGACTTTTCTGAGGTTGTTTCTAAGCTTGCCCTCATGACAAGTGCTGGAATGATTCTTAGGGAAGCGTGGGAGGACATTGCCACATCAGGGGATTCTATGTTCTACAAAGAAATGCAGCTAGCTGTGGAAAACATGAAGAATGGAACAGCTGAGGTAGATGCACTGCATCAGTTTGGAGCTCGGAGTATGGTGCCTGAGATAAAAAAGTTTATCTCAACGTTGATACAAGGTCTAGTAAAGGGCAACGCAGAACTTGCTTTTATGCTGCAAGACCAAAGCAAAGAGGTTTGGTCTCTTAAGAAGCAACATGTTAGGCGTCAGGGTGAAAAAGCGGCTAGCAAGTTGCTTATTCCTATGATGATTATGTTTGTGGGAATACTGATTATGTTGGTGGTACCAATTTTTGCCAACCTAGGCAGTATGTAAGGCTACTGGAATACAAGCATAGAGGGGGCTGTGTGAGGCAGTCGCTGTCGTAGCCTCCCTAAATAAGGGCCATCATAAAGCCAACAAGCTCTCAGGCGGCTTCCTGTGCTTTCCTGAGGCTTGAGAAAGCGGGGAGTGTCGCCTTGCCTTTATAGTAAAAATTGTGCCCCGCTTGCCGAGGGACTGCAAGCGGGGCACTTTATCTGGATTCCAGCTACCTGTTTTGTGTAGGTGTCTTGTTGGGGGACAAGGAGTGTGTCAAAACAGGACAGGAAAAGCCAGCACTATCGGCAGTTAGCATGAGCGTCGCTTCAAGACCGCTCGCTACTCAGTTGGTGTGCGCAGTTCATGACACGTTCCGCATTGAAAAACACCCCGATGATGACACAGCGCACAATATTTCATGGCGTCTTTACCCAAGCTCTCTGAATGATTGTTATGGCAATCAGTGCAGGTTGCCGGGTTATCGGTGTGTGTGTTGCCCGCAGGTCGTTTGTGGGGATTGACCACTAAACCATTGCCATCAACCAGTGCGGTACTTCCCGAGGTCTTTTGAGCCATCTGCGCCAAGCTCCCGTGGCAGGCAACGCAGGTTTGCTCCTCCACGGTATTATGCTTGGCTTTGGTGCTCGGTGTGTCAGCAAAGGTGATGCCATCATGCACCGCCGTAAGCGTTGCTTCCTGCGCATGGCAATCTATGCAACGCAAATCTTGGTGAGCGGTTGCCTGTGCGTGCATGCCGCTTGTAGCCGATGAAACTTCTTCAACATGACACACTGCACAGTCAAAGTTTATAGTCCAATTGACGGGCATTGCCTCCGGCGCACCGTTTTCTGCATTCAGGCTTCCCCCTGAACCAAGCGGTAGGTTTTCATGCGGAGCACACGCCACCAGCGCCACAAGGCTTATGCAAAGCACAAGGGCGGTTGTGCCAGCGGCGAGCATACGTTTTAGCATCTTTCCCTTTTTACTACTGTGTTTCATAATTTCCTCCCCGTTGGCCCCCTGAGCCTTCCCGGTGGTTTCTCGTTGGCCTACTGATAACAGCGCATTGGGCCACTGGTAGCAGCACTTTTCGTAAAACAACCAGCACTTAGGCGTCCCAGTTTTCGAGTCCGGCGCAGTGCCTACCAGAAATACGACCCCACACCATATTCTCAGCATTGTTTCCACCGGTAATGCCGTAGGTATGGCTCTGGAAATTGCCAAAGCTTCCGGCTGCGTACAGGCGTGGAATAACCTCGCGTGCAGGATTGAGTACCTGTCCATTCTCGTTTTTCATAGGGCCACCGAGCGTTGAGCACGAGCCCGGATACAGAGATATGGCATAGTACGGACCGCCGTCAAGTTTTTGAAGATGGTCGGGATTGCGGTCAAAGCGTGCATCTTTTTTGGCGTCGCAAAACTCCTGATACTCATCAAAGGTTTTTTGGAGCGCGCCAACGTCCATCAGAGGATCAAAGTCCTTGATTTTCTCCCCAAGTTCCTTAAGCGTGTTGCCCGTAAGTATCCAGCCACGTTCAAGCTCCGCCTTGTTATCCTGACTCCAGCCGTCCCACGCACGCAGCGAATCGGGGAGATCAGAGGCAAAGTTTCCGCATTCAAAGAAGTCGCCCTGGCTGGTACTGAGCTTGCCTGCATCAAAGCAACTTTGGTCAAAAATCTGCCAGCTGGGGATACGGTCGTAGTCGGCGATGCTGTCATCAAAGTGGAGCAAGGTGTGCCAACCATTGTGTGGCGTGCCCATGTTATCCTCGTTGACATAGCGTTTGCCGAGGCGATTGACCGTGAAGTAAGAGAACGAAGGCATGAACGCAAGAATCGAAAAGTCAAAATCTGGATCGCGTGTCCACATAGAATACATGGAGATTGCCATGTCCATGTGCCAGAGTTTTGCTCCCACGTCCTCGACCATTTTAATGCCGTCGCCCGTGTTCCAGCCCCAACCCTCAAACTTAAAGGGATAGCACTTGAGATGCTCGTTTTTCAAATCCTCGTTAAACTCAAAGCCACCCGTACACATGACAACGCCCTTGCGTGCTTTGACTGCCTTTTCGGTACCGTCGTTGCCCATGAGGGTGTATGCGCCGAGGATTTCTTTGGTTTCAGGATTTTGAATGAGGCGTTGGTCATGGCAATCGAACAGAACCTCAATGCCAAGCTCCTCACGCTTTTTGTTGAGCTCCGCAAAGGTTACCATGCCAAAGCCGTCAATAGACGCAAGCTTCTGGGCTCCCTCAAAAGCACCGCCCTCTAAAAAGGCGTATTCAGGGATAGAACCAGCCAGAGCCTTTTCTACAATTTCGTAGGTCATGTTGTACTTATCGGCATACTCGACGTTGCGAAGACACTCTGCTACCCATGCGTCGATCATGTTTTCGGGCGTTTTGCCTTGCGTGAAGGTCTTGATGTAGCGCTTGAAAAGATCAGCCTTGTCTGGCTCGATAATAGTCCACTCGCCGTTGTTGATTGAGCTGTTACCGCCGCCACGCAGAGCAACCTTTTCGAGTACGATTACCTCTTGCTCTCCTTCGTCTGCAGCGATGAGCGATGCCCACATTCCGGCACCGCCGTACCCAATGACCAATACGTCGCACTCGTAGTCCCAAGTTTTGGGCAGCCAATCACCGGTTGCTCCTGAGGCTGAACCCAGCCCGGTGAGCCCGCAGCCAACCAGTGCGGTGGTGCCAGCAGCGGTTGCGGCAGTTGCGCTCGCAAGTGCGGCCCCTTTAAGAAACGAACGGCGTGACAAGTTCTCTTTAAGGTGTCCCTTGTCTTGCGCAATTGTTTTCTCGCTTGTTTGCCCGCCATTGTGCTCGTTTTTTTGTCTGCCGTCCTGTCTGCCGTCCTGTCTGTTGTTCTGCTCCATGTTTCTCCTCCTTCTTGGTAGGGTGTATGCCTTTTTTTGCCGAGGCATTCTTATATTCGTGACACTTTAAGACGTGAGGTCTTTTGATACATCTGATGCTCGATAGGATTTTTGCTTTTGCAACAAAATTGAACAAAAAAGCCCTAAAACGCCCAAAAGAGGTTCAAAATTGCCCAGAAAACATCCAAAAATTGCCTAAAATCGTTCAAAATGCAGTGAAGCCGCAACCAGAAGCAAGCGACATAGGACGCTTAATCCGATATGTTTTTAGATAAAAAGCTCTATACTCTAGGGTGTGGGAAGTGGCGAGGACAGATTTCAAGAAAAGAGAAAGGCAAGCACGCTATGTCCAAAAACCGCGACAGCGATACGCTCAACTACATCACGGTAATACTGGGCTTTGGTCTTTGCCGTGCTTGGATTGTGCTCTGCCTCATGATTCCTCTGTTGTCAAACGTGAGCCCTACAAAGGTTAGCCATGCTCCGTATTGGCTGTATCTTGCTGCCGGAGTACTAACAGCACTTTTTGTTGTTTTTGCCGTGAGGAGATTGAGAAACAAGGCACAAATTATTCATAGGATACTTTATGGAGCGTGCGCATTTTTACTCGTTTTGGCTGCAATTCTTATCCCGCTAACGCTCTCGCAGCAGCTTGAGTTTTTGGCACTGAGCGGCTTTGTTATCGGTGGTGCTGGCGCTGGTTTGCTGCAGGTGCTGTGGGGCGAGCAGTTTGCAAAACACGAGATTCGCTTTGCGACCATTGTATCTCCCGCCGCCGCCCTCGTAACTGCAGTGCTTGTTGCCCTGACTTCAGCTGAGGCAAGCTTGGTGGGTTATATCGTGTTTCCGCTTTTGTCATTTGTCTTGCTAGTGTATAAGGCTGGTCGCTCAGGGCTAAAGGTGACAGAATTATTCTGGTTGCCCAAGTCGCTTTTCCTGTTAAAGCCTTCTCTTTTGGATGGCTCAGGTTCTGGGCAAATTTTGAGCGATACGGCTGCCGATAAGGTGTACGCTAAAACTGCCGACAAGGCTTACGCTAAGGCTGCTGATAAGACCGGTAATATGACTGTCGATAAGGCTGCCGATAAGGCTTACGCTAAGGCTGCTGATAGCACCGAAAAAATTACTGACAAAACCGACGACAAAGCCAAGCGCTCGCTTGTAATCAAGGTTGGAAAGCTCATGTTTTCCATCATGACGTTCTCCTTCCTCTGTCGTTTGTTTGATACGCTTCCGCAAAACGGCTCAAACCCCTTTGCCTTTTTTGGCGGCAGCGCCTTGCTCGCTCTTGCCATTGTTGGCGTGAGCTTTCTCGCTCTGAGTGCAATACTCAAACAGCGCTTTAACCCCACCTCTACCTATCGGCTTTCTTTGCCCATTATGGTGGCAGGATTTGTAGCGATTGCTCTGTTTTTTGACACCCATGCGGCGCTTTGCATATTACTCATCAACATTGGTTATGAGTTTTTTGACATTTTGGTATGGATTCTTTTTACCGAAACCGCCCGCCGCAAAGGCGAAAACCCGCTGCGTATATTTGGCCTTGGGGTAGCTTTCATGTTCACCGGCATGGCCCTTGGTTATTTTATTGGCGATGTGCTTAATTCGTATATTGCAAGCGGAAGCATTCAAATTACCGTTGTTGCCATGCTGTGCATTTTGAGCCTTGTTGTGCTTGCGTTTTTGGTTATTCCAGAGGGAACTATTGATCAGCTTTTAGATACGGTTCGTTCCGATAAGAAAAGTGAGGTGGGCTTGCGCACGCAGGCAACTTCGCTTGACAGCAAGCTTGAGGCAAACTGCGCTTTGGTGGCCTCTGCTTATGGGCTGACACCTCGAGAAAGCGAAGTGCTTTTGCTGCTTGCTTACGGCCGCACCCTTTCGATTATTGCACGCGACCTTTTTGTTGCAAAGGGTACGGCGCGCAGCCACATGGAGAGCATTTATCGCAAGCTTGGCGTTCACAAGCAGCAAGAGCTTATCGATCTTGTTGAGCGCTACGAGGCGCTGTAGGAGACAATCGACCTAAGCAGAAGTAGCCACAAACGCAGCATAATCACTTAAGCCGAAGTCGCCACAAGCGCAGTATGATTTCCTAAGCCGAAGTTGCCACAAACGGTACGGGAATATCTCCTAAAAGTGCTTCTGCCAGCAGCATCTGGTCTGCTCCGAGAATGTCTATCGACAAAATCTCATCGCCAATGCGAAGCTCAGCGAGAACATCTAAGCCCTTAATTGTCGCACCAAACACCGTGAATCTTTTGTCAAACTTTGTCTGCCGTGCCAAAGAAAAATAGAACTGACAGCTGCTTGAGTTTGGCTCAGACTTATGCGCAAGGCAAAGGCTTCCCAGCTTGTGCTTGTTGTTTGGTTTTTTGACGTATTCGTCCTTGATGGTGTAGCGTGCATCTCCTGTTCCGGGATGAATGCCACGCAAAACGCCCCGTGACCCAGCATCAACCTGCGCCGCACCAAGTCCTCGGGTTACCGGGCAACCACCAGCAATAACCGAGTGAGCTTTATAGGCATGAAACTTAGTTTTCTCGTAAAAACCCTGATGCGCAAGCTCGATAAAATTACCTACAGCAACAGGCGCGTTTTTTCCGTCAAGTTCCACGATAATCGTGCCCTTGTTTGTGGTGATGCAAGCCAGCTCACTGCCGTTGGGCACATAGCGCGGCGTATAAAGTGGCAACATAACACGTCCCATGTTCATATCCTTTCTCTTAGTTAGAAGCTGTAAGAAAGAATAGGGCAAGAGCGTGCGAAAAACATCAGATGCTTAATCCGATTTTAAGAATTATGAGGTTTGTGGGTGCGTGAGCGCTGGTAGTGATTAGGCTGCTACCGTTGTAGCCGTTGTAGCCGTTGTAGCCGTTGTGCCGCCGCCTCTGCTGCTGCTGCCGTTGTTGCCGTTGTGCCGTTGCCGCCGCCGCCGCCGCTGCTGCTGCTGCTGCTGCTGCCTTAGTCTTTCTTGTCCTGAGAAAACGAGCTCGCCATGTTTCTGAAAAACGAGGTGATGTCACGGTCGTCGGTTGCAAGCTCATCACAAATAGCGACATAAGAAGCAAGGTAATACATCACCGATACGATGAGCGCAAAGCCCAAACCGCAGCAGAAAAACGCAACAATGCTGGGAGGAACAAGACCAGTTGCCCGCGTTGAAACGCCGAGGGCAACCATAATAATGAGAATGATGTACGAGCGCATATCAAAGAACTTAAACAGGCTAGTAAATGGCTCGGTGTAGCTTAGGATTCGCTTGATGTGCTTGCGCGAAATGAACAAGAACAAAATAAGAAAGGGGAGAAAGATGGCGAGAGCAGAAAGCACCATGTTTCCTGTCCACGGTTCAACGGCGGCATTTAAGCCAACGCCGATAACTGCTGCTCCGGCAATGAGCCAAACCAGCGCCGCTACGAGCAAAAGCATTTTTGTTGGAATCTCAAACACGAAATCAGCCTCTCATTCGAAATCTCTAAACTATCTCACAAACTCAAAACTTTACGGCTATACAACTTTGTCAAGCAGGAGGGAGCCAACCCCTGAGAAAATAAAATGTGCCGCAAGCGTACAAGCTCCCAGAACCATAACCATGACACTGGTGCGCTTGCCCAGAGCATCTCCCTTGGCAAGGCTTCGCAGAAACAAAAAGCCTCCCACAATAATGAGAATAGCCGAGCTTACACCTACAAAAAGAGGGATAGTAATGGAAACAAAAAGTGGGCCGTCAATGTAGCCAAAAATACGTCCAGCAAAGGCAAGTGCTAGACTGGCCGACATGAGCACCGTCCAGAGAACAACAAAGCCTGTTCCTGCGTAGAGTTTCTGTTCCTTTTGCGATGCTTTTTGCTGTGCATTTTGTTGAGCTTTTTGCGCCACGTTTGACCCCTGTCCTTTATTATGGGTGTTCTTTGGTGCTGCGATGTATCTTTTTGCGAGATGCCACACGCCACATCACCATACGCCACATCACCACACACTCCTTGCAGCCTGCTATTTTAACACATTGTCCTGTTCGATTCTTGCGGGTTCTCTTTGGTCTACCTAGAGAGAATCTCGAGCTTCCTTTTTTTCTTTTGACGCACAGCCAAAAAGGCAAGTAAACCGAAAGCGACGAGGATGTTAGCACCCGCTACCCAAAAAGAGGGTCAAAATAGGGATATCGATTCGCATAGTCTTGACCGAGAATGGCAATCCAAGCTTTATGAGGATATAGACTGCTTAAGTGCGAGGTTGACATGCCTTCAAAGAATTGTGCAGGATCAAGCTCTGAGATGCTTTTAAGGTCGTCGTTTCGGTATCGAACATCGACAAACCAACCATTGGTATCCGCAAAAAAGCTAACAATTCTTATATCTGGATACGTGTTTGAAATATAGGGCGAGAGATAGATTTGCATATTATCGTTTTGGTAAAAGGGAACAGCGTCTTTTCCTGTTTCGTTTTTCACTATCTCTTTAGCACTTATGTCACTTACATAAAACGTAAAATGATACCAGCGTGGAACATAGCCAGTGGACTCGCTACTATTTATAACATCATAGTAAACATCAACAGACGTACCATATAAACTGACAGAGCGTTCTATTGTGTTAAGCTTGGTGTTTGGTAGCACAGGAAAGGGCAATGAGTCAATAAGTCGCAGGTACGTCACTAGGTCTTCTCTGGTTTCCATCCCATTGCGAGTGTGACCTTTTCTTTCTAGGTATGCCGTAAGTTCATCGTCAGATGCTAAGACCATGTCAAGCATCTCTCGGAGTCCTGCTTCGCCTCTTACCGTGATGCCAAGTGGCGGCTGGTTGCCGTCTCCAGTTATGTATGGAGTTTCTATGTATGGACCCTCGTCCTCAGATGCCACTGCCTGCTCGCAAGGGAGCAGGAAAAATGCGAGGGCGAAGACTAAAATAGAAGTTATGAATAAGCTAGAAATCCTTTTCATAAAATTCCTCAGACTGCTTTTGCCTTTCTTT
>WRHU01000017.1 GCA_009783085.1 Coriobacteriia bacterium
TTGTTTTGGCGTAAGGTGTTTTTATTGGGAGAAAATCTTACGGGAAAAAAAAAACGGGGGCCCCGCGCAAGGCGCGAGCCGCCTGTTTACTATATAACAACTTTCTTATTTACCACTTAATGCTAACAACTGGCTTGATAAGATCAGCAGGCTTATCTTTCATAAGCATAAGAGCCTCTTCGATAGAATCAAAGCCCTCAAAGCGATGAGTGAGCAGCTTGCTCGGATCAACACGACCAGCCAAAACCATATCGGCAAGACGCTCCATGCGGCGACGTCCACCCGGCATAAGACCAGCGTTAATCATCTTGTGGCCCATACCAACACCCCACTCCTCGCGAGGAATCTTAATGAACTCACCAGAACCAAGATAGTTCACGTTACCAATAGCACCACCGGGCTTAAGCATACGGATTGACTCATCAAAGGTGTCAACCGTACCGCCTGCCTGCAGCACCTTGTCTACGCCAGCGCCACCAGTAAGCTCCATAACCTGATCTACGATGCTGCCATTTTTGTAGTTGATGATGTCAGTTGCACCATACTCTTTTGCAACAGCAACGCAGTTAGGACGCGTGCCCACAGCAAAGATGCGCGCAGCACCCTTCAAAACAGCACCACGTACTGCCATGAGGCCTACAGGACCAATACCCACTACTACAACATTGTCACCGTAGCGTACGCCAGCCAGCTCGGCAGCATGAAAGCCCGTAGGAACCATATCTGAAAGCATGGTAGCGGTTTCGGGAGAAAGTCCCTCAGGAAGCAAAGCCAAGTTACCGTCGGCATCGTTTACGTGGAAAAATTCAGCAAACATACCATCTTTGATGTTGGAGAACTTCCAACCACCAAGCATTCCGCCTGAGTGCATTTGGTAGCCGTCTTGAGCCTCAACGCTGTTCCAGTCTGGGGTGATAGCAGGAACGATGCAAACATCGCCTACCTTAAAGTCGCGAACAAGCTCGCCAACCTCGACGATTTCGCCAACGCCTTCGTGACCCAAGATGAGGTCTTTGCGGTCGCCAATAGCGCCTTCCCATACGGTGTGAACATCAGAAGTGCACGGTGCAAGAGCGATAGGACGCAGGATTGCATCATTAGGACCACATGCGGGGCGATCCTTTTCAATCCAACCTGTCTTGTTTAAGCCGAGCATTGCAAAAGCTTTCATAGCTTTCTCCTTTCAGGGAACAATAGTGTGACGACCAACAGTACCACAATAAGTATCTTTGTGTTGCTTGTGTCCGATTAGTGGTCTTTGTGAAGCGTTGAGTGGTCATTGCTCATGAGCGGTCTTTCGAAGCGTTAAGCGGTCATTGCCCTTTGGCAAGGCATGATAACCGTTCAGAGTTTAGGGCATGCAACCACCCTTGACACGCTTTGAGAGTTTGTCACAATGACGCTCACAATAACTTCTGGATTTTGAGTTTTTTTGCAGCGAAGCCTCGGCTTTGGCGGCAAAGCTCTGAAGATGAGAGGAGAAAGAGTGGGAATGCTTGACCTTTCCTCAATTAGCGATGAGAATTATGAACGCATTGCTACCATAACCAGTGAAGCAGCGGTTGACCTGCATGATTGTTATCAGTGCGGTAAGTGTTCGGCTGGCTGTCCTATGGCACATGAGATGGATCTTTTGCCACGGCAGGTGCTCAGGGCTTTGCAGTTGGGGCAGTACGAGCAGGTGCTCAACGCAAAAACTCCTTGGATTTGTGCCACCTGTATGGTTTGCTCGGCGCGGTGTCCTCAAGAAATAAACATACATGGGCTTATGCTGGCAGTCCGCCACGCTGCCAAACAGCAAGGCTTGCGTCCTGTGGCAGAGCCAGATATTTTTGACGACATTTTTATCTCAAACGTTCGTCTGTTTGGAAAATCTAACGAAACCATACTTGCGGGGCGCTATAACCTTGCATCGCGCCACCTCATGCAAGATATGAGCAATGTGCCACGCATGGCTGCCCGAAAAATGGTTGGCCCTAAAGTCCACACGGTCAAAAACCGCAAGGCAGTGCGTGAGTTGGTAGACCGTGTGCTAAAAAGAGGGGAGGAGCAATGACTGAAGCTATGACAGAAGCCGTAACAGCCTCTATGGCAGAAGCTGCGACAGAAGCCTCAGCAAGAGCTGCGACAAACGCACCGGTAGAAGCTGCATCAGAAGCCGCAGCAGAAACTGCGACAAACGCACCGGCAGAACAAGACACCCTTCGTTATGCCTATTTCCCCGGTTGTTCGGCGGACTCAACGGGCATTTCTTTTACCCACTCGACTAACTATGTTGCCCAAAAAATAGGCATAGAATTGATGGAAATACCCGACTGGTGTTGCTGCGGAACCTCGGCAGCCCTAGTTACTGACAAAAACCTTGCTGTAGCCTTACCCGCCCGCTCCTTGGCACTCGCTGAGCAAATGGATGCAAACCTTACGGTTACCACGCCGTGCGCTGGTTGCTACAATTCTCTCAAGTCTGCGGTGCATTATGCTCGCCGTGGCGAGAAGCAGCTCAAACACGTGGAAGAACTTATCGAGATGCCGTACGCCGCACAAGCCGATGTTAAAAGTTTTCTCGAGATTATGGCTGCTCCTGCCGTGCGTGAGCGCATACCAGCAACACTTACCAAAAAACTCGACGGCTTAAAGGTGGCAAGTTATTACGGCTGTGCGCTGGTGCGCCCGGCAGCAGTGTGCACCTTTGACAATGTTGAAAACCCTCAGAGCATGGACGAGCTGGTGGCCCTAACAGGCGCAGAGCCAGTCAAATGGGCGTTTAAGACCGAGTGCTGCGGTGCTTCGCATCAAATTACCAAACCCAAAGATTCTCGTATTCTCATTGAACGTATTTTTGAAAATGCTGCTGCACAAGGGGTCCAAGCTATCGCTACGGCGTGTCCACTCTGTATGCTCAATTTAGATATGCGCCAAAGCGAGATAAATCGCGCACGTGCCAAGCAAGGCAAGCCAAGCTTTGACATTCCTGTCTATTGTTTTACGGAGCTTTTGGGCTATTGCATGGGCGGCACTCCTAAAGAGGTGGGGCTTACCACGCACTTTACGCCAGCGGTAGAAAGGCTTGATGAGGCTGCCAAGGCTGCCGAAGCTGCTGCTGCCGCAAAAATCGCTGCTGCCGCTGTTGCAGAGGCTACAAAAAAAGCTGAGGCTGCTGCTCTTGCCCAGGCAGCCACCTCGGCCAAGGCAGCCACCTCGGCCAAGGCGGCCACCTCGGCCAAGGCAGCTGCGTCTGCCAGCACCGCCAAGGCTCCCGCAACTTTATCTCCGCAAATCGAGGAGGTGCAACAATGAGCAGAATAGGCGTCTTTGTTTGTCACTGTGGGTCAAACATTGCAGGCACGATCGATGTTGAGCAGCTTGCTCAGGCGGCGCGCGAGTTTCCTCACGTGGTACACACCGATGACTATAAATACATTTGCTCCGACACGGGGCAACAGTCGATAAAAGATGCCATAGCCGAACACAAACTTGACCGTATTGTCATAGCTTCGTGTTCTCCACGTATGCATGAGCTCACCTTTCGCAAAATGCTTGAGTCCACGGACGTTAATCCGTATATGCTTGAGGTGGCAAACATTCGTGAGCAGTGCTCTTGGGTTCACAAAGATAAAGACGTGGGAACCAAAAAGGCAATTGACCTCGTAAAGATGGCGGCGGCAAAGGTTGACCACGATGCGCCTCTGTTTACCACTGCCATTCCCATTAACAAACGAGCTTTAGTTATTGGCGGAGGTATTGCGGGTATGCAGGCGGCTCTTGACATTGCCGATGCTGGTTATCCCGTAACGCTTGTTGAAAAAGAGCCCTCCTTGGGCGGCAAAATGGTTATGCTTGATAAGACTTTTCCTACGTTGGATTGCTCGGCGTGCATTTGTACTCCCAAGATGGCTGACGTTGGCTCCCACCCGCTTATTACGATAAAAACGCTGTCTGAGGTTGAGCAGATTACTGGATATGTGGGCAATTTTGAAGTAACTATTCGAGAAAAAGCCAAATACGTTGACTACGATTCTTGCACTGGCTGCGGCTTGTGCGAAACTAAGTGTCCGAGCAAGGTAACAAGCGAGTTCAACCAAGGCCTTGGTTTGCGGAAGGCTATCTATACGCCCTTTGCCCAAGCCGTGCCCAATAAACCAACGATAGATGCGGCTCACTGTCGCAAACTTTTAGAGGGCAAATGCGGTGTGTGCGAGAAAGTTTGCGCCGTCAACGCCATTCGCTTTGACGATGTTGATACAACAAGCACCGAAACCTACGGTGCAATCATTTTGGCCTTTGGGTACCAGCTCATTAACTGGCAAGAACTCTATGGCGAATACGGCGGCGGTTTATACCAAGACGTTATCCACGGCTTGCAGTTTGAGCGTCTGCTTAACGCTTCTGGTCCAACCGAGGGTCACATTCAGCGTCCCTCAGACGGAGCCGAGCCTAAAACACTGGCTATCATAAAATGCGTTGGTTCTCGCGACCCTCACAAAGGGCGCAGTTATTGTTCGCGCGCCTGTTGTATGTACGCTGCTAAGCACGCCCACCAATACCTCGACAAAGTAGATGGCGCAAAGTGCTTCATTTTCTACATGGACGTGCGTTGTGCGGGCAAAGGCTACGACGAGTTTTATATGAACACCCAACACGACGGTGCAACTTACCTAAGAGGCAGGGTTTCAAAGATCTATGAGGAAAACGGCAAGCTGGTGTGCCTTGGTGAGGACACGCTGAGTGGTTCTCAGGTGCGGGTTGATGCAGACATGGTGGTGTTAGAAACCGCTATGGTGCCTGCCGATGATGCCAATCGCATTGGTAGTATGCTTGGCGTTACGCGTGACAAAGACCTCTGGCTTTCGGAAGCTCACCCCAAGCTGCGTCCCGTAGAAACTAACTCGGGCGGCATTTATCTTGCAGGCACCTGCCAAGGACCAAAAGACATACCCGATACCGTGGCACAAGCCTCGGCAGCTGCCATGAAGGTTGCCATACTCTTTAATAAAGATGAGCTGGAGTCCAACGCTATGATAGCTCAGTCAAACAGCTCGCTTTGCAACAGCTGTGGCGCGTGCGAAGCAATATGCCCGTATCAGGCAATTACGCTTGAGGAGATTACGCGCCGCGAGAACTCGGTTATGGTTACGCGCAAGGTGTCTAAGGTCAACCCGAGCCTTTGTCAGGGTTGCGGAGCGTGTACGGTTGCGTGCCGTCCGGGCGCTATGGATCTCAAAGGATTTTCTGATGAGCAAATTATGAGGGAGGTGGATGCGCTGTGTCAGTGGTAGAGAGCAACAGCGATTTTCAACCTACTGTTCTGGCGTTTTGTTGTCACTGGTGCACGTATTCTGGTGCCGATCTCGCAGGACTCAATCGTATGAACTATCCGGCAAACATACGCTTGTTGCGTGTGCCATGCTCGGGGCGTGTTAACCCTCAGTATGTGCTTACCGCCTTTAACAAAGGCTGCGATGGCGTGTTGGTTTGTGGTTGCCACCCCGGCGATTGCCATTATGTTTCGGGCAACTATTTTGCAAAGCGTCGCATGATGGCGTTTAAGCGTCTTTTAGAATACACGGGTCTTGAGCCCGAGCGTTTTCAAATTCGCTGGATTTCTGGCTCAGAGGCGGGAAAGTTCAGAGATGTGGTAACGCAGGTGTGTGAAGAAATACGGGCGCTTGGCCCGCTCAAACATTCGGCTTCTTTTGAGGCGTTTGCTGAGCAAGGCGCTCTGGGAACAGTGAACGCCCTAACGCCCGCAAATAAAGCAGAGGAGGTTGTTGAAAATGACTGATACTGCACCGAGCATCACTCGTGAGCAGACTGCTCGTGTCCAGACTGCTCGTGTCCAGACTACTCGCGTCCATACTGCGCTATTTGCCGAAGTAACCCAAAAACTTCGTCTCCGCGCAAAAGAACTTCTGGAAAGCGGTGAGGTGGTAAGTGTCATTGGTTGGGAAGCTGGGAGATTTGAAAACCAGACTACCCCTGCCTTTATCACCGACGCAAACAAGGTTGACCGTCTTATCTTTAATGAATACTGCGCTAACACGCTTGGTAAATATGTTCTTAGCGAGAAGCTGGACGGTAAGGTGGCGGTGTGCGTGCGTGGCTGCGAATCTCGTGGCATCAACCGCATGATAAGCGACAATCAGCTAAAGCGCTCAGAGGTTTATCTTTTGGGATTGCCGTGTCCGGGAATGGTTGAAAGTCCAGAGGTTTCTCATGCTTCAGAGCCTTCTCATGCTCCAGAGGCCTCCAGCAAGCTTTTATCAAAGTGTGCTTTCTGTACGCACCGTCAGCCGGTGGTCTTTGATGAATATCTTGGCACCTGCGAGGCAACCGACGAAACGCTCGGCGGTCTTATCCCCAAGCCGATTGACCCGTCTGAGCGCTTTAGCGATGTTGAAGAGCTTGAAGCCTTAAGCCTTGATGAGCGCAACGCCTATTTTGAGAAACTCTACAACAACTGTATTCGTTGTTATGCGTGCCGAGAGGTGTGCCCGTGCTGTACCTGTCGCGAGTGCTTTGTTGATCAGGCCCGTGCTGGTTGGCAGGGCAAGCAAAACAATCTTGAGGAGAACCGCTTTTATAACCTCACGCGCGTGTTTCATATTGGCGACCGCTGCGTTGAGTGTGGCGAGTGCGAGCGTGTTTGCCCCATGGAGCTTCCGCTGATGAAAATCAACCGAAAAATGGTCAAAGATTTAACCACACTCTTTTCTGTGCCAGAAGCCGGATTAGACAGCGAAACGATAAGTCCGCTCAATACCTATGACGTAGCCGACCTTGAAGAATATCTGTAGGAGGTGGAGAAAATGCAACTTTCAAAAGAACGTGTTGATGCTTTTTTGGCTGAGCTGAACCAAGCGGTTCGGGTTTATGTTCCTGCGCGCGGTGAGGCGGTGTCGTCTTTTGCGCGCTATGGGCAGGGCACAGAGCCTGCTTTTGATTTGGTCAATACCGATATGCCTCCTAAGGATATGCTGTTTCCGCAGACAGAAAAGATGTATCGCTATGGTTTAGATGATGAGGGCAAGCCTTTTGTTGACGCCACATTTGATGCCGATGAGGTGGTGCTTTTTGGTGTTCGTCCCTGTGATATGCGTAGCATCGAGTGCATGGACGATGTATTTTTGACACGGGGCTTTATTGACGAATACTATGAAACACGCCGCCAAAAACTTACAACTTTTGCCCTTGCCTGTACTGCTCCGGCGCCCACCTGTTTTTGCGATTCTATGGGCTTGAATGCTGGGCAGGCCCCAGCTGCTGATGTTTTACTCAAAGATGTGGGTGCGGCGTGGCAGCTTGCTGCGCAGTCGGAGAAAGGTGCAGCGCTTCTCGGAAAATACAAGGGCTTTTTTGACGAGAGTGATGTGCAGGATGCGGGCGCAAAAAACAGCGACTCCGTAAGTTGCACGCTTAAAGTAGACATGGACGGGGTAAAAGAAAAACTTGACCAGATGTTTGACCACCCTCTGTGGGAGGACATCACCAAAAAATGCCTCACCTGTGGCACTTGTACCTATGTGTGCCCCACCTGCTATTGTTTTGACATTAGCCAGAGCAACCGTATGAAAATAGGGGAGCGGTACCGCTGTTGGGATAGCTGTATGTTTAGCGTGTATTCAGAAATGGCGGGCGGACACAACCCCCGTGCCGACAAGCTCTCTCGTGTGCGTCAGCGCTTTATGCACAAGCTCTGCTTTTTTGAGGATCGCTACGGCAAGAGTCTTTGCGTGGGTTGCGGACGCTGCATACAAAAGTGTCCCGTTGCCCTTGACATTAGCTGCCTGATTGACGATATAGGAGCTGCTGAGCTTGCCCCTGTAGCCCTCGCAGGTGAGAAAGGGGCTGGCGATGGCAAACACTAAAACGGCAAATTCTAAGGCGGCAAATATTGAGATTGAACACGGCTGCGCCCGTGAGGCAACCGTGCGTCAAGGACTTGTGCCTCAGCTCTGTACGGTTAAAAGCATCTCGCATGAAACCTCTGATGTTATGTCTTTGCGCATAAGCACTTTTGACGGCAGACGACCTTTTGATTGCAAGCCAGGCCAGACGGCTATGGTTTCGCTTTTGCCCTTTGGGGAGTGCATGTTTTGCGTTTCTGCCCAAGGGGAGGATTATCTCGAGTTTACCATCAAGCGTGTGGGATATGTTACCGAGCAGCTGCATGCCTTGAGCGTAGGTGATACGGTGGGCTTGCGTGGGCCTTTTGGAAATTGGTTTCCGTATGAGAGCCTCAAAGGGCGTGACGTGCTTTTTGTGGGGGGTGGTATTGGCCTAGCACCCCTGCGCTCGCTCATTACCTATATGCTTGATAATCGTGCCAGCTACGGACGCATTGACCTTGTTTACAGTGGCAGCAAACCAAGCGACCTTGTTTACTTGCAAGACCTCCAAGAGGCGTGGCCCCAGCAACCAAATATGCACGTCCACTTAAGCGTGTATCGAGAGTCTTCCGATTGGGATGGAGCAGTTGCCTACACGGCTCCGTTTCTTGAGGGTCTTGGCATTTCTGCCACGGGCAAGGTGGCGGTGCTGTGCGGAGGCCCGAGCTTGTTTAGAACTTGTTCAGCAAGTCTTGAAAAAATGGGATTTGCGCTGGAGGATATTATTACCACGCTTGAGATGCGTATGAAGTGTGGGGTGGGAAAATGCGGACGCTGCAATGTGGGTGGTAAGTATATCTGTCTTGATGGTCCTGTTTTTTCGATGGCAGAGCTTAAGACCCTGCCCGGCTCAGTGCACTAGCTTAAGCAAAAGGATTAGGAATAGCTGTTTGTCAAATGGTTTGTTTGTAAAGTAAAGCACCTTTGTACTCACTGTAGGCCCACAAAGCACCGTTACGGTGCTTTGTGGGCCTACTCTTCTATATTTTTTAGAATTTATTCTGAGATAACCCTATGCTTCTCTCTTTTTTGCTTTACGAACAGAGAAAAATGCTAGCAAGCCAAGGACGGCGAGTATTCCAACGCCAGCCAGCCAGATAAGAGGATTTTTGAGAAGGCTTGAGCCTGCGTCGGTTGACTGCAAGCTGCCTTCTGAACCTTGGTAGTCTGAGCCCAAAATGGTTGCCCACGCCTCATGAGGATATTGTTCGCTGAGGCTTGAGATAGTTATGCCTTCAAAGTACTGTTCAGGCAAAAGCTCGGGCATATTTTTAAGATAATCGTTTCGATAGCTTCCCCAAAGATTGCAGCCGTCAAAATCAGCATGAAAGTCAATGCTTTTTACTTCTGGATCCACCTCATAATCGTAGGCTGATTCATAGACTTGTATGCGGTCGGTTTGGTAAAGAGGAACTGCTTCTTTGCCAGTTTCTTTTTCGATGGATTCTTTGGCACTTGGACTTCCTAAGTCATGCCGGAATAAGTAGCTCTCGTCATCATTTTTAGTATTGAGGTAATAACTGATTTCCGTATTATTTATATATGTATAAAAACTTCGATTAACTGAGCTGAACTCTACCTGTGGAAGAACAGGAAGGGGGATGGAATTAATGAGCCTCAAGAACCCTATTAGCTTTTCTCTAGTTTCTACTTCCTTATCTGCATAACACTTTCTTTTAAGGTAGTCTGTTAGTTCATCGTCAGGTGCCAAAACCATATCAAGCATTTCCAGAAGTTCTGATTCACCACGCACCATAATACTAAGAGGCGGTGGGTTACCGTCTCCAATTATGTATGGAGCTTCTATGTATGGACCCTCGTCATCAGATGCCACTGCCTGCTCGCAAGGGAGCAGGAAAAATGCGAGGGCGAAGACTAAAATAGAAGTTATGAATAAGCTAGAAATCCTTTTCATAAAATTCCTCAGACTGCTTTTGCCTTTCTTT
>WRHU01000018.1 GCA_009783085.1 Coriobacteriia bacterium
TTTATCTTTGATCTCTGCAGCGGTGAGGTTTTGAGTGCTTCCCGGTACAAAGTCGATAATGAGTGGAGCCTCTTCAAATACGATCATTGGAGGGGTGCCACTTACGAGGTAGTTAACCGTTGCAGTAATGCCCGGAGACTCTTTAACACCAAAGGTTACGGTGTAGGTAGAGCCATTAGTGGGGTTAGCAGGAATGTTGTTTTCAAGTACTACAACGCCTGCTTGGTCAAGTGAAGTCAAATCAAACGGAGCGGTATTAAGCTTGTTGGCAACATCAGTAAGATACCATGCCTCTGCTTCTGATTTGTTAATCAGCATCAGTTTGACAGCATCGCTTGAGTTTGCGGGGCTTCCGCTGTTTGCATAAGCAGCAGCCTCAGATACCAAAAGGTTTACGTGGTTTGCGCCAACGGAATATCTCTTGTTGGTATCAGGGTCAGTATCTGTTTCAATTACGTCTTTGGTAATGACGGTTGCCACAATGTCTGAAATAAGACGCTCATTGGCAGGCCTGGTGTCCTCTTTGATTTGAATCTGCAAAGGATAGTCACCTACCGGGCAGTTCATGGCATAGCTACCAATGCTTGTTGGCACTACTTCTGCCGTACCGGGAACCTTGCCAGAAGGAGCGCTCTCGTCCCAAATCCATGCCTCTGCTTTAGCGTCGGTAAGAATGGTTGCCGGGTCAGACTCGCCTTGTTTTTTAACAAAGCCGGTTGCCTTGATGGCACCAAAATCGTCAATAATTATGCTGCCGTCGTTGACGATAACCACACGGGTGGCAGATACGGAGTTGCCATCATCGTTGGTAACAGAATAGATTACCGGATAAAAATCTACCTTTGTTTCATCCCAAGTACCCGTATAGGTTACTTTGTCGGTGATGTCTGCGCCTGCCAACTCTGACCAAGCGGTAACGCCATACATAGCGGTAAACTCGCCGGGCAAGAATGAGTCGGTTTTCATGCGCTTAGGATCGTTAGGATCGTCGCCAATCCAAATCTCAATGGGATTTTTCAGGTCAATAATAGGCATGTTGCCAGGAATAACATGTGCCTGAATGGTAACAATACCTTTGCCATCGGCTTGGTCTTGTGCAGACAACTTGGTTCTGTCTATAAGACTAAAGGTTACGTCCCAATCCCCTTCTTGTGCGGGGCTAGGTATCTTGACATCAGTCACTTTAACATTGTTAGGAGAATAATCATCATCAATGCTGTAGCGACCCTCTGCTCCTGCGAGCTCAATAAGCTTGGCATCGCGGTCTGCAGTAGAAAGGCTCATAACCTCAGTTGCGTTGGCAATCGTAATGGTAAAGTCATTAGCACCAATAAACGCATCGCCCTGTTCAAACGGAACAACCGTTATGTAGCCAATACGGCTAATGCTTGGATCAGCAACTACACCATAGGTAACGGCGTAGACTTTGCCCTTAGGATTCAGTGCCTTGAACTCAGGGAGGTTGTAATATGCTGCCACATCCCATACCGGCTCAACGCTCAGAACCTTAATGGCAGGATCCATGGTTACGGTGTTGTTTTTCTTTTCGCCGTAGGCATTAAGAACCTTCAAGAGTTCTTCCCACTGAGCGGGGCTGTCTTGGCCTAGGTCTGCAATCTCAGCAGCCTGAAGCGTGCCAATGAAAGCATCCGTGTGAAACAGCTTAACGTCAGGGTCTGAAACCTCCATGTAAGGAGCAGCCTCAACCATGGTGTCATGGCAGGGAGTGTCTGCAAGCGGGTTCCTGTTTTCGTTCTCGTCCTCTAAGACGATGTAAATCTTGTCGCCCTCATTGAGGGTTGAAAGTTTGTCCTCAGGAATGGTGTAATCCCAAGTTCCATCGCTGTTTAAGTTAATCTCGCCCAGCTCGGTTTGAGTTGTGCCAGATACAAGAATCGCATAACCTACAACAGCAGGCTCGGGGTTGTGAGGCGCAGCTGCTTTTTGAGCGTCAGCGTCAAGCCACGTACCCTTGATCTGCTCGGTAATGCCTTTCCAGATGCGACCATTCTTGCCAGCATCAGGAGTTGGGTCGGTAATAACCGCAATAGCTGGCGGCAAGATATCCATGACCGTTGCGCTGTTGGCAGGAAGGTCATCAGCTGTTGCCAAGTGAGCTTGTCCCGAAGGAGTATCTGACTTGCCACGCCAAGCGTCAGCAAGTTTATACACGTCACCGGTAATCAAAAACTCGTCGTTGGGCTTGGTGTAACGCAAAACGCCTTCAAGATCATCTACGTTGGTTTCAACCGAATAAATGGTTTCATCTCTCAAAGACCGTGTGTCGGTCAGTGCCGATTTTGTGGTTGAGCCCTCATGGGTAATATCAAAGTGTGCTTTGATTTCATCAGTCCAGAGCGGACGCCCACTACCAGGCAGACCTTCAGGAACTCTACCGATAACACGAACGTATTTATCAGCGTTGGTAGGCTGCATGATCTCGTCAAATTGCGGTGTTCCATTGTTACCAGAAATACGACGATATGACTGCATGCCGTTTGCGCCAAAGCTATCTGCGTCCGTGCTAAAGGTTGGATCATTGCTGTTGCCGAGAGTAACAAAGTTTCTCCCGTACAGCTCATAGCTAATCATAGACCAGTCTTTATAAGGGTCGCCCGCTATGGGGTTATTTGGTCTACCGTTAGAATTGTTGCCCCAAACCGCTACGTCAGAGTTTGTTGAGGTAAATACATTGCCTCTGTCTTGTGTAGTGGTTCCGTTGCTCAAAGAAATCCAACGGGCACCATCACGAGGATGAGTGTTGGCGAGGTCATAGAACAAAGGATGGTTTGCAGTAAAAGTAAACGGAGGGTTGCCGTGAATAACGCCGATGGCATTTGAGTTAACATTACCACGCGCTATAAACACTGCGCCATCGCCAACCGTAACACTACCGTTTCTCACGTTAGTATCACCAGCTGCAATAACTGAACCGTTCTTTGATTCAAGAACAATGGCAGAGCCAGGGTCGGTAACTTCAAAGCTCCAGTTTGAGCCATAGAACTCAATGGCTGCATCGGTGTTCATATTTGCTACCGTAGCAGGCTGGGCATTTGTGTTTCCCTCATTGAGAACCTCAACAAAACCGCCCTTGCTTACTATAAAGCCGTTGTTGTCGCCCGGTCCAAAACGGATGCCAGGACCCCGTACGGTGGCTGAGCCACCATGCGCATGACGAGTAATTTTTAAAGAAGCACCATCAGTAACCGTAAGGTATTGATCTCCTACCATGCGGAAACGAATGACACCCTGGCGGTCGTTATTGTACACGCCCCAAGACTCCACGTTCATCTGGGTTCCTTCGCCGCTTACAATAAATGTGCCACCTTCTACCTGCTGAACAATGGCAGGCTGTCCAACAGTAGCCGCAGTTGTAGTACCAGCTCCAGCGCGACGTGTAGAGACAATGTCTACCTCAGCGCCACCAGTAATACGAAAACCGCCGCCACCGCCACGGTTTGCTGCAGAAGTTGACAAAACAACGGTACCGCCGTCAGCATTCTCTGAGCTACCGTCACTATAGGCCTCGAGCTTTGTGCCCGCACCATCAACAACGAGCAGCGCTTGAGTATTGGCAACTGCACGAGCGTTTTCCTCGGCAGTAGCCATACGAATTGCTGGTTGCTTGGTGTTTACGCCACCAGCACTAGGCGTACCTACGGTAATGCTTTCGAGTTTTACCTGAGCACCACCAGTAATCTCAACTTTGTTTGATTTTCCATTGATATTAGCATTGGCAATAGTATCTGTTCCTCTAAGAAGTACATTGGTGTCAGAACCTTCGTAATACTGCTCATACGCACTAAGGATCCACTGCGATGGGTTAGGTCCAGTAGTGGTATCCCAAGTCAAGGTACCCTTAACTTTTGCCACACCAGAAGGAAGATTAAGCAAGCCGCTGCTTGGTGCCGTTGCGCCAGATGTAGGAGCCGTAAGGTTTTCTAATACAACCGTCCAGTTCTGTCCATCTGTTCTTGCTGTACTCACTTCATTTTGATAAACATTGTTTGCAACTATCAACTGGAATCGAGTAGCCGCCGTAGTGCCGTGACTATTGGAGCGGATGATGTTGACATTTTGCAACGTAAATATTGAGCCCGCTGGAGCAGCGTTGAGTAGGTTGATACCACGACGGTTAATAAGGGTCGTGGCACCTCCAGCTCTAAAGTCGAGCGTTTTGCCATTACCATTGATAGTAAGGCTACGGTTAAGGTCTGGCAAATCGCCTGACGCTACCGTGTCGCCAGCAGTACGCTGAATGTCTTGGGAGAACTCAATGTAATTGATGCTCGAATCACGCATGGCATCACACAAGCTTACCCAGGTATCAACAGAGACGCGCCCAGGACCGAGCGTCGTTATTCCCAAAGGTGCAATTGCCTCATCAGGATCATCGGCCTCAGGTTCATCGAACGCTTCAAAGGTATCGTCTGGCTCGATTGCATCATCGGCTACCTCCTCGGCCTCATCAGCATACTCGACATCATCGTTGGTGGCTTCTTCTTCACCCCCGTCCGTGCCATCGGGGTTTTGTTCATCTTGTGTGCTGTCAGTTGCCGCCACCAGATCATCACTGGGGGGTGCGACAATTTGATCAGCGATTGCTCCCGCTGGCACCATAAGCATAATTGCCATGTTGAGAGCTAGCAAAATGGCAAGAGCCTTCCTAAGAAGCCCCACCTCTTTGCTGCGCCTTGCAGGCTGCCCAACTGCTCGGGCGTGAGTGCCTGCGGTTCGTTTTGCGCTACTCATGCTTTCCCACCTTTCCTCGAACCCTTCCTTGTGGGTTCATTTGCCACCAACTATATTGCTCTGTGCTAAGACATCCGCGTTTGTTTTGGTGTGGTGCGCTTGCTCGTCTTATCCTTTTTGCTTCTTTTTTATTTACTCTTGTTCACTTGAATAACAAGGCTGAGATTATCTTTTGTGAAGCTCCTAATAAGTGACGGTACGCACAGACACAAACATTGGGCATGCAAGCATCATCTGCTCGCACACTCAACACCTCGTCCCTACCACACTGAGTTCACCTTGCGATTTTGTCCCACCTCCGCATTTTTCAAGTTTTCTGTATAAAAGTTTGACCGAGCAGCAACACTACAGACAGACGCATAGTGAACTAACTTTGAAAAGTTTTTATGTTTTTTCCCACGAAAATTGCGTTGACGCATTTTGTGTGAGAGCCTCTGACGTGGGGTTATGTGTTTGTAAATTGCGGAGCTTTAGTTTAATTGGCTGACGTTTTGAAAATAGTTGTTCAAAATTAGGGAACTTATTTGGGGAAAACCGACCTGAAAACAACCCAATTTAGGCTTGTTTTGAGAAAGTCTCAATTTCCTTTTCAATCAACACTATCAACTCCTGACGCGAGTGGACGCTGAGCTTCATGTATACGTTTTGTGTGTGAGAGCGAGCCGTATTCCACGATACTAAAAGCTTCTCTGCAATAGCACTGCTGCTATAGCCTTTTGCAAGATATGAAAAGGTCTCTGTCTCTCGCACAGAAAGCCCATTGCTTTTTGCAAGGCGCTCAACCGCTTGCTCGAAGTCATCTCGTTTTTCTTGCTTCTCCTGGTTGTCTTGATTGCTGCTTTTTTCGATGGTGCTCATGCTCATTATGTTTTCAAAAGAGGACTCCTCGTCACCGCCCGATAAAAATAGACGTTCAGAGATCTTTTCTGAGAACAACAAAAGGGAAAGGAGCAGCACCACGCCAGCACACATCAACCAAATTACAAAACTGTTGGACGGACTAATAAACACAGGCACAACAAATATGCCGAGCGCCCAACCAAATGCGCTCGCAAGCACAAAGCTGCCGCGCCCAAAGCCAAAGACGATAATAGAAGATACTTTTCTCTGAAAGACAATGATTGCCAACATGCTCCAGATAAGAAATTCAAACACTGTCGAAACAATATAGAAAAGAGGATTCCATATCAGACCAGCCGATCCAATAACAGGAATGCACGCAATCGAACATGCCACAATAATGGCAAGAACTAAGATGATTTTTCCGAAGTTAATATAACGGGTTTTAAGGCGCAGCGCTACAATAATCATTAATCCGCCAAGCAAAAGATGCACAAGGATTGCATAGCTGCTGCCAAATAGTGTGGTTGATGGTTGCTCAGAAAACGCCATCGCCTTAACCATGTACGTCATAAGAGCAAGCAAGGCAGTGAGGGCGGTTAGTCGCCAAAACTCAAACGGAAGATGCTTGATTGTTTCTTTGTAATCTTCTACAGTTTTGCCGACCGCTGCCTTACGGCAGCACCCCGCCAACAGTGCCGCAAGCAGTGGCAGACTACAAAAAAGGCCACCGAATATAAGCGAGGAGGCATTTAGTGAAAGGCTAAGTGGGGGCATCGAGGCGATAGCAGAATAGATAACGGCGACGACTATCTGCGCAAGCCCTACGTAGAGAAAATTAAGTCGAGGCGACAACATGCCAAACAGTTCGCCGATTTTCATAACAAAAACTGCCGTTGCAACACCCTTTAGAATAGACCCTGTCCAAAAGAAAACTTGACCTTGCTCTGCAAAGAGTTGAAGAGAGGGGATGTAAGATGCAATTGCAAGCACACTCCCAAAACACGCAAGGCCTCCTGCCCCAATAATTACTGCCGTATGAGAAAGCATGCGTTTGGTTATGTTTATAAGCAGGGGCATAGCTAAAAGAGTTGCGCCAAAAACAATTGCAGATATGAGATACAAATGCGGCAGGGCAACCTCAGCGTGTTTTGTGCCCGAAAACCAAAAGATACCCTGATACCATGCAAGCCACACCCCAAGACTTAAGTAGGGAAGAGAAGGCCAACGCTTGACCAAGTCATCTGCAAGATTTTCTTTGGATGTTTTCATAGTTCCAAAAGCCCTTCTTTCCGTTACGGGGAAATATCGTTGTGTCCATTGAGCGCCTTGTTCGCAGGCGACACTTTCTCAGCCAACATTTAAACGTTTATGAGAGCAGGTCATGTGGTGATTATTTCAGCATCAATACACGCAAAACTGAGCACTGAACACATTGACGCTTTGCTCATGCATCCAATGCTCCAATCCCAGCGTTTGATTCACTTTGTGATTGCCCACCTCCGTGTTTTTCAATTTTATTTGATAAAAGTTTGACTGAGCAACCATCATGCAGATAGATGCAAAATGAACTAACTTCAAAAAAATCATAGTTTTTTGCCGTGAGAATTGAGTTGACCCATTTTGTATGAAAACGTTTGACGTGGAGTTTTAGGGTGCCCTCGGTGACTTATCTGGATGAAATTTTGCCTTCTCAGCCTCAACGTATTCTAGTAGGGTTCCCTATTCTTGATTTGAGTATGCTTGAGATGAGGCTCTGTGTTCTCGGTTTCCTCTGTATCTTAAAGTGCTTCCGCCTCTTTTTCAAGCAGCAAAATCAACTCTTGCCGAGAGTGAATATTGAGCTTCACATACACGTTTTGTGTGTGAGAGCGAGCGGTGTTCCACGACACCTGAAGTTTTTCTGCAATAGCATTGCTGCTATAGCCTTTTGCGAGATAAGAGAAGGTCTCTGTTTCGCGAGCAGAAAGCCCACTGCTCTTTGCGAGGCGCTCAACCGCTTGTTCAAAGTCGTTTCGTTTCTCTCGTTCATCCCACTTTTCTTGCTTGCTGTTCTCTTTGAGAGTGTTAATGTGCATAGCCTTTTCAAATGAGCGCTCTGAGTCATCATCTGATAAAAACAATCGCTCAGAGGTCTTTTCTGAGAACAATAAAAATGCGGCGAGAAGCAATACCGACGCACAAATCAACCAAAAGACAATACTGTTAGTTGCGTCAATAGCCGATGGAAAAACAAAAGTTCCCAGCACCCAACCAAGGGCACAGGCAAGCATAAAACCGCCGCGACCAAACCCAAAAACAAGAATGGGAGATATGTTTCTTTGAAAAACAACGATTGCTAAAATACTCCACGTAAGAAATTCTAAAATCCCTGACGCAGAAAAAAAGAGAGAGCTCCATAGAGGGCTCGGCGATTCAAGAACAGAGAGGCAGGCAATGGATGCCGCAAGGATGATAATAGTAGTAAAGATAATTTTTCCGAAATTGAGATGACGCGTGCTTAAGCGAAGTATGAGAACGATTAGCACAAACGCAAACAAAACGTCTAGCAGTACCGCATAGTTGCCTCCGTTATACAGAGCAACAGAAGATTGTTCAGCAAAAAACATCGCTTTCAGCGCATATGTCATCAGGGCAAGTATGAACGTAAGAATTATAAGACGCCAAAACTCAGGCGGAAGATAGCGGAAACTTGTTTCATAGTTATGCGCCGTAGCCTTAGCCCTTGTTTCTTTGCAGGAAATTGAAGCGAGTAGTGCGGCAAGCAAGGGTAGTGCGCAAAAGGCAATGATAACGGCAAGCGATGGAGAATTTGCAAAAGGACTCCATAAGGGCATTCCCATGAGTAGAGCAAAGATAACGGAGAGGACTATCTGTGAGAGCGCCGCATACAGGAAGTTAAGGCGCGGTGGCAGCATACCAAAAAGTTCTCCAATTTTCATTACAAAAACAGCTGTTCCAATACCCCTGAAAACAGCTCCTATGTAAAAAAGGATTTGGGCTTGACTCATAAATGACGGAGCAAGAGTAAGGTTTGACGCAAAGGCCATTATGCAGCCAAGGCTCGCAATGCCTCCTGCACCTATAATTGTCCACTTGCTGGAGAGTATGCGCTTTGAAACGTTCAACGCAAAGGGCATGACCAACAAAGTAGCACCAAAGGCTACCACAGACACAATGTAAAACCACGACATAGTAACGCTGGCGTGTTCTGTGTTCGGAAACCAAAAGGTGCCGCCAAAAGCAATGTAGGCCCAGGCAAGCCATATGCCCAAGCTAAAATAGGGCAATGCTGGCCACTGTTTTATCAGGTCCTCTGCGAATGAGGTTTTTTGCTGAAAGCTCTTTTGCTGTGTGTCTGCATCAGCTTTTACTAGAGCGTTCTTTACGTCTTGTATAGTTTCTTTTTGAATATTTTTTTGGGGGCTCATGGTCTTTCTCACTTTAGTAACACACAATCGTTTCTTAGCACGGGCACCTTACCCAACTTAATGGGCTACAAACTTCATAACAGAAACCATTTGGTCTACCCCCCCCCCCCCCCCCCCTCTTTTCTTCTTTTTTTTTTGTTTTTTTTTTTTTTTTCTTTTTTTTTTTTTCACTATAAAACAAAAATTTTTTTCATATT
>WRHU01000019.1 GCA_009783085.1 Coriobacteriia bacterium
AGCGTGGCGAAGTTAAAGGCCTTCCTGGACCCGGGTTTTTTTACGAAGGGGTTTTTTGACGTTAAAAAAAAAGTTTTGTTGGGGTTTAAAAAGGGGTTGGTTGGGGGGGGGGGCGCCAAAGGTGTTTGGGCCGCCCGCCCCATAAAGCTTGAGGAGCACACGTGCCAAAAAAGCCCACAAAAAATACGCCTGCTAATTCTTCAGCTGATGCGCCCTTGAGCGTGGAGGCTGAACAGCTTGCGGGTGCCCTTGCTCCCGATGGCACACCTCTTGAGCTACCTGAGGAGCCCTTTATTATCGACAGCAATAATAAAAAAAGGCATGGGCTCAGCCGGTGTCCTCGTTGTGGCTCTGCAGACATTCTGCAAGTTCCTGGAACTGGTCGAGTACAATGCCAGTATTGTCGTTATTTGTTTGATGCGCCAGAAATCGTTGCCCAAGCTAAAGAGCAAGTCGAGGCTCATGCAAAAGAAACAGCGCGCGCAAAAAAACAAGCTGAAGCCCAGGCTCAAGCTGTTGCTCAACTTACCGGACAAGGCGAAGAGCAGGCTGAGGGTCAAGCAGACGAACAAACCGATGGGCAAACTGAGGAAGAAGCAGCGGAACAGACAGAAGAGGCAGCAGAGCAACCAGAGGCATACCCAAAAGAAATACACTACAGCGGCGCAGCCGATATTGACCCCAGTGTTTCGGCTCAGGTTACCATCAAATGCCAAGGTTGTGGCGCAGAGGTTGTCATCGACACCAATGAAAGCATGACTGCACGTTGTCACTGGTGTCGGCAGATACTTTCTATAGAACACCAGATTCCCAACGGCGCCGTGCCCGATGCTCTCTTGCCCTTTCACCTTACGCGAGAGCAAGCACGGGAATCCATCAACACCTTCGTAAAAAAACGAAACTTTTTTGCTAACAAAAACTTCAAGGCTGAGTTTAGCACCGATAACGTCCTTGGTGTTTATCTCCCCTATTTCGTTCTTGATGCCAGTACGCAGGCCTCCTTTGCCGGCACGGCAGGACGTGTTGCGCGCAGGTATACCCGTGGCTCGGGGCAAAATCAGCGCACCTATTACGACATCGACCTCTACCAAATTGCACGAGATTTTGACCTTACCGTTTCGGGCCTTACGCTTGAGGCACGTTCTGAGAAACGCAACATTAGTGTTTCAGAAAACACCAATAACATTCTCAATACCATCATGCCCTTTGATGTTGAAAACGTGGTGCCCTACGATGGCAACTATCTCAAAGGTTTTACCTCAGAGCGCCGCGACACCAACATTGACGACATTAAATCGCTCGCCCTAGTTCAAATACGGGACATTGCGCGCTACCAAGCCAACGCAACAACAACGGCTTATAACGCAGGCATTCGGTGGGAAAAAGGCGATGTGGACGCAAAAAATACCGTGTGGCGCACCGCATATCTGCCCGTGTGGCTTTACTCATACCTTGAGAATAAAAGTAACGGCTCACAGCTTCTCCATTATGTAGCGGTCAACGCACGCACTGGAGAAACCATGGGCTCGGTACCGGTTGCTAAGGGTCGGCTGTTTTTGATTTCGCTCATCATTGAGCTCATTGCAATACCGCTTGGACTTTTTATTATGTTCTTGATTGCGTCGGCGTAAGTTGACTAGGTTCGTGTTAGAACCAACGTAGCGAGGAGATTGTAGTGCTGAGCTTCTTACAAACTATTTTGACCCGTCTGCCAGACTTTGTTGTGGAGTATGATTTGGGCGCAACGGCAGATGGCTCGGAGATGCTCTTTTTGGTGGGAGCAGCCCTCTTTTTGGCGGGCCCCATTTATTACATGATTATGTACGCGCGCTATCGCAACCAAGACCAGCGGCATTATCACGAAAAAGAAACCTCTGCTCAGATGGACAACCTACAGGTTTCCGATGTTTTTGTTAAGCAAGAAACAGGCAAAAGTTCCAGCAGGATTTCTGGAGAAAACAGCTCACAGGTAAGCGGAAGCCTCGTAAAAGGGGCAGGCTCTATTTTGCAAGATACCTTTGATGCCGCAAAGGGTTCTATTGGCAGGCTCTAAAACGCCTTGCAAATCCCTCTTGGTAAGCTCGCCCTCAAAACAGCTCTGCAGGCAAGGCTCGTAAGCCAGGCCCAAAGCTCCTACGAACCAAACAGCTGCCTAAACACCGCTATAGTGGCGTCCACGCCTTCCTCATCTCCTACCCCAACACGCAAGCCATTGACCGCCGGAAATATCCGCACAATAATGCCATTTTTGAGCAGGGTGTCAAAGACCGCCTGCGCATCAGGCACTTCTACCCACACAAAATTAGCCTCAGACTCCAGATAGATAAGCTCCAGTTCCTCAAAACACTCATAAAGGCGCTGTTTGCCTCGACGGTTAAGCTCAACGCGTCGCTTGAGTTCCTCAGGGTCATTAAGGCTTGCCAGCGCACCAGCTTGCGCAACAGAATTGACGTTAAAGGGCTCACGCACCTTGTTGATAGCCTCAATAAGCGGGGCAGGTGCCAGACCATAGCCGCAGCGGATACCCGCAAGCGCATACGCCTTTGAAAAAGTACGAAGCACCACCAAGGGACGCACGCCATCAAAATACTTGTGTGCATCAAGGCGCGCAGTGTTGCCAGCAAACTCCTCATACGCAGCATCAACAACTACCAAAACGTGCTTGGGCACCGCCTCAATAAAGCGAGCAAAGTCCTCGTCGGTTACTATACCGCCGGTGGGATTGTTAGGCGTGCACACGTAGGCAATTTTTGTGTTTTGGTCGATGGCAGCAAGGAGCGCATCCAAATCAGAGCTACCGTGTGCCGTAAGGGGAATCTCACGATACTCAACTCCAGCAATTTGTGCCGAAGAGCGATAAACAATAAATGACGGCCAGCAATAAACCACATTATCCCCTGGCTCCAAACACGACATCGCTATGTCGTCAATTAGCTCGTTTGAGCCATTGCCAATAACAACCTGCTCGCGCAAAACACCGTAGTGCTCAGCAAGCGCACCCGTAAGCTCGTGCGTTGCACCATCAGGGTACTCATTGAGGTTCTCCAGTGCCTCACGCATAGCGGCAACCGCAGAGGGAAACGGCGGCAGAGGGCTTTCGTTTGAAGAAAGCTTATAGATGCGCTCCGTTTGAGCAATCTCGCGCACCTGCTCCTCGCGCAAGCCCGGTTGATACGCCTCAACTGGCTTAAGTTTTTGTGAAATAAAAGTGTCCCAATTCATAGTGTTCCTTATACGTCGTTTTTTACTGAGAATTGCTGCTTGCTGTGCCACTGCTCGCTGTGTCACTGCTTGCCGTGCTGCTGCTTGCTGTGCTGCCGCTTCCAGAGCCACTGCTTCCAGAGCCACTGCTTGCAGAGCCACTGCTTCCAAAACCACCGCTCCCACGTTCGGTGTTTTCAAGCTCTCCTACCTCAACAAGTGTTGTGTGAGGATACGCCACTACCATCAACTGAGCAATGCGCTCCCCCCTTTGTATGCAGAGGGGCTCATGGGCATCAAGGTTGATGGCTATGACTTTTATTTCGCCACGGTATTGGCTGTCTATAAGCCCTGGCGCATTAACGAGCGAAAGCCCTGAGCGCAGCGCAAGTCCGCTGCGCGGCAACACAAAACCCGCATAACCGTGCGGAATGGCAACTGCAATGCCCGTTGGAATGAGCTTCCTTTCAAAGGGAGCAAGGGTAGCGTCCTCGGCGCTGCACAAATCAAGTCCTGCATCTCCTGGATAGGCGTAGGCTGGTAAAGCAAGCTCAGCGTCAAGCTTCTTGATTTCAACATTTATTTTTTCTGCCGACATTATGACATGCCCTTCAATGCCGCCTGGAACTCATCTATATCCTGAAAGTCTTTGTAGACCGAAGCAAAACGAATGTAGGCAACGTCGTCAAGCTCGCGCAGGCGCTCAAGCACCATGTCGCCCAGCACTTTTGAACGTACTTCATTGCGGGGAGCGGCTCGTAGCTCTTGCTCAACATCGTCTATGAGCTCATTGAGGCGCGCCACCGGAATATCACGCTTGATAGTCGCCGTCATAAGTCCTCTGAGCAGCTTGTCTCTGTCAAAGGTTTCAGAGCTTTTGTCACTTTTCAAAACAATGAGCGGTGTTTCTTTCTGACTTTCATACGTAGTAAAGCGATACCCACACTCTTGACAAATGCGGCGGCGGCGAATTGCTTTACCGTCATCACTTGAGCGCGAGTCAATGACTCTTGAGTTGTCCGAACCACAGGTTATACAGAGCATAAACACCCCTTTCGCGCACGACGATTTTGAAAAGAAATGCCCATTTATTGCTTATGCTTGCTGCGCATAACTAATCGACGCTTCGCATAATCATACTACATATTGTGTTTTGGTGCTTTGTTAGCTTGCGAAATACACACTAAGAGTTGGTAAAACAGACGCTCCTAGCAACTCCTAGGCTATGTGTGCCTACAACCTTTTGTATATCCCCTCAAGTTTGGTGAGGTGCGCTTTGAGTGCTGCCTTGAGCGCAACATTGCGGTCAGCTGAGTCGCTATTTATGGCAAGCAGTTGTAGCTCTCGTTGAAAATCGTTTGTTGCCGTTTTGAGGAGAGCACTTGCTTTCTGTGTGCCTTTTGGGTCAAAGCTTGGCAAGCCCTCGTTTGCAGGAGCAGTGTGAGAAAACGTGCTTTTGTCGTAGCTTCCCTTGTCAATGGCTTTGGCAAGTTTGATGAGCTCTTTGTTTGGTAGCGTGGCAAGTGCTTCAAGTTCCTTTTTGTCTATAGCTACCTCGCCAGAAAGGATTTTCTTTTTAGCATTAGGAGAAAGCTCACCAAGAGCGTCAATGGTTGCAGCCACCTTTGCATCGCGCCTCACCGTTTTAGGCGACACATGGTATTGCTCAGCAAGACGATTGGCCGTTGAGGCGTCTGGGGCTTGATGGTCATTATGACCACTAACCTCACTGACCTGCAGTTTTGCAAGATTTTTTGCTTCTGCAGCCATTTTACTGTGCTGATTTTTCCCACTCTCATTTGCAATAATTCTTTTGTCTGCCTGATAGTGCAATCCCCTGTAGTGGCTTAACTGCAAGGGTGTAAGGTTTCGCCGAGCAACTTGAGTAGAGATAATCCAGATTAACACGTCTTCTCTGGTAGCAAAGTCTTTGGTAGTAGTGCTAAAGGGTATTTTGTGTTTGGTGCAGATGGCATAGCGGTTGTGCCCGTCAATGAGAATGCCTTGCCATAACACCAGCGAATCTCTACAGCCATGCTCTAAGATGTTTTCTTCAAGCAGAGCAAAGGTTTCGCTGTCAAGCGGTGGCAGCAAGTCCTTGAACTCTTGGTCAATGATTATTTTTTGCATCTGTTAGCTCCTCATTAACGTCCTTGCCTGAACACAAAAGAGCCATCTTTTCGTATGTGCGACTGAATGACTCTCGAACCGCAAGGGTTAATTTAGACTAAAATTTGCCCGAACGTCCACTTTTGAGCTTTTGTATTGTTTCGATTGTTGACCCAAAGAGAACTGTCGCCCTCTGAAGCGCCGCCGTCAAACTCTAAGGCTTTTCCATTTTGCGCATTGACAATAGTAAAGGTCTTGTCGCTGTTTTTCTTAAACCACCATTTCTGCGAAAAAGACTTGTTGTCGGCTTTCTGTAGACTCACCGAAGATTTACTAGCGGTTGAATCACCATCAACGCCTAAAACAAGGCCTGAGCGAGCTTGCTTAATAAAGTAGTAGCCTGTTTTCTCGTCATAGTTAAAGCTAAGCCATGAAGCATCGTAGCCTGAGGGAGAAGAAGGATATCCGGGAGGAGGGGCAGTGAGTTGCTCAATGGGGCTCTGACTTATCCCTTGAGGGACTAGATTGCTGTTGGAGGCCTTATTTCGAAGCACATAAAAGCCAACATCAAAGGATTGCCTTACAACCTTAAGCTCAAAGCACTGAGTTTTACTTTTAGATTTTTTGGCAAGAACAATGTTCGTGCCCACATCTGCCTTGCCACCTTTCAGGGAGAACACTAGCTTAGAGCCTTTGGGAGAAATCCAGTAGCCACCCTTGGGGTTTTCTTTTATCAAAAACCGTTGTGCCTTACTTTTAGAAGTCTTGTTTTGCCAAACAACAGCACCTTTGGTTGCCTTGCCTCCTTTTACTGCGAGGCGCTTGCCCGATAAAACATTAGTAATGGTGTAGTAATCCTTTGAGCCTTTAGTTTCAACTTTGTTAAGATAAAAACGCTGGGTTGCCGCATAGCTCGTTTTTTGCAACTCTACGTATGCCTTTGCCTTAGTGGAGCTATTTTCAATGCCCAGAGGTTTGTTCACAACTTTTATCGTGTAAAGACCAGTGTAACCTGTGTGATTGATGTCGTGGTTGTTGTATCCTTGCCCAAGCGACTTAGACCATCTTGTGCAGGCAATCTTTTCGCCATAGATTTTGTCGAGCGAAGGTATGCGGTTGTACATTTTTTTTGCTCTATTGCCCGAAAACTTTGCACTGCTTTCTACGCTTAATCTTTTATAAGAGGTAGTATATATGCCTCCGCCATCTTTGGCAGCCTTATTTTTTGAAATACTGCCGCCGGTCATCTTGAAAGTACCTGAATTGTATACACCACCACCATTACCACCACTGTTCTTTTTGCCAGCTTTAGAAGTGTTACCTACAATACAGCCGCCGGACATTTTGAAAGTTTCGCCGTTATACACACCACCACCGTTTTCTTTAGTTGTGTTGTTATTTATTACACCATCTGACATAGCAAAAAGGCCATAGTTGAAAACGCCACCGTTTTTGTTCCTCAATATGGTGCCGCCCGTCAAAAGGAAATCTTCTGAGTTAAAAACACCCTCTTTTTTGTTCTCCGAAATACTGCCACCGACCATCGTAAATGTATCGCCATTGTATACGCCATTTTCTCTATTTTTCGCTATAGTGCCACCTTGCATTGTAAAGATACCTCGATTGACTACGCCACAACCACCACAGTTTACAATCTTGCCTCTTTTCATCACAAAAGTGCCTTTATTGTAAATGCCATCATTCTTTTTGCAGGTTAATTTGATTCCTATTACAGTAAGCTTGGCTCCGGATTCCACAAGAATCGCCTCGTTTTTTGCAGAACCACTAGCTTTCAGTAGATAGGGCTTATTGTCAGCTCTCTGACTGCTCAGAAGTACAATATTTTTGCCTTTTGGTATTGCAAGAGTGCTTTTGCCAAGACTAATGTCAGCGCCCAGCACAATGTTATACAGGGTGTTCTTGGGTGCTTTTTTTACGGCGTTGCGGAGCTGAGAGGCAGTGCAGACAGAGATAGTATCAGCAGCCAAAGGCTCAAGCTTGGTGCTATGTGCTGTTAAACCCAATACGTTTTCACTGTCAGCCGAAAACTCAATCTTCTCGTCCTTGCCCATTGTTTCTGTCTCGCTGTATTCATCGGACTTGCCAACAAGTGCCTCCTCGGACGCAGGTTCGTCAAAAACGGTCGTTTCATTTTCGGCGCTATCAGAGCCTACATTTGCAAAAGCTGTTGAGGGAGCTGCAGCAAAACCCGTACAAACTAGCAGTGGAACCAAGAAGAACGTCAGTGTGCATCTCAACCTCCACAACAACATTGGAAGTCTTATACTGCTTTGCTGATAACCAAAGTACCTCAACATTATGTGTGTCCTCCTATTTCCATTTTTGTGCTCTATTGGCTTTGTATGCTTTTAGAGCCATAGAAACGTCTTTGCCCGTAGCTTTTAGCTTGTCGTGATTTCCCCTGTACCCGAGCGTTTAGTTTTTTTCTGTCCTTGTTTCTATCACCATATTGATCACACATTATTGAATCGTACTTCGCAGTCTTCTTAGTTCCTGGACTGCCCGCATCAACATAGCCGTCCTTTATGCCCAGAATATGACCAAACTCATGAGCCGCAACCAGCTTAAACTCGCTAACACTATAATTGAGGCCCGCATAGTAGCCCTTACACATTACCATATCGCCTGGACGTGATCTCCTCCAGCCATTAGTCCACGAAACGTAGGATCGCCCCTGTGTGTTGAATACATATAACATCGATCTGTTTTCGGCCTCTTTGCCTGCGTGAATTTTCGTAGTAACTTTTACCTTTTTGACTCCTTTCACCTCAAAAGATTTGCCCTTCCATTTTGACTCAATTCCACTTTTGATTCTTTTTCTAAGCTTTGCATTTTTTGAGCCATCAAAATAGAAATACCAATCTATTTTTACCGTATTTTTCTTTATTCTAATCTTTAGAGCATCTTCGCTTTTCGGTTTTGGAAATTTCTTATACTTTTCTTCCAAAGTTTTTGCCTTAAGCCCTGATGGGTCTATGTTGTTTATTGGGTCACTTCCACAGTAGACATAATGATTCTCTCCATCACGAGCTGGATCTACAGTCATAAACCGTGCATCATGAGGGCTGTAGTAGCGAGCGTTGAGATAATAGAGCGTGGTGTCCTCATCATAGATGCCACCTGTGTAGGCTATCTCGTTTGCAAAGGTGCTATCTCCTGTACGCTCCGTTTCGCCATAGTCCGAGTAGCGATACGTTGCTATGCTTGTGCCTGCATCGCTTAAGATATTAGTGGTAGAACCTCGGGCATCCTTGGTATAGCTGTAATATTTGTCTGCGCATTTGTCTTTGTAGCGCTTGGATACTATGACGTTATCTGCTCCACCCATCAGATTAAAGGTTGTTTTGCCATTATTTGCACCCTCAGTGTAAAGGACAGCTCCTCCTTGGTAGAAGTATTTGGTCAAAGCCCCTTTAGCATCAGTTTTTGAAATACGCTGTCCTGCTGAGTTATAGGTATTGGTATTTATCACTTTGTTTTGGCTTGATACCCTGGTAATTTGATTAGACACATCATAGGCAAAGCTCGTGACGTTATTATTGCCCACCTTTTCTATTGTTTGGTTGCCATTCTCGTCATAGAAATACGTAGAGGTAGATTCAGGCTTGCCACCTTGTTTTAAGGTAAGTTGATTTAAGCCGTTGTAGTAAGAATACGTGGATATGCCATCCACGGTTTCAATACGGCGGTTACCTGCCTTGTCATAGCCGTATTGGGAGGTGGTAGTTTTGTTGGCAACGTTATCCGTTGTCGTAGACTTGACGAGGCGACCACAAGCGTCGTAGCTGTATTTTCTC